>CAVWBZ010000003.1:0-198771 GCA_963753295.1 uncultured Actinomycetes bacterium | reverse complement strand
GAAGCAGATCGGCGAGCAGGGCGACCGCCTCGCGGCGCTGCTCATCGCTCAACGGCACCAGACTCGGCGCCAGGAGCTTGAAGTCAGTTGGTTTGTTCAGTCATTCGGGGCCGGCAGAGGAGCCAGGATGGATCAACGGACGAGGGCCGAATCGGTCTCTCATATAGAGAAGCGCTTTCGACCCCCGAAAGTGACAGCCGGAGCTGACCCGGCGCCGACAAATCACCGACCCGCGACCGACAGGCGCGCCCGATAGGCGAGATAAACGTCGGGATCATGGCCCTAACGGCAGCGAGCGTACGGCTGGTGAATCACACCCGACATCGAGATCGCGCAGTCGATCTGTGCGGCGCGCGTGTTTGGCCGCACCCGCACCCAGACCTGTTTCCAGGTGGCGCCGCCGTCGGTCGTATGCGAAAGAATCCACGTTGATGCACCGATCCGGGGTTGCGCTCGGAGGTCGCCCATGCTTCGGAGCGGCCGATTCTGAATAGTCCTGGATCCAGGATCCTCGAGGTCACGCGCCGCCCCCAAGTGTGACCAGCGTCGGTACTCCTGAAGAGGATCGTCTGCGCGTAGAGGTCGTTGCACGCGACCCAGATAGCGGCCGTCGACGGTCGCGACACCGCGCAGTCGAAGAACTGCTTCTTGTCGCGAAGCCTGAGCGGCTGCCAGGACTTGCCTTCGCCCACCGTCACGAAAGCGTGGGCATCGCCGAATCAACACGATTACGCCGGGGCCGAGCCTCGGACGGAAATAGGTTAGCCCGCGAGGTAGTGGAATCGGGCGCCACGTCTTGCCACCGTCGTGCGTTACGAAGACAGGCCGCCGCTCCGGGCCGTCTCGGATGCGATCGCACCGTCGTGGTCATTAGTGAATGCGACAGATGACAGGTACGAGAAGCCCGTCGGAAGCTGAAGCTCTTTCACACCCGTCGGAGTAACGAGGCGGCCCGTGTTCTTGTCTACCGTGCTGGCCTGTTCGACGTATGCGTTCGTACCTTCAGCCAGGGCCACCGTTCCGTCCGATGGCCAACGTGTAGGCACCCAGGTACGTCCGCCGTCCTCGCTCTCACAGGACCGGCGCCCGTTGCGACGACGAGCGCGCCCTTCGCGGCGAGCGTCGGGCTGTGCGGCTCGATGAGGTCCGGGCCGCCAGGATCGAGAAGACGAGCGGCGGTCGTCAGCTCCCACGACTTCCCCCCGTTGGCCGTGCGCCAGATCACCCCCGAGAGGTCGTGACCGATCCAGATCTCCCGGCCGTAGAAACCGACGGGCAGGTCGGCTGGAATGCCGTGCCGTACCCACGTTCGCCCGCCGTCCGTCGTCGAGGCAAGCAGCTGATAGCCGAAGTAAGGGAGGTTGCGACCTTCGTCTTCGACGATGAAGCCGTGCCGGGCGTCCGCGAAGTGAACCTCGAAGATGCCGCGCTTCGGTTCGCGGAAGATCGTCTTCCAGGTCCGGCCGCCGTCCGTGCTTCGGCGGAGAAGGCTGGTTCCTTCGCGATCGGAGCCTGATTGAACAGCGAAGATGAGCCGCCGAGAAACGATGTCGATGTCTGCGTCGGATGACTGAGCGGCGCACGTTCCCGGTAGCGCCTTCCAAGTCCGACCGCCATCGATCGTCCTCCATAGCTGCATCGCCGGGAAGTCCTTCGGATCGAACCCTGGAGTCGGACACGCCTGGGCGTTGGCGCTGACGAAGCCCAGAGTCGGACTTGCGAACCGCAGTACCTCTGCGCCCTTCGGCACGCTCATCGCGGTCCAGTGCAGGCCGCTGTCACCGGAGCGAAACAGCTTTGCGCCCCGCGAGGGATACGCGTCCGGCTGGGCCGCCTGAAAGGCGAGCCAGATCCGCGGCGTCACCAAATCCAACTCAGCGGCAACGGGAAGAGAACGCTGGCGCTGCCACGACCGACCTCCGTCATCGCTGACAAGCAACAACTGAGGGCCGGCGGGTTGGTCGGCTTTCCCGTGGTAGATGGCGCCTGTCTCGGGCAGCCTCATCCCTCCAGCAACAATCACGTTTCCCCTTACAGCGAGCGAATCGAAAGAGACGTGCCCTCGCCAAAGCAGATGCCACGTCGCGCCACCGTCGGTCGTGCGCTCGATCGTTCCAGGCGCGCTCGGTAGCTGGTCGCCCGCCCGCGGTACGAACCGACTACCTCCCGTCGTCGCCAGGAATCCGAGCCTCGGGGTGACGAAGACGAGATTCGTCGGACCCCGCGCAGGCGTTTCGCCAGCGGGCGCGGGCGTCGCCAGGAATCGCATCGGACCAGACGTCGGCGCCCCAACAGAAGCCGCACCACGGCAGCCGCCAGCGCACAGCAAGAACGCCAACAGCACGAGAGCAGGCGCCGAACGGGTCACTTTCACGAGTCTGGCCACTTCATACACCACGCGGCCACCGCAGTCCTCTGGCGCGCGGGACGAGAAATGAAGGGGGCGGGCGAGCCCTCGTCTCATCGCGGACGAAGGTCGCGAAGGGCTCGGAGGCTCGACCGGAGCCGAGCGCGCCTACTCCCGGAGATCGCCTGCCTCGGTCATCTCAGGTATTCGCCCATACCCGGCCAGCGCGGTGAGCAGCATCTGGCGGAAGTCGTCGGGCAGGTGATGCCGGATGCTCATCGTCTCGACGAAGACGTGTTCACCAGCCACTGCGATGTCCGCGCCGCGATAGTGAGGCGAGAAGTTCGTGACGCACAGCGCGCGGTAGTAGTCGGTCGAGCCTTCCTCAACGGGTAGCCACTCCCGCACGTCGCGTGCCCATCGCGTATCGAAGGCATGGGTGTCGGGGGACGGCGGCGCGTTAACGTCGATGAAGATCATGAACGGAAGCTCGCCTACCTCTTTCGCACGTGCGCGGTTGTAGAGGCGCCGCACGTCGCCGCGCGTTGCCGTCTCGTTGTCGCGCTCCCCCGGAGTGTGGATGACTCCGGGCCGATGCCGGCTCTTCGCTTCGACTGCGATCGTCATGTCTCCGCGTATCGCGAGGAACTCCGGGTGTTTCGTCTCGCGCGCGTCGTAATCGTTGATCCACCGGATCTCGCAGCCGAGCCGCGCGAAGATCGCTGCCACGGCGATCTCGTACCGCGCGCCCTGGTGCTGATCGATGGTGCGCAGGCGTTGCATTACGCCTTCGGGTACGCCTCCCGTCTGGATTAGCGAGGCGACATCGAAGGCGACACTCAAGAGGTACTGCGTCCACCCATCCGGCGCCGCGGACCACAATCCGTCCGCGTCTTGCTCGACGCCCTGAGCTTCGCGACGCTGCCACATGCAGTACTCGGTGTACGCGCGTCGCAGGAAATGTTGTTCTTCTTGCGGCAGCGCGTTCTGCTCCGCCAGCCAATCATCTCCAAGTTCGGTACCGAGAACCGAGACGAGAAACTCCGCATATGTCTGGTTGGGCGGATTGTTCGGGTACAGACGAGTTCCGATCGCCCACACCTTGCGCCCCTGAAAGTGAACTGGGGTGACGTAGTTGATGTAGATCCCGTACTGCTCTCGCAGCCGCAGCTCCACGCGCGCGCGACGCTCTGCGTCCCGTGCGAACTGCGCCATCGCCTCTGGAAGCACCTCACGAACGCTACGGAGCCCATCGGCGTCCTGGTCGAGGTGGCACTTCTTGTATTTCTTCCCACTCCCGCACCAGCACGGATCGTTCCGTTTCGGCTTATCGGGACGAACGAGGTGACCGCCAAGCACTTTTGTTCACGCTAGCGCTGGGTTCGGTGCTGCAGCGACAAGCGCCTGCGTCTGGCCGGCGCGACGATCTGCTCTGGCACAGGTTCGGCGGCTACAGCCGCTGCTTCCGGGCCGAGGCTCTCGACGAGTTCGCGCAGCCCCGTCAGCGCCTGGCGGAAACTGTCCGGCATCGGTTCGCCGATGTTCCACTCGCCCACCGCCGTCTCGACGGCGCTCACGATCCGAAGCTCGTGTGCGACCGTAGCCATGCGCACGCGCCCCATCGCACGCCAGAAATCCTCCATCACCGAAAGCTGACGCTCGACAAGCTGCTCGCCGTAGCCGCCGCTCAGGCGCATTCCCGGGAACGTTCGCTGGACGAAGTTCGAGTCCGCAGGGATGACGTTGGCGGCGATGCTCCACAGCGAGCCCCATGTCGCCGTCGCGGTCCAGAAGGAGAGGATGGCGTCGTCGTGGTCGCGTCGTAGCTGTGCAAGTTCGCCGCGCCGTGCAACAAGGAGCGTCGCCCCTGCGCCCACCGCCGCGCCGCCCACGCCCGCGAGCGCGGAGATGACGGCGACGGTCTCGGTGGTGTTCACGGCTCGATCAGCTCGCGCACGGCTCGCAGCGCGTCGAGGTTCGTGGCGATGGCGTTGAGCAGCACGGCGTAATTCGGCGGCGGCGCTGGGGAAACGAAGAGGAACGCCTGACGCTGCTCCGCGGAGAGCGGACTGTTGCTGTCGTTCGCCCACGCCAGCGAGCGGCCGACCCATCGCTCCGCACGCTGCCGGAGATCGGCAGGTCCACGGCCCTGTTCGATTCCTGCCCGCAGCTCAGCGAGGAGCTCCTCGCCCGTGTGGATGATGTCGCGGTACGCGCTGAGCAGGGCTTGGGCGTACTTCGCGTTGAGCATCAGCCGGAGGTCGCTAGGAGCGTCGCTCACAATGTCGTCGACGACGCCCGCGATCGCGCGATCGACAGCGTTCTGCCACACCGGCCCGCGCTCTTCACCCAGCGCGTCGAGCGCGGCACCCGCGTTCCGGTACGCGTCCTCGAGGCCGTCCTCGTCGATCGCGCCAAGGGTCTGCCCGGGGTTCGCGCGTGTCCGCCGCATCTCCAGGGCGGCGTGGACGTGGGCGACGGCGGCGTACGCGGGCTCGACCTCCCGGAAGAGCTCCAGCGAGCTCGCGAGCACGTCGCCGTACTCGTCCCAGCGCGTCGTGGGCAGCGTGAACTCGTGACTGTAGTGCGGGTGGGGGCGCGTGCCGCGGACGATCTCGATCCGGTGCATGATCTCGCGGAGCTCATGCCCGAGCTGCAGCTGCGCGATCGCGAGGCGGTTGTCATGCTCGTTCACCCTCGTCGTCAGCTCCTCGACGACGCCCGTCAGCTCCGCGATCTTCGTGTTCGCGGCGACCAGCTCATCGCGTGCGACCTGAACCGGTGCGCGCAGGAGGCTCCAGACCGCTGCCGCCACCACGAGCGCACCGATCGGCGCCGCGCCGGTGAGCACCCACACGCCGATTTGCCCGCTCGCGTGCTTCGTCCCCTCGTCCCACCAGTACAAGAGCGGTCCCACGATCGTCACAACGGCGGCCACGCCGAGTCCCAACCTGTCGAAGCGGCTGCGGAAGTCGAGCCAGGCTCGGCGCAGAACGGCACGGCGGCGTGAGACGTCACCGGTGGCATCGGGAGGGCGCGCAGGCGAGGTCAGGATCATCGGCGTCGTGCTCACGAGACGAATGTAGCGAGCGGCCTCGACGGCCCATCCCGCGCGCCAGCTTGGCGTCGGCGACGGGCGGGTGGGACATCCCTCGCTTCCGCCAGTGATGCGGATTGAAGCCCGAGACGGCGCCTGAGCGTCGGTCCGAGTCCTACCGTCACCCGAACGACGCAAACGGATGGCGTATCGCCAGGTCGAGCAGGTGGGCGTTGTCGCGGTCGAAGACGCACGCATCTCGGAGGACCGGCTCGTATGTTCCTCCGGCGTAGATTGACGCAACGACCGCACACGACGCTCGCCTGTACCTCTGCCAGGCAGATTCACTGCGCTGGAACGCGACGCGCTCGCCGCGAGAAAGCAGTCTCAGCATCGACTTGCGCGCCGTTGCGATCTTGCTCTCGCTGATGCGAACCGCTGAGTCGAAGCAGCGCTTCTGCAGTCGGATGCCCACGGCCCTGCGATCTCGCACCAGACACGAAAGCCCTGGGCGGAAGGCGACGTAACCGCAGAAGTCGGTCAGGTCCAGTCCGCTGCCGACGGGTGTGACCGAGGCGTTTGACGTCCGAGTAACGGTCATCTCAGCGTACGCGGTCTTCCCTTGGCACGGGACGCGCCCGCTGAATACGACCGTAACCGTCGCGCTTGAGTGATGACCGGCAACGCACGAGGGGGTGCAGTCGTTCGTAGCCTGTCCGCCCGTCGCTCGGGCGGTTGGGCCGCCGTAACCGAACCAATGGTCGATGTACCACTGGTCCGCTCCATCGGAGCTGACATAGATGTCCCCGGTTGGCTTGTACGAGGGAGGGCCGTCCGGCCCGGGGACGTAGAGCCGCGCGCCAGCGTTGGCTACGTGAGCATGGGTGCCGCAACCACTAGCGACGAGAGTGAGAGCGATTACTAAGGCTGCGACGCGCATGGAGGGAGTGTCGCGTCCGCTGGGCTGGGGAGCAACACTGCCTGGCCGGGGAGCGTCCTGACGTGTGACCTGGACCCGATCAGCCAACATCTAGTGGTTTCGCCCGGATGAGCGGGTTTGCGCAACGCATAGTTCGGCCCATCGTCCAGCTACGACTGCCAGGGAAAGACAGTCTGCCGCTGCCCGGGCTCGCGCGCGGGCGGCTCCACCGGAGCGCTCCGCGGCGCGACCGGCGGTGCCGCCGGTGGCGGTGCGCTCTCGACGACCTGCAGCCGCGCGTACGCGGCATGGAGGGCCTCGACCGTCGAGGCGAGCTCGCCCTGTCGCGTCGCCAGCTCGCTTCGCGTGGCGTCTAGCTCGACCGCCTGGCGCTCGTACTCGGCCCGGAGCGCGCTCTCGCCCTGCCGGACCGCGGTGAGCTCCTGCTCGAGCTCGGCAATCCGCGCATCGGCTGCGCTCACATGCGCCTGCGCCACTGCGTGCGCTGCATTCGCCGCCGAGGTGCGCTCGTCGCGTGCCTTCGCGACCGCCAGCTCGAGCTCCGCGATGCGCGGCTCGGCCGCGTCGGCGCGCTCGCGCTCGCGTTCGCGTTCGTCGCGCGTCTTGGCAACCTCCTGATCGAGCTCGGCGCTGCGCGCCACGGCCGCGTCGGCGCGCCCGCGCTCGCGCTGCACCTCTGCCTCGAGCTCGGCGACGCGTGAGCCTTCTTCACTGGACCGGCTCAGCGCGGCCGCGAACTCGCCTTCGAGCTCGGCGATGCGCGCGTGCGCCGCCGTCACCTCGGCCTGCGCCGCTTCGAGCGCGGGATTCGCCGCGACCGCCACGGCGTCGGCCGTCTGGTGCAGCGGGATGACGGCCGCGGCGACCGGCGCCGGCTCGGGCGTCGCCGCCGGGACGGCCGTCAGCGGCGGGCGTGCCTGCGCCGACGGCGGGCTTACCGGAGGCGTGCCCGCCGGGCGGGTCGTGAGCGATACGTCGAATCCGGTGGCGAAGCCGTACTCCGTCTTGAGCAGCCCGCCGTGCTGCGTGGCGAGCGCCTGCGCGATCGTCGCCTCCGAGACGAACCCGAGGGCGATGAGCACCTCCCCGAGCGGACGTCCGGACCACTGATGCTGGGCCAGGCCGGTCTGGAGCTGTGTCTCGGTGAGCAGGCCGCGCTCGCGCAGCAGCTCTCCGAGGGGAGGGGTCTCGGCTGCCGGCCCCGGGGCCGCAGCATCGGTCGTTGGCACGGGGACGCCGCCCGTGTCGAGGATGTCGAACATCGACTCTCTTTCGCCGCAGTTGTGTTGCCGCAGTTTGTCGTGCCGAAGTACGTGTTGCCGCATCCCAAGTTTCGTCCGAATCCGGTCGCTTGTGGTCACTCCGACGGGTGATCCTCATCCATTCATCCGGCTTTCATACGGATGGGGCACATAACCGGCCCTCAACACACGGAGGCTTATCGTTGCCGACATGGAGACGACTGCCGCCGCGATCCCGCGTGTCCTCCACCTGTCGCTCGTCGCGGGCGGCGACCTGCTCGACCCCGACGGCGCGAAGCTCGGCCGCGTCGACGATCTCATCGTCCGGCTCGGCGGCGAGGAGTACCCGCCGGTCACCGGCCTTCTCGGCACCGTGGCCGGGCGCCAGGTGTTCGTGCCGGCGGACGCGATCGCCGAGCTCGACCGCGGGCGGGTCATGCTCAGGGCGCAGCGCCTCGACCTGCAGCCGTTCGAACGGCGCGCGCGCGAGGTGCTCCTGAAGAAGGACGTCCTCGACCGGCAGCTCATCAACGTGGACGGCGCACGGCTCGTGCGCTCGAACGAGATCGAGCTCGCGCGGCTCGACGGGTGGTACCGCGTCGTCGGTGTCGACACGGGCCTGCGCGGCCTGCTCCGGCGCGTCGTGCCGCGGCGGCTCTCCGGCCGCATCGGCGCAGGCGCGTTCCTCGATTGGGCGTCGGTCGAGCCCTTCACCGGGCATGTGCCGACCGTGCGGCTGCGGATCCCGCACCCGAAGCTCGCCCGTCTCCATCCGGCGCAGCTCGCCGACCTCGTCGAGCAGGCATCGCACACGCAGGGACAGGAGATCCTCGGCGCGGTCGGCGGCGACCCCGAGCTCGAGGCGGACGTCTTCGAGGAGCTCGAGCCCCATCACCAGCGGGAGTTCGTCGAGGAGCGCTCGGACGCGGAGGTGGCGGAGGTGCTCGGGCGCATGGAGCCCGACGACGCGGTCGACCTGCTCGGCGAGCTGCCGGAGGAGCGGCGCGAGGAAGTCGTGCGCCTGCTGCCGCTCGTGCAGCGGCGGCGGGTCCGGGCGCTCCTCGGCTACGACCCGGCGACGGCGGGCGGGCTCATGAGCCCCGAGTTCGTCTGCGTCTTCTCGCAGGCGACGCAGTCCGAGGTGCTCTCGCGGCTTCGCGCCACCCGGACGTCGCCGGAGGCGCTCGCGTGGGTGTACGTGATGAACGCGAGCCGCCGGCTCACCGGCGCGATCGCGCTCGTCGACGTCCTCCGTGCCGACCCGGACGCGTGCATCGGCGACATCGCCGACTTGCCGCAGCGCGTCCGGCCGGACGCCGACCTCGAGGAGGTCGCACGGCTGATGACCGACTACGATCTCACGGTCGTGCCGGTCACCGACGCGGACGAGCGGCTGCTCGGAGTCGTCACGGTGGACGACGTGCTCGAGCTCGTGCTTCCGCGCGGCTGGCGCCGGCAGTTCGGCCTCTTCGGCGAGTGATCCGGACGCTCGGCAGGCGGCGGCGCGCTGTCGCCGTGCTCGCGATCGTCGGCCCGGGCCTCATCGCCGCAAACGCCGGCAACGACGCGGGCGGGATCGCGACGTATGCGTCGGTCGGCGCGAAGTACGGCTACGACCTGCTCTGGATGATGGTCGTGATCACCGTCTCCCTCATCGTCGTGCAGGAGATGGCGGCGCGCATGGGGGCGGTGACCGGCAAAGGGCTCGCCGAGCTGATCCGCGAGGAGTACGGCGTCCGCTGGGCATTCTTCTCGACCGCCTCGGTGCTCGTCGCGAACCTCGGTATCTGCATCTCCGAGTTCGTCGGCATCGGAGCTGCGCTCGGCCTCGCCGGCGTCCCCTTCCAGGTGTCGGTGCCGATCGCAGCGGTCGCCGTCTGGTTTCTCGTCGTGCGCGGCTCCTACAAGGTCGCGGAGCGCGTGTTCGTCCTCATGACGATCCCGTTCTTCGCCTACCCGGTCGCGGCGATCCTCGCTCACCCGCACTGGGGCTCGGTCGGCAAGGCGGTCATCGCCCCGCACATCCAGCTGAGCTCCGGCTATCTCTTCCTGTTCATCGCCACCGCCGGCACGACGATCACGCCGTTCATGCAGCTCTACGTCCAGTCGGCCGTCGTCGAGCGCGGCATCGGCCCGGACGAGCTCCGCGCCGAGCAGATCGAGGTCGCCTCCGGCTCGATCTTCGCGAACCTCGTCGCGGGGTTCATCATCATCGCCACCGGCGCGACGCTGTTCATCCACGGCGACCACACCGTGAACAGCGCCGCCGACGCCGCGCGCGCGCTGAAGCCGTTCGCCGGCCGCTTCGCGGAGGCCCTGTTCGCGGTCGGCCTGCTCGGCGCGAGCCTGCTCGCGGCGGCGATCCTCCCGGTCACCGCCGCCTACGTCATCGCGGAGACGTTCGGCTTCGAGAAGGGGATCAAGCATCGGCCGCGCGAGGCACCGGTCTTCGTCGCGGTCATCACGACGCTCATCGCGATCGGGACGATCGTCGCGATCATCCCGGGCATTCCCGTGATCAAGCTCCTTGTCGCGGTCCAGGTGGTGAACGGCGTGCTGCTCCCGGTGACGCTCTTCTTCGTCTGGCGGCTCGCGTCGAACCGGGAGCTGATGGGCGAGCACGCGAACGGGCCCATCTTCAACGTGCTCGCCGGCCTCACCGTCGTCGCGACGTCGACGTTGTCGCTCCTCCTGCTCGGAGTAACGTTCTCCGGATCGCTGTGAGCATCACGTCCGAGCGGCACAACCAGCCGCCTCCGCTCGCCGGCCACGACCTCTTCGCCGAGAACCGGCCGCTCGCGGAAGCGCTCGAGCGCGACGGCGCCGGCTGGGCCGCCGGCCGCTGCGCGGCGTTCGGACGGACGCTCACCGGGGAGCCGCTCGAGTGGGGGCGCCTCGCGAACGAGAACCCGCCCCGGCTGAGGACGCACGACCGCTTCGGGGAGCGCGTCGACGAGGTCGAGTTCCACCCGGCGTGGCACGAGCTCATGCGCCTGTCGGTCGCGAACGGGCTGCACGCGCTGTCGTGGACGGAGCCTCGCGCGGGCGCGCACGTCGCGCGCGCGACACTCTTCTATCTCGCCGCCCAGGTCGAGGCCGGGCACGGCTGCCCGATCTCCATGACCCACGCCGCCGTCCCCGCGCTGCGCGCGTCGGCGCCCGAGCTCGCGGCCGAGTGGGAGCCGCTCCTGACCTCGAGCCGATACGGCGAGGGCGCGCTCTGCGGAATGACGATGACCGAGCGGCAGGGCGGTTCGGACCTCCGCACCAACACGACGAGAGCGACCCCGGTCGGCGGGAACGACTACGTCCTCGACGGGGCGAAGTGGTTCTGCTCCGCGCCGATGTCCGACGCGTTCCTCGTCCTCGCGCAGGCGCCCGGCGGCCTCTCCTGCTTCCTCGTCCCGCGCGGAGACGGCTTCCACATCCAGCGGTTGAAGGACAAGCTCGGCGACCGCTCGAACGCGTCCGCGGAGATAGATCTCACCGGCGCGCGCGGCATGCTCGTCGGCGAGGAGGGGCGCGGCGTGCGGGCGATCCTCGAAGCAGTCGTGCACACCCGGCTCGACTGCGTTCTCGGGACGGCGGCCGCGATGCGGCAGGCCGTGGAGCAGGCGACGCACCACGCGGCGCACCGGACGGCATTCGGCGCCCGGCTCGCCGATCAGCCGCTCATGCAGAGCGTGCTCGCCGACCTCTGCCTCGAGTCGGAGGCCGCCACCGTCACGGCCCTCCGCCTCGCCCGCGCGTACGACCGCCGCGGCGCCGACGCGTGTGAGGCGGCGTTCGCGCGCATCGCGACCGCCGTCGCGAAGTACTGGATCTGCAAGCGCGGCCCCGGCCATGCCGCAGAGGCGCTCGAGTGCCTCGGCGGCAACGGCTACGTCGAGGAATCCGGGCTGCCGCGGGTCTACCGGCAGCAGCCGCTCCAGTCGATCTGGGAAGGGTCGGGCAACGTCGTCTGCCTCGATGTCCTCCGGGCGCTCCGGCGGGAGCCCGAGTCGCTCGCCGCGCTCCTGGACGAGATCGGGCTCGCGGGCGACCCGGAGCTCGTCGCGGTCGCCGAGCGGGTCGCCGCCGGGGCGGAGGAGAACCGGGCGCGCCTCGCGGTCGAGCGGATCGCGCTCGCGCTCCAGGCATCGCTCCTCGTCCGGCACGCGCCGTCCCCGGTCGCCGACGCGTTCCGGGCGGCCAGGCTCGGTTCGGAGGGCGGGTATGCCTACGGCGCCCTGCCCGAGGGGGTCGACGCGGCGGCGATCATCGACCGAAACAGGCCGAATCTCGACTAACTCCTGGTGTGCGCAGACGTCTGAAGGGATAGAAGGATGCTCACGCCCGTCCCGCCCACAGCCTGTCAGCGGGCGCGTGAAGCCGTCTCGATGCAGCTCGACGGAGAGCTGTCGGAGCTCGGCTCGGCGCGCCTCTCCGCGCATCTGCGCGAGTGCGAAGCCTGCGCGGGCTACGCGCTCGAGCTCGCCGCGCTGACCACCCGGCTCCGGACGGCGCCGCTCGAGCAGCTTCCGGCCCCGGTCGCGCTTCCGAGCCGCAGGCGCCGGCCGGCCCTCCAGCTGGCCGCCGCCGCGGCAGCCGTCGTCGCCGTGGCCGCCTCGTCGCTCGCACTCGGGCACGCCTTCAGCGGCCCGGGCAGCTCGGCCGGAGAAACGACCGCGACGGACACGATCCCGGGCCCGAGCCTCCAGGGCGACGCCGTCGACCAGCACGTCCTCGCCATGCTCCGGCACTTGCCTCCGGTCAAGGAGATGCGGGTCGGCCGGGTCGTGATGCTCTAGGCCCGACCGCGCGCTCTGGCGTTTTTACATTCCACTAACTAAGCTCCCGTGCCGTCGTCATACGACGTAACGGGACGCCCCTCCGGGGGCGTAGGAGCGGAGCAGGCGCCGCCGTCCGA
Organism: uncultured Actinomycetes bacterium; assembly: GCA_963753295.1. GTDB lineage: Bacteria > Actinomycetota > Thermoleophilia > Gaiellales > Gaiellaceae > Palsa-739. The sequence continues at coordinate 186,297 of CAVWBZ010000003.1, read as the reverse complement.
GAAACCGGCTCCCGGCGCCGAACCAAACGGAGGGAAAAATCGATGCACAGACGCCTCTGGCTTTTTGCGGGAGCGGCTGCCGCCACGGTGCTTCTGGTGGCAGCGTCTGCGACCGCAAAGACCAACGTCGCCGGCACGGCTCGCGTCTCTGACGCCACGCCGGCCGCAGCGCCGTTTGCCCAGGCGTGGGCGCAGGTGCCGCGGACGACGGCCGGCCGCAGGGCCGCGAACGTCGTCGTGTTCGGCGCAGAGCAGGACATCGACGGGTTCAACACCAACCTCAGCTGCTGCAACGAGCTGTGGGCGTCGTGGATGGGCGGCGGGGAAGCGCTGCACGGCGCGTTCAACCAGGACCAGAAGGGCCAGTGGTTCATGGACCTCGTCTCGGCTGCCTCGGCGAACAGCAAGGGCGTGTCGTACACGATCAAGCCGAATGCGAACTGGTACTGGGGCGGCAAGAAGGTCCCGGTCACGTACAAGGACTTCGTCTACACGCTCCAGCAGATCGACAACCCGAACAACGACCTCGCCGGTCGCACCGGGTACAGCAACCTCGACCCGACGCACTTCACGCACAAGGGTCTGAAGCAGGTCACGTTCTACTGGAAGACGAAGAACTGCAGCTCCGACTTCCCGTGCGGCACGTACGCGAACTGGCAGAGCCTCTTCTCCGGTCTGTATCCGTCCTTCGCCCTCCAGGGCATGGACTTCAACAAGATCTGGACGAACTGCATCTGCGGTAGCGACGGCAAGCCGGTGTCGGACGGCCCGTACTACCTCTCGAACTACACGAAGGGCCAGGGCTCGGTCCTGAAGGCGAACCCGTACTGGGCTGGCAAGAAGCCGGCCATCAACGAGGTCGACTTCAAGCTCATCACGGACACGAACTCGGAGGAGCAGGCCATGCGCGGCGGTGAGGTCGATGCGATCTCGCCGACGTTCGGTCTCTATCTGCTCCCGCTGAAGAGCACGCCCGGGATCACGTTCAACCAGATCCCCGGCTACTACTTCGAGCACATCCAGTTCCGCGAGGGCAATGCGAAGGCCGGCGACTCGGTGAACGCAGGCGCGTCGAACAAGCTCCTGCTCGCCCCGTGGTTCCGCGAGGCGATCGCGATGTCGATCGATCGCCAGTCGATCATCAACACGATCTACGGGTCGTTGGCCAGCGGCCTCAAGCCGATGGACAACGCGATCTACTACCAGACCGAGAGCCAGTACAAGCCGGACTTCGCGAAGTGGAACTTCAACCCGCAGAAGGCTCTCGCCCTGATGGCGAAGCACTGCACCGGCGGTCCCTCTTCGGTCGATCCGAGCAACTCGAAGGTCTGGACGTGCTCCGGCCTGCCGGCGAGCGTCAACTGGTCGTGGACGTCGGGTAACTCCGTTCGCGCCACCTCCGAGGCGATCGCCAAGGCCGAGGCCAAGTCGGTCGGCATCCAGATCAACGATCATCCGGTCCCCGCGAACGTCATCTTCGGCTCGACGGGCCTCCCGTCCGGCAACTTCGACGTTGCCGAGTTCGCCGAGATCACGACCGGCGACCCGGGTGACTGGTACGACTCCTGGCGCTGCCAGGGCGCCGGCAACTGGACCGGCTACTGCTCCAAGAAGGTCGACACCCTGCTGAAGGCGGGCAACGCGGAGCTCGATCCCGCGAAGCGTGCCGCCGACTTCCAGCAGGCGGACGCGCTCATGTCCGACACGGTCCCGGTGTTCCCGCTCTACCAGCGGCCGACTCCGGTGATCTACAAGTCGTCCCTCCTCGGCGTCGTGAACAACCCGGCGATCGTCGGGCCGTTCTGGAACATCGAGGACTGGCACTGGAAGTCGTAGTGCCGAAAGGGCGGGGCTAGACTAGCCCGCACTTGTTCTACGCCTGGGGCCCCACCGCGAGGAGCGGCGGGGCCCCAGGTCGAAACAGACAGGACCCGACAATGCTCACGTACATCGCTCGGCGCATCCTCTACAGCATTCCGGTGCTCATCGCCTCGAGCTTCATCAGCTTCACGCTGGTGACCGAAGCCGGTGACCCGCTTGCCAATCTCCGCGCGAATCCGAGGACGAACTCCCCCCAGATCCTCCATCACCTTGCGCACGTCTACCACCTCGACCAGTCGCTGCCCGTGCGCTACTGGTACTGGGTCCAGTCCGTCTTCACGCAGAAGTTCGGGGTCTCGCTCCTCACCCTGCAGCCGATCTGGCCCGACATCACGCGCGCGATGGGGCACACGCTGCAGATCGTCCTGCTCGCGCAGCTGATCGCGCTCGTGCTCGGCGTCGCCGTCGGCATCTTCTCCGCGATCCACCAGTACTCGGTTTTCGACTACACGTTCACGACGGTCAGCTTCCTCGGCTATGCGATGCCGACGTTCTGGCTCGCGTTGATCCTCCAGATCGTGTTCGTCGACATCTACCTCCACTGGCACGTTCGGATCTTCTATACGTCGGGTCTCAACAGCGGGGTCACGAGCTCGACGTGGTCGCTCGACCGGCTGCAGCACATCGCGCTGCCGGTCATCACGCTGACCGTCGTGAGCTTCGCGCTGTACAGCCGCTACATGCGCGCGACGATGCTCGACGTGATCAACAGCGACTACGTGCGCACTGCGCGCGCAAAGGGCCTGCCGGAGCGGCTCGTCATCATGCGCCACGTCGTCCGGAACGCGCTCATCCCGATCGTCACCGTGTCGGCGCTGCAGTTCGGCGCGCTCCTCGCCGGTGCCATCGTCACGGAGTTCATCTTCACGCTCGACGGCATGGGCAACTACTTCTATACGAAGCTCCTACAGAACGACGTGTACGCGGTGATGGCGTACCTCATGGTCGTCGCCGTCTCGATCATCGTCTTCAACCTCATCGCCGACGTCCTTTACGGCTTCCTCGATCCACGGGTGCGATATGACTGAGCCGACGGCGCACCTCGAGCCGCCGCCCGCCGTCGTCGACGGCATCGCCGCCGCAGGACCGGTCGACGCCGCCGCGGCGGAAGGGCTCGAGCTCAAGGCGCGCAGCCAGTGGTCGTACGCGCGCCGGCGCTTCCTGCGCCATCGCCTCGCGATGATCGGCCTCGTCGGCCTGGTCGTCATCTTCGGCGCCGGCGCGCTCGCGCCGTGGGTCGCCCCGTACACGTTCGACCAGATCGACCTGACGAACGTGCTCCACGCGCCGACGACGGTCGGTCATCACTACTTCGGCACGGACGAGATCGGCCGCGACTATCTCAGCCGCGTCATCTATGGCATCCGGACGTCGGAGCAGGTCGGGCTCGTCGTCGCGATCGCCTCGACGATGTTCGGCCTCCTCATGGGCGCGATCGCCGGCTACTACAAGGGCTGGGTCGACAACCTCATCATGCGCGTCACCGACCTCTTCCTGACCATCCCGGTGCTCGTGATGCTGCTCGTCGCCGCCGCGCTCCTCGGCGCGGGCAACCAGTGGCTCATCACCGGCATCCTCGCGGCGTTCTTCTGGACGCCGATCGCCCGCGTCGTGCGCGGGGTGTTCCTCTCGCTTCGCGAGAAGGAGTACGTCGAGGCCGCCAAGGCCGTCGGCGCCGGCGACCTCCGGATCATGTTCCGCCACATCCTGCCGAACACCCTCGGGCCGATCATCGTGAACGGCACGCTCGCGGTCGCGGACGCGATCATCACCGAGGCGTTCCTCTCGTTCCTCGGCCTGGGTATCAAGCCGCCCACGCCGTCGCTCGGAACGCTCGTCTCCGGGGGCCAGCAATTCCCGCAGGACTGGTGGCTCACCGTGCTGCCCGGCCTCGTCCTCGTCGCAATCGTCGTCTGCGTCAACTTCGTCGGCGACGGGCTGCGCGACGCGCTCGACCCGCAGCAGCGGAGAGTTCGCGCCTGATGGCGGAGCCGCTTCTCTCCATCCGCGACCTCGCGGTCGAGTTTCGGACCGAGGACGGCATCGTCCACGCGGTCGACGGCATCTCCTACGACGTCTTCCCGGGCGAGACGCTCGGGATCGTCGGCGAGTCCGGTTCCGGCAAGAGCGTGAGCACGATGGCGCTGCTCGGCCTCATCCCGCAGCCGCCCGGCCGCATCGCCAGCGGCACCGCGATGTTCAAGGGCACCGACCTGCTGAAGATGGGCAAGCACGAGCTCCGGCGGTTCCGCGGCGACGAGGTGGCGATGGTGTTCCAGGACCCGATGACCTCGCTCAACCCCGTCCTCAAGATCGGCTTCCAGCTCGGCGAGGCGATCAAGACGCACTATCCGAAAGAGCCGGACGACACGGTCAAGTCGCGGGTCGTCGAGCTCCTCCGTCTCGTCGGCGTCCCGAACCCCGACGTCCGCGTCAACCAGTATCCGCACGAGTTCTCGGGCGGCATGCGCCAGCGCGCGATGATCGCAATGGCGATCGCCAACTCGCCGTCGCTGCTCATCGCCGACGAGCCGACGACCGCGCTCGACGTGACGATTCAGGCGCAGGTGCTGGAGGTGCTGAGGAACGTCCAGGCCGAGACGCACGCGGCCACGATCCTCATCACGCACGACCTCGGCATCGTCGCCGAGCTGTGCGAGCGCGTGATCGTCATGTACGGCGGCCGCATCGTGGAGATGGGCGACGTGCACACGATCTTCCGCGCGCCGCGGCATCCGTACACGATCGGGCTCATGGACAGCCTCCCGAAGCTGACCGAGGACGAGGAGTGGCTGCGCCCGATTCCGGGGTCTCCGCCGTCGCTCATCAACCGGCCGTCCGGCTGCGCGTTCCACCCGCGCTGCTTTCTCACGCAGGGGCGCGCGCGCTGCCACGACGAGGTGCCGGAGCTGCACAAGGCCGAAGGAGCGGAGCACTTCGCGGCATGCCACTTCTCCGACGAGCTCATCGGCCACCAGTCGAAGTTCTCCGAGCCGGTCGGCGCCGCCGGCGCGCCGGGCAGCAATTGATGAGCGCGAACGGGCACTCCGCCGTCGACGTCGCCACCCTCGAGGCGGAGCTCGACACGTGGGAGAAGCGCGCCGACGCCGTGCGGCTCCGCACCGAACAGCTCCTGAGCGTCGCCGGCGTGCTCGGATTCGCCGTCCTCGTCACGATCTTCGCCCCGTGGGTGCGTGTCTCCACCGTCCCGAAGATCGCGGTTGCGAAGACCGTCCACGGAACGATGGGCCTCGGCTGGATCCTCGTCGTGGTCGTCGCAGTGTCGATGCTCGTCTCGGTGATCGGGTTCCGGGTGCGCAAGTGGCCCATCGTCGCGGCGGGGTCGCTCATGGCCGTCGGGATGGGGGCGCTCTTCGTCGACGTCATGTCGTCGGTGCGGACGTTCCACCCGTTCATGAAGCTCGGCGCCGGGGCCGCCCATGGTGCTGCGGTCACCACGAGCTGGGGCCTCGACCTCGCAGTCGCCACATGCTTCGCGGTCGGCGCCGGCACGGCTGCGGCGGCCTACACGACGAGGTTGTGGGACCGCGCGGAGCAGACGCTCGACCGTGGCGAGTCGACGCTCGCCGCCGACAAGCCCGGTTTGCTGCGGATCGAGAACCTCGTGACGTACTTCCCGATCCGCGCCGGCCTCCTCAAGCGGACGGTCGGGCACGTTCACGCCGTCGACGGCGTCGACCTCACTGTCTACAAGGGCGAGACCGTCGGCCTCGTCGGCGAGTCCGGGTGCGGCAAGACGACGCTCTCACGCACGATCCTCAAGCTCGTGGAGCCGACGAGCGGGCGCATCTACTTCAACGGCCGCGGGATCAGCCGCTGGGGCCGCCGGCGCATGCGATCGGTTCGCCGCGAGATGCAGATCGTCTTCCAGGACCCATACGCGTCGCTCAATCCGCGCATGACGGTTCGCGACATCATCGGCGAGCCGCTGCGCATCAGCGGCGGCTACCGGGGCGACCGCGGGAAGCAGCGCGTCGACGAGCTGCTGCGCACGGTCGGCCTCTCGCCGGAGCACGCGAACCGGTTCCCGCACGAGTTCTCGGGTGGCCAGCGGCAGCGCATCGGCGTTGCGCGCGCGCTCGCACTGAACCCGCAGGTGATCATCCTCGACGAGCCGGTGTCGGCGCTCGACGTCTCGATCCGCGCGCAGGTCGTGAACCTGCTCGAGTCGCTGCAGCGCGACTTCGGGCTGACGTACATCTTCGTCGCGCACGACCTCTCCGTCGTCCGGCACGTGTCGGATCGCGTCGCCGTGATGTACCTCGGCAAGATCGTCGAGATCGGCGACAAGCACCAGATCTACAACGAGCCCGCGCACCCGTACACGCAGGCGCTCCTGTCGGCGGTGCCGATCGAAGAGCCCTCGCAGCGGGGCAAGCGCAAGCGGATCGTCCTCGAGGGCGACGTGCCGAGCCCGGCGAACCCGCCGTCCGGGTGCCGGTTCCGGACGCGCTGCTGGAAGGCGCAGACGATCTGCGCCGAGGAGGAGCCGGCGCTCATCGACCGCGGCCAGGGCCACCCGTCCGCGTGCCACTTCGCCGAGATCGTGCGCCCGCTCGACCTCGTCAGCTCGAGCTAGCGGATCGACGGGGGGACACTCCCCGGTCACGGATCCTCGACGAAGTCGCGCAGAGCGCGTATCGCGCCTTCGCGGTCACGGCCGAAGTAGGCGCGGATCGGCTCGTGGTCGACGAACGCGAAGGCGCCGTCGAGCCCGGCATGGCCGCGGTAGCTGCTCCACTTCCAGTCAGCCGGGCTTGCGCAGAGGCCGGCCCTGACCGGACTGCGCGCCACGTACCTGAACGCGCGCAACATGTGCCCTTCGGACAGGATCGGCTCGGCGTGGTAGCGATCACCGCGGAGGTGCCCGGACCGCTCGTGCCGCCTGTTGAACTCCTGCGCGTACGGCCCGTTGTGGTTGTGCATACCCGGCTGGAGCCGGTTTTCGGCCACGTCGACGATGAGGTGGTAATGCGTCGTCATGAGGCAGAACGCGCGGCACGTCCAGCTGAACTTGGTGATGACGCGTGCGAAGCGATTGCAGAAGCCGGCGCGGTCGAAGTCGTCGCGGAACAGGTCGATCGGGCCCGTGCTTCGCAGCGGCCGTGCCATGACGACGAGCGTGCCCGCGACATCGTGTCGGAGGGTTCGCAACTCCTGCGCGACACGGTCGCGACACAGTCGTGACGGGGAGTGTCCCCCGCGGTTCAGGCGCGGCCGAACCGCCAGCGGATCTCGCCGTGGGCGCGTTCCGTCCGCTCGAAGCCGATCCGCTCGAGCGTGCGCACCGAGGCGGCGTTGTCGGGCGCGCATCCCGCCACGACCGCGTCGACGCCTGCCTGGCCGAGCGCCCACTCCACGAGCGCCTGCGCCGCTTCGGCCGCATACCCACGACCGCGCCGGCTCGGCACGACGCTGTAGCCGATCTCGACCGTGCCACCCTCGTCCGGCGGGCCCACGAAACCGACGTCGCCGACGACCGTGCGCGTGGCGCGCTCGACGATCGTCCAGACACCGAACCGCTCGCCACCGGCCGTCTGCAGCGGCAGGACGTCGAGGAGGTCGGGCAGTGGCCAGTCCGGTGCGAGCTCGGCGCCGACGAGTCGGCCCGCGAGTGCGCGGTCGCCGGCCAGCGCCCTCGCCGCTTCCGCGGGAAGCGGCTGGAGGTCGAGGCGAGGCGTCTTCAGCCGCGGTGCCTCGTCCGCGCTCTCGCCTCCCGCGTGCGGATCTGCCACTTGCGCGTCTCCTCGCGCCGCAGGCGCGCATCCGTTCGGATCGCGATCGCGCGCAGCTCGCGCTGCAGCTTGAGCCAGCTGTGATGCCGGTCGCGCGGCAGCTCGCCGGAGGCGAGCGCCGCCTGCACCGCGCAGTCCGGCTCGGTGCCATGCGAGCAGTTCGTGAACCTGCACGCGAGCGCGAGCTCCTCGATGTCGGCGAACGCAGCCTCGACTGCGCCGCCGCCGCCGTCCCACAGCTGCAGCTCGCGCAACCCCGGCGTGTCGATGACGATGCCGCCGCCGGGGAGCAGGATCAGCTCGCGGTGCGTCGTCGTGTGCTGGCCCTCATCGTCGTCGACGCGCGTCTCCTTGACCGCCATGAGCTCGCGGCCGGCGAACCGGTTCACGAGCGTCGACTTGCCGACGCCGCTCGAGCCGAGCAGGACGGCCGTCGTCCCCGGCCCGAGACGCGAGCGCAGCGCGTCGCAGCCCAGGCCGCTGACGGCCGAGACGACGTGGACGGGGACGCCGACCGCGACCGCCTCGACGGCCGCGACGAGCTGCCACGGATCGTCCATCCGATCGGCTTTCGTGAGCACGATCTCCGGAGTCGCGCCGCTCTCCCAGATGGTGACGAGGTACCGCTCGATCCGCCGCGGCTCGAGATCCGGGCCGAGCGAGCTGACGACGAACGCGACGTCGACGTTCGCGGCCAGCGTCTGCGACTGCGACGTGAGGCCGGCCGCCTTCCGCAGGATGGCGCTGCGCCGCGGAAGCACGGCCTGGATCGCGGCGCCGGCGACGCCGACCCAGTCGCCGACGGCGACGTCGGTTCCCTCGTAGACGAGCCGTCCGGGCAGGCGTGCGCGCACGTTCCCGTGCGACGTCGTCACGTCGAACCCGCCGCGGTGGGCGGCGGTGACGCGGCCGGGCTCGAGGCCCCGTTCCATGTGTTCGGCGAGCTCGGCGTTCCATCCGAGCGCGCCGAGATCGAAATCAGGCAACGCAATGCTCCTTGTGAAGAGAGGGACGCCGTACGTCCCCTCGGAAGGAGCGCCGGCGCTAGGTCGGGAAGACCGAGGAGGCAGCAGGCACAGTCGTCATGTGTTCGAACCTCCTCTTTCGCCGGGGGATGGGACCGCCGGACAGGTTAGGCGCTCGGCGCCCAGCCGTCAAGCGCGGGCTCCCCGCCGAACTGCCGGCGGATGTGCGAGACCGCGAGCACGCGCCGCGTTCCGCGCGTCTGCACGAACGCCCACTGATCGGCAGCCGGGAGCGACACGAGCAGCCAGCGGCCGTTCGGCGACCACGTGATCCCGCCGAGCCGGCTGGGCGGAACGAAGAGCGTGCGCACCCGGCCGTCTGCGAGCACGAGGATGCTGTTGCCGCGCACCATCGCGAGCCGTCCGTCCGGCGCGAACGTCAGCGCCCGCACGCCGGGGACGCGGACGACCCGCAGGCGGCCGGTCGCCGGCGAGAACAGGGCGACCTTCGCCCGTGCGGCGAGCGCCAGCGTCCGCCCGTCCGGCGACCAGGCGATGTCGCGCACGTCCTCGAACGGGCTCGACATCCGCGATACGCGCCCGTGATCCGGATCGAGAATCGTCAGCCGCCCGTGAGCGTCGACGTACGCGAGCACGTGCCGGCGCGTCCCGGGCTGCCACGCAGGTGCGACTCGCGCTGCAGGAGGCAAGGCGCGATCGCCGGTGCCGTCGCCCGCGACGACGTGCAGCCGGCTCGTGGTGAAGTACGCGATGCGGGTGTCCGTGCGCGTCCCACCCCAGCGCGGCCAGGCGACCGCGGGCCGCGCCAGCTGCCAGTGCACGCGTCCGGTGGCCGGCTCGAGCGCGGCGAGCTCGTCCGTCGTCGCGCCGACGACGTACCGGGCGTGCGGCGACCACGATGCTTGTCCGTAGTCGCCGAGCCTCCGTGTCGATCCGTCGGCGGCCACGACCCACGTGCCGCCGGGCCCGCTGACGAGCAGCCGCCCCGGCGCCGGCAGCCGGAAGAGCGCGGGCTGTGCGCCCTCGATCCCGATCGAGCGCCGCATCGCGTTCACGACCGCGCGGCCGGGCGGCGAGAGCGTCGCCGCCAGGAGCGCGGCTGCAACCGCGACGACGGCGAGCCCGAGCACGCGCCGCTGCGGCGTCGCGGGCTCGCGCTCGGCGAAGGCGCTGCGCACGACCTTCCATGCCCGCTCCTCGGCCTCGGCGTCCACGGGGACGGCGTCGAAGAGCTGCTTCATGCGCGCACCGCCTCCTCGAGCCGGTCGAGCCCGCGCCGGAGGCGCGAGTTGACCGTGCCGCGCGGCAGGTCGAGGAGGCGTGCGATCTCGCCCGGCGTGTAGTCGAGGAGGTGGCGCAGGACGATCACCGCGCGCTGCTCGGGCTGGAGCTCGGTCAGCGCCTGCGCGAGCGCCCGGGCGTGCGTCGCCGGCTCGCGCTCGACCGCCGCCGGCTCTGCGCCGTCCCCGGCGAACTGCTCCCTGCGCAGGCTGCGCGCTCGCGCCCAGTCGATCGAGCGGTTGACGACGATCCGGTGGAGCCACGGCCCGAACGGCCGGCGGCGGTCGAACCGGTCGAGGGCGCGCACGGCGGCGAGGAACGACTCCTGCGCGATGTCCTCGGCGGCGGCTGCGTCGCCGACGACGAGGAGCGCCGCGCGGTACGCGCGCGGCCAGTGGCTGCGGAAGAGCTGCTCGAACGCCGCCGCGGAGCCGCGTTGCGCCTCCTGCACGAGCACGCGCTCACGACGCTCTGCGGCCACGGGCAGCTCGAGTCGAAGCGCGGCTCCGGCGCTGGCGGACACGTCCATATACGGTTGCACAGACGTGGGAGGTCCACCGACCGAGAGCCAGCTCGAGCTCTTCGACGAGCCGTACTTCGGCCTCGTCACGACCCTGCGCGCCGACGGCTCGCCGCAGAGCACCGTCGTCTGGGTGGAGCGCGACGGCGACGCGGTCTCGTTCAACACCGCCTTCGGCCGCGCGAAGCCGGGGAACCTCGAGCGCGACCCGCGCGTCTCCGTCCTCGTGACCGCGCCCGACTTCTACCACTGGGTCGCCGTCGACGGCCGCGCCGAGCTCACGACCGACGGGGCGGAGGAGCAGATCGACCGGCTGAGCCGGAAGTACGACGGCAAGCCGTGGGGCTACGTCGAGGGCCAGCGGCGCGTGAAGGTCCGCGTCGTGCCCGAGCACGTCACCGCGTACGGCGTCTAGCGCCTCGGATCGCCCTCGACCATGCCGTGCGGCTCGCCGTACTCGGCGAGCAGGTCGAGGAACGGAACGGCGTCGAACGACTCCGGCCCGAGTACGCCCGCGCCCTGCCAGACGCCGCCGGCGACGAGCTCGAGCGCGACCACCGGGTTGAGCGCCGTCTGCAGGACGACCGCCTGGTGGCCGTACTCGCGCATCGTCCGTTCGTTGTCTGCGACGTGGTAGAGGTACACGGCGCGCGCGGCTCCGTCCTTGCCGGTGCCGGTCACGAGCGTGCCGGCGCACGTCTTCCCGCGCATCCGGTCGCCGAGGGTCGCGGGATCGGGCAGCGCGGCGGCGACGACGTCGCGCGGCGCGACCTCGACTCCGCGCACGCGCACCGGCTCCGTCGAGTCCAGGCCGAGCTTGTTCAGCGTCTTCAGGACGCCGATGAACTCCTCGCCGAGGCCGTACTTGAACGTCACGCGCCGGCAGTCGATCGCGCGCGGGACGAGCACGACCTCCTCGTGCTCGACGTTCACGCACTCGACGACGCCGATCCCCTCGGGGAACTCGAACAGCTCCGGCTCCGAGAACGGCTCGGTCGTGAAGAAGCCGCGATCGCGTTCCCAGACGAGCGGCGGATTCAGGCACTCCTCGATCGTCGTCCAGATCGAGAACGTCGGCGCGAAGTCGTAGCCGTCGACGACGAGGTTCGCGCCGTCGCGGACCGCGACCTCGTCGATCTCCGAGAAGAGGTGGTCGGCCGCGTAGCGGGCGAAGACGTCGGCCAGGCCGGGCTCGACGCCGATGCCGACGAGCGCGAGCAGGCCGCGCTCCACCCACCGCTCGTGCGCGTCGAACTGCTCCTGGCCGAGGAGGACGCCGGGGCCGGAGAGCGTCATCGCCATGTCGAGGTACGTGCAGCCCGCCTCGAACGCCGCCGCGAAGATCTGCGGATTGAAGCGCGGATCGGTCGCGTTCAGGACGGCGTCCGCATTCGTTCGCCGGAGGAGCTCGGCGACCGAGCCGGCATCGGACGCGTCCACCTGCGCAGCCGCGAAGCGCGCGTCCGCCATGCGCTCGGCGAGCGCCGCCGGCCGCCGCGGGTCGAGGTCGGCGAACGTCATCTGCTCGAAGAAGTCGCGCCGCCGGGCGACCGCCGCAGCGGCCGCGCCGACGCCTCCGGTCCCGACGACGACGATTCGCATTGCGAGAGCGTAACGCCTCCGCGATTGACGCAATGCGTGAGAAGGTGGTAGAAACTCCACGCATTGCGCAGGTCGGATGCCCAGCAGCTTCACGTTGCCGACCACCCGGACGGCCGGCGGGGACCCGTCGCGCCGGCCCGCAAGGTGGACGGCCTCGACCGGCGGATCATCGAGGAGCTGCAGGCGAACGGGCGCGAGTCGTTCCGGCGCATCGCGGCGCGGCTCGGCGTGTCGGAGGCGACCGTGCGCGCGCGGTACGCCCGTCTGACGAGCCAGGGCATCCTCCAGGTCGTCGGCGTGACGAACCCGCTCGGGCTCGGCTTCGACCAGGCGCTCGTCGGCGTGAAGACGTCCGGCGCGCCGGAGGAGGTCGCCGACGAGATCGCGCGCTGGCCGGAGGCGGACTACGTCGTCGTCACCGCCGGGCAGTTCGACGTCGTCGTCGAGGTGGTCGCGTCGACCCGGCGCGAGCTGCTCGACCTCACGAACCGCATGCGCGCGCTCGAGGGCGTCGTCTCCACCGAGACGTTCTTCTACCTCGAGATGTGGAAGCAGCTCTACGACTGGGGCACGCGTGGCGCTTGACCTGCGGGAAGCCGCGCGCAACCACCTGTGGCTCCACTTCACCCGGATGGGCGGCTCCGAGCCGCCGATCATCGTCCGCGGCGACGGCTGCTACCTCGAGGACTCCGAGGGGCGCCGCTACCTCGACGCGCTCGCCGGGCTCTTCGCGGTGCAGGTCGGCTACTCGTACGGCGAGGAGATGGGGCAGGCGGCGCTCGCGCAGATGCGCGAGCTGCCCTTCTACACGAACTGGTCGTACGCGCACCCGCGCGCGATCGAGCTCGCGCACGAGATCGCGCAGCTCACCCCCGGCGACCTGAATCGCGTGTTCTTCGTCTCCGGCGGCTCGGAGGCGGTCGAGTCGGCGTGGAAGCTCGCCCGGCAGTACCACCACGCCCGCGGCGAGCGCCGGTGGAAGGCCGTCTCGCGGCGGCTCGCGTACCACGGCACGACGATGGGTGCGCTCTCGATCAACGGCATCCCGGCGCTGCGCACGCCGTTCGAGCCGCTCGTCCCGGACGTGATCCACGTGCGCAACACGAACCGCTACCACCGGCCGCCGGACGAGCGCGAGGCGGATTTCACCGCCTTCCTGCTCGAGGACATGGAGTCCGCGATCCAGCAGGCCGGCCCGGAGACCGTCGCCATGGTGATCATGGAGCCGGTGCAGAACGCGGGCGGTTCGTTCACGCCGTCCGCCGGCTACTGGCGCGGTGTGCGCGAGATCTGCGACCGGTACGGCATCCTCCTCTGCGCCGACGAGGTCATCACCGGCTTCGGCCGCCTCGGCACGTGGTTCGGCTCGGAGCTCTACGACATCCGGCCCGACATCATCACCTCGGCCAAGGGGCTCTCCTCGGCCTACGCGTCGATCGGCGCGGTGATCGCCGGCGACCACGTCATCGAGCCGTTCCTCGACGAGACCGCGATGTACACACACGGCCTCACGTTCGGCGGCCACCCCGTACAGTGCGCGATTGCGCTGAAGAACATCGAGATCATGAAGCGCGAGCGCGTAGTCGAGAACGTCCGCGACCACGGCGACGCGTTCCGCGCGACGCTCGCGCAGCTGCTCGACCTGCCGATCGTCGGCGACCTGCGTGGAACGGGCTTCTTCTACGCGCTCGAGCTCGTGAAGGACAAGGACACGCGTGCCTCGTTCTCCCACGAGGAGTGCGAGACGCTCCTGCGCGGCTTCCTCTCGCCGCGGTTGTTCGAGAAGGGGCTCATCTGCCGTGCGGACGACCGCGGCGACCCCGTCGTCCAGATCTCGCCTCCGCTCATCGCGACCCAGCGCGAGTTCGACGAGATCTCCGGAACGCTCGGCGACGTGCTCGGAGAGGCATGGCAGCGGATCCGGTAGCCGCGGACATCCGCCTCGTCGACCTGACGAAGCGCTTCGAGGATGTCGTCGCCGTCGACGGGATCTCCTTCGACATCGAGCACGGGAGCTTCTTCGCGATGCTCGGCCCGTCCGGGTGCGGCAAGACGACGACGCTGCGGATGATCGGCGGCTTCGAGGAACCGAGCTCCGGCGTCATCGAGCTCGGCGGCAACGACGTGAGCACGCTGCCGCCGTACCGCCGCGACGTGAACACGGTCTTCCAGTCGTACGCGCTGTTCCCGCACCTGACCGTGTTCGAGAACGTCGCCTTCGGGTTGCGCCGGCGGAAGGTCCGCGGCGACGAGCTGCGGAAGCGCGTCATCGACGCGCTCGAGCTCGTCGGGCTCGCGGGCCTCGAGCGGCGCAAGCCGCGCCAGCTCTCCGGCGGCCAGCAGCAGCGCATCGCGCTCGCGCGCGCGCTCGTCAACCATCCGCGCGTGCTCCTCCTCGACGAGCCGCTCGGCGCGCTCGACCTGAAGCTGCGGAAGGAGATGCAGCTCGAGCTGAAGCGGATCCAGCACGAGGTCGGGATCACCTTCGTGCACGTGACGCACGACCAGGAGGAGGCCATGACCATGGCCGACCAGATCGTGATCATGAACGGTGGCCACATCGAGCAGCTCGGGACGCCGAGCGAGCTGTACGAGCACCCGGCGACGTCGTTCGTCGCGGGCTTCCTCGGTGCGTCCAACCTGCTCAGCGGCACCGTCGAGGGCGACGATCGCGTGCGGCTCGACTGCGGCGCCGACGTCCACGTGCCGCGCGCCGCGCTCGCGGGCCGGAGCGGCGCCGTCCAGATCGGCGTGCGCCCGGAGAAGATCAGGCTCGGAGGCGACGAGCCGAACACGCTCTCCGGCACCGTCACCGAGAGCGCGTACATCGGCGTCTCGACGCAGTACATCGTCGACACACCCGCAGGCGCAGTCACCGTCTACGTCCAGAACGACCGGCCGGGGGCACACGGTGTCTCTCCCGGCGACCGGCTCACACTCGGATGGAGCCCGGAGTGCACGTTCGTCGTCGAAGCCCAGGAGGGTTCGTGATGTCCGAAGGCATGTCCCGCAAGGTGTTCCTCGGTCGCGCTGCCGCAGGCGGTGCGGTCCTCGCCGCCCCCGGCCTCTTCAGGACGGCGCTCGCGAGCGCCGCCGCGCCCACGCTCCCGAAGACGATCACCTTCTCGAACTGGCCGCTCTACATCGACGTGAAGAAGAAGACGCATCCGTCGATCAACCAGTTCGAGGCGAAGTACCACGTGCATGTGAACTACATCGAGGACATCAACGACAACGACTCGTTCTTCGGGAAGATCGAGGGGCCGCTGTCGCAGGGGCAGTCCGTCGGCCGCGACCTCATCGTGATGACCGACTCCTCCGGCCTGCCGCAACGGATGATCCAGCTCGGCTGGCTCGAGAAGTGGGACAAGGCGGCGATGCCGCACTTCAAGGATCTCGTCCCGGCGCAGAGCCATCCGAACTGGGATCCCCACCGCGAGTACAGCCTCCCGTGGCAGTCGGGCATGACGGGCATCGGCTACGACCCGAAGAAGGTCGGCTACGAGCTCGACTCGGTCGACAAGCTCTTCACCGACCCGAAGCTCAAGGGGAAGGTGACCCTGCTCACCGAGATGGCCGACACGATGGGCCTCGTCATGCTCTCGAACGGCGACGACCCGTCCCACGTCACGCAGAAGACGTGGGACGCCGCCAAGACGAAGATCCAGAAGGCCGTCAAGTCGGGGCAGATCCGCCAGTTCACCGGCAACGACTACGCGCCACTGCTCGCCAACGGGAGCATCTACGCGTGCTTCGCCTGGTCGGGCGACATGGTGCAGCTGCAGGCCGACCACCCGGGCCTGAAGTGGCTCGCGCCGAAGACGGGCGCGATGATCTGGACGGACAACATGCTCATTCCGAAGGGCGGCAACGTCTACGGCGCCTCGGTCCTCGCGGACTGGTTCTACATCCCGAAGATCGCCGCCGAGGTCGAGGACTACGTGAACTACATCTGCCCGGTTCAGGGCGCCGGCAAGGTCCTGGAGAAGACCGACCCCGCCGTCGCGAAGAACCCGCTCATCTTCCCGCCGGCGTCGCTGCTCGCGAAGACGCACCAGTTCGACGGGAACGCCCTCAACAACCAGAAGTACAAGCAGGACTTCCAGCACCTGATCGGGGCATAGCGGTTGGGGAAGCTCCTGCACCGCCGCGCGTGGGTCACTCCCTACGCGCTCCTGACGCCGGGCACGGCGTGGCTCGTCGTCTTCTTCGTCGTGCCGATGTACTACCTCGGGAAGATGGCCCTCTCGCAGGGCCTCTTCCCGATCTTCAGCTTCGGCTGGGCGTGGGGCAACTTCAGCAGCTCCGTCTCCGAGTACAGCACGCAGTTCATCCGCTCGCTCGAGTACGCGGGCATCGCGACAGCGGTCGCGCTCGCGATCAGCTACCCGCTCGCGTACTGGATCGCATTCCGCGGCGGCAGGTGGAAGAACCTGTTCCTGCTGCTCGTCATCGCGCCGTTCTTCGTCACGTACCTCATCCGGACGCTCGCATGGGAGACGATCCTGTCGGACAACGGCGTCGTCGTCCGGTCGCTCCAGGCGGTGCACATCCTCGGCGCCGACGGGCGCCTCCTCGCCACCTCCGCCGCCGTCATCGCCGGGCTCACCTACAACTTCCTGCCGTTCATGGTGCTGCCCCTGTACGTGAGCCTCGAGCAGATCGACTACCGGCTCGTCGAGGCGGCATCCGACCTGTACGCGAGCAGCCCCGTCTCGTTCCTGCGCGTGACGCTCCCGCTCTCGCTCCCGGGCGTGTTCGCCGGCGTCCTGCTGACGTTCATCCCGGCTGCCGGCGACTTCATCAACGCACAGCTGCTCGGGACGCCGCAGCAGTACATGATCGGCAACGTCATCCAGTCCGAGTTCCTC
This sequence comes from uncultured Actinomycetes bacterium, assembly GCA_963753295.1. Lineage (GTDB taxonomy): Bacteria > Actinomycetota > Thermoleophilia > Gaiellales > Gaiellaceae > Palsa-739. Next base: position 169,400 of record CAVWBZ010000003.1, on the reverse strand, counting down.
TCGCTGCGCGACTATCCGACCGCGGCCGCGCTCTCGTTCGTCCTCATGGGCGCGATCCTCGTCCTCGTCCTCATCTTCGCCCGGGTGCTGGGCACCGACCGGCTCACTGCGGGAACCGCCGCATGAGGTGGGCCCGCCGTCACCTGCTCGACGCGTACGCCGTGCTGGCCCTCCTGTATCTCTTCGTCCCGATCAGCGTCGTCGTCGCGTTCTCGTTCAACAACCCGATCGGGCGCTTCAACTACACGTGGCAGGGTTTCACGTTCTCGAACTGGACGCACCCCTTCGCGTACCCGGGGCTGCAGGGCGCGGTGCGGATCAGCATCGAGATCGCGCTGCTGTCGAGCATCGCGGCCACGATCCTCGGCACGCTCATTGCGCTCGCGCTCGTCCGCTACCGCTTCCGCGGCTCGGCGACGACGAACCTCCTCATCTTCATCCCGATGACGACACCCGAGATCGTGATGGGTGCGTCGCTGCTCACGCTCTTCCTCAACTGGAGGATCCCGCAGGGATTCAGCACGATCCTCATCGCCCACATCATGTTCAACATCTCGTACGTCGTCGTGACCGTCCGGGCGCGGCTCGTCGGGTTCGATCGCCATCTCGAGGAGGCGTCGATGGACCTCGGCGCGAACGAGCTCGTGACCTTCTTCCGGGTCACGCTCCCGCTCATCGCGCCCGGCATCCTCGCCGCCGGCCTGCTCGCGTTCGCGCTCTCCATCGACGATTTCGTCATCACGTATTTCAACGCCGGCACGACGATCACGTTCCCGCTGTTCGTGTGGGGCGCCGCGCGGGTCGCGGTGCCGCCGCAGATCAACGTCATCGGGACGGCGATCTTCGTCATCGCGGTCGGCGGGATGCTCGCGAACGTCATGTTCCAGAATCGCCGCGCCCGCCGTCTCGCGTGAGGCCGTCGGTCGAGCCACGGCTCCCCTCGTGGTGGCTCGAGCAGGCGCTCGCGACGGAGGACGGCACGCACGCCGCGCCGCCGCTCGCCGGGGACGCCACCGCCGACGTCGCGATCGTCGGCGGCGGGTACACGGGCCTCTGGACGGCGATCGCGCTTCGCGAACGCGATCCCGACCTCCGCGTGGCGCTCGTCGAGGCGGAGATCTGCGGGGCCGGCCCGAGCGGCCGTAACGGCGGCTTCATCCACGGCTACTGGGCCGCGCTGGCGTCGACCGCGCCGCTCCTCGGCGCCGGCGAGGCGGTGCGGCTCGCCCAGGCGGCCGAGGCGATCGTCCCCGGTGTGCGCGCCTTCGCGCAGGCGCGCGGCGAGGACGTCTGGCTGCGCGAGGGCGGGATGCTCATGGTGTCGACGGCGCCGGCGCAGGACGCGGCGATCGACGGTGCGATCGCAGCCGCGGCCGGGGCCGGCCGTCCCGAGGAGGCCGTCGCGCTCTCGGCGGAGGAGGTCGCACGCCGCTGCTCCTCGCCCGTCTTCCGGAGGGGCGTCTTCTTCCGCGACGGCGCGACCGTCCATCCGGGGCTTCTCGTCCGTGCGCTGCGCCGCGCCGCCATCGACGCCGGCGTCGAGGTGCACGAGCGGACGCCTGCGCTCCGCGTCCGCGACGGCGAGATCGCGACGCCGAACGGGACGATCCGGGCGCGCGAGATCGTGCTCGCGACGAACGCCGCGCTCACGGGCTGGCGCCCTGCCGCCCGGAGCCTCACGAACTTCGGCTCGTACGTCGTCCTCACGGAGCCTGCGCCCGAACGCCTGGCGGAGATCGGCTGGACCGGGGGCGAGGCGATCGTGGACGGCCGCATGTTCCTCCATTACTTCCGCGCGACGAACGACGGGCGCGTGCTCATGGGCAGCGGCTCGGGCCCGATCGGGTTCGGCGGCCGCGTCGACGAGCGCTTCAGCACCGACTCCGCCACGGCGGCGCGCGCCGAGGCGGGCCTGCGCCGCATGCTCCCCGGACTCGCCGACGTTCGGGTCGCGCGAGCGTGGGGCGGCCCGATCGACGTATCCGCCGACCATCTCCCGTTCTTCGGCACGAAGCCGGGCACGCGGCTCCACTACGGCGCCGGCTACTCGGGGCACGGCGTCGGGCCGAGCTGGCTCGGCGGCCGGATCCTCGCCGCGCTCGCGCTCGGCGCGGACGACGAGTGGACACGCCTGCCGCTCGTCACGCGCCGGGTGCCGTCGCTGCCTCCGGAGCCGCTGAGGCGGCTCGGCGGCGGGCTCGTACGCCGGTCGATCATGGCGTGCGAGGCGGCGGAGGAGCAAGGACGCCGCCCGGGGCTCGCCGCGCGTGCGGGCGCCGTCCTGCCGCGGCTGCTCGGGATGGAGCTCGGGACCCGCTAGACGCTGCCGCTGCTCGACGGCTGGCAGTTCGCGCCGCCGCAGACGAGCTTGTTGTCGGCGGCGGCCTTGATCTTGTTCCCCGAGCCGATGAACGGACCGCCGCCCGACACCGCGGTGTGGCCCGATCCGCCCGCGAGCGTGAACACGATCGTCGGTCCGGTGATCACCCAGGTCGAGCCCGTGAACGCGCTGTTCGACGCGGTCGTGATGCCGGTGATCTCGCCGACGGACGGCGTGCCGCCGCAGCCGGAGCCGATCACGATCGTCCCGTTCTTGCAGGAGCGGATGGCGATCGTGGTGCCGGTCGTCTTGACGTCCTGGTTGTACGTGATCGTGATCGTGTCGCCGTTCTCGATGCCGCCCAGGTGCCCGCCCCCGTCGGCGAGCGTCACGGAGATGGGGACGAGGAGCTGGATCGGCGGAAAGTCGACGGCCGAGCTCGTCCACGAGCCGCCGGAGTCGGAGACCATCTCGAAGCACCACCAGTCGGCGGCCGGCGTCTCGCCGACGGAGTACGACGTCGTGCCGGCACCGACGTTGCCGGCGGAGCTGTAGGAGCCGCAGCTCGCGCTCGCGCCGCTACCGCCGTCGGCGTACATGAGCGTCTGGTCGGTGACCGGGTTGGGCGAGGGGCTGGCCGAGCTCGCGCCCGACGTCCACGTGAGGGCGGCCTCGTCGTTCGCGCTTCCGCCGACGTCGACCGACAGCCCGGAGGGCGCGGGGATCCAGCCGCCGGAGGCTACTGCGCCCTGGTTCTCAGCCTCGGCGGTGAAGATGGCGCCGACGCCCGGAATCCCTCCGGTGGCGAGCGCGAACCCGAGCACGAAGACGGTGAGCGCGGCGCCCGCGAGCCGGAGGCGCGCTCTTCGAGCCAACCGGCGCCGGAATGCGCGTGGGGGGATCTCGGTCATGTCCGCAGCCACCCGTTGATCGGATTCCGATCGGATCGCATAACGATAGATCGGAGCGCGGACGGCCGCAATACGCCCCCGTTAGGGGGATCTCGGGCCCGTTCGGAGGTCCGGCGCTAGGCGGAGGCCTGCGTCTCGCGGACGCCGGTGCCGACGGCGATCGAGCGCGCGACGTCGAGCGTCGAGAGCACGCCGATCGGGCGGCCGCTGTCCGGCTCGACGACGGCGAGGTGGGCGATGCCGTGCTGCGCCATCATGTCGGCGGCGTGGGCGAGCGGTGCGTCGGTGCGCACGGCGACGATCGGCGTCACGGCGCTCGCGCCCGCGGTGCGGGCGTCGACGTCGAGGCGTCCGGCGGCGACGAGGTCGAGGTCGGAGACGATGCCCCAGAGCTGCGCGTCCTCGTCGTCCTCGTCGCGATGCTCGAAGACGAAGATCGAGTGCACGTTGAACGTCGCCATCATGCGCGCGACGATGCGGAGCGGTGTCTCCGGCGGACAGCTGATGACGCCGGGGCTCATCGCGTCGGCGACGGTCGCCGTCTCGAAGGGGACCGGCAGCGGCTGCTCGTTGTGCGGCGTCTCGATCACACTGTCACCTCGTCGGCAACGTCGAGCGTGCGGCGGGCGACACCGGTTGCGGCCGCCGCCTCCGCGACGGCTGCGGCGACTGCGGGTGCGACCGAGCGGTTGAAGACGCTCGGGATGATGTAGTCGGCAGAGAGCTCGTTCTCCGGGATCGTCGAAGCGATTGCGCGCGCGGCGGCGACCTCCATCTCCCCGTTGATCGTCCGCGCTCGCACGTCGAGCGCGCCGCGGAAGACCCCGGGGAAGGCGAGGACGTTGTTGATCTGGTTCGGGTAGTCCGACCGGCCGGTGGCGATGACCTCCGCGATTCCTTCGATGGCCTCGGGATCGACTTCGGGCGTCGGGTTCGCCATTGCGAACACGATCGCGCGCGGCGCCATCCGCTGCACGCCCTCGACGCTGATCGCGCCGGGAACGGACACACCGACGAAGACGTCGGCGCCGGCGAGCATCTCGTCCGCAGTGCCGCTCTCGTTCGCGGGGTTCGTCATCTCGGCGTACTCGCGCTTGGCGTCGTCGAGGCCTGCGCGTCCACGCCAGAGCGAGCCGCCCTCGTCACAGCCGACGATCTGGGTCGCGCCCGCCGCCTGCAGCGCGCGCGTAACCGCCATGCCGGCCGCGCCGCAGCCGGTGGTGACGATCCGGACGTCCTCGATCTTCTTGCCGACGACCCGCAGGGCGTTGAGCAGCGCCGCGAGGACGACGATCGCCGTGCCGTGCTGGTCGTCGTGGAAGACGGGGATGTCGAGCGACTCGCGGAGCCGCCGCTCGATGTCGAAGCAGCGCGGCGCGGAGATGTCCTCGAGGTTGATGCCGCCGAACACCGGCGCGATCACCTCGACGGTGCGCACGATCTCGTCCGGGTCCTTCGTGTCCAGGCAGATCGGGAAGGCGTCGATGCCGCCGAACTCCTTGAAGAGCACGGCCTTGCCCTCCATCACCGGCATCGCCGCTTCCGGGCCGATGTCGCCCAGGCCGAGCACGGCGGTGCCGTCGGTCACGACCGCGACGGTGTGCCGCTTGATCGTGAGGCTCCAGACCTTCTCCTTGTCCTCGGCGATCGCGCGGGAGACGCGCGCCACGCCGGGGGTGTACGCCATCGAGAGGTCGTCGCGGGTCTTGGCGGGGACGCGCGGCCGCACCTCGATCTTGCCTCCGAGGTGCGCGAGAAACGTCCGGTCGGAGACGTTGACGACCTCGACGCTCTCCACCGAGTGGACGGCGTCGACGATCTCCTGCAGGTGGAGCTCGTTGTCTGCGAGGACGTTCACGTCGCGGATCTTCGTGTCGCGCTCGACGCGGACGAGATCGATCGCGCCGAGGAGACCGCCCGCCTCGCCGACGGCGGCAGCGAGACGAGCGAACGCGCCGGGGTGATTGTCGATGCGGACGCGGATCGTCGCGCTGAACGATGCGGACGGATGCATGAAATCCAGGCTACGGCCGCTCTTTCGGCCTGCCATCGTGGGCAACTACGCTCTGCGCGTGTGGGTAACCCTCTGCGACGTCGGCCCCCGCGACGGGCTCCAGAACGAGCCCGAGACGCTGCCCCCGGCGAGCCGTGCGGACCTCGCCCGCCGCCTCGCTGCAGCGGGGCTCCCGCGGGTCGAGGCGGCGAGCTTCGTGCGCGACGATCGTGTGCCGCAAATGGCGGGCGCCGAGGAGGTCGCGGCCGGCCTCGAGCGGCGCGAGGGCGTCGAGTACTCCGGCCTCGTGCTGAACGGGCGCGGCTGGGAGCGGTTCCGTGCGGCCGGCCTCGACCGCGTGAACGTGACGTTCGGCGCGACCGAGGGCTTCAACCGCGCGAACGGGAACGCCTCGCTCGCCGAAGCGGTCGCCGCGGCCGAGGCGATCCTGTCCGCAGCCGACGTCCCGGCAACGGTGACGATCTCCGTCTCGTTCGGCTGTCCGTTCGAGGGCGTCGTCGATCCGGGCCGCGTCGCCGACCTCGCGGCGCGCTTCTCCGGCCGGGCGGAGGTGGTGCTGGCCGACACGATCGGCGTCGCGACGCCGTCGCACGTCCTGAAGCTCGTGGAGCGCACTGCGGCGTCGGGCTTCCACGGACACAACACGCGCAACACGGGCTACGCGAACGCGCTGGCGGCGGTCGAGGGCGGTGCGCGCGTGCTCGACGCGTCGATCGGCGGTCTCGGCGGCTGCCCGTATGCGCCGCGCGCGACCGGCAACGTGGCGACGGAGGACCTCGTCTACCTCCTCGAGGGCGAGGGGATCGAGACCGGCGTCGACCTCGACGCGCTCGTTGCAATCTCGGAGTGGCTCGAAGGCGTGCTCGGCCGGCGGCTGGAGGGATACCTCTACCGCGCCGGGCCCTGGCCGCCCGCCTCGTAGTCGTCGAGCTGCGGAGGCGCCGAGCGGTGCAAGACGCGCTCGCCGTCGACGGAGAACGGCTGCGCGACGGTAGTGAACCCGGCGAGCTGCTGGAGGATGCCGAGTGCGCGCGTCTGCTCGTGGTCGGCCGCTTCGCCGACGTTGCGCACGGGCGACGCGGGGATGCCCGCTGCGACGAGCGCGTCGAGCAGCTCCGCGGTGCGCCACGTGCGTGTGCGGTCCTCGATGATCTCCGCGAGCTCCGCGCGATGCGTGACGCGGTCGGGGTTCGTGCGGAAGCGCTCGTCCGCTTCGATCTCGAGCACGGCGGCGAGGCCGCGGAAGAGCTTGTCGTTGCCCGCGACGATCATGAGCTCGCCGTCGCGCGTGGGGAAGACCTGATACGGCGCGATCTGCGCGAAGGCGCTGCCCTCGCGGCCGGGGATCTCGCCCGTCGCGAGGTAGCCGACGATCTGGTACGAGAGCAGCCAGAGCGCCGTTTCGTACAGCGAGACCTCGATCGTCGCGCCGCCGCCGCGTTCGAGTGCGGCGACGATCGCGAAGGCCGCCCAGAGCCCGGTGGAGAGGTCGATGAGCGACACGCCGACCCGCACGGGCGGCATCCCGTCCACGCCGGTGACGCTCATGATCCCGCTCGCCGCCTGGAGGAGCGGGTCGTAGCCCGGCTGGTCGCGGAGCGGCCCCTGCGAGCCGAACGCGCCGATCGAGCAGTAGACGAGATCGGGGCGGCGCGCGCGGAGCGTCTCCGCTCCGATTCCGTGTAGCTCCGCCGCGCCGGGACGGAGGCTCTGGACGAACACGTCCGCGCGGTCGACGAGCCGGAGCAGCTCGTCGAGGCCTTCGGGTGTCGACAGGTCGAGCGCGAGCGACTGCTTGCCCGCGTTCGACGCCAGGAACATCGCTCCCTCGCCGTCCACGAACGGTGGTCCCCACGCGCGCGCGTGATCTCCGCCCGGCGGCTCGATCTTGACGACTTCGGCGCCGAGCGACGCGAGGAGCTGCGTGCACGAGGGGCCCGCGAGCGACGAGGTGACGTCGACGACGCGCTTGCCGGCGAGCGGCAGGAAGCTCATCGGGGATGCACCCAGACGTCGGCGGGCCCCCTGGGCGTCTCGACACGCTGCTCCGGATGCGCGCCGAGCTTCTCCGCGACCCGTCTCGAGCGCGTGTTGTCGGGGTCGATGAGCGAGATGATCCGGTCGCGGTCGATCCAGTCGCGTGCCGCGCGCGTCGCCTCCGTCGCGTAGCCGTTGCCCCAATGAGAGCTCAGGATCGCCCAACCGAGCTCGACCTCCGCCGACGCTCCGGCGAGGTCGAAGGCGGAGGTCTTCCACGTGCGCGAGTCCCAGACGATGAACCCGACGCGGCCGATGAAACCTCCGTCGAGCTCGACGACGAACTGGCCGACGCCGTTTCGCTCCCAACGCCGCACCCAGCGCTCGATCAGCTCAGCGGGGTCGTCGGGGCCGCCGATCCACTCCCGAACGCCTACGTCGGCCACGAACGCGGACAGGTCGTCCTCGCGCCGAGGCTTGCGCAGCACCAGCCGCTCCGTCGTCAGCATCGCGGATGAACCCATACGGCGGTCGGCTTGCCCTTGAGCGTCACCGTCTCGGTCTGCGTCGCCCCGAGGCGTTCGACGACGCGGATCGAGCGCGCGTTCTCGAGATCGACGAGCGAGATCAGCCGCTCGACGCCCACGGTCGTATGCGCCCACTCGCGCGCTGCGAGTGCGGCCTCGGTTGCGTAGCCGTTGCCCCAGTGCTCGCGCACGAGCGTCCAGCCGAGCTCGACCTCCGGCTCGACAGCGTCCTGGATCGTCGACTGCTCCCACGTGCTCCGGTCCCAGACGAGGAGGCCGGAGCGTCCGAGAAAACGGCCGTCTTCGCGGCGCACGACGACGAGCTGGCCGAAGCCGTTGGCATCCCAGCGCGCGAGCCAGCGCTCGACGACGGCGGCGGGATCGACCTCGCCCTCGGGGGCGCCGGCGAGGAAGCGCATGACCGCGGGATCGGAGGCATACCGCCCCACGCCCTCGGCATCCTCGGGAAGGGGCTTTCGGAGGAGAAGACGCTCGGTCTCTATCAACGCGGCATCATGATCGACCGCTCGAACTCGATCACGACCTCGTCGCGCTGGTTGAGGCCGCGCGTCTTCACGGTGACGATGCCCTGGCCGGGACGCGACCGCGACTCGCGCTTCGCGAGCACTTCCGTCTCGGCGCGGATGGTGTCGCCGGCGTACACGGGCGCCGGCAGCAGCACCTCGCGCCAGCCGAGATTGACGCCGCGCTCGGAAACGTCCCCGACCGAGAGCCCCGTGACGAGCGCGAGCGTGAACGTCGAGTCGACGAGCGGCTTCTTCCATTCCGTCGCTGCCGCGTATTCGGCGTCGAAGTGGATCGGATTCGTGTTCAGCGTCAGCAGCGTGAACCAGACGTTGTCGGCGTCGAGTACCGTCCGTCCGAACCGGCTCTTGTACACCGCACCGACCTCGATGTCGTCGTACGTCCTGCCCACACCCGCGATCATCGCATCAATGCAGCGGCTCGCGGCCGAGCAGCGGCGCGTGCTCGGGCGCCGTGCGGCCTGGCACGTCGGCGACATCGCGTGGGGGCTGAAGCAGCTCCAGGGTCGCGAGCACGAATCGCGCTTCCGGATCTGGGAGGAGCGCGGCGCGCTCGTCGCGTGGACGTGGCTCAAGGGTGCGAGCGGTGCGCTCGAGCACGACGTGCGCGCCGGCCGGCACGATCTCCTCGACGAGATGCTCGACGAGCCCGACGCGCGCGTCGCGTCCGCGTTCGAGGACGACGCAGAGACGCGGGCCGTCCTCGTGCGGCACGGGTTCGAGCGGCCGGGCGATGCGCTGCACTTCAACGTCCGCGATCTCTCCGAGCCGCCGGATCTGCTCCCGCTTCCCGACGGCTTCCGCTACCGCACGTTCGAGCCGCGCGACCTGCGCGAGCGCGTGTCCATCCACCGGGCGGTCTGGGCGCCGTCGCGCCTCACGCAAGCGAGCTTCACGAGGGTGCAGGCGGCATGGCCGTATCGCGCGTCGCTCGATTGCGCCGTCGAGGCGCCCGACGGCCGCTTCGCCGCCTACTGCCTCGTCTGGCCGGACGACGAGAACGCCGTCGGCGAGCTCGAGCCGGTCGGCGTCCGGTCCGACTTCCGCCGGCGCGGCCTCGGCGCCGCCGTCTGCACGTTCGCGCTGCGGCGGCTGTACGAGGAGGGTGGGCGCGAAGCGATCGTCTACTGCGAGACGGCGCCCGCGTGCGCGCTCTACCGGTCGATCGGCTTCGACCTGCACTCCTCGCTCGTGGGCTACGAGCGCGCATGAACCGCCTCGCGCAGGAGACGAGCCCGTACCTGCTCCAGCATGCGGACAACCCCGTGGACTGGTACCCGTGGGGGGAGGAGGCGTTCGCGCGCGCCCGCGCCGAGGACAAGCCCGTCCTGCTCTCGGTCGGGTACGCCGCCTGCCACTGGTGCCACGTCATGGCGCACGAGTCGTTCGAGGACGAGACGACCGCGGCGTTGATGAACGAGCGCTTCGTGAACGTCAAGGTCGATCGCGAGGAGCGGCCCGACGTCGATGCGCTGTACATGGACGCGGTCGTGTCGCTCACGGGCCAGGGCGGCTGGCCGATGACGGTGTTCGTCACGCCGGTAGGCGAGCCGTTCTTCGGCGGGACGTACTACCCGCCTGAGCCGCGGCACGGCCTGCCGTCGTTCCGGCAGCTGCTCGTCGCGATCGCCGACGCGTACGGCGAGCGGCGCGAGGAGGTCGTGCAGCAGGCATCGGCGATCGTGGACGCTCTCCGGCGCAGCGCGGAGCTGATGCCGTCGCGCGAGCCCTTGAGCGGCGAGCTGATCGGCGACGCCGTCCGCGTGCTCCGCGACCAGCTCGATGCGGAGTGGGGAGGGTTCGGGCACGCGCCGAAGTTCCCGCCCGCCTCGACGATCGAGCTGCTGCTGCGGGCCGGCGCCCTCGACGTGGCGACGCCGACGCTCGACGGCATGGCGGCCGGCGGGATGTACGACCTCGTCGGCGGCGGCTTCCACCGCTACTCCGTCGACGACCGCTGGCTCGTGCCGCACTTCGAGAAGATGCTCTACGACAACGCGTTGCTCGCGCCCGCCTACCTGCACGCGTGGGTGCTGACCGGCGACGAGCGGTATCGCAAGGTCGCGGAGGAGACGCTCGACTACATGGTGCGCGAGCTCCGGCTGCCGAGCGGCGGATTCGCTTCGTCGCAGGACGCGGACACGGACGGCGTCGAGGGGCTCACGTACACGTGGACGTCGGACGAGGGCGCGCCGCCCGAGCTGCTCCAGCCGTTCGAGCACGGACGCTTCATTCTTCGCGGCGAGCTGGACGACGAGACGCGCGAGCGCCTGCTCTCGATCCGCGACCGCCGCCCGCAGCCCGCACTCGACGACAAGGTGATCGCGGCGTGGAACGGCCTCGCGCTCGCGGCGCTCGCCGAGGGCGGACGCCGGCTCGGCCGCGGCGACCTCGTGGACTCCGCCCGCGACCTCGGCGGGCTGCTCGTCGCCGATCCGCTCTGGCGGACGCTGCGCGACGGCCGTGCGCGGTATCCGGCGTATCTCGAGGACTACGCGAACGTCGCGCACGGGCTCGTCGAGCTGCACGTCGCAACCGGCGAGCTGCGCTGGCTGCACGAGGCGCGACGGATCGCGCTGCGGGCGGTCGAGCTCTTCGCGGACGAAGAGCGCGGTGGCTTCTTCCTCACGCCGGCCGACGGCGAGCAGCTCGTCGCGCGGCGGAAGGATCTCGACGACAATCCGACGCCGTCGGGGAACGCGATGCTCGCGTTCGTGCTCATCCGGCTCGCCCGCATCTGGGGCGAGGACGAGCTCGAGCGGCACGCCGCCGGTGCGCTGCGGCTCGTGCGCGATGCGCTGCCCCGCGCGCCGTCGGCGTTCGGCTGGTCGCTCTGCGCGCTCGACCTCTACCTGTCGCCGTCACGGGAGGTCGCGATCGCCGGTCCGCCGGACAGCGCCGTCGCCCGGGCGGCGCTCCGCGGCTACGACCCGAATGCGGTCGTGGCGTTCGGGCCGACCGAGGACGTCCCGCTCCTCGCCGGCAAGGGACTCGTCGACGGCCGGCCGGCCGTGTACGTGTGCGAGCGCTTCGTCTGCCGCGCACCCGTAACGGAGCCGGCGGCCTTTGCCGATACGTAGGCGGTGCGCCCGACGATCGCCGCGGTCCTGGTCGTGCTCGCGGGCGTCCTCGCCGCGGGCGCGCAGGCTTCCGCCCGTCCGGCAACCGCGCACGACCGGGCGCTCCTCGCGCGCCCGGCGACCGCCGAGGAGCAGATCGCGGAGCGCGTCGCCGAGCGGCTGACGGGCCACCGCGACGTCGCGGTCCGCTGCGGCTCGATGGGCATCTCCGATCCATATGTCCTCGGGGTGACGCCGATCCTGAACGGGCGCTCCTTCGACTACTTCCTCATGCGGCCGGCGGAGTGCACGTACCTCGCGTGGTTCCACGACTCTCCGGCCCGCTGGGACCCGCGCACGTGCGTGCCCAGCGACTGCGCGTACATCGTCGACATCGTGTGGGCGCTCGAGACGGTCGCGCACGAGTCGTACCACCTGCTCGGGTACACGAACGAGGCGCAGGTCGACTGCTACGGGATGCAGTCGATCTGGTTCGTCGCGTCGCGCCTCGGCGCGTCCGTCCCGGAGGCGCAGGCATTCGCGAGCCTCTTCGCGACGCAGATCTATCCCCTCCGCCGCACGGAGACGCCGACGTACTGGTCGGCGGAGTGCCGCAACGGCGGAGCCTACGACCTGCGCCCGAAGTCGCCCGCCTGGCCCAGCTGAAGACCGGTGGCAGCCACCCGCACGGAAGGCGCACGAATCTGTGACGGCGCCGGCAGCCGAGCCGGGCTTCTCGTGAGAAAGTCGTCAAGGTGGCTGCCACCGGCTCTCAGACGACGAACGTCTCTGGGCGTTCCGCGCCGCGGGCGAAGCGGTCGACGGAGAACGCGGAGAGGTCGAGCGTCGGCTCGCGGCCGACGATGAGCTCCGCGAGATGCTCGCCCACCGCCGGCGCCTGCTGGAAGCCGTGCCCGGAGAACCCGGTGGCGTACAGGAACCGCGACGGCTCCGCCGCCTCGCCGGCGAGCGCGTTCCAGTCGGGGCTCACGTCGTACCAGCCCCACCAGGACGACTGCACCGGCAGGTCGGCGAGGACGGGCAGCCGCCGCGCCGCCGCGCCGGCGACGTCCTCGAGCGCCCGCTCGCGGCCGCCGAACGCGAGCCCGGGGCCCTCGCGGTGGAAGTAGAAGCCGGACGAGAAGTCGATGGTCAACGGGAGGCGGGCGGGCAGGCCGCCGTCCTCCGGCGTGAACCACATCGACCGGGCCTCGCCCGCGACGGGCAGCGCGACGCCGGCGAGCGCGCCGACCTCCTTCGACCACGTCCCGGCGCAGCAGACGACGGTGGTCGTGAGGATGCGGCCGCGGGACGTCTCCACCGCCTCGATCCTTCCGTCGCGCACGTCGATCCCGGTCGCCTCGCACCGCTGCATCACCGTGACGCCACGGGTGCGCGCGTAGTGCTGAACGACCGACTCCGGCGTCGCGTAGCCGTCGCGCGGGCAGTAGGTCGCCGCGAGGACGCCCTCGAGCGAGAGCTGGGGGACGATCTCCGCCGCCTCGGCGGGCGTGAGCTCGCGCGAGGGCACGCCGAGCGACTGCTGGAGCGCGAGCGCCGCCCGGAACGTCTCGACGTCGTCCGCGCGGTCGAGCAGGAAGAGATAGCCGTCCTGCCGGAACGCGATCTCCTCCGCCATCGCCTCGAACTCGTCGAGCGATCGCAGCGCGATCCGGACGTTGAGCTCGTCCGCGAACTGGGCGCGGATGCCGCCGGCGGACTTGCTCGTCGATCCGGAGGCGAGCACGTCGCGCTCGACGAGCGCGACGTCGGCGACGCCGAGCCGGCAGAGATGGTGCGCGGTGGCGGCGCCGAGGGCGCCGCCACCGATTACGACAACGTCGGCCGAGAGGCTCGACGTGCTAGCGGCCGGTCGTCATGAGCTTGCCGAACGCGTGCATCGCGCCCGTCGCCCCACCGCTCCACTTGGTCATGATCAACTGCTCGATCGGGAAGTTGTCCGTCGCCGAGGTCTGGATCTTGATCCCCGGGTAGACGAACGGGTTCGCCGACGTGTTCATGCTGTGCAGCGCGCTCATGAGGCCGGCGCGAGTCGGGGTCTTGCCGGCGTGCTGGAGCGCGTACACGAACGTCCACGCAACCCCGAAGCCGTAGACGAGGTTCGAGTCCGCCGCGGCCCAGTCGGACGCGAGAGCCGGGGCGTACTGGTCGATGATCGACTTTCCGAGCTTCATCCCCGGCAGGTTCGCCTGGGTGTCCGGAGCCTCGAGGTACGACGACGAGATGAGGCCGTCGAGGTTCGCCCCGTTAGCCGCTGCGACGAGCAGGAACGGCCGGATGTTCGACACGTTCGCGAGGAACGTCGTCGGGCTCCACCCGATCTTCGTCGCGGTGACCAGACCGGCGATCGCCTGTCCCGGCGTTGCGGCGATGAAGTAGACGTTCGCGCCCTTGGCCTTCAACGCGAGCACCTGCTGCGTCACCACCGTGTCGGTCGCGTTGAACCCCTCCTGATCGACGATCTCGCTCGCCTTCGAGCCGAGGCCCTGCTTGAGGCCGGTGATGTAGTTCTTGCCGAAGGCGTCGTTCTGGAACAGGATCCCGATCTTGGCGTTCGGCATGTTCGCCGCGATGTACTTGCCGTACATGCGACCCTCGCTCGGGTAGTCCGGCTGCCAGCCGATCGTGTACGGCTTCGCCGAGCCCGCGCACGCCTTGTGCACGCAGAAACCCCAGTACGAGTCGCCCGTGGCGAGGAACACCTGCGGCACCTTGTGCTGGTTCGTGTAGCCCCAGGTGGCGAGACCCGGCGCCGTGCCGAGGTCGCCCATGAGCGCGAACACCTTGTCCTGCTCCACGAGCTTCTGAACGGCCGGGACCGTCAGAGCGGGGTTGTACGCGTCGTCGACGACGATGTCGTTGATCTTGCGTCCGTTCACGCCGCCGTGTGCGTTCACGTAGGCGAAGTACGCGGACTCCGCGGCCGGGATCGTCTTGTACGCCGAGGCGACGCCGGTCAGCGGGAACGTCCCCCCGATGGTGATCGACGTGCTCGTGACGCCCGGGTCGTTCCGATGCGCCCCGAACGCGGCCGTCGCCGCGACCGCCGCGACCAGTGCCACCCCGACGAGAGCACCGAGAATTCTGCCCTTCCTGCGCATCCAGCCCTCCTAGCCGACATTTGCCCTCCGCCCGGCGATTGCTGCCGGATCACGGAGTATGACGCCCTGGGATCCGATTTGATAGAGAAGATTGAATCGCGAGTCAAGCCCCGCGGCGCCCGAGCCGGAGCAGGAGGCCGGCCACCCCGTTCGGGAGCAGGAGCATGACCGCGATGACGATGAGGCCGAACACGACGTCCTGGCCGTGGGTCGACCCGATGACGGGCACGTCGCTCGAGATGGTCGGCAGCAGGCCGACGAACGCCGCGCCGGCGAGCAGCCCCCAGAGCGAGCCGAGGCCGGCGACGGCGGCTCCGATGAGGATCTGGAGCGAGAGGATGAGGCCGAACTCGTTCGGCTGGGCGAACCCGTTCGTGCCCAGGACGAAGAAGGAGCCGGCGACGCCGGCGAAGGCGGCGGAGATGCCGAAGGCCAGTGTCTTGTAGATCGGCAGCCCGACGCCGGAGGAGGTGGCCGCCACCTCGCTGTCCCGGATCGCCCGGAATGCCCTGCCCGTCCGTCCGCGCAGGATGAGCCATCCGAGCGCGAAGAGGATCGCGGCCCCCGTCCAGCTCGCGCCGTAGAGCCACAGGTGGCTCACCGTCTTCGCGGTCTGGACGCCTCCGCTACCGCCGAGGTACGTCGAGAACTTGAGCGGGATCTGCGGGACCGACACGGCGAGCGCGAACGTCGCGAGTGCGAGGTACACGCCGGACAGGCGCAGCGCCGGCAGGCCGACGAGCAAGCCGCAGAGGAAGCAGATCGCAAAGGCGACGAGCATCGTCAGGACGAGATTCATGTGGTGGTCGCGGGAGAGGACGGCGGTCGTGTAGCCGCCGATCGCCATGAACGCGCCGTGCCCGATCGAGATCTGGCCCGTGTATCCGGTGAGGATGTCGAGGCCGAGGATCGCGATGAAGAAGGTCGCGACCTGGGCGGCGAGTGCTTGGTGATACCCGCTGAGCCCGAACGGAAGAACGGCGAGCACAGCCGCTGCGGCGAGCGTCGTTGCGATGCGGACGGCGTGCGGCCTCATACCTTGCGCACCCTTCTGTGCCCGAAGAGCCCGGTCGGCTTGATGAGCAGCACGACGAGGAGCACGGCGAACGCGACCGGTTGGCGCACGTCGGAGGTGACGAAGTGGACGTACTGCCCGACGAGGTTGAGGAAGATCCCGATCGCGATCCCGCCGATCACGGCGCCGGCGGGGCTCTCCAGTCCGCCGAGGACGGCGGCGGCGAATCCGTAGAGCAGGATCGGCTGCATCAGCGTCGGCTGCAGGACGAACACTGCGGGCTCGGCCATCAGTCCGGCGACGGCGCCGAGGACGGCGGCGAGCCCCCAGCCGACGGCGAGCATCCGGTCGACGCGGATGCCGGCGAGCGCGGCCGACGCCGGTCGCAGCGCCGAGGCGCGCATCGCGAGCCCGAGCTTCGTGAACCGGAAGAGCGCCCACAGGAGGAGCACCGACACGAGCATGATCACGATCGTGCCGAGATCCTGGCGCGCGACCGCGACGCCGCCGAGCTCGTAGACGTGGTTGCCGAACGGCGCCGGCATGAACTTGATGTCGGCCGTCCAGATCCATTCGACGATGCCGTCGATGAGGATGAACATGCCCACGGTGACGATGACGACGGCGATCACGGACTTGTGCTGGACGGGACGGATGAAGAGGATCTGGACGAGGAGCCCGAAGACGAACGCGATCGCGAGCGTGATGAAGAACGCCTCCCAGTAGGAGAGACCCCAGCGCAAGAGCTGGTAGGCGACGTACGTCATCGCCATCGCCATCTCGCCCTGCGCGAAGTTGATCACCTCGGTCGCGCGATAGATGAGCACGAGCGCGAGCGCGAGGCTGCCGTAGACGGCGCCCGTGGCGAGCCCGGCGACCGTCTGCTGCGCGAAGATCGTGCTCGTGAGCGAACCGACGAGGAGGAACACGCAGGCGCCGGTCAGGAACACGAGCATCGGGGCCGGCGGCCTTCGCCTCGTCCCCGCCGCGAGTCTCCGGGTCAGCTCGACCATCAATAGCCCAGGTAGCTCTTGCGCACGGACTCGTGCTGTTGCAGGTCGGCGCTCGCCCCCGAGAGCGCCACGCGGCCCACTTCGAGGACGAAGGCCGAGCTCGCAAGCTGGAGCGCGATGTGCGCGTTCTGCTCGACGACGAGGACGGCGACGCCCTCCTTCTCGTTCAGCTCGCGAACGATGCGGAACACTTCCGTCACGAGCAGCGGAGCGAGCCCGAGCGACGGCTCGTCGAGGAGCAGCAGCCGCGGCCGCTGCATGAACGCGCGTGCGAGCGCGAGCATCTGCTGCTCGCCGCCGCTGAGCGTGCCGGCCTGCTGGTTGCGCCGGTCCTCGAGCCACGGGAAGTACGTGCGCACCCGGGCGAAGTCGTCCTTGAGGCTGCCGCGGCGGGTGTAGGCGCCGAGCCGCAGGTTCTCCCGGACCGTGAGCTCCGCGAACGTTCCCCGACCTTCGGGAACGTGAGCCACGCCGAGCCGCGCGACCGCGTCGGGCGCCTCGGGAAGAGGTCTGCCGCCGAACGCGAGCTTGCCCTGGCGACGGACGGTGCCCGAGATCGCACGCAGCGTCGTCGTCTTGCCGGCGCCGTTGGCCCCGAGCACGGCGACGATCTCGGACTCGCCGACCGCGAGCGAGACGCCGTGCAGCGCACGCACCGGTCCGTAGCGCGCGTGGACGTCCTCGAGCTCCAGGAGAGCCGTCACGACGCCTTCTCGAGCTCGCCGCCGAGATACGCCTCGATCACCTTCGGGTCGCGCTGAACCTGCGCGGGAGGGCCGCCCGCGATCGTCCGCCCGAAGTTGAGGACGTGCACGTAGTCGGACACTTTCATGACGAGGTTCATGTGGTGCTCGACGAGGAGCAGCGTGAGCTTCAGCTCGTCGCGCAGACGGTGGAGGAACGCCGCGAGCTCCTCGACCTCCTCGTGGTTCAGGCCGCCGGCGGGCTCGTCGAGCAGGAGCAGGCGGGGCTTGGAGACGAGCGCCCGTGCGAGCTCGACGCGTTTCATCGTCCCGAACGGAAGCCCGGCCGCGGGGCGGCGCGCGACCGACTCGATGCCGACGAGCTCGAGCGCGTCGAACGCCCTGGCGCGGACCGATTGCTCGCGCTCGAAGAGCGACGTCGTATGCGCGCCGACGAGCACGTTCTCGAGCACCGTCATCGTCGGAAAGAGCTCGACGTTCTGGAACGTCCGCGCTATGCCGAGGCGCACGATGCGGCTCGGCGGTGTGTGCAGGATCGAGCGCCCGTCGAAGGTGACGTCGCCGGAGTCGAGCCTGTACAGGCGCGTGATCGCGTTGAACGCGGTCGTCTTGCCGGCGCCGTTCGGGCCGATGAGGCCCGTGATCTTCCCCTCTTCCGCCGTGAGCGTGACTTCGTCGAGCGCCACGATCCCGCCGAAGCGGAGCGTTGCGTTCTGCAGGGAGAGGAGAGCCATCAGCCGCGCGACCCCAGGTATTCCTCCCACAGCTGCTCCATCGTCGTCAAGCGAGATGCGCCGGCGTGCGCCGGGTCGTAGGCGAGGTGGTTCACGGCGCGGACGATCCACCGTCCGTCCGCGCCCGCGTCGAGGACGTCGATGCAGCCCGGCGACTGCTCGAAGCCGCCGATGAAGACCCGCTCGCCCGTGAGCGCGTGGCTGAGGATCGCGCGGTTGACCGCGCCGTGCAGCACGAGCAGCGCGACGTCCCAGCTCGGGTCGGCGAGCAGCGCGTCGAGCTCGGGGAGGACGCGGTCGAGGAGCTCGCCGATCGACTCGCCGCCCAGGAACCGGGTCTCCAACGGCACGATGCCGCGGAAGGCGGCGGTCATCATCGCGTGCACCTCGTCGGGTGCGAGCCCGCGGATGTCGCCGCTCTCGATCTCACGCAGTGCGTAGCGCGACTCGGGCTCGCGCCCGGGAGCGACGATGCGCGCGGTCTCGATCGTGCGCGGAAGGCCGCTCGTGATCACACGGTCGAACGGCACTGCAGCGAGCTCCGCGGCCGCCGCCTCGGCCTGGCGGCGTCCGGCTTCGGTGAGCACGACTTGCTCCGGGTGCACGCCCTCGAAGTAGCGCACCTGCGCGTGGCGCATAAGGTAGACGCGGCGGCGCCCCACTTACGTGGAGGTGCGCAGCGAGCGGCCGCCGGCCTTCTGCATGCCGGCGACCATCCCGCCCGGCGCGACGCCGTCCGGGAAGCGCTCGCGGATCGCCGTGAGCAGCGCGTCGGCGTCCCAGCGCTCCGGGCTGTCGAACAGCTCGCCGGCCGTCCAGCCCTGGAGCGCGTTGACGGCGCCGCCCCAGACGTGGAGCACCTGCCCGGTGATGCCCTGCGCCTCGTCGGCGCAGAGCGCGACGACGACGGGCGACATGTTCGCCGGGTCGAGCGGGTCGAAGCCGGCGGATACGTCGTCCATCTCGAACGTCTCCTCGGTCATCCGCGTGCGCGCGTTCGGCGCGAGGCAGTTGACGGTCACGCCGTAGCGGGCGAGCTCCTGCGCGGCGATGAGCGTGAAGCCCGCGATTCCGGCTTTCGCCGCCCCGTAGTTCGTCTGGCCGACGTTGCCGAACACGCCCGACGGGCTCGAGGTGTTGATGACGCGCGCGTGCAGCTCCTCGCCCGCCTTCGAGCGTTCGCGCCAGTGGGCGGCCGCGTGCCGCGTCGGCGCGAAGTGACCCTTGAGGTGGACCGCGATGACCGCGTCCCACTCGTCCTCGCTCATGTTCACGAGCATGCGGTCGCGGAGGATGCCCGCGTTGTTGACGAGGATGTCGAGCCGGCCGAAGACGGAGACGGCGTGCTCGACCATTCGGCCGGCGCCCGCGAAGTCGGCGACGTTCTCGCCGTCGGCGACCGCGGCGCCGCCGGCCGCTTCGATCTCCTCGACGACCTGCTGGGCGGGGCTCAGGTCGGCGCCCTCCCCCGCGAGGGTGCCGCCGAGGTCGTTGACGACGACCTTCGCGCCCGCCTCCGCGAGCGCGAGCGCGTGCGCGCGGCCGATGCCGCGCCCGGCGCCGGTGACGATCGCGACCTTGCCGTTCAGGTTCGGCACGACTCGGGAGCCTAGTACCGCTCGCGGTAGCGCGGCGAGGCAACCTGCAGCCGGGCGGCGACGTCGGCCTGCACGCGCGCGAGCGTCCCGGGCGGGACGTCGCCCGCGCGGATGCGCTCGGCGAGCTCGCGCCGCTCGGTGTCGTCCTCGGGCGGCAGCGCCGCGAGCTCGCGGTGGACGATGCCGAGCGCGTTCATCGCCACGAGCATGCGAAAGCGCAGACGGTGATCCGTGAGCGTCGGGAGGATCTCGCCGCCGAGGAACTCGGCGATCGCCTCCGTCAGCTCCTGCGCGGTGGGCCGCTCGCTCACGCGCCGGCCTTCTCGAGCAGGTGGCAGATCTCGTACTCGACCTCGGCGCCGAGGCGGCCGAGGATCGCGAGCTCGACGCTGCGATCCTGCCCGCGCAGGTGCCGCTGCGCCTGCGTGAGGCAGCCGATCGCCCAGCCGACGTTGCCGGCGAGCTCCCAGTAGTCGAGCTCGTGGGGCTGCACGTCGAAGCCGGTGAGCTCGTTGTAGCGCTCGACGTACGGCTCGACGTCGCCGATCCCGCCGAGCCGCTTGTCGTCGGCGCCGAAGCGCCAAGCGCGCACGAGCCCGAAGGCGAGGTCGCGGACGGGGTCGTCCACGTGCGCGAACTCCCAGTCGAGCACCCCCACGAGCCCGTGCTCGTCGACGACGAGGTTGCCGATCCGGTAGTCGCCGTGCACGACCACCGGCGCGCGCGCGGGCGGGCGGTTCTCGCGCAGCCACCACAGGCCGAGCTCGATCGCGGGGTGAGGCTCGCCGAACTCGTCGAGCTCGTCGACCATCCGCTCGAGCCGCGCCTCCTCGAGGAACGGGAGCCGCTCGCGCGGGATCGCGTGGATCTTCGCCAGCTCCTCCGCCATCCGGGCGGGCAACCCAGCCGGGATGTCCATGCGCACGATCCGCCGGCCGATCGTCTCGCCCTCGAGGCGCTCCATGACGAACGCCTCGCGTCCGTCGAGGTCTTCGAGGTAGCGGATCGGCCGCGGGACCGTGACGCCCGCCTGGTAGGCGGCTTCGAGCACCTCGAACTCGTGCCGGAGCGAGAGCGTGTGCCGGTGGATGACCCCGACCGCGGCCCGCCGGACGAGGAGGCGCTCGCCGTCCGCGTCGACGGCCCACGCCTCCTTCGAGGCGCCGCCGGCGAGGAGGACAGGCTCCGTCACCGGGCCGAGGAGGGCTTCGAGCGCTTCGCGCATCTCTGTGCGATCATCGCTGCCGATGGCGGCGGTTGTCATCCCCGACCTCGTCGCGCAGCGCCGCGAGCAGGTGCGCGGGTTCATGGAGGAGCACGTCTACCCGAACGAGGCGGTGCTCTTCCGCGAGGACGACGCGGCGGGCACGCTCGTCCGCGAGCTCCGGCAGAAGGCGAAGGACGCCGGGCTGTGGGCGCCGCATCTGCCGCCGGAGGCCGGCGGCAGCGGCAGCGGCTTCCTCGAGTACGCGTACCTGAACGAAGAGATCGGGCGCAGCTTCATCGCGCAGCTGATCTTCGGCTGTCAGGCGCCCGACGCGGGCAACGGCGAGATCCTCCACCTGTACGGGACCGACGAGCAGAAGGCGCTCTACCTGCGGCCGCTCGTCGCGGGCGAGACGCGCTCCTTCTTCGGCATGACCGAGCCCGAGGTGGCCGGCTCCGACCCGACGCTCCTGCGCGGGCGCGCCGTGCGCGACGGCGACGAGTGGGTCGTCGACGCGCACAAGTGGTTCTCGTCGGGTGCCGACGGCGCCGGCTTCGGGATCGTGATGCTCGTCACCGATCCCGACGCGGAGCCGCACAAGCGCGCGTCGATGATCATCGTGCCGACCGACACGCCGGGGTACGAGATGGTGCGGCGGGTGCCCGTCATGGGGCACGAGGGACGCGGCTGGGGAACGCACTGCGAGACGCGCTTCACCGGCGTCCGGGTGCCGGTCGCGAACACGCTCGGCGGCGTCGGTGAGGGCTTCCGCATCGCCCAGAAGCGGCTCGGCCCCGGACGCATCCACCACGTGATGCGCTGGCTCGGGCAGATGCAGCGCGCATTCGAGCTCATGTGCTCGTACGCGCTCCGCCGCGAGGCGTTCGGCGGTCCTCTCGCGGAGAAGCAGTCGGTGCAGAACTGGATCGCCGAGTCCGCGGCGGAGATCCAGGCGTGCCGGCTGATGACCCTGCAGGCGGCGCACCGCCTCGACGAGGGCGACGAGGCCCGCGTCGAGGTGTCGCTCATCAAGTTCTACGCCGCGCGCGTCCTCCACGACGTGATCGACCGCGCCATCCAGGTGCACGGCGGCCTCGGCGTCAGCGACGACACGCCGCTCGCCGTCATGTACCGCATGGCGCGCGGCGCGCGCATCTACGACGGCGCCGACGAGGTGCACAAGATGGTGGTCGCGCGGCGCATCCTCCGCGACTTCGAGGACGGCGGAACCTGGCGCTTCACGTAACGCTCGCCGGGAAGCGCGTACGGCTCGAGCCGCTCGAGCCTCGGCACGAGGACGAGCTGTGGCAGGTCGCGCAGGACGAGCGCATCTGGACGCTGATGAAGGTGCGCGGGAACGAGAGCCGCGAGCTCTTCCACGCGTGGTACGCGTCGGTCGACCTCGGCTTCGCGCACTACTTCGACGGCGAGCTCGTCGGGCACTCGAGCTACCTCAACGTGCGCGCCGACGACCGCGTGCTCGAGATCGGCAACACGTGGCTCGTTCCGTCGGCGTGGGGCACGGGGGCGAACACGGAGGCGAAGTACCTCCTCCTGCGGCACGCGTTCGAGGACGAGGGCTATCTCCGCGTCGAGTTCAAGACGGACGCGGCGAACGCGCGATCGCGGGCCGCCCTGGCGGCGCTTCCGTCCGAGTTCGAGGGCGTCTTCCGCAGGCACATGCTCGTCCGCGGCGGCGAGCGCAGGGACTCCGCGTGGTATGCCGTCATCGACGACGCCTGGCCCGTCGTGAAGGCGAGCCTCGAGCATCGTCTCGTTCTTGCAAGTAAATGATCGCGTTTTGGGCGATTCGTCCGGTCCGTTGGGCTAGTCTGGGGCCATGACGCGGCGCCTGGCCGAAGTTGCGCGGTACGCCGGCGTCAGCGAGGCGACGGTCAGCCGCGTCCTGAACCAGAAGCCGGGCGTGGCGAAGGCGACGCAGGACCTCGTGCTCACCGCCCTCGATGTCCTCGGCTACGAGCGGCCGACCCAGCTTCGCGGCCAGCGCGCACGCCTCGTCGGGCTCGTGCTCCCGGAGCTCCAGAACCCGATCTTCCCGGCCTTCGCGGAGGTGGTTGCGGACGCCCTCGCGAAGCGCGGATTCACCCCCGTCCTCTGCACGCGGACCTCGGCGGGCATCTCCGAGTCCGCGTACGTCGACATGCTCCTCGAGCACCAGGTCTCCGGCGTGATCTTCTCCGGTGGGGCGTATGCGCAGGCGGCGGCCGATCACGAGCACTACGTGCGGCTGCGGGAACGCGGCCTGCCCGCGGTTCTCGTCAACGCCGCCTACGAGGATCTCGGCTTTCCGCGTATCTCCACCGACGACCGGAGCGCGGTCGAACAGGCCTTCACGCACCTCGGTTTCCTCGGCCACGAGCGGATCGGGATGGTGCTCGGGCCGGCCGATCACGTTCCTTCGGGGCGCAAGCTCGCCGCGTTCCACGAGCTCGGGGGCGCGCCCGAGCTGGTCGAGCGGGGGACGTTCTCCGTCGAAGGCGGACAGGCGGCAGGCGGGCGGCTGCTCCGCAAAGGCGCGACCGGCGTCATCTGCGGGAGCGACATCATCGCGCTCGGCGTCGTACGTGCCGTGCGCCGCGAGGGCCGGAACGTGCCGGACGACGTCTCGGTCGTCGGCTTCGACGACTCCCTCCTGATGAGCTGCACCGACCCGCCGCTCACGACCGTGCGCCAGCCGATCGAGCCGATGGGGCGGAGCGCCGTCGCGACGCTCATCAGCCAGATCGGCGGGGCGCCTGTCTCGACCGAGGAGATCCTCTTCGAGCCGGAGCTCGTCGTGCGCGGCTCGACCGGCCCGGCCCGCGTCGCACGCGGCCTGAAGGCGGCGAGCGGCCAGGCTTAGCCTCTTGCAAGAAATTTGCAGGATCTAAGAAAGTTCTTGCATTGTCTTGTCGGTAGTGCCATGCTTGCGGCGTGGACGTTCGCCAGGTAGCGGCCGGCACCGAGCAGCTCGAGCGCTCGACCCAGGCGCACTGGTGGCGCGACGCGGTCGTCTACCAGGTCTACGTCCGGAGCTTCTCGGACGCGAACGGCGACGGCGTCGGGGATCTCGCGGGCGTGCGCGCGCGGCTCCCGTATCTGCGCGAGCTCGGCGTCGACGCCCTCTGGTTCAGCCCGTGGTACCCGTCCCCGATGGCGGACAGCGGCTACGACGTCTCCGACTACCGCGCGATCGATCCGGCCTTCGGGACGCTCGCCGAGGCGGAGCTGCTCATCGCCGAGGCGCGCGCGGCCGGCGTCCGCACGATCGTCGACATCGTTCCGAACCACGTCTCCGATCAGCACCCGTGGTTCCAGGCGGCGCTCGCATCGGAGCCGGGCTCGCCGGAGCGGGCGCGCTTCTGGTTCAGGCGCGGTACGGGGCCTGACGGCAGCCGGCCGCCGAACGGCTGGCAGTCGATCTTCGGTGGGCCGGCGTGGACGCGCACACGCGACGGCGAGTGGTTCCTCCATCTGTTCGCGCCCGAGCAGCCCGACCTCAACTGGACGCACCCCGACGTGTGGGCCGAGCACGAGGACGTCCTCCGATTCTGGTTCGACAGGGGGGCCGCGGGTGTTCGCATCGACTCCGCGGCCCTCCTCGTGAAGGACCCCGAGCTCGCCGAGGAGTCTGCGGACACGCCGCCTGGTGAGCACCCGTTCACCGACCGGGACGCGCTGCACGACATCTATCGCCGCTGGCGGGCGATCGCCGACGACTACGTCGAGCCGCGCGTGCTCGTCGGCGAGATCTGGCTCCCGGATGCCGACCGGCTCGCGCGCTACCTGCGCCCCGACGAGCTGCACACCGCCTTCAACTTCGACTTCCTCGGCTGTCCGTGGGACGCCGGCCGGCTGCGCGTCTCCATCGACTCCGCGCTCAGCGCGCATGCGCCGGTCGACGCGCCGGCGACGTGGGTGCTCTCGAATCACGACGTGACCCGCCCCGTCACGCGCTACGGCCGCGCCGACAGCTCGTTCGCGTTCGAGTCGAAGCGCGCGGGGACACCGACCGACCTCGAGCGCGGCACGCGGCGCGCACGGGCGGCGGCGCTCCTCACGATGGCGCTGCCCGGCTCCATGTACGTCTACCAGGGCGAGGAGCTCGGCCTCCCGGAGGTCGAGGACATCCCGTTCGAGCGCCGGCAGGACCCGATGTGGCTCCGGTCGGGCGGCGTGGATCCCGGTCGGGACGGCTGTCGCATTCCGCTCCCGTGGTCGGGCGACCGGCCGCCGTACGGGTTCAGCGGCGACGGCGCCGCACCGCCGTGGCTCGACCAGCCCGACGACTGGGCGCGCCTCACCGTCGCCGCCGAGTCGGGCGACCCCGGCTCGATGCTCTCGCTCTACCGCTCCGGGTTGCGCCTGCGCCGCGAGTCGCCGTGGAGCGGCGACGCGCCGTTCCGCTGGCTTCCCACGGACGACGACGTCCTCGCGTTCGCGCGGGGCGACGGCTTCGTCTGTCTCGTCAATTTCGGCTCCGAGCCGGTCGCGCTGCCGGCGGGAGCCGAGCTCCTGATCACAAGCGCCGAGCTCCAAGGAGGTGTGCTCCACCAGGACACGACGGTCTGGCTCCGCCAGGCGAAGGGTCACAGCATCGGACAGGACACATTCAAGGAGGGACGATGAAGTCCACTCGTGTAGCCATGACCGTCGCCGCGGCGGGCCTGCTGGCAGTGCTTGCCGGTTGGGTCTCGAGCACGGCGGCCGGGTCGACACACGCGAACAAGACGATCACGATCAGCGTCGCATCGCTGATCCCCGGCAGCACCGACGCTGCCGTCAAGGAATTCAACGACCAGGTCACGCAGTTCGAGAAGGCGAATCCGTCGATCAAGGTCAACTCGGTCGAGTACCAGTGGACGGCGCCGACGTTCGCGGCGAAGCTCGCCGCCGGCACGCTGCCGACGGTCTTCGAAGTGCCGTTCACCGACGCACGGTCGCTCGGTGACAACGGACAGCTCGCGGACATCACGAGCTACGTCAAGGCGCTGCCGTACTACTCGAAGTACAACCCGGCCGTCCTCGCGGAAGGGACGACGGCGAAGGGCAAGATCGTCGCCCTGCCGAAGGGCGCGTACGCGCAGGCGCTCCACTACAACCGCGCGCTCTTCAAGGAGGCGGGCCTCGACCCGAACAAGCCGCCGACGACCTGGGGCCAGGTACGGGCCGACGCGAAGGCGATCGCCCAGAAGACGGGCAAGGCCGGCTACGTCCAGATGGCGAAGGACGACAACACCGCCGGCTGGATCCTCACGACCCTCGTCTACGCCCTCGGCGGCCGGATGGAGACCGGCATCGGAACGAAGGCGCAGGCGACGCTCGACAACCCGAAGACGATCCAGGCGCTGAACCTGCTCAAGGCGATGCGGTGGACCGACAACTCGATGGGCTCCAACTTCGACTACGGCTGGAGCGACATAAACCAGGCGTTCGCCGCGGGCACGGTCGGCATGTACATCAGCGGCTCGGACGTCTACACGAACCTCGTCTCGGCGAGCAACATCAATCCGAGCATCTACGGTATCGCGCCGATCCCGCTCGGCAACAGCAAGACCGCCGGCGTTCTCGGCGGCGGCACGCTCGCCGGCGTCCGTCCTGACGCCAACGCGGCGCAGAAGGCTGCCGCGGTGAAGTGGATCGACTTCTTCTACGAGCGGCCGCTCATCGACAAACAGCGGGCGATCGCGAACGCGAAGACGCTCGCCGAGAGCAAGCAGCCGGTCGGCGTTCCGGCACTGCCGATCTTCGACAAGGCGCAGTACGATCTCGCAAATACGTGGATCAAGCCGTACATCAACGTGCCGATCGCTCAGATGAAGCCCTTCAACACCGGGATCTTCAAGCAGCAGCTCATTCCGGAGCCTGAAGCCGCCACGCAGAGCGTGTACCACGCACTCGACGCGGTCGTGGAGGCTGTGCTGACGAACAAGAACACGAACGTCGTGCAGATGCTCCAGCAGGCGAACAGCACTGCTCAGACCGCGATCCAGCAGGGCACCTAGTGGACTGAGCTTGGCCGTCGTCGATCACCTCGGGGAGCCCGCGCTGTCGAGTCGGCGCGGGCTCTCCCGTGTTCACGGGGTCGGTCGGGGCACGCCGCTCACGTGGGTGCGCGGCGGCGGACTGACGACGCTGCTGTTCCTCGTCCCGCTCCTGTTCGTCTTCGGGGCGTTCTCGTGGTACCCGATCGTCCGCACGGTGATCATGTCGCTGCAGCACACGAACCTCGTGCAGCCGGCGACCTGGGTCGGGTTCCAGAACTTCGAACGCGTGTGGCATGACCCGCTCTTCCCCGTGGCGGTGAAGAACACGGCGTACTTCGCCGCCCTCGCGCTCGTCTTCGGCTATCCGATACCGATCGTCGCGGCGGTCTTGATGAGCGAGGTGCGCAGGCGGCGCGGCATCTACAGCGCACTCGCTTACCTGCCTGTCGTCATTCCGCCGGTCGTCGCCGTCCTGCTCTGGAAGACGTTCTACGACGCGAGCTCGACCGGCGCCTTCAACACGATCCTCGGCTGGGTGCACCTGGGGCCGTACCCGTGGCTCCAGTCGCAGCAGTGGGCGATGCCGTCGCTCGTGCTCGAGTCGACGTGGGCGAACGCGGGCGGGACCGTGATCATCTACCTCGCTGCGCTCACGGGTGTGCAGACCGAGCTGTACGAGGCTGCGTCCGTCGACGGTGCCGGGCTCTTGCGCAAGGCGTGGCACATTACGCTGCCGCAGCTGCGCGGCATCCTGCTCGTGACGATGATCCTGCAGATCATCGGGACGGCGCAGGTGTTCCTCGAGCCGTACCTGTTCACGTCGGGCGGCCCGGCGAACGCGACGTTGACCGTTCTGCTGCTCATCTACAACTACGCGTTCGGCAACTCGCTCGGCGGCGACTACGGCAATGCGACGGCGCTCAGCCTCATGCTCGCCGGCTTTCTCACGCTCTTCTCCCTGTTCTACCTCCGCGCGACGCGGTCCTGGAGCACGCGATGAACGACGACGATTTCGGCCGCGGCCTCATCTCGCAGTCGGAGTGGCGCAAGCCGAGCGTGCGCTGGGGCGTCGGCACGGCTCAGGCGCTCCTTCTCGTCGGGCTCCTCGTCGGCGGGCTCGGACCGATCCTGTGGCTCGCGAAAGGCGCGATCACGCCCACGATCGACACGATCACGAGCCCGATGTCCTTCTTCCCCCACGGCGCGGCGTGGAGCAACCTGCGCGAGGCGTGGACGACGGTGCACGTCGGGCGGTACTTCTGGAACACGATCGTGCTCGCACTCGGCTCGTGGGCCGTGCAGATCGTGGTGGCGACGACGGGGGGCTTCGCGCTCTCGGTGCTCCGGCCGAAGTACGCGCGGGTCATCAACGCGCTCCTCCTGGCGACGCTGTTCGTGCCGACGGTCGTGCTGCTCGTGCCGCTCTACATCGAGATCGTGCGCCCGCCGCTCATCCACCACTCCTTCATCGACAGCTACTGGGCCGTGTGGCTCCCCGCCGGCGCGAGTGCCTTCAACGTCGTGCTCGTGAAGCGTTTCTTCGACAATCTGCCGCGCGAGATCTTCGAGGCGGCGCGGATCGACGGCGCCGGTCCGTTCCGGCTGTTCTGGTCGGTCGTGCTGCCGATGTCGAAGCCGATCGTCGGCGTCGTCTCCATCTTCGCGGTGCTCGCCTCGTGGAAGGACTTCCTCTGGCCACTGCTCGTCCTGAGCGATCCGAACAAGCAGCCGCTGTCGGTTCGGCTGCCGGCGATCCAGTCGCAGACGTCGCTCGGCGTCTTCCTCGCGGCGATGTTCATCGCGTGCCTCGTGCCGATCGCCGGCTTCCTCGTGTTCCAGCGCTCGTTCCTCCGCGGCTCCGGGCTTGGCGGCGCCCTGAAGGGGTGAAAGTCGTGACAGAGACGTCGGGGTACCTGGTACCGGCCCTCGCCAAGCCGCTCCGCGACTCGTAGACCGGTACCAGGTACCGGCCTGAAAGCGCTACGAATTCCTCGCGGACCGGATGATCTGCGTGCACCGCGACGACGCGAGCAGCTCGCCGGCGGCGTCGTAGAGGTCGGCGGCGCAGAACGCGACGCGGCGGTTCCGCCGTACGACGCGGCCCTCGGCGCGCAGCACACCGGGCCGCGCGCTGCGGACGAACTCGACGTGCAGATCGGCGGTGAGGAAGCTCTCGTCGTCCTCGAGCACGGTCCAGCAGGCGCCGCCCATCGCCGTGTCGAGGAGGGTCGTCACCATCCCGCCGTGGACGATGTGGCCGCCCGAGCCGTCGTGGAAGCCGAAGTCCGGGCTTGCCTCCCACTCGATCACCGCGCGCCCGTCGGCCTGCTCGAGGCTCCGGTAGCCGAGGGTCAGCCAGATGTGCGGCCCCGCAGGTGCCTCGTCGCCCCATCCCCGGCGCGGCATCAGCGCGGCCCGGGGATGCCTGGGAAGCGGAACGGCTCGACGCGGTTCGGCTGCACGATCCAGGCGCGGCCGCTCTCGCCGTCGCGCATCACCGTCAGCGCCGCTTCGGCGACGAACGACGGCTCCATCAACGGCACCGGCAGCACGCCGCGGAGCTCGTCCTCGACGATGGGCGTGTCGGTGAAGCCGGGGCAGAGCGCGTTGATGCGGATCCCACGCCCGCGCAGTCCGTCGGCTGCGCCGCGGACGAAGCCGACGACCGCGTGCTTCGTCGCCGTGTACATCGGGTCGAACGGCATGCCGGTCAGCCCGGCGAGCGACGCCGTGCACACGATCGAGCCGCCGTCCGGCATCAGGCGCCGCGCGCATTCGCGCGTGCCGTAGACGACGCCGAGGAAGTTCGCGTCGACGATCCGGTCGATCTCGCCGTCCGGGAGCTCGGCGACGTCGGGGAAGCCGATGCCGACGCCTGCGTTGAGGAACGCCACGTCGAACGTGCCCTCCACCGCCGCCCATGCCTCGTTCGAGCCGACGTCGAAGTCGGGGAGATCGAGAACCGTCACCTCGCCGTCGAAGGCCGCGGCGATCGCGCGGCCGATCCCACCGCGTCCACCGGTGACGAGCGCCTTCACGGAACGAGCACGACCTTCCCGACGCTGCGCCGCGACTCGACGAGCTCGTGCGCGCGCTCGACGTCCGCGAGGGGCAGCTCCGCACCGACGACGGGGCGCACCGCGCCGCGCTCCCAGAGCGCGAGCAGCTCGCCGAGCGCCTCACCGACGACGGCGGGCTCGTGCCGGATCAGCCGGCCGAGATAGAAGCCCTGGACGCCGACGTTGCGGCCGACGAGCGCGGCCGGGCTCAGCTCGGGCCACAGGCCGCCGGCGAACCCGATCGCGATCGTCGTCCCCAGCGGGCGCAGCCGGCCGAACGACTGCTCGAACAGCGGGCCGCCGACCGGGTCGACGACGACGTCGCAGCGGAGGTCGTCCGGGACGTCGTCGTACACGTACGCCTCCTCCGCGCCGAGCTCACGGCAGAGGTCGAGCTTCTCCGCCGAGCCGACGGCGGCGACGACCCGCGCGTCGAGCGCGCGCGCGACCTGGATCGCGGCCGTGCCGACGCCGCCGGCGGCCGCGTGCACGAGGACGGTCGCACCGGGGCGCAGGCGCACCTGGCGCGTGAGGGGGAGGTACGCCGTGAGAAACGTGAGCAGGAACGACGCGCCCTCGGCGAAGCTCGCGCGCTCCGGGAGGGGGACGATCTGCGCGCGGTCGACGGCGGCGAGCTCCGCGTAGCCGCCGCTCCCGGAGGTCAGCGCCATGACGCGCGTCCCGTCCTCGAGCTCGCCCGCGATCTCCGAGCCGAGGACGATCGGCAGCTCCGGCATCTGCGGATAGCGGCCGCGGCGGATGAGCGCGTCGGCGAAGTTGATCCCCGCCGCGCGGACGCGCACGACGACGTCGCCGTCGGCGACGGGGTCGGGGACGTCGACGAGCTCGAACGGCCCGTCGACCTCGCGCAGCAGCGCGGCTCTCAACTCGCCGGCGCCGGTTCCTTGGCGAACTGCTCGCGCAGCGCCGTCTTGCGGAACTTGCCGACGCTCGTCTTCGGGATCTCGGCGATGAACTCGATCCGCTCGGGCAGCCAGAACTTCGCGAAGCTCGGCGCGAGGAACGCACGCAGCTCGTCCGCGGTTGCCGACGCGCCCTCCTTGAGCACGACGGCTGCGAGCGGACGCTCGGCCCACTTCTCGTCGGGGACGGCGATGACGGCGGCTTCCGCCACGGCGGGGTGCGCCATGATCGCGTTCTCGAGCTCGACCGACGAGATCCACTCGCCGCCCGACTTGATCACGTCCTTCGAGCGGTCCTTGATCTGGATGTAGCCGCGCGGGTGGATCGACGCGATGTCTCCGGTGCGGAACCAGCCGTCGTCCGTCCAGCGGTCGGCCTGCTCGGGCGTGTCGTAGTAGCCGGCGGCGACCCACGGCCCTCGCACCTCGAGCTCGCCCATGGTGTCGCCGTCCCACTGCATCTCGTCGTCGCCGACGCGAATGCGGATCTCGACGAACGGAAGCGGCATGCCCGCCCACGACTCGATGTCGAAGCGCGTCTCCTCGTCGACGTCGGCGAGGTCGTGCGGCAGGGTCGCGGTCGACGCGACCGGTGAGGTCTCCGTCATTCCCCAGCCCTGCACGATCGTGATCCCGTGCCGCTGCTCGTACGCGGCGATCATCGCGCGCGGCACCGCCGAGCCGCCGACGAGCATCGCCTTCATCGCGGAGAGATCCCAGCGCCCGGGGCTCGCGTCCAGCAGCCCGAGGATCCCCATCCAGATCGTCGGAACGCCGGCCGCCCACGCGACCTTCTCCTCGGCCATCAGGTCGAGGAGGCTCTCGGGGTCGAGGTGCGGGCCCGGATAGACGAGCTTCGATCCCGTCATCGTCGCGACGTACGGGTAGCCCCACGCGTTCGCGTGGAACATCGGGACGACGGGCAGGATCGCGTCGGCCACGGTGATGCCGACGCCGAGCGGTGCGTTCGCCGCGACGCCGACGCTGTGCAGCACGGTCGAGCGGTGCGAGTACACGACCCCCTTGGGCAGCCCGGTTGTGCCGCTCGTGTAGCACATCGCCGCCGCCTCGTTCTCGTCCAGCTCGGGGTCGCGCCACTCGCCGGGCGACGCGGTTGCGAGCAGGTCCTCGTACGAGTCCTCGACGACGAAGACGTGCTCGATCTTCGTCCGGTCGCGGAACTGCTCGAGAAGGGGGACGAGCGAGCGGTCGACGATGACCGCGCGGTCGCCGCCGTGGTCCGCGATGTACGCGAGGTCGTTCGGGTGGAGCCGGAGGTTGAGCGTGTGCAGGACGAAGCCGCCGCACGGGATGCCGAAATACGCCTCGTGGTGCTGGTGGTGGTTCCAGCACAGCGTCGCGACGCGGTCGCCGCGTTCGAGCCCGAGCTTCTGCAGCGCCACGGCGAGCTGCCTCGCGCGCCCCATCGTCTCGCGGTACGTCGTGCGGTGCAGGCTCTTGTCGGGGAGGCGCGTGACGATCTCGCCGTTCCCGAGGAGCGTCTCGGACCGCCGCAGCAGGTGCGGCAGCGTCAGTTGGAAGTCCATCATCAGACCGTCCACGACCCCTCCTCCCTACGCCGGAACTGCGACGCCGAGCAGCGACTCGGCGACCTCGGCGCGAAGCTCCGCCGGCCGCGAGCCGAGACCCTCGAGCCACAGCGCACGCTTGTACAGGCGGTGCAACGGGTGCTCCCACGTGAACCCGATGCCGCCGAGCACCTGGATCGATCGCTCGCAGGCGGCGACGGCGGCCTCCGCTGCGAACGCCTTGGCGGCCGCCGCGGCGACCGGCGCCTGCTCGTCCTCCTCCGCGACGCACCACGCGGCCCAGTACGCGAGCGAGCGTGCGAGCTCGACGTCGGTGTACGTGTCGGCGAGCTGGTGCGACACCGCCTGGTACACGCCGATCGGCTTCCCGAACTGCTCCCGCGTCTTCGCGTATTCGACGCCGAGCTCGAGTGCGCGCTGCGCGATGCCGACCGCCTCGGCGGCCATCGCCGCGCGCAGCCGCGGAGTCTCGCGCGACGCCGTCGCGACGCGGCGGAGGGGCCGCATCGGGTCGACGCTGACGATGTCGCAGTCGCCGTCGAACGCGAAGCCGTTCACGTCCGTCTGGCCGGCGACGTGGGCGAGATACGGACCGGGATAGAGCGCGTAGCTCATCTCCTCGAGCAGGAGTGCCTCCTCGACGAAGCCGAGCCCGGCTTCGGCGACATCGAGCCACCCGAGCTCTGCGAGCTCTTGCCAGCGGTCGTCCTGCGGCGCGTCCCAGTCACGGTCGAGTGGATAGCGCTCCGCGAGCCATGCGCGCGCTTGGGCCTTCAGCTCGAGCTGGACGTCGTCGAACGCGAAATCCATCAGCGGCTCCGTGGGAGGCCGAGCACGCGCTCGGCGATGATGTTGCGCAGCACCTCGGAGGTGCCGGCCTCGATCGTGTTGCCGCGGCTCCGCAGCTGGTTGTAGTGCCACCAGCCGTCGTCGAGGATGCCCTCCGGACCGAGCAGCTCGCGGCCGAGCTTCGTCATCCGCTGGTTCTGCTCCGACCAGCGCAGCTTGATCGCCGAGCCTTCCGGGCCCGGCATGCCGGTGCGCTGGTAGGTGCCGAGCGCGCGGTAGTTCGTGAATCGCAGCGCCTGCAGCTCGATCCACTCGGCGGCGATGCGCTCGCGCCGGCCGTGGTCGCCGTCGCCGTGCTCGCGTGCCGTGGACAGCAGCCGGCCGACGCCGACGTCGAGCGCGGCCGTGAGCGCGAAGCCGAGCGTCGCGCGCTCGTGCAGGAGGGTGGTCATCGCCACCTGCCACCCTTCGCCCTCCTCGCCGAGCCGGTTCGACACCGGCACCTCGACGTCGGTGAAGAAGATCTCGTTGAACTCGGCCTCGCCGGTGATCTGGCGCAACGGCCGGACCTCGACGCCGGGCGCGCGCATGTCGACGATGAGGTACGTGAGGCCCTTGTACCGGGCGGCCTCCGGGTCGCTCAGCGTGACGAGGATGCAGAAGTCCGCGATGTGCGCGAACGACGACCAGACCTTCTGGCCGTTGACGACGTAGACGTCGCCGCGGCGCTCGGCGCGCGTGCGCGCGGCTGCGAGGTCGGAGCCGGCGTCCGGCTCCGAGAAGCCCTGGCACCAGATCTCCTCCGCGGAGAGGATCTTCGCGAGGTGCGCCTGCTTGTGGGCGTCGGTGCCGTGCGCCATGATCGTCGGCCCCGCCATGCCGAGGCCGATGACGCCGACGTGCGGAGGTGCCTGCGCCGTCGCCATCTCCTCGTAGAAGATCGCCTGGAAGCTGTAGGGCGCGCCGGCGCCGCCGTACTCCTTCGGCCAGGTCAGCCCCGCGTAGCCCGCCTCGTACAGCTTGCGGCTCCACTCCCGCCCGAAGGCGTCGTCGAAGCGCTGTGCTCCTCCGCGCCAGCCGCGCTTCTCCTGCGGCAGGTTCGTGTCGAGCCAGGCGCGAACCTCCGCGCGGAAGGCTGCCTCCTCCGGGGTGTCCCGCAGATCCACGGTCGCGAGCCTAGCTCGCGGCGGGAGCGGATACCAACTCGGATCCGATTCTTACGATGTCGCGGCGCCCGGCCGGCAGAAGGCTGACGACCCCGACCGTGACGACGACGCCGAGCCACTGCGTCCAGCGGAGCGAGCTGTTGAACACGTAGAGGCCGACGAGCGTCGCCGTGACGGGGAAGGCGAGCTCTCCGAGCGCCGCCAGGAGCGCGGGGGTGCGCTGGAGCCCGTAGTAGTAGAGGCCGAGCGCCGCCAGCCCGGTGACGAGAGCGAGGACGGCGATCCAGAAGCTGTCGTGGCCGCTCGAGAAGGCGGCTGCGCCGAGGATGGGCAGGGCGCAGGCGCTCGCGACGAGCCCGAACGCGAAGCGGACGGTGGTCACGTGCTCGAAGGCGAGGCGCCGGCCGAGGTAGCGGCCGAACACCGTGCCGAGGCCCCAGAGAGCGGCGGCGCCGAGCGTCTCGGCGATCGGCGTCAGCCCGTGCGCGTGCGGCGCGAGGGGGTGCGGCACGCCGATGAGCCAGATCCCGGCCACCGCCGGGACGAGGAACCACGCGAAGCGAGGGCGCGGCTGCTCGCCGAGCACGAGCCAGGCGCCGACGACGGCGATGAGGGGCTGCGACTTCTGGAGGACGACGACCGTGATGAAGTCGCCGTGGAAGAGCGCCTCGGTGAAGAGGATCGTCGCGACCGCCGAGGCGCCCGCGCCGACCGCGATGCCCGCGAGGACGTACCGGATGCCGGCGCGCCACAGGGCGATGAGCGCGGCGCCGAGCAGCGGCAGCGTGCACGCGACGAGCACGACGTGCTCGCCGAACACGATGGTCGTCGCCGACGTCGTGTGCGCGAGCGGCTTGCGGATGAGGCCGTCGAGGCCCCACATCGCCGCCGCGACGCTCACGAGCACGATTCCGGGGACGTTCGCCAGGCGCTGCGTCATCGCTCGTAGCGTAGGAGATCCTCCACAGGCTGCCGAGCGCGAACGATCCGCGCCTCGCCGCCGCGCACGAGCACCGCGGCCGGGCCGGGGACGCCGTTGTACGTCGACGCCATCGCAAGCGTGTACGCGCCGGTCGCCGGCACGGCCAGCAGGTCGCCGCGCCGGGGCCGGGGAAGGGCGATCGCGTCGATGAGCACGTCACCCGACTCGCAGTGCTTGCCGGCGATGCGGAACACGCCGTCCGCGAGCTCGTCCGCGCGCTCGGCGAGCAGCGCCTCGAAGCGGGCGCCGTACAGCTGCGGGCGCGGGTTGTCGGACATTCCGCCGTCGATGGCGACGTACGAGACGCCGCCGGACTCCTTCACGACCCCGACGCGGTACAAGGTCACGCCCGCGCGGCCGACGAGCGAGCGGCCCGGCTCGAGGACGACCTGCACGCCGGCCGGCAGCCGGGCGACGAGCGGCGGCACGAACTCTGCGACCTCGGGTAGCTGCTCCTCGCGCGTGTACCGGATGCCGAGCCCGCCGCCGATGTCGAGGACCTCCGGCGTCCACCCGAGCTCCGCCTCGACGCGGTCGCAGAAGGCCAAGAGCCGGTCGACTGCGACGAGGCTCTCGTCGACGCGGGCGAGCTGCGAGCCGACGTGGAAGTGGATGCCCGCGACGTGGACGCCGGCGGCGAGCGCCGCCGCGATCGCGGCGACGGCGGCGTCCGGCGCGAGGCCGAACTTCGACTCGTCGTGCGCCGTCTGGATCGACTGGTGCGTGACCGCCTCGACGCCCGGCGTCAGGCGGACGAGCGCGCGGCGCACGCCGGCGGCCGCCGCGCGGGCGGGCTCGTCGGGTGCGTCGAGGACGACGGTCGCACCGGCCTCGGCGGCCGCGCGCAGCTCCTCGTCCGACTTGTTGTTGCCGTGGAAGAGGATCCGCTCGCCCGGCAGCCCGGCGGCCTGCGCGAACGCGAGCTCGCCGATCGTGGAGACGTCGGCGCCGACGCCCTCCTCGGAGAGAATGCGGAGGAGCGCGACGTTCGCGAACGCCTTCGTCCCGTAGGCGATCAGGGCGCCGGGCGCGGCCTCGCGGTACGCGCGCGCCTGCGCCCGGATCGTGTCCTCGCAGTAGACGACGAGCGGCGTGCCGTGGTCCGCGGCGAGCCGCGCCGCCGGGACGCCGCCGATCGACAGCGCGCCGCCGTCGAGCTCCGCAGTGATCGGGAAGAGGTCGAGCACGGAGGCAAGTCTGCCCTGTGGACGAACCGGCGCGAAGCCGGCACCTCCGCGTCACCATGGCGGACGCCGCGCGAACTAGGATCGCGCTCAGGTCGGTGGGGGGAGGGAGTCGGGACCCTGGTTGGACGCGCGTGTACCTGGAAGTGCGTGAATCCGGCTTGGTTGCTACGATCAGCGCGGTGAACAGGCAGCTCCTTCGATAGCGCAGGGACGGACCGCGGCGCCGCCGCGACGAGTTCCCCCGGCCTCTCTCGCGAGAGGCTTTTTCGTCTCTGGAGGACCATGGACAGGTACGAACCGCAGGAGATCGAGCCGAAGTGGCAGCGCATCTGGGAGGAGGCGCGGGCGTTCAACGTCCCGAACCCGGCGCCCGGCGCGCCCCTGGACGACGCGCACTGGTACCAGCTCGAGATGCTGCCGTACCCGTCCGGCAACGGCATGCACATGGGGCACGTCCTCAACTACACGATGGGGGACGTCGTCACCCACGTGCGTCGCCGCAGCGGCTGGAAGGTCGTGCGGCCGATGGGCTGGGACGCCTTCGGGCTGCCGGCGGAGAACGCGGCCATCCGCGAGGGCGGCCATCCGCGCGAGATCACCGAACGGAACATCGCCACCATCCGCGCGCAGATGAAGCGCCTCGGCTGGGCGATCGACTGGGACCGCGAGGTCTCGTCGCACGACCCCGCCTTCTACCGCTGGACGCAGTGGCTGTTCCTCCGGTTCTACGAGAAGGGGCTCGCCTACCGGCGCGAAGCGCCTGTCAACTGGTGCCCGAACGACCAGACGGTGGTCGCGGACGCGTACATCGAAGACGGGCGGTGCGAACGCTGCGGCGCGCTCATCGAGCTGCGGAACATGACGCAGTGGTTCTTCAAGACGACGGCATACGCAGACGAGCTGCGCGAGTTCGACCTTCCGCCCGACGGCGGCTGGCCGGAGCGCTCGGTCGTCGG
Source organism: uncultured Actinomycetes bacterium (assembly GCA_963753295.1). Lineage (GTDB taxonomy): Bacteria > Actinomycetota > Thermoleophilia > Gaiellales > Gaiellaceae > Palsa-739. The sequence continues at coordinate 132,055 of CAVWBZ010000003.1, read as the reverse complement.
CCAGCGCAACTGGATCGGCCGCTCGGAAGGGGCTGAGATCCTCTTCCGAGTCGACGAGCTCGACATCGACATTCCGGTCTTCACGACGCGGCCCGACACACTGTTCGGCGCGACGTTCTTCGTCATCGCGCCCGAGCATCCGTTCGTCGACGAGCACGCGGGCGAGGAGGCGAAGGAGTACGCGAAGCACGCGGGCGCGAAGCGCACCGAGGAACGCGCCGCCGCCGACACCGCGAAGACGGGCGTCTTCACCGGCCACCACGCGACGAATCCGGTCAACGGCGAGCCCCTGCCCATCTGGGTCGCCGACTACGTCCTCATGGACTACGGCACGGGCGCGATCATGGCGGTGCCGGCGCACGACGAGCGCGACCGCGAGTTCGCCGAGACGTTCGACCTGCCGATCGTGCCTGTCATCGACGACGGCGGCCGGCTCGTCAACTCGGCGCAATTCGACGGTCTGCCCGTGGAGGAAGCGGAGGGCGCGATCGTCGAGTGGCTGCACGGGAAGGGCCGCGGAGCGCCGGCGGTGTCGTACCGGCTGCGCGACTGGAGCTTTTCGCGCCAGCGCTACTGGGGCTGCCCGATCCCGATCGTCTACTGCGACGGGTGCGGCGTCGTGCCGGTCCCCGACGACGAGCTGCCGGTCGTGCTCCCCGACATCGAGGACTACCAACCGAAGGGGAAGGCGCCGCTCGCATCCAACGAGGAGTGGATGAACGTCGCGTGTCCGAAGTGCGGCGGCCCCGGTCGCCGCGAGGCGGACACGATGGACACGTTCGTCGACTCGTCCTGGTACTTCATCCGCTACGTCGACCCGCACAACGACGATGCGCCGTTCGACCGGGACGTCGTCGACTACTGGCTGCCCGTCAGCCTGTACATCGGCGGCATCGACCATCTGAACGGCCACCTCCTCTATTCGCGCTTCTTCGTGAAGGCGATGAACGACTGGGGGATGCTCGGCTTCCGCGAGCCCTTCGCGCGCCTGTTCCACCAGGGCTGGGTGCAGCTCGGTGGGACGAAGATGTCGAAGACGAAGGGCAATCAGGTCGGGCCGGACGACTTCGTCGCCGAGTACGGCGCCGACGCCGTCCGCCTGTACATCCTCTTCATGGGGCCTGCGGACCAGGACATGGAGTGGACGGACACCGGCATCGAGGGAACCGTCCGCTTCCTGCGCCGGCTCTGGCGGATCGTGCACGAGGTGGCCGAGAGCGCGCCCGCGCACGGCCCGGGCGACACGCCGCTCGCGCGCAAGGCGCACCGGACGATCGCGAAGGTGACCGACGACATCCTGCGCCGCTTTCAGTTCCACACGCCGATCTCGGCGATGATGGAGCTGCTGAACGAGCTGACGGACGACGCGGCCTCTCCCGACGCGCGCTTCGCTGCCGAGACCGCCGTGTCCCTCGTCCAGCCCTATGCCCCGCACGTCGCGGAGGAGCTGTGGCAGGTGCTGGGCCGCGAGCGGCTGTGGGACCAGCCCTGGCCGGCCGCCGACCCGGCGCTGCTCGAGCGCGACACGTTCGAGCTCGTCGTGCAGGTGAACGGCCGCGTCCGCGACCGTCTCGAGATCGACGCGAGCCTGCCGGAGGAGGAGATCGTCGCGCGCGCCCTCGCGTCGGCGAAGGTGCAGGCGCACGTCGACGGCGCGACCGTCCGAAAGACGATCGTCGTGCCGCGCAAGCTGGTCAACTTCGTCGTCGGCTGACTCTCGTGTTCACCGTCGACGACCGCCGGCGCGTGCACGACCGGGTGCTCGCGCTCGCCGAGTCCGATCCGCGCGTCGTCGCCGGCGCAGTCGTCGGCTCGCTCGCACTCTCGGACGGTGACCGGTGGTCCGACCTCGACCTCACGTTCGCCGTCGCCGACGCGATCCCCGTGACGGACGTGCTCGAGGACTGGACGCGCGTGCTCGCGGACGAGATCGCCGCCGTCCATCTGTTCGACCTTCCGAGCGACGAGAGCATCTACCGCGTGTTCCTCCTGCCGGGCTCCCTCCAGTTCGACCTCTCGTTCACGCCGGCCGCCGTCTTCGGAGCGACGAGCCCCAAGTTCAAGCTGCTCTTCGGCGAAGCGGTCGAGCGGCCGCGTCGCGAGCCGCCGTCTCCGGAGGAGCTCTTCGGCTACGGCATCCACCACGCGTTGCGCGCGCGGTTCTCGATCGAGCGCGGCCGCGTGTGGCTCGCCGAGTACTGGATCAGCGCAGTCCGCGACTACGCGCTCAACCTCGCGTGCCGGCGCCGCGGCCTTCCGGCGTGGTACGGGCGCGGCTTCGACGAGCTCCCGGCCGATCTGCTCGACCGCTTCGAGGGCGCGATCGTGCGCTCGCTCGACCCCGACGAGCTGCTGCGTGCGCTGCGGTGCGCGCTGGACGGCCTGTTGCGCGAAGGCGGCGAGCTCGCCGGCGCGGTTGCGCCGAACCTCGCCGAGCTGCTCCCCGAATAGGTCGACTCGCCGGTCGTTTGCGGCGCACGAAGCGCCCTTGGTGGAGGTCGGCACGCAACCGTGCGCCGTTCGTGACGGTTTTCACGGAACGATGGCCGGGTGGAGCTCACACGCACGCACCGCCGTCTCCTCGCGGTCGGCATCGTCGCCGCCGCTGCGGTCGTGCTGCTCGCGCCTCGTGTCCTCCATCGCGGCGGCGCGCCCGCGGCGGTCGTGCCGCTGCGCACCGCGACGCGTGCGCGGGTCGCGACGACGGCGCTCGTCGTCGACGTCGCCGGCGCGGTCGCACGGCCCGGTCTCTACCACCTCCCGTCCGGGACGCGGATCGCCGACGCCGTCGCCGCGGCAGGCGGTCTCTCGGCGAAGGCCGACAGCACGCTCGTGAACCTCGCCGCCCCGCTCGCAGACGGCGAGCAGGTGCTCGTCCCCGTGCGCGGGGCGGCCGCGGCCGCCGGCGGCGCGCCGTCGCCGACTGCCCCGGTCGACCTCAACACCGCGACGCCCGACCAGCTCGACGCCCTCCCGGGGATCGGGCCGGCGACGGCGGAGAAGATCATCGCGTACCGCCAGGCGCACGGCCCCTTCCGCGCGGTCGACGAGCTCGAGGGCGTGCCGGGCATCGGGCCGTCGAAGCTCGCACAGCTCAAGGGGCTCGTCATTCCGTGAGAGCGACGCGGCTGGTCGTCTCGCTCTGCGCGGGTCTCGCGGCGTCGAACGCCGCGCGCTTCTCGCCGCTGCCTGCGGCCGCGGCGCTCGCGTTCGCGCGGGCGCCGTGCGTGCTCGCGGTCGCAGGCTGGTGGTGGGGGAGCCACCGGCTGCACGCGCTCGACCGGTCCGTCCTGCTGCCGCTCGTCGGGACGGCGGAGCGGGCGACCGCCGAGACGCAGGAGCCGCCGCGCGTCGGGCGCTTCGACGTCCGCGTGCGCGCCGTCGTCCTCCGCTGGGGCTCGTCGCGGCCGCACGAGCCGGTGCTCCTCGAGCTGCCGGCGGGCCGGGCGCCGCCGCAGGGGTCCCGCTTGTCGCTCGTCGGCGTCCTCCGTCTCCCGACCGGGCCGTCGAACGGGTTCGACGAGCGCACGTGGCTCCGGCGCCAGGGCGTCCACGTCGTGCTACGGGCGAAGTCCTGGCGGGTCGTCGGCCGTCGCGGCGGCGTCGCCGCCGTCGGGGACCGCCTGCAGCGCTGGCTCGCCGCCGACTCGACCGTCGGCCTGCACGGCGACCGGCGCGCGGTGCTCGCCGCCGTCGTGCTCGGCCGGACGCAGGGGATGAGCGACCCGCTGCTCGCGCGCTTTCGCGCTTCCGGCCTCTACCACGTGCTCGCCGTCGACGGCTTGAAGGTGGCGACGGTCGCGGGTGCGGCCGCGGCGCTCGTCCTCTTTTCCGGTCTCGGCCGGCTGCTCGCGGAGACGGCCGCGCTCGCGGCCGTCTCCGCGTACACCCTCGCCGTCGGGCTGCACCCCTCCGTCGTCCGCGCGGCGATCGCGGCCGCGCTCGCCTCCGTCGCCTGGCTGTCGGCCCGCGAGCGCGACCGCTGGCACGCGCTCGCCGTCGGCGCCGCGGCTCTTCTCCTGTGGAACCCGGCGTTTGTCCTCGACGCCGGATTCCAGCTCTCGTTCGCCGCCGTCGCGTCGATCTTCGTCGTCACGCCGCGCGTCGTCCGCGCGCTCGCCGGCTACCCGGTGCCGCACCGTCTCGCGCAGCTCATCGGCGTCTCGACCGCGTGCGGGCTCGCGACCGCGCCGGTGACGTGGTTCCAGTTCCACCAGGTGTCCGTCGTCACCGTGCCGGCCAACGTCGTCGGCGTCCCGGTCGTCGCGGAGATGCTCGTCGTCGCGCTCGTGACCGCGGCGATCGCACCGGCTTGCCCGCAGCTCGCTGCGGCGCTCGCGCACGTGAACGGCTGGGGCGCATGGTTCGTCGCGGCCTGCGCGCGGTTCTTCGGCGGCCTCCCCGGAGCGCAGGCGACCTCCCCGTCCGCGGTCGCCGCGCTCGCCGCATGCGCCCTCCTCGCCTCTGCCTATGCTTGCTCGCATGGCCGTGACGGAGCTCAAGCCCGCCTATCTCCTCTCGGGGAGCGACCGGCCGAAGATCGCGCGCGCCCTGCGACGCCTGCGTGACCGGATCGGCGACGACTCGACCGAGCATCTGAGCGCGCGCGAGGCGAGCGGCGACGACGCGATCGCGACCTGCAACGCGCTCGGGCTCTTCGTCGGCGGCGGTAGGCTCGTCATCGTCGACGAGGTCGAGCGCTGGAAGGCCGACGATGCGAAGGCGATCGCCGCGTACCTCTCCGCACCGGCTCCGGACACGGTGCTCGCGCTCGTCGGGGCGGAGATCAAGACCGACTCCGCGCTCGCGAAGACGATCGCGAAGGCCGGCGAGCTGTTGACGTACGACGTACCGAAGCGGCGGCTGCCCGAGTGGGTGGGCGAGCAGTTCGCCCGGCTCGGCGCGAAGGCGGACAAGGAGTCGTGCCGGGCGCTCGTCGAGATCGTCGGCGACGACCTCGACGAGCTCGCGAGCGAGATCGAGAAGATCGCGGCGTGGGCGGGCGGCGACGCGATAACGCTGCGCGACGTCGAGGAGCTCGCGGTCGGCAGGGCGGAGACGCCGATCTTCTCGCTCACGGACGCGTGGGGGCGCCGTGACGTCGGCGCGGTGCTCGCCACGACCGAGTCGCTGCTCGAGCGGACGCATCGCACACGTTCGGGCGAGCTCCTCCGGATCGTGGCGTCGCTCGTCGGCCACGTCGGCCGTGTGCGGCGGTGTCAGCGGCTCGCGGACGAGGGTGTGCGCGCCCGCGACGCCGCCGGACGGCTGAAGATGCATCCGTTCGCCGCCGAGAAGGCGTTCGGCCAGGCGGCGAACTTCTCCGCCGACGAGCTCGCGGATGCGATCGTGCGCCTCGCCGACCTCGACGCGGCGGCGAAGGGCGGCTCGCGGCTGCCGGCCGACCTGGAGCTCGACCGCGCGCTCGTCGACGTGACGCGGCGCGCGAGCTAGCTGGAAGGCTTGCCGGAGGCGATCCGCTCGGCCTGCGCCTTGCGGCGGGCCGCGGTGTTCCGGTGCAGCGCGCCGTGCGAGGCGGCCTTGTCGAGCCAGCTGACGAGCTCGCGGTGGCGTTCGCCGACCGCGCCGCTGTCGCCGCCGTCGGCGGCTTCCTTCAGACGCCGCATGAGCGTCTTCGCCGTCGACCGCCAGCGCAGGTTCTCCAACCGTTGGCGGGAGGCCTGGCGGACGCGCTTCTCCTGTTGCTTGATGTTCGGCATGGCGTAAGAAAGCCCGCAACGGCGGGCTGCACGATGGTAGCAAGCGGGCAGGAGAGCCGGTGACCGCCCGGAACACCGGCCCATGGCCGAGAACCCCCAGGGCAAGGATCGTCGGTCGGGCAAGGACCGCCGTACGGGCAAGGATCGCCGCAAGCAGACCGAAGGTCCGCCGGGCGGCATCGAGCGCCGCACGAGCAAGGATCGCCGGACCGGGAAAGACCGCCGCGCCGGCGGCTCCTGACACCCGCGTCCCTATGCTCAGCGCGTGAGCGACGCGGATCGCGAACGTGACCTCCGGCGGCTCGAGCGCGACCGGCGACGCCGCGAGCAGGGCCGCGAATCGTTCTTCGAGCGTCCGGAGTCGCTCGATCGCTGGCCGCTGCTGACCGAGGTCTCGGAGCAACCGACGATGATTCTGCGCGTGCCGCCGCGCAGGGGGGAGAGCGGCGGACCGGAGGAGCCCGAGGGCCGGCGCCTCGCCGTCTCGGGGGCGATCTTCGGAATCGCCACCGGCGCGTCGCGCGTGCTCGGTCTCGTGCGCGAGGTCGTGTCCTCGTACTACTTCGGGGCGACGGGCAAGGTGAACGCGTTCACCGTCGCATTCCAGCTGCCGAACCTCGTCCGCGCCCTCGTCGCGGATGCCGCGCTCTCCTCCGCCTTCGTGCCTGTCTTCAGCGAGCTGCTCGAGAAGGGCGAGCGCAAGCGGGCGTGGCGCGTCGCCTCGACGCTTTTCTGGCTGATGCTGCTCGGCCTGTCGGCGCTGACGGCGCTGTTCATCCTCATAGCGCCGTGGGTGATCACCGCCTTCGGGAATCCGGGCAACGACCGCGCGCTCGCGATCGGCCTGTCCCGTGTCCTCTTCCCCCTGGTGGCGCTGCTCGGCGTCTCCGGCATCGTCGTCGGGATCCTCAACAGCTACGACCATTTCACCGTGCCGGCGATCTCGCCGGTCTTCTGGAACCTCACGATCATCGCCGGGCTTGCGATCGGCGTCCCGCAGGCGCACACCATGAACACGAAGCTCTACGTCTACGCCGTCGCGATCCTCGCCGCGACGTTCGTACAGGTGCTGCTGCCGGTGCCGTGGCTGCGCGGCCGCGACGGACGGCTGCAGCTCGTGCTCGACTGGCGCGACCCGGCGGTGAAGCGCTTCTTCGTCCTGATGGTGCCGGTGACGCTCGGCCTCGGACTCATCAACGTCAACGCGGTCATCGACACGTTCTTCGCGTCACGCCTCATCGACGCGAACTACGCGCCGACCGCGATCCAGAAGGCGTTCCTCATCTACATGCTGCCGCAGGGGGTGTTCTCGGTCGCGATCGCGACCGTGCTCTTCCCGTCGCTCTCCCGTCTCGCGACGCGCGGCGACATGGACGGCTTCCGGCGCACCGTCAGCACGGGACTGCGGCAGATCGGGTTCCTACTCCTGCCGGCGGCGGCAGTGAGCGCCGTGCTCGCGGAGCCGATCGTACGCGTCCTCTTTCAGCGCGGCCACTTCACGCCCGCGCAGACACCGGGCGTGGCGCACTCGCTCGCGGCGTTCAGCGCAGGTCTCGTCTTCAACGGCGCGATGCTCATGCTCAACCGCGCGTTCTTCAGCCTCCAGTCGAACTGGATCCCGACGGCGATCGCGCTCGGCAACCTGTTCCTGAACGGGGTCCTCGACTTCGCCTTCTACCGCCTGGGCGTGTGGGGCATCCCGCTCGCGACGGCGGTGTGCAACCTCGCCGCCACCTGGGCGCTGCTCGTGCTCCTGCGCCGCAGGCTCGGCCGGATGGACGGCGGCGCAATCGCGCAGACCGTCGTCAAGGTGACGCTTGCGTCGGCGATCGTCGCCGGCATCGCGTGGATCGTGTGGCACCCGCTCGACTCGGCGCTCGGACGCTCCTTCGGCGCGCAGGTGGTCTCGCTCGGCCTTGCGCTCGTCGCGTCGACCGTCGCCTACCTGTTCGCGTGCCGTGCGCTGCGCGTGCGCGAGCTCGACACGCTGACGTCGGTGTGGGCGCGGTTCCGCGGCGCATGATCGAGTTCCGCGCGCTCACCGAGGACGACCTGCCGCTGGTCGCGACCTGGCTCGCACGCGAGCACGTCCGCCGGTGGTGGCGAGAGCCGATCGACGACGAATTGGCGCACGATCGCCGCGGGCGGTACGTCGTCGTGGTCGACGACCGTCCGGTCGGGATGATCCAGACCTACCTCGTCGCGGACAGCCCGGAATGGGAAGCGGTCGTCGGCGCCGAGCCGGGACTCGCCGGCGTCGATCTGCTCCTCGGCGAGGAGGATGCGGTCGGCCGCGGCGTCGGCCCGCGGGCTCTCTCCCAGTTCGTGCACGAGATCGTCTTCGCCCGACCCGGGACGAATGCGTGCGTCGCCACCGTCGAGGAGCCGAACCGCCGATCGTGGCGCGCGTTCGAGAAAGCCGGCTTCGGTCACGTCGCAGACGTCGAGGAGGACGGGCTGCCGCATCGGCTCATGCGTCTCGAGCGGCGTTAGCCTTCCAACATGGAGATCTTCAACCTCTTCACCGGGGAGACCGACATCGGGCCGGAGGGCGACGAGCCGCCGGGCTATCTCTGCACGGCGGCACGGCTCGGGCCGAAGCTCGGCGGGTCGCGCCTCGGCATGAGCGTCTACGACCTGCCGCCCGGCGAGGCGGTCTGCCCGTACCACTTCGAGTGGACCGACGAGGAGTGGCTCGTCGTCGTCGCCGGGCGGCCGACGCTGCGCACGCCGGAAGGCGAGCGCGTCCTCGAACCGGGCGACGTCGTCTGCTTCCCGGCAGGCCCGAACGGCGCGCACCACGTGCGCAACGCGGGCGACGAGCCCGTGCGCGTCGCGATCGCCTCGACGAAGAACGAGTTCGGCATCGCCGAGTACCCGGACAGCGACAAGGTCGGCGTCTGGGCGGACGGGACGCACTACATGCTCCGCCGCTCCGGCCACCTTCCCTACTGGGACGGGGAGAGCTGAGCCGCGAGCGCGGCGTTGAATGCCATGGGCCTGTCCGGCGTCGTCGCCTGGCCGATCGTGACGCTCGTCGTGTTGTAGATCACCGCACCGGTCGCCGGCCGTGGCTGCCGACCAGAGCTGGACGTAGTCGCGGCTCTGCCAGAGCGGGCCGCGCGGCCGAAGGGCTCGCAGGCGTCCGGCTACGATCGTTCGACCCCCATGGACCAGAGCAAGATCCGCAACTTCTCGATCATCGCGCACATCGACCACGGCAAGTCGACGCTCGCCGACCGCATCCTCGAGATCACCGAGGCCGTCTCCGCGCGCGACATGCGCGCGCAAGTGCTCGACACGATGGATCTCGAGCGCGAGCGGGGCATCACGATCAAGGCGCAGGCCGTCCGCGTGACGTGGAAGGGGCACGAGCTGAACCTCATCGACACGCCCGGTCACGTGGACTTCACCTACGAGGTGTCGCGATCCCTCCAGGCCTGCGAAGGGGCGGTGCTCGTCGTCGACGCGGCGCAGGGCATCGAGGCGCAGACGCTCGCGAACGCCTATCTCGCGATCGAGAACGGGCTCGAGATCGTTCCCGTCGTGAACAAGATCGACCTGCCGCAGGCCGACCCTGACGGCTCGGCGGTCGAGGTTGCCGACCTGCTGGGCGACGACCCCGCGAAGGTCGTGCGCATCTCGGCGAAAACCGGCGTGAACGTCGCCGACGTCCTCGATGCGATCGTCGAGCGCGTGCCGCCGCCGGCAGGAGATCCGGCCGCGCCGGCGCGCGCGCTCGTCTTCGACTCGTCGTACGACCAGTACCGCGGCGTCGTCGCGTTCATCCGCGTCGTCGACGGTTCGCTCTCGCGCCGCGAGGCGCTGCAGACGATGGCGACCGGAACGCGCTTCGACGCGGAGGAGCTCGGATTCTTCTCGCCGACGATGAGCCCGGTGGAGTCGCTCTCGGCAGGCGAGGTCGGGTACGTCATCACCGGTCTCAAGGACGTCTCGCTCTTGCGCGTCGGCGACACGCTCACCTCCGTCGTCCGCGCGGCGAAGCAGCCGCTGCCGGGGTACAAGGACGTCAAGCCGATGGTGTTCGCCGGGCTCTTCCCGACCGACTCGGACTCGTACCCGGAGCTGCGCGACGCGCTCGAGCGGCTGAAGCTCAACGACGCGGCGCTCTTCTACGAGCCGGAGACGTCGCAGGCGCTCGGCTTCGGCTTCCGCTGCGGCTTCCTCGGCCTCCTGCACATGGAGATCGTGCGCGAGCGGCTCGAGCGCGAGTTCGATCTCGACCTGCTCGTCACCGCGCCGAACGTCGCGTATCGCGTCAGCGAGAAGAACGGCACCGAGCTCGTCGAGGTGCACAACCCGTCCGACTTCCCGCGGGAGATCGAGGAGGTCGAGGAGCCGTACGTGAAAGCGTCGATCATCGTCCCGAAGGAGTTCGTCGGCACGGTGATGGAGCTGAACAACGACCGGCGCGGCACGTTCGACCAGCTCGAGTACCTGTCGCCGGAGCGTGTGCACCTGACGTACGAGCTTCCGCTCGCCGAGATCGTGCTCGACTACTACGACCAGCTGAAGTCGCGCACGCGCGGCTACGCGTCGTTCGACTACGACGTCGCCGGCTTCAAGCCCGGCGAGCTCGTCCGGGTCGACGTCCTCGTCGGCGGGGAGCCGGTCGACGCGCTCTCGCTCATCGTCCACCGCGACTTCGCGTACGACCGGGGACGCCTGCTCGTCGACAAGCTGCGCGAGGAGATCCCGCGGCAGATGTTCGACGTCGCCATCCAGGCGGCGATCGGCGCGCGCGTCATCGCGCGCGAGACCGTGAAGGCGCGGCGCAAGGACGTGCTCGCGAAGTGCTACGGCGGCGACATCTCGCGCAAGCGAAAGCTGCTCGAGAAGCAGAAGGCCGGCAAGAAGCGGATGAAGCAGGTCGGCGCCGTCGAGGTGCCGCAGGAGGCGTTCCTCGCCGTGCTCAACATCGGCCAGGGGCAGAAGAGCTGAGCGGCGTCCGTCACCTGTACGTCCACCTGCCGTTCTGCGCGCACCGCTGCGGCTACTGCGACTTCGTCACGGCGGTCGGCCGTCGCGACCAGCACGGCGCCTACGTCGACGCGCTCCTTCGGGAGCTCGAGCTCGAAGGCGGCGTGCTCGCCGACCCGCTCGAGACGGTGTTCCTCGGCGGCGGCACGCCGACGTTCACCGCGCTTCCCGAGCTGGTCCGCCTGCTCGCCGCGCTGCCGCCGGCGGACGAGGTCACGGTCGAGGCGAACCCCGAGACGGTGACGCCCGAGCTCGCGCAGGCACTTCGCGCTTCCGGCGTCACACGCGTCTCGCTCGGGGCGCAGAGCTTCCAGCCCGGGCTGCTGCAGGTCCTCGAGCGGGGCGCGCAGCCCGAGGACGTCCGTCGCGCGTTCGGCATCCTGCGCGGCGCCGGCTTCGACAACCTCTCGCTCGATCTCATCTACGGCATTCCGGGCCAAACTGTCGCCGACCTCGAGGCCGACCTCGCCGAAGCGCTCGCGCTCGGCCCCGAGCACCTCTCCTGCTACGAGCTCGAGGCGAAGCCGGGCACGCGCTTCACGCACGCGTTCGGCGACGAGCTCACGCGGCAGGCGGAGGCGATGGAGGACTACTTCGAGCGCGTCGTCGCGATGCTGACGGCCGCCGGATATCGCTGGTACGAGACCGCGAACTTCTGCCGGGACGACCGGCGCGCGCTGCACAACCTCGGCTACTGGCTCGGCCGCGACTATCTCGGGATCGGCATGGGCGCCGTGTCCACGGTCGACGGCGAGCGCCGGCGCAACACCGCGAAGCTCGCCCGTTACCTCGCCGGCGACTTCGACCGCGAGCTCGAGGTGCTCGACGACGACACACGCGCGCGTGAACGCGTGCTGCTCGGCCTCCGCCTCGACGATCCGCTCCCGCTTGCAGGCCTCGGGCGTGCGCTCGACCCCGCCGGCCTCGCCCGGGTCGAGTCGCTCGGCCTCGTCCGGCACGACGACGAGACGCTCGCGCTCACCGACCGCGGGCGCTTTCTCGGCGGTGCGGTGACCGCGGCGCTTCTCGCGGGCTAAAATTCGCTGCAAATGGAGCTAAGTGCACGGCAGCGGGAGATCCTCCGGCACGTCGTCGAGGAATTCGTGGCGACGGGTCAGCCCGTGGGGTCGAAGACGCTCGTCGAGCGTGGCGGCCTCGGCATCGCCTCCTCGACGGCGCGCTCCGAGCTCGCGGAGCTCGAGTCGCTCGGGCTGCTCACGCACCCGCACACATCCGCCGGACGCGTGCCGACGGAGGTCGGGTACAGGTACTACTGCGACGAGCTGCTCGGCCGGCTCGATCCGCAGCCGACGGTCTTCCCGCTCGACCTGCACACGACGCGCACCGAGGTCGAACAGGCGCTGCAGGCGACGACGGAGATGCTGTCGCAGGTGACGCGACTGCTCGCGCTCGTCTCCGCGCCCCCGCTCGAGGCGACGACGATCGTCCGGGTCGAGGTGCTGCTGCTCCAGCCGGAGCTCGTGATGGTCGTCGTGATCACGTCCGCCGGCGGCGTCACGAAGCGGCTCTTCGAGTTCGAGGCGCCGGTCGATCCCGGCCTCGCGCAGTGGGCGAACGAGTACCTGAACGAGACCGTCGCCGGCCTCCAGATCGGCACCGTCCTCCTGCGCCGCCGGTTCGAGGACCCGGGCCTGAGCGTGCGGGAGCGCGGGTTCCTCGCCATCCTCCGCCCGGCCTTCACGGAGCTCGTCTCGGCGGCGCAGCGGCTCTACGTCGGCGGCGCGGCCGACCTGCTCGGCGAGGTGCGCGCGGAGGAGCTGGAGGCGTACCGCAGCTTGTTCGAGCTCGTCGAGAAGCGTGCCGCCCTGCTCGACGTGCTCGGCGACGCGAGCTACGACACGCACGGGCCGTTCGTCCGCGTGGGCCATGAGCTCTCGCATCCGGCGTTGCGCGAGATCGCGCTCGTCGGCGCGGCGTACGGGCTCGTCCACCGCGTTCTCGGCTCGGTGAGCCTCGTCGGCCCGGTGCGCATGGACTACGAGAAGGCTGTCGGCGCCGTGCGCTCCGCGGCGGACGAGCTCTCCCGCTTCGCCGAGTCCGTGTACTCGGATCGCTAACCTCGAAGCGTGGCGACGACCGAGCACGACTACTACGAGCTCCTCGGCGTGCCGCGCGACGCCGGCGAGGGAGACATCAAGAAGGCCTTCCGGCGGCTCGCGCGCGAGCTGCACCCGGACGTCTCCGACGCGCCCGACGCGCACGAGCGCTTCCGCGAGGTGGTCGAAGCGTACGAGGTGCTCTCGAAGACCGAGACGCGCCAGCTGTACGACCGCTACGGCCACGCCGGTCTGCGCAGCGGCGGCTTCGAGCCCGGCCACTTCGACTTCGGCAGCCTCTCCGATCTGTTCGCCGCGTTCTTCGGCGACGACCTCGCCGGTGCGCGCAGCGGCCGGTCGCGCGGACCGGACCTCGCCGCCGAGGTGGAGATCGAGCTCGTCGAGGCGGCGCACGGCGCGACGCGGGAGGTCCCGTTCAGCGTCGCTGTCGCGTGCGAGCACTGCAGCGGGAACGGCGCCGAGCCGGGGACGGAGATCACGACGTGTCCTGCCTGCGGCGGCGCCGGCCGGCTGCAGCAGGTGACGCGCAGCGTCTTCGGCGAGTTCGTGCGGACACAGACGTGCCCGACCTGCGGCGGTTCCGGTCGCAAGATCGAGACGCCGTGCAGCGTCTGCGACGGCGCCGGCCGCGTGCTCGAGGAGCGGAAGCTCGACGTCGAGATCCCCGCCGGCATCCACGACGGGCAGCAGATCCGCCTCACCGGCGGGGGGCATGCGGGCGTGCTCGGCGCTCGGGCCGGCGACGCCTACGTGCGCGTGCGCGTTCGCCCCGACGCGCGCTTCGTGCGCGAGGGCGACGACGTCTTCGCGACCGTCGACCTGACGATGACGCAGGCCTCGCTCGGCGCCACCGTCACCGTGCCGACTCTCGACGGCGAGGAAGAGCTCGAGTTCGCCGCCGGGACGCAGCCGGGCGCGGTCGTCGTCCTGCGCGGGCGGGGCATGCCCGTGCTGCAGGGGTTCGGCCGGGGCGACGAGCGCGTCCTCGTCAACGTCGTCGTGCCGCGGCATCTGAGCGACGAGCAGCGCCGCCTGCTGGAGGAGTTCGACGCGCATGCGGACGAGCGCACGTACAAGCCCGACGAGGGCTTCTTCGAGAAGCTGAAGAGCGCCTTCCGCTGAACCGCTACGTCATCGTCGGCGGCGAGCCCGAGCTCGCGCTGCTCCTCCATCTCTTCCCCGAAGGCGTCGAGGAGCTCGACGGTGCGTTCGCCGTCTACGCCGACGAGCCGCCCATCGGCTTCGACGTCATCGAGGCCGACGGCGTGGCGGACGGATGGGAGGATGCGTGGCGCGAGTTCCACCACGGCGTCGTCGTCGGCCGGCTGTGGGTCGGCCCGCCGTGGGAGCCGGCGCCGGCCGGAGCCATCCCCGTCGTCGTCGATCCCGGCCGGGCCTTCGGGACCGGCGCGCACCCGACGACGCGGCTCTGCCTCGAGCTGCTCCAGGAGGTCGAGCCGACGGGCGTGCTCGACGTCGGCAGCGGCTCGGGCGTCCTCTCGATCGCAGCCGCGAAGCTCGGCTTCGCGCCCGTCGGCGCCTTCGACCTCGACGAGGTCGCGATGGAGACGACCGCGGCGAACGCCGAAGCCAACGGCGTCGCCGTTGACGTCCTCGACGAGCTGCGGCCGGCCACGCTCGCGGTGATGAACATCGCGCTCGACGTGGTCGAGGGCCTCCTTCCCAAGCTCACGGTCGAGCGGGCGATCACCTCCGGCTATCTCGAGCGGGACGAGCCGCGCGTCGCCGGGTGGCGGGGCGTCGGGCGCCGCGTCCGCGACGGCTGGGCCGCGGACCTGCTCGAATTCCGGCCGTGACGACGTTCTCCGTCCGGTTCCTCGGCTGCAAGGTCTCGCACGTCGACGCCCACGAGGTGCGCGAGCGCCTGCTCGCCGGCGGGCACGCCGAGGTCGACGGCGGCGCCGACGTCGCGGTCGTCAACACGTGCTGCGTCACGAACGAGGCCGTGGCGAAGTCGCGCAAGGCCGCCGCGCGGGCTGCGCGCACGCACCGCCGCGTCTACGTCACCGGTTGCGGCGCGAATCTCGCCGGCGACGCGTTCGCGGGCCTCCCGGAGAACGTCGTCGTCGTCGCTCGCCGGAGCGAAGAGACGGCGGCGTTCGTCGCCGGCGACGTCGGCGCCCTCGGCTGCGTGCAGGCGGACGCGCGACTCGACCGCGTCCGCGCGTTCGTCAAGGTGCAGGACGGGTGCAGCTTCTCGTGCAACTTCTGCGTCATTCCGCTCGTACGCGGCGCCTCGCGCAGCCGCCGGGCGGCGGCCGTCCTCGCAGAGGTCGAGCGGCGGGTCGAGCAGGGCCATCGGGAGGTCGTGCTCACGGGCATCAACCTCGGCTGCTACCGCGACCGCGAGGCCGGATACGACCTGCCGCGGCTCGTCCGCGCCGCCGGCGCCGTGCCCGGGCTCGAGCGGCTCCGGCTCTCCTCGATCGAGATCAACCACGTCGACGACGAGCTCGTGCGCGCGCTGCGCGAGACGCCCGTCGTGAGCAGGCATCTCCACGTGCCGCTGCAGTCGGGCGACGACGGCGTGCTCCGGGCGATGGGGCGCCGGTACTCCGTCGCGACCTTTCTGCGCCGGCTAGCCCCGCTGCAGGACGAGTTCAACCTCACGAGCGACGTCATCGTCGGCTTCCCCGCAGAGGACGAGCGCGCGTTCGCGAACACGCTGCACACGGCCGGCGAGGCGGGCCTGACGAAGTTGCACGTCTTCCCGTACTCGCCCCGCCCCGGCACGGTGACCGAGCGCGACGACCGGGTGCCGCATGCCGTCAAGCGCGCGCGCGGCGCGCGCCTGCGCGCTCTGTCCGACGACGCGTGCGTCGCGCGCTGGCGGACGAAGGTGGGGAGGGAGGACGTCGTCCTCGTCGACCGTCCCGGCCGCGGGTACGGCGACGACTACTCGCCGTGGCTCGTCGACGCGCCGGTCGGGCACTTCGTCCGCGTGCGCGGCGCGGCCGTCACCGAGGAGGGCGTCGTTGCAGCCTGACTGCCTCTTCTGCACGCTCTACCGCGAAGGCGACCACATCGCGTCCACGGACGGCTTCGTCGCCATCCGCGACATCAATCCGCAGGCGGGGACGCACGTGCTCGTCATCCCCGAGCGGCACATCGACAGCTTCCACCACATCGCAGAGCTCACCGCCGACGAGGACAAGCGCATGCTCGACTTCATCGCCGAAGTCGCTGCAGGCCAGGGCCTGACCGACTACCGTGTCGTTGTCAATGCCGGCGCGGGCGCCGGTCAAACGGTCTTCCACCTGCACTGGCACGTGCTCGGCGGCGGGTTGACGGGGAGAATGGCATGAGCCGGATCGAGACGATCGAGGTCGAGCTTCGCGAGGCCATGAAGGCTCACGACGCCGAGCGTCGCGATGCGCTGCGACTCATCCTCAACGCGTTGAAGGGATCGCAGAAGGAGCTCCAGCGGCCGCTGTCCGAGGACGAGGAGTTGCAGGTGCTCCAGCGCGAGCGCAAGCGCCGCGTCGAGGCCGCCGAGGCCTTCCGCGCCGGCGGCCGCGAGGAGCAGGCGGAGTCGGAGGAGCGCGAGCTCGAGATCCTCGAGGAGTTCATGCCCGAGCCGCTCTCGGAAGAGGACATCGAGGAGATCGTCGACGACGCCATCGCCGAGGTGGGGGCGACGAGCATGGCCGACCTCGGCCGTGTCATGGCGGACGTCATGCCGCAGATCGCCGGACGCGCGGACGGCTCCGTCGTCTCGCAGATCGTCCGCGAGAAGCTCGCCTAGGCCCGGGTGAGAGTGCTGCGCACCTTCACCCGTTAGAGGTTCCCGCTTCGCGGGGTGGTGGCTTCGTCGTTGAGCTCGGCGAGGCGCTTCCAGACCGGAGTGCCGCCTACACTGACCGTGTGCAGGATGTTCTCGAGGTCCCGAACGAGGTCGCGGCAGAGCTTGCCGGCATCGGCGAGGGGGTGCTCGGCGCGCTCCGGGACCGGCTGGGCTGCGCGATCAACCTCCGCGGCAACCGGCTGACGCTCGACGGCGACGACGCGAAGGTCTCCGAGGCCCGCGCGGTCGTCGAGGAGCTCGTCGACCTCGTCGAGAGCGGCCAGGAGGTCGGGGCCGGCACGGTGGACACGATCCTCAACGCCATCGACCAGGCGGAGAACGTGCGCGACATCTTCGACGACGTCGTGTGGTCGCACCGCGGCAAGCGCATCACGCCGAAGACCGTCACGCAGAAGCACTACGTCGAGGCGATCCGCCGATCGACCCTGACGTTCGGGATCGGTCCGGCAGGCACGGGGAAGACGTATCTCGCCGTTGCGCTCGCCGTCGCGGCGCTCTCCGAGCGAGAGGTCGGGCGGATCATCCTCACGCGCCCCGCCGTCGAGGCGGGCGAGCGGCTCGGCTTCCTGCCCGGTGACATCGCGGCGAAGGTCGACCCCTACATGCGGCCGCTCTTCGACGCGTTGTACGACACCATGGACGCGGAGCGGCTGAACACGTACCTCGAGCGGGGCACGATCGAGGTGGCGCCCCTGGCATTCATGCGCGGGCGCACGCTCAATTCGAGCTTCATCATCCTCGACGAGGCGCAGAACACCTCGCCGGAGCAGATGCAGATGTTCCTCACACGGCTCGGGTTCGGCTCGAAGGTGGTCGTGACGGGGGACATCACGCAGATCGATCTGCCGCGTGAACAGGCATCGGGCCTCATCCAGGTGCAGGACATCCTCTCGTCGGTCGACGGGATTGCGTTCGTGCATTTCGGTCACGAAGACGTCGTGCGCCACAAGCTCGTGCAGCGGATCGTCGAGGCGTACAAACGACACTCGGAACAGACCGGGACGCAGCGGCGCCGGTGATCGAGGTCGAGATCGAGAATCGGTCCGGCGTCGCCGTCGACGAGCACGGCGCTGCGGAGCTCGTGCGCCGCGTGCTCGCCCGGGAGGGCGTCGACTCGGGTGAGGTCGGGCTCGCCTTCGTCGGGCCTGAGGAGAGCCGCGCCCTCAAGCGTGAGCACCTCGGCGTCGACGAGTCGACGGACGCGCTCGCGTTCCCGCTCGACGGCCTCGAGGAGCTTCCGGACGGGCTGCCGCGCCAGCTCGGCGACGTCGTCGTCTGCCCGCAGGTCGTCGGCGAGGAATGGCGCGCGCCGATCGTGCACGCCGTGCTGCACCTCGTCGGCTACGACCACGGCGACGAGATGGAGGCGCGGGAGGCGCTGCACACGTGAGCATCTCCACCCCGCCTCAGCGCGAGCGCGAGCGCGAGCACGACCGCTCGCGCCTCAGTCCGCCGCCTGCCCCCGCCGGCGCGCCGACGCTTCTCGACAGCTTCAACTACGCGTTCGAGGGGATCATCCACGTCCTCCGGACGCAGCGGAACCTGCGAATTCACTTCATCATCGCGATCGTGGTGATCGCCGCCGCGGCCGCGCTCGGCGTCGCCCGCGACGAGCTGATCGCGCTCCTCATCGTCATCGCCTTCGTGCTCGTCGCCGAGATGGTCAACTCGGCGATCGAGGGAGCGATCGACGTCTCTACGACGTCGTTCGACCCGAATGCGAAGCTCGCCAAGGACATCGCCGCGGGCGCAGTCCTCATCGCGACGGTCACGGCGATTGCCGTCGGCTATCTCGTATTCGCGCACGCGGCGGCGCACCGCACGGCGCGGCTGCTCGACCGTGTCCGCGACGCGCCGGCGGAGGTCACGCTCGTGGCGCTCGTGCTCGTCGCACTCGTCGTCATTGCGACGAAGGCCTGGACGGGACGCGGAACGCCGCTGCGCGGCGGGCTGCCGTCCGGCCACGCGGGTATCGCATTCGCCGGCTGGATGGCGGCGACGTATGTGTCGAGCGACCAGCACCGCTTCCTCATCTCGTCCCTCACGTTCGTGATGGCGCTCCTCGTCGCGCAGACGCGTGTCGAGGCCGGGATCCACTCGCGACTCGAGGTCCTCTACGGCGGCGCGCTCGGCGCTCTCGTCACGCTCGTCGTCTTCCAGGTGGTCACGTGAGCGAGAGACTCGAGGAGCAGAAGCGCTATTACGCAGCCCGGGCCGGGGAGTACGACGACTGGTGGTACAGGCGCGGCCGGTACGCGCTCGATCCAGCGAAGGAGGCCGGCTGGTGGGCGGACGCCGCCGAGGTCGAGCAGCGGCTCGAGGCATTCGCGCCGGCCGGGAGGGTGCTCGAGCTCGCCGCCGGCACCGGCATCTGGACGCGCAAGCTCGTTCGCCTCGTCGAAAGCGTCGTCGCGGTCGATGCGAACGCGGAGACGCTCGCGCTCAACACCGGGGAGGCCGCGCTCGTGCAGGCGGACGTCTTCGAATGGAAGCCGGAGGAGACGTTCGACGTCTGCTTCTTCTCGTTCTGGCTGTCGCACGTGCCGCTCGCGCGATTCGACGAGTTCTGGCTGCGCGTACGCTCGGCGCTCCGGCCGGGCGGGCGTGTGTTCCTCGTCGACAGCGCTGCGGGCGATGCGGCGCACACCGGCACCGACCAGGCGGGCGAGGAGGAGACGCGCACCGTCTCCGACGGCCGGGAGTTCCGCATCGTCAAGCGCCGCTGGGAGGCGGACGAGCTCGCGGAGCGCGTTCGCACCCTCGGCTTCGATCTCGACCTGCGCACGAGCGCCTACGGGCACTTCCTGTACGGAGGCAGCCGGTGACGGGCGAGGAGCTTGTCGCCCGCGCGGAGTCGGCAGCCGCGAACGCGTATGCGCCGTACTCGAAGTACCTCGTCGGCGCGTCGGTCCTGACGAACGACGGGCGCGTCTTCGACGGCGTCAACGTCGAGAACGCCGCCTATCCACTCGGCGTGTGCGCCGAGAAGACCGCCCTCGGCGCGGCTGCGACCGCGGGCGTGCGCCCCGGCGAGGTCGGCGCCGTCGGCATCACCGCGTCACCGTGCGGCGGGTGCCGGCAGTGGTTGCACGAGTGGCGGGTCGGGACGGTCTGGTTCCGGCGCGACGACGGCAGCATCGCCGAGTACGCGGCCGCCGATCTCCTGCCGGACACCTGGGACCTGCCGGAGTGAAGTCCGGGTTCATCGCAATCGCCGGCCGGCCGAACGTCGGCAAGTCGACGCTCGTGAACGCCCTCTGCGGCGGGAAGGTGGCCATCGTCTCGGACAAGCCTCAGACGACGCGGCGCCGCATCTTCGGCATCGCGAACGCCGACGACTACCAGCTCGTCCTCGCCGACCTGCCGGGGTTCCAGCGGCCGCGCGACGCGCTGACGGAGCGCATGCAGCACACCGTCGACGCGTCGTTCGAGGACGTCGACGGTGTCGTGCTCGTGCTCTCCGCACGCGAGCGCATCGGCGCCGGCGACCGATTCATCGCGTCGCGCGTCTTCTCGCTCGGCGTGCCCGTCGTGATCGCCCTGAACAAGGTCGACCGGCTCAAGCCGGGCCACATCGCGCAGCAGATGAACGCGGCGGCGCGGCTCGGCGACTTCAGGGCGCTCCACCCGGTGAGCGCGAAGACGCACGACGGGATACCGCAGCTCCTCGAGGAGCTCGTCGGGCTCCTCCCCGAAGGCCCGCTCTACTTCCCGCGCGAACAGAAGACCGATCTCTCGGTCGAGTCGCAGGTCGGCGAGCTCATCCGCGAGAAGGCGTTATGGCTCACGCGTGACGAGGTGCCGCACGCAATCTCGGTCGAGGTCGACGAGATGACCGAGAAGGTCGTCCGCGCGTTCGTCCTCGTCGAGACGGAGTCGCAGAAGCTCATCCTCGTCGGCAAGGGCGGCGCGATGGTGCGCGACATCGGCACGCGCGCGCGCCCGGAGATCGAGGCGCTGCTCGGCCACAACGTCTTCCTCGAGCTCGTCGTGAAGGTGCGCCCGCGCTGGCGCCGTGACGAAGCGCAGCTCGACCGGCTCGGGGTCTAGGCGCTACAGGTCGGGCCGCCGTGGGCGGCGAGCCACGCCTTCAGCGCGGCGATGCGCCCGGTCGACGCGGCGAGGTCGACGCGGAGGGCGGGGCTCGCCTTCGCGTCGCGCAGCAGCTGCGCGTAGCCCAGCTCCGCCGGGCCTTCGTGCGAGTAGAGCAGCAGATCGACGCCGGCGGCGATCGCCCGGCCCGGCACGTCCGTCTGGCTCCGGAGCGCCGGCGTGTCGAGGGCATCGGTGACGACGACGCCGTCGAAGCCGAGCGTCCCGCGCAGGAGCCCGGTCACGATCGGCTGCGAGAAGAGCGCCGGCGCGCCCGAGGGGTCGAGCGCGGGATACGACGCGCTCGCGACCATCACGAGCCTCGCGCCCGCAGCGATCGCGGCCCGGAACGGCGCGAGCCGCGCGGTGAGGAAGGCCTTGCTCCGCCCGATCGTGACGGGCCGGTCGTCGGTGCTCGCCGTCGCGCTGCCGAGGCCGGGGAAGTGCTTCGCGGTGGCGGCGACGCCGCCCGCCTGCAGGCCGCGCACGAACGCGCCCACGAGCGGCGCGACCGTGGACGGCGTCGTGCCGAACGAGCGCGTTCCCTCGAAGCTCGCCGGCGAGGTGAGGACGTCGGCGACCGGGGCGAAGTCGATCCCGACTCCCGCCGCGCGAAGTGCGCGCGCCGCCGCCGCCGCCTCGGTGCGGGCATCTCCCGGCGTCGACATCGCGGCGGCCGCAGCGTCGGGCGAGGCCCACCGCAGGCGTCGCACCGTTCCGCCTTCCTGGTCGACGCCGACGAGGAGCGGGCTTCCGCGCCTGCATGCCGCCGCCTGAACGCGCGCGATCGCGGCGCTTGCCGCCGCCTCCGTCGTCCAGCCGTTGCCGAGGAGGATGACGCCGCCGACCTGGCCGGCCGCGATGCGCGCGAGGAAGGCAGGCGTCGGCTGGCCCCACAGGGGGGCGACGATCGTCTCGCCTGCGGGCGACGCGGCAGCGGGCCCCGCCGCCACGGCGGCGGCGGCGGCGCTAGACGCGAGCCAGCGCAGGCGCTTCGGCCTGGACGAGGCGATCTCCCGTCGCGGGGTCGAAGTAGTGGAAGCGGGCCGGGTCGACGGCGAGCTGGAGCGGCCTGCCGGCCCGCGCAGTCGTCTGCGGGTCGAGGCGCGCGGTGAAGATCGTGCGCGCGCCGGCGAGAAGCGCCTGCGCCTCGTCCGTCTCCTGCGCACCGCTGACGTCGACCGGCGCGGCGTCGACGGGGAAGATGACGTGCGTCTCCGCCCCGAGATCTTCGACCACTTCGACGTCGACGTCGAGCCGCGGCAGCGACGCGTCGGAGAACGCCGCGTCCGTGAACGCCTCCGGGCGGATGCCGACGACGACGCGGCCGTTCGCGGCCGGGGGACGGCTCCCGGCGGGAAGCGGCACCCGGAACCCGGCGAACGCGATCGAGCCCGCATCGAGCTGCGCCTCCACGAGGTTCATCGCCGGCGATCCGATGAACGCTGCGACGAAGAGGTTCGCCGGGCGGCTGTACAGCGCCTGCGGCGTGTCGACCTGCTGGATCCGGCCGTCGCGCATGACCGCGACGCGCTGGCCGAGCGTCATCGCCTCGACCTGGTCGTGCGTCACGTAGATCGTCGTCGTCCCGAGACGGGAGTGGAGGCTCGCGAGCTGTGCGCGCATGCTCACCCGGAGCTTCGCGTCGAGGTTCGAGAGCGGCTCGTCCATGAGGAACGCCTTCGGCTCGCGCACGATCGCGCGGCCCATGGCCACGCGCTGGCGCTGCCCGCCGGAGAGGGCGGCGGGCCTGCGGTCGAGAAAGTCGACGAGCCCGAGCAGCTCGGCCACCTGCTCTACGCGGCGCTTCGTCTCGTCCCGCGACGTCTTGCGCACGCGCAGGCCGTAGCCGAGGTTCTCGCGCACGGTCATGTGCGGGTAGAGCGCGTAGCTCTGGAACACCATTGCGATGTCGCGTGCGCGGGGCGGCAGCTCCGTCACGTCCCGGGCGTCGATGGCGATCGTGCCCTCGGTGACGTCCTCCAGTCCCGCGATCATCCGGAGCAGGGTGGACTTGCCGCAGCCCGACGGGCCGACGAGCACGAGGAACTCGCCGCTCTCGATCTCGAGGGAGATGTCGTCGACCGCGACGACGCCTCCGCCGAAGACCTTGCTCACATGGTCGAGCAGGATTCCGGCCACGTCATTGCAGTCTATACCGCAGCTCCGGCGAGACTTCAATGGCATTGACCAATTTCGGACAGCTGGGCTATAGTCGTCGGGCGATGAGCACCCAGAAGGTGACGAAGCAGAGCCACACGCGTCGCCAGGTCCTCGATCTCATCCAACGGCTCGGCGTCGGCACGGCGATCCCGTCCGAGCGCCAGCTCAGCGCCGACTTCGGCGTCTCGAGGCTCACCGTCCGGGCGGCGCTCGACGACCTCGCCCGCGAGGGCTACCTCGTCCGGCGGCGGGGGAGCGGGACGTACGTCCAGCAGCCGAAGATCTCCCAGGAGCTCACCATCACCTCCTTCAGCGAGGACATGCGGCGGCGGGGGATGGTGCCCGGGAGCCGCACGCTCTCGATGACGACGATCCTCGCCGGGGCCCAGCTGGGGCGGTTCCTCCAGGTCTCGCCGTCCGAGCGAATCCTCGTGATCAAGCGGCTTCGGCTCGCCGACGGGGAGACGATGGCGATCGAGACGCTCCACCTTCCCGAGGCCCTCGTGCCGGACTTGAGCGCCAAGGACCTGACGGGCTCGTTCTATGCCCTCCTGCACGAGCGGTACGGCATCCTCATCGCCACCGGCACCCAGGCGATCGAGCCGACGGTGACGGACGAGGAGGAGTCGCAGGCGCTCGGCGTCCCGCTCCA
Organism: uncultured Actinomycetes bacterium; assembly: GCA_963753295.1. Lineage (GTDB taxonomy): Bacteria > Actinomycetota > Thermoleophilia > Gaiellales > Gaiellaceae > Palsa-739. Next base: position 108,523 of record CAVWBZ010000003.1, on the reverse strand, counting down.
CTCGCCGGCGTTCCTGTTCGAGCGGACGAGCGCCGACCAGCAGGACCGGACGGTCGAGTTCGTCCATTCGGTGTACCGGGGCGACCGCTACCGGATCGTCACCGAGCTTCGCCGGCCGCAGGGCTGACGTCCGGCTGCACCGGGGGTTGACAGGACCGCTTTGGTGTGCCAGAGTCGCGGCGTGGCCAATTGGTATAGACCACTCGACGCACCGACCAGCGTGCGCGGTCCCGCAGGCCACCGGGGCGCAGCGCCGGGCGTCGACGGCTCGAGGAGACTTGTATGAAGCTACGAGTTGTCGTGGCGGCGGTTCTCGCCGTCGCGCTCGGCGTCGTCGCGGCGACAGCGAGCGCATCGGGCAACCGGCAGTCGGCGAACAAGCTGACCGTCTGGTTGCAGGTCGACGCGCAGTCCGGCTGGCCGGACGTCGTTGCGGCGGCCAACCAGCAGTTCCAGCAGCAGAATCCCGGGTGGACGGTCAGCGTGCAGTATCAGAACTGGGGAGACCATCTCCAGAAGTTCGACGCGACCATCGCGGGCAACGACACGCCTGACGTCATCGAGATGGGCAACACCGAGATGACGGCTTACATGGCAACCGGGGCGTTCGCGGACCTCACGTCGGACAAGGGGCAGTTCCCGAACTCCAGCCACTGGCTCGCCGGCCTCGCGAAGTCCGGCGCGTACCAGGGCAAGGTGTACGGGGTTCCCTACTACGCCGGCTCGCGCGTCGTCACGTACCGGACCGACCTCTTCAAGAAGGCAGGCATCACGAAGACGCCGACGAGCCTTCCGCAGCTCGTGTCCGACCTCAAGAAGGTCGGCGCGATGGAGAAGGGCGTCAAGGGCTTCACGCCGATGTACCTGGCCGGCACCGACTGGTACAGCGCCCTCGATTGGGTCTTCGACTACGGCGGAACGATCGCGACCACGCACGCACACAAGTGGGTCGGCGCGCTCGACTCCCCGAAGGCGATCGCCGGGCTCACCGCGTACAAGGACTTCTTCACCGCGGTGGCTCCGAAGTCGGCGGCGACCCTCGACGAGGCGAACCCGGCTCCGTACACCGTGTTCTCGCAGGGGCTGGCGGGCGCGATCCTCGGCCCGGCGTGGTTCAGCTGTTGCACGGGCACGAAGTACAAGGCGGTCACGGGCCAGTTCGTGATGCCGAGCCACATCGCCGGCAAGCCCATCCCGGGCTTCCTCGGCGGCTCCGACCTCGCGGTCCCGCAGCAGAGCGGCAACAAGGCTCAGGCGATCCAGTGGATCGCGGACTTCACCGGCACGTCGAACGAGCAGGCGCTCCAGGCGAAGGGCAACATCCCCAACGCGACCAACCTGCTCGGCAACACCGTCAACGCACGGGCTGCAGCCCAGAGCTGGTTCGTCCCACAGGCGAAGCACTGGGTCGACGTCGAGAACGGCAACATCCTCCGCACCATGCTGTCGCAGATCCTCACTGGGAAGCTCTCGGTGAAGCAGGCGACGAGCACTGCCAGCGCCAACATCGCGTACACGCTCAACCAGTCGTAGGGCTCTGAGCAGCGGGGCCCCCACGTCGCTGGGACTCGCCGCCGAGACCGCCTCCGGGCGGCCTCGGCGGCGGCGGCGGCTCAGCCGCCGCCGCGTGCTCGGCGGTGCGGTGCCGTACGCACTCGTGGCACCGGTCGTCGTGGTGATGGCCGCGATCCTCGGCTACCCGATCTACAGCCTGGTCCGGATCTCGCTCGAGCGCTACGGCCTGTTCGAGCTCATCCGGCACCACGGTGTCTACATCGGGCTGCACAACTTCGGTCTCGTTCTCCACGACCCGGTCTTCTGGCACACGCTGCTGAGGACGATCGTGTTCGCCGCCGCCAACGTCGGGCTGACGATGGTGATCGGCACGCTCGTCGCGCTGCTCCTCGTCCGGGTCTCGACCTGGGTGCGGTTGCTGCTGACCGCCGGCCTGGTGCTCGTCTGGTCGATGCCGCCCGTCGTGGCCGTGCAGGTCTGGAACTGGATGACGAACGTCCAGAACGGCGTTCTCAACTACGTCCTCACCGAGCTGCACGTCGGCAACTTCTTCCAGCACAACTGGTACACGTCGACGTTCTCCGAGCTGAGTATGGTGACCGCCCTCATCGTCTGGGGCGCTCTGCCGTTCGTCGTGATCACCGTCTACGCGGCGCTGTCGCAGGTTCCGCGTGAGCTCGTCGAGGCGGCGGAGATCGACGGCGCGCGGCCGTGGCGCGTCTTTCTCGACGTGACGATGCCGGTGATCATGCCCGTCATCCTCATCCTCACGAGCCTTTCGATCCTCTGGGACTTCGGCGTCTTCACGCAGCCGTATCTGCTCATCGGCCAGCCGCACATCACGAGCGGGAACTACCTGATGGGCATCTATCTCTTCGAGCAGGGCTACGTGCGTGCGGACTTCGGCCGCGGCGCGGCGATCTCCATCCTCATGCTCGTGATGGTCGCCGCGATGAGCGTCGTCTATGTGCGGCGAATGATCCGGATCGGGGAAGTGACGTGAACGCTCGCGTCGCTCGCCGCACCGGTTGGAACGTCGTCGGGCTCGTGCTCTTCGCGGTCTGCGTCTTCCCGGTCTTCTGGATGATCTCGACCGCGTTCAAGACGAACGATCAGATCAACTCCCTCACGCCCACCTGGTTCCCGACGCATCCGACGGTGCAGCACTTCCGGGACGCGCTCGCGAAGCCGTACTTCTGGGCGGACGTGAAGAACAGCCTCATCGTGGTGGCCGTCACCGTCAGCATCGCCATGGTGCTCGCGTTCCTCGCCGCGGTCGCCCTGTCGAAGTACCGCTTCACCGGCCGCAAGCTCTTCATCGTGCTCGTCATCGGGGTCCAGATGCTCCCCGGTGCCGGGCTGATCATCCCTCTCTACGTGGTGCTCGCCCGCTTCCACGAGGTGAATGCGCTCACGGGCGTCATCCTCGTCTACCTGACGGGCGCGCTGCCCTTCTCCGTCTGGACGCTGCGCGGCTTCATCCTCGGCATCCCCAAGGATCTCGAAGAGGCGGCGATGGTCGACGGCAGCACGCGCTTCGGCGCGTTCGCCCGGATCCTGCTCCCGCTCGTCGCGCCCGGGCTCGTGGCCACGTCCGTCTTCGCCTTCATCACGAGCTGGAACGAGTACATCTTCGCCCGCGTCCTGCTCAACGACGGCTCCAAGCAGACGATCACCGTGTGGCTGTCCTACTTCCTCGGGACGAGCAGGCAGACGGACTGGGGCGCGCTCATGGCCGCGTCGACGCTGACCGCGATCCCCGTCGTCGTCTTCTTCCTCCTCATCCAGCGCCGGATCGCCTTCGGGCTGACCGCCGGCGCAGTGAAGGCCTAAGTGGTATTGACCACTGAGCTTCGGTACGACAGGATGTCGGTGTGACCCTCCGCCCGCGCGCGACGTCGGCTCGTGCCGGCTGCTCGTACTTCGGCGTTCGCATCGTGCGCCACGTACGCCGCGACATGGCCGACCTCGCCGCGCGCGGGTACACCGGCGTGCTGCACACCTTCTCCGAGAACGACCTCGCGTACTACCGCGGGACGTTCGCCGAGATGGTCGCCGCCTCGCACGACGTGGGACTCTCCGTCCAGGTGAGCCCGTGGGGGCTCGGGCGCACGTTCGGCGGCGAGGCGGAGAGCCGCTGGGTCGCGTTCCATCCCGAGGAGTGCCAGGTCATGGACGACGGGCGCCGCGTCGCGGCCGCCTGCCTCAACAGCCCGGCCTACCGCGCGTTCTGCGCGGAGTGGGCGGAGGCGGCGCTCGACGCCGGCGTGGACGACGTCTTCTGGGACGAGCCGGCGTGGGTGGTGCCGATTCACGTCGGCGTCGACGACGCGAAGCGCTGGACCTGCCGCTGCGACCACTGCGTGGAGCGCTTCGGCGGCCCGCTGCCCGACGACCTGTCCGAGGCGCGCGCGTTCCGCGAGGCGTCGGTCGTCGACTTCCTCCGTGAGCTCGTTGCCCACGTCGCCGCGCGCGGCGGCGCGAACACGATCTGCCTGCTGCCGGCGACCCAGGGTACGCAGGGCATCTCCGACTGGGATTCCGTCGCCTCGCTTCCCGGCCTCACGACGTTCGCCACCGATCCGTACTGGAAGCACTGGAACGAGCCGGCCGGACCGTTCGTCCAGCGGTTCGCCCGCCTGCTCCGCGAGACGTGCGACCGGCACGGTGTCGGTGCCCAGCTCTGGGTCCCGAGCTTCGGCCTGACGCGTGAGGAGATCCCGGAGCTCGAGGCCGCGATCGCCGCCGCGCGCACCGAAGGCATCGGCGACCTCTGGACGTGGGGCTACGAGGCGTGCGGCTACATGACCCATCTCGCCACGCCCGACTCGCCGCTCGTCTGGGAAGCCGTGACCGACGCGCTCACCGGCGCCGGCCGGCTGGAGGAGCGCTCGACGCGTCTCCTCGTCGGCGCGATGAACGCCGCCGACGCGACGGTCGCCGACGCGGTCGGCGCGGCCGGCGACGCGCTCGCCCTCGCGATCGACGCGATCGTCGAGCGCCTCGGCCTCGGCGGACGCCTCGTCTACGTCGGCGCGGGGACGTCCGGTGCGATCGGCACGCTCGACGCGGCCGAGATCGGGCCGACCTTCGGAGTCTCGCCCGGTGACGTGCTCGCGATCGACGCCGGCGACGGCGCCGAGGTCGAGGACGACGCACCGCGCGGCGCCGAGCTCGTGCGTGCCGCCGACGTTGGCGCCGTCGACGCGGTCGTCGGGATCAGCGCGAGCGGAGCGACCCCGTTCACGCTCGGCGCGCTCGCCGAAGCGCGCAGCCGCGGAGCCCTGACCGTGGCCGTCGTCTGCGCGCGGGACGGGAAGCTCGCGGAGGACGCCGATCACGCCGTCATCGCCGACGTCGGGCCCGAGATCGTCTCGGGATCGACGCGGCTCAAGGCGGGGACGGCGCAGAAGATGATCGTGAATGCGATCTCGACGGTGGCGATGATCCGGCTCGGCCGCACGTATGACGGGCTGATGGTCGGCGTCGCGCCGCAGAACGCGAAGCTGCGTGAGCGCGCCCGGCGCAATGTCGTGCTTGCGAGCGGTGCCGCCGACGAAACGGTCGACGCAGCCCTCGCAGCCGCCGGCGGCGACGCGCGCGTCGCGCTCGTAGCGCTGCTCGCAGGGATCGACGCGGAGGCCGCGCGTGCGCGGCTCGACGGTGCGTCCGGCTCGGTGAGCGCCGCACTGGGGAGGCAGGCATGAGACTCGGTGTCGAGGCGGCGCTCGTCCGCGGAGAGCTCGTCCCCGGCGACGTCGAGGTCGAGGACGGGGTCGTGGTCGACGTCGGCCTGGCCGGCGGGGCGCGCGGACGCGTCGCGGTTCCGGGCTTCGTCGACATCCAGGTGAACGGCTTCGGCGGCGTCGACTTCCTCGCGGCGGCGACCGACGACTACCGGGCGGCGGGCGAGGCGCTCCTGCTCACGGGCGTGACCGCATACCAGCCGACGTTCATCACCGCCTCGGAGGGCACGATCGTCGACGCGCTTCGCGCGCTGCCGGTGCACAGCTCGAGGCCGCGCATCCTCGGCGCGCATCTCGAAGGCCCGTTCCTGTCGCCCGACCGGCTCGGGACGCATCCGAAGGAGCATCGCCGCGATCCGGACCTCGACCTGCTCGAGCGGCTGCTCGAGCCCGGCGGCGTGACGGAGATGACCCTCGCTCCGGAGCTTCCCGGCGCAGGCGACATCATCCGCCGGCTGCTCGACCGCGGCATCGTCGTCTCCGCCGGCCACACGAACGCGACCTCGGAGGAGGCGGACGAGGCGTTCGACCTCGGCGTCTCGACCGCCACGCACCTCTTCAATGCGATGCGGCCGTTCCGCTCGCGCGACCCCGGCGTCATCGGCGTCGCGCTCACGCGCCGGGACGTGTTCGTGCAGCTCATCGTCGACGGCCACCATCTCGCCGACGAGACCGTGCGGCTCGTGTGGGCCGCCGCGGGGCACCGCACGGCGCTCGTCACCGACGCGACGGCCGGCGCGCCGAACGGCGGCGGAACCTTCCAGCTCGGCGATGTCGAGATCGAGATCGGGGACGGCCCGCCGACGCGCGAGGACGGCGTCCTCGCCGGCACCGTGCTGACGATGATCGAGGCCGTCCGGAACGTGCATGCGCTCGGCATCCCGTTCGAGGACGCGATCGGCGCCGCCACCACGGTGCCGGCCCGGATCCTCGGACGCACGGACGTCGGCGTGCTCGAGCCCGGCGGCCCTGCCGACGTCGTCGTGCTCGACGACCGGCTCGAGATCGTCGACGTCCTCTGCGCGGGAGGCGACCGTGTCGTGGCTCGAGACTGAGATCCGCGAGCAGCCGGCCGCGCTCGCGCGGCTGCTCGAACGGCAGGGCGGGCGCCCCGAGCTCGCCGCGCCGTTCAAGCGCGACGACGTGCGCTACGTGCTCATCGCGTCGCGCGGGAGCTCGTCGAACGCGGCGCGTTACGCGCAGTACCTGCTCGGCCGCGCGCACCGCGTCCCGGTGATGTTCGCGACGCCGTCGCTGTACACGATCTACGGACAGCCGCCGCGGCTCGACGGCGCCGTCGTCGTCGGGATCTCGCAGTCCGGCGCCTCGCCCGACGTCGGCGCCGTGCTCGCCGAGGCGCGCCGGCAGGGACGCCCGACGATCGCGCTGACGAACAACGACGCGTCGCCGCTCGCGGGCGAGGCCGACGTCGTCGTCGCGCTCGAGGCGGGCGAGGAGCACGCCGTCGCGGCGACGAAGACCTACCTCAACTCCCTCGGTGCGGTTGCGCTCCTCTTCGCGGCGATCGGCGACGACCGCGTCGCGCGCGCAGAGCTCGATCGGCTGCCTGCCGCGCTCGAGAAGCAGATCGCGCTCTCGTTCGACGAGCCGCCGCCGCTTGCGGAGTACGCCGACGCCGTCGGCGCCACGGTCGTCGCGCGCGGCGTCAACTACGGCACCGCATTCGAGATCGCCCTCAAGATCCGCGAGCTGTCGGGGCTCGTCGTCGAGGCGTACTCGCCGGCGGACCTCATGCACGGCCCGATCGCCGCGATCCAGCCGGGCTGGCCGGTCGTCGTCGTCGCCCCGACGGGGCCCGCCCACGACAGCGTCGCCGACGTCGTCCCGGCCCTCGCCGAGCGGGAGGCGCGACTGCTCGCCGTCTCCGACGTGCCGGCCCTCCTCGAGCGCGCGCACACGCCGCTCCCGCTCGTCGACGGCGTGCCCGAGTGGCTGAGCCCGCTCGTCGCGGTCGTGCCCGGTCAGGTGACGGCGATGCGCATCGCACAGCTGCGCGGGCTCGACGTCGACAATCCCGCCGGGCTGCGGAAGATCACGCTGACGCGCTGAGCTTCCGCAGAACCGTGAGGTCCTGCGTCGGGTTGCCGCGCGCGCCCTCGGGCTCCAGCTCGACGAGCTCGAAGCCCTCGGCGAACGTGCCGCACAGATAGCGCTCGGGGTGGTACGCGCTGCAGAGGTTGCTGCCGGGCAGCTCGCTCCAGCGGACGACGAGCTCCCCCGCGTCGAAGCGCTCGCGCTCGCCGGCCTCGAGTCGCGGCGCGTACGAGCTGCCGTGCGTCGTCAGGAGGAGGCGGCCGCCGGGGCGGAGCACGCGCGCGAGCTCGTCCCGCCACGCCGTCTGCAGGTCGGCGGGGAGATGCGTGAAGACGGAGAGCGCGTAGACGAGGTCGAAGCTCGCGTCCGGGAACGACAACGGCGGCGCGAGGGCGTTGCGCTCGACGCGCGCGAACCCGAGGTTGCTGCGGCACCAGTCGACGGCGCCGCCGTCGCGGTCGCTGCCGGCGACGAGGCCGGCGGCGTCGCGCCAGTACCGGAGCACGCGACCGCACCCGCAGCCGAAGTCGAGCACGTCCGCGACCTCCTCGAGCGGAACGTGATCCGCAATCGCGTCGTACGCCGCACGGCCGCTGCGGAGAAACCAGTCGGCGTCGGCGGTGCCGGCGACGCGCACCATCAGACGGCGTGGCGGCAGCGGCGGTCCGTCGACCCGGCGGATGCGGGCGGGTCGGAGAGACACCACGACCTCGTACGCGCGGAACGCGGGGCCGACGAGGCCGAGACGCTGCAGGAGCCGGAGGACGCGGCGCTTCACAGCGCGTGACGGTATAGCGTCGCGGTCGTGGACGACGCGAAGCGCGTGGCGCTCGCGCGCGCGAAGTCGCGGCTCGACGAGCTCGCGCTCTACCCGCGCCCGGTCTCGCTGCGCGGCGTCCGCGTCTGGATCGTCCCGTGGCTCTTCCGCCTGCCGTGGTTCCGCCGCTTCGACGGCTACTCCGCGCACCGGACGATCCTGCTCCGCTCGCGGGCGTGCCTCGGCGACGGCGGGCTCGTCGCGCACGAGCTCTGTCACGTGTGGCAGATGCAGCACCACCCGCTCCGGATGCCGCTCTCGTACGTGCTCCTCGGGTACGAGGACAACCCGTACGAGCGCGAGGCCCGGCGGGCGTCGGGCAGCGCCTAGACTGGTTCTCGTGGCGCACGCGCCCGCACTTCCCGGCGGCTTCGAGCTGCCGCTCGAGCCGCGATTACCGCGCATCGGGTCGGTCGACGCGGTCGCGCTCGAGGAGCGCGCCGGCTCGCTCGCAAAGCGGTCGATCAAGCACGACGCGAAGGTGTTCGCGCTCGAGCTCGCCATCCGCACGACCGATCTGACGACCCTCGAGGGCTCCGACACGCCCGGCAAGGTCGCCGCCCTCTGCTCGAAGGCGATGCGGCCGGACCCGAGCGACGCGGCCATCCCGAGCTGCGCGGCGATCTGCGTGTACCCGAACCTCGTGCCGACGGCGCGCGAGCGCCTCGAGGGCTCCGGCGTTCGCGTCGCCGCGGTGGCGACCGGCTTCCCGTCCGGCCAGTATCCGACGCAGATCAAGGTGGCGGACGTCCGCAGCGCGGTCGAGCTCGGCGCCGACGAGATCGACATGGTCATCGATCGCGGCGCCTTCCTCTCCGGGCGCTACGCGAAGGTCTACGACGAGGTCGTGCGCGTGAAGGAGGCCTGCGGCGACGCGCACCTGAAGGTCATCCTCGAGACCGGCGAGCTCGGGACGTACGACAACGTGCGCCGCGCGACCCTGCTCGCCATCGCCGGCGGCGCCGACTTCGTGAAGACGTCGACGGGGAAGATCTCGCCCGCAGCCACGCTCCCCGTCGCGCTCTGCATGCTCGAGGCGATCCGCGACGTCCACACCGAGACGGGCCGCCGCATCGGCTTCAAGGCGGCCGGCGGCATCCGCCAGGCGAAGCAGGCGGTGCAGCACCTCGTGCTCGTGCACGAGACTCTCGGTCCGGAATGGTTGACGCCGGAGCTCTACCGGCTCGGCGCCTCCTCGCTCCTCAACGACATCCTCATGCAGCTGCGCAAGCAGAAGACCGGCACGTACCAGAGCCCGGACTACTTCACCCTTGACTGAGATCGACCGCACCGGCGACCGCACGCCCGTCCCGGCCGACTGGACGTACGCGCCCGCGCCCGAGTCGCGCGACGTCGTCACGCTCCGCGAGCGCTACGGGCTCTTCGTCGGCGGCAGGTGGATCGAGCCGTCGGAGACGTACGAGACGATCTCGCCGGCGACGGAGGAGCGCCTCGCGGTCGTCGGCCAGGCGAGCGCCGCCGACGTCGACGGCGCGGTGACGGCGGCGCGCGAAGCGTTCGCGAACGGCTGGTCGTCGCTGCCCGGCTCGGAGCGCGCGAAGTACCTGTTCCGCATCGCGCGCATCCTCCAGGAGCGCGCGCGGGAGTTCGCCGTGCTCGAGTCGCTCAACGGCGGCAAGCCGATCAAGGAGTCGCGTGACGTCGACCTGCCGCTCGCCGCGGCGCACTTCTTCTACTACGCCGGCTGGGCGGACAAGCTCGAGTACGCGTTCCCGAACCGCCGCCCGAAGCCGGTCGGCGTCGCGGGCCAGATCATCCCGTGGAACTTCCCGCTGCTCATGCTCGCGTGGAAGATCGCCCCCGCGCTCGCGTGCGGGAACACGGTCGTGCTGAAGCCGGCGGAGACGACGCCGCTCACGGCGCTCCTCTTCTGCGACGTGCTTCGCCAGGCCGGCCTGCCTGCCGGCGTCGTGAACATCGTCACCGGCGACGGCCGCACCGGTGCAGCGCTCGTCGAGCACGAGGGCGTCGACAAGATCGCGTTCACCGGCTCGACGGAGGTCGGCAAGGCGATCCAGCGCCGCCTCGCGGGGTCGGGCAAGAAGCTCACGCTCGAGCTCGGCGGCAAGGCTGCGAACATCGTCTTCGACGACTGCGCGCTCGACCAGGCGGTCGAGGGGATCGTCAACGGCATCTACTTCAACCAGGGCCACGTGTGCTGCGCCGGCTCGCGGCTCTTCGCGCAGGAGTCGATCTACGAGCCGCTCGTCGAGAAGCTCAAGCGGCGACTCGAGACGCTCCGCGTCGGCGATCCGCTCGACAAGAACACCGACGTCGGCGCGATCAACTCGGCGATGCAGCTCGAGAAGATCCGGGAGCTCGTCGAGTCGGGGCGCGCGGAGGGCGCCGAGATCTACCAGCCGCCGTGCCGCCTGCCGGAGAAGGGCTACTGGTTCGCACCGACCGTCTTCACGAACGTCGCGCAGAGCTACCGCATCGCGCAGGAGGAGATCTTCGGGCCGGTGCTCTCCGTGCTGACGTTCCGCACGCCGGACGAGGCGGTCGAGAAGGCGAACAACACCCCGTACGGGCTCAGCGCCGGCGTGTGGACGGAGAAGGGCTCGCGCATTCTCTGGATGGCGCAGCAGCTCCGAGCCGGCGTCGTGTGGGCGAACACGTACAACCGCTTCGACCCGACGTCGCCGTTCGGCGGCTACAAGGAGTCCGGCTTCGGGCGCGAGGGCGGCCTGCACGGGCTCGAGCCGTATCTGAGGTTCGACGAATGAGCGAACGCCTGCCCGTCAAGAAGACGTACAAGCTGTTCATCGGCGGCGCGTTCCCGCGCAGCGAGTCGGGACGGACATACGAGGCGGAGGGTCAGAACGTCGCGCGCGCGTCGCGGAAGGACGCGCGCGACGCAGTGCGTGCGGCGCGCGCGGCCCAACCCGGCTGGGCGGCGGCCACGGCGTACAACCGCGGGCAGGTGCTCTACCGCCTCGCGGAGATGGTCGAGGCGCGCGCGGGCGAGTTCGCCGAGCTCTGCAGCGGCCGCGATGAGGTCGAGCGCTCGATCGACCGCATCGTCTGGTACGCGGGCTGGGCGGACAAGCTCCCGCAGGTGCTCGGCGGGTCGAACCCCGTCGCCGGCCCGTACTTCAACTTCAGCGTGCCCGAGCCGACCGGGGTCGTCGCCGTCCTCGCGCCCGAGGAGCCGGCCCTGCTCGCGCTCGTCACGCGCCTCCTGCCGCCGCTCGTGGGCGGGAACGCCGTCGTCGCCGTCGCCTCGGACCGGCGGCCGCTCGCGGCGGTCGAGCTCGCCGAGGCGATCGCCACGAGTGACGTTCCGGCCGGCGTGGTCAACCTGCTCACCGGCTTTTGCACCGAGCTGGGCCCGATTCTCGCCTCGCACATGGACGTCAACGCGCTCGACATCGCGGGTGCGGACGGCGACGCGGCCGAGCTCGAGCGGCTGGCGGCGGACAACGTCAAGCGCGTCGTCCACGGCCGCCCGGACGTCCAGAGCCCGTGGGAGATCGCGAGCTTTCTCGAGCTGAAGACCGTTTGGCACCCGATCGGCCGATGAGCGCTCGATACGCTACGGGCGCAGGGATGGCGCAACGCCGCTTCAGCCACGCGATCGCCGAGGGCGACGGGATCTCCGTCATCGCTGCGGTCGAGGATCCGGACTCCGCCCGCGCGGCGGAGGAGCAGCGCGCCGAGGCGCTCGTGGTCCGGGGCGATCCGGACGCGGTTCGCAGCGCGAGCTCGCTGCCGATCCTCTGGCGCGCCGACGTGCCGCTCGAGCGCGCGTCGGCCGTCGCCGACGCGTATCTCCTCGTCTTCGACACGCTCGACGAGGACGACGGCCGGCTCGAGGAGCTGCACGCGCAGGCGATCGACCTGGGGCTCGACTGCGCGGTCGAGGTTCGCGACGAGGAGGAGCTCGAGCGGGCGCTCGAGCGGGTCGACCCGGAGATCTTCCTGCTCTCGCCGGCCGAGCGGGACGAGGACGAGACGTCGCTCGAGGTCGTCCTCGACCTCCTCGCAGCCGTTCCGGCCGGGAAGCTCGCAATCGCAGATCTCCAGCTGACGAACCGCGACGAGGTGCTCGAGCTGGAGCGCGCCGGCTGCGACGCGGTGATCGTCCATGGGGCCGAGGTCTCGCCGCTCGTCGGCGGCCCACCGCCCGAAGTCTGAGAGAAAGCGCGCTACCCTATTCCGCCATGAGGGCGGCGGTGGTTGCGGGGCTCGTCGCGTTGGCTCTGGGGGGGATCGCACAGGGCGCGTCGGCCGCGCCGAAGGCGGGCTGTCCCGCGGCGTGGGCGAAGGGCTGGCAGGCGCTGGCGAACAGGGTCGGCGCACCCGTGTACTGCCCGGGCTGGATGCCGAACCCCCTCGACGCGCACATCGGCGGGCAGTACCAGGACATCTACTCGATCGGCAAGGACCGCAGCTACCTCGTGAGCTTCCTCGAGCACGGCGACCTCGGCAGCGGCGACGTGCACGTCAACTTCCGCGGCTATCCGGGACGAACCCGCATCCCACGCTGTCCCGCGCCGGTGGGACATGGGACGCTCCCCTGCTTCGCCGACCCGGTCGGGCACCTGAGCGCCAACGGGATCCACACGACCGTCTACCAGGTGAATCAAGGCGCGGACCAGTGGCACATCCTCCTCGCCTGGCACTTCCGAGGCGGGCTGTACACGGTGAGCCAGCACGTGATCGTCCCGTACGACAGCGCGACGCGCGTACGCGCGAACCTCCAGCGGCTGCTGAAGAGCCTCGTCGTCGTTCAGCCGAGCACGTGATGCGCTTCACGCGGCGCCGGTTCCTCGGCGGTGCGGCCGCGGCCGCGGTCGCCGGCGGCGGGATCTACGAGCTCGTCGACCGCTTCGGAACGGCCCCGGCACGCCCGGTCGCCGAGCCGGCGGGAATGCCGGTCGAGCAGCACCTCCTCGACCTCTCGACCGTCCAGAGCGAGGGCGTCGAGGTCGTCGTGCCGCCGCTGCACAGCGAGGTCGTGACGGCGACGCTGGCTGTGAAGGACGTGCAGGGTGCACAGCGCGACCTCGAGGACGTGCTGCGGGTCCTCGACACTCGGTACGCGCTCACGCCGGCAGGGCTCGGCGTCACCGTCGCCTGGGGCATGCCGTACTTCGAGACGTACGTCGCGGAGCAGGCCCGGACCCATCTCCCGTACGACCGCCGCGCCGGCAAGCCGGCGTTCCTGCCGACGCGCCGGTTCCCGAGCGACCCGGAGACGACGATCCTCGAGAAGAACGACATCGCAGTGCTCCTGCGCAGTGACCATGTCGAGCACATCGACGCTGCGCGAACGGCGATCTTCGACCTGCCGTTCCTCACGATGACGAGCATCAGGCGCGGGTTCGCGGGCGGCGGCTTCGGCGGCGGGCAGAGCCTGCCGAAGAAGATGGCCGTCGCCGCGGGCGTCCCCGGCGCGGATCTCATCCCGGACGGCGCCGAGCTCTTCCTCGGCTTCACGTCGACGCAGAAGGCCGGCCTCGGCCCGGGGAAGATCGCGAACCACGAGACGCTCGGCTACGTCGACCTTCGCAGCGGGTACTTCCACGGCGGCACGCACATGCACGTCTCGCACATCAGCGAGGACCTCGAGGCGTGGTACCTGAACTTCGACTTCGACGAGCGTCTCCTGACCGCGTTCCGGCCCGGCATGACCGGCGTCCGTCAGGGGCGGCAGACGATCCCGCAGGGCCCGGATCAGGTGTCGTCGGAGGCGCTGCTCGAGCGCCAGTTCCGCACGACGGGACGCTTCGGGCACAGCGCCTCGATCCAGGCGACGTCGCGCCTGCTCGTGGACACCGTCGGCGCCGACGGCACGGCATATCCGAAGGGCACGGCGGTCCCGCAGCGCGCGGACTTCAACACGCTCGACAACCCGTTCGCCTTCTCTGCCGACCCGAAGCGCGACGGGATGCGCAAGGGGCCGGACGCCGGCGTGCACTTCGTCGTCTTCAACCCGTCGAGCGACGACTTCGATCGCAACCGGCTCGCGATGGACGGCGTACTTCCCGGCGGGAAGAAGCTGTCCGTGCCGCCGCGCAACCGCGCGCAGGGCTTCAACTCCGTCCTGACGACGACGCACCGCCAGAACTTCCTCGTTCCCGCCGCGCCGCCACCGCTCGTTTCCGCTCGCCGAAATCGCTTGAAAGTGCTGCGCACTTTCGAGCGATAGAGGCTCGGCGGAGTGGGCGAGTGGTCGTTCGTCGCGTGCCGCCTTGGATGCGCGCGAAGCTCGAGCGTCTCAAACCTGCTCGTTGCGGTCAGAAGCTCGTAGAGGCGAGCAGGGCGAGCGCGAGCGACACGGGCACGAGCACGGCGCCGAGGAGCGTGTAGCGGCGGACGGACGGCCGGGCGCCCTCGCGGCGCGCAACCTGGAGCCAGAGAATCGCCGAGAGCGAGCCGGTGACGGCGAGGTTCGGGCCGAGGTCGAGGCCGAGGAGGAGCGCGCGCGGGTGCGCCGGCAGGTGCGCCGACAGCAGCGCCGCCGCCGGGAGGTTGTTGACGGCGATCGCCGCGCCCGCGCCGAGCCAAGCCGTCTCCCAGCGCCCGGCATGCGCCGTCAGGTGGCCGAAGGAGGGAACGTTGCGGGCGAGCGTGCCGAGGCCGACGGCCACGCCGAGCACCGCGCCGAGCAGCAACGGGTTCGCCTGCCGGAGCATCGTGCTGACCGGTACGCGGCCGAGGAGCGCCACGGCGACGCCGAGCCCGAGCACCGGCAGCGCAGGCTTCGCGAGCACGAGGACGGCCGCCCCCGCAGCGGCCGCGCCGAGCGTGCCGGCACCGGGCCGGAAGGCCGGATGCTCGCCTGCGGACCGTCGGGCGGCGCGGAGCTCGCGCCGGAAGACGACCGCGAGGAACGCGATCGTCACCGCCACGGCGACCGCCCATGCCGGGGCGAATCGCCCGGCGAACGTCGAGCCGGCGACGTGTTCGGGCGCGAGGACGATGAGGTTTGTGAGGTTCGAGCCGGGGAGGAGGAGCGACGCGGAGTTCGCCATGAACACGGCCCCGTAGAGGAACGGCGCCTCCGCGACCCCGCGATGGCGCGCCGCGTGGAGCAGCACGGGGGTGAAGAAGACGACGGCGGTGTCGAGGTTGAGCACGGCGGTGACCGCCGCCTCGACGAGCAGGAGCGCCGTGAGGAGCGCGGCCGCGCCGCCCGGAGCGCGTGCGGCGAGCGCGCCCGCGGCGGCGAAGAGCCCTTCGCGGGCGGCGCCCGCGCCGATGAGGAGCAGGCCGGCGACGAGCGCGAACGCCGGCCACGCCTGCGAGAACGCCTCGTGTGCGTGGTGCAAGCCGGGGTTCTAGCCGAAGAACGCCTGCGCGACCGCGTACCACTCGGGCGGCACGGTCTTGAGCTCGGCGGTCGCCTCGACGAGCGGCACGGCGACGATGTCGTCGCCGCGGAGCGCGGCCATCTGCCCGAAGTCGCCGCTGAACGCGAGCTCGGCCGCCTTGAGGCCGAACCGGGTGGCGAGCACGCGGTCGCGGGCGGTGGGCGTCCCGCCGCGCTGGACGTGACCGAGGACGGTCACCCGCGTCTCGAAGCCCGTGCGCTGCTCGATCTCGCGTCCGAGGACCTCGCCGACGCCGCGGTCGCCGAGGATCACGTGGCCGAACTGGTCGA
This sequence comes from uncultured Actinomycetes bacterium, assembly GCA_963753295.1. GTDB lineage: Bacteria > Actinomycetota > Thermoleophilia > Gaiellales > Gaiellaceae > Palsa-739. The sequence goes on along the minus strand of CAVWBZ010000003.1, from coordinate 92,760 downwards.
CCTCGCCCGCGTCCTGCACGCCGGGGAGCTCGCAGCCTTCGCTCACGACGACGATGGAGAAGTTCTTCCCGCGCGCGTGGCGCTTTCGGATCGTCTCGGCGACGTCCTCGAAATCGAGCGGCTGCTCCGGAATGAGGATGACGTCGGCGCCGCCGGCGATGCCGCTCATGACGGCGATCCAGCCCGCGTGCCGGCCCATCACCTCGACGACCATCACGCGGTTGTGCGACTCGGCGGTCGTGTGCAGCCGGTCGATCGCCTCGGTGGCGATCGACACCGCGGTGTCGAAGCCGAAGGTGTAGTCGGTGCCCGAAAGGTCGTTGTCGATCGTCTTCGGGACGCCCACGACCGGGACGCCGTGCTCCTCGAAGAGCTTCGCGGCCACGCCGAGCGTGTCCTCGCCGCCGATGGCGACGAGCGCGTCGAGCTCGCGGTCGCGGAAGTTCTGGAGCACCTTCTCGACCCCGCCGTCGAGCTTGTACGGGTTCGTGCGGCTCGTCCCGATGATCGTGCCGCCGCGGGGGAGGATCCCCGAGACCTCCTGGACGCCTAGATCCTTGAACCGGCCCTCGACGAGGCCGCGCCAGCCCTCGAGGACGGCGACCGCGTCCCAGCCGGCGGAATCGGAGCTCCGGACGACCGCGCGGATCACCGCGTTCAGGCCCGGGCAGTCGCCGCCGCCGGTCAGGAGGCCGATCGTCTTCGCCATCGCCCTTAGTCATAGCCGCTCGGGGCGCGGCGCTGCTCAGTAGATCTCCGGGTTATCGCGGGCTGTGATGCGGCGGGTGGGACTCGAACCCACACGTCCCGAAGGACAATGGCTTTTGAGGCCATCGCGTCGACCAGTTGCGCCACCGCCGCGCCGACGGCCATTGTACGGCCCTCCGCGCCCCCTCATCCCGAATGGAAAAGGTTCCCGTCCGACTTGAAACCCAGAGAAGGGCGCGAAATACTCCTTCGACGCAAGGCAGGCAATGCTCTTCCCGCGGTAGTGCACATTTTCGGGTCGGACAATGGAGGAGGGAGTAGTGAGTAGAAAGGTCTCGCTGTTGGTGCTCGTCGGCGCGGCTGCGATCGTCGCTGCCGTCGCCGCTGGGTACTCGGGCGCGGCCCGCAGCGCGACGGCGGGCGTCACGCCGTTGCCGTCGTCGTCCTGCGGCCCCGTCGTCTACAAGGGGTCCGGCTCGCCGGACGTCATCGTCGCGTCCGACCTGCCGTTGCAGGGCGCGATCCGCAAGCAGACGGTGCAGGTTTCGCGTGCCGAGATCTGGGCTCTTGCCAACGCGGGCTGGAAGGCCGGGAGCTACACGGTCGGCTACCAGTCCTGTGACGACTCGACCGCGCAGACGGGCGGCTGGGATACGGCGAAGTGCGCCACGAACGCGCACCTCTACGCCAACGACCGGTCCGTGATCGGCGTGCTCGGGACGTTCAACTCAGGGTGCGCCAAGATCGAGATCCCGGTGCTCAACCGCGACGCGCTGGCGATGGTAAGCCCGGCGAACACGAGCCCGGGCATCACCACAACGGGTCCCGGCGCGACCCCGGGCGAGCCGAACAAGTACTACCCGACCGGGGTACGCAACTACGCACGCGTCGTCGCCAACGACCAGTTCCAGGGCCCGGCGGACGCGATGTTCACCAAGTCGCTCGGCGTGACGAAGGTGTACGTGCTGAACGACAAGCAGACCTACGGCTACGGCGTCGCGCTCACGTACAAGAACGCGGCGATCAAGCTCGGTCTGAAGGTGACGGGCTTCCAGGGCTGGGATGCGAAGGCGTCGAGCTATGAGGCTCTCGCCACCCAGATCAAGAAGACCGGTGCCCAGGCGGTGTTCCTCGGCGGCATCGTGTGCAACAACGGCGCGAAGCTCATGCAGGACATCAAGGCAGTCGATCCGTCGATCAAGCTGCAGATGCCGGACGGCTTCAGCGATCCGAACGCCAACGGTTCGGTCGGCAACGGCGCGTACATCAGCGTCGCCGGCCAGCCGCCGCAGAAGCTGACCGGAGCCGGAGCGACGTTCGTGAAGAGCTTCGGGAAGCAGATCGGCACGACGCCGAATCCGTACGCGGCCTATGGCGCCGAGTCGATGGAGGTGATGCTGAACGCGATCGCCAAGGGTCACGGACAGCGCTCGGCCACGTCGAGGGCCCTCTTCGGCCTGGCGGTCACGAACGGCATCCTCGGCAGCTTCACGATCAACAGCCAGGGTGACACCAGCGGAACGTCGATCACGATCTACAAGCAGAGTGGCAAGGCGCTCGTTCCGGTGACTACGCTCGTCCCGCCGGCGAGCCTCGTGAAGTAGGCGCCTAGGAATCGTTCGAACCGACGCCGGGGGAGGCTGCGACCTCCTCCGGCGTCTCCGTCCTGATGGCAACTCACGCGCATAGCGAAGTCCTACCCCGGACGCGTCGTTCGGCGACGGCATACCTGATGCCGGTGTTCGCGTCCGTGCTCGTCGGGATCCTGTTCGTCTGGCTGATCGTCAACTTCGTCCAAGGCCCGGCGTATTTCACGACGATCGCCTTCATCGGTCTCACGAACGGGGCCGTCTACGCGCTCGTCGCGCTCGGCTACACGCTCGTCTACGGGATCCTCGAGCTGATCAACTTCGCGCACGGCGACGTGTTCATGCTCGGCGGCATGTTCTCGGCGACGATGATCGTCTCCGTCTTCCACCTGAGCACCCATGCCTCGATCGGGTCGCTCGTCGCCGCGATCGTCGGCTCGCTGTTCGTCGCGATGGCGGCGTGCGGGCTCCTGAACGCCGTTGTCGAGCGTGTCGCGTACAAACCGCTTCGCGGCGCTCCGCGGCTGGCGCCGCTGATCACCGCGATCGGGATGTCGTTCATCCTCGAGAACATCGCGATCGGGTGGAAGGGGCCGGGCTACACGGCCGTGCCGAGCGTGCTCCCGAGAAGTCCGGTCTTCTCGGTCGCTGGGATCACGTACACGTGGGAGAAGCTCATCGTCGTGCTGATCACCGTGCCGGTGCTCCTCGTCCTCGTCTGGCTCGTTCAGAAGACGCGACAGGGGAAGGCGATGCGCGCGACCGCGCAGGACCGGGACGCGGCCGCGATGATGGGCATCGACGTCAACCGGACGATCTCGTTCACGTTCCTGATTGCGGGCGGCCTGGCGGGCGCCGGCGGCCTGGTCTACGCGCTCTACTTCGGCCAGATCCGCTACGACACCGGCTTCCAGCTCGGTCTCATCGCCTTCACGGCGGCGGTTTTCGGCGGCATCGGCAACCTCCCCGGGGCCGTCCTCGGGGCACTCGTCATCGGCTTCATCCAGGCGTTCAACGAGGGCCTCACGTGGCACTCGCCCGGGAGCGACTGGACCGAGTCGATCGTCTTCTCGATCCTCATCCTCGTTCTCGTCTTCCGGCCGCAGGGGCTGCTCGGGGAACGAACGCCGGAGGGCACATGACCAGGCGGCGGCGCTTCGGTGCCGCCGTGTCGGCGGCGTGGTGGACCGTGCTCGCGCGCGCGGGTCTTACCCCGCAGCGCTGGCAGCATCTGCCACGGACGACGCGCCGGGCCGTGAAGGCCGTGACCTGGACGGTCATCGGCCTGCTCCTCGTCGGGTTCCTCGGCGTCTGGCAGTGGTCGGCGCTCGCGATCGCCGGTGTCGTGCTGGTGCTTGTCGTGCCGCGCTACGACCGCATCACGGTTCGCGGGCGGAAGGTCGGCCGGTTCGTCATTCCATTGGGAGTGCTCGCGATCGCGGTCGCCTATCCGTACTACGCGACGAAGAGCGGCGCCGTCAATCCCGGCATGCCGCAGCTTCCGATCTTCGGTCCGTTCCCGCAGATGAGCACGATGGTCGGCATGGCCGTGTTCGTCATGATGGCGCTCGGCCTCAACTTCGTCGTCGGCTACGCCGGGCTCCTCGACCTCGGCTACGTCGCGTTCTACGCCATGGGCTCCTACACCGCCGGCTGGTTCGCGTCGTCGCAGTTCGCGAACCAGAATCTCTCCCTCGGCGCGATTGGCGTCACCCCGGGACTCACCGGCTTCCACTTCTCCATCTGGCTCGTGCTGATCATGGCCGGGATCTCGACGGCGCTCATCGGTGTCATCATCGGCCTGCCGACGCTGCGGCTGCGCGGCGACTACCTCGCGATCGTGACGCTCGGCTTCGGCGAGATCATGCCCCAGATCGCCCGCAACGGCGACAATCTCTTCGGCACCGGCTTCAACCTCACGAACGGGACCGGCGGGATCACGCCCATCGACCCGCCCGGCTTCGGTAGCTGGATCGGGCATCACCTGCATCTGCCGGCGAACTACCTCACACTCGGCACGAACAGCGACCGTGCGTTCTTCTGGACGGCGCTCGTGCTCGTGCTGATCACCGTGTTCACGAGCGCCCGGCTCCGCGACTCGCGGCTCGGCCGGGCGTGGATCGCCATCCGCGAGGACGAGGTGGCCGCGGCGGCGATGGGCATTCCGCTCATGCGCACGAAGACGTGGGCGTATGCGACGGGCGCGTTCTTCGGCGGCGTCGCCGGCGCGTACTACGCCGCCTACAACAGCGGGGCGTTTCCCGATCAGTTCTTCTTCAACATCTCCGTCTTCATCCTCTGCATGGTCATCCTCGGCGGCATGGGGAACATCTGGGGCGTCATCTTCGGCGCGTGCTTCCTCGAGTACCTCGATCTGGAGGGCCTCAACAACGTCGGCGCGTGGCTCAACGGGCACTTCGGCCCCGGCGGGTCCGACTTCGAGATCTGGCACAAGACGCTCGACGTGCCGCTGTACGAGTTCGGCATCTACGGCGTCATCATCGTCGTGATCATGCTCTTCCGTCCGCAGGGGCTGATCCCGAGCTCGCGGCGCGCGGCGGAGTTCGAGGAGGGCGTCCACGACCAACCTCTCTACGACGCGGCAGCCTGATGGCCGACACGCTTCTCGAGACGTACGCGTTGCGCAAGGAGTTCGGCGGCCTCGTCGCGGTCGACGACGTCGACTTCGTCGTGCCTGCCGGGGCCATCGTCAGCCTCATCGGCCCCAACGGCGCCGGGAAGACGACGTTCTTCAACATGCTCACCGGGGTCTACAAGCCGACCGCGGGGCAGGTCGTCTTCGCGGGCGAGGTCATGACCGGGAAACCTCCGCACACGTACACGCAGCGTGGCATCGGCCGGACGTTCCAGAACATCAGGTTGTTCCAGAACATGACGGCGCTCGAGAATACGCTCGTCGGCATGCACTCGCGCCTCAAGGGGAACCTCTTCGAGGCGATCCTGCGAACACCGCGCGTGAAGCACGAGGAGGTGGAGGCGCGTGCGCGCGCGCGTGATCTGCTCGCGTTCTGCGGCCTCGCGCGGAAGTCCGAGGAGATCGGCCACAATCTCTCGTACGGCGACCAGCGCAGGCTCGAGGTCGCGCGTGCGCTCGCCACCCAGCCGAAGCTGCTCCTGCTCGACGAGCCGACCGCCGGCATGAATCCGCAGGAGACCGCGGAATTCACGGGGTTCGTGTCGCGACTCCGCGACGAGCGCGGCCTGACGGTGTTGCTGATCGAGCACGACATGCGCGTCGTCATGGGCGTCTCCGACCGCGTCACAGTGCTCGACTACGGCCAGAAGATCGCCGAGGGCGCGCCTGCCGAGATCCAGAAGAACGAGCGGGTCATCGAGGCCTACCTCGGCTCGGTGGCGGTGACGACGTCGTGAGCGCGCAGGGCGCGACTCTGCTCGAGGTGAAGGACATCGAGACGTACTACGGCTCGATCCAGGCGCTGAAGGGGATCTCCATCGAGGTGCGCGAAGGGGAGATCGTCACGCTCATCGGTTCGAACGGCGCAGGGAAGTCGACGACGCTGCGCTCGATCAACGGCTTGAACCATCCGCGTCGCGGGACGATCTCATTCCAGGGGCGGGACATCACCAACGCCCGCGCGCACGAAGTCGTCAAGCTTGGAATCGCCCAGTCGCCGGAGGGCCGGAAGCTCTTCCCGCGCATGACCGTCACCGAGAACCTCGAGATGGGCGCGTTCCAGCGCTCCGACCGCGCCGGCATCCGCGAAGACATGGACCGTGTGTTCACGCTCTTCCCGCGCCTCGCCGAGCGCCGTACGCAGAAGGCCGGAACGATGTCCGGCGGCGAGCAGCAGATGTGCGCGATCGGCCGCGCGCTCATGGCACGCCCGACGCTGCTCATGCTCGACGAGCCGTCGATGGGGCTCGCGCCGATCTTCGTCGAGCGCATCTTCGAGACGATCGTCGAGGTGAACAAACAGGGGACGGCGATTCTCCTCGTCGAGCAGAACGCGTTGATGGCGCTCCACGTCGCGAGTCGCGGCTACGTGCTCGAGACCGGCACGATCGCCCTCGCCGACGAGGCGTCGAAGCTCGCGCAGAACCCCGAGGTGCGCAAGACGTACCTGGGCGAAAGCTAATCGGCCGTGCCGGCAAAGCCGGCACGGCCTTCATGATCGGCATCGCAAGCGACGCCTTGGCTAGCCCGGTCTCCGCACACGTAGCGGAAAGTACGGCGGGCTGAGGAGGAAGCCGATCCTGGCGTCGCCCATCGTGCGACCGCGCGCGAGATCGAGTGCGGCGGTGAGGCCGTGCGTCGGCACGAAGCCGAGCTGGCGGACGGTGGTCGCGTCCGCGGCGCCTGCGACGAGCACGGCGCCGAGCCGCCCGAGCGCCGGCTGGCATGCGTTCCAGTCGCGGAACGGCAGAAGCGGATGCACGGTCATGCCCGCCCGGTAGCTCTCGATCGCACGCGCGTTCCCCGCCGCCGTGCGCTCGGCCTCGGCGAGCAGCTCCGGGTCGCGGCCGAGTCGCGCGACGTGGAAGAACGGCCGGTACGGCTGCTGCGTCGGGTGCGCGAAGTGACGCGAGAAACGGTGCGCGAGGATCGCGGTCCCGCCGTCGACGACCGGAAACGCGTCGCGCCACATGCGGAGTGCGAGCCCGAGCCCCAGATACGCCGCGAGCAGCGGATTCGGGCCTTCGCGCGGCAGGAACGGCGTCGTGCCCGGGATGCCGATGACGATCGCATCGAGCGGCTCGTCGAGCTCCGTGCGGCGCGACTCGACGGCGCGCAGCAGCGCCTCCGCATGGGCGACCGACGGCGGGCCGGCGAAGGCGGCCGCTGCAGTCAGCTCCGTCTGGAGCGAGTGGAGGATCTCGCGCCGCGCCACGTCGGGCAGCGCGCCGAACAGGCGCCGGAGTGGAGACCGCGCGATGCGCGCGAGCGCCTCGGGGTCGTACGGATACCCGCGCAGGAACCCGGAGGTGCGGGGGCTGTTGAGGACGAGCGAGACGCCCATGAGCGGAACGCGGCGCGCGAGCGCGCGCTCGAGCGCGACTGCGAGGTGCCATCCCTGTGACGCGGTGGTCTCGAGCAGCGAGTACGCACCGGCTGCGCGCTGAACATCGGCTCCGGCGGCGGCGAGCAGCGCGGCCGGACCGCCGTGCAGCACCGTCTCCGCAGCGCTCACGACGACGACGAGGTCCGTCTCTGCGATCGCGCGGCTGACGCGCAGCGGCGGGCGCGACGCGTCGTCGACGTGGACGAGCTCCGGGTCCTCGGCGTCGTGGACGACGACGCTCCCGTGGAAGCGGCGGGCGAGCTCTCGCGTTACGAGCGCCTCCAGCTCGCGCTGAGACGTCCGCCGCGCGAGCCCGGACGCGACGAGGATCGTCTGGTACCCGCTCGGGATGCCGAGCCGCTCCAGCTCGTCCACCACGGCGCCGATCGCGAGCTGGCGCGGATCCACCTGCGCGCCGGGGATCGGTAGCGCGGGCGGCTCGACGACGATCGTCGCGCGGTCGCGCCGGCGGACGAGCGCCTCGAGCGGCTCGCCCTCGAGCGGGAAGCGGAGCGCGTCGCGGACGGCGGCGCCGACATCGGCAACGGCCGCGCCGGGAGGTGGAGGCCGCAGGACGACCGCGTCGTCGGGCACGGTGGCGATGAGCGGACGCGTGCCGGCGAGAAGCGGAATCCGAGCCATGGCCGCGACAATAGACTCGTCTCGATGTCTCCGAAGACGCTGACGGGGCTCGAGCTCGAGCTCGACGACGCGCCGGCCCGCGAGTCGGAGCTCTTCCTCGTGGACGGGAACAACCTCGCGTATCGCGCGTACTTCGCGCTCCCCGAGGAGCTCGCGACGACCGAGGGCTTCCCGACGAACGCGCTCCTCGGTTTCACGAACATGCTCTTCAAGCTGCTCTCGGACTACAAGCCGAAGGGGGTCGCGGTCGCATGGGACACGAAGCCCGTGCATCGCGCCGCCGTCGCCGAGGCCGCCGACGTCGTCTACAAAGAGGGGCGCCGGCCCATGGCGGACCTCCTTCGGGAGCAGTTCCCGTACTTCCGCCCGATCGTCGAGGCGTTCGGCTACCGCAACCTCGAGTTCGAGGGATGGGAGGCGGACGACGTGATCGCCACCCTCGCCACGCGCGCCGACCAGGCCGGCGTGCGCACGTGCGTCGTCTCGACCGACCGCGATGCGTTCCAGCTCGTCACCGAGAACGTCAGCCTGATGATGACGCCGCGCGGCGTCAGCGACGTCCAGGTGTACACGCCCGAGCGCGTCGAGGCCCGCTACGGCATCAAGCCCGAACAGATCCCGGACTTCATCGGCCTCAAGGGCGACACGTCCGACAACATCCCGGGCGTCCCCGGCATCGGCGACAAGACGGCCGGACAGCTCATCGCCCAGTATGGATCGCTCGAGGGCGTCCTCGAGCACGTCGACGAGCTCTCGCCTGCGCGGCGCAAGAACATCACCGAGCACGCCGACGACGCGCGCACGTCGAAGGAGCTCGCGACGATGCGGCGCGACCTCGAGATCGACTGCGACCCTGCGCAGCTCGTCCTCTCGCCGCCCGACCGGTCGCAGCTGCGCGAGATGTTCCGCCGCTTCGAGTTCCGCGGGCTCCTCGGCCGGGTCGACACGCTCGACGACGCGGTTCCGGCTGCTGTCCGCATCGTTGCGGGAACCGGGGTCGCATGGGAGGAAGCCGGCGCGCTGCCGAAGCTGAGCGGGCCCGTCTCGGTCGCGGTCGTCGACGACCGCGTCGCCGTTGCGCGCGAGGGCGGCCCGGTGATCGTCGCGCCGCTTCCGGTCGACCTTCCGGCTGCGCTCCGCGACACGAAGATCACCGCGCACGACTACAAGGCGCTCCCGCGGCTGACGCAGCTCCCCGCGGAGGACACGCTCATCGGCGCGTATCTCATCGAGCCGGGCAGGCCCGCGTACGAGCTCGACGACCTCGCCGCCGAGTACGGCGTCGAGGCGGTGCCGGAGCCGGTGGCGGAGGAGGAGACGGCCGCGCTCGTCCGCGCAGCCGAGGTCCCGCGGCGGCTCGCTCCGCTCGTGCGCGCGCGTCTGCGCGAGCGCGGGAGCGAGGAGCTGTACGACGACGTCGAGCTGCCGCTGACCGCGGTGCTCGCGGCGATGGAGGACGCCGGCGTCAAGATCGACACGTACCGGATGGGCGAGATCACGGCGCGCCTCGCCGACCGGGTCGAAGAGCTCGAGTCGAGCGCGTACGAGCTCGCGGGAGAGGAGTTCATGCTCGGCTCGACGCAGCAGCTCGCGCGCGTCCTCTTCGAGAAGCTCGAGCTGACGCCGGGTCGCAAGGGGAAGACCGGCTACTCGACCGACACGCGCGTGCTGCGCACGATCCGCGACGAGCACGCGATCGTCGAGGTGATCGAGGAGTGGCGCGAGCTCACGAAGCTCCTCAACACGTACCTCGGCCCGCTGCCCACGCTGCTCGGCGACGACGGTCGGCTCCACACGCACTTCAACCAGGCGGTCGCGGCCACCGGGCGGCTGTCGACGTCGAACCCGAACCTGCAGGCGATCCCGATCCGTACCGAGCTCGGCCGCGAGATCCGCAGCGCATTCGTCGCGGAGGCCGCGCACCGGCTCGTGTCGGCCGACTACTCCCAGGTCGAGCTGCGCATCCTCGCGCACGTCTCCGGCGAGCCGAAGCTCCGCGAGGCGTTCGCGCGGGGCGAGGACATCCACGCGGCCACCGCCGCCGAGGTGCTCGGCAAGGACAGGGCGACGCTGACGAAGGACGAGCGCAACATCGCGAAGATGGTCAACTTCGGGATCATCTACGGCATCTCCGCGTTCGGCCTGTCGGAGAACCTCGAGATCCCGCGCGACGACGCGCAGACGTACATCGACACGTACCTCGCGCGCTTCCCGCTCGTGCAGGACTTCATCCAGCGCACGATCGAGCAGGCCGGGCGCGACGGCTACGTCACGACGCTCTTCGGCCGCCGGCGTCCCGTGCCGGAGATCCGCGCGATGAACAGGCAGACACGCTCGCTCGGCGAGCGGCTCGCGGTGAACTCGGTCATGCAGGGAACGGCGGCCGACATCATCAAGGTGGCGATGGTGCGCATCCACCGGCGGCTGCGCGACGAGGGCCGGAGCGCGCGCCTCGTCCTCCAGGTGCACGACGAGCTGCTCGTGGAGACCCCCGACGCGGAGGCGTCCACCGTGAAGGAGCTGGTCCGCGCCGAGATGTGCGACGCGTATCCCCTGGACCCGCCGCTCGCGGTAGACGTGGGGTCAGGGGACAACTGGAGAGAGGCGAAGGACTAGAACGCGTCGGGCACGGAGTCCGGGACCGCGCCCAGGCCCTGCCGCAGCTCCTCGATGAGCTGCTGCGCGTGGTCGAGCAGGAGGGACAGGGGCTCGAGCTCCTCGCGCGGCACTTCCAGCGTAACCCGCACCGGGACCCGTGCGCTCGACGAGAGCGCGAGCTTCTCCCCGTCCGCGCGCGCGAGCGCCGTCAGGTCGAGGTACTCGTCCCGGCCGAGGCGGGTCCCGGGCGTGAACCGCGCATCGGCCGCGCGCAGCCGGCCGGCGAGAACGCCCGGGTAGTGCCCCGGGACGTGGACCGTCGCCTCGCCGCTGCGCAGGCCGAGCGCGACCGACCACCGCAGGTATCCCTCCGCGCGGTCGTGGCGGAGGACGGCCACCGAGACCGACTCGGTCTCGCCGATCGGATAGCGCTCGTCCACGGTGCTCAGCGTAACCCCGCCAATCTGATTCGCAACTAACAACGTAGGAGGAGGGGCGTCTGTAAACGTGGGGCTATACTGCCCGCCTCCATGGCAAACGACACGATCAACGACCCGAGGCTCGAGGAAGGCGTCTGGACGACCGGTCCGGACGGCGAGCTGATCCCGGACTACGAGTCGACCTTCCCGACGATCAACGAGGGCGAGGTCGTCAACGGCACCGTCGTCCGCGTCGACAAGGACGAGGTCCTCGTCGATATCGGTTACAAGTCTGAAGGGGTCATCCCCGTCAGCGAGCTTTCCATCCGCCGGTCGGTGAACCCGGCGGACGAGGTGACGGTCGGCGACGAGATCGCCGCCCTCGTGATGACGAAGGAGGACGCCGAAGGGCGCCTGATCCTGTCGAAGAAGCGCGCACGCTTCGAGATCGCCTGGAAGGCGATCGAGGGGGCGTACGAGCAGAGCGAGCCGGTCACCGGGCGGGTCATCGAGGTCGTCAAGGGCGGCCTCATCCTCGATCTCGGCGTGCGCGGGTTCCTGCCTGCGTCGCTCGTCGACATCCGCCGCGTGCAGGACCTGGACGAGTACCTCGGCCAGGAGCTGCGCTGCAAGGTGATCGAGCTGAACCGCTCGCGCAACAACGTCGTCCTCTCCCGTCGCGCCGTCCTCGAGGACGAGCGCAAGGAGATGCGCCAGGCGATCCTCGACAAGCTCAATCCTGGCGACGTCGTCGAGGGCACGATCTCGAACATCGTCGACTTCGGCGCGTTCGTCGACCTCGACGGGATGGACGGTCTCATCCACATCTCCGAGCTGTCGTGGAGCCATGTGAACCATCCCTCCGAGGTGCTCGAGATCGGGCAGAAGGTGAACGTGAAGGTGCTCGACATCGACCGCGAGCGCCAGCGGATCTCGCTCGGCCTGAAGCAGACGCAGACGGACCCGTGGCAGCAGGTGCTCGAGAGCTACCAGGAAGGCGACGTCGTCCAGGGCAAGGTGACGAAGGTGGTCACATTCGGGGCGTTCGTCGAGATCCTCCCGGGCGTCGAGGGCCTCGTGCACATCTCCGAGCTCGCGCAGCACCACGTCGAGAATCCGCGCGAGGTTGTCTCGCAGGGCGACACGGTCAACGTGCGCATCCTCGAGGTGGACGCCGAGCGCCGGCGCCTGTCGCTCTCGCTCAAGCGCGTCGAGGACGGCATGCCCGTGCAGCCGAAGCCGGGCGACGAGGCCGCGCCGCCGGCGATCGACCTCTCCGAGGACGTCTTCGCCGAGGCCGAGGAGGCACCCCCCCTCGAGGCCGTGGCAGAGATCGAGGTCGAGGCCGAGCCCGAAGCCGAGGCGGAGCCCGAAGCCGAGGCGGAGCCCGAAGTCGAAGCGGAAGCCGAAGTCGAAGTCGAAGCTTCCGCCGAGCCGCCCACCGAAGACTGATGAGCCGGCGGCCGCTCGCGGTCGCGGTCACCGGGGGCATCGCGGCGGGCAAGAGCGAGGCGCTCGCAGCGTTCGGCCGGCACGGAGCCGCGACGCTGTCGGCGGACGCGCTCGTGCACGACCTGCTCGCGCGCGACGAAGAGGTGCGCGCGGCGATCCGCGACCGTTGGGGGGAAGACGCGGTCGGCGACAGAGCACGCATCGGCGAGATCGTCTTCCGCGACCGTGACGAGCTCGACTGGCTCGAGCGGCTGCTGCATCCGAAGACGCGCGCCGCCGCCGACGCGTGGCTCGCCGGGGTCGAGGAGCCGATCGCCGTCGTCGAGGTCCCGCTTCTCTACGAGACGGGCGGCGAGAGCCGGTTCGACGCCGTCGTCGCCGTCACCGCTCCGCCCGCTGTCCGTGCGTCGCGCCGCGACGGCATCGCCGAGCGTGAGGCGCGCCTCCTGCCGGACTCCGAGAAGGCGGAGCGCGCGGATTTCGCGTTCGTCAACGACGGCTCGCTCGAGTCGCTCGACGCCTTCGTCGCGGGCGTCGTCGAGGCGCTGTGCGCGCGCTGAGGCGGCTGACGATGGCGGCGGCCGTGGTGGCTGCGGCGACCGGTGCGTTCCTCTACCTCCAGCACACGGAGCCGGCATGGTGGGCGCGGCTCTGGTTCCCGCTCCGCTACGAGGCGATCGTCCGCGGCCACGCGGCCAACTACCACCTCGACGCGTCTCTTCTCGCCGCCGTCATCGAGCAGGAGAGCAAGTTCAACGCCGGCGCGAAGTCGAGCGCAGGCGCGATCGGCCTGATGCAGCTGGAGCCGCAGACGGCGAAGGGGATCGCGATCCACACCGGCGGCTCGAAGTTCGTCGTCTCCGACCTCTACAGCCCGGAGATCAACGTCCGCTACGGCGCGTGGTACCTCCGCCATCTGCTCGACAAGTACCACGACGAGCGGACCGCGCTCGCCGCGTACAACGCCGGGCAGGCGAACGTCGACCGGTGGCGCGCCGCACATGAAGGAGTCGAGTTCCCGGAAACGCGCGCGTACGTCTCACGCGTCGAGTGGCTGAAGAAGATCTACCGGCGCACGTACGCGTCGCAGCTCGGCTACAGCGGCTAACCGCCGACGGTCGCGGCGATCCGGCGTAGGCGCCGTCCGGCGGCGTGGCGCGAGCTTCGTCGGCGGCGACCATCCCGATACCCTGTGTCTCCAATGGCTGCGCTGAAGACATCCCCGGGGTACCTCCCGACCGGCGACCAGCCGCGCGCGATCGAGGCGCTTTCCGAGGGCATCCTCGCCGGCGAGCGCTTCCAGACGCTCATCGGCGCGACGGGAACCGGCAAGACGGCCACGATGGCGTGGACGATCGAGAAGATCGGGCGGCCGGCGCTCGTGATCGCCCACAACAAGACGCTCGCCGCGCAGCTCTGCAACGAGTTCCGCGAGTTCTTCCCGACGAATGCCGTCGAGTACTTCGTCTCCTACTACGACTACTACCAGCCGGAGGCGTACGTTCCGCAGGCCGACCTGTACATCGAGAAGGATTCGTCGCGAAACGACGACATCGACCGGCTGCGCCATTCGGCGACCTCATCGCTGCTCTCGCGCCGCGACGTGATCATCGTCGCCTCGGTGTCGTGCATCTACGGCCTCGGATCGCCGGAGGAGTACAAGGAGCGCATCGTCGTCGTCAACGTGGGCGAGGAGCAGGATCGCGACCTCATGCTCCGCAAGCTCATCGACATCCAGTACGTGCGCAACGACACCCTGCTCGGGCGCGGGCGCTTCCGCGTCAAGGGCGACGTCGTCGAGGTCCAGCCGGCGCACACGGAGACCGCGTATCGCATCTCGTTCTTCGGCGACGAGGTCGAGCAGATCTCCCACTTCGATCCGCTGACCGGTGAGGTGCTGTCGCGCTACGACACGATCACGATCTTCCCGGCGACGCAGTACGTCACGTCGAAGCCGACGATCGAGCGGGCGCTCGGCGAGATCAAGCACGAGCTGAACGAGCAGGTCAAGGCCTTCGAGGCGGAGGGGAAGATGCTCGAGGCGCATCGCATCCGCCAGCGCACCGAATACGACCTCGAGATGATGCAGGAGCTCGGCTTCTGCAACGGGATCGAGAACTACTCCCGCATCCTCGACGGCCGGCCGCCCGGATCGGCGCCGCATACGCTGCTCGACTACTTCCCGTCCGACTTCGTCGTGTTCGCGGACGAGTCGCACCAGACGATCCCGCAGATCGGTGGGATGTACGAAGGCGACCGCTCGCGGAAGCAGACGCTCGTCGACTTCGGGTTCCGTCTTCCCTCCGCGCTCGACAACCGCCCGCTGCGGTTCGACGAGTTCCTGGCGAAGGTGCCGCAGATCGTGTTCGTGTCCGCCACGCCGGGCCCGTACGAGCAGCGTCAGTCGACGCGCGTCGCCGAACAGCTCATCCGCCCGACCGGCATCGTCGACCCCGACGTCGAGCTCCGCCCGACGCGCAACCAGATCGACGACCTGCTCGGCGAGATCCGCCGGCGCGAGGCGGTGAGCGAGCGTACGCTCGTCACGACGCTGACGAAGAAGATGGCGGAGGACCTGACCGACTACCTCCTCGAGTCCGGCGTGAAGGCGCGCTACCTCCACTCCGAGATCGACACGCTCGAGCGCATCCAGATCGTGCGCGAGCTCCGGCTCGGCGAGTACGACGTGCTCGTCGGCGTCAACCTCCTCCGCGAGGGGCTCGACCTGCCGGAGGTGTCGCTCATCGCCATCCTCGACGCCGACAAGGAGGGCTTCCTCCGCGGGCGGACTTCGCTCATCCAGACGATCGGCCGCGCCGCTCGCAACATCAACGGCAAGGTGCTCATGTACGCCGACAAGCAGACCGAGGCGATCAAGGAAGCGCTCGACGAGACGAACCGGCGGCGCACGATCCAGCTGGCCTACAACGAGGAGCACGGGATCACGCCCGCGTCGATCTCGAAGGGTGTCTCGGACATCGCGGAGTTCCTCTCCCTCGAGGCGCCGCACGTCCCCGCGCGGAGGCGGCGGGGCGCGAAGAAGGTGGAGGGGATGGACCGCGGCGAGCTCGAGAAGCTCGTGGTCACGCTCGAGGAGGAGATGTTCGCGGCTGCCGAGGAGCTGCGCTTCGAATACGCCGCGAAGCTGCGAGACGAGATCAAGGAGCTTCGCCGCGAGCTGCAGGCGGTCGAAGCGACGGCATGACGGTCGCGCTCGTTCTCGGCAGCGTCGGCGCGGGGACGGTCATCGGCGTCCTCGTCTCCGCGTTCGTCACCGGGGGCCTCGCGCGGTTCGCGGTGCCGGGCCCGGACCCGATGCCGATCTGGCTCACGATCCTCATCGGCCTCACCGGCTCCCTCGGCGGCGCGGCCGTCGCGTATGCCGTCGGGTACCGCGACGCGTACGTGATCAGCACGGCCGGCTTCGTCATCGCCATCCTCCTCGTCGTCGCCTACCGGCGGTTCGTGCAGCGCCGGGCGATCATCGGGCGCGAGGCGTACCGCTTCCCGAAGCGGGGCCTCGGGGTGGAGGGGTACCGCGCAAGGCTGCACCGTGCCGGGATCGACCCGGACAAGATCGGCACCGGGGCGGTGCCGTTCGCGTCGCCGGCGCCGCCGTTCGCCGCGCCGGCAGCGCCGTCCGGCAGCCGGGAGGAGCCGACCGAGAACCCGGCGCACTTCCTCGGGCTGCTCGAAGAGCTCCACGATGCCGGCGTGCTCGACGACGACGAGTACAACGCCGCCCGCGTCCGCCTGCTCGAGCGGCTGCGGGGCTAGGCTTCCCGCGTGCTCGCGCTCATCATCTTCCTCGCCGTGTGGGGGCTGATCGTGGGCGCGCTCGCGCGGCTCGCGCTCCCCGGCCCCGACCCGATGGGCATCTTCGCGACGATCGGCCTCGGCCTCGCCGGCTCCTTCGTCGGCGGCCTGCTCGCCGGCCTGCTCTGGGCTCGCTCGGCCGGCTTCGTGTTCTCGCTCGTCGGCTCGATCCTCCTCCTCTACCTGTACCGCCGCTTCGTCCAGCACCGGCCCCTGACCGGGCCGGGCGCACGGCAGCTGCCGCCCCGCTAATTGCCGAACGCACGCCGGGCGGTGAGCGACCAGTCGTCGCCCTGCCACACGTACGTCACAACCGTGAGCGAGCCGCGGTCGATCTCATAGACGTGCAGGCCGCGCGCCTCGCCGAGCCGCTTCGGACGCGGTTGCCCGAGACCGGGCGCGATCGAGACGACGACCGGCCGCGCGCCGTTCGCGACGACCTCGAACTCGTGCCGCTCGCTGACAGCCGCCTGGTGGATGTGCCCGGCGAGGATGAGGTCGGCACCCGCTTCGACGAGCGCGTCGAGGACGCGATCGCGGTGAGCGACCGGGCGCTTGCGCGCCGCCCGCCACGGCGCTCCGATCATGTGGTGGTGGAGGACGACCACGCGGTACGCGCCTTCGGCGGCGCCGGCGAGCCGCTCGGCCGCGGCGTGGAGCTGAGCCTCGCGCAGGCCGCCGCTCTGGTGGCGGTACGGTCGCGCCGAGTTCAGGCCGACGACATGGAGCGACGGCGACGTGTACGTGGGCTCCGTCGTTCCCCATGCCCGCTCGAACTCGCGCCATGGCGCCGTGAATCTCGCCGGGACGGTGTACGGCAGGTCGTGGTTTCCCGGGACGGCGACGACGGGAGCGCCGAGCGAGACGAGGTGCGCGCGGGCTCGCTCGTGCTCGCTGCGCCGGCCGCGGTTGGTCAGGTCGCCCGAGGCGATGACGAGATCGGGCTGCACCTGCGCCGCGAGGCGCCCGAGCGCTTCCTCGACCCGCGGCTCTTCGCGTGTACCGGTGTGGAGATCGGAAACATGCAGGATGCGTGCGGCCACGAGCGAATGAGGCTATAGATTCAGGTATGGGCGACGAGACCACAGAAGTCTTCGACGACCTCTACCTCGGCCTGAGGGCCGGCGGCGCCATGCGCAAGCAGCGGCGCGGCGAGCCGCTGACGACCGAGGAGCAGGAGGTGCTCGGCCGCTGGCAGCGACTCTCGAACTGGCGCAAGGCGTTCGCGATCGGCGCCTTCGCGATCGGCACCTTCGGGCTCGGCTTCACCCTCGGCGGCCTCGTCTTCGGCCGCTGGCGCAAGGTGTAGCGCAGGGCCGCGCCGACGGCGGCGATTAAGGGGTACACGCGTCATCACTCGGGAGAACCCACCTCCCGCCCCGATGGCCCGAGCCTACGTGCGCGCCGCCCGCGCATGGTGACGAGACGCCGCCAGCTTCGTGCCGGTTGAGTCACGGCCGCGAACGTCAACGGCCTTCGGCGTCCTTGGCGGCGAAGAGCAACGCCGGAACTTCCTCCTCCGCCGGATCGGCCCCGCGGAGGACGACGTCGACGAGGGTCCCGAGCACCGCCGCGATCGGGATCGCGAGCAGAACGTAGAAGCCGCCGAACAGGATCCCGATCGCCGTGACCGACACGAGCACGACGAGCGGGGAGAGACCGACCGCGCGGCCGAGGACGCGTGGCGCCACGAAGAGGTCCTCCATCTGCCGGAGCGTCAGCACCGCGATGCCCGCGCCGAGCGCGGTCTGCCAGTCGACGGTGAAGCCGACGCCGACGGCGAGGATGCCGGCGACGAGCGGTCCGATGACGGGAACGATCTCGAGGATCCCCGCGGCGACACCGATCAGGAGCCAATACCGCAGCCCGTCGAGCCAGAACGCCAGCGACAGCATGGCTGCGACGAAGACGATGAGGATGAGCTCGCCGCGGACGAACGCGCCGAGCTTCTCGTCGATCAGGAGCCATGTGTCTCGCGTCACACGGCGATGGCGTCGCGGAACGAGTGACTGTACGAGCGCGATCCCGCGGTCGCGCTCGAAGATCCAGTACGCACCGACGGCGAACATGAAGAAGATGCCGATCAGCACCTCGAACGCCGTTCGCGTCACCGACACAGCGCGGTGGACGATGCTGCCCGCGGATGGAAGCTTGTTCAACCGCTTCTGGAGGCCGAGGAGGATCTGGCGCCTGATCCCGCTCGATCTCGCCGCCTGGTGGCGGAGCTGCGTCGACGACGTCGGCACGCTTCCGATCGCCTGATCCACCTGGCTCACGGCGCGTGGGACGAACAGCCAGAGTGCGAGGGCGACGAACCCGATCAGCGCGCCGTAGTGGATGAGCACGCCCAAGCCGCGTGGAACGCGCGCCCGCCGGTACAGCCACTCCACCCCCGGGCGCATCGCGGCCGAGATGGTGAAGCCGAGAAAGATCAGGGCGATGACCGCCTTGATCTTCCAAAGCGCCAGGGCGGCAACGACGATCGAGAGCGCGACCACCGTCGCCGTTGCCGCACGTCGTGCGGTGCTGTCCATGGCGAGGGGTTTCTCGCCGGGCGGCGAAGGGTGCAAACCCATGACCGAGGAGCCCGACGAGCAGGTCTACGTAGACGCCCGGCGCCACGGCGTCGTCCTCGTGCGCCCTCTCGGCCGCGCCTTCGTCCTCGCGCTCCTCGGTGCGGTCGCCTTCCTCGGGGGCTGGCCCGTCTCGGTCGCGGGGGCGGCGTTCCTCGTCATCGCCGCAGTGGGCGCGACGGCGGCCGTCTGGCGCTGGGACCACACCCGGGTCGTCCTCACCGGGGACAAGCTCTTTGTCGTCCACGGCACGCTCCACCGGAAGGCGGCGGCGGTGCGCCTCGAGAAGGTGCAGACGGTCGAGCTGGAGCAGTCCATGCTCGGCCGGCTCCTCGGATACGGCACGCTCGTCGCCGGAGACCTCGAGATCAGCTGCGTCGCGAGCCCGTCGCGCGTGCACGGGCTTCTGAACCGAGCCTTAACGGGAAGCTGACCGTTTCGACGCTACCCTGCCGCTCGTGCTGCGGTTGGAGCGCCACCGGCTCGGTCCCCGGGTCTACCTCTTCGGACTGCGGATCCATGAGTTCGCGCTCGGCTTCGCCGTCCTCGCCGCCCTTCTGGCCGGCGGTCTGACGGAAGCCTGGGAGCTCACGCGCGCGACGGTCGCCGCGACCGCCGCCGGCTCGTGGCTCGTCGCGAAGGATTGGCGCGACCTCTTCCCGTCCAAGCGCAACACCGCCGCCTGGAGCCTTCTGCCGCACCGCGTCCCGACCGACTAGGACCCCCTTCCGAACGTACGTTCGGTGAAGTACAATGGCCCCTCGATGGCTGCCGACGAGTTGGTCGTTCACGGCGCCCGCGAGCACAACCTCAAGGACATCACCGTCCGGCTGCCGCGGAACCGCCTCATCTGCATCACGGGGCTCTCCGGCTCCGGGAAGTCGAGCCTTGCCTTCGACACGATCTACGCCGAGGGCCAGCGCCGCTACGTGGAGTCGCTCTCCGCGTATGCGCGCCAGTTCCTGCAGATGATGGAGAAGCCGGACGTCGATCACATCGACGGCCTCAGCCCGGCGATCTCGATCGACCAGAAGACGACGTCGCGCAACCCGCGGTCGACGGTCGGGACCGTGACCGAGATCTACGACTACCTGCGCCTGCTCTACGCACGCGTCGGACGGCCGCACTGCCCCGTCTGCGGCAAGCCGATCGCGGGCCAGTCCATCGACGCGATCGTCGAGCAGGTCCTGAAGCTCGACGAGGGCACGAAGTTCACGATCAACGCGCCCGTCGTTCGCGACCGCAAGGGCGAGTTCAAGGACGTCTTCGAGGAGCTGCTGCGCGAAGGGTTCACCCGCGTCAAGGTCGACGGCGAGCAGCACCTCCTCGAGGAGGTGCTGCCTCCGCTCGACAAGAAGTTCAAGCACACGATCGACGTCGTCGTCGACCGGCTCGTCATGCGCGCGGACCTCCGCCTGCGTCTGACGCAGTCCATCGAGACGGCAGCGGGGCTCGGAGAGGGGCTCGTCATCGTCTCCGTCGTAGACGGAGAGGACATGCTGTTCTCGCAGAACTTCGCCTGTCCCGACCACGGCGTCTCGCTCCCCGAGCTGCAGCCGCGGATCTTCTCGTTCAACGCCCCGCACGGCGCATGCCCGCGCTGCACGGGCCTCGGCTCCCAGCAGGAGATCGACCCCGACCTCCTCGTGCCCGACCCGTCGCTGCCCATCGCCGACGGTGCGCTCGTGCCGTGGTCGGTGGGCGGATCGTCCGGCTTCTACCAGGCGGTCATCCAGGCGATCGCCGACCGGTACGAGATCGACACGACAGAGCCGTGGTCGGAGCTCACGGAGGAGCAGCAGAATCGCTTCCTCTACGGCACCGAGGGCGAGCGCATCTACGTCCAGTACCGCAACCGGATGGGGCGCAAGCGCCAGTACATGCTCGCGTTCGACGGGATCGTCGCGAGCCTCCAGCGTCGCTACAAGGAGACGGACTCGTCGCAGCAGCGGGACCGGATCGAGGAATACATGTCGCTCCGTCCCTGCCCCGTCTGCAAGGGCGCCCGCCTCAAGCCCGAGGTGCTCGCGGTCACCGTCGGCGGTAGGTCGATCCACGCGTTCACGCAGATGTCCGTCGCGGCGGCGCTCCGCTTCCTCGGGGAGCTCGGCCTGACCGAGACCGAGCAGCTCATCGGGCACCGGATCGTCAAGGAGATCCGCGAGCGCCTCACGTTCCTCGACGACGTCGGCGTCGGCTATCTGACGCTCGACCGTGCGGCAGCGACGCTCTCCGGCGGCGAAGCGCAGCGCCTGCGGTTGGCCACGCAGATCGGCTCGCAGCTCGTCGGCGTGCTGTACATCCTCGACGAGCCGTCCATCGGCCTCCACCAGCGCGACAATGCGCGCCTCATCGCGACCCTCGAGCGGTTGCGCGACATCGGCAACACCGTCGTCGTCGTCGAGCACGACGAGGAGATGATGCGGCGGGCCGACTGGCTCGTCGACATGGGGCCCGGCGCCGGCCTGCACGGAGGCGAAGTGGTCGCAGAGGGGCCGTCCGCCAAGGTGGCCCGCAACCGGCGGTCGGTCACGGGTCAGTTCCTGTCGCACACGCGCGCGATCCCGATCCCCGAGCGGCGGCGCGAGGATCGCGGCACGTTCGTCATTCGCGGGGCGGCGCAGCACAACCTGAAGAAGATCGACGTCGAGTTCCCGATCGGGAAGTTCGTCTGCGTCACGGGCGTGTCCGGTTCCGGCAAGTCGACGCTCGTGAACGACATCGTCTACAAGGCGCTCGCGAACCGCCTGAACAGGGCGCGCGTCAAGCCGGGCGCGCACTCCGGCGTCGAGGGGATCGACGCGTTCGACAAGGTGATCGAGATCGACCAGAAGCCGATCGGGCGGACGCCGCGCTCGAACCCCGCCACGTACACCGACCTCTTCACGCACATCCGCGAGCTGTACTCGCTCGCCCCCGAGGCGAAGGTGCGCGGCTACAAGCCGGGGCGCTTCTCCTTCAACGTACGCGGGGGCCGTTGCGAGACGTGCAAGGGCGACGGGCAGATAAAGATCGAGATGCACTTCCTGCCCGACGTCTACGTGCCATGCGAGACGTGCAAGGGCGCGCGGTACAACCGGGAGACCCTCGAGGTGCGCTTCAAGGGCAAGTCCATCGCCGACGTCCTCGAGATGTCGGTGGAGGAGGCGCTCGAGTTCTTCGCGAAGATCCCGAAGATCAGGCGCCGCCTGCAGACGCTGCACGACGTCGGGCTCGACTACATCAAGCTCGGCCAGCCGGCGACGACGCTCTCGGGCGGCGAGGCCCAGCGTGTGAAGCTCGCCTCCGAGCTGTCGAAGGTCGCGACGGGCAAGACGCTCTACATCCTCGACGAGCCGACCACCGGCCTCCACTTCGCCGACATCGAGAAGCTCCTCGAGACATTGCAGCGCCTCGTCGAGAACGGCAACACGATGATCGTCATCGAGCACAACCTCGACGTCATCAAGCAGGCCGACTGGATCGTCGACCTCGGCCCGGAAGGCGGCGAGGCAGGCGGCGAGATCGTCGCTGTCGGCACGCCCGAGGACGTCGCCCAGGTGGAGGGGAGCTTCACCGGCGACTTCCTCCAGCACGTACTGCCCGCCGCCGCCGTAGCCGCCTGACGACCGCGCGCGCAGAACCAGACCGTCGCCGACGCTCATGAGAGCTCGCGGGCTAAGCCCGCGAACTCTCCCCGCGAAGCGGGAACCTCTCCCGCTTGAAAGTGCGCAGCACTTTCACGCGCTCCGCGGGCTACCCTGCGCGGCGTGAGCAGCGAAGCCGCCGAGGCTCCCTCCGCGGTCGAGCGCAGCTGGTGGCTGCGCGCGCCTGCAGTCCTCGTCGCGCCGCACGCGGTGTTCGTCGGGCTCCGCGAAGACTCGCGGGAGGACGCCGAAGGACGCCAGGAGCCGATCACCGCCGTCGCCGGCCTCGCCGGCATCGCAGGCGTCCTCGGAACGCCGGTCGCGCGGCAGCTCCTCAACGACGCGTCGATGTCGACGTCGCTCATTCCCGTCTGGGCGTTCTTCGGCGGCGTCGTCTACGCGCTCGCGTTCTACTGGCTCGGCGGTGCACTCCTCTTCGGCTCGTCGCGGCGGCTCGGCAGCCTCGGCGACTGGCGCCGCTCGCGGCAGGTGCTCGGGCTCGCATCGGCTCCGCTCGCTCTCACGCTGCTGACGCTGTGGCCCGCACGAATCGCCGTCTACGGGGTCGACCTCTTCCGCACCGGCGGGAACGACTACGGGCTGGGGGACTCGATCTTCGGCGCCCTGAACTACGCCGCGCTCGCCTGGTGCCTCTGGCTCGTCGTCGTCGGAGTCCGCGCCGTGCACGGCTGGACGTACGGGCGCGCGCTCGGCGCGGTTGCGCTCGCGGCCGTGGTGCCGGCGCTCCTGGTCGCCGCCACCACGGTCTGAGGAAAAGCCGCAGCAGAGTTCCGTTCGGCCGCGGATGAAGGCGGCTGCGTCCGCATCGATCGTGTTCCCATGGACACCATGTGGGCCGTCCGCAAGCGTGCCGCCGAACCGGGGCTCGTCCTCGACGAAGTGCCCGTGCCCGTGCCGGGCGACGACGAAGTCCTCGTTCTCGTCGAAGCTGCGAGCGTTTGCGGCACCGATCTGCACATCCTCAGATGGGATGCATGGGCGCAGCAGCGGGTCGCCCCGCCGCTGACGCTCGGCCACGAGTTTGCCGGCACCGTCGTCGAGACCGGCCGGAACGTCCGCCACGTCGCCGTCGGCGACTACATCTCGGCCGAGAGTCACGTGACGTGCGGCGCATGCATGCACTGCCGGACCGGGCGCGCGCACATGTGTGAGCAGACGAAGATCCTCGGCGTCGACCGCGACGGCGCATTCGCGCAGTACGTCGTCGTTCCCGAGTCGGTGGTCTGGCAGAACGACCGCGCAAAGCTTCCGCCGGAGATTGCGACGCTGCAGGAGCCGTTCGGGAACGCAGTGTTCGCGCTCAGCCACGTCGATGTGTCGGCCAAGTCGGTCGCGATCCTCGGGTGCGGCCCCGTCGGTCTCTTCAGCATCGGCATCGCGCGCGCGTCCGGCGCAGTGCGTGTCCTCGCGTCCGACCGCAAGCCGTTCCGGCTCGACCTCGCCACGCGAATGGGGGTGACCGCGGCGTTGGACACACGTACCGTCGACGATGCCCCCTCCTGGTTCGTGGAACAGAACGAGGGCGAGCACGTCGACGTCGTGTTCGAGATGTCCGGCGCACCGCAGGCGATCGCCGACGCGTTCAAGATCGCCCGCAACGGCGGTCGTGTGATCCTCTTCGGCATTCCGGCAGAGCCGGTGAAGCTCGACATCGCCGAGGCGCTCATCTTCAAGAATCTCGAAGTCTCCGCCGTCAGCGGCCGCCGCGTGTGGGACACGTGGTATCGCACGCGATGGCTGCTCGAGCACGGCGTCGTCGACCTGCATCCGCTGATCACCGCCGAGCTCGGCCTGCAGAGCTTCCAGCGCGCGTTCGACCTGCTCGACAGCGGCGAGGCATGCAAGATCGTCCTTCACCCTGAACGCGCGGTCGCGGAGGTGGCGGCATGACGCACTTGCAGGAGGAGATCGGCACGGAGCTCGCCTCGCTGCGCGAGTCGGGGACGTACAAACGCTTCAACATCCTCGAGTCGCCGCAGGGCCCGGTCGTGCACATGCGCGGCCGCGGCGAGGTCATCGTCCTGTCGTCGAACAACTACCTCGGCCTCGCAGACCATCCGGACGTCGTACGCGCGGGTGTCGAGGGTCTCGAGCGCTACGGTGCGGGCACCGCGTCGGTGCGCTTCATCTGCGGGACGTTCGAGCCGCATCTCGAGCTCGAGCGCGATCTCGCGGAGCTCTCGGCGACGGATGCGGCGCTCACGTACGTCTCGTGCTGGAACGCGAATGAGGCGGCGATCCCGATGCTCGCCGACGAGCACACGGTGATCATCAGCGACGAGCTGAACCACGCGTCGATCATCGATGCCGTCCGGCTCTCGAAGCCGGAGCGCAAGGTTCGCTACGCGCATTCGGACATGGGGGAGCTGCGCGACGCGCTTCGCTCGTGCGAGAAGAGCCAGCGGAAGCTCGTCATCACGGACGGCGTCTTCTCGATGGAGGGCGATCTCGCGAAGCTGCCGGACATCCTCGAGCTGGCGCGCGCATACGACGCGGTCGTCGTCGTCGACGACTCGCACGGCGTCGGCGCGGTGGGCAAGACGGGCCGTGGCGTCGCCGAGCACTTCGGTGTCCTCGGCCAGGTAGACGTGCTGACCGGAACGCTCGGAAAGGCGCTCGGCGGCGCCGCGGGCGGCTACGTCGCCTCGTCCGCGGAGGTCTGCGATCTGCTCGCGCAGCGCTCGCGGCCGCAGCTCTTCTCGAACGCGCTCCCGCCGACGGTCGCGTGCAGCGCGCGTGCCGCCGTCCACGTCCTGCGCTCGCGTCCCGATCTCGTCGTCAAGCTGCGCGAGAACACGCGATGGTTCCGCGGCGCGCTGCGGGAGGCCGGCTTCCATCCGCTCGACGGCGAGGCGGCCATCATCCCGATCATCGTCGGGGAGACGGCACGGGCGATCGAGCTCTCGGAGCAGCTGCTCGCGCGCGGCGTGTTCGTGACCGGCTTCGGCTATCCGGTCGTTCCGGAAGGAACCGCACGCATCCGCGTGCAGATGTCGGCCGCACTCGAGCCGATGCACCTCGAGCGGGCGCTCGGAGCGTTCGTCGAGGTCGGCCGCGAGGCCGGGCTCGTCTAGCTTCTAGCCCTTCTTCGCCGCCTCGAAGGAGGCGAGCTCCTCCGCCGGCATCGCATACGTGTGCTGCTCCTCCGGGAACGCGCCGCTGCGGACGTCGTCGGCGAACCGGCCGAGCGCCTCGGTGATCACCTCGTGGAGATCTGCGTAGCGCTTCACGAAGCGCGGCGCGTGTCCGTCGTAGTAGCCGAGCATGTCGTGCCAGACGAGAACCTGGCCGTCGCAGTCGCCACCTGCGCCGATGCCGATCGTCGGCACGGTCAGCGCCCGCGTGACCGTTCGCGCAACCGGGGCGGGAACCGCCTCGAGGACGACGGCGAAGCAGCCGGCAGCCTCGAGGGCAGCTGCCTCCTCGAGCAGGAGCGTCGCCCGGTCGGCCGTGCGTCCCTGCGCCTTGAACCCGCCGAGCACGGTCGCCGTCTGGGGCGTCAGCCCGATATGGCCCATCACCGGGACGCCGGCATCGACGATCGCGCGCGCCCGCTCGACAGTCGTACCGCCGCGCTCGAGCTTCACCGCGTCTGCGCCGCCGTCCTTCACGAGGTGGACGGCGTTCGTCACCGCCTGCTCGTTCGAGACCTCGTACGAGCCGAACGGCATGTCGGCGACGACGAGCGGCCGCTTCGCGCCGCGTGCGACCCACTGCGTCATGAACAGGATCTCGTCGAGCGAGACGCCGACCGTCGACTCGCGCCCGTGCACGACCATCCCCGAGGAGTCGCCGACGAGGATGAGATCCACGCCCGCGGCGTCGGCGAGGCGGCCGCTCGGAGCGTCGTAGGCGGTGACCATGACGATCTTCTCGCCGCGCCGCTTCATCTCGCGCAGCTCCGGCAGCGGCAGCTTGCCCGCCGTCCACGACGCATACCGCTGGGGCTTCGGGTTGTCGCTCACGAGAGCTCTCCTTCCAGGAGGACGTTGTCGATGAGTCGGGTCGAGCCGACCCGGACCGCGACGGCGAGGATTCGCGCCCCGTCGAGGTCGAGCAGCTCGATGTAGTCGGGCGTCAGACCGTTCAGCTCGGCGCGTGCGGCGCCGACCGGGTCGGCGCTGGCCACCGCCTTCGCGAGCGCGCGCGGCAGGCCGAGCGCTCGCTCGCGCTCGGCGGGGGAGAGGCGCACGTTGCGCGACGAGAGCGCGAGGCCGTCCGGGTCACGAACGGTGGGAATGACGCGGATCAGGATGTCCAGGTCCAGGTCGCGTACGAGCCGGCGCACGACGATCGCCTGCTGCGCGTCCTTCTGCCCGAAGTACGCGCGTCGCGGCCGGACGATGTTGAACAGCTTGAGGCACACGGTCGCGACGCCGCGGAAGTGCCCGGGACGCGTGGCGCCTTCGGAGCCGGTTTCGTCGACGTCCACCCACGTCCCGAACCCGGCCGGGTAGATCTCCTCCGGCGGCGGTGCGAAGAGAACGTCGACGCCCTCCCGCTCGGCGATCTCCGCGTCGCGAGCCTCGTCGCGCGGGTACGCGGCGAGGTCCGATCCCTCGTCGAACTGCGCCGGGTTGACGAAGAGGGACGCGACGACGGTGTCGCTCTCGGCGCGAGCGGCGCGGAAGAGCGCCACGTGCCCGGCATGCAGCGCGCCCATCGTCGGGACGAGCCCGACCTCGCCGTCGAGTCGAAGGTCGGAGATGTGCCGGACGATCCTCATGTCGCGAGCGCGTGGGTCGCACCGGCGAGCGTCTCGTACAGGTCTTCGAGCTCGGGATGCTCGGCGCGGATCGCGGTGCGATGCGCCTCGACCGTCGTCCAGTCGCCGCGGGAGATCGGCCCGGTGAGCTCGAAGCCGTTCTCGATCGTCCGCACCATGAGCGGCTCGAGCGCCTCCGGCGGGGCGCCGGCGGCCTCGAACAGGATCGCCGCGGCCCGCTGGAGCGTGACGATGTAGTTCGACGCGAAGACCGCACCGGCGTGATAGAGCGTGCGCGCGCCGTCGTCGAGCGGGAACGGGTGCAGGCCGAGCGTCTCCGCGAGCCACGTGCCGGCCGCGTGAGCGTCGTCCGTCTCCGCCGTCACGGCTGCCCACGCGCCGTCGAGCTGCTCCGGTCCGCGCCGCGTCGTGAGCGTCTGGAGCGGGTGGACGCCGAAGCGGCGGGCGTGCGGGGTGAGGGCGGCGAGCGGCGTCGCCCCGCTGACGTGCGCGATCCACGGGCCCGGCTCGATCGTCGCCGCGACGCCGGCGATCGCGGCATCCGGCACGCAGAGCACGACGAGCTCGGGATCGCCCGCGCCGACGTCGAGTCCGCGCTCGCGCAGGCGTCCGGCGACCGCTCCGCCGGCGCGTCCCGAGCCGATGACCTCGATACGTGTGAACACGGTGCAGCTCCAGCTCCGTAGTGGATGCCGGGCAGCTACGAGTGTACCCGGACGGGTGTCCTCCAGTACACTCGGCTCGTGCCGATCTACGAATACGTCTGCATGGAGTGCGAGTCGCACTTCGAGGAGCTCGTCCGCGGCGACCAGAAGGTCGCGTGCCCCGATTGCTCGGCGACGAACGTCGCGAAGCAGTTCTCGAGCTTCGCCGTCCACGGCGCCGCGAAGCAGCCGAGCTTCAGCGGCGGCGGCGGGGGCGGCTGCTGCGGCGGCTCCTGCGGCTGCGGTCACTGACCCGTCCGGCCCCAGGCCTAGACTCACCGGCCGTGAGCGCGGTCCCGGTCGAGCGCGTCGACGATCTCGAGGCATACGCCGCGGCGGTCGCCTCCTGTACGCGCTGCCGCCTCGCCCAGGGCCGGACGCAGGTCGTCTTCGGCGCCGGCAATCCGCACGCCGAGCTGATGTTCGTCGGCGAGGCGCCGGGCTTCCACGAGGACAAGCAGGGCCTTCCGTTCGTCGGCCAGGCGGGGAAGCTCCTCGAGAAGCTCCTCGCCGGCATCGGCCTCGCGCGCGGCGACGTGTACATCGCGAATGTCCTCAAATGCCGCCCGCCCGGCAACCGCGACCCGCAGCCGGACGAGATCGAGGCATGCGAAAGCCACCTGTTCCGTCAGATCGAGCTGATCGAGCCGACGATCGTCGCGACGCTCGGCAACTTCGCGACGAAGCTCCTGTCGGGCCGGCCGCTCGGCATCACCCGCGTCCACGGGCAGGAACAGCAGACGACCCTCGGCAGCCGCTCGGTGACGCTGTACCCCCTCTACCACCCGGCGGCGGCGCTGTACACGCCGGCGATGCTCAAGGTGCTCGAGTCCGACTTCGCACGCATCCCCGAGCTCCTCGGCCGAGCCCTCACCCCACCGGAGCCCGAGCTCGCCCTCGTCCCCGAGCCGCAGTCCCCGCCGGCCGAGCAGCTGGGCCTGTTTTAGACCTGCGCCGGGAGAGCTCGCCAAGGGCCGCAGCTAACGCGCAGCGTTAGCGGAGGCCGCACCAGCGCGTGGGGACGGGCGCAGCCCGCCACCGCGCGCGCGGCACGCCCTCCGCCGACATTCCTAAGAGCTCGCGGGCTTCGCCCGCGAGCGCTCCCGCGAAGCGGGAACCTCTACGGGTTGGAAGTGCGCAGCACTTCCAACCCCTGGACGGCGACCATTCGGAGGTTCGCGGCGCCGTCGCGGAGCGTCTTGGCCTCCTGGTACTGCTCGGACTCGTACCACTGCTTCGCCGTCTCGAGGTCGGGGAACTCGAGGATCACGAGCCGGCTCGGGTGCCAGTCGCCCTCGAGGACGGCGAGCTCTCCGCCGCGGGCGACGAAGCGGCCGCCGCCGGCGGCGACCGCCGCGGGGGACGCTGCCCGGTAGCGGTCGTACTGCTCCGGGTCGTGGATGTCCGTCTCGACGATGACGTACGCGGGCATCGCCGTGACTTTACGCTTCCGCCCGTGGCCGAGGTCGAGACGACATCCCCGGAGGAGACCGAGGCGCTGGCCGCCGGCCTCGCGCGCCTGCTCGCGCCGGGCGACGTCGTCACCGTGTCGGGCGAGCTCGGCACCGGGAAGACGACGTTCGTCCGCGGGGCCTGCTCGGCGCTCGGCGTGCGGGAGCAGGTGACGAGCCCGACGTACACGATCGGCCATCGCTATCACGGCGCCGCGGGGGAGGTCTCACATCTCGACCTGTACCGGTTCGCCGGGATGTCGGCCGCGGAGTGGGGCGATCTCGAGCCGTACTTCGAGGACGGGATCGCGTTCGTCGAATGGCCCGAGGCCGGCGAGGGCGTCCTGCCCGCGCCGCGCTACCGGGTGCAGATACGGCATGCTGGGGACGCGCGTAGGGTGGTTTCGATCGACGAGTGCTGACGCTGGCTTTCGACACGGCGACGGAGGTGGCGACGAGCGCGCTCGTCGACGGCGACGAGGTCCTCGGCGAGCGCGCGTCGCGCGCGCAGACGCTGCTCGAGGACGTCGACGCGCTCCTGCGCCAGGCCGGCGCGCATCCGCGCGACGTCCGCGTGCTCGCGGTCGGGACCGGCCCGGGGAGCTTCACCGGCATCCGTATCGGCCTGGCAGTCGCGCGCGGCCTCGCGCTCGCGCTCGACGTCGAGGGGGCGGGCGTCTCGACGCTCGACGCGCTCGCGGCGGGCGCACCGGGGGCGGTGCCGGTCGTCGACGCGCGCCGGCACGAGATCTTCGCGCTGGTCGACGGTGGGCCTGTGGTCCTCGCGCCCGCGGCGCTGAAGGTCGCGGCAGGGACCGTGTGCGTCGGCAGCGGCGCGCGCCGCTACCGGGACGTGCTCGAGGCGAGCGGGGCGGTCGTGCCGCCCGACGACGACGAGCGGCACCTTCCGCGCGCACGGTTCCATGCGGCGCTCGTACGCGACGTAGGGCCGGTCGACGAGATCGAGCCGCTCTACCTGCGCGTGCCCGACGCGGAGCGGAGCGTCGGGTGACGACGCTCGAGCTTCGCCGCCTCGGACTCTCCGACCTCGCCGCGATCGAGGAGATCGAGCGGCGCTCGTACCGCACGCCGTGGTCCCGCTCGATGTTCGCCGGCGAGCTTGCGAAGCCGAGCTCGATCTGCCTCGGGGCGTTCGGCGCGGACGGGGAGGAGACGACCACGCTGCGCGGCTACCTCATCGTCTCTCGCTACGTCGACGCGTGGCATGTGATGAATGTCGCCGTCGACCCGGCGCATCGCGGGCACGGCATCGCCTCGCTGCTCCTCGAGCGCTTGTTCGCGCTCACCGCGGACGACGTCCGCCGCGGCTACACGCTCGAGGTGCGCGTGTCGAACGCGACCGCGATCGGCCTGTACGAGCGCCTCGGCTTCGAGGCGCGCGGCCTCCGTCGCGGCTACTACACCGACAACCGCGAGGATGCGCTCATCATGTGGAAGGACTCCGTCGCGCACGAGAACGCGTGATCCTCGGGATCGAGACGAGCTGCGACGAGACCGCCGCGGCACTCGTCACCGGGGACGGCCTGATCCGCTCGAACGTCGTCTCCTCGCAGGCGCATCTGCACGCGCGCTACGGCGGCGTCGTGCCGGAGGTCGCGTCGCGCCGGCACCTCGAGCTCGTCGCGCCGGTCGTCCGCGAGGCACTCGAAGAGGCGGGCGCGACCCTCGACGACGTCGAGCGCATCGCCGTGACGCAGGGCCCCGGGCTCATCGGCGCGCTGCTCGTCGGGATGGCGGCGGCGAAGGCGCTCGCGTGGTCGCGCCGGCTTCCGCTCGCGCCCGTCGACCATCTGCGCGGCCATGTCGCGTCGCTCTACCTCGAGCCGAACCCCGTCGAGCCGCCGTTTCTCTGTCTCCTCGCGAGCGGAGGACACACGTTGCTGCTCGACGTCCGCGGGTACGACGACGAGCAGGTGCTCGGGACGACGCTCGACGACGCAGCCGGCGAAGCCTTCGACAAGGGGGCCCGGCTGCTCGGCCTCGGCTATCCCGGCGGCCGCGAGCTCGACCTCCTCGCGGCCCAGGGCGATCCTGAGGCGTACGACTTCCCGGTTGCGCGTGTCCCCGGTCTCGACTTCTCGTTCTCCGGCCTGAAGACGGCGCTGCTGTACGCGACGCGAGAGCTCGGCGAGCGGGAGCTCGACGCGCGTCGCGCAGATCTCGCCGCGTCGTACCAGCGTGCGATCGTCCGGGCGCTCGTGGCCCGCGTCGGGGAGGCGGCGGATGCGGTGAACGCATCGCGCGTCGCCGTCGTCGGCGGTGTCGCCGCGAACTCCGAGTTGCGCGCCGCGCTGCCCGATGCCGCGCTCGCGCCGCTGCCGCTGTGCACCGACAACGCGGCGATGATCGCGTCCGCCGGACGTTTCGCGCCGGCGCTCGCGTACCCGAGCTATCTCGGCATCGATGCGTACGCCTCGCGCTGACCCGCGAGTCGTCGCGACGCTCCTCGTGGTCGCGGCAGGAGCCGCCGCCGCGCTGGTGACGACGGGCGGAAAGGGAGCTGCGAGTCGAGATGCCGCGGTTCCGTCCGCACCCGCGTCCGCGTGGCGTGGCCTCGTCGGCTCGCGGCCGCAGGTGGCGACCGGCGACCGGGTGATCGTCGTCCTGAAGACGCCGTCGCTCGCCGAGCGGGTGGCGAGGGCCGGAGGTACGGTCGACGTCGAGCGCGAGCAGGCGTGGACGAAGCGCGCCGTCGCCGCGCAGAAGCTGCTCGTCGCGCGCCTCGCGCTGCACGGCGTCGTCGTGCGCCCCGACTACAGCTTCGCGCGTGTGCTCGACGGCTTCTCCGCCGAGCTGCCGGCGAGCGACATTCCCGCCGTCGAGCGCGACCCGGACGTCGCCGGCGTCTACCCCGTTCGCGTCGCATATCCGGCGACGTCGTCCGTCTCGGCGTCCTCTTCGGCCGTGGTGTCGCCGGCGTCGGAGGTCGACGCCGCGCTCGCCCGCGCGGGGATCGACGGCCGCGGCGTGGAGGTCGCGCTGCTGGACACCGGCGTCGACCGGTCGGTCCCGTCGCTCCGCGGTCACGTGCTCCCCGGCATCGACGTCGTCGGCGGGGATCGAGGCGCCCGCGCGGCGGCGAGCCCGATCGACCCCTCCCAGCGCGAGGAGCACGGGACGGAGATGGCCGGGATCGTCGCCGGCTCGACGGGGGTCGCGCCCGCTGCGGCGATC
Organism: uncultured Actinomycetes bacterium; assembly: GCA_963753295.1. Lineage (GTDB taxonomy): Bacteria > Actinomycetota > Thermoleophilia > Gaiellales > Gaiellaceae > Palsa-739. Next base: position 60,198 of record CAVWBZ010000003.1, on the reverse strand, counting down.
CTCCCGATCAGGGTCGCCGGCTGGCAGGTCGACGCCGCCCGCGGGTGGGCCGTCTACGCGCGCACGGATCAGGTCATCGCGGGCCTCGACCGCGCCGTCGATCCGAACGCCGACGGCGACGCCCACGATGCGGTCCGGATCGCTCTCGTCGCTCTCGCCGAGCCGTTCGCCGGCTTCGCCGACGGGCCGGAAGCGCTCGCCGTTGCGGGCGCGCGCGCGCTCGGCACGCTCGTCGTCGCGCCGGCCGGAAACGACGGCGCTGCAGGCGCCGCGTACGGCGACATCTCCGGCCCCGGAGGCGCGCCGGCGGCGCTCACCGTCGGTGCGCTCGACGCGCGCGACGGCATCGCACAGGCCCGCGTCGCCGTGCGTTCCGGGCTCGGCTCGATCGTCGATGCGACGCTGCCGCTCGCCGGCGCGACGATGCCTTCCCATACGCTCGACCTGGAAGTCGTCGCTCCGCGCGACACGAACGACGGCGTGCCGCCGCTCACGCACTTCTTCACTCCGGACGGCGGCAGCATCGTCGCCGGGCGTGCAGCACTCGTTCCGGCGGGCGCGTCCCCGCGGCGGGCGGCGCAGCGCGCCGCCGAGGCGGGCGCCTCGGCGGTGCTCCTGTACCGCACGCGGACGATGCTGCCGGCCGGCGGGCTCGGGCTCGACGCCGTCGCCCAGGTCCCGATCGTCTCGCTCTCGACGGCAACGGCGCACGCCGTCCTCAGACGCCTCGCCGCGGGCGCCCGCGTGTCGGTGACGCTCGGTCCTGCCCGCGAGGCCGCCGACGGCGGCCACGGTCGCGTCGCCGCCTTCTCGTCGACGGGCCTCGCGTTCGACGGCGGCGTGAAGCCGGACGTCGTCGCTCCCGGCGTCGCGCTGCTCACCGCCGGCGTGGGCGGCGGCGCGATGTCGGTGAACGGCACGAGTGGCGCGGCGGCGACGGTCGCCGGCGTCGCCGCCCTCCTCGCGCAGGCGCGGCCCGCACTCTCGGCCGACGAGCTCGACGGCCTGCTCGTCGCAACCGCACGTCCGGTCGGCGGCGACACCGTCACCGCGCAGGGGGCGGGTGTCGCAGATGCGGGCGCCGCCGTCGCCGGCGAGGTCGCGGCGTCGCCGCCGACGCTCGCGCTCGTACGGTCGGCTGCGCACGGCCGGCGGATGCATGCGTCGTTCACGTTGACGAATCTCTCGACGCGCGAGCTACGCGTGACGCTGGGGATACGGACGCAGCAAGAAGGCGCGGCCGCGGTCGAGTTCACGCTCCGCCCGGCGCACGTCGTGCTCGGGCGCGGCGGCAGCATGCTCGTGCACGTCGACGCGGTGACCGCGTCGCACGCGGTCGTAACGGGCGTCGCCGACGGCGCAGTCGTCGGAAGCGTCGAGGGTGGCGGCGCGATCCGTGTGCCCTGGGCGATCACGTTCGAGGGAGCGCCGGGCGGGCTCGTCCGCTCCGCGTCGCTCTCGACGCCTGCCTTCAGCGCGTCCGACCGGAAGCCGGCGCTGCTGAGCGTCGAAGCCGGAGGCATTCGCACGAACGCCGGCAGCCTCGAGCTCCTGCCGCTCACGCGGCTCGACGTCGGTCTTGCGCGCGCCGACGGAACGCCGATCGGGCTGCTCGCACGGTTACGCGACGTGCTCCCGGGCAGGTACACGTTCGGGCTGACCGGGCGCGGTCCGTCCGGCGAGCCGCTGCCGCCGGGCCGCTACGTCGTGACCGTCACGGGGTTTCCCGTGGACGGGGGGTCTCCCAGCCGTAGAAAGCTCGGATTCTCCCTCCGGTGACCGGTCATATACTCGCCCGGGAAACGGAATCCGCTGTTCCTCACTTCATTCCGAAAAGGAGCAGATCGTGACAACAGTCGAAGCGGGGGTATCGCATCTCCGCGAAAACCCGTTCGAGATCGCACGCGAACAGCTGCAACGCGTCGCGACGGCGTTCGGCATCGACCCGAACCTCGTCACCGTTCTCGGGCAGTGCAAGAAGGCGGTCGAGGTCTCCATCCCTGTTTCGATGGACGACGGCCGGACGCAGGCATTCAAGGGCTTCCGGGTCACGCACAACGTCGCGCGCGGCCCGTCGAAGGGCGGCATCCGCTATCACCCGGACGTCACCGTCGACGAGGTCAAGGCGCTCGCGATGTGGATGACGTGGAAGTGCGCGCTGATGGGGATCCCCTTCGGCGGCGCAAAGGGCGGCATCGTCTGCGACCCGAAGAAGATGTCGCGCGGCGAGCTCGAGCGGATGACCCGCCGCTACACGAGCGAGATCATCAACGAGATCGGCCCCGAGAAGGACATCCCGGCGCCGGACGTAGGCACCGACGGCTCGGTCATGGCGTGGATCTTCGACACGTACTCCATGAACAAGGGCCACTCCGTGCTCGGCGTCGTCACCGGCAAGCCGTTGACGATCGGCGGCTCGCTCGGCCGCGAGGAAGCGACCGCACGCGGCGCGCTGTACTGCGTCCGCGACGCCGTCGCGAAGCAGGACACCTCGCTCGCCGGCAAGAGGGTCGCCGTGCAGGGATTCGGGAACGTCGGCAGCTTCCTCGCGAAGTTCCTCCACGAGGAGGGAGCGATCGTCGTCGGCATCTCCGACTCGACCGTCGCCCTGCACAACCCCAAGGGCATCGACGTCCCGGCTGCGTTCGCGCACAAGCGCGAGCACCACACTCTCGCCGGTCTCCGCGACGCGGAGAAGATCACGAACGAGGAGCTGCTGCTCCTCGACGTCGACATCCTCGCGCCGTGCGCGCTCGAGCAGGTCATCACCGAGCAGAACGCCGACCAGGTGAGGGCGAAGATCATCGTCGAAGGCGCGAACGGACCGGTCACGCCGGCCGCCGACGCAATCCTCGAGGAGAAGGGCGTCCTCGTCCTGCCGGACGTGCTCGCGAACGCGGGCGGCGTCGTCGTCTCGTACTTCGAGTGGGTGCAGGGCCTCCAGGAGTACTTCTGGAAGGAAGTCGAGGTGAACGCGAAGCTGAACGACATCGTCAGCCGCGCGTTCGAGGAGACCTGGGAGACCGCGCAGCGGCGCAACATGCCGATGCGGGTCGCCTCCTACGGCCTCGCCGTGCAGCGCGTCGCCGAGGCAACGGTCACGAGAGGCATCTATCCGTAGAGGATCGGTGGCGAGTCTTCGACTCGCCACCGCAGCAGGTTGCACAAGTGAACGGGCGCCGGCAAAGCCGGCGCCCTCCTTTTTCGTGTTGTTCGGGCGGTCGTTCTGCGCGGCCGGTGGTGGCTGACGCCATCCCCGGTCGCTTTGTCCGCCTCCGCGTAAGCCTCCGGCTTACGCTCCGGCCTTCGTGGGGACGGCGGGCATAGGGTTGGCTGCGTGACCGACGTTGTGCTCTATCACGCCGTCGGGTGCCACCTCTGCGCCAAGGCCCTGGAGGTCGTCTCGGCGCTACAGGCCGAGCTGGGGTTCTCGCTCCGGGAGGTAGACATCACCGGCGATCCGGCTCTGGAGGCCGCCTACCGGGAGTGGCTGCCGGTCGTCGAGATCGACGGCAGGCGCCGGTTCACGTACCACGTGCAGCCCGAGGCCTTCCGCCGGGCAGTTGCACAAGCGGCGGGGTAGTGCGGCCTGCTACAACACATTCCGCTGTTACAAACTTAGGTCGAGGAGGCTCTGTGGCGGATCGCCTGACGGTTGGCGTCGCCGCTCGCCTGTCGCGGTACCTCCAGGTGCTGACGCAGGCGCGGAAGATGGGAAAGGTCCGGATCTCCTCGCAGGAGATCGCGGAGTACACGAACATCAACGCGACGCAGATCCGTCGCGACCTGTCCGCGTTCGGGAAGTTCGGCAAGCGCGGCGTCGGCTACAACATCGACTCGCTCCTCGGCGAGATCCGCAAGATCCTCCGGACGCAGGGGCAGCACAACATCGCGCTCATCGGCGCGGGCCGGCTGGGTCAGGCGATCGCGAGCTCCGCGATCTTCGCCGAGCACGGCATCAACATCGCCGCCGTCCTCGACACGGACGCTCAGAAGGTCGGCCGGCCGATCGGCCACGTGGCGGTGAGCGAGTACGGCCGGCTCGAGGAGCTCGTCCGCGACAAGAACATCATCGTCGGCGTGCTCGCCGTCCCCGCGACCGCGGCGCAGAAGGCCGCCGACGACCTCGTCGGCTCCGGCGTGAAGATCATCTTCAACTACTCGGAGGCGCTGCTCGAGACACCCGCGGACGTGACGGTGCACACGTCCAACCCGGCGGTGGAGCTCCTCTACGCGCTGTACTTCCACCTGACCTGAGGATTCTTCTCTGGCACGGGTACCTCCTGGGAGGTACGGGCTCGAACGTGTACACACGTGCACTTGCCCGCGAGTGGAGCAACGCCGGCCACGACGTCACCGTCGTCTGCCAGGAGCCGCGCCCGGAGCGCTACGACCTCGGCGGCGCCCGGGTCGTCGTGCCCGAGCTCCCGGACCGCCTGCTGCCGGTGTTCGTGCTCGACCGGTACGACGGGCTCGAGCCGAAGCTACTGCAGGACTTCACACCCGCCGAGCGCGATCGCTACGTCGAGGCGAACGCGGCCGTCCTGCACGAGCTCCTCCCGGCCGATCTCGTCTTCGCCAACCACGTGCTCATGGGCGGTGCGGTAGCGGCGGCGGCCGGCGGACGCTACGCGGTGAAGGCGCACGGTTCGGAGCTCGAGTACGCGATGCGCGGCCGGCCGGAGCTCGAACGGTGGGGAGCGGAGTCGCTCGCCCGTGCAGATGCGGTCTTCGTCGGCTCGGCGCACATCCGCGCGGTGCTGGAGGACGTCGTCGGTCACGTCGACCGCGTGCACGAGGTTCCGCCCGGCGTCGACGTCGACGAGTTCGTGCCCGAGGACCGCCTGCGTGCGTTCGCCGGGCTCCTCATCGCTGCAGAGGAGGATCCGCAGGACGGCGACGAGCGCCACCCCGACCCCGGCAACGCGGCGCGCTTCGAGGAGGAGTTTGCGCGCGACGTCCCGACCGTCGTCTACGTCGGCAAGCTCATCGAGAACAAGGGCGTCCAGGTGCTGTTCGAGGCGCTGCAGGGGTTGGACGTGCGCGCGGTCGTCGTCGGCTTCGGCGACTACCGCGCGGCGCTCGAGTCGATCGCGCCCCCCGGCACGCTCTTCACCGGTGCGCTCGAGCACCGCCACCTCGTGCACCTGCTCCCGCTGTGCGACGTCGCCGTCGTCCCGTCGATCTTCCCGGAGGCGTTCGGCATGGTCGCGGCCGAGGCGGCCGCCGCCGGCCTCCCGCCGGTGGTCGCGGACCATTCCGGCCTCGCGGAGATCGCCGTCGGCGTCGCCGCCGAGTACCCGCCGGAGCTGGCGCGGCTCACCGCGTTCCCCAACGGCGACGCGGACGCGCTCCGCGAGCGCCTGCGCGAGCTCTTCGCGCTCGCGCCGGACGAGCGCCGCGCGCTCGGCGCCGCCGCCCGGCGCGCGGTCGAGCGGAAATGGAGCTGGGAGCGCGTCGCCGGGCGACTCCTGGAACCGTTCCACTAACCTTTTTGTAGTGGGCGACGAGCAGAAGGTCGGGTACGAGGAGCTGCTCGCGGCGTCGAGGGCCGCCTTCGAGGCCGTCCCCGACTTCACGGTCGCCGTCGAGGAGGAATTCGCCCTGCTCGACCCGGACACGCTCGGCCTCGTCAACCGCTTCGAGGAGCTGCAGGCGGCGGCGAAGGGAACCGACCTCGAGCCGCACCTCGTCGGCGAGCTCATCGCCTCCGAGGTCGAGGTGCGCACCGGCAGGTGCGACACGTTCGCGGAGCTCGTCGAGAAGATCGGCGAGCGGCGCGTGCAGCTGCGCGGCCTGGCGGACGGCCTCGGCGTCGGTCTCTCGTCGATCGGCACGCATCCGTGGAGTCCGTGGCAGGAGCAGCGCATCATCGACACGCCGCACTACCGGCGCAACGACGAGCTGCTGCGCTATGTCGTCTGGCGCAACAACACGTTCGGGCTGCACGTGCACGTCGGCGTCAACGGCGCCGATCGCGCGGTGGCGGTGACGAGCGCACTCCGCAACTATCTGCCCGAACTGCTCGCGGTGTCGGCGAGCTCGCCGTTCGTCGAAGGTGTCTTCACGCATCTGCACTCGGCGCGCACACAGATCTTCACGCGCATGTTCCCGCGGTGCGGCATCCCCGACTGGCTCGCGGGCTGGGACGACTGGGAGTCGTACGTGCGGTTCCTGTACGCGACGGGCTCGGTGACCGAGCACACGCAGATGTGGTGGAGCGTGCGGCCGCATCTCGTTTTCCCGACCGTCGAGATCCGCATCTGCGACGCGCAGCCGGAGCTCGGGGAGTCGCGCTCGCTCGCGGCGCTGTGTTACGCGTTGACGGCGCGCATCGCACGTGCGATCGACGAAGGCGAGCCGCTGCCGTCGTGGCCGCACCGTCTGCTCGAGGAGAACCTGTGGCGCGCGATCCGCTGGGGGATGTCGGGCGAGCTCATCGATCTCGAGCGTGGCGAGTCGATCCCGGCCCGCGCACGGCTCGAGCAGGTGCTCGAGTGGGTGCGTCCCGTCGCGGACGAGATCGGTGCCACTGCCTGGCTCGCCGTGCCGGAGCGCAATGCCGCCGAGCGGCAGATCGCGCGCCACGCCGAAGGCGCGTCGATGGAGCAGATCTTCGCCGAGCAGGTCGCCGCCGGTGAGCGAATCCCAGGCTGAGCCCACCGCGGAGCAGCTGCTCGAGCAGCTGCGCAACGCGAAGGTCGCTGACCTGCTGGCGCCGACGTGCTCGCTTCTCGGCTCGCTGGCGTTCGGCAAGCTCGAGCCGGGTGTCCGCGACCTCGACGAAGCGCGGCTCGCCATCGACGCGCTGACCGTGCTCGCGCCGCTCCTCGCCGACGCGCCGCGACGGGACGTGCAGCAGATGATCGCGAACCTCCAGCTCGCGTACGCGGAGGCCGCGGGCGCGTGACGGTCGCTGCGGCGCTCGTCGCCGCCGACCTCGCGCTCCAGCGCGGGATCGCGCGCTGGCACGGCTCGGGCCCGGTGCCCGTCGCGGTGGCACGGCCCACGCTCACGGAGGAGCGGATCGAGCTGCGGCTGCTTCGGGATCCGCGACTCGAACGCGGAGTGCTGGCGAAGCTGCCGGCGCGGCTCGGGCGCGACGTCGCCGACGACGTCGCCGCGAAACGCGACCTCGTTCGGCTCGCCCCGAAGAAGCCCGGCCCGCCGATCCGGCTCGGGCCGGCGCTTCCGGTCGCGCGGCTACGGGCGCTCTACGCCGAGGCGCAACGCCGGAGCGGGGTCGCCTGGCAGGTGCTCGCCGCCGTCAACTACGTCGAGTCCGACTTCGGCCGCCTGCGGGAACCGAGCGCGAGCGGCGCCCAGGGGCCGATGCAGTTCATGCCCGCGACGTGGGCCTCGTACGGACGCGGGAACGTCCACGACCCGCAGGCGGCCATCCTCGCCGCGGCCCGCTTCCTTCGGGCGGCCGGGGCGCCGGGGGACGAGCGGGGCGCCCTCCTCCGCTACAACCCGTCGAGCTTGTACGTCGACGCGGTCGAGCGCTACGTGGGCCGCCTTCGCCGGGATCCGGCTTCCCTGCTCGTTTTCTACGCCCGCGTCCGCTTGCTCCGATAGCATCTCGCCCGCGCCGGGAATCCCCGGCGCTGACTTTGTGACAAGGAGAGTTCCTCGGAGATGAGCTGGTTCATGCACCACGCCGTGCTGTTCGCGGGCCTGTGTGCGGGCGCGGCCGTCGTCTACGGCCTTGGCCTCACCGGCTGGCTGCTGAGGCAGCCCGCCGGCACCGAGCGCATGCAGGAGATCGCACATGCCGTGCAGGAGGGCGCCGCCGCGTACCTGCGCCGGCAGTACACGACGGTCGCGATCGTCGCGATCGTCCCGTTCCTCCTCCTCGGCTTCTACCACTCGCTCGGGTGGGGGACCGCCGTCGGCTTCCTCATCGGGGCCACGCTCTCGGCCTCCGCGGGCTTCATCGGCATGAACGTCGCCGTGCGCTCGAACGTGCGCACGGCCGAGGCGGCGCGCTCCGGCCTGCCGAAGGCGCTCAACGTCGCCTTCCGTGCCGGCTCGGTGACGGGCCTTCTCGTCGTCGGCCTCGGCCTCCTCGGCGTCGCCGGGTACTACTGGGTCCTCGTCCAAGTGCTGAATCACACGGCGCACTCGGCGATCCACGACCTCGTAGGCCTCGCCTTCGGCGGATCGCTCATCTCCGTCTTCGCCCGGCTGGGCGGCGGCATCTACACGAAGGCCGCCGACGTCGGCGCCGACCTCGTCGGCAAGATCGAGGCGGGCATCCCGGAGGACGATCCGCGCAACCCGGCGGTCATCGCGGACAACGTCGGCGACAACGTCGGCGACTGCGCCGGCATGGCGGCCGACCTGTTCGAGACGTATGCCGTCACCGCGGTCGCCGTGATGCTGCTCGGCGTCACCGGCGCGGCGGCGGCCACCGGCAAGAACCTGTTCCTCTACCCGCTCGCGATCGGGGGCGTCTCGATCATCGCGTCGATCATCGGCGTGCAATTCGCGCGCGTGCGCCACGGGGGCAACATCATGAACGCGCTCTACCGCGCGGTCCTCGTCGCCACGGTCATCTCGGCGCTCATCTTCATTCCCGTGACGCAGGCGTTCGACTCGAGCGGCAAGTTCTCGTTCTGGCACCTGTACGGCTCGGCGCTCATCGGTCTCGCGATCACGGCACTGCTCGTCGGCATCACCGAGTACTACACGGGCACGCGCTGGGGGCCGGTGAAGAAGATCTCCGCCGCGTCGCTCACCGGCCACGCGACGAACATCATCGAGGGCCTCGCCGTCGGCATGCAGTCGACCGCGGCGCCCGTGGTCGTCATCGCGACGGGGATCCTCCTCGCGAACCACTTCGCCGGGCTGTTCGGCATCGGTGTCGCCGTCATGGCGCAGCTGTCCATGACCGGCCTGATCGTCGCGCTCGACGCGTACGGCCCCGTCACCGACAACGCGGGCGGCATCGCAGAGATGGCCGACCTGCCGGACGAGGTGCGCACCATCACCGATTCGCTCGACGCCGTCGGCAACACGACGAAGGCCGTGACGAAGGGCTACGCGATCGGCTCAGCGGCGCTCGCCGCGCTCGTCCTGTTCGGGTCGTACACCGACGGGCTCCACACGCAGGCGAAGGCGGGCTCCGCCCTGTCGCACGTCATCTTCCAGCTCTCCGACGCGTGGGTGATCGCCGGCCTCTTCATCGGCGGCCTCATGCCGTTCCTCTTCGCGTCGCTCTCGATGCAGGCGGTCGGGCGGGTCGGAGGCCAGGTCGTCGAGGAGGTTCGCCGTCAGTTCCGCGAGAACCCCGGGATCATGGAGGGCACGACGCGGCCGGAGTACGGGCGCGCGATCGACATCGTCACCAAGTCGGCGATCCGCAGCATGATGCTGCCCGCTCTCGTCCCGATCGCGTTCCCGATCATCGTCGGCGTCATCAACATCAAGATGCTCGGCGGCCTCCTGATCGGGACGATCGTCACCGGCCTCTTCCTCGCCATCTCGATGACCTCGGGCGGCGGCGCCTGGGACAACGCGAAGAAGCTCATCGAGGACGGCCTCTACGGCGGCAAGGGCTCGGCCGCGCACCAGGCGGCGGTCACCGGCGACACCGTCGGCGACCCGTACAAGGACACCGCCGGCCCGGCGATCAACCCGATGATCAAGATCACGAACATCGTCGCGATCCTGATCATCCCGCTGCTGATCTCGATCCACGGCTAGGACTTCCTGCTGACACCGTCTTGAGCCGGCCTTGAGGCGGCCGGCTCTACGGTGTCGGCATGAAGCGTCTGCTCTCCGGCGTCGCCGCGAGCGCCGTCGCGGTCGCGATCGTCACTGCGGCGATCGAGCTGTTCAAGCCGTACGTGCCGGTCCTGAGCCTCGGCGTGCTCTACCTCTTCGCGGTCCTGCCGATCGCGGTCGCCTACGGGCTCGGCTTCGCGATCGTCGTCTCGGTCGCGAGCATGCTCGCCTTCAACTGGTTCCATCTGCCGCCGGTCCACACGTTCACGCTTGCGGACAGCGAGAACTGGTTCGCCCTCGTCGTCTACCTCGCCACGGCCGTCGTCGTGAGCGAGCTCGCCGCCCGCAGCCGGCGCCGGGCGGCGGCGGCCGAGCAGCGCGAGCGCGAATCGGCCCTGCTCGCCGAGCTGGCGACGGATCTCCTCCGCGGCCGCGGGCTCGACGAGGAGCTGCCGGCCATCGCCGGCCGCGCAGCGGAGGTGCTCGGCGTCGGTTCCGCCGAGATCTCGCTCGGCCCGGCGCGGCGGCCGCCGAAGGATCAGGCGCCGTATCCGCTCGAGGTCGCCGGGAGGACCGTCGGCGCCATCTACACGCCGGCCGACCCCAACGTCGCGGCCCAGCGACGGTTCCTGCCGGCGCTCGCAGCGCTCCTCGCCGTCGCGGTCGACCGAGACCGCCTCGAGCGCGAGGCGCTCGAGGCAGAGGCCCTGCGCCGGAGCGACCTCGTCAAGACTGCGCTTCTCCGCGCGGTGTCGCACGACCTCCGCACGCCGCTGACGGGGATCCGAACGGCCGTCGGCGCGCTCCGCAGCCCGACGCTCGACCTCAGCGACGGGGACCGGGCGGAGCTCCTCGACACGATCGAGGTCGACTCGGATCGCCTGAGCCGTCTCGTCGGCGACCTGCTCGACCTGTCGCGCCTCGAGGCCGGGAGCGCCGCGCCGCAGCCCGAGCTCTGGTCTCTCGACGACCTCGTCCGCGACGCGGTCGACGCTCTCGGGGCGCGCGAGCACGTCGAGCTCGTCGGCGAGGCGCCGCTCGTGAACGTCGACGCGGCGCAGATCCGGCGCGTGCTCGCGAACCTCGTCGAGAACGCGCTCAAGTACTCGCCGCCCGAGGCGAGCGTCGTCGTGCGCATCAGCGCGACGCGAAAGGAGGCGATCGTCCGCGTCGTCGACCAGGGGCCCGGCCTGCCCGAGGCCGAGCTCGAGCGCGTCTTCGAGCCGTTCTACCGCCGGGCAGCGGACGAGCGGTCCGGCGCCGGTCTCGGTCTCGCCATCGCGCGTGGCTTTGCCGACGCGAACGGCGGCCGCGTGTGGGCCGAGTCGCGGCCCGAGCAGGGCGCGACGTTCGCACTCGCGCTGCCGGTCGTCGAGGTCCCTGCGGAGTTGACCGTATGAGCGGGCAGCGCGTGCTCGTCGTCGACGACGAGCCGCAGATCCTCCGCGCGCTGCGCGCGACCCTCCGCGGAGCGGGCTACACCGTCGACTCGGCCGCGACCGTGCAAGAGGCCCTGACGGCCGCCGCGGCGCGTCCTCCCGAAGCAGTGATCCTCGACCTCGTCCTGCCGGACGGGAACGGCACGGAGGTGTGTCGCGAGCTGCGCACCTGGAGCGAGGCGCCCGTGATCGTCCTCTCGGCCGTCGGAGAGGAGCGCGAGAAGATCGCCGCGCTGGACGCCGGCGCCGACGACTACGTCACGAAGCCGTTCAGCGTCGAAGAGCTCCTCGCGCGCCTGCGCGCTGTGATGCGACGCTCCGCCGTGACTCCGGAGCCGGTGATCGAGGTGGGTGCGCTGCACATCGACGTCCCCGAGCGCGTGGTCACGGTCGCCGGAAAGCGCGTCAAGCTGAGCCCGCACGAATTCGACCTGCTGCGCGTGCTCGCGCAGAACCGCGGCAAGCTCCTCACGCACCGCACGCTCCTCCGCGAGGTGTGGGGGCCCGCGTACCAGGTGGAAGCGCACTACCTGCACGTCTACGTGTCGCACCTGCGCCGGAAGATCGAGCCCGACCCGTCCAGCCCGCGCTATCTCCTCACCGAGCCCGGCGCGGGCTACCGGTTGGTCAATCCAGTGTCTCTTTAGGCAACTTTAAGACCGCGCGCGGGACCGTTCAGGCGGCGTTGACGCACCGCGTCGTACGTTCGAACGCATGGGCGACGTCGCCGCCATCGCGATCGGGCTTGCCTGCCTCGGGCTCTGCTTCGCGCTCCTCTACGTCCTGGACCGGATCTGATGTCGGCCGCCGACGCCTTCGGGCTCGCGGTCTCGCTCGCCGTCCTCGTCTACCTCGTGTACGCGCTCATCCGCGGGGAGCGGCTCTAGGCGGTGCAGGGCTGGGCGCAGATCATCGTCTACGCGGCGATCCTCGTCGCGCTCTCCTATCCGCTCGGCATCTGGATGGCGCGCGTGTACACGCGCGAGGAGAGCGATCGGTTCGAGCGCGGCTTCCTGCGCCTGCTCGGCCGCGACGCCGCCGGCGAACAGGACTGGAAGTCGTACGGCAAGTCGGTGCTCGTCTTCAGCGTCGCGTTCTCGGCCCTGCTGTACGCGCTCCTGCGCCTGCAGGGCCACCTGTTCCTCAACCCCGATCACCTGCCGGGAGTCCCGTGGCAGATCGCGCTGAACACGACTGCAAGCTTCGTGACGAACACGAACTGGCAGTACTACGGGGGCGAGACGACGATGTCGTACCTGAGCCAGATGGCGGGGCTCGCCGTCCAGAACTTCGTCTCCGCCGGCGTCGGCATGGCCGTTCTCGCCGCCGTCGTCCGGGGCGTGGCGCGCCGCTCGACCGGCGCCGGTCTCGGGAACTTCTGGCGCGACCTCTACCGCTCCATCGCCTACATCCTGCTTCCGCTCTCGATCGTCCTCGCGGTCATCCTGCTCTCGCAGGGCGTCGTGCAGACGTTCCACGGCCACGCCACGGTGACGACGCTCCAGGGCGCGCACCAGACGATCGCGCGCGGCCCGGCCGCGTCGCAGATCGCGATCAAGCAGCTGGGGACGAACGGCGGTGGCTACTACAACTCCAACTCGGCGGTCCCGTTCGAGAACCCGACCCGCCTCTCGAACTTCTTCGAGCTCCTTGCGATCCTGCTGATTCCGTTCGCTCAGGTCGTGATGTTCGGGAGGATGGCCGCCGCGCGACGGCATGCCTGGGTTCTCTACGCGGCGGTGTTCTCGATCTTCGCGATCGGCGTCGCCGTGGCATATCCCGCCGAGCAGCATGGATCGCACGTCCTGCGCAACGCCGGCGTGAACATCACGCAGGGTCACGGGCAGTCGGGCGGGAACATGACGGACAAGGAGGTCCGGTTCGGCATCGCCGACACGGCGCTCTGGGCGACGGCGACCACGGACGTCTCGAACGGATCGGTGAACGGCGGCCACGACGCGTTCACCCCCGTCGGCGGGTCGGTGCCGCTCGTGAACATGTTTCTCGGCGAGGTCGAGCCGGGCGGCGTCGGCTCCGGCCTCTACGGCCTGTTCTTCTACGTCCTCATCGCCGTGTTCGTGGCGGGGCTGATGGTGGGGCGGACGCCGGAATGGCTCGGCAAGAAGATCGAGGCGCGCGAGATGAAGTACGCGGCGATCGGCGCACTCTTCGTGCCGACGATGGCGCTCGTGATGACCGCGGCGGCTGTGGTCACCCCAGCCGGTCTCGCGTCCGTCTTCAACCCGGGTGCGCACGGCTTCTCCGAAGCCCTGTACGCGTACACGTCGCAGTCGAACAACAACGGGAGCGCATTTGCGGGCTACGGCGCGACCACCTTTTCGACCACGCTCGGCACGGTCGCCCTCTACTTCGGCCGTTTCGTGCCGCTCCTGGCCGGGCTCGCGATCGGCGGCTCGCTCGCGAAGAAGAGGACGGTCCCGTTCTCGGCGGGGACGTTCCGCACGGACGGGCCGACGTTCGGCGTGCTCGTGTTCGGCGTGATCGCGCTCACCGCGGGGCTGATGATCCTCCCGGCGCTCACGCTCGGGCCGATCGTCGAGGGGCTGATGCACTGATGCGCGCGCTCGGGGCGTCCCTGGCCGCCGTCGTCGTCCTCACCGCCGTGCTCGGCTTCGGGTATCCGGCGCTGATGACCGGCTTCGCCTCGGTCGCCTTCCCGGACAAGTCCAGCGGAAGCCTCGTCCACCGCAACGGCTCCGCGGTCGGCTCGTCGCTCGCCGCGCAGCAGTTCACCTGGCCGCGCTACTTCCACGAGCGGCCGTCCGCGACCTCGCCCGCTTACAACGCCGCCGGCACGACGTTCTCGAATCTCGGCCCGACGAACCCTGCGCTCGCGAAGCTCGTCGCCGGCAACGCGAAGGCAATCCTCGCGACGGAGGGCCCGTACAACCCGGGCCTGACCATCCACGACATCCCGGTGGACGCCGTCGTGCCGTCGGGTTCCGGCATCGACCCGGAGATCTCGCCCGCGTACGCGCAGCTTCAGGCGAGGCGCGTGGCCGCTGTTCGCCACCTCCCGCTCGCGACCGTGCGCCGACTGATCGCGCAGAACACGAGGGGCCGCTTCCTCGGTCTGTTCGGCGAGCCGGGCGTGAACGTCCTCGATCTCAACATCGCTCTCGACAAGCTCGGAGGGAAGTAGATGGCGCGTCAGCGCGCAGGCGTCTTTTCGCGCGAGCTCGCGCTCGGCGCGGTCCGCGACTCGTTCCCGAAGCTCGACCCGCGGCTGCAGGTGAAGAACCCCGTGATGTTCATCGTCGAGCTCGGCAGTGTGATCACCACGGTGATCTTCTTCAAGGACCTCGCGCAGGGGCATACCGGCCAGCTCTGGTTCGTCGGGGTCATCGCCGTGTGGCTGTGGCTGACGGTGCTGTTCGCCAACTTCGCCGAGGCGATCGCGGAGGGCCGCGGCAAGGCGCAGGCGGACGCGCTGAGGGCCACGCGCACGACGACGAACGCGCGGCTGCGCGACGGCCGCGAGGTCGCAGCGCCGGAGCTGCAGAAGGGCGACGTCGTGGTCGTCGTGGCGGGCGAGGTCATCCCGGCCGACGGCGAGATCGTCGAGGGGGTCGGCTCCGTGGACGAGTCGGCGATAACGGGCGAGTCCGCCCCCGTGATTCGCGAGGCCGGCGGCGACCGCTCCGCCGTCACCGGCGGCACGAAGCTGCTTTCGGACCGCCTCGTCATCCAGGTGACGCAGGAGCCCGGCCAGTCGTTTCTCGACCGCATGATCGCGCTCGTCGAGGGCGCCGAGCGGCGTAAGACGCCGAACGAGATCGCGCTCAACATCCTGCTCGCAGGCCTCACGATCACCTTCGTCGCCGCGGTCGTGACCCTGCGCCCGTTCGCGCTCTACGCGGGCACCTCGCTCTCGCAGACGGTGCTGATCGCGCTCCTCGTCGCCCTCATCCCGACGACGATCGGCGCGCTCCTCTCCGCGATCGGGATCGCCGGGAT
This sequence comes from uncultured Actinomycetes bacterium, assembly GCA_963753295.1. Classification (GTDB taxonomy): domain Bacteria; phylum Actinomycetota; class Thermoleophilia; order Gaiellales; family Gaiellaceae; genus Palsa-739. The sequence goes on along the minus strand of CAVWBZ010000003.1, from coordinate 45,052 downwards.
GGACCGCCTCGTCCAGCGGAACGTCCTCGCCATGTCGGGCCGCGCCGTCGAGGCGTCCGGCGACGTCGACGTGCTCTTGCTCGACAAGACCGGCACCATCACGCTCGGCAACCGGCAGGCGGCGGAGTTCCTGCCCGTCAACGGCGTCGACGAGCGGGAGCTCGCCGAGGTGGCGCAGCTCGCCTCGCTCGCCGACGAGACCCCCGAGGGCCGCTCGATCGTCGTGCTCGCGAAGGAGCGCTTCAACCTGCGCGAGCGCGAGCTCGGCGAGCACGAATTCGTGCCGTTCAGTGCCACCACGCGCATGAGCGGGGTGAACGTCGACGGGACGATGATCCGGAAAGGCGCCGCCGAGTCCGTCAAGACGTTCATCGTCGAGCAGGGAGGCAGTCCTCCTGCGGAGCTCGATCGCATCGTCCAGGGGGTGGCGGAGCAGGGCGGGACGCCGCTCGTCGTCGCGCGCGACAACTGGGCGCTCGGTGTCATCTATCTGAAGGACATCGTCAAGGGCGGCATGAGCGAGCGGTTCGACGAGCTGCGCAAGATGGGCATCCGGACGGTGATGATCACCGGCGACAACCGGGTCACCGCGGCCGTCATCGCGCAGGAGGCCGGGGTCGACGACTTCCTCGCCGAGGCGACCCCGGAAGCGAAGATGGCCCTCATCAAGGAGGAGCAGGCGAAGGGCCGGATGGTGGCGATGACCGGTGACGGCACGAACGACGCGCCCGCCCTCGCGCAGGCCGACGTCGGCGTCGCCATGAACACCGGCACGACCGCTGCGAAGGAAGCCGGGAACATGGTCGACCTCGACTCCAATCCCACGAAGCTCATCGAGATCGTCGAGGTCGGCAAGCAGCTGCTCATCACCCGCGGTGCGTTGACGACGTTCTCGATCGCGAACGACGTCGCCAAGTACTTCGCCATCCTGCCGGCGATGTTCGCGTTCACGTACGCGACGAAGTCGGGTCAGCGCGGACCGCTGAACTCGCTCAACATCATGCACCTCGGCGACCCGAAGAGCGCGATCGTCTCCGCGATCATCTTCAACGCCTTGATCATTCCCGCGCTCGTGCCGCTCGCCCTGAAGGGCGTCCGCTACCGCGCCATCGGCGCGACCGCGCTCCTGCGCCGCAACCTCGGCATCTACGGGCTCGGCGGCATGATCCTGCCGTTCGTCGGCATCAAGCTCATCGACCTCGTGGTGCACAACCTCCTCGGAGCGTGAGCCACGGCCCGCGGCCGCTATCGGATCCTGCTCGGCATGGCCGCGGGCGTCGGCAAGACCTACCGCATGCTCCAGGAAGGCCGGCAGGCGCAGGAGGAGGGCCGCGACGTCGTCATCGGCTACCTCGAGCCGCACGAGCGGCCCGAGACGGTCGCCCAGGCGCGCGGGCTCGAGGTCGTCCCGCACCTGCGAACCGAGCACGGCGGGCTCGAGCTGAACGAGATGGACGTCGACGCCGTCATCCGGCGCGCGCCGGAGCTCGCGCTCGTCGACGAGCTCGCGCACACGAACGCACCCGGTATGCGGAACGAGAAGCGCTACCAGGACATCGACGAGATCCTCGACGCCGGCATCGACGTCATCTCCACCGTCAACGTGCAGCACCTCGAGAGCCTCAACGACGAGGTCGCAGAGCTCACGGACGTGCGCGTGCGCGAGACGTTCCCGGATCGGATCATCGAGGAAGCGGACGAGATCGTGCTCGTCGACCTCACCCCGGAGGCGCTCCAGCAGCGGTTGCGTGCCGGGAAGATCTACGCGCCCGATCGCGCGGAGGCGGCGCTCCTCAACTTCTTCCGCGGCGACAACCTCTCGAGGCTCCGCGAGCTCGCGCTCCGGGAGGTGGCGGAGGACGTCGAGTCGCGCCGGAAGAGCGCGGTGCTCGATCCGCTCAGCCAACAGGCGATCGCCGAGCGCGTGCTCGCGCTCGTCGAGCCGCAGCCGAAGTCGCAGCGCATCATGCGCCGGGCCTGGCGCTCGGCCGAGCGGCTCGGGGCGCAGATGGACGCCATGTGGGTGCGCAGGCAGGGGCACGAGCTGAGCCACGAGGAGCAGGTCTCGCTCGCGGCACTGCGACGACTCGCGATCGTGCTCGGCTGCCACTTCCTCGAAGAGGAGGGGGACGGCCTCGTCGACACGGTTCGCCGGGTGGCGTACGAGCGCGGCACGACGTACGTGTTCGTCGGTACGCCCGACGAGAGCCGCAGGCGCGAGATCCTCAGCGGCTCGCTGCTCTCGGCGCTCGTCCGGGAGCTACCCGGCATCGACATCCGCGTCGTCGCCAACCGTGCGGATCGGCCGCAGCCGGAGGAGCGATGAGGCTCTTCCCTCGCAGGCTGCCGGGGCGGCGCCCGGGCGCACCGCGGATCCTCGTGCCGTTCTCGGGCAGCCTCGACGAGAGCGTGCTCGAGGCAGCGATCCGCATCGCCCGCGCCGAGGAAGCAGTGCTCGTCCCAGCGTATCTCCTCGTCGTCCCGCTCCGCTACGGCGAGGACTCGCCCGCGCGCGACCAGGTGAAGATGGCGATGCCGTTGCTCGAGGCGGTGGAGCATGCCGCGCTCCGGGCAGGCGTCCCGGTCGACGCGCGGATCGAGAAGGGCAGGACGCTGACCCATGCGGTGAAGCGCTTGTGGGAGGCGGAGGACTTCGACCGCATCGTCGCGCCGGCGCCTTCGAACGGCCGGGAGGGGTTCACGGCGAAGGAGCTCGCGTGGCTCCTCACCAACGCGCCGTCGGAGACGCTCGTGCTCAAGCCTGCGGCCTGAGTACCGTTGTCCGGGTGAAGCCCGGGGCGAACCAGCGCGCGGAGCTCCTCGTCGGCCTGCTCGTCGGCGCCGGCGCGGTGGCGCTCGTCAGCGCGCTCATCGACGTCCTGCGCCCATACGTCCCCGACCTCAGTCTCGGCGTCCTCTACGTCGTCGCCGTCCTGCCGGTCGCCGTCTTCTGGGGGCTGGGGCTCGCCGTCGTCGTCTCGGTCGCGAGCCTGCTCGCGTTCAACTGGTTCTTCCTCCCGCCGACGCACACGCTCCAGCTCCGCGACGGCGCGAACTGGGCGGCGCTCGCGGTGTATCTCGTCACGGCGGTCGTCGTCAGCGCGCTCGCCGCGCGGGTGCGGCGGCGGGCCGAGGACGCGGAGCGGCGCGAGCGGGAAGCCGCAGCGCTCGCGACGATGGCGGGCGATCTCCTGCGCGGAGTCGAGCTCGCGGACGAGCTCGAACGGATCGCCGCGCTCGCGGCCGGCGTGCTCGGCCTGCCGGTGGCCCGGATCGCGGTGGGCCGCGCCGGTCCCGGCGAGGACGAGACCGCGGTCGCGCTCGGAGACGTCGCGACGCTCCTCGTCCCGGTCGGGTACAAGCTCGACGCGAAGACGGCGAGCCGTTTCCTGCCGGCTCTCGCCTCGCTTCTCGCCGTGGAGATCGAGCAGGCACAGCTCGAGGCGGATGCGCTCGAGGCCGAGACGCTCCGCCGCAGCGACGCGCTGAAGACCGCGATGCTGCGCGCCGTCTCCCACGACCTGCGCTCGCCGTTGACCGCGATTCTCGCGAGCGCGGGCGCCCTCGCGAATCCCGAGCTCGACCTCGACCCGGGCGATCACGCGACGCTCGTGGCCGCGATTCACGAGGAGGCGATACGCCTCGATCGCGTGGTCGGCAACCTCCTCGACATCTCGCGGCTCGAGGCCGGCGTCATGGAGGCGCACCCTGAGCTCTGGACGATCGACGAGCTCGTCGGCCAGGCGCTCGACGCGGTCTCGGCCGAGGCCTCGCGCATCCTCGTCGAGCTCGATGCGGACACGCCGCCCGTACGGGTCGACGCGCCGCAGATCGAGCGCGTGCTCGCGAACCTCATCGAGAACGCGCTGAAGTTCTCTCCGCCCGACTCGCAGGTGCTCGTGCGCGTCGAGCGCGGCGCCACCGAGCTGCGCGTCCATGTCGTCGACCACGGGCCCGGCGTCGCGGCGACCGACCGCGAGCTCGTGTTCCAGCCGTTCCGTCGCAAAGGCAGCTCCACCGGAGGCACCGGTCTCGGCCTCGCGATCGCCCGCGGCTTCGCCGAGGCGAACGGCGGCCGCCTGTGGACGCAGGACGATCCCGTCGGCGGGCACTTCGTGCTCGCCCTCGCCACGGTGCGAGAGCCGGCGGTCCGGGCGTGAGCGGACGGGTCCTCGTCGTCGACGACGAGCCGCAGATCCTCCGCGCGCTCAAGGCGAGCCTCAAGGGCGCCGGCTACGAGGTCGAGACGGCGGAGACGGCGGAGGGCGCGCTGACCGCGGCCGCACTCTCGCCCCCGGATGCGGTGATCCTCGACCTCGTCCTGCCCGACGGGCGCGGAACGGACGTGTGTCGCGAGCTCCGCACATGGAGCAACGTCCCGGTGATCGTGCTCTCCGTCGTCGGCGAGGAGAGCGAGAAGGTCGCGGCGCTCGACGCCGGCGCGGACGACTACGTCACGAAACCGTTCGGGATCGACGAGCTGCTGGCACGGTTGCGCGCGGCGATGCGGCGGGTCGAGGCGTCGGCTGAGCCGGTCGTCGAGATCGGCGATCTCCGCGTCGACCTCGAGAAGAGCGCCGTGTCGATGGCCGGGAAGGCGGTGCAGCTCACGCCGCACGAGTTCCGGCTCTTGCGCCTGCTCGCGGTCAACGAGGGCAAGCTGCTGACGCACGCGACGATCCTGCGCGAGGTGTGGGGGAGGGCGTACGCCGACGAGTCGCACTACCTCCACGTCTACGTGTCCCAGCTGCGGCGAAAGATCGAGCCCGACCCGACGCGGCCGCGCTACATCCTCACGGAGCCCGGCGCGGGCTACCGGCTCGTCGCGCCGTCTTGAGACATCCCTGAGGGGGCCGGAGCGCATCCTGACGGCCTGCTGAGCCGGTCGACCCTACGGTCAAGGCGTGGCCTCATATGCTCGTACGGACGTTCCGCTCGACCTGCCGAGAGCCGGTCGTGCCGCGGCACCGTTCGTCGCGCTCGCCGCGCTCGCGCTCCTCTTCGAGATCGACCCGCGCCTGCCGTGGCTCGTCGGCGTCGGCGCGGCAGCCGTCTTCTCGGCGGCCGCCGGAGTGCGCGCCTACATCGCTCACCGCGAGCTCGCGATCGTACGGCGGGCCGCCGACCGGCTGATCGCCTCCGCGCCCTACCGCGACGAGGGCTCTGCGCTCGTCGCGTGGCGGGAGCGCGAGGTGACTGCCCCGAGCGAGCGGGTACGGCTCCACCGTGAGGTCGAGCGCACGCTGCGCGCGCTCGACCCCGGCCGCCTCCCTTCCGCCTCGCCACTCAACCGCACGGCCGCCCGCCGCAATGCGGAGCTGCTCCGGGCGCTCGCGGCGCGCCTCGCCGACGGCCGCCCGGTGGCCCCGCGCGGAATGGTGCTCGCCTCGAACCTCCTGCGCGACGCGTCCAGCCCGCTCTACGACGGCCGGGCCGACCTGCTCCTGCCACGCGCCCTGACGCGCGTGCTCAGCGCACTCGAGCCGTGAACGCGCAACGGGAGGAAGCGGAAGAGGCGGTTCTCGAGCCGACGCGGCGCGTGCGGCGCGTCGTCGTCGGCCGGCCGATGCGGACGGGCCAGATGGAGGAGACGCTCCTCCCGAAGTTCCTCGCGCTGCCGATCTTCGCCTCCGACCCGCTCTCGTCCGTCGCCTACGCGACGGAGTCGGCGCTCGTCGTTCTCATCGGCGTCAGCGCCGCTTCGGCGCGCTTCGTCTTCCCGATCGCGATCGCGATCGCGATCTTGCTCGCGATCGTCGTCGCCTCCTACATCCAGACCGTCCGCGCGTACGAGACGAGCGGAGGCGCCTACATCGTCGCCCGGGAGAACCTCGGAACCCTTCCGAGCCTCGTCGGCGGTGCCGCGCTCCTCACGGACTACGTGCTCACGGTCGCGGTCTCGATCTCCGCCGGCATCTTCGCGATCACGTCCTTCGTCCCCTCGCTGAGCTCGCACAAGGTCGGGCTCTCGCTCGCCGCCCTGGCCCTCATCGTCCTCGCCAACCTCCGCGGTGTCCGCGAGTCCGGTCTACTCTTCGCGCTGCCGACGTATCTCTTCGTCACCGCCATCGGCACGCTCGTCCTGGCCGGGCTCTTCGAGATCGCCACCGGGCATGCGCACCATGCGGTCACCCCGAACGCACTTCCGGCCGGCGTCGGCACGATCACGCTCTTCGCGCTCCTGCGCGCGTTCTCGTCGGGATCGACCGCGTTGACCGGCGTGGAGGCGATCGCGAACGGCGTCAACGCGTTCCGGAAGCCGCACGGGAAGAATGCGGCCCAGACGCTCGCGATCCTCGGGACGATCGCGATCACGCTCTTCCTCGGCGTCTCGTATCTCGCGGTTCACCTGCATGCGCGGCCGAGCTCGACCGACTCGGTCGTCTCCCAGATCGCGCGCTCCGTCTTCCAGCCCGGCTCGACGGGCGCGTTCATGTACTACGCCGTGCAGGGGCTGACGCTCCTCGTGCTCATCCTCGCCGCGAACACGTCCTTCCAGGGGTTCCCGCGACTCTCCGCCCTGCTCGCGCGCGACCGCTTCGCGCCGCGTCAGTTCACGAACCTCGGCGACCGGCTCGTCTTCTCGAACGGGATGCTCGTGCTCGCGACCGCGGCGGGGCTGCTCCTGTGGATCTACGGCGCGAACACGAACAGCCTCATCCACCTGTACGTCATCGGCGTCTTCACCGCGTTCACGCTCTCGCAGGCGGGCATGGTGCGGTACTGGCTGCGGACGCAGCGCAGGTTCGGCTGGCGCCCGCTCGTCAACGGCATCGGGGCGACCGCGACGGGCCTCGTGACGCTCGTCGTGATCTGGACGAAGTTCGCGGAAGGCGCATGGCTCGTCACCGTCGCGATCCCGCTCCTCGTCCTCGGCATGCTCGGGATCAGACGGCACTACGATCGCGTCCTCCGCCGGCTCTCCGCGGGCGCGGCCGCCGTCGCGGCGGCGCCGCCCGCCCGCAACGCGACCCTGCTCCTCGTCGAGTCGCTCGACGAGGCGACCGACCGTGCGCTCTGGTTCACGAGACGGATCTCGGACGAGTCGTTCCGCGTGCTCCACGTGCCGCGTTCCGGCACCGACCCGGGTATCCGGCCACGCTGGTTCCATCGCGCCGGCGGCGCCCCTCAGCTCGACGTGCTCGAAACGCGCGGAGGCGCGGTCGACGCAGTCATCGAGCAGGTGTGGCGTCTTCCGCGCGGCGAGTCCGACTTCGTCACGGTCGTCATCCCGGAGCTCTTCAAGTCCGGTTCGCTGCTCGAGGAGCGGCACCACCGCCTCGAGCTCCTGCTCAAGCTCCGGCTCCTGTCCGAGCCGGGAGTCGTCGTCGCCGACGTGTCGGCGATCGCCGGGCAGAACGGGCACGAGCCCGAGCGCCTCGTCGCCCGCGTCCTCGTCGCCGGCGCCGATGCGGCCTCGATGCGGGCGGCGAACTATGCGAGCACGCTCGGCATCGAGGACACGAAGGCCGTTCACCTCGCCTTCACCCCGGAGGACGGCGCGCGCGTCCGCCGCGAGTGGAGCGACGCCGGGGCGCGCATTCCCATCGAGGTGGACGACGCACCGTATCGCGACCTCGGCAAGCCGCTCCTCCAGTACCTGCACGGGCTGACCGACGACGGCGATACGACGGTGCTCGTGCTCATGCCGGAGCTGATCACGCGCGGCTGGCGCCGGCTGCTCCACAACCAGCGCGCGCTCTACCTCAAGCGGCTCCTCCTCTTCGAGCCCGACGTGATCCTCGCCAGCGTTCCGTACCAGGTCATGCGATGAAGCGGCCCGACCTCCGCCGCGTACGCAAGCGGGCGCGCCGCCTCGCCCGCCGCACCGCGGCGATCCGCTACCGCAGCGTCGTCGTCCCGCTCCTGGGCCGCACCGAGACCGAGCACGCGCTCGACCTCGCCTGCAGGCTCGCCGCCGACCGCGGCGCCCACGTCGTCCTCGTGGCGCCCCTCGTCGTCGAGCAGGAGCTGCCGCTCAACGCCCAGTTCGACGACGAGGTCGTCCCGCTTCGCGCGGCGCTCGATCGCGCGGCCGCGATCGCCGACTCGTACGGCGTCGGCGTGCGCCGGCGCATCGTCCGCACGCGCGAGCGGGCGCTCGGTCGCGAGCTCGCCGAGGTCGCCCACGACCACCGCGCCGAGCTGCTCGTGCTCGGCGCGCCCGTCGAGTCGCGGCGCGGCTTCCGCCGGGCGTTCCCACCGGACGTGCGGGCGATCCTGCGCGAGGCGCCGTGCCGGGTGATGATCGCGACGGGGCCGTTCGCCGGCCGCACTAGAGTCCCCCTGTGGCAAGGCGGCGGCGCCAGCAGGACCTTGAGCGCGTCCTCGGTGCGAACGCGCTCTTCGCGACGGCCTACGGCAACGTCGGCTCGTCGATCTACTACGCCCTAGGCGTCACCGCAGCATTCGCCCTCGGGCTCACGCCTCTCGTCTTCGTCATCGCGGGGATCTTCTTCGCCGCGACCGCCGCGACCTATGCCGAGGGCACGGTGCGCTATCCCGAGGCGGGGGGATCGTCGAGCTTCGCCCGGCATGCGTTCAACGAGCTCGCCTCGTTCGGGGCCGCCTGGGCGCAGATGCTCAACTACGTCATCACGATCGCCATCTCGGCGTTCTTCGTGCCGCACTATCTGTCGATCTTCTGGGGGCCGCTGCGCGAGAACCCCTGGGACATCATCGGCGGTGCGATCGTCATCGTCGTCCTCGTGGCGCTGAACGTCGTCGGCATCCAGGAGTCGGCCCGGATCAACGTCGTGCTCGCCGCCGTCGACTTCGCCACACAGGTCCTGCTCGTGGGGCTCGGCTTCTTCCTCGTCTTCAGCCCGCACACGCTCACCTCGAACGTCCACTTCGGCGCAGCGCCGACGTGGCCGAACTTCCTGCTCGCGATTCCGGTGGGGATGATCGCCTACACGGGCATCGAGACGGTCTCCAACCTGTCGGAGGAGGCGCGCGACCCCGTGCGCAGCATTCCACGGTCGATCTCGATGGTGGCGGTCGCCGTCTTCGCCATCTACTTCACGCTGCCGATGATCGCGCTCTCCGCGATGCCGGTGCACCTCGTGCACGGCCATTACCAGACGGTGCTCGGTCTCGGCCCCGACAAGGGCGGGTTCGCCAACGACCCGGTGCTCGGGCTCGTCGAGCACCTCGGCATCAACGGGACGCTGCTCTCGGTGCTGAAGATCTACGTCGGCCTCCTCGCTGCGACCATCCTCTTCATCGCGACGAACGCGGGAGTGATCGGCGCATCCCGCATCACGTATGCGATGGCCGGCTACCGGCAGCTGCCCGCCGCGTTCCGGAAGCTCCATCCGAAGTTCAAGACGCCGTGGCTCTCGCTCGTCGTCTTCGCGGGCTTCGTGTCGATCATCGTGCTGCTCCCGGGGAAGACGAACTTCCTCAGCACGATGTACTCGTTCGGCGCGATGCTCTCGTTCACGGTCGCGCACGCGGCCGTGGTCCAGCTCCGCCGTAAGCGGCCCGACGAGGAGCTCGCCTTCCGCGCCCGGCCGAACTTCAACTGGCGCGGCGTCAACTGGCCGCTGTTCGCGATCATCGGCGGCGCCGGAACGACGCTGTCGTGGCTCGACGTCGTCATCCAGTATCCGAGCACGCGCTATGCGGGGATGGCCTGGCTCGCCTTCGGGTTCGCGGTCTACGTCGTCTACCGCCGCCGGCTCGGCCTCTCGCTGACGGAGACCGTCCGCGCCCCGGTGCTCATCGGGCCGGCCGCGGCGCTCGAGTACCGCTCGATCCTCGTGCCGATCGGGCCGGGCTACGCGTCCGACGAGGCGATGGACGTCGCGTGCAAGCTCGCGGCCGAGCGGCGGGCGACGATCATCGCGATGCACGTCATCGAGGTGCCGCTCGAGCTGCCGCTCGACGCCGAGCTGCCGGAACACGTGGCGGAGGCGGACACCGAGCTCGACGAGGCCGGCGCGATCGCCGAGTCGTACGGTGTGAAGGTCATCCCCAGGCTCGTGCGCGCGCGCAACGCCGGCCGGGCCGCGGTCGACGAGGCGGCGAGACGCGGCTCCGAGATCATCGTCATCGGCGGCCCGCGCCGCGTACGGCTCGCGGGCGGTCGGAAGCCGATCTTCGGCGATACCGTCGACTTCGTTCTCAAGCACGCGCCGTGCCGCGTGATGGTCGTCACCGGGAAGGCGGTCGCGGCATGAGGTACATGTACCGGCGATCGACCATCGTCTTCGGGCTGTTGTCGGTCGGCCTCGGCCTCGCCCTCATCGTCCAGACGTTGAGGAAGGGCTTCGGGATCGGGATCATCCTCGGTGTCCTCTTCATCGCGATGGGCATCGGGCGCATCTACCTCCTGCGCCGCCGCTAACCTCCCGCGGGCATGGCCCGTAAGCTCCCCCGGCTGCAACGGGCGCTCGACGCGCCGGCGCTCGCGTCGGTCGCGTACGGCGAGATCGCCTCGTCGATCTACTTCGCACTCGGGATCATCGCCCTGCACGCCCTCGGGCTCAGCCCGGTGGTGCTCGGTGTCGCCGGCCTGCTGTTCCTCGTCGTCGCGCTCTCATACGCCGAGGGGACGGCGGCGATCCGCGAGACGGGAGGCGCCGCCACCTTCGTCCGCGTCGCCTTCAACGACTTCGCGGGGTTCATCACCGGCTGGGCCCTCTTCCTCGACTACCTCATCGTCATCGCGCTCTCGGCGCTCTTCTTTCCGCACTACCTCGGGATCGCGCTCGGGATCCACTCGATCGCACACCATCCCGGGGACGTGATCGTCGGCTGCGCGGTCGTCGTCTTCATCGCGCTCTCGCGTCTCGCCCGGCGCACGCGCCTCTACAGCTTCGGCATCGCGGTGCCGCTGCTCGATCTCGTCACGCAGGTGCTGCTCGTCGTGCTCGGGTTCGCGCTGCTCTTCTCCGGCAAAGCGCTCTCGCACGGCACCTCGCTCGGCACCTCGCCGTCGTGGCATCAGATCGCGTTCGCCCTGCCGCTCGCGATGCTCGCGTACACCGGCCTCGAAACGGTGGCGAACTACGCCGAAGAGGTCCGACGGCCCGGACGGGACCTCCCGCGCAGCCTGTTCAGCGCCATCGGCTGCGTCGTCGTCGTGTACGTGCTGATCGCGCTCGTCGCCCTCTCCGCGTTCCCGGCGACCCACGGGACGACGGCGCTCGGCACGCAGTGGCTGCGGTCGCCGATCATGGGTGTCGTCGCCGCGCTGCAGCCGCACGTCCCGCACTGGTTCGGCGTCGTCCTGCGCATCTACGTCGGGCTCACGGGCGCACTCGTGCTCCTGGCGGCCGCGACGACGTCCGTCTCGGGGTTCGGCCGGCTCGCCTACTCGCTCGGCGAGCACGGGCAGCTGCCGCGCGTCTTCGGGCGGCTGCACCGGCGTACGCTGGTGGCGCCCGCGTCGGTCGTCGCGGCGACGGGTATCGCGATCGCGATCCTCGTCGGAACGTCGTTCCTCGAGAACGAGGTGACCTTCCTCGCCGGGGTGTTCAGCTTCGGGGTGCTGCTCGCGTTCACGGCCGCCCAGCTCGCGGTGATCCGCCTGCGCGCGACGCAGCCGCACCTCCGGCGACCGTTCCGCGTCCCGCTCGGCGTCCGGCTCGGCGATGCGATCGTCCCGGTGCCGGCGATCGTCGGTGCGCTCGCCACCGCCGCCGTGTTCGTCGTCGCGATGGTGACGCACACGGGTGCGCGCTACGGCGGCTCGGCGTGGCTGGCGGGCGGCATCGTCGTCTACCTGCTCGTCAGGCGGACCCGCGGCGCGGGGCTCCTGGAGCACGTCCAGCCGAGCGACGAGCAGCAGCTCCCGCAGGCGGAGTTCTCGAAGATCCTCGTTCCCATGAAGCTCGGTGAGATCGGCGAGGAGATGGTGGCGACGGCTGTCAAGCTCGCGCAGGAGCGCGGCGCATCCGTCGAGGCCCTGTATGTCATCCGTGTGCCGCTCGAGCTCCCGCTCGACGCGCCGATGTTCGAGGCGGAGGAGAACGCAGCGGCCTCGCTCGCCGAGGCGGCGGCGCTCGGCGCCGACAACGGCGTTGAGGTGGTCGGGCGGACGGTCCGGGCGCGCTCGATCGGCGAGGCGATCGTCCAGGCCGCCGGGGATGCCGGGGCGGACCTCGTTGTGCTCGGATCGTCGCCGCGCTGGCGCCGGCAGTCCCGGTTCTTCTCGCCGACCGTCGACTACGTGCTGCGGCGCTCGCCGGCGGAGGTTCTCATCGTCGCCTTTCCGCAGGGTGTCCTCGAGGAACCCTCTGGCGCTACGCTGCCCACGGCATGAACGCCCTCGTCATCGGCTGCGGCCGCGTCGGCTCTTCGATCGCCCTCCAGCTTCAGCGTGAGGGCTGGGACGTCACAGTCGTCGACGAGAACGAGGACGCGCTTTCCCGGCTCGGCGAGCACTGGCCGGGCTCGTTCCTCGTGGGACACGGGATGGACGTCGACCTGCTGCGGGAGGCGGGCATCGAGGACGCGGACGCCGTCGTCGCCGCGACGGACGGCGACAACACGAACATCGTCATCGGCCAGGTGGCGCAGAAGCGCTTCGACATCCGCTGCGTCATCGTGCGCGTGCTCGACCCGGCGCGTGCCGACTTCTACACGGCACGCGGGCTGCGCACCGTCTGCCCGACGAAGACGGCGATCGACACGCTCACCGAGGCGGTTCGCAGCTGCGTCATCGCCCCGCCCGCCCAGGTGACCGGCTGATGTACGTCGTCGTCGCCGGGGGCGGCAAGGTCGGCGCCAACGTCGCTCGTTCGCTCCTCCGCCTCGGGCACGAGGTGACGCTCATCGAGCAGGAGCGCGACCGCTTCGAGCGTCTCGAGGAAGAGTTCGAGCATCAGGTCCAGCGCGGCGACGCGACCGAGCTGCACGTGCTCGAGCGGGCGGGGCTCGCACGTCCACCCGACCTGGTCCTCGCGCTCACGGGGGACGACGAGGACAACCTCGTCATCGCGCAGATCGCGAAGGAGAAGTACGGCGTCGAGAAGGTCATCTCGCGCGTGAACGATCCGCGCAACCAGGCGCACTTCGACCTGCTCGGCATTGCTCCGACCGTGTGCGCGACGTCGAGCATCATGGCGCTCGTCGAACACGAGGTGCCGGAGCACGATCTCATCCACCTGCTCGAGCTGCGCCAGGAGAACCTCGAGATCGTCGAGGTGCAGATCGACCGCGACTCCCCGTCGGCCGGGAAGCACATCGAGGCGCTCGATCTCCCCGACGGCGCACGGCTCATCTCCGTCATGCGCGGGGGGCACGCCGAGATCGCGGTCGGCTCGACCCAGCTCGAAGCGGGCGACCAGGTGCTCGCGATCCTCGAGCCCGGCAAGGAGGACGAGCTCCGCCGGGTGTTGCTGCGCCGCTGACCGGGTACTCCCGTCGCCGGATGCGCCGAGCCGCCGCCACCCTCGTCCTCACGTTCGCAGTCCTCGCCGTTCCGGCGCACGGCGCGCCGCCGTCCGGGAACTGGACGACCTTCGACTACACGGCGTCGCGGACCGGGGTGAACCCGAACGCGACCGGGATCACGGCGGCGAACATCAAGTCGCTCGCGCTGCGGCGCGTCGCCCTCGACGGCACGGTCGACTCGTCCGCCATCTACATCGGCGGGCGCTTCTTCGTGACGACGACGTACGGGAGGACGGAGGCGATCGACGCCTCGACCGGCGCCGTCGAGTGGCGGTTCACGCCGCCCGGCTACTCGTCCTGGGCCGGGACCGCGCAGATCACGACCGCGACCCCGGTCGCCGACCCGAGCCTGCGCTGGATCTACGCCGCGTCCCCGGCCGGGCGCATCTACAAGCTGGCCATCGCGAACGGCCACGTGGCGTGGAGCGTCTCGATCACGCGCCTGCCCTCCCGCGAGAAGATCGCGTCGGCGCTCAACTTCGCGCGCGGCCACGTCATAGCGACGACGGGCGGGTACATCGGCGACGCGCCGCCGTACCAGGGCCACGTCGCGATCGTCGACGCCGCGAGCGGACGGCTGCTGCACGTCTGGAACTCGCTCTGCTCGAACCGGCGCGGGCTCATCTCCCCGCCGAGCTGTCCCGCGAGCGACTCGGCGATCTGGGGACGGTCGGGCGCCGTCGTCGATCCGTCGACCGGCGACCTCCTCGTCGCCACCGGGAACGCACCGTGGGACGGGAAGACGAGCTGGGGCGATGCGACGCTGCGCCTCGACCCGAACGCGACACAGCTCCTCGGGAACTACACGCCGACGAACACCGCCCAGCTCAACAGCTCGGACGCGGATCTCGGGTCGACGTCACCCGTGATCCTCGACGCCGGGCACCTGGCGCAGGGCGGCAAGGATGGGAAGATCCGGGTGCTGTCGGTGGCGCGGATGCGCGGCGCGTCGCCGCACCAGGGGGGCGAGATGCAGGTCGTCTCGACGCCGTCGGGGACCGATCTCTTCACTGCGCCCGCGGTGTGGCGGCGCGGCTCGACGACGATGATGATCGCCGCCGACAACGGCGGCACCGCTGCGTGGCGCTACAGCGGCGGCCATCTGCAGGAGGTGTGGCACAACGGCACCGGCGGCACGAGCCCGGTCGTCGCCGGCGGCCTCCTGTGGGTGTACGCGCCCGGCGGCGGCCTGAACGTCTACGCCCCCGCGACCGGGGCGCTCCTCGCGACGCTCCCGTGCGGCCCCGGCCATTGGAACAGCCCGATCGTCGTCGACGGGCATGTCGCGCTTCCCGAAGGGAACGCGAACGACCACGCGACGAGCGGCGTCCTCGACATCTGGTCGATCGGGAAGTAGGCGTTTGCATCGGATGACGACCGAGGGCCGGAGCGAACGCGCAGCGTTCGTGGAGGCCGGAATAGCGCGCGGGGATGGCGTAGCCACCATCGCGCGCGCAGAACGGGACCTTCGCCAAGACTCCTAAGATCTCGTGGGCTTTGCCCGCGAGCGCTCCCGCGAAGCGGGAACCTCTATCGGTTGAACGTGCAGAGCACGTTCAACCGGTGCGCCGGCGGCGCACTTGCGGGGCTTGCTGGCCGAGGGCTGCATACGCAAGGGCCTGCAGCGACTCGTTGAGCGTCGCGAGCTCCCGCGTGATGCGGAGGAAGTTCTCGTCGTTGTCGAGCCGCTTGTTCACCTTCGCGAGCTCGTCGCCGATCCGGTCGAGCCGTTCGAGGAGGACGTCGAACCGGCGGTCGGAGAGGTCAGTCCGTTCCATGCTGTGATTGTAGGAGTCGCGTCCAGGTCACGCGTGTCTCCCACGCTCGCCGGTACGCGGGAGCGGTCAGGAGCGCGCGGACGTCGCCGAGCAGCGCGTCCCGGTCAGCGTCGTGGAGCTCCGAGACCCAGCCCATCGACGCGAGGAGCGCGACGAGGCCGTCGGCGTCCGTGAGCTGCTCGTTCGCCAGACGCTCCTCGCGCAGCTCCGCGAAGGAAGCTCCGTCGAATGCGTCGCGCCAGGTGTCCGAGGAATAGCGAACATGGTTGAGGTCCATCGGGTCGTAGCCGATCTCGCCGCCGCTGGGGCCGCGCTCGCCGAGCAGGCGCTCGACCTCCGTGATCGACGGCTGCGACCGGTCCGGCCGGCAGATTCCACATGAGTACGAGCGCGCCGCCGGGGCGCAGGACGCGCGCGATCTCGGCGAGTGCGCGCCGATGGTCGAAGTGGTGGAACGCCTCGGCCGAGAAGACGGCGTCGACCGAGCGGTCGGAGAGCGCAAGGCTCTCTGCCGCGCCGTCGATGACACGGACGGCCGGGCACAGCGAGCCGAGCAGACGGCGCATGCCCTCGTCCGGCTCGACCGCGGCGACGTCCTCGAACTGCTCGACGAGAATGCGCGTGAGTTTGCCCGTCCCGGCGCCGAGCTCGAGCACGCGTGCCTGCCGCGGCAGTCCCGGGATCTCGACGACCTCAGGTGGCCATCCGGGCCGCCCGCGCTCGTACGCCTCGTGCCACCGGTCGAAGACGCCGCGGTAGACGTTAGGCGGCATCGAGCATCGCGAGCGCGTCGCGCGACCGCACGATCACGGCATCCGCGCCGAGCTCGCGCAGCACCTCGTCGAGCGTCCCGACGACGGCGACGCGCCGGGCCGCGCCGACGTGCGCCAGCGCGATGTCCGCGAGCTCGCGCGGGGCGTCGGTGAAGACGCCGATCCGCACGCCGGCGGTCTCGAGGCGCCGCAGCGAGGCGCTCGTGTCGGCACGGGGCCGGAAGTGGAGCGGACCGCGGTCGGCCGCGAAGCGCTCGAGCAGCGGCCGCCAGTCGCCGAGGCTCTCGTCGAGCTCCGCGGCGGCCGCTTCACGGTCGTCGGTCACGTCGAGGTCGACCCGCGCCCGCCGCGCGGCGTCCTCGAGCCAGTCGTGCCAGAGCGGACGCGTGTCCGCGAGGACGGTGTCGAGCTCGAGCGCGACGGAGGTCATCACCGACCGCCATGCTAGAGTCGCGCTCCAAACCGGCGAGCGGTAAGGGAACTCCGGTGCAAGGCCGGG
This sequence comes from uncultured Actinomycetes bacterium, assembly GCA_963753295.1. GTDB lineage: Bacteria > Actinomycetota > Thermoleophilia > Gaiellales > Gaiellaceae > Palsa-739. Next base: position 28,598 of record CAVWBZ010000003.1, on the reverse strand, counting down.
ACGGTCCCGCCGCTGTAAGGGGAGATGCTTCCCCACCACGACGTCACTGGGCTTCGGCCCGGGAAGACGGTGGGGGAGGGAGCCCCGAGTCAGAAGACCTGCCGCCCGCCGCGCAGACACCGAACCCCTCGCGGAAGGGAGGATTCGTTGCTTCACCGTTCCCTCATTGCACTCGCGGCCTTCGTGGCCGTCCTCGCGCTCGCCGCCTCCGGCGGCGCCGCGCCCCATGCCGCCGCGTTCCCCGTGACGATTCACGCCGCCAACGGCGACGTCGTCATCCAGAAGCGCCCGACCCGCGTCATATCGCTGTCCCCGACCGGCACGGAGGACCTCTTCGCCGTCGCCGCCGGCCCCCAGGTGATCGCGGTCGACAACGACTCGGACTACCCGAAGACCGCGCCGCGCACGACGCTCTCCGGCTACACCCCGAACGTCGAGGCGATCGCCGGCTACAAGCCCGACCTCGTCGTCGTCTCGAACGACATCGACGGCGTCGTCGAGGAGCTGCAGAAGCTCGGCGTCACCGTGCTCCTCGAGCCGGCCGCCGACACGGTCGCGCAGGCATACGACGAGATCCGGCAGCTCGGTGCCGCGACCGGTCACGGGCCGCAGGCGACGAAGGTCGTCGGCGGTATGGAGTCCTCGCTCACGAAGATCCTCCGCAGCGTCCCGAAGTCGAATCGCCATCTGACCGTGTACGACGAGCTCGACCCGACGTACTACTCGGCGACCTCGTCGACGTTCATCGGCCGGATCTTCAAGCTGTTCGGCTTCCGGAACATCGCCGACGCCGCCGACACGACGCACTCCGGCTACCCGCAGCTCTCGGCGGAGTACATCGTCGCGTCGAATCCCGACATCGTCGTGCTCGCCGACACCGTGTGCTGCGGCCAGAACGCGAAGACGGTGGCCGCCCGTCCCGGCTGGAGCGGCATCGCCGCGGTGAAGCGCGGGCGGGTGGTCGGCGTCGACGACAGCGTCGCGTCGCGCTGGGGCCCACGCATCGTCGACTTCGTGCGTGCCGTCGCGGCCGTCGCCCGCAAGAAGTAATGGCCGTCGACTCCATCCGGGGGGCCGAGGCAACCGTCCGGGCGCGCGGAGTCTCGCGCCCGTGGCGGCTCCTCGCCGGCGCGTTCCTCGCCGGGGCCCTCCTCGTCGGCCTCGGCGTCGGACCGGTCGGGATCGGTGTGGGCGGGATCGCCGAGTCCGCCCTCTCGCACGTGCCGTTCCTCCACGTCCACTCGCCGCTTTCGAGCCTCGAGGAGGCGGTCCTCTGGCAGATCCGCGCCCCGCGCGTCGTGCTCGCAGCGGTCGTCGGCGGCATGCTCGCCATCGCCGGTTCGACGTACCAGGGGGTCTTCCGCAACTCGCTCGCCGACCCGTACCTCCTCGGAGTGGCCGCCGGCTCGGGTCTCGGGGCGACCCTCGCGATCACGTACGGGCACGTCGGTCGCACGGGCGCGCTCCTGCCGCTCGCCGCGTTCGTAGGGGGGCTGTCCGCGGTCGCGGCCGCCTACGTGCTCGGCCGCTCGGCGGGCGCGGCCCGAACCGCCGGCGCGTTCGTCCTCGCCGGCCTGACGGTGACGCTCTTCCTCACCGCCATCCAGACGTTCGTGCAGCAGCAGCACACGAACACGCTCCGCGACGTCTACTCGTGGCTCCTCGGCGGCTTCTCGACCGCGACGTGGGGCCAGGTGGCGGTCGCGTCGCCGTACGTCGCGGTGAGCTCGATCGCGATCGTGCTCCACCGCCGCATGCTCGACGTGCTGAGCGTCGGCGACGACGAGGCCGCGACTCTCGGCGTGAACGTGCCGCGCCTGCGGCTGCTGCTCGTCATCGCCGCGACCGCGGGCACCGCGGCAGCCGTTGCGGTGAGCGGCCTGATCGCCTTCGTCGGGATCATCGTCCCGCACACGATCCGCCTGCTCGTGTCGACGAGCTACCGCGCCGTGGTGCCGCTGTCGTTCGTCGTCGGGGCCGGCTTCCTCGTCCTCGCCGACGTGCTCGCCCGAACGGTCGTCTCGCCCGCGGAGCTTCCCATCGGCGTCGTGACGGCGTTCTTCGGCGCGCCGTTCTTCGCCGTCGTCCTGCGCTCGTCGCGGTCGATGCGGTGATCGCGCTTCGCGACCTCACGGTCCGGTTCGAGCGCACCGACGCGGTCCGCGGCGTGTCGCTCGAGGTCGCCGCCGACGAGTGGGTGATGCTCATCGGCCCGAACGGCGCCGGCAAGACGAGCATCCTGCGGGCGCTCTGCGGCTTGCTCCCCTTCGCCGGCGAGGCGACGATCGACGGCCGCGACGTTCGCTCGCTCGGCCGGCGCGCGCTCTCGCGCTTCATCGCCTTCGTGCCGCAGAACCCGGTCGCACCGTCCGAGCTCACGGTGGCGGAGTACGTGCTCCTCGGCCGGACGCCGCACCTCGGTTACCTCGGCATCGACGGGCGGCGGGACCGGCAGGCGGTCGCGCACGCGCTCGAGCGGCTCGACCTGCTTCCGTTCGCCGAGCGCGGGCTCGGCTCGCTCTCCGGCGGCGAGCTCCAGCGGGCCGTGCTCGCGCGCGCGCTCGCGCAGGAGGCGGTCGTCCTCCTCCTGGACGAGCCCACCACGTCGCTCGACCTCGGGCGCCAGCAGCAGGTGCTCGAGCTGGTCGACTCGCTGCGGGGCGATGGGCTGACAGTGCTGTCGACGATGCACGACCTCACGCTCGCGGGACAGTACGCCGACCGGCTCGTGCTGCTCGATCGTGGGGCCATCGTCGCCGAGGGGGTGCCGAGAGACGTGCTCTCGCCGGCGATCCTCGCCTCCCACTACGGCGCCAACGTCCGCGTCGTGCACGACGACGGCGAGGTCTTCGTGCTACCGCAGCGCCGCTAGCCGAGTCGGCCCCGCTACCTGGTGCACGCCCTCCGCGCGGGCAGAGCACGTCGGAATCGATCGTCTAGCCTGACGGCGCTTTGCTTGCCGCAACCGGAGTCTCGAAGTCGCATGGCGCACAGGTCGTCCTCGAGGGCGTCGACCTCGTCGTGCCGCCGCGCGCGCGCATCGGCCTCGTCGGGCCGAACGGCGCGGGCAAGTCGACGCTGCTGCGGCTGCTCGCCGGACTCGACGAGCCCGACCGCGGCACGATCCGGCGCCCCGCGGCAGTCGGCTACCTGCCGCAGGAGCACCATGGGCTTCGCGGTCTCTCGGGCGGCGAGGCGGCGCGTACGGTGCTCGCTCCGATTCTTCGCGAGAGCTACGACCTGCTGCTCCTCGACGAGCCGACCAACGACCTCGACTTCGCAGGCCTCGAGTGGCTCGAGCGGTTTCTGCGTACGTTCGACGGCGCAGTCGTGCTCGTTTCCCACGACCGCGCGTTCCTCGACCGGACCGTGACGCGCATCGTCGAGCTCGACGAGTGGACGCACGGGGCGCGCGAGTACGCGGGCGGCTGGAGCGAGTACGAGGAGGAGCGCGAGAGGAGACGCGCACGGCAGTACGAGCGCTGGGAGACGTCGGTGGCCGAGCGGGAGCGCGTCGCCGGGCAGATGCGGCGCATGCAGGAGTGGGAGCAGCGCGGCTACGGCCAGGGGCGCAAGAAGAAGAAGTCGAAGGACGTGAAGCGGACGTACGACCGCAAGCTCGGCCAGGTGGAACAGGTCGACAAGCCGTACGAGCCCTGGGAGCTGCGGCTCGCCCTCCGGTCGAGCACGCGTAGCGGCGACGTCGTCGTCCAGCTCGAACGGGCGGAGGTCGAGCGCGGCGACTTTCGGCTCGGCCCGGTCGATCTCGACGTTCGCTGGGGCGACCGCATCGCCGTCGTCGGTCCGAACGGCAGCGGCAAGACGACGCTCCTCGACGCCCTCCTCGGCCGGGTGCCGCTCACTGCCGGGACGCGCCGGCTGGGCCGCGGAGTGGTGCTCGGCGAGCTCGAGCAGCGCCGCGAGTCGTTCGCGGCCGAGCTGCCGCTCCTCGACGTGTTCGTACGGCAGAGCGAGCTTCCGTCCGAGGAGGCGCGGACGCTGCTCGCGAAGTTCGCGCTCGGCGCGGACGACGTCCTCCGCGCCGGCCGGTCGCTCTCGCCGGGCGAGCGCACGCGGGCGCTCCTCGCGCTCTCCTCGGCGCGCGGCGTCAACTGCCTCGTGCTCGACGAGCCGACGAACCATCTCGACGTCGAGGCGATCGAGGAGCTCGAGCGGGCGCTCGCCGCCTATGACGGCACCGTGCTGCTCGTCACCCACGACCGCCGTTTCCTCGACCGGGTCGGTGTGAGCCGTACGATCCGCTTGTAGTGGCGACGGCGGCGATCCTGACGATCGGGAACGAGCTCGTCTCGGGCGACGTGCCGAACACGAACGGCTCGTGGCTCGCCCACCGGCTCGGACCGCTCGGCGTCGGCGTGCGGCTCATCGCCGCGCTCCCCGACGAGATCGACACGATCGCGGACTTCGTGCGCGTGGAGGCGCCGCGCGTCGACTTCCTGCTCGTCACAGGCGGGCTCGGCGGCACGCCCGACGACCTCACGCGCGAGGCGATCGCGCATGCGTTCGGCGTCGAACAGGTGGAGCAGCCGGACCTTGCGGCCGACCTGCGCGCGCGCTTCGCGCGCGACCCCGAGTACGCGGCCGCGTGGGCTCGCCTTCCCGCCGCGAGCCGGCCGCTCGTGAACCCGCTCGGCGGCGCGCCGGGGTTCGCGATCGGGAACGTCTACGTCATGCCGGGTCTGCCGGCCGAGATGGAGGCGATGTTCGACGCGATCGCCGAGGAGTTCCGCCGTGGCGCGCCGATCGGCGTATGGCGCCGGACGTACGAGACGCGCGAGAGCACGATCGCGTCCGCGCTCGCCGAAGCGGGAGGGCGTTGGCCGGCAGTGCTGATCGGCTCGTACCCGGCGTTCCTGCCGGACGGGCCGCGCGTCGAGGTGGTCGTGAAGTCGAGCGACCCGGACGCACTCGCCGCCGCGTCGGCGTGGCTCGCCTCAGCGATCGAAGAGCGCGGCGGACGGTAGATAGAACGCCGCGATCGCGAACGTCAGCGCGACGGCGGCCAGGGGACTGAAGAACGCGAGCACGAACACCGCGCCGTACATGACGACGCCGGGCGCGTACGCGCGGTCGACGGCGCGCAGGGCGGAGTCGGGAACGCTCTCTGCGATCAGCCGCCGGCCGCGGCGCGCGTACTGCCACCACACCTGGTGCATGAGCGCCATGACGACGAACGTCGCCGCGTAGGCGAGCGTCGCCGCCCGCTCGCCGCCGTGTCGGAGATAGTCGGCGACGAGCTTCGTCGGGAACGGGAGGAACGCGACGACGAGCAGCAGGAGGTTGTTGATGAAGAGCATCGTCCGGTCGCAATGCCCCATGAGCGACACCGTGTGGTGGTGGTTGATCCAGATGATCCCGATCGTCACGAAGCTCGTCACGTAGGCGAGGTACGACGGCCAGATGTGGAGCAGCTGATGACCGAGGTCTCGGCCGGTGCCGAGGGAGAACTCGAGGACGAGCAGCGTCGCCGCGATCGCGAACACGCCGTCGCTGAACGTCTCGAGCCGGGTCGTCCCTTCCGCCATGCCGGGAATCCTGATGACCGGGCATGACGTCCTCCGCGACCGGCAGGCTATGGACGTGAGCGAGCGCACCTTCGCGTTCCGCCCGTGGCTGCTCGGCGCCCTGCTGCGGCCGCTCCTCTTCGGGGTCGCGATCGCCGCCGGCGTCCTCGCGGGCGAGCGGAGCGGCTCCTTCTGGGTCGGCCTGCTCGCGTTCCTCGTCGCCTCCGGGGCCGGGCGCGCGCTGCGCCGCCTTCTCCGCGGTCGCTTCGCCGACGCCGTCTACGAACTGCTGTGGCCGGCGGCGGCGACGGGCCTCGCGATCCTCTTCACCGAGATCGGCCTCGCGGAATGGGCCTCGGCGATCGTGGCCATCGTGCTCGCCGGCTTCGTGAAGAACTCCCTCGCCGCGGTGTTCCTCCCTCGCCGGAAGGGCGGCTGGCTGCGCCCGGAGCAGTGGGGGATGCCGGGCCTCGACGACATCGTCGAGGGCCGGGCCACCGAGAAGCGCCCGTAGCGCTTTTACGTAGGCCTTACCGGGTGGCGCGCAAGACAACCGCCGCCGCGGGATCTCTCCAGGTGACATCCCCAGCCGAGAGGACTCCCGATGAAGAAGATCACGATCGTCGCCGCAGCGCTCGCCGCTCTGGCGAGCGCCGGCATCGCCGTCGCGCACGGCATCGACGGCGCGCAGAGCGTCGCCGCCGTGAGCGCGACGTTCTCGGCTGCGCCGGCGGCCGGCAGCGGCGACACGCGCACCTGCACGACGTCCACCGGGAAGACGATTGCCTCGACGAGGGCGACGTACACCGGGACCGCAACCGGCACCGGCACCACGGATCTCACCGGGCCGGTGACGATAGCCGCGCAGAGCACGATCGACACGACGGATGACATCGGCGTCGTCAACGGGACGCTGCGCGTCGGGAAGACCGAGGCGCGCTTCACCGCCGTGTACGACCGCGGGACGATCGCCGGCACGGCCTCCGGCCACGGCGCGACCCCGCGCGTCCAGCTGCTCGGCAACGTCTCGGCGGGATTCACGCCGACCGGCGGGTTCACGAGCGGCAAGATCGGCGGCGGCACGGGCGGCGGCTCCGCTGTCGAGCTCACGCCGGGTGCATGCGCGCCGGCGAAGCCCTCGCCGCCTCAGCGCGAGTCGAGCAGCGCCGACGGAGCCGTGTCGGCGGCCTCGTCGACGTCGATCACCGTCGCCGGGCTGACGTGCACGGTTCCCGCGTCGCTCGCGGCGAAGGTGACGGCGTTGCACGTCGGCGACCGGGTCGAGATCCGGTGCGCGCTCGGCGCTCTCGTCAGGATCGAGGCGAAGACGAAGCACTGAGGAGCGGGGGGAGCTCCCTTCCGATCAGGCGCACCGGCTCGAGGTCCGTGTGGAGCAGGTGCTGGAGCATCACCCGGTCGCAGCCCGCCGCGGCGTATTCGCGCAGGCGGGCTGCGACCTCGTCGACGGAGCCGACGATGGAGCGCTGCGCGTAGGCGTCGACCCAGTCCTCGAAGCTCGTATCGCGCGGACGGCGGTCGTAGAGCTGCCGTGCGCGCTCCAGCGCCTCCTCGCGTGTCGACCCGATGACGCAGCCGGTCATGACGGAGAACCGCATCGTCGCGGGGTCGCGGCCGTTGCGCTCGCAGGCGTTCGAGACGCGAGTCCGGACGGCCGCGAGCTCGTCCGGTGACGCGAACGGCGTGTTGTACTCGTCGGCGAAGCGCGCGGCCGGGTCGGCGGTGCCGCGGGTGCCGCTGCCGCCGACGATGAGCGGCGGATGCGGCCGCTGCACCGGCTTCGGCAGGCCGGGCGCGTTGACGAGCGAGTAGTGGCGGCCGTGGAAGTAGACGTGCTCGTCCGTCCACAGGCGGTGCACGATCTCGAGCTGCTCCGCGAACATCTCCATGCGGACGGTTGTCTCGGGGAACGGGAAGCCGTACGCGCGGTGCTCGCGCTCCATCCAGCCGGCGCCGAGCCCGAGCTCGACCCGCCCGCCGGAGACGTGATCCGCAGTCGCCGCCGCGTTGGCGAGCAGCGCGGGCGCGCGGAACGTCGCCGGAGAGACGAGCGTCCCGAGGCGCAGCGTCGTCGTCCGCGCCGCGAGCGCGGCGATCGTCGTCCACGCGTCGTGCGCCACGTTCGCGTCCTCGTCGGTCTGCGAGATGTAGTGGTCGGAGCGGAAGAGCGTGTCGACGCCGTGCTCCTCGCACGCGTCGGCGAGCGCGCACCAGTGCTGCCAGGTAACGCCCTCCTGCCCCTCGATCATGAGCGCGACGCGCACCGGGGGAGCCTAGTCCGGAGAGGCCGAGGGAGGCCGTCGCTATCCTCGACCGATGGCCGCGACGCAGCCGGAGACGTACCTCGAAGACCTGAACCCGGCCCAGCGCGAGGCCGTCCTGACCACCGAGGGGCCGCTCCTCGTCATCGCCGGAGCCGGTTCCGGGAAGACGCGCGTCCTCACACGACGCATTGCGCACCTCCTCGCAGCGGTCGGGGCGAAGCCGCCCGAGATCCTCGCGATCACATTCACGAACAAGGCCGCGGCCGAGATGCGGGAGCGCGTCGAGGACCTCGTCGGGCCGCCCGCGCGTGCCGCCTGGGTGATGACGTTCCACGCGGCCTGCGGGCGGATCCTCCGCCGCGAGGCGCCGCGGCTCGGCTACCGCACGAACTTCACCATCTACGACCAAGCCGACCAGCATCGGCTCGTCAGGCGCTGCCTCGAAGAGCTCGACCGTGATCCGAAGCGATTCACGCCGCGCGGCATCCACTCGCAGATCTCGAACGCGAAGAACCAGCTCACCGGGCCGGCCGAGTACGCCAGCCGCGTCTCGAGCTTCTACGACCAGACCGTCGCCGACGTGTACGAGCTGTACCAGCAGCGGCTCTTCGCCTCGAACGCGGTCGACTTCGACGACATGCTCTTTCTCACCGTCGACGTGCTCGAGCGCTTCCCGGAAGCGGCGGAGAAGTGGCAGTCGGCGTTCCGGTACATCCTCGTGGACGAGTACCAGGACACGAATCACGCGCAGTACCGCCTGCTTCGCTTGCTCGCCAAGAAGCACGACAACGTCTTCGCGGTCGGCGACCCGGACCAGTCGATCTATTCGTTCAGATCGGCAGACATCCGCAACGTCCTCGACTTCGAAAAGGACTTTCCCGGCGCGCGCTCGATCGCGCTCGAGCAGAACTACCGCTCGACGAACGCCATCCTCCAGGCGGCGAACCAGGTCATCCGGCACAACCGGGAGCGCAAGGAGAAGAACCTCTGGTCCGAGCTCGGCGAGGGCGAGCCGGTGCGCGTCGTCGAGGTCGAGGACGAGCACGCGGAGGCGCGCTACGTCGCCGCCGAGATCGCGATGCTCGTCGAGCAGGGCTTCTCGGGCCGCGAGATCGCGGTCTTCTACCGGACGAACGCGCAGAGCCGCGTGCTCGAGGACGTGCTCGTCCGCCAGGGCATCGCGTACCAGGTGATCGGCGGCCCGCGCTTCTACGAGCGCGCCGAGGTGAAGGACCTCATCGCGTACCTCCAGGTGATCGACAACCCGTACGACGCCGTGTCGCTCGTGCGGATCGCGAACCGGCCGCGCCGCGGGATCGGCGACTCGACGCTCGCGCGTCTCCAGGCGTACGCCGACGCGCAGGGGATCTCGCTGTGGGAGGCGACCGAGTTCGCCGACGAAGCCGGCGTCGGCGCGGCGCCTCAGAAGGCGGTGCGCGCGTTCCGCACGATGATCCAGTCCTGCATGTCGGGCGCGCTCGAGCTCGAGGTTCCCGAGCTGATCGAGCGCGTGCTCGAGCAGTCCGGCTTCCTCACGGCACTCGAGGCCGAGCGGACGATCGAGGCGCAGGGGCGGGTCGAGAACCTCCAGGAGCTCGTCTCGCTCGCGCGCGAGTGGCAGGAGCAGAACACCGAGCCGACCCTCTCGTCGTTTCTCCAGGAGGTCTCGCTCTACTCCGATCAGGATGCGATCCGCGGCGAGGGATCGCTCGTCACGCTCATGACGCTCCACAACGCGAAGGGCCTCGAGTTCCGCGCCGTCTACCTCATCGGCCTCGAGGAGGGGATCTTCCCGCACGCGCGCTCGATCGAGGAGCACGGCGTCGAGGAGGAGCGCCGCCTCTGCTACGTCGGCATGACGCGGGCGATGGAGCGGCTCACGCTCCTGCACACGTCGTCGCGCATGCTCTACGGCGGCCGCTCGTACAACCTGCCCTCACGGTTCCTCGACGAGCTCCCCGAGCAGCACGTCGAGCGCGATCGCCTTCGGCCCGCATCGTGGTCGGACTACGGCTCGCCGCGCCAGAGCGCCGTCCAGGCCCGGGAGAACGTCCCGTCGCTCTCGGCGGGCGACTCCGTCCGCCACGGCACGCTCGGCGAGGGCGTCGTCCTCCGCCTCGAGGCAGGCGGGGTGGCGGTCGTCCGGTTCGCCGGCGACGGCTCCGAGCGGCGGCTCATGCTCGATTACGCCCCGCTCGAAAAGCTCTAGACGCACGGCCCGCCCCGTACGCGGCTGCCGTAGTTCTCCGTAGGGCTTTGCCGCGCCTGCCCTGATTGCGCGGCGCCCCCTGTCGCCGAGCATGCGTGCCATACCCGCGCCGGCTCTTCCCACATCGGGAGTCGGGGGCCGATGCGGGGCGAAGTCGCAACCGAAAGGAACGATTGTGCGCAAGCTCACTTACCTGATTCTCCTCGTCGTTGCCGTGATGCTTGCGACGACGGTCACCGCGTCGGCCGCCTCGGCGAAGAAGAAGCCGAAGAAGCCCGTGAAGATCGCCTTCACCGGCAACTACACCGGCACCGCCACGACGCTCGTCAACTCGGGCGTCGTCACGATCACCGCGAAGGGCACCGGCTCGGGCACGCTCGTCGGCGCCGGCGCGATCAACGCGTCCGGCACGGGCGACAGCACCCAGCAGCCCTGCGTGCCGTTCGGCGGCACCGGCACCATCAGCGGCCCCGGCGGGACGATCGCCTTCAAGGCGAATCCCGGCGCGACCAGCTGCGGTGACGAGGGCGGCCACAACTTCACCGTGAAGGTCTATCTCGCGATCACGAGCGCGACGGGAAAGCTCGCCAAGGCGAAGGGGACGCTCCGGGGGACCGGCACGTACAGCCACGACGACGGCACTTTCCAGCTCAAGGTCACCGGAACTCTCACCAAGTAACGGAGGAACGATGAAGAAGATCCTCATCCTCGCCGTCCTGTCCGCAGCCGCGGTCGTGACGACGTCGGCATCCGCTGTCACACCCGTCCCGTTTCCGTCGGCGAAGGTGCAGCAGGTCTTCGTCGCCGCGCAGACGGTGACGGCCGACGGCTCGCTGTCGAGCTGGTTCGCGCCGGGCTCGTCCGTCGTGTTCCGCGCGTACGCGGTCGATCCGAAGTCGCACAAGGTCGTCGACCCGAAGATGGTGAAGTACTTCTACGTCACCATCCCGGGCCAGCCGAACGTCAAGCTGAAGTACGGCGCGACCGCGCCGGGAGCTTCGACGGGGCTGCCGTGGACAGGCGTGTGGAACGTCCCCGCGGACTACGCGGCCGGGAACGTCCCGTTCAAGGTCCTCATCAAGGTCGAGGACAGCGGGAAGGTCTTCAAGGGCCAGTTCGTGCAGATGCCGTCCGCGACGGCGGCGCTGACCGTCTCCGCGACGCCTCCGGCGACGTACACGCCCGGCGCGTCGACGGGAGATGCCGGCGCCGGCTCGAGCGTCCTCAATGCGTCGCTCTACGTCGACACCGTCAACGGCAGCGGCCCGGTGGGCATTGCCAAGCGCCCCGTCGGCTGCTCGCTCGCGAACGTGTTCAAGCGCGGCGAGCAGGTCGTCGTCCGCGCGTGGGGCGCCGATCTGGCAACGAACGACGTCCTGTCGAACGACAACGTCGACACCGCGCACTTCTCCATCGCAGGCCAGCCTGACATCGCCCTGAATTACGGCGCGCACGGTGCGCTCTACTTCTGGGCGAACGCGTGGGTCATTCCTGCGAGCTACCCGCTCGGGGCGACGACGATCCACGTCGTCTTCAACCTCGTGGGTGGCAAGTCGACGTCGTACGACTACTCGATCAACGTCATCCCCTAGGTGAAGGGCGAAGGAGTCGCAGCCATGAAGACCTATCCGAAGCTGGTTGCGGCGATCGCGGCGCTGGCGGGAGCCCTGCTCCTGCCGGCGCTCGCGACCGCCACACCGGCGCCGCTCGTCATCCCTGCGTTCGCAGGGCTGCCGGGCCTCCCCGGCCCGATCGCGCCCGCCGCGACTCCGGCCGCCAACATGACCACGCTCGCCGTCTCGCCGGACGTCGCTCCGGCCGGGACGAAGTTCAAGGTCACCGGTAACGGGCTCCCCGCGAACACGTCCGTCGCGATCGTCTGGGGCACCGCGAACGTGACGTGGGTCGTCGACGCACGGCCCGACAGCGTCGACTATCTCGGCCGCTCGGCGACGAAGATCCAGGTCGTCCTCGGCCAGGGGCAGACCGACGCGCAGGGCCGCCTCTCGGTGGCGCTCACCGCGCCCCGCGACTTCGGAGGGATCCACGACATCTACGCCGTCGCCAACGGCGTGGAGCTCGCGCACGGCGGATTTCTCGTCGCCCGCACGGCGACCATGAGCCCGAAGAGCGGCCCGATCGGAACGATGATCACGGTCACGTACAACGGCCTCGGCTCGTCGCTCTACGAAGGCGGCGCATCGCTGCTCTACGACAACCACTACGTCGGCGCGATGATGGCGAACTGGACGCGCGGCACGGCCGTCGCGCACATCCGCGCCACCGGCCCGGTCGGCACGCACGAGATCGAGGTCGCCGACGCCATCAGCTTCAAGTACCTGAACATCCAGCAGTCGCCGATCCCGTGGGGGACCGGCTCGAAGTTCGCCTTCACGGTCACGAAGGACAACGGCCGGCCGAAGGCGCAGATCGACTGGCCCGCGTCCGTCGCTCCGACGCTGGACGCGAAGACGACGCTGCAGGCCACCGGGCTCGTCGCGTCGACCACTGCGAGCGCGCAGCTCGCATCGACCGCGGGCATCGTGAACTCGAAGGTCGCCGTCGCGGCGAAGGGTCTCACGCCGGGTGTCCCCGTCGACATGGAATGGTCCACGGTGGTCGGCAACCGCGTCAACTGCACCGGCACGTGCTGGAGCTTCCTCTCGGTTCCGCTCGGCAACGCGACCGCGAACGCCGACGGCACGCTGTCGAGCTCCGTCACCATCCCGGACGGCCTCGGCGGCTGGCACGTCGTCCAGCTGCTCCAGGGCGGGAAGGTGATGACGCAGGTTCCGTACTACGTCAAGCGCAGCGTCGTCGGCAACGGCGTGTCGTCGCTCGTCGTGAAGCAGGGCCAGCGGTTCACCGTGCATCTCAAGGGGCTCGGCTGGACGCAGCTCGACAACACGATCGCGGTCGACTACGACAACAGCTACGTCGGCTACGGCTGCGGCTTCAACAGCAACGGCGACACGGTGATGAATCTCGTCGCCACCGGCGGCCCGGGTACGCACCTCATCGACATGTACCCGCTGCTCTACACGCAGCAGCCGTCGTATCCGAACACTCCCTACGGGATGGTTCCGGTCCTGACGTATGCGCAGGACGCCCCCGGACTCGCGCTCGGCTATCAGCTGCCGGCGATCCGGCTCGCCATCACCGTCGTCAAGTAGCGAGGACGACACCCCGGGGGAGGGGCGCTCACGCGCTCCTCCCCCGGAATGGAAGCCACCAGTTCCAGCGGCCGAAGATGGCCATGAGGGACGGGACGAGCAGCGCGCGCACGATCGTCGCGTCGAGGAACACGGCGAGCGCGAGGCCGGCGCCGAACTCCTGCAGGCCGGCGACACGGCCGGCGACGAACCCCGAGAACGCCGCGACCATGATGATCGCGGCGGCGGTGACGACGCGGCCGGTGCGTTCGAGCCCGTGCGCGACGGCACGTGCGTTGTCGGGCACGTGATCCCACGACTCGCGCATGCGCGTGACGAGGAAGACCTCGTAGTCCATGGAGAGGCCGAACAGCATCGCGAACAGGAAGATCGGGATCCACCCTTCGACGGCGCGGACGCGGTACAGGCCGAGCAGGTCGGCGCCGACGCCCCAGCGGAAGATGATGACGAGGAGGCCGTAGACCGCCGCGACCGACAGGAGGTTGAGGACGACCGCCTTCAGCGGCAGCACGACCGAGCGGAAGCCACGCAGGAGGATGAGGTACGTGAGCGCGAGCACGCCGAGCACGAGCCACGGGAAGAGCCCGTACGACCGTGAGAGGTAGTCGACGCCCTGCGCGGGCCCGCCGCCGACATAGACGCGCGTCCCGGCGGGAAATCCCGCGTCGGGGACGAGCGTGTCCCGCATCCGGTGGACGAGCGTCTGCTCCGCAGGATCGCCGTACTCGTGCCTGCCGGTGGCGACGATGCGGACGTCCCGGCCGCTCGCGTCGACGTACGGCAGCGTCCGGCCGATGGCGACGAGGAACACCTCGGGGTCGCGCGTGAGCGCGTGCGCGAGCCGGAGGACGGCCGCACGCACGGCGGGCGTTCGCGCGCCGCCGGGGCGCCCCGTGTCCACGACGATCTCCGTCGGCGAGATCGCGCCTGCGCCGACCGCTCCGCGCAGGACGGCGAGGCCGCGCACGGATTCGGGCGACTGCGGCAGCGCGGCGAGCGAGCCGGGAGTGACGTGGAGGAACGCGGCGGGGATCGCAAGCGCGACGAGCACGGCGGCGGCTCCTGCGAGCACGCCCCGCGGGCGGCGCATGATCGCGCGGGCGAGGCGCGCCCAGAAGCCGCTCTCGACGTCGACGGTACCGGGGAGCACGGGCAGGCGCACGCGGAGGCGGGTGCGCAGGAGCTGCGCGACGGGCGCCCGGCGGGCGCCGGCGCGGCCGAGCAGCGAGAGCAGGGCCGGTTGCAGGGTCAGCGTGGCGGCGACCGCCGCGAGCGGCACGAGCAGGCCGCCGATGCCGAGCGACCGGATGAACGGCACGGGCATGACGACGAGCAGCGACAGGCCGACGGCGACGCTCGCGCCCGAGAACAGCGCGGCGCGCCCGGCGGTCGCCATCGTCCGCACGATCGCGTCGTCGATCGAATCGGTCCGCGCGAGCTCCTCTCGGAAGCGGAAGACGACGAGCAGGGAGTAGTCGACGGCGAGCCCGAGGCCGATGAGCGCGACGAGGTTCGTCACGTAGCTGACCATGAGGATCTCGTGCGCGAGCCCGTACACGACGGCGAGCGTGGCGAACACCGTGGCGGCCGCGAACGCGAACGGCACGAGCACCGCGAGGGACAGTCCGAGCACGGCGAGGAGCACGGCGAGCGCGATGGGGATCGCGATCGTCTCGCCGCGATGGAGGTCGGCGGAGAGGATCGGATCGAGGTCGTGCTGGATCGCCGGCTGCCCGGTGACGTACGCGCGGGGTGTGCCCGCGAGCGCGCGCCGGATCGCGCCCGTGTACGTCTTCGCGTGCTGGAGGTCGAGCGTCGTATCGAGGTCGCCCCACGTGACGCCGCCGCTCGAGACGAGCGTCGCCGCGTGTCCGGTCGGCACGGCATGGGCGGCGGCGTCGAGCCGGCGCTGGAGGGCGGCTCGGCCGCTCTCGGTCGGGAAGACGACGGTGAAGACGCCGTCGGTGCGCTCGCCGAAGTCGCGGGCGAGGATCGTGCGCGCCCGCTCCGAGTCGGTTCCGGGCACGTTGAACGACGTGGAGAGCAGCGCCGTCAGCCGCGTCGCGCCGATCGCGCCGACGACGACGATTGCGAGCCAGCAGGCGAGGACCGGCACCCGGAAGCGGAGGACGGCGCGTGTCCAGCGCTCGGGCACGGACGCAGACTACGACCCTCCGCCGTGCGATAGGTTCGGAGCGTGCCTCTCGAGGTTCGTCCAGCGCGCGACCGCGTGGAGTTCGCCGGCGCGCTCTACGCCATCTGGCAGTACTTCAACGCGCCGCCGGCCGACGACGCGCTCGACCGCTGGGTCGAGTGGATCGGCTTCGACCGGATGCACGGCGCCTTCGAGGATGGCAAGGCGGTCGGCGGGGCCGGAGCGTTCACGTTCGACTTCAGCGTGCCCGGCGGCTCGCTCCCGTGCGCGGGCGTCACCGTCGTCGGCGTCTATCCGACACACCGGCGGCGCGGGATCCTCCGCTCGCTCATGCGCGCGCAGCTCGACGACGTGCACGCGCGCGGCGAGCCGATCGCGGCGCTGTGGGCCTCCGAGGAGACGATCTACGGCCGCTTCGGCTACGGGCTCGCGTCGTGGGCCGGCGAGATCTCGGTGAAGCGGGAGTGGGGGGCGTTCGCGCGCCCGCTCGAGCGGCACGGGCGGCTCCGCTTCGTCGGCGAGGAGGAGGGGAAGATCCTGTTCCCTCCCGTCTGGGAGGCGTTCCGCAGGCAGCGGCCCGGAGTGTTCGCGCGCAGCGAGTCGTGGTGGGCCGGCCGGATCCTGCGCACGCCGCCGGAGCAGGCGGCGACACCGAGGCGGTTCGTGGCGCTCGACGTCGACGGCGAGACGCTGGGCTACGCCGTCTACAAGACGATCGCGGACTTCCAGGGCGGGGTGTCGAACGCGAAGCTCGAGGTGTACGAGGCCGTTGGGGCGACGCCGCAGGCGCTCGCCGAGGTGTGGCGCTTCCTTCTCGACATCGACTGGACCGACACGATCAACGGGTACTTCCTCCCGCCCGACCATCCGCTCTTCCTCCTGCTCGCGAACCCGCGCCGCGCCCGCTACCGGCGGGGAGACTGTCTCTGGATGCGGCTCGTCGACGTCGGGGCGGCGCTCTCCGGACGGTCGTACCTCGGCGAAGGCGCGGTCGTCTTCGAGGTGCGCGACGCCTTCTGCCCGTGGAACGAGGGCCGGTGGAAGCTCGAGGGCGGGACGGCCTCCCGGACGGACGACGCGGCCGAGATCGCCCTCGACGTCGACGCCCTCGGGTCGGCCTATCTCGGCGCGGTCTCGTTCGCCGAGCTGCGGGAGGCGCTGCGGATCGAGGAGCTCGCCGACGGCGCGGTCGCACGGGCGGACGCGATCTTCGGGTGGCGTCCGCTCCCGTGGTGCCCCGAGATCTTTTGAGGTCTGCTCAGCTCGAGAGCGCGAACGTGACGTTCACCACGGCGGTGACGTCCTTCTGCAGCGTCGTCGTGTCGTAGACGCCGTAGTCGCTCACCTGCGTCGAGTTCGGCGAGGTGACCTGGAAGACGCCGACGTCGACGCCGCGGAGCTTGCCGAGCTTGGCTCCCGTCGCCTCGACGAGTACCTTCGCCCGCTCCTGTGCGTCCTTCGTCGCGGCGGCGAGGAGCGCGGGCCGGATCTTCGCGAGGCTCGTGTACACGTACTGGAGCGGCTGGGCCGAGAGGGCGATCCCCTGCTTCAGGAGGTCCGAGCTCGCGTCGGCGACGGCGGCGACCGCCTGCACGCGGGGAGAGCGGACCTCGAAGCTCCGCGTCAGCTGGTAGCCGCCGATCTTGTTCGTGTACCCGCTGCTCGGCGGCGCGACCGTCTGGGTCGAGACGGGCTGCGCCGTCAGCTCGCCCGGCTTGATGCCGTGCGAGAGGAGAAACGAGCGCACCGAGGCCGTCCACGAGTCGAGCTGCGTCGCCGCCTTCGCGGCCGAGATGTCCTGGCTCGTGACGGAGATGTCCCAGATGGCGTAGTCGGAGACGATCCGCTGCTTCGCCGAGCCGGTGACCGTCACCGTGTCGTTGCGGTTCCGGTCGCGGATCCCGGAGCCGATCGCGAGCGAGCCGAGGAAGATCGCCACGGCGAGGAGCGTCAGGCCGGCGAGGAGGGGGATGCGGTCGCGCACGTCGGCAGCATCGTGCGTCCGCCGGACGGCGCCATCCGTTTCTTGCCGTACAGGGGAGGTCGCTACAATCCCGCCGGCAGGGGCGGTTAGCTCAGTTGGGAGAGCACCAGCTCGACAAGCTGGGGGTCACTGGTTCGAGCCCAGTACCGCCCATGAAAAAAGCCCTGGTATCAGGGCTTTTTCTTTTCGTCTAAGAGCAGTGCTTTGGGCTGGTGCTACCACCGTGCTACCACCTCGCTGTGGTCTTGCGACGGTTTCTTGAGATTCGTATTGCCAACTCGTCGAGATGCGGCCCGACCGTGGCCGAAATATGGCTCGATCACGGATCACCGATCACGGCCGCGGGATCGACGGCGTCGCCTAACTCAGACTGCGGCTGAACTCGGCGACCCCAGCAACCAGGGTGCGCTCCACGGGCCGGCGCGGCTCGTCCTTGATGGCCGTGCTGAACGAACGACACGCGTTCTGCTGCTCGTTAGTGTGGGTGTCCGTATGAGCCAAGGCGTCCAGCCCGCGTTCGAAGAAGGCCAGAGAGTTCGTCTCCGCACGCCTGGGTTGCCGGAGTACGGGACCGTCCGCCTGGCGATCGCAGCAGCCGACGGGGGGTGGTCGCTATTCGTAGTCGACGACGCTGGCGGCCTGCACGAACTTGCGATTCCTGCTGGCGAATCGACGGTCGCCACGGTTCTCACGTCGGACGGGAGGGCCGGGAGCGCTCGGGTTCTGGCCGGGATGTGGACGAGATGGATGGCGGCGGCGGCTACGAACGCTGAGTCCACGCTCCTCGCGTCGACGCCGCTCAACCCGTACGCCCATCAGGCAACCGCTGTGTACGGCGCGATGCTTCCGCAGCCGTTCCTCCGCTTCTTGCTTGCCGATGAGCCGGGCACCGGGAAGACGATCATGGCCGGCCTGTACCTCCGCGAGATGCAGCGCCTTGGACTCATCCGGCGCGCGCTGATCGTCGTTCCGGCGAACCTCGTCTCCAAGTGGCAGGCTGACTTTGACCGATTCTTCGGTGGAGGCCTGAGGCGGATTACCGCCGACAGTGTGCGCGAGCATGCTCTCGACACCAGCCACGACATGTGGGTCGTGTCCCTTGAGCTCGCAGCCGTCAACCCGGCCGTCCAGGAGGCGATCCGTCCTGACAAGGCCGGATGGGATGTGGTGGTCTTCGATGAAGCGCATCGGCTTACCCCGACCGCCGGCGCCTATCACCAGGTCGGCCGCCTTCTTGCCAAGAACACGCCGCGCGCGCTGCTGATGACCGCGACGCCGCATCGCGGGAAGGAATGGCTCTTCCGGCACCTCTTGCATCTTGTCGACCCGGCGATCTACCCGGATCCGGGCGTCGAGAGCGGCGAGGCACTCTCCGCGCTGCGACCAGGCTCGATCCATTTCCTTCGTCGGATGAAGGAGGAGCTTGTCGACTACGACGGAGTCACCCGGCTGTTCCGTGGTCGGACGGCCAAGAACTTCGCGGTTCCCTTGTCGGGACGCGAGTACGCGCTGTACCAACAGGCGATCGACATGGTGGACAGCTTCTTCGCGCCGGCGGCGCAGCCACTGGCTCGGATGGTCTACGGGAAGAGGGCCGCCTCCACGCCTTTACGCACTTCGTGAGACGCTTCGACGCCGCTCGGCTCACATGGGCGAGCTGAGCGAGGCCGAAGCAGCGATCAAGGCCGAGCTCGAGTTCGAGGATGACGAGGCTTCCGCGGACGAAGAGAAGGTCATCAACGCCGCCTCAACCGCCTCGCGAGCCGAGAAGGCGGCGATCAAAGAACTCCTCACACAGGTCGACAGCGTGCTTGATGACTCGACGTACGAACCGAGCAAGTGGCACCGGCTGATCCAGGACTGCCTCGCTGCACACGGCATCGAGCCGAACGGAACTGAGCAAGCCGTGATCTTCACCGAGTACGCCGACAGCGCGGAGTGGCTGACGAGGCGACTTCAGCGCGCGGGCTTCTCGGCTCGCATGTACTCCGGCCGCCAGACACATGTGGAAAGGGACATGGTCCGGGCCGCGTTCATGCGCAGCGAGTTTCAAATCATCGTCACGACCGACGCGGGAAACGAGGGCATCGACCTTCAAGCAGCTCATGTCCTGGTCAACTACGACATTCCCTGGTCACTCGTGCGGCTTGAGCAACGCATGGGGCGGATCCACCGAGTTGGCCAGCATCGAGACGTCTTCCTCTTCAACCTCATTGCCGTCGATACGCGTGAGGGTGACACGCTGCATCGGTTGCTCGAGAACTTCGTGACCGCTGCGAATGAGCTAGGCGGGCAGATGTTCGACAGCCTCTCCGCTGTGGCCGAGATCACCGGAGTTCAGTACGACCAGTGGCTGACCGACCTCTACGGAAACGACGAGGCGAAGAAGCAAGCGGCCCTACGCGCGGCCGAGAAGGTGCAGGCGCAAGAGCTCAAGAGGGCGGCGCAGCAAGCACGCGCCGTCGAATCTGTGCTCGCTTCGCAGGTGGACGCGATGGCAGCGCTGACCCTTCTGCAGCGGGATCTCCTCGCCCGCATCAACCCTGCGATCGTCGAGTCATACCTCGCACGTCTCAACGCCGCGGGGCTGCTGACTGCGAAACCGACGGCTGCCGGCGACGGCATCCTTCTCCTTGAGTCTCGCGACCGGCTTCCGGCCGGACTCGGAGGGGGCACTCGAGCGCTTGTTGCAACGAGCGGCGAAGCCCTTCGATCGCAGGGCGTCGACACCCGAGACGTTCTTGCGCTCGGCCCCGGCGAGGAAGCCTTCTCTGCCCTGATCGCATTCGCCGAAGACGAGTTGGGACCGGACGTCTACCAGTCCGGTGCAGTCGATGATCCGACGAGCATCACCGGCTATGACCTATACGCATTCGAAGCGATCCTGTCCGAGTCAGGAGGGAAGCGAAACACCGCATGGGCCGCGCTTATCCGCGTGGACGACATTGGGCAGGCGTATCCAGTTCGGTGGGAGACGCTGGCTAACCTCGTGCCCGGGTCCTCGCTCGGCACGACGCCCCACCCAGCACGCGAGCAGTCGGCAATCGCTGCCGCAGCCGCGGCTGCAGATCGAACGGTCGTCGAGCATCAGCGGGTTCGGTCCGAATGGTTCGCTCAGGCCCGCCGCGATCTCCAAAGCCTTCCGACGGACCTTACGGTCGCGATGGAGAGCCGCGAGCAGCGCGTAGCACTCCGGAGCCAACTCCAAGACGCGACTAACACGCGCCTGACCGAACTAGAGCAGCTCTCGCGTGTAACGATCACCGCACCGCGACTAGCCGCTCGGCTCCGCGTGCATCCTGCCGCCGGCCCCCCGACCGTCGAAGAGAAGAACAGCGAGATGATCGCGATGCGGCTCGTCGAGCAGCTCCTTGCGAGCGACGGCTGGCAGGTCGCGGACGTCCACACCGACAATCGCGGCTACGACCTCCATGCCGTTCGCGGACGCGATCGGCGTCTCGTCGAGATCAAGGGCGTCTGGAGGTCGGCAGCCTCGCAGGGGATCCGAATGACCGGAAACGAGGTCCTCATCGCAACTCAGCATCGAGCGGACTACTGGCTCTATGTCGTTGACCAGTGCGACGACGGCAACGGTCGGCTCTTCGGCGCCTACGAGGATCCCGCGGTCCTGTTCGCGACCGACATGACCGGGGACGCGATCTTCCGAGTCCCCGGAAGCAGCCTTGCAGAGCGCAACGGGGACGCACGTGACGCGGATGATCGAGCGTTGGTTTCCGTGCGCTGAAGTCAGCGACAACAGCGCCAGCGGCTGGGGATCCGGCAACCAGGAGCGGAACCTGTTCACGTGGTTCGCCGCTCGGCCCGCCGCCCAGGCGAAGGCCGCTGTCATCTGCTCGCTGCTGCCATGGCCAGACGACGAACGGGAACAGCGGCGGCTTCAGGACCTCGTGCGGCGCGCGATGACGGGTCGCTACGAGGCGTGGGAGCGAACTCCGCGCGGAGATTCTGAGGCCAATCCCGAGGGCGCCAGCGTGCTCGATCCGTTCTCCGGCCGCGGAATGATCCCGCTCGAGGCGGCGCGGCTTGGCATCGATCCGACAGCATCGACTACTCCCCTGTTGCGGTTCTCGCGAGCTCAGCTCCTTACCGACTTCCCGTTTCGGGACTGGTCCGATGAGCCTGCGCTCCCGTTTCGAGCCGCCAGCGGGACGAGCTTCCAGGTCTTGAACGAGCGACTCGTCTGCTGATGTCGAGACGTCTTGACGGAGGTCGGTCGACGGTTGAAGCGAGTCGATGCGGGCTTTCTACCCGACGGTGAGGGTCGGCAGCCTTGGGGTTATCTGTGGGCGTGACGCCTCCCGTGTCAGGAGTGCGGACAACTATTTCCGCTCGTCGGTTCATACGATCTTCGTAAGCCGAGCCGGGCCGAGCAACGCGGACACGGCCGGCTTTCGAAGATCGCGGACAGTCGTTCTTCGTTGAGGGCGATCCCGAGACCGGGAAGGTTCAATGTATCGTTCATGAGGGGCCGCCTAAGCAGAGCCCGACGCTCGTGCAAGCATTGATGCCGACGGGCAGAAGATTCCGGGAAGTCCGCGCGCTGCGTCCTTCTGCGGGCATATCCATCCGCTAGAGGTCATCGGCGGCTCGCGAATGAAGGACAGGGACGCGACGTTCTTCTTGGTCGTCGCCGACCACGACGTCGAACTGGGCAAGTCTTTCGACTTCCGAGCGAGTCAGAAGTTGATGCTGTTGTTCTCGCAACCGATGCCGCTCTCGCAACGAGCCAGCCTTTGGCCCCGGCGTCCCCGCCGTGCCAGACGAGAGAATCGCGCCCGGCAACAACAACATCATCGGGCCGTCGATCTATGGGGCAAGCACGTTTGGCGACCTATGTGCGATCGGCAAACTCTTTCGCTCATCTGCGACTTGTCGCGCGATCGGCGAGATCGGGACTGAGCTCGATCGCGATGGGATGCAGTCGGCGACTACGTGCACGCGTTGTCTGGCTACGCAGCGGCGAGCTGGTAAGGAAGATTCGCGTATCGCACCCGCGGAGCGTGGCTTCGCGTTCAGGCAAAGGGCGCCGTTAGCGTCGCACGATATTCGTCAACGAAGGGTCGATCTGACATTTTCGTACGACTTCTTTGAGGCCGGGATCGGAGACGGTGCCGGAACGTGGGACTCGCTTCTCGAAGCAGACAGTTCGACGTTGGCGGATCTCTTCCAGAACGTCCGAGGTCGGCCGGCACTTGTCGAGCGGGGTACAGCAACGGCTCTGCAGGCAGACGCGCAGGATCAGTGGCGGCCGTCGTGACCGACCCGCCGTATGACGAGATGATCGCCTACGCGGACTCCAGTCGGACCTCTTCTACGTCTGGCTCAAGCGAGCCCTCTCTGTAGCGACTGGCCAGAGCTCGCGATTACTGCCGATCCCTACGGTGCTCAGGAGAAGACCGACGAGATCATCGTGAAGCGAGCTCGGGGCTGGCCCCACGGACTGAACATCGAACGAGGGACCACTACGACACGCGGTATCGCCAAGGCATTCATGAGATGCGGCGCGTCGTGCAGGACGACGGCCTCGTGACGATCGTCTTCGGCCACGGCGAGCCTGAGGTCTGGCAGCGTCTTCTTCCGGCGATCGATCAAGCCGCCGGGCTCGTGATGACCGGCTCTGGCCGGCTAATACGGAGGCGGGCGGCCAGCAAGGCAAAGCAAACATCAAGACCACACTCACGATGGCTTGCCGGCCTGCGCCGCCGAATCGCCCGCCGGGCGAAAGGGAGCCGTCGAAGCGGCAGATCAAGGCCGAGATCAAGGCGACGGTACCCGGACTGGGAGCGCTGGGGGCTCGCGCCCACCGACATGCTGATGGCGGCCGCGGGGCCCGCGATGGAGATCGTGGGCCGCTACTCGCGAGGTGCTCGACGCCAAGGCGAGCCGGTCGACATCTCGTCCTTCCTTCCCCTTGGCGCGAGCCGCGGTTCAGGAAGCGATGGCGGTTGAGATCGACCACCACCCGCTCGAGACTTTCGATGCGCGGACGCGATTCGCGTTGTGGTGGGTCCGGCTCTTCGGGCGAAGCGTCACGGCCAAAGTCAGAGCTTCGCTGGCAGGCGCTCGCCGCATCGCTGGATCTTGCCGACGTCCGCGATCTGGTGCCCGATACGGACAAGGGTTGCGCGTTCGTGCTTGCGAGCAACACAAGGCCGAATCAGTCCCGAGTCCGCCGTGATCGATGTCGCGCTAGCGCTCGGACGCTCGAGCGATGCAGGGCTGGAGGCGATGGGAGAAGTGCTCGTCGCCGTCGGGGCGAGATGCGGACGACGCATACCTTCTGGGCGACACTCAAGTTTCTGGCGGAGCGGCTCCCGGACTCAGACCCCGACGGAATCGCGTTCACGCGGGTTCTGCGCAGCCGAGCCGGTTGGGGAACGTCGTAAAGGTGATCGAGGTGGCGCACGAAACTGCAGTGAAGAAGCAGGCTTCTGACGACGCGCAGTTGAAGTTGATGTGATCTAGGCATGGACGCGAGGGCAGCCGACAACCGATGGACGGATGGGACAACGCGTGAGTGGAAACGCTGACCCCGTGGTGGGAGGCGTTGAAGATCCGCGAGGAGATCGTCGACGCGAGCGGGCAGATCGACGACGTCCAGATGAGCCTCTTTCAGGCCGTCTATGGCACGGACGGCTCTCGCCCGCCGTATTCAGACGCCGCCTACTACGGGGAGATCACGTACCCAACTGGGCGGCTCGCCGACCTATTGACCGAGATCGCCGTGCGGATCGGCGGCGGGGATCAGTATCGCAACGCTCGTTCCGTGACCCGTCTCGATCAAGGCATGGGCGGCGGTAAGTCACATGCCTGCATCGGCGCCTGGCACTTGGCGGCCCACCCGGCTGACTTCGCGACCACTGAGATCGGCAAGCACGTTCTCAAGCAGGGCGGCCAGGTGCTGGGCCGTGCCCTGCCACCGGATCTCGAATCGCCCGCATGTTGTCGTTCTTCCGTGCGACAACATGACTCCCGGCGCGCCGGTTCAGGAACACGACGGACCCGCGAAGACCCTCTATGAGCGGTTCTTGTGGCGGCTCTTCTCACGGACTACGAGCTGTACGAGAGTTACCAGCCGTTCTTCAACGACAAGTCGAAGATCGCCGAAGCCTCGGGACGGTAGGTCGGCCGGTCCTGATCATCATCGACGAGATCATGGACTACGTCGGTGTCGGGCTCGATGGCGCCGAAACGCCTGAGCTCGCCGGGCAGGACATGGCGTTCCTCCGCGCGTTGTTCGACTCGGCGAACGACGTCCCGAATGTGGCCCTGCTGGTCGTCATGATCGCCTCCGATCAGATGGCGCTCTCTCCCGAAGGCGCAGCTCGACGAGAAGACCTGAACGGGCTACTCGAGCGCAACGGTTCGCCAGCGACGGTTACCGAAGCCGGCGACTTCGCCGAGATTCTCCGTCGTCGTTTGTTCGAGCAGCAGCCGACCGCCGAGATCACCACCGCGACTGCCGCCGCATTCGACTCAGTGCTGAAAGACAAGGCGTGGGCGAAGAGAGTCTGGGAGTCGATCGACGCGCCGTGGCGCGACAACTTCGCTGAAGAGGTCGCACGTTGCTACCCGTTCCACCCGATGCTCATGCACATGGCCGCGTAACGAGTGGTCAAAGGTCACGGGTTTCCAGCGCGTTCGCTCGACGATCCGGATCTTCGCTGCCACTGTCTATGCGCTCCAGCAGAGGGGTAAGGCCGGAGCGTGGGCTCCGCTGCTGATCGGCCCGGGAGATCTCCCGCTGTCTGATTCGAGCGTGCGAGAGGCAATTCTCGGATCGGGTCTTGTCGAGGACGACCGAACGATCGCGAACTACCGCGCGCTCGCCGAGGTCGAGATCGTCAACGGAGACGACACCGAGCGGAACCGCGCGACGCCTCGATCGAGAGCGTGAGGCGCCGCTTTGGGCCGACTCTAACCCCAGGGCCGCCGAACGGGGTGCCACGTTCATCTTCCTTACAAGCATCGTCGGGACGCTGCGACCTAACCGCGGGCAAGGCGCCTCTGCTCCGGAGGTCAAGGCGGCAACCAGCGTTCCCGGGCTCTCCTACACCCTCACGGATGCAGATGGCGTTGTCGAGAGACTCGCGAACCCTGACAAGGGGTTGTCAGCTCTCGAGGTGATCGCAGGTCAGGGGAACAACAAGCCGGCTCGCTATTTCCTCTCGACGCGCCTTACGCATCGGATGTTGGTGAACAACCTGCGACGGACGGTCACTGATGAAGACCGCGACTCGGCCATCTCCGAGTTCGCCGAGAGGCTCTCCAACTCTGGCCCATTCCGCGAACTGAAGTTCGTCAAGGCTGACGTCAAGCGCACCCCGACCGAAGTTCTCTCCACTGCCGGGATCGACAACGCTCGATCGACGCGCTTGATCGTGCTCGACCCGAATCAGTTCTCACTTCGTAACGGGATGGAGGCGGACACCGTTGCTGCTCTCCAGATCGCGATGGGTCTTGGGACAGGCAACGATCGATTGCCAGTCGAGTGGGCTTCGAGTGCCGTCTATGCCGTGGTGAATACGCAGCGGCGCGCCCTCGCCCGGAACGTCGCAACTGAGTACCTTGCGCGGCAACGAGCTCTCAACACGCCGGAAGTCCAGGGCGACGATGACCTCAAGCTGACCGGTGAGCGTGAACTCCGAGAAGCCAAAGAGAAGCTCGAGAAGCAGATCAAACGTGCCTATCAGCACGTCGCGTATCTCGCTCAGCATGACGCCGACCTTGAACGGAGCGGCGAGACCGTCACGTTCGACGAGGACAATCAGACGGCCCTCGACGGCACGCAGGTTTGGAAGGCGCTTGTCGAGCGGGAGAAGGCGTTCGACACGGGGCAGTTCACCGCGAAGGCTCTCGTGCACAACCTGCGGGATGCCGATTACGGCCGACCGCTCTCCGAGATTCGCGACAGCTTCTACAACACCCCACGGCTCCCGCTTCTCCACGGAGGCGAGGACGACCTGAGACACGCCATCTTCGACGCAGTCTCGGCTGGAGAGCTTGAGGTCGTTGAGGGATCCGGGATCCCCGTTGCAGTTACGAACCCCAGCCAGGTCAATCTCGGGTCGACCGGACTCCGGCTGGCTCGTCCGAATCTGTTGACCGCTGGAGCGGCGGAGGACACGACCGTTACCCCGGGCGGCGCAGACACCCCGTCGGGCGGCCAGTCTGCCGGGGGAACCTCCACGGGGACGGGTGCCCAGGCCTCCGAGAAGTTCTTGACGTTTCCGCTGTTGGGCAGCCTCTTCGGCGATCCCGACAAGTCAGAAGGGCTCGCCAACCTGTTCCGCTTGCTCTACACGGTCTTTGACGAGCAGAAGGTCAGCTACACGCAGGGAACCCTCCAGTTCGTGCTCGAGACAGAAGCTGCGGAGAAGATCGCCGACCAGGCGCGGACACTCGGCTTGAACGTCACGATTCGCGACCAATGAGCGAACTTGAGCGCACGCTACCCCACCGGTCACGCGAAAGCATCCGGCCAGTGCGGCCAGGAACATCCGAATTGGGCTGGGCGGCAGCTTGGCCGGCCCACCTGCCGGCGAAGCACCGCGAGCTCGTGACGCAGCTGCCGTCGATCTCGCGTGCACCTCGATGGATCATTGCCTTCAGCACTCCGCGAGAATTGATCGCTCCGGCGGTGACGCCACACTACTGTTCCATCAGGGAGCGCTACTTGCCCGCGAGCGGGCCAGCACTTTTCCGTCGGTCGAATGCTGATGCGAGCGCGGCACGGATCAGTGGCTCGGTGCCCGGGATGGGTCGGGTGTACCCGAGGTGGGTGCGTTCGTCGGTGTGGCCGACGAGCTGCTCGGTGATGGCTGTCGGAAGTCCCTGCGCCCGGACCATCGAGATGTAGAAGTAGCGGAGGGTGTGGAAGGTGAGGTCGGGGAGGTTCGCTGTGGTGCGTGCCTTTTGCCATATGCGGCGGTCGAAGTTGGAGTCTCGCCAGTAGCTGCCGAGCGGCGAGGGAAAGACGAGGCCGTGTGGGTTCTGGCGGTCGTCGACTTGCTGTGCGACGGAAAGCTCGCGCAGCGCCCTTGCGGCCTGAGGCGCGAGGATGATCTGTCGTGCGCCCGCTGAGCGTCTTTGTCTCCTCGACGAGCTCGCCCTTGTAGAACTGGCGGACGATGGTGGCCATCTCGCTCCCTTCGCGAGGTCGATGTCGGTCCAGCGAAGGGCGAAGCATTCGGATTTGCGCGCGCCGGTGAAGGCCGCGAAGAGGACGAGCGTGGATGTCTCGCGGGTGGGCATAGCGTTCGCGAGCCGCTGGACCTCTTGGACGGTTGGGAGTGACGGGGTTCGACGGCGCGCTTGTGGCTTGTCGGCGTCGGCTACAGGGTTGTAGGCGATCAGCCGCCACTTGCGCGCGAGCTTGAGCGTGTAGCCGAGAGTTGTGATGATGCGCTTGACCGAATCGTTGGAGAGCCCCTCGGACGTGAGCCCGTCGCGGAACCGTTCGATCCGCTGGACGTCGATGTGGTCGACGCGGTACGGGCCGAACTCGGGCAGGAGGTGGTTTCGGATGTCGCGCTTGTACTGGGCTGCGGTGCTCGTCCTCAGCTCGCCTTGTGCGACACGCGCCTCGAGCCGGGGGAGGTAGTCGTCCTTGATGAAGTCGCGGTAGCGCCGCCGCTTGTCTGGATGCCGGACGCCGTGCCGGGTGAGGTAGCGAAGTTCGTCTCGCCTGTCGAGCGCGGCCTCGAGAGTCGGGAAATTGCTCTCCCACGTCAGCTTGCCTTCTGCTGCGGTAGGCGATGTCATAGACGCGGCCGTCACGCAGGTCTCGGTGATATACGCCTTCGTGCTTGCTTCGCTTACGTTTCGCGCGCGCCATTCGACTCAGCCGATCGTCGTCGTAGAACGCTCAAGGTACTTGGCGGCGGCGTCGGGCGGAATCAGCCACGGCGAGCGAGAGCCGAGCGGGTCCATTCGGCGAGCGCCGGGAATCAGGCCGTGGTTGAGGAGTTGCCTTGTTGTCCGCTCCGACTGTCCGAGCGCAGCGGGGAGCTCCGTCACCGTCAGGTAGCACGGGGGCTCAGCTGGCAGAACCCGGACGGGACTGGCAGTCACCTCTGTCGCTGCTTGGTTCACTGTCTCTCCTCCTTCTATTTGAGAGGTCTAGTCGGCGCCGCCGTGGCGGCGCGGCATACGCCGCGTTCTGACGAGAGAGGCCTGTCTCGATCGATCGCCGTCGGTCGCGACAGCCATCGCAACGGTGCAAAGCCAGCCCGACGGCCGTCGA
Source organism: uncultured Actinomycetes bacterium (assembly GCA_963753295.1). GTDB lineage: Bacteria > Actinomycetota > Thermoleophilia > Gaiellales > Gaiellaceae > Palsa-739. Next base: position 4 of record CAVWBZ010000003.1, on the reverse strand, counting down.
CGTG
>CAVWBZ010000002.1:0-514375 GCA_963753295.1 uncultured Actinomycetes bacterium | reverse complement strand
GTGCGGTACCGGCGCGACGCGCGGGGCGACGCGCGGCGGCGGCGCCTTCGACCCGCCCGTGCCGAGCACGGCTGCCGCAATCCCCCCGGCGACGGCCGCGAGCGCGGCGGCGGCGAGGAGGAGCGCGGAGCGGCGCGGCCGACGCGGGAAGCGGGGAGAACGATCGTCGTGCGCGCCTCGGGCAGGATCGCGGCGAGCTCGCGCGCGACGTCGGCCGCTGCCGGCCGCCGGCGCGGATCGGTCTCGAGGCAGCGCCGGACGACGGCGGCGAGCGCCGGCGGCGCGCCGGGGAGCGATGCCCTGCGGTCGGGTGAGCCGGTGAGCAGCTCGACGAGCACGAGCCCGAGGGCGTAGACGTCGGCCGCCGCGGTCACCTCGTCGCCGCGCGCCTGCTCCGGCGGCAGGTATGCGGCCGTTCCGAGCACCGTGCCGGCGACGGTGAGCCGCGTTCCCTCCGGGCCGAATGCGATGCCGAAGTCGCCGAGCTTCAGCAGCCCGTCGCGCCGGAGCAGGAGATTTTGCGGCTTCACGTCGCGGTGGACGAGGCCGGCCGCATGCGCCGCCGCGAGCGCGCGCGCCGCCTGCACCCCGAGCCCCGCTGCCTCGAGCGGCGGCAGCGTGCTCCGGCGGGCGACGAGGTCGGCGAGCGTCTCACCGTCGACGTGCTCCATCGCGATGTACGGGATGCCGTCGGCCTCGCCGACGTCGAAGACCTTGACGACGTTCGCATGCGACAGCCGCGCGGCGATCCTGCCCTCGCGCAGGAAACGCGCGCGCAGGTCGTCGTCGCGGGCGAGATTGTCGGCGAGCCGTTTCAGCGCCACGTGGCGGCCGAGCTCGACGTCGCGGGCGAGGTCGACCACCGCCATCGCGCCGTGACCGAGCGGGCGCTCGATCTCGTACCGGCCTGCGACAGGCGCCGTAGTCACCGATCTCCCGGCCCGTGGCCGTGGTGGTGATGGTCGTGACCGGGCCCGAAGCCGAACGGCGGATGTCGCGGCGACGGAGCCGGCGCCGGTGGGGCCGGGTTGCACGCGATCCGGCCGGGGAGGTCGTCGACGGCGGCGGTGAGCGTCTTCTCGTACCGCGCGGGGATCCGGTGCTCGTTCACGGCGAGCACCACCTCGCCGCGCAACTGGTCCGCACGTTCCTGGGCACGGCAGCCGTCCCCGGCGGCGAGCGACTGCGCGACGGCGCTCGCTTGCGCAGCGAGGTTGTGGGCGAGCGCCTGCGGGATGCGCGGCGGCGGCGGGGCAGCGCGGCGCGGCGCGCCTCCGCAACCCGCGAGCGCGAGCGCGACGAGAGCGATCGCGGCCGCTCTCACTCGCCGTGCGAGAGCCGCGCCGCCAGCGCCTCCGGTAGCCGGGCCTCTCGCATCTCGGCCTGCGTCCGCTCGACGTCGTACACGACGCGGTGGAAGGCGGCCGTGCCGCCGTCGAGATCGAGGAGGAGGTAGGCGGCGCGCGGGTCGCCGTCGCGCGGCTGTCCCACCGAGCCGGGGTTGAGGAGCACGCGCCCGTCGAGCTGCACCTCGGTGCCGGCGCCGGCGAGACCTCCGTCGAGCGCGTCGTCGATCCACCGCACCTCGAGCGCGACGTGGCTGTGCCCGACGAGGACGAGCGGCCGCGGGCTCAGCGCGAGGGTCGCGGCGGCCGCCTCGTCGGAGAGCACGTACTCCCAGACCGGGTCGCGAGCGCTGCCGTGGTAGAGCGCGATCTCGCCGCGTTCACCCTGCGGCTCGAGGGTGTCGAGAAAGGCGCGGGACTCGTCGTCGAGGACGCCGGCGGTCCACCGGGCCGCGACGGCCGCGTCGCCGCTGAACTCGCCCAGGTCGATCGTGCCGCGCACCGCGAGATCGTGATTCCCACCGAGGCAGATATCTGCACGTGCGCCGATGAGGGCGCAGCACTCGTTCGGCTTCGGGCCGTAGCCGACGACGTCCCCGAGGCACCAGATCTCGTCAGGGGTCTCCTGGTCGATCGCCGCGAGCACCGTTTCGAGCGCCGCGAGATTCGAGTGGATGTCGGAGACGACCGCGATCTGCACGCGCGAAAGCTAGTCCCGCGAGCACCGGGACGGTGGCCGCCACCGTCGACGTCGCGAAGAGGAGCAGACCCCAGGCGCCGGCGGCGAGGCCGGTTGCGATCGTGGCGCGCAGGCGCCGCCGGGCGATGACCCCGAGAAGCGCGGGCGCGAGGAGATCGAGCCAGCCCATCAGCGCGGAGCCGAATGTCGCGTCCTGGAGCGGCGGGATCGGGTGCCCGGCGACGACCGGGAGCGCGGCGTTGTGGAGCGCCGTCGTCACCGTCTCCACCTGCGGCGTGCCCCACACGAGAACGACGTCGACGGCCGCGACGGCGACGAGCCCCGCCGCGATCGACCAGTCGGGTGCGAACCGCGCGACGAGCTGCGCGACCGTGATCCCCGCGAGACCGATGAGTGCGACGCCCGCCCCCTGTGCGACGAGCCCGTGCGCGAGCCACGCGACGAGCCACAACGCGACCGCGACGGGCAGCCGCCTCCGACCGGCGGCGGCGAGGAGCGGCGTTCCGATCGCGCCGGCGAGCGCGAGTGCGTGCGGCCCGCCCGCGACGGCGCGGACGACGCCGACACCGACGCCGAGCATCGCCGCCGGGACGACGACGCCGGCGAGCCCGGCACGGCCACGCACGCGCGGCGGGCGCGCGGCCAGGACGACCGCGGCCTGCGCGGCGCAGAGGACGGCATACGAAGGGGCGAGGCTCAGGTCAGCTGTGGCCGGGCGCTTCGGGCAGGTTGCGGATCCCCTCGGTCGTCTGCCACTTCGACCAGGAGTCCTGCAACGCCGCCATGAGCTCCTCGACGAAGCGCGGAGAGGCGTTGATGCGTGCGACGACCGCCCCGGGGACGTCGCCTTCCTCCACCTCGTGCTCGATCCGCGCGAACGTCAGCGTGAACTCGTAGCGCGAGAAGCTGATGTTCGCGAAGTTCGCGTACGCCCCGGCGATGTCGGCGGGGTCGAGATGGATGTTGAGCCGGCGCTCGCCGGGCTGCGGGGCCTCCGGGACCTCTTCTTCGTCCACGGGGCCACGATACTAGGAACGTGGACCCGATCCGCCGCCTCCGCCAGGCCGAGCTTCTCCTGCTCAGTGTCGCGATCACCCTCGGCCTCGGGACGGTCGGCTTCCGGCTGATCCTGAAGGAGCCCTGGCTCCAGTCCTTCTACCGCGCGGTCGTCACCGCGACGCTCACCGGGCTCGACACGGTGCCGTCGTCGAACGGAGCCCGGCTGCTCTCGATCGTCATGATCCTCGCGGGTCTGACGATCATCGCGTACACCGGCGCGGTTATCGTCGAGGCGATCGCCGGCGGCGTGCTGACCGGCGTGCTGGCCGAGCGGAAGAGGGAGCGCACAATCGAGGGCATGCACGATCACTACGTCATCTGCGGGTACGGCCGGGTCGGCCGCCGCATCGCGGAGGAGTTTCGGGCGGCCGGCGTGCCGTACGTCGTCCTCGACTACAGCGAGGAGGCGATCGCGTCGGCGAAGGAGCACGCCGACCTGCTCCTCGAGGGGAACGCCACGCGGGACGAGGATCTCGCTCGCGCGGGAATCGACCGTGCCCGCGGTCTCGTCGTCGCGTCCGACAGCGACGCCGACAACCTCTACATCGTCCTGTCCGCGCGCTCGATACGGCCCGACCTGCAGATCGTCGCGCGCGCCGCCGACGAGGACGCGGCGAAGAAGCTGAAGCTCGCCGGCGCCGACCGCGTCGTCCTGCCGTACGCCACCGCCGGCCGCACGATGGCGAACCTCGTGCTCAAGCCGCAGGTGACGGCGTTCCTCGACGCGGTCACGACCGCGACCGGCCCCGACCTGCACATGGCGGAGGTCGAGGTGCACCGCACGTGCACGCAGGCGGGCCGCACGATCCGCGACATCCGCGTCCGGCATCAGACCGGCGCGCTCATCATCGCGCTGCGCAAGCGGGACGGGTCGTTCGACACGACGCCGGAGCCGGACGTCGCCATCGAGCCGGGGGACGTCATCGTCGGCATCGGCACAACGGAAGAGCTGCAGCGGCTCGAGGATCTCTTCGCCGTTGCCGGCTGATCCCGTCACCGAGCTCGCCGAGTCGCTCGGTCCCGACGTCGAGCTGGAGCGGCCGAGCGACGTCGAGCACGGCGACTTCGCCACGAACGCGGCTCTGAAGCTCGCCGGGGCGCGGCGGCGCCCGCCGCGCGAGCTCGCAGCCGAGCTGGCCGACCTCGCCGAGACGTTGCCCGCGGTGGAGCGCGCCGAGGTCGCGGGGCCGGGCTTCGTCAACCTCTTCCTCGCCGACGAGTGGTTCGCGTCCGCGCTCGGCGAGATCCTCGCAGCCGGCGACGCCTTCGGCGGCGGCAGCGCGGCCGAGGCGCGGCGCATCCAGGTCGAGATGGTGTCCGCGAACCCGACGGGCCCGCTGCACGTCGCGCACGCCCGCAACGGCGCGTACGGCGACGCGGTGGCGCGGCTGCTCGAGTTCGCCGGCCACGAGGTGAGCCGCGAGTACTACTACAACGACTCGGGCGGGCAGATGGACCGGTTCCGCGCGTCGGTCGACGCCGTGCGCCGCGGCGAGGAGCCGCCGGAGGACGGCTACCGGGGCGACTACATCCGCGAGCTCGCGCAGTCGCCCGGTGACCCGGTGCCCGAGATGCTGCGCCGTATCGAGGCGTCGCTCGAGAGGTTCCGCATCCACATCGACAGCTGGGCGCTGCAGAGCGTCGTCGAGCAGAGGCTTCCCGAGCTGCTCCCGAGGCTCGACACCTATGAGAAGGACGGAGCCCTCTGGGCGCGGTCGTCCGCGTACGGCGACGAGGAGGACCGCGTCCTGCTCCGCTCGGTCGAGCGGACGCCGACGTACCGTGCCGCCGACGTCCCGTACCTCGTCGACAAGCTCGAGCGCGACCTCGACCGCGCGATCTACGTCCTCGGTGCCGACCATCACGGCACGCGCAACTGGTACGCCGCGGTCGCCCGGATGCTCGGCTACGACCCGAATCGCGTCGAGGTGCTCATCTACCAGCTCGTGCACCTGACGAAGGGCGGCGAGCTGACGAAGATGTCGAAGCGGCGCGGCGACGTCGTCTTCCTCGACGAGTTCCTCGACGAGATCGGCGTCGACGCGGCGCGCTGGTATCTCGTCAACCGCGGTCCCGACCAGACGATCGAGATCGACACCGATCTCGCCGCGGAGCGCTCGCAGAAGAACCCGGTGTACTACGTGCAGTACGCGCACGCGCGCATCGCGGGCATCCTCCGCAACGCCGGCGACGCGGAGCCGTCGGCGGCCCCGGTCGGTCTCCTCTCCCCGGAGGAGCGGGAGCTCGTGAAGCGGCTCGCGGAGTTCCCGGCGGTCGTCCGCGAGGCGACCGAGCATCGCAGCCCGCAGGCGATCCCGGCGTACGCGATCCGCCTCGCCGACGACTTCCACCGCTTCTACCACGAGCATCGCGTGCTCGAGAGCGACCAGCAGGCGTTCAGGCTCGGCCTCTGCAAGGCGACGCAGTCGGTCATCGCCGGCTCCCTCCAGCTCGTCGGTGTCGACGCGCCCGACCGCATGTAAGTCCCGTAGGATCCCCGCCCGTGAGCGGAAGGCGGCAGGCGCCGGACCGGAACATCGCCATGGAGCTCGTCCGGGTGACCGAGGCGGGCGCGATGGCGGCTGCACGCTGGATCGGACGCGGCGACAAGGAGGCCGCAGACCAGGCGGCGGTCGACGCGATGCGCTTCGTCCTCGACAGCGTCGCGATGCGCGGCGTCGTCGTCATCGGCGAGGGGGAGAAGGACGAGGCGCCGATGCTCTACAACGGCGAGGAGGTCGGGAGCGGGGAGGGCCCGCAGGTCGACGTCGCCGTCGACCCACTCGAGGGGACGCGGCTGACCGCGCTCGGGCAGCCGAACGCGATCTGCGTCATCGCCGTCGCGGAGCGGGGGACGATGCTGTTCCCGGGCGCGGCGGTGTACATGGAGAAGATCGCGGTCGGGCCGCGCGCGATCGACGCGATCGACATCACGAAGACTCCGACGGAGAACGTCCACCGCGTCGCCGACGCGCTCGGGAAGGCTCCGCGCGAGGTCGACGTCGTCGTCCTCGAGCGCGACCGGCACGACGCGCTCATCGCGGAGCTGCGCGAAGCCGGCGCGCGCGCCCGCCTCGTCCGCGACGGCGACGTCGCGCCGGCGATCGCGGCGGCGCAGCCGGGCACGGGCGTCGACATGCTGTACGGCATCGGCGGCACGCCCGAAGGCGTGATCTCGGCGGCGGCGTTGAAATGCGTCGGCGGCGGCATCCAGGGCCGGCTCTGGCCCCGGGACGACGAGGAGCGGCAGCGGCTCGTCGCCGCCGGCCTCGACCCGTCGCGCGTGCTGCACACCGACGACCTCGTCTCCGGCGAGGACGTCTTCGTGGCGGCCACCGGCGTGACGACGGGCGCGCTGCTGCGCGGCGTGCAGTACACGCACGGCGGCGCCACGACCGATTCGATCGTGATGCGCTCGCGATCCGGCACCGTGCGAAGAGTCGTCGCGCAGCAGTCGCTCGAGAAGCTCTCCGCGCTCACCGGGTTCGAGTACACGTAGAGAAAGGGCGCCTTCCGGCGCCCTCGCTCTAGACCGCTACCGCCTCGCGTTCCATCGCGGGCGCGTACACACCCGTGCAGGCGGCGGAGTTCATCTTCGCGCGATGGTAGAAGGCCTGCTTGCCGGCTTCGACGTTCTCCGGCTTGCCGCCCCATGCCTTGATCGCGGCCGCCTGCAACGCGCGTCCGTACGAGAACGACAGCTGCCACGGGTGCGGGCCGCGTGCGTTCATCGCGTTGAGGTGCGCGGTCGCGTCCTCGTCCGACTGGCCGCCGGAGAGGAAGACGATGCCGGGCACCGCGGCGGGCACGTGCTTGTAGTACGCGTGGAGGCTCTGCTCGGCCACCTCGTCGGCGCCTGCGCGCTTCGAGGCTTCGTAGCCGGAGAGGACCATGTTCGGCTTGAGCAGGGTGCCGGCGAGGTCGACCCGCTGGTCGAACAGCTCCGTGTAGAGAGCCTCGAGCACGCGAGAGGTCACCTTCTCGCTGCGGGCGATCGTGTGCGTCCCGTCCTGCAGGACCTCCGGCTCGACGATCGGGACGATCCCCGCCTCCTGGCAGAGAGCCGCGTAGCGCGCGAGCGCGTGCGCGTTCGTCCAGATGCAGTAGTCGCTCGGAAGCTCGTCGGTGATCGAGTACGTGGCGCGCCATTTCGCGAACCGTGCGCCGAGGCCGCGGTACTCCTCGAGCCGGGCGCGAAGCCCGTCGAGGCCCTCGGTCACGGTCTCGCCGGCGGCGAACGGGAGCGGATGAGCGCCCTCGTCGACCTTGATGCCGGGGATGATGCCCTTCGACTCGAGCAGCTTCGGGAACGGCGTCCCGTCGAGCGCGCTCTGGCGGATCGTCTCGTCGAACAGGATGACGCCGCTGATGTACTCCTCGGCCCCCGGCGTCGTGAAGAGCAGATCGCGGTAGGCGCGGCGGTTCTCCTCGGTCGACTCGAGGCCGATCGTGTCGAACCGCTTCTTGATGGTGCCGGTGCTCTCGTCGGCGGCGAGGATCCCCTTGCCGTCGGCGACAAGCGCCTCGGCGGTCTCGTGCAGCTCGTTACGGGCCATGCAGTACCTCTCCGTGGTCGGTTGTCGTCACACGGAACGGTATCGGGCCGGCTCGATCGGCCGAATCAGGGTATTTGCGGGATTCCCGTCCGGGATGCGCGGCCGCGCGCGACCCCGGCGGCGGCCGACATCCCGGACGTACCCCCTCGCGTCACTCCACGTCTGCGGCCACAGCATCTGAGATGCCGCAGGCCGGCATTTCTTGCGGGGCTAGAATTCCGGGCCCAGCGCGGACGTAGCTCAGTTGGTAGAGCACTGGCTTCCCAAGCCAGGTGTCGCGGGTTCGAATCCCGTCGTCCGCTTAGGCCGGTGCCGCCGGCCAGGCGGCTACGAGCTTCGCCCGCGTTGCGGTCAGGTGCTCGGGCAGCACGCGGACGTCGGCGAGCACCGGCATGAAGTTCGTGTCGCCGCTCCAGCGCGGCACGACGTGCAGGTGGCCGTGGTCGACGATGCCGGCGCCTGCGATGCGGCCGACGTTCCAGCCGAGGTTGAAGCCCTCCGGCCCGTAGACGGCGCGGAGCGCATCGAGGCCCTGCGACGCGAGCCGGTGCACCTCGGCGGCCTCGCCCTCGTCGAGGTCGCCGAAGTTCGCACCGTGACGGTACGGCGCAACGAGCAGGTGCCCGGACGCGTACGGGAACTTGTTCAGGAGGACGAACGCGCGCGCGCCGCGATGCACGACGAGCTGCTCCGCGTCGTCGCCGGCCGCGGCGGTGCAGAAGACGCAGCCTTCGGCCGCGTCCGCGTTCTGCACGTACTCGAGCCGCCACGGCGCCCACAAGCGGTCCATCCGCTAGAGAACCTCTAGAGCCAGCGCTTGTACCGGAAGAAGCCGAGCATCGACACGATGAGCGCGACGAACGACGCGAGGATCGCCCAGAACGCGACCTCGCTGCCGAAGCCGGGGAAGTTCACGTTCATACCGAAGAGCCCGGTGAGGAACGTCAGCGGCAGGACGACGACGCTGAAGATCGTCAGCACGTAGAGGATGTCGTTCTGCTGGTGCGAGATGAGCGACTCGTTCGTGGTCTCCAGCGCCTCGACGACTTCCTTGTAGTTGTCGAGCAGGTCCCAGATGCGCTCGCTCGCGTCGACGATGTCGTCGAAGTAGAGCTCGAGCTCCTCGGGCAGGAAGCGCTCGACGCCGCGCTCGACCTGCCTGAGCGTCGGCCGCTGCGGCTTGATGATCTTGCGGTAGGAGATGATCTCCTGCTTGACCTTGTGGATGTCGCGGACGAGGTCCTTCGCGCGGATCGCGATGTCGTCGATGTCCTCGTCGATCTGCTCGAGCTTGTAGCCGATCTTGTCGAGGATCGGGAAGCAGTAGTCGTAGAGGTCGTCGAGCACCTCGTAGAAGAGGCGGCCCGATCCACGCGCGAACAGCTGCTGGCGGAAGTCGGCGTTCTCGAACGCGCGGCGGAACAGCGCCGACACCGGGCGCAGCTCGACGGTCGGCAGCGTGACGAGGTAGTTGGCGCCGAGGAAGACGTCCAGCTCGCCGGCGTTCAGCCGGCCGATCGCCTTGTCGTACACGGGGAAGTGGAGGACGGCGAAGAGGTAGCTCTCGTCCTCGTCGGTGTAGACGTCGACCTTCGGGCGCTGGCGCCGCGACATGACGTCCTCGACGTCGAGGGGATGCCAGCCGAAGCGCCGGGCGAGCTGGAGCGCCTCGTCCTGGGTGGGGCCCTCGAGGTGGATCCACGTCAGGCCGGCTTGCTCGAGCTCCGCGATCCGCGGGCGCGGCGCGACCTCAGGTGCTGCGGGCGCGGCGACGCGCCGCGGACGGATGCGAGGCAGGCTCGGCATTGGTACTGAGGGGGTCTCCTGTTGCCTGTCTCGTCATGCCCCAAGTGTAACCCCGTCTCATCGCGGATTCATCTATCGCCGCTCCAATGCGGGCCGTGCACGGCGGGCCGGAAGGCAACGAGCGGCTGACCGCAGCCTCCGGGGCGGTCCTGTTCCTTCTGCTCGCGGCCGAGGGCGTCACCATCCTCTTCATCCGCCCGCTCCTGTCGACGCACGTCTTCATCGGCATGCTCCTCATCCCGCCCGTCGCCGTGAAGCTCGGGAGCACCGGCTGGCGGTTCGCCCGCTACTACCGCGGCTCGCGCGCGTACCTCGAGAAGGGGCCGCCGCTCCTGCCGCTCCGCCTGCTCGCGCCCGTCGTCGTCCTCTCGACGCTTCTCGTGTTCGGCACCGGGGTCGGGCTTCTCATCCGGGGGCCGGGCCAGGGCCTGCTCGTCGGCCTGCACAAGGCGAGCTTCGTCGTCTGGCTCGTGGCGACCGGCATCCACGTCCTCGCCTACGTGGCCCGCGTCCCCCGGCTCGCACTCGCCGACTGGCGGCCGCGGCGCCCGAGCGTCGGCGGCGCCACGGCGAGGACGATGCTCCTTGCCGGCGCGATCGTCGCCGGAGCCGTCCTCGCCCTCACCACGATCCGGTACGCGCACCCGTGGGTCCTCTGGCAGACCGCCTTCCACGGCCACGACGGCTGAGTAAGGCGAAGGTAAATCCGGTGCAAGTCTCAGGCCATTCTCAGCTCCACCTGGTCGAATGGACTCCGTGACCGAGGTGGCGATCGCACGCGCGGCCCGCGCGGCCGCTCGGCCTCGCGCCAACCGGACGGTCGGGCTGGCCGTCGTCTGGACGTTCGTCCTCGGCAACGCCGGCGGCATCGTCTGGCTCTGGGCCAACGGCGGCAACCTCCACGCGGCCACCACCGGCGAGGCGCTGACGAGCGTCGCGCGCATCACGGGACTTCTCAGCGCGTACCTCGCCCTCATCCAGGTGATCCTGCTCGCGCGCCTCCCGTTCCTCGAACGGCTCGTCGGCTTCGACCGGCTTACCGTGTGGCACCGGTGGAACGGGCACGCGACGATCGACCTCGTCGTCGCGCACGTGTTCTTCAGCGTCTGGGGCTACGCGGAGATGGACAAGTTCTCCATCGGCAAGGAGATCTCGACCATGCTCGGCGGCGGCATCTACCCGGGGATGATCACCGCAACGGTCGGCACCGGCCTGCTCATCGCCGTCGTCGGCACGTCGTACGTCATCGTTCGCCGGCGCCTGCGCTACGAGTGGTGGTACGCCGTGCACTTCCTCGCGTACGCGGGGATCGCGCTCGGGTGGTTCCACCAGATCCCCACCGGGAACGAGCTCGTGCTCGACCCGGTCGCCGCCGACTACTGGCGGTCCCTCTACGCTGCGACGCTCGCGATCCTCGTCGTCTTCCGCGTCGCGGTCCCCCTCGTCAACGTGTTCCGTTACCGGCTGCGCGTCGCCGCCGTCGTCGCCGAGGGGCCGGGCGTCGTGTCCGTCTGGATCACCGGCCGCCGTCTCGAGCGGCTGCGCGCGCGCGCCGGGCAGTTCTTCGTCTGGCGCTTCCTCACGCCCGGCCGGTGGTGGAGTGCGCACCCGTTCTCGCTCTCCGCGGCGCCCGACGGGCGGTCGCTGCGGATCACCGTGAAGGCTCTCGGCGATCACAGCGGCGCGCTCGCATCGCTTCCGGTCGGCACGCGCGTGCTCGCCGAGGGGCCGTTCGGCGTGTTCACCGACGCGAGCCGGCGCGGCGAGAAGATCGCGCTCGTCGCCGGCGGCATCGGCATCACGCCCGTGCGTGCGCTCATGCAGGAGGCGGGCGGCGACGTCGTCGTCCTCTACCGCGCCCTCACCGACGACGACCTCGTGCTCCGCGAGGAGATCGAGAAGCTTGCCGCGGATCGCGGCATCGCCGTCCATTTCCTCGTCGGCGACCATGCGACGCCCGAGGGAGCGCGACTCCTCGCGCCGGAGAGCCTGCGCGCGCTCGTCCCCGATCTCGCCGAGCGGGACGTATTCGTCTGCGGGCCGCCCGGCATGGCCGACGCCGCGGTTCGCAACGTCCGCGCCGCCGGAGTCTCCCGCCGTCACATCCACGTCGAACGCTTCGCCCTCTAGAAAGGAACGACGCATGCACAGATCGATCACAGCGGCCGTCGGTGCCGTCGCGCTGGCCCTCCCGGTCGCGAACGCCGCGGCCGCGGCGAACAGGAAGGTCATCACGTCGACCAAGACGGTGACCGGCCCGCAGGCGGTCGCCGACCGCTGGGGCTACGTCCAGATCACGCTCGTCGTGAAGAAGACGACGACGATCGTCGGCAAGCACAAGAAGGTGACGAGGAAGATCACGAAGGTCGGCGTTCCGGTCTACCCGAACCACACCGACCGCTCGGTCTTCATCAACGAGCAGGCGCTTCCATACCTGACGCAGGAAGTGCTGCAGGCGCAGTTCAACCCGAACATCGACATGATCTCGGGCGCGACCGCGACGAGCTTCGCGTTCGAGCAGTCGCTGCAGGCGGCGCTCCTCCAGGCGAAGAAGGTCTGAGGGCTCATGGTCCGGGTCGAGCACGTCATGGGGATGCCGGTCGTCGTCGAGGCCCGCGACGGCGACGTCCCCGACGAGGTGTTCGACTGGCTGCATCGCGTCGACGAGACGTTCAGCACGTACAAGGACGGGAGCGAGATCTCGCGGCTACGCCGAGGCGAGCTCGACCCGGCGGACGCGAGCGACGACGTGCGCTTCGTGCTCGGCCGCTGCCGCGAGCTCCGGGAGGAGACGGCGGGCTACTTCGACATCGACGCCGTGGGGCTCGACCCTTCCGGCTATGTGAAGGGGTGGGCGGTCGAGCGGGCGGCGGCGATCCTCGAGCGCGCCGGTTCGAGCGACTACGCGATCAACGCGGGCGGAGACATCCGCACGCGCGGCCGGTGGCGCATCGGCATCCAGCACCCGCTCGAGTCGAAGGCAGTGGCGAAGGTCGTCGAGGGCGACGATCTCGCGATCGCGACATCGGGCGCCTACGAGCGCGGCGACCACGTCCGCGACCCGCATACGGGCGCCGCGCCCACGGGAGTTCTGTCGGTGACGGTCACCGGGCCGGATCTCGCGACCGCCGACGCGTACGCGACGGCCGCGTACGCGATGGGCCCGCGGCGCGCGATCGACTGGACTGCGCGGCTGCGCGGCTACGAGGCGCTGACGATCCTCGCCGACGGGCGCGTGCTCGCGACACCCGGCTTTCCGTCCGTCGACTAGCCGCCCGGCTGCCAGATCATGAGCGCGAGGATCGCGACGACGATCGCGGCCGACGCGTAGTTCGCGGCGCGCGACCGGCGATCGTCGAGGAGGCGGCGAATCGCCGCGACCTCGCCGCCCTCGCGCGCGAGCACGCGCGCTCGGCGTGGACCGCGGCCTCCGGCCGCGCCGAGGAGCGACGCGAGGACGAAGAGGGCGAGCGCGGCCGACACCCATGCGTCCCCGAAGCCGGCGCCGGTGAGGTGGACGAGCCAGAGGCCGAACGCGAGCACGAGCAGCCCGCCGGCGGCGACCAGCACGACGCCGATCCGCGTCACGCCGAGGAGGAGCGCGATCTCCCGCGCTTCGCTCCGTCGGCGTGCCGACTCGAAGGCAGCGCCGGCGACGACGATGCCCGATACGAACAGCAGCGCGCCGAGGACGTGGAAGAAGAGCGCGACGTGCTCGGTGTTCATGCTGCCCTCATCTGCCCGGGGAAGAGTAGGCGACGATGATCGTCCGCCCTGCACTCGACCGCCTCGCGACGCGCTTTCCGGGAGGACCGCGCGGGAACCGCCATCTGACGGCGCTCCTCGGCGCCGTCCTGCTCGCGGGCATCCTCGTCGAGCTCGCGACGCTGATGCTCGGCCTGCAGCAGACGCTCACCGTGCACATCGCGGTCGGCGTCGCGCTCATCCCGATCGTCCTCGTGAAGCTCGCCTCCACGGGCTGGCGGATGATCCGCTACTACACGCGGTCGCCCGCGTACCGCGCGGAGGGGCCGCCGCGCTCGTTCCTCCGCGGGCTCGCGCCGCTCGTCGTCGGCGCGACCGTCGCGCTCCTCGGAAGCGGCGTCGGTCTCGTGATCGTCGGTCCGCACTCCCAGTTCTTCCGCGCCGTGCATTCCGCCAGCTTCGCGCTCTTCCTCGTCGTCGTCGGCGCGCATGCCGTCGCGCACCTCCCGAAGGTGCGCCGCTTCGCGTTCGCCGACTGGGCCGGGGGCAGGCGCGCGCAGGGGCACGCGTTGCGCCGCGCCGTGGTCGCATGTGCGCTCGTGCTCGGAGGCGGAATCGCCGTCGCCGCCGCTCAGAACGCCGGGCCCTGGGTCGCCGCGATCCAGCACGGCGTCGGCGGCTGATCTACGCGCGTCACGGTCAGCCGCCGGGGAAGTGAATCCTGCGCGGCCGGTACCGCTCGCAGGCTTTCACCGCGCTCCGGAACTGCGGCGACGCCGCGTCCGGCGTACCGTCCGATCGGCGGCCACGAGGCGCAGCCCCCTGGTACTTCTCCTTCGGCGGATCAGGCATTTGCCCCGATCCGGGCGCATCTGTGGCGGGAGATGCTTCTTGTGGAAGCCAGTGCCTCAACGTGTGGACTACGGGATCGATCTCTACTGGTTGCCGCTCGGCGCGGGCGGACAGTTCGTTCGCTGGAACGGCCGCTTATACGAGGCGGCCGTGGCGCTGCGCGAGCGGCGACCCCGCTTCGACCTCTACCACTCTGCTCTGGAGGTGCGAACCGGCGAGGGCCGGTATGTGATCGAGTCGGCGCCGATCCGTGCCGCCGATGGGCCGGACAGAGGGGTTGTCGCCGAAGGCCCAGTCGGATCGCGGTTCCTCGGGCGCTTCGAGATCTTCCGTTACGAGCTCCGCTTCTGGCGCGACGGCGTCATCGCCGACCGTGCCGAAGCCGTCGATAGCCCGGTTCGCCTTGTCGAGGGTGAAGCGCCGGCGGGTTGCCTGCTTGCTCTTGCCTCGTCGGTGCCGACTGCAGTCTGGGGCCGCGACGAGCTTCGTACCGGCGACATGTGGAACTCGAACTCGATCGTCGCCTGGCTGCTCGAACGAGTCGGCATCGACGCAGCCGCGATCCGCCCGCCCGCGCATGGCCGCGCGCCGGGATGGGACGCAGGTGTCATCCTCGCCCGCCGGACGACCTCGTCCCAGTTCGCTACCGAAGAGATCACTTCATGAGCGCTACCGGCCGCGCCGACGGGGCCACTGGTGTGCCGGATTTCACTAGGCGCCTGACCTCTCTGCCGCGCACGTTGCCGTCGGGCGATGAAGTTGCACACGCCCGGTCATGGCGAAATGCGAAAGACGGGGTGGTCGGGCGGAGTCCTTCCGCAGGGGGTACGCCGACCGAGATCTACGCGTCGGGGCTCGGCAGTGAGTGAGTGAGTGCGCCCGGCAGGATTCGAACCTGCGACCTCGCGCTCCGGAGGCGCGCGCTCTATCCCCTGAGCTACGGGCGCGGGGAGCCAAGAGTGTAGCTTCCTCGTCCGTGGAGGTCTCCGCGCGCATCGTCACGCTCGAGCTGGCCGAGACGTTCGTCATCGCGCGCAGCGCGAGCGACACCGAGGACGTCGTCCAGGTCGAGGTCACGCACAGCGGCGTCCGCGGCTGCGGCGAGGCGGCGCCTGTCGACCGGTACGACGAGTCGGCGCAGTCGGCCCTCGCGTACGTCGAGGCACATGCGGCGCTGCTCGGCGACGATCCGTTCGCGCTCGAGGAGACGATGGCGCGGCTTCCGGCCGAGCAGTTCGCGGCGCGGGCGGCGATCGACGCCGCGCTGCACGATCTGCAGGGGAAGCTCACCGGGCTGCCGGTGTGGCGCCTGCTCGGGCTCTGCCGGACGGGGCCGCCGACGAGCTGGACGATCTGGCTCGGCGACCCAGACGACATGGCGCGCCGCGCGGAGAAGGCCGGCGACCGCTTCAAGCGCCTGAAGCTGAAGCTCGGAGCCGGGGACGGCCTCGACGTCGAACGCGTGCGCGCGGTGCGCGGCGTCACCGCCCTCCCGCTGCAGGTCGACGTCAACGAGGCGTGGTCGCTCGACGAGGCGCTCGACGCGCTGCCGCAGCTCGCACAGCTCGACGTCGCGTACTGCGAGCAGCCGCTGCCCGCGGGCGACGCGGGCGGCCCGGCGCTGAAGACGGCCTCGGCTGTGCCGATCTACGTCGACGAGGACTGCCACACGCTGGGCGACGTGCCCGCGTGCGCCGAGCGAGCGCACGGCATCAACGTGAAGCTCGCGAAGTCGGGCGGCATGCGCGAAGCCGTGCGCATGGTTCACGCGGCGCGCTCGTTCGGGCTCGGCTGCATGCTCGGCTGCATGGTCGAGTCCGGCCTCGGCATCGCGGCGGGCGCGCACATCGCCTCGCTCTTCGACCACGTCGACCTCGACGGCAACATCCTCATCGCGCACGACCCGTGGCCGGGCGTGGCCTTCGTCGACGGCGTCCAGCTCCCATCCGACCAGCCCGGACTCGGTGTCCAGCAAGTACCTACTGCTCGCTGAGGGCTTCTCCGCCGACCCGCACTACGGGAAGACGGCGCGCGGCGTGCTGCGGTACCGGCGTCACGACGTCGTCGCGATCCTCGACTCGCAGCGCGCGGGGGATGCCGACGAGGGCGTGCCGGTCGTGGGGACGGTCGAGGACGCGATCCCCTTCGGCCCGACCACCGCGCTCGTCGGCGTCGCGACGCAAGGCGGGCGGTTCCCGCCCGCGTGGATCGAGATCCTGAAGCGCTGCGTCGACAGCGGCCTCGACATCGAGAACGGGCTGCACGTCTTCCTCGCCGACGACCCGGAGCTGAGCGGGCTCGCCGCGCAGCGCGGGGTGGAGCTCCGCGACCTGCGGCGCCCGCCGGCCGGCCTGTCGACGGCGACCGGCGCGATCATGGACGTCCCGGGAACGATCGTGCTCACGGTCGGCTCCGACTGCGCGATCGGAAAGATGACCGTCTCGCTCGAGCTCGACCTCGAGGCGCGCCGCCGCGGCGTGCGGTCGAGGTTCGTGCCGACGGGACAGACGGGCATCGCGATCGCCGGCTGGGGCATCGCCGTCGACGCCGTCGTCGCCGACTTCATCGCGGGCGCGTCGGAGCGGCTCGTCGTCGAGGGCGCGGAGCGCGGCGGAGAGCTCCTCTGGGTCGAGGGGCAGGGCTCGCTCGTCCACCCGGTGTACTCCGGCGTCACGCTCGGGCTGTACCACGGCAGCGCTCCGCACTTCCTCGTCCTCTGCCACGAGGTGGGGCGCACGGAGATCGAGGGCGCGGGCGGCGGCCCGCACCCGATCCCGGCGCTGCCCGAGCTCGTAGACCTGCACGAGCGGATGGCGCTGCCGGCGCGCCCGGCGCGCGTCGTCGCCGTGGCGCTGAACACGCGTGCGCTCGGCGAGGAGGAGGCACGAGCCGCCGTCGCCGCCGCGGAGGCGGAAACGGGACTGCCGGCCGACGATCCGGTCCGCTTCGGCGCCGGGCGGCTCGTCGAGGCAGTCCTCGCCGCGAGAGGGTAGTCCCGGCAGGCGGCGAAAATGGGCCGACCGGCCCATGTCCCCGGTGGGCCGGACGGCGACAGTTAAGGCAAGAAGATCCCGGTCGAGCCAGAGGGGTGTCATGAAGAAGATTGCTGCGGCTGCCGCCATTTCGGCGGCTCTCCTGGTGAGCGTCGTCGCGACGGCGGGTGCGAAGACCCACGGGCCGAGCGGCGGTGTGGACACCACCGTGCCTCCCATCAACTACGGCGTCGCCGACGACGCGGGCAAGTACGCCGACGACGGCGGGTCGTGGTTCAACGGGATGCTGCAGGGCGCGAACCTCACCGAGGAGCGCTGGACACTCGCGTTCGACCCAGCCAATCCCGGGGCGATCGACGAGCTCGCGTTCCTGCAGCGCTCGGCGCCGAAGGCGCAGGCGGCCGGCATCCACGTCGTGCTCGCGCTCTACGCGCGGCCGGCGTCGTCGCACGACGCGGCGGCCTTCTGCCAATGGGCCGCGCTCGTCGCGAACACCGTGAAGGGGTGGGGGATCCACGACTTCATCGTCTGGAACGAGCCGAACACCTCGTTGTACTGGTCCCCGCAGGATGCGAGCGCGCCGGCGGCGTACGAGGCGCTGCTCGCGACCTGCTACGACTCGATCCACGCCGCGGACTCGAGCGCGCGCGTGATCGGCTTCGGGCTCTCGCCACGCTCGAACGGCAAGGGCCAGACGGCGCCGATCCCGTACATCCTCGCGGTCGGCAAGGCGTACAGGGCCTCCGGCCGGACGACGCCGATCATGGATCAGATGTCGATCCACCCATACCCGAACCCGAACAGCCCGACCGACTCGCCCGACGTCGGCTACTCGAACCCGAACAACTACGGCGTCCCCAACCTCGACCGCGTGAAGCAGGCGCTCTACGACGCCTTCCACGGCACCGGGCAGCCGACGACGATGAACGGGCTGACCTTCCGCATCGACGAGCTCGGCTGGCAGACGAACACGACGGCCTACTCGCAGTACATCAACCCGGAGAACGTCGCGGTCGTGAGCGAGCAGACCCAGGCGGACTACGTGAAGGAAGCCGTTCAGAAGTACCTCGCCTGCGATCCGACGGTCACCGACGTCGAGTGGTTCCTCCTCGTCGACGAGTACACCCGGAACGGCAAGGACGCAAACGGGAAGACGATCGGCGGCGGCTGGCAGAGCGGCATGCTCACGGCCGGGGGCCAGGGCGTGTCGACGCCGAAGGTGATCTACGCCCAGGATGCGCCGCTCTTTGCGCAGGGTCGCGCCGCCTGCACGGCCGGGATGGTCAACTGGACGCCGAATGTCTCCGGCGGTACCGGCCAGTCGGTCACCCCGACGACGAGCAAGCCGGTGAAGCATCCGAAGAAGTCGAAGAAGCACAAGAAATCGATGAAGAAGTAGCTTGACACGAACACGTGTTCGCTATAGCATGGCGAACACATGTTCGGAAAGCTCCTTCTCGTCGCCCTCGTGGTGGCTTTCGCGGTCGGCCTCGCGGCTCGCAGCTCGCACGGCGCCGGACCGGAGCGCACGTACGTCGTCCGGCCGGCCGACACGCTCTGGTCGATCGCCGCGAAGACGTACGGCGGCGATCCGCGCGCGGGCGTCTGGCAGCTCGAGCAGCGGAACCACCTGACCTCCGAGACGCTGCGCCCGGGGCAGCGGCTCGTCCTCCCGGGCTAAGGCTCTAGGGCGCGGCCGGGATGTCGATCCCGGCGACGTAGACCTTCTCGCCGCGGAAGAGCCGCCGCTCCGCGTCCCACGGGAACCAGATGACGACGTCCCACTCGACGTGCTCTCCCGTCGGCACGGACCCGAGCCAGGGAGCGGAATGCGTCGCCGTGACGTGCGCCTCCTCACAGACGCCCTGCGGGCCGATGACGATGTCGGTCAGGTCGAAGCGGATGTCCGGGAACGCGGAGAGGAGCTGCGTGTAGAAGCGCGCCGCGCCCTCGTGGCCCTCCCAGCGGTGCCCCGTCTGGACGAGCTCGTAGACGCAATCGGGCGTCAGCGTCGCGATGAGCCCGGGTAGGTCGCGCGCGTCCTCGGCGATCGAGTGTGTCTTGTACAGCTCGCGGATCTCGGCGTAGAGGGCGGGCGTGATCTCGCGTCGGTACAGCTCGAGGATCGCCTCGTCCGCCACGGCGCGGACCCTACCTAGACTCCGTCCGGGATGGATCTCGATCTCGTCTTTCTCGGCACGTCGGCATCGATGCCGACCGCGCGGCGCGCGCCGGCGGCGCTCCTGCTCCGGCGCGGCGGCGAGCGGCTGCTCTTCGACTGCGCCGAGGGCACGCAGCGCCAGCTGCAACGCTCGGCTGCCGGCCTGCCGGAGATCGAGGAGATCTTCCTCACGCACCTGCACGCCGACCACGTCCTCGGCCTGCCGGGCATGCTCAAGACGTTCGCCCTGCGGGGACGCGAGGCGCCGGGTCTGACCGTGTACGGCCCGCGCGGCGTCCGTGACCTGTTCGGGAAGCTGAAGCCGTTCCTCGGGCGGCTCCCGTACCCGCTCGCGGTCGTCGAGCTCGCGTCCGGGGAGGTGCTGGAGCGCGGCGACTACCGTCTCGAGGCGTTCGCGGTCGACCACGGCGTCCCGGCGGTCGGCTACGCCCTCGTCGAGGAGGGGCGTGCGGGCCGCTTCGACGTCGCGGCAGCGGATGCGCTCGGCGTCCCCGCCGGGCCGGAGCGCGGGATGCTCCAAGGGGGTGAGCCGGTGACGCTCCCGGACGGGCGCGTGATCACGCCCGACGCCGTCCTCGGCCCGGCGCGCCCCGGCCGGAAGGTCACGATCACGGGCGACACGGCGGCGTCGCCGAACGTCGTCCAGGCCGCGTACCGCTCGGACCTCCTCGTCCACGAGGCGACCTTCGGGGCCGACGAGGCCGAGCGCGCGCGCGAGACGCTCCACTCGACCGCGCTCGATGCCGCGCGGGTGGCGAAGCTCGCCGAGGTACGCCTGCTCGCGCTCACGCACGTCTCGCCGCGGTACATGGGCTCGGAGCTGCGGCGCGAGGCGCAGGCGTTCTTCGCCGACACCGTCGTGCCGCGCGACTTCGACCTCATCGAGATCCCGTTTCCGGAGCGGGGCGCGCCGCGGCTCGTGAAAGGCGGGGGCGCCGGCGGCGGCGAGAGGTCGTATCATCGAGTCGCGATGGCACGCATGATCCAGATCGCAACGGCAGGCGACGTCACCGAGGCGGAGGAGCTGCAGGAGCTCCTCCGCGACGCGGGCATCGACGCCGAGATCGAGCCGCTCGACGACGAGGACGGGCTCACGATCCTCGTTCCCGAGGACTCGCTCGAGGCCGCGCAGGACGCCATCGAGGCGCTCAGCGAGCCCGACGACATCATCGCCGAACCGTAAGCGGCAAGTGCTTTCGCACTTCCCGCTTTTGAGGTACCCGCTTCGCGGGAGAGCTCGCCGGCCGAGCCGGCGAGCTCTTGGGAGTGTCGGCGGAGGTTGTGTTCTGCGCGCACGGTCGCGCCTGCGGCGGGACCGCGCGCTTCGTCCGGCCGGCCCTAACGCTTCGCGTTACGTCCGGCCCTAGGCGCGGGTTTCGCCGCGGGCACTCGGGCGTCAGCACGCTCGCGCAGCCGACGCTCTTGCACTCCCGCCGCGCTATTCGTCGTCGTCCAGGTCCTGGTCGCCGTGCAGCCGCGCAGCAAGCACCTTGACGACGACGAACAGCGCCCCGGCGCCGACCGATGTCACCAGGGATAGCCATGCGAGCCACGGCCAATCGGGTGCTCCACAGCTATTTAGGTACTGGCAGTCGGCGTCGGCCCAGCCCTTGACGATGTAGACCCCATTCAGGACGAACAGCGAAACGATGGCAACCGCAAGGCCGATCCACACCGCGCGCGTCACGTGCGTTCTCCTCGCCAACGAGGCCACCGCGGCCGCCGCGGCAAAGCCCGCAACGTACGCCACCGCCCGCCCGGCGAGGGGGGATGCGCCACGGACGAGGGCCACGGTCGCCAACCCGAGCACCAGCAGCGCGATGAACCCATAGCCGAGGGCGGTACCGAGGAAGCCGCCGGACAAGAGAGAGCCAGGTCGGCGTCTTGCCCGGGAAGTCATCTCACGGAGTCATCGGCGATTCCCTGGCACCGCTGAAGCCTACGCCGGACGCTTCATCAAGGACCGACCGCTCAGGCATCATTCCGCAACGCCGGCGCAGGCAAAGAACTCCGCCTACGGGTAGAACTCGGCCGGCGGATGCGGGAGCCCTCGTTCAACGACACGGTGCAAATCGGAATCGTCGTGCACGATCTCGAGGCGACGATGCGGAGATACGTAGACGACTACGGGATCGGTCCATGGGACATCTACGAGTTCAACGCCGGGAGCCGGGAAGATCTCCATGAGCACGGCCGGCCGGTCGAACGCTCCTGGCGGCTCGCGACCACCATGGTGGGCGGGGTGCAGTGGGAGCTGATCGAGCCGCTCGACGACGAAAGCGACTACGCGCGCTTCCTCGCCGCGAAGGGGGAGGGTGTCCACCACATCGCGGTCGCTCCGACGAACTTCGACCGATCGTTGGCGGACATGGCGAACAACGGACACGAGGCAGTTCTCAGCGGCACATTCCGCCCGTCGACCGATCCAGCATCGGGAGGGATCAGGGTCGCGTATCTACCGACTGCGCAGGATCTCGGCGTGATCGTCGAGATCTTCAGCCTCGACTCCGCTCCGGAGCAGACTCCCGACGCGATGTAGCGCCCCTGCAGAGGCGCTTTCATGAGGTTGTCATCAGCCGCTCCCACGGCTGTTACACCGCCGAGCGAACATCGCGAGGTGAACCCGTTGGCCGATGCTGCCTGCAGCCTCCGCCCGCCGCGCGCGCCGCTCCTCGCTTCCGCACTGGCCGTCCTGGTCGGCCTGTCTCTCCTCCTGGCGGCGTGCGGCGGCTCGCCGGAGTCGACGACCTCACGCTCGCCGAGCTCCCAGACGCTCTCCTTCTCACGCTGCATGCGCTCGAAGGGGATTCGGAGCTTTCCCGACTCCGACGGCAGCGGACAGCTCCCGAAGCCGCAAGTGGTAGACGCCCACAACAGCGACCCCGCCCGGTTCGACGCGGCCGACGGTGCGTTCCGTCACCTTCTCCCGGACGGGGGCGGCGGGACGACCCAGGCGGAGGTCCAGCAGGAGTGGACCGAGATGCGGAGCGTTGCCCGGTGCATGCGCCGGCACGGCGTGCCGCAGTGGCCCGACCCCGTCGACCGGCCCGACGGGACCCGCTGCTCCGCACACGCAGACCCGCAACGCCTGTGAGTCAACGGCCGCCGGCCGGCCCTGACTCGCGTCGCGCGGACCACACGGGACTCGCATCCATCCGCCGCGGCCGCTAGGGTTGCCGACGGCTCGTCACCCTTTAACCCGGTCCGGAGAGGCCGGAAAGGAGCGACACGATGACGCACGTCCCTGGCCCGTCGACGCCCGCCGCGCTATGAGCACGGTCGAGGCATCCGGGAAGCTCCTCCTCGACGCAGACGCAATCGGCCGGACGCTGACGCGGATCGCGCACGAGATCATCGAGGCCGATCCCAGCCTCGACGAGGTCGCGCTCGTCGGCATCCAGACGCGCGGCGTTCCGCTCGCGAAGCGCCTCGCGCGCCTCATCGAGGAACGGACCGGCGAGGCGCCGCCGCTCGGCGCCGTCGACATCACCTTCTACCGCGACGACGTCTCCGTGCGCGGCGGCGAAGCGCCGCTCGCACCGCAGCCCGTCGTCCGCGAGACGTCGCTCGACTTCTCGCTCGACGGTCGCACGGTGATCCTCGTCGACGACGTCCTCTACACAGGGCGCACGATCCGTGCGGCGATCGACGCGCTCTTCGACTACGGACGCCCGGCTCGCGTCCAGCTCGCGGTGCTCGTCGACCGCGGCCACCGCGAGCTGCCCATCCGGCCCGACTACGTCGGGAAGAACCTTCCGACCGCCCGCGCCGAGCGCATCCAGGTCCAGCTGGTCGAGGTCGACGAGGTCGACTCCGTCCTCCTGATCTCGGTGCCCGAGGAGGAATCCCGATGAACACGATCCGCCTCGTGCGCGACGACCTCCGTCCTCCCGGGCCGGCGCCGCGCCGACATCTCATCTCCATCGCCGATCTCACCCGGGACGACGTCCAGCGGCTCCTCGGCACCGCGCGCACGTTCGAGTCGGCACTCGACCGCGAGGTGAAGAAGCTGCCGACGCTCAAGGGCCGGCTCGTCGTCAACCTGTTCTACGAATCGTCCACGCGGACGTCCTCGAGCTTCGAGCTCGCCGCGAAGCGCCTCTCCGCGGACACGCTGACGTTGAAGGCGGCCGGCTCATCCGTCGACAAGGGCGAGTCGCTCAAGGACACCGCGCTGACGCTCGGCGCGTACGACCCCGACGTCATCGTCATGCGGCATCCGCAGATCGGTGCGCCGCAGCTCGTCGCACGCGTCACCGAAGCGCACATCGTCAACGCAGGCGACGGCAAGAACCAGCATCCGACGCAGGCTCTGCTCGACGTCTACACCATCCAGCAGCAGATCGGACGGCTCGAAGGGCTGCACGTCGCGATCGTCGGCGACGTCCTGCACTCGCGCGTCGCCCGCTCGCTGCTCCAGGTGTTCGATCTCCTGGGCGTGCACTGCAAGCTCGTCGGCCCGCCGGCGCTCCTGCCGCGCGGCCTGAACGCCGAGATGACGACGGACATCGACGCGATCCGCGACGCCGACGTCGTCTACGTCCTGCGCATGCAGCAGGAGCGCATGCAGGCGGGCGCCAACTACGTTCCGAGCCTGCGCGAGTACGCGGCGCGCTGGGGCATCACACCCGAACGGCTGCGCCCGGGCCAGAAGGTCATGCACCCCGGGCCGATGAACCGTGGCGTCGAAATCGATCCGCGCGTCGCCGACTCGGTCGACGCGCTCGTCGAGATACAGGTGCGCTCCGGTCTCGTCGTGCGCATGGCGGTGCTCTACGACGTGCTGACCGGAGGGCCCGTCGGTGTGCGGGCCCTCGCGGCGGCGGAGGTGGCGTGATGCTGTACATCAAGGAGCGCCCCGGCGAAAACGTCGTCATCCGTGGCGCACACGTCCTCGACCCGACGGAGGGAATCGACGCGACGCTCGACGTCCGCATCGACGCCGGCACGATCGCGGCCATCGGCGAGGGGCTCGACACGAACGAGCATCGCGTCGTCGACGGTGCAGGACTCGTGCTGACGCCTGCGTTCGTCGACCCGCACGTGCATCTGCGCACGCCGGGACGCGAGGACGAGGAGACGATCGCGAGCGGGACGGCCGCGGCCGCCGCCGGCGGCTACTGCGCGATCCTCGCGATGCCGAACACCGATCCCGTCGTCGACTCGGCGGCGACGCTCGGCGCGCTCGTCGAGACCGCCGGGCGCGAGGCGGAGATCGCGGTCGGCTTTCTCGCCGCGATCACGCGCGGCCAGCGGGGGGAGGAGCTGACGGAGATGGCCGAGCTCGCCGACGCGGGTGCGGTCGCGTTCTCCGACGACGGCGTGCCGGTCGCATCCGCGGGGCTCATGCGCCGCGCGCTCCAGTACTCGTCGATCAGCGGCCGCAAGCTCGCGCTGCACTGCGAGGAGCGCTCGCTCTCGCGCGACGGCCACGTGCACGAAGGCGCGGTGGCCGCCGAGCTCGGCTTCTCGGGATACCCGTCCGTCGGCGAGTCGGTGATGGTCGAACGCGACCTCGCACTCGCGGCGTACGAGGGGCAGCCGCTCCATCTGCTGCACCTCTCGGCCGCCGAATCGGTCACGGCGCTGCGACGCGCCCGCGCAGCCGGCGTCGCGGCGACGGCGGAGGTCACGCCGCATCACCTCGTGCTCACGGACGAGGCGATCCGGTCGCTCGACGCAAACCTGAAGATGAACCCGCCGCTCCGGTCGGCCGAGGACCGTGCGGCGCTGATCGAGGCGCTGATCGACGGCAGCATCGAGTGCATCGCAACCGACCACGCGCCGCACGCGCTGCACGAGAAGGACGTCCCGTTCGAGGAGGCGCCGTTCGGCGTCACCGGCCTCGAGACCGCGTTCGCGGTGCTCAACACGCATCTCATCCGGCCGGGCGTGCTCACGCTCGCGACGGTCATCGAACGGATGACCGCAGGCCCGGCGCGCGTGTTCGGGCTCGACCGGCCGCGCGTCGCGGTCGGCGCGCGTGCGAACCTCACGCTGCTCGACCTCGAGCACGAGTGGGAGGTCGACGCGCAGTCGTTCCGCTCGCGGTCACGCAACTCGTGGCTGCTCGGCGAGCAGCTGACGGGAGCGGTCGCGATGACGATCGCCGGCGGCGCGGTGGCGTTCGAGCGGTGACGGGGTTCCTTGCGCTCGAAGACGGGAGCGTCTTCCGCGGCGAGTCGGTGGGTGCGGACGGCTTCGCCGCCGGCGAGGCCGTCTTCACCACCGGCATGTCCGGATACCAGGAGGCGGTCACCGACCCGAGCTTCTCCGAGCAGATCGTCTGCTTCACCGCGCCGATGATCGGCAACTACGGCGTCGCCGAGGAACGCTCCGAGTCAGGGACGATCCACGCGAAGGCCGTGCTCATGCGCGAAGCGCGCGGACCGGCATGGACGGACTGGTTGCACGAGCGCGGCGTCGTCGCGCTCACCGGCATCGACACGCGGACGCTCGTGCTCACGCTCCGCGACGCGGGCTCGATGCGGGCCGTCGTCGTCGCCGGACCGGGCTCGGTCGAGGAGGCCGTCGAGGCGGCACGCGGCCTGCCCGAGATGGCGGGACGTGCGCTCGTCGCCGGCGTGTCGACGAAAGAGCCGTACGTCTACGCAGAGGACGGACGCGTGCGCGTCGCGGTCGTCGACTACGGCGTGAAGCTCTCGGTCCTGCGCCGGCTCGCGGCCGCCGGCGCCGCGGTCACGGTGCATCCGCACGGGATCGGCGCGGACGAGCTCGCCGGTTACGACGGCGTCCTCTTCTCGCCGGGGCCGGGCGATCCCGAGCCGCTCGAGCGCGAGACGGCGACGATGCGCGAGCTGCTCGGGCGCACGAACGTCATGGGCATCTGCCTCGGCCATCAGGTGCTCGCGCTGGCCACCGGCCACGAGACGTTCAAGCTGCCGTTCGGCCACCGCGGCTCGAACCATCCGGTCCTGCAGCGCGCGGACGGCCGCGTCCTCGTCACCTCGCAGAACCACGGCTTCGCCGTCGGTTCGAGCGACACAGGCGAAGCGACGCACGTCTCGCTGTACGACGGCACCGTCGAGGGGCTCGCGTTCCCCGACCTGCGCGCGCGGTCGCTCCAGTTCCATCCTGAGGCCGGCCCGGGCCCGCACGACGCGTGGCCGCTGCTCGAGCACTGGGTGGACGAGGTCGCGAATGCCTAGGCGGACCGACATCGAGACCATCTGCCTCGTCGGCTCCGGGCCGATCGTCATCGGCCAGGCGGCGGAGTTCGACTACGCCGGCTGCCAGGCGCTGAAGATCCTCCGCGAGGACGGCTTCCGCACCGTCGTCGTCAACTCGAACCCGGCGACGATCATGACCGACCCGGGCTTCGCCGACCGCACGTATCTCGAGCCGCTCGACCTCGAGGGCGTCGCGGACGTCTTGCGGCGCGAGCGCCCCGACGCGCTGCTGCCGACGATGGGCGGCCAGACGGCGTTGAACCTCGCGCGCGAGCTCGCGGAGGCGGGCGTGCTCGCAGAGCTCGGCGTCGAGCTCATCGGCGCGCCGCTCGACGTCATCCAGCGGGCGGAGGACCGGCAGCTCTTCAAGCAAGCGGTCGAGAGCGTCGGGCTGCGCGTTCCCGACTCCGTGATCGTCACCGAGATGAGCCAGCTGGCGGGCCTGACGACGCCGTGCGTCGTCCGGCCGGCGTTCACGCTCGGAGGCCACGGCGGCGGCTTCGCGTGGACAGCGGACGAGCTCCGGCGCCAGGTCGAGATCGGCCTGCGCGAGAGCCCGATCGGGCAGGTGCTCGTCGAGGAGTCCGTCCGCGGCTGGGACGAGTTCGAGCTCGAGGTCGTGCGCGATCGGCTCGACAACGTCGTCATCGTCTGCTCGATCGAGAACCTCGACCCGATGGGCGTGCACACGGGCGACTCCGTCACGGTCGCGCCGCAGATGACACTCCCCGACGAGGCGTACCAGGAGCTGCGCGACGCCGCCGCCGCCGTCGTGCGCGCCGTCGGCGTCGACACCGGTGGGTCGAACATCCAGTTCGCGCGCTCGCGAGAGACGGGCGAGGTGCGCGTCATCGAGATGAACCCGCGCGTGTCGCGCTCGTCCGCGCTCGCGTCGAAGGCGACCGGCTACCCGATCGCGAAGGTCGCGGCGAAGCTCGCCGTCGGCTACACGCTCGACGAGATTCCCAACGACCTGACGGGGACGACGCCGGCGAGCTTCGAGCCGACGCTCGACTACGTCGTCGTGAAGTTCCCGCGCTTCGCGTTCGAGAAGTTCCCCGGGGCGGATCGAACGCTCGGGACGCAGATGAAGTCGGTGGGGGAGACGATGGGCATCGGTCGCACGTTCGCCGAGGCGTTCCAGAAGGCGATGCGCTCGCGCGAGCTCGATGCCGGCGCGGCGACGCCGTGGCAGACGCTCGCCGACGTGCCCGACGACGTCCATCCGTTCTTCGTCGAGGAGATCTGGCGCATCCAGGAGGCGCTGCTCGACGTCGCCGGCGCCGAGGTCGAGCAGTTCGTCGCCGACGACTGGCTGCGGCTCAAGCGCCTCGGCATCTCCGACTCGGACATCGCGGCGGCCGCGGACGTCCCGGAGCTCGTCGTGCGCGCGCGACGGCGCGACTGCGGCGTGCGCCCCGTGTACCGCCGCGTCGACTCGTGCGGCGGGGAGGTCGAGGCGGCGTCGAACTACTACTACTCGACGTGGGGCGAGGCGGAGGAGGCCGCGCCGACGGGCGCAAAGCCGCGCGTCGTCATCCTCGGCTCGGGCCCGAACCGCATCGGCCAGGGGATCGAGTTCGACTACTGCTGCGTGCACGCGGTGTGGACGTTCCGCGAGCTCGGCTACGAGGCCGTGATGGTGAACTGCAACCCGGAGACGGTCTCGACCGACTACGACACGTCCGACCGCCTCTACTTCGAGCCGCTCGACGCGGAGTCGGTGCTCGCGATCTGCGACCGCGAGCGTCCGGAGGGCGTCGTCATCCAATTCGGCGGCCAGACGCCGCTCAAGCTCGCGCGCGCGATCGAGGAGGCCGGGTACCGCATCCTCGGCACGCCGTACGACGCGGTCGATCTCGCCGAGGATCGCGAGCGTTTCGCGGGCCTCCTGCGCGCGCACGACATCCGCTCGCCCGGCTGGGGCATGGCGTCGTCGAGCGACGAGGCGGTCGGCGTCGCGAACGAGATCGGCTATCCGGTGCTCATCCGGCCGTCGTACGTGCTCGGCGGCCGCGCGATGCGCGTGTGCTTCACCGACGACGAAGTCCGCGAGGTCCCCGTCCTCGGCCGGGTGCTCGTCGACCGCTTCCTCGAGAACGCGGTCGAGCTCGACATCGACGCGCTCTGCGACGGGGTCGACACGTACGTCGCCGCCGTCATGCAGCACGTCGAGGAGGCCGGCATCCACTCGGGCGACTCCGCGTGCGTGCTGCCGGCACCCGGCCTCTCGCCTGCGCAGCAGGACGACGTGCAGCAGATCGTGCGCACACTGGGGCGCGCGCTCGGCGTCGTCGGACTGCTCAACGTGCAGCTCGCGATCACGCCGGACGGCGACATCTATGTGCTCGAAGCGAACCCGCGCGCGTCGCGCACCGTGCCGTTCGTGAGCAAGGCGACGGGGGTTCCGCTCGTGCCCTCCGCGTGCCGTCTCGCCGCCGGCGCGCGCATCGCCGACCTCGGATTGCCGCCGGAACGGCCGCCGCGGCAGTGGAGCGTGAAGGCGGCGGTGCTGCCGTTCGCGCGGTTCCCCGGCAGCGATCCCGTCCTCGGACCGGAGATGCGCTCGACCGGCGAGGTGATGGCGAGCGCCGCCGATCTGCCGACCGCGCTCGCGAAGGCCGAGCGTGCGGCGGGGCGGACGCTGCCGCGGTCCGGAGCCGTGTTCCTCTCGATCCGTCCGTCGGAGAAGCGCGCGGCCGTTCCGATCGCCGCGACGCTCGCCGGTCTCGGCTTCCAGCTGTACGCGACCGAGGGAACGGCGGCGACGCTCGCCGGCGCCGGGCTCGAAGTGGAGGCAGTGCGCAAGCTGAGCGAAGCGGTCCCCGACGAGCTCACCGTCATCGACCTCATCCGGCGCGGACGCTGCGACCTCGTCATCAACACCCCGGAAGGGCGGAACGCACGCTCGGACGGCTACGCAATCCGCGAGGCCGCGCTCGTGCGCCGCGTGCCGTGCATCACGACGATCTCCGGCGCCGCGGCGGCAGTGCACGCGATCGCGAACGCGCGCGCCGAGCAGGCGCTCTCGCTCCAGGAGCGGATCGATGCCGAGACGCGAACCGCGTAGCGTCACCGGGGTCGAGCAGGTCGGCGCCTACACGCTCCTCCGCGTCGATCGCGGCGGGATCGACCCGGGTGTTCCGGGACAATTCTTCATGCTCGAGGCGCCGGGACGGCTCCTGCCGCGCGCGCTCTCGCTCTGCCTCGCGCCTGCCGGCGAGCTCGCGTTCCTCCTCGAAGCGGTCGGTCCCGGGACGGAGGCGCTGTGTGCGCTCCGGCCCGGC
Organism: uncultured Actinomycetes bacterium; assembly: GCA_963753295.1. Lineage (GTDB taxonomy): Bacteria > Actinomycetota > Thermoleophilia > Gaiellales > Gaiellaceae > Palsa-739. The sequence continues at coordinate 484,699 of CAVWBZ010000002.1, read as the reverse complement.
GAGCGCATCCACGTGTTCGGTCCGCTCGGCAACGGGTTCAGGCTCGACGTCGAGCGCCCGCTGCTCGTCGGCGGCGGCATCGGGATGGCGCCGCTGCCGTATCTCGCCGAGGCGCTGCCCGGCGCGCCCGTTGTCCTCGGCTTCCGGTCCGACCGGCACGCGGAGGCTGCCGCGCTTCTGCCGCAGGCGCGCGTCGCCGTCGAGCCGACGCTCGTCACCGAGCTCATCGAACCGGGATACGACGTGCTCGCCTGCGGCCCCGAGCCGATGCTGCTCGCGGTCGGCGATCGTTGCCCCGGCTCGCAGCTTGCGTGGGAGGCGCCGATGGCGTGCGGCTACGGCGCCTGCTACGGCTGCGCGGTCGAGATCGACGGCGAGCTCAAGCGCTTATGCGTGGAGGGGCCGGTTCTTGCGGCTGCTTAATGCGTCCGGTTGCCTCGACGCGCTCACCGCCCCCGACGTCGCGCGGCAGCTCGACGGCTTCGTCACGAAGACGATCACGCCGCTGCCGCGTGCAGGCAACGCTCCGCCCCGCATAGCCGAGACGGCGCACGGGATGCTGAACGCGATCGGCCTCGCCAACCCGGGCCGCGAGCGGTTCGTCGCCGAGACGCTGCCGCGCCTGCGCGAGCTCGGCGTGCCCCTCTGGGTGTCGGTCGGCGGCTTCTGCGCTACGGACTACGCCGAGACGTGCGCCGAACTCGGCGACCTGGAAGCGATCGAGCTGAACCTCTCCTGCCCGAACGTCGACGAGGCGGCCGACTCGGCCGCGGAGATCGTCGCCGCCTGCCGGCGAGAGACCGGGCTGCCGCTGTACGCGAAGCTCTCGGCGGCGCACTCGGACGTCGCCGAGGTCGCACGGGCGGTCGCCGCAGCCGGCGCCGACGGCCTGTCGCTCGTCAACACGCTGCGCGGTATGGCACTGCACCCGCACACGCTGCAGCCCGTGCTCGCCCGCGGTCAAGGCGGGTTGTCAGGACCGACGCTGAAGCCGGTCGCGCTCGCGACCGTGCACGCGTGCTACGCCGCGACGAAGCTTCCGATTGTCGGCATGGGCGGGATCGTGACCGGGCAGGACGCACTCGAGTTCGCCGCCTGCGGCGCGCGCGACGTCGCGCTCGGAACGGTCCTCTTCTCGGACCCTGATGCTCCCGCGCGCGTGCGCTCCGAGCTGGCCCAGCTCGACGCCGAAGAGGCGTTCGCGGCGGCGCACAGATCGTCTCACGTGCTCGCTTGATCCGCGCCAGGGCATTGGTAGTATCGACCGCTCATGCCGACGGCTGCCGCGAAGACGCAAGCGCATACCCCTCTCCGGTCGCTCGATCAACGCATGGACGCACTGAAGCGCGCGAACGACGTTCGCGTTCGGCGCGCGAAGCTGAAGAAGGATCTGAAGGACGGGCGCGTCCGGATCGAGCAGATCCTCGGCAACCCGCCCGAGTACGTGTCGACGGCGAAGGTGATCGACATCCTGATGGCGGTGCCGAAGTTCGGACGCGTCAAGGCCGCGCGCTTCCTCAACACCTGCCGCATCAGCCAGTCGAAGACGGTCGGTGGTCTCTCCGACCGGCAGCGCGCGGAGCTTATTGACCTCTTCCACAAGTAGATCCCCCTCGGTCATCGTCGTGACCGGCCCTTCGGGCGCCGGCAAGGGAACGCTGATCCGGGAGGTCCTCCAGCGCGTGCCCGGTGTCGGCCCGACCGTGTCGGCGACGACGCGCAACCTCCGGCCGGGCGAGGAGGACGGGCGCGAGTACTACTTCCTGCGGCCGCAGGAGTTCGTCGACCGGATCGAGCGGGGCGAGTTCCTCGAGCACGTCGTCTACGTATCCGGCCACCGCTACGGAACGCTTCGGTCCGAGCTCGACCGGATCCGCGGCGAGGACAAGGTGCCGCTGCTCGAGCTCGAGACCGAGGGCGCGCTCCGCGTGAAGCAGGAGGTGCCCGGCGCCGTGACGATCTTCATCTCCGCGAGCGTCGAGGAGCTCGAACGCAGGCTGCGGGAGCGCGCGACCGAGAGCACCGGCGAGATCGGGGAACGCATCGCGCTCGCCCGGCAGCAGCTCGAGCAGGCGGATGAGTTCGACCATGTCGTCGAGAACGACGAGCTCAGCCGGGCCGTGGACGAGCTCACGAGCCTGGTCCGCGGCCTGCTTGCTCCTGTCGGTACCATGGCTCGGCCATGATCCACCCGCGCATCGATGATCTCCTCCAGGCCGTTGACTCGCGCTACGCGCTCGTCATCGTGGCCGCGAAGCGGGCACGGCAGATCAACAACTACCACCACCAGCTCGGTGAGGGCACGTTCGACGACAATCCGCCGCCGCTCGTCGAGTCGCGGTCGAAGAACTACCTCACCATGGCGATGGAGGAGATCTCCGAAGGTCTCCTCACGTACGAGTACCAGAAGTAAGCGAGAAACGCTGCGCGTTTCGCGCTTCTGAAGGTTCCCGCTTCGCGGGAGCGCTCGCCGGCGTCGGCGGATAGGCACACTTCCCTCATGGCCCGGATACTGCTCGGCGTCTCCGGCGGCATTGCCGCCTACAAGGCTTGCGAAGTTTGTCGCCTCTTCGTCAAGGCCGGGCACGACGTCGTCCCCCTCGTCACGCCCGGGGCCGAGCGGTTCGTCACCGCCGAGACGTTTCGCGCGCTTGCGCGCCGGCCGCCCGGCGACGATGTCTATCTCCATCTCACCCGCGCCGACCTGCTCGTCGTCGCCCCCTGCACGGCGAACACGCTCGCGAAGCTCGCGCACGGCCTCGCCGACAACGTTCTCACGGAGGCGGCGCTCGCGCATCGCGGGCCGGTGCTCGTCGCGCCGGCGATGAACCCGCGCATGTGGTCGCACGCTGCGACGCGCGCGAACGCGGAAGCTCTCCGCGCTCGCGGCGTCGCCCTCGTCGGTCCGGACGAGGGAGAGACCGCGGAGGGCGAGCTCGGCGTCGGCCGGATGTCGGAACCGGACGAGATCGTCGCCGCCGCCTTCGACCTGCTCGCCGGTCGCGGCCCGCTGAAGGGCAAGCACGTCCTTGTGTCCGCCGGCGGTACGCGCGAGCCGATCGACACCGTGCGCTACGTCGGCAACCGCTCGTCGGGACGGATGGGTGCGGCGATCGCCGCCGAGGCCCGCCGCCGCGGCGCACACGTGACGCTGCTCGGCGCCAACCTGGCGGTGCATGCGCCTGCGGACGTCGATCTCGTGCAGACGCCAGCCGCCGCCGACCTCGAGCGTGAAGTGCTGGCGCGCAGCGACGGCGCGGACGTCGTCATCATGGCCGCCGCCGTCGCCGACTACCGGCCCGTGGAAGCACTCGCTGCGAAGCGGCCGAAGGATCGCGCCGCGTGGACGGTCGAGCTCGAGCCGACGGTCGACGTCCTCGCCGCGGTCGGCGCGTCCCGACGCCCGGGGCAGGTGCTCGTCGGCTTCGCCGCCGACGAGGGCGAGCGCGGTCTCGCACGCGCGCGCGAGAAGCTCGCCGCGAAGAACGCCGACCTGTTCGTCTACAACGACGTCGGCCGCACCGACATCGGCTTCGACGCCGGCGACAACGAGGTGACGCTTCTCTCGCAGCGCGGCGAGCGCGTCGTCGCGAAGGCGCCGAAGGACGAGATCGCGGCCGCGATCCTCGACGAGATCGAGTCGCTGCTCACGTAGGGATGCATGCGATCGTGATGGCCGCGGGGGAGGGGACGCGGCTCCGTCCGATCACCGAGCGCTGGCCGAAACCGGTGCTGCCGATCGACGGCCGGCCCGTCCTGGCGACGCTCCTGCGCGAGCTCGCGGCGTCCCGCTGCGAGCGCGTGGTCGTCGTCACCGGCCACCTCGCAGAGCAGGTGGAGGAGCTCGCCGGCGACGGCGCCGCCTTCGGCCTGGAGGTACGGACGGTCCGGCAGCCGGGCGTGCTCGGCTCCGCCGACGCGGTCAAGCGTGCGCTCGCGGCGGGCGCCGAGCCGCCGTGCCTCGTGGTCGCGGCCGACACCGTCTTCACGCCCGGCGACGTCGGTCGCTTCGCGGAGGCGTTCGCCCACTCCGGCGCCGCCGGCGCGATGAGCGGCCGCCGCGACCCCCCGGCTGAGCCGCCGCAGCGGGCCGCGATCGCGATCGTCGACGGCCGCGTCGTCAAGCCGATCGACGACGATCCGGCCAACCCCGTGGGAAGCGCGCCCCTCTGGGGCCTCGGGCCGGAGATCGTCCCGTTCCTCGAAGGCCTCGGCGGGCCGCCGTACGCGCTCGGGGACGCCTTCACCGACGCGATCGCCGCCGGGCTCGCGATTGCCGGCCTGGAGATCGGGAAGACGCGCGACTTGACGTATCCGGTTGACTTGATGCGGGAGAACTTCCCGTACCTGGGGCCATGAGCGAGTCGACGTACAGCCTGTTCCAGCTCGGCAAGGCGCACCTCGAGCGCGGCATGGCGGCTCAGGCCACCGTGGCGCTCGAGAAGGCGAAGAAGCGCGAGCCGGACAAGGCCTCGATCCGGGAGGCGCTCGGCATCGCGTACTTCCGGATCCGCCGGTGGGAGGAGGCGGAGGCGGAGTTCCGCAAGCTCCTCGAGCTCTCGCCGGTGAACGACTACGCGCACTACGCGCTCGGACGCTGTCTCGAGAAGCAGGGCCGCACCCGCGAGGCGAACCTCCACTACAAGCTCGCGAGCTCGCTTCAGCCCGCGTCGGACCAGTACCGCGCCCGCATCAAGGAGCTCGACTGAGGACTACGCAAGCCGGTCGCCGGTGACGCGGCGGACCTCGTCGAGCGAAGAGACGCCGGCGAGCGCGAGCCGTAGACCGTCCTGACGAAGCGTCGTCATGCCCTGGGCGATCGCCTCGGCGAAGATCTCGTCGGTCGAGCCGTTCTCGATGAGCCGGCGCATCCGACCCTGCACCGTCATCACCTCGTACAGCGCGACGCGGCCCTTGAACCCGGTGCCGCCGCAGTGCACGCACCCGACGGGACGGTAGAGCCACATGTCCTCGCTCGGCTGTGCCTGGCCCAGCTCCTCGAGCTCCTCCGCGCTCGGCCAGTACGCCTCGCGGCAGCCCTCGCACAGCCGGCGGGCGAGCCGCTGCGCGACGATGCAGTTGATCGACGTGGCGAGGAGATTCGGCTCGGCGCCCATGTCGACGAGGCGCGCGATCGACGACGCGGCGTTGTGCGTGTGGAGCGTCGTCAGCACGAGGTGGCCGGTCATCGCCGCCTGGATGGCGATGCGCGCCGTCTCCTCGTCGCGGATCTCGCCGACGAGGAGCACATCCGGGTCGGAGCGGAGGATCGTCCGCAGTCCGCGCGCGAACGTGAGACCGCTCCTGAAGTTGACCTCGATCTGGTTGATCGACGGCATCTGGTACTCGACCGGGTCCTCGATCGTCATCAGGACGCGCTCGGACTCGTTGAGGACGTCGAGCGCCGCGTAGAGCGTCGTTGTCTTGCCGGATCCCGTCGGGCCGACGGCGAGCACGGCCCCGTACGGCTGCCGGATCGCGCGCGCGAAGCGCTCCTCGGCGTCGGGGCTCATGCCGAGCTCGCCCAGACCGAGGCGGCCGCCGGGGCGGTTCAGGATCCTGAGCACGATCTGCTCGCCGTGCGTCGTCGGCAGGACCGCGACGCGGATGTCCATCGGGTGCCCGCCGTACCGGATCGACATGCGTCCGTCCTGCGGGGCGCGCCGCTCGGCGATGTCGAGCTCGGCCATGATCTTGAGGCGGCTCGTCACGGACGGCTGCAGTGTCCGGTTGATGGTCCCGAACTGGCGCATGACGCCGTCGATGCGCGCCCGCACGACGAGGAGCTCCGCTTCCGGCTCGAAGTGGAGATCGGACGCGCCTTCGTCGATGGCGCGCGAGATGAGGGCGTTGACGCGGTCGATGGCGGGCGCGCTCGTCGCGGCATGGGCGTCGGGCGGCGCGTCGGGATCGGCGTCGCCACGCTCCCAGATCGCGACGGCGCTCTGGTAGATGCGGTCGATCGTCGTCGCGACGTCCGGAGCGGCAGACACCGCGAGGCGCACGTTGAGCCCGAGGGCGAGGCGGAGGTCGTCGGAGGCGACGACGTTCGTCGGGTCGGCGACGGCGACGAGGACGAGCTCGTCGCTCAGGAAGCGAATCGGGACCGCCGCGTAGCGGCGCGCGTACTTCTCGGGCAGCAGCCTCGCCACCTCGGTGTCGACGTGCACCGAGCCGAGGTCGAGGTACTCGAGGTCGTGCTGCTCGGCCAGGAGCCGGGCGACGTCGCCCGCAGTGACCCAACCCCGGGCGACGACGATCTCGCCGACGCGGTGCCCGCTCCGGTCCTTCTCGGTGAGCGCCTCCTCGAGCTGCTCGGGCGTGAGCACGCCCTCACGCAGCAGCAGCGTCCCGATCTGGGCGCGCGAGGAGGCTTCGGGTGCCAGGCGAAGCGCGGGTGCCGAGGGGTCGGCGGCTGTCCCCACGGTCGCGGTTATCGGATTAAGGTGGCCGCGGCATGAGGTCCGTCTGCCAGCGGGTGGGCGAGGCACGGGTGCGGGTCGGCGGCGCGGTGGTGGCCGAGATCGGGCCGGGCTTCTGCATCCTGCTCGGGGTCGCCGCCCGCGACGGCGAGCCCGAGGCGGTCAGGCTGGCCGGCAAGATCGCGCGCCTGCGGGTCTTCCCCGACGAGGAGGGCCGCTTCGACCGGAGCATCCTCGACGTGGGCGGCTCGGCGCTCGTCGTCTCCCAGTTCACGCTCATCGCCGACACCGCGAAGGGCAACCGGCCGAGCTTCGCCGGCGCGGCGCCGCCCGACCGGGCCGAGCCGCTCTACGAGCGCTTCTGCGAGGAGCTGCGCGCGCACGGCGTATCGGTCGCCCAGGGCGTCTTCGGCTCGAAGATGGACATCGAGCTCGTCAACGACGGGCCTGTGACGATCGTCCTCGACGTCGACGGTAACGTTGCGCCGCGATGACCAGGTTCGTCGTCGACGCGGGCGTCGTTCTCCACCTCGCGGCCACGGAGGCCGAGGTCGCGCCTGCCCACAAGCTCGTCGCCCCGACGCTCCTTCGCTCCCAGACGTTGTCGGCGCTGTACGAGGCGGTGCGGCGCGGCGAGATCCCCGCAGACGTCGGCCGGGAGCGCCTCCGGCGCGTCGGACGGATGCCGATCAGGCTGCTCGGCGACGCCGTCCTCCGGCGGCGGGCCTGGGAGCTCGCGGAACAGCTCGGCTGGGCGACGACATACGAGGCGGAGTACATCGCCCTCACCCAGCTGCAGGCGGACGCCTTCGTCACGATGGACGAGCAGCTCGCGCGCAGCGTCGAGGGGATCGTCGCGACGGCGTCGATCGACGCGCTGCTCTGAGAACCATCCTCGTCACCGGCGGCGGCGGCTACCTCGGCTCCGACGTCTGCCGGCTTGCCGTCGGCAGTGGGCTCGACGTGCTCGCAACCCAGTTGCGCTCGCCCGCGCCGTACGGCCGCGCCGTGCGCCTCGACCTCCGGGACGACGACGCTGTGCATCGCGTCTTCCTCAAGCACGGGCCGGATGTCGTCGTCCACACCGCGTACCGCCAGGCGGACGAGCACCTCGCCGGGGACGTCGTGCGGGCGACGCGGAACGTCGCGCTCGCGGCCGATCGCGTCGGCGCGCGTCTCGTCCATCTCTCCACCGACCTCGTCTTCGACGGCGAGCACGGCGCGCCCTACGGCGAGGACGCGGAGCCGCGGCCCATCTCCGCGTATGGGCAGGCGAAGCTCCAAGCGGAGCAGCTCGTCGCCGAGCTGACGGGCGACGCGCTCGTCGTGCGGACGTCGCTCCTGTACGGGAAGGCGGCGCCCGGCCCGCAGGAACGGCTCGCCGCCCGGGAGCGCGGCAGCTTCTATGTCGACGAGATCCGGTGCCCGACGGTCGTGGGCGACCTGGCGGCGGCGCTCCTCGAGCTCGCCGGTCTCGACGTGCGCGGCGTCCTGCACGTCGCCGGCCCGGATGCGATCTCCCGGTTCGAGCTCGCGCGGCTCCTCGGCGCGAAGGATCCCCAGCCCGCGAGCACGCCGCCCGGGCGGGCCCGGAACGTCGCGCTCGACTCTTCGCGGGCGGCCGCCGTCCTGTCGTTTCGACCGGCCGGAGTCAGCCCCTTGCTACACTCCTGAGACCATTTTCACCGGTTCGGCGAAATGGGCCTGCGGGCCCATTTTTCGTGACAGGAGCGGAATTCGTGGCCGACGTGAGGCAGAAGGAGAAGCAGTTGGAGCGCGAGATCGGCGCACGTGTCGAAAGCAGCCTCGACGGCGTCGAGGTGCTCGCAGTCGAGCTGCAGAGCCCCGATCGCTTCACCGTCTACGTCGACCATCCGGACGGCGTCGACCACGGGCTGTGCGCGCGCGTGACGGACGTTCTGCGGGACTATCTCCGCGAGTACGCCGTCGACGTGTCCTCGCCGGGGACGAAGCGGCCGCTCCGCAAGCCCGAGCATTTCGCAGGTGCCGTCGGCCGCCGCGTCGCGCTGCGCACGCGCGAGCGCAAGCTGAACGGCGAAGTCGTGAGCGCCGACGTGCGTGCAGTGAGGGTGGGCGCGAACGGCGCCGAGACCGAAGTCCCGTACGAGGACATCGTCCGGGCGAATCTGATCGACGAGAGGGTGTGAGATGAGCCAGGAGATCATCGAAGCCGTACGCGAGATCGAGCGTGACAAAGGCATCGAAGAGGGCGCACTCGTCTCCGCGCTCGAGGACGCGCTGCTCGCCGCGTACAAGAAGACGCCGGGTGCGTCGCGGCACGCCACCGTCGAGATGGACGAGAACGGCGACTTTCGCGTGTTCTCGATCGAGCTCCCCGGCGACATCGAGACACGCCTCCTCGACGAGGCGCGCGAGCGCAAGCTCGAGGAGCTCGAGCGGCTCGAAGAGGAGACGGGCGAGCGCCAGCACACCCTCATCGCGGACGACGATCTCGACATCGACTGGTCGGACATCGCCGAGGACCAGGTCAAGCGTGCCGACGTGACGCCGGAGGGCTTCGGTCGCATCGCCGCGCAGACCGCGAAGCAGGTCATCCTCCAGCGCATCCGCGAGGAGGAGCGGCGCATGATGTACGACGAGTACATCGACCGCGTCAGCGAGGTCGTGACCGGCATCGTGCAGCAGGCGGGCGACCGCAACAACGTGCTCGTCGACCTCGGCAAGGTCGAGGCGCTGCTGCCGCGCTCCGAACAGGTCGACGGCGAGCGCTACGAGCAGGGCTCGCGCATCAAGGCCGTCATCACCGAGGTCCGCTCCGGGACGAAGGGGCCGCAGGTGATCCTGTCGCGCCGCGACCCGGAGCTGATCAAGACGCTGTTCGAGCTCGAGGTCCCGGAGATCGCCGACGGTCTCGTCGAGATCCGCGGCGTCGCCCGCGAGCCGGGCTACCGCTCGAAGATCGCCGTCGAGTCCCACACGCAGGGCGTGGATCCCGTCGGTGCATGCGTGGGCCCGCGCGGCTCGCGCGTGCGCATGGTCGTCTCCGAGCTGCGCGGCGAGAAGATCGACATCATCCCGTGGAACCCGGAGCCCGCGCGGTTCGTCGCGAAGGCGCTCTCGCCCGCTCGCGTCCGCGAGGTGTATCTCGACGACGACGCGAAGGAGGCGACGGTCGTCGTCCCCGACGACCAGCTCGCGCTCGCAATCGGCAAGGAAGGCATGAACGCCCGCCTCGCCGCGCGTCTCACCGGCTGGAAGATCGACATCCAGAGCGACACCGAGTTCGCGCAGGCGGAAGCCGACGTCGCCTATGGCGGCGGCGGCGACGAGCAGGACCTCTCCGGCCGCTGCTCGGCGATCCTTGCCAACGGCAAGCGCTGCCCGAACGCAGCGCTCCCGGGGTCCCGCTTCTGCGGCGTCCCCGCCCACCAGGCGCTCGCGCTCGAGAACGTCCCGGACGACGAGGAGCCCGTGGTACACGAGCACGAGCCGGCGCTCGAGGCCGTGATCGCGCCGCCCGACGCCGAGAGCGTCGGCCCGTCGCTGCCGGAGCTCGAGGTGGACGAGGTGGACGACGCGGCGCCGGCCGATGCGGCCGCGACGCACGGGCCCGACGCGACGGCGATCGCGGAGGCCGAGGGCGAGGTCGACCTCGACACGGTCGAGCCGCACCCCGAGATGGCGCCGCCGGAGGAGATCCCGGCCGGCATCCCGGTGGAAAGGGCCGAATCGGAATCCGAGTGAGGACGGAGCCGGTCAGGCGCTGCGCCGGCTGCGGCCGGCACGCGCCGCAGGGCGACCTCGTGCGCTTCGTCGCGCGCGGCGGCGTGCTCGTCCACGGGCATCCCGGGGCCGGGCGCGGCGTCTACACCTGCCGCCGGCTGTCCTGCTTCGACACCGCGACGGCGCAGCGCGGCTTCGCGCGGACGCTGCGGGAGCCCGTCCGGGTCGATCCGGCCCTCGCACGCCTCTACACTGGAGGCGCGAATGCCTAACGGAGGAAACAGACCGAACCGTCCACTGCGCCCGCGCGGCGGCGGCGGGCCGGGCGGAAGGCGCCGGCGCGTCGTCATCGACAACCAGGCGGCCCGTCCTCGCCAGGACGGCCGGCAGGCGCGCGGTCGCAACGACGGCCCGCCGCGCGAGCCGCGCCAGCAGACGCCCGCGCAGCCGACGGGCGCCGTGACGGTCGAGTCCGGCGTCACCGTCCGCGACTTCTCGCAGGCGCTCGGCGTGCCGATGCCGGAGCTCATCAAGATCCTCATGGGTCTCGGCCAGATGCGGACGGCGACCCAGTCGCTGACCGACGAAGAGGTCGAGCTCATCGGCGCCGAGCTGAAGCGCGAGGTGCAGATCAAGCATGCGTCCGACGAGGACGAGGACCCGGAGGCATTCGAGGACGCGGAAGACTCGCTCGTGACGCGGCCGCCGGTCGTCACGATCATGGGTCACGTCGACCACGGCAAGACGACACTCCTCGACGCGATTCGGAACGCGAAGGTCGTCGATACCGAGGCCGGCGGGATCACGCAGCACATCGGCGCATACCAGGTCGACGTCAACGGGCGCAGGATCACGTTCCTCGACACCCCGGGCCACGAGGCGTTCACCGCCATGCGCGCCCGCGGCGCGAAGGTCACCGACATCGCGGTGCTCGTCGTCGCGGCCGACGACGGCGTCATGCCGCAGACGAAGGAGTCGATTGCGCATGCGCGCGCGGCGGACGTGCCGATCGTCGTCGCCATCAACAAGATCGACCTCCCGGACGCGAATCTCGATCGTGTCAAGGCCGAGCTGGCGCAGGAAGGCCTGCAGGGAGAGGCGTGGGGCGGGACGACGCAGTTCTCCGAGGTGTCGGCCAAGACGCAGCAGAACCTCGACGACCTGCTCGAGAAGATCCTGCTCGTCGCCGATCTCGAGCTCGACCCGAAGGCGAACCCGAACACCGAGGCCTCCGGGCCGATCATCGAGTCGCGACTCGACGTCGGCCGCGGTCCCGTCGCGACGATGCTCGTCCACCGCGGCACCCTCAAGGTCGGCGACGCGATCGTCGCCGGCGACGCGCACGGGCGCGTGAAGGCGCTCTTCAACTACAAGGGCGAGAAGATCCAGAGGGCGCTCCCCGGAGAGCCCGTGGAGATCCTCGGCTTCGACAAGCCGCCGCCCGCGGGCGAGGTCGCGCAGGTGGTCGAGAACGACCGGCTCGCGCGCGAGCGCGCGACGCGCCGTGCCGAGCGGCTCCGCCGCGAGCACCTCGCGACACAGCGTCCCACGGGCGTGTCGCTCGAGAAGCTCTTCGAGCAGATGCAGAGCGGCGAGGTCGCCGACCTCAACATCGTCGTCAAGGGCGACGTGGTCGGATCCGTCGAGGCGATCGTCTCCGAGCTCGCGAAGTTCGAGCACGCCGAGGTGCGCGTCAACGTGATCCACCAGGGCGTCGGCGCCATCACGCAGAACGACATCATGCTCGCGTCCGCCTCCGATGCGCTCATCGTCGGCTTCAACGTCAGGCCGAACGCCGAGGCGCGGGAGCTCGCGGCCCGCGAAGGCGTCGAGATTCGCACGTACAACGTCATCTACCAGCTCACCGACGACATCGAGAAGGCACTCGTCGGGAAGCTCGCCACCGTCAAGACGGAGGAGACGATCGGCGAGGCGGAAGTGCGCGCGCTGTTCAAGGTCTCGCGGCTCGGCACGATCGCGGGCTGCATGGTCACGCACGGCGTCGTGCGGCGGAACGCCGACGTCCGCGTCATCCGCGACGGCACCGTCATCTACACGACGACGATCTCCGCTCTCAAGCGGTTCAAGGACGACGCGCGCGAAGTCCAGGAGGGCTTCGAGTGCGGCATCCTGCTGGACGGCTTCAACGACGTGAAGGAAGGCGACGTGCTCGAGGTCTTCGAGACCCGCGAGACGGAGCGGACTTCACTCGACGAGGCGCCTTCGTAAGGCCAAAGTGCTGCGCACTTTCTCGCGGTTGAAAGTGCTGCGCACTTCCAACCGTTGAAGGGTCCCGCTTCGTATCAGGGTGTCGGCAAGGGTTCCGTTCTGCGCTCGCGGTGGTGCCCTGCGGGCATCCCCGCTCGCTCGTGCGGCCTCCGCGTAAGCCTTCGGCTTACGCTCCGGCCCTGGTGCTCGTTCTTCGACCGCGGCTTTAGGCTCCTTGTTGTGGCCAGCGGATTTGTCGGGGTGCTCACGTGCGAGCTTCAGTTTCCCGAGGCTCATTCGCTCAAGGAGAAGCGGCACTACCTGCGCTCGGCCAAGGCTCAGCTGCAGCGGCGGGTGGGGGCTTCCGTGGCCGAGGTCGACCACCACGACGTCTGGCAGCGGGCGCGGATCACGGTCGCCTGCGCCGCCCGGGAGCACCGCGAGGCGGAGCGGCTCCTCGACGAGGCCGAGCGCTGGCTGCGCGGCCAGGAGTGGGAGATCGCGCTCGCCGAGCGGTTCATCGTCGACCCGGATGACTAGGACAAGCTTGAATACGGCTCATGAGCGAACGGATGCGTCGAGTGAACGAGTCCGTCCGCCAGGTCCTCGCGGATGCTCTGCCGGAGCTGAAGGACCCCCGCATCGGCCTCGTGACCATCACCGGCGTCGCCACGACGCCGGACTTGCGCCAGGCGACCGTCTACGTCAGCGTCCTCGGATCGGCGCGGAAGCGGAAGGCCTCGCTCCTGGGTCTGACGGCGGCGCACGGGATACTCCAGGGCCGGCTGGCGAAGGAGCTACGGATGAAGCGAACCCCACAACTGACGTTCGAGTACGATCCGTCGGTCGAGCGCGGCGTGCGCATGACCCATCTCATCGATGAGCTCGCCCCAGACGATGAGTGACCTGCAGGCGGTCGCGGCTGCGATCCGCGCCAACGACCGCTTCCTCGTCGTCAGCCACGAGAATCCCGACGGCGACGCGCTCGGCTCGCTGCTCGCGACGACGCTCGCGCTCCGCCGGCTCGGCAAGGACGTCCTGATGTACCTCTCGGGGGACGCGCCGCTGCCGCGCGAGTACGGCTTCATGCGGCTCGACGGCCTGCTGCGCGACGTGCCCGCCGACATCGCCGACCGCGTGCTCGTAGCCGTCGACTGCGCGCAGGCCGACCGCATCGGCCCGGAGCCCGTCGCCGCGCTGCGCGCGAAGCTCACGATCGACATCGACCACCATCACGACAACTCCCGCTTCGGCGACGTGAACCTCATCGTCTCGGACGCGTCGTCCACCGGAGAGGTCATGCGCGACGTCTTCCGGGAGCTCGACATCGAGCTCACGCCGGAGATCGCCGAGCCCCTGTACATCGCGCTCGTCACCGACACCGGCCGCTTCCAGTACACGAACACGACGCCGAAGTCGCTCCGGCTCGCCGCGGAGCTCGTCGACGCCGGCGCCGACGTGCACGCGGTCTTCCAGCAGGTGTACGAGTCGGTCGAGTTCGCGAAGCTCAAGCTGCTGGCGCGCGCACTCGACCGCGCGCAGGTGCTCGAAGGCGGCCGGATCGTCGTGTCGGTGCTCCTGCGCAGCGACTTCACCGACGTCGGAGCGATCGAGGGGTACTCCGAAGGGATCATCGACTACCTCCGCGCGGTCGAGGGCTCCGAGCTCGCGGTGCTCATCCGCGAGCCTCCGCGCGAAGGCGGCCCGTCGCGGCGCGTCTCGCTGCGGTCGAGCGTCGACGAGGTGGACGTCTCCGCGATCGCGCGGGTCTTCGGCGGCGGCGGACACCGCCAGGCGGCCGGCTTCTCGAGCGAGAGCTCGCCCGAGGAGATCACGGAGATCGTGCGCGAGAGATTTCTCGCCCAGCGTGCCCGCACGAGCGCTTGAGCCCGCGGGCGTCGCGCTCGTCGACAAGCCCGCCGGCCCGTCGTCGTTCGCGATTGTCGCGCAGATCCGCCGGCGCACGGGTGCGCGGACCGGCCATGCCGGGACGCTCGACCCGTTCGCGACGGGGCTCCTGCTCATCCTCTCCGGACGCGCGACGAAGCTCGCGCCCCGGCTCGTCGGGCTCGACAAGCGCTACGTGACCACCGTCGACCTCACTGCGACGACCACCACCGGGGACCCCGAGGGCGAGGTGGTCGAGCGGCACGAGCCGCCGGCCTCGATCGAGCTCGACATCGTGCGCGGGGAGATCGCGCTCCCCATTCCGGCCGCCTCGGCCGTGAAGATCGGCGGCGTGCGCGCGTACGACCTGCACCGGCGCGGCGTGGAAGTCGAGATGCCCATCCGGCGTTCGTTCGTCCATGCGCTCGATCTCGTCGACCGGGACACCACCAGCGTGACGCTCGACCTGCGCGTCAGCAGCGGCACGTACGTCCGCGCCATCGCCCACGCGCTCGGCGGCCACTGCCGCACGCTGCGCCGCCTCGAAGTCGGCCCGTTCAGCGTCGCCGACGCCGTGTCGCCCGAGCGCTTCGAGCCGACCGACCTGCTCTCCGAGGAGGAGGTGCTCGCGGCCCTGTGAACGTCGCGCACCATCCGGACGAGCTCGAGCCCGCGCGGCGCGCGATCGCGATCGGGACGTTCGACGGCGTCCATCGCGGACACGTGCGCGTCCTCGACGCCGCGTTGGCCGCCGGCCTGCGGCCGGCGGTCGTGACCTTCGACCCGCACCCGCGGACGATCCTCGGCAACCGCGTCGAGCTCCTGACGACGCTCGAGCGCCGGCTCGAGCTCCTCGCGCAGCTCGGGTTCGAGGACGCCCTCGTCGTGCGGTTCGACGCCGCGCTCGCCGACCTGGCGCCGGAGGAGTTCGCGGAGACGATGCTCCGAGCGGCCGGCGCCGAGGTGATCGCAGCGGGCGACGGCTTCCGGTTCGGCCGTCGCCGGGCGGGCGACCTCGCGCTGCTCGAGCGGCTCGGCTTCGACGTGCGCCGCGTCCCGCTCGTCGACAACGTGTCCTCGAGCCACATCCGCGCCCTGCTCGCCTCGGGGGAGATCGAGAAGGCGGCCCGACTCCTCGGCCGGCCGCCCGAGGTCGAGGGGACGGTCGTCCTCGGCGAGCAGCGCGGCGGCACGCTCGGCTTCCCCACCGCCAACCTCGCCGTGCCCGCCGACCTGGTCGGTGTCGCGCTCGGGATCTATGCAGGGGCGGCGCTCGACCGGCCGGCGGCGATCTCGATCGGCACGAATCCGCACTACGGCGGCACCGAACGGCGCGTGGAGGTGCACGTCCTCGACTACGAGGGCGACCTGTACGGGCAGCGGCTCGTCGTCGAGCTCTGGGAGCGCCTTCGCGACGAGGCCGCCTTCGAGTCGGAGCAGGAGCTCATCGACGCGATCGCGGACGACGTCCGCCGCACGCGAGCTGCGCGGCGCCCCGCGTAGTCCGCAAGTTTTCCGGCAGGTCGGCGTCTCGTTCGGTATGGAGCCCGGTCTCGCGAGGGCGCCGTTCGCGGTGCTCGACACCGTCCGCTGCCTCGAGTGCGGGACGGCGTACTCCAAGCCGGCCGCGGGCAGCACGGCCGAGACGAACCCCGGCTGTCCCGTGTGCGGCTACGTCGGATGGATCCCGGTCAGCCTGCCGCTCGGGCCTCGAGAGCCGCGCCGCTCCTCCGGACGTCGCCCGCCGCACCTGCCCGCCCGACCGCGCTGACGCCGCCGAAGTAGTGGTGCCGTGCCGGCCAGCGCCGAACGGTGAGGCCGGCCGCCTCCAGCCGCTCCAGCGCCTCCTCCGGCACGCCGGGCTCGGCGTTGACGACGTCGCCGGCGGCGTGCGCACGCGGACGGTCGATCGCCTCGTGCGCGGACAAGCCCTCGTCGATGATCCCGGCGGCGACGCCGACGAGCGCCGTCCGGAGGCGCGTGCCGCCCGCGGCGCCGACGGCGAGGACGAACCCGTCACGGTCGAGCACGACGCTCGGCGCCATCATGCTCTCCATTCGCCGACCCGGCTCGAGCGCGCCCACGAGCAGGTCGACCTCGCCGAGCATGCTGTTCAGATGGAGGTCGAGGCCGGGGAGCCAGTCGCCCGAGCCGAGTCCGAGGCTCGTCGTGAGCACGCACGCGTTGCCGTCGGCGTCGACGGCAACGAGGTTCGTCGTATGCGTCTCCGGCCCGCGCCCGCCGGCGAGCGCGGCGAGGAGCGCGAGCACGCGGCCGGCGGGGGAGAGGTCGCGCAGACGCGGCAGGCGGGCGATCGTCTCCGGCACTCCGGAGAGGCCGCCGCGCGTGAGGAACCGCGTTCCGGCCCACGCGGTCTCGACCGGCTCGGTCCAGTGCGGCTCGTACGCCTTCAGGTCGGCGCGCGTCAACAGGCCGCCGCGCTCGCCCGAGAGCGCGAGCAGCGCCTCCCCGACGGTCCCGGTGTAGGCGCCGGCGGATCCCTCGGCAGCGAGCGATTCGAGCGCCGCGACGAGTCCGGGCTGGTCGAGCCGGTCGCCCGCCGCGAGCAGGCGGCCCTGGGGTGCGTACATCCGCCCGCCCTCGCGCATGGTCATCACCGGCGCGAGCATCTCGAGGCAGGCGGCGTGCGCCGGCGGCATCGCCACGCCCGTGCGCGCGAGCCGGAGCGCCGGCTCGACGAGCCGGGGCCACGGCAAGCGGCCGTGCGCGCGCCAGAGGGCGCCGAGGCCGGCCGGTACCCCCGGGACGGCGCACGAGGCGGGGCCGACGGCGTAGCGGACGAGCTCGGCCCCGAACGGGACCTCGAGCTGGACGAGCTGCGTGGCGCGCGGCTCCGCGCCGAGACCCGGCACGGCGCAGAAGCAGTCGAGCATCCGCGCCTTCCCCGAGGCCGCGTCGAAGTGGATCGCATGCCCGCCGCCGAGCAGCCCCGTCATGACCGTCTCCGCGACGCAGGACGCCAGGCCGGCGGCGACGGCCGCGTCGGCGGCCGATCCTCCCTCGGCGAGGATCTCGACGCCGGCGGCGGCGGTGGCGGGGTGGCCGGCGGCTATCGCCGGGCTCGCGAAGGCAGGAACCATGCGGGATTGCTACCCTAGTCGGCGACCCAGCCCCGGCTGTCGTGCTGCGATCGCTTCCCGGCGCGTCGGCGGAGGCTCGGGAGACGACTACCGAGGAGGCTCATGGCCCTCACGAAGGAAGCCAAGCTGGAGATCATCAAGAAGCACGGCCGAGGCGAGGCCGACACCGGCTCGCCGCAGGTGCAGATCGCGATGCTCACGCAGCGCATCAACGAGCTGACCGAGCATCTGCGCACTCACAAGCACGATCACTACTCGCGGCGCGGGCTCCTGAAGCTCGTCGGCCGCCGCCGCCGCTTCCTGACGTATCTCCAGAAGAACGATCTCGAGGGCTATCGCGCCCTGATCAAGGAGCTCGGCCTGCGCAGATAGGCCGGGCATAAATGGAGAGTGGAAGTTGAGCGAGCTCCTCCGCGGCGCTGGCTCAACTCCCACTCTCCGACAAGCAGAGTGGAGGACAATCGATGAGTATCACGACCGAGCGCCGGGCTCAGGTCTCCGTCCAGGTTGGAGAGCAGGAGATCACGTTCGAGACCGGCAAGCTCGCGAAGCAGGCGGACGGCGCAGTCGTCATCCGCTCCGGCGAGACGATGGTGCTCGCCACCGCGCAGGGCCGCACCGAGGCGCGCGAGGGGGCGGACTTCTTCCCGCTCACCGTCGACGTCGAGGAGCGCATGTACGCGGCCGGCAAGATCCCGGGCGGCTTCTTCAAGCGCGAAGGACGCCCGACGGAGCGTGCGATCCTGACCGCGCGCATGATCGACCGCCCCATCCGGCCGCTGTGGCCGAAGGGGTATCGCAACGAGGTGCAGGTCATCTGCACCGTGCTGTCGGCCGACCTCGTGACGGCGCACGACATCCTGTGCATCAACGGCGCGTCGGCGGCGCTCATGATCTCGCCGATGCCGTTCCTCGGCCCGGTCGGAGCCGTGCGCATCGGCCGCATCGACGGGCAGCTCGTCGTCAACCCGACGCTGCGCGCGATGGAGGACGAGGCGAATCTCGATCTCATCGTCGTCGGCACGAAGGAAGGCCTGACGATGGTCGAGGCGGGCGGCGACCAGGTGCCCGAGGAGACGATCCTCGAGGCGCTCGAGATCGCCCACCGCGAGATCGTGAAGCTGTGCGAGGCGCAGGAGGAGCTGGCCCGCGAGGCCGGCAAGCCCAAGTGGCTCGATCTCGAGCTCGTCGCCGAGGTCGAACGCGACTACGGCCACAAGGTCTGGGAGCGCATCCAGAGCTCCGGTCTGAAGGACGCGGCTTCCGTCGTCGAGGAGCTGACGGGCGAGCTTGCCCCGCCGCTCTCGATGGACTCGACCGACGACGACGTCACGCGCCAGTTCCAGGTGCGCGCCGCGCTGCACACGCTGCTCGAGAAGCAGCGCGCGGCCGCGGTCGACCAGCCGGTACGGGATCAGTTCGGCGACGAGCTCCGTGCGCTCACCGACGCGGAGCAGGACTCGAAGCAGCTCAAGGCCGCGAAGCGGCAGCTGCTGTTCGAGCGGATCGGCGAGGAGCTCCGGCTCCCGTTCCCGGTCGGGCCCGCCCCCGCCGAAGGCGAGGACGCGGTGAAGGACTCCGTCACCCGCTCGTACGTCAAGAAGGCGTGCGACGCGATCTACAAGGACCTCGTCCGCAAGAAGATCGCCATCGAGAAGCGGCGGCCCGACGGGCGCGGCACGGAGGAGATCCGGCCGATCGACGTCGAGGTCGGCGTGAACCCGCGTGCGCACGGCTCCGGCCTGTTCACGCGCGGCCAGACGCAGATCCTCAGCTCGCTCACGCTCGGCACGGCGAAGGAGGGCCAGCGCATCGACGACCTCTCGCTCGAGGCGGAGCGCCGGTACATGCACCACTACAACTTCCCGCCGTACTCGGTCGGGGAGACGGGCTTCATGCGGGGCCCGAAGCGGCGCGACATCGGCCACGGTGCGCTCGCGCAGCGCGCGCTCGAGGCAGTCATCCCGCCGCCGGAGGAGTTCCCGTACACGATTCGCATCGTGTCCGAGACGCTCGAGTCGAACGGCTCGTCGTCGATGGGCTCGGTCTGCGGCTCGACGCTGTCGCTCATGGACGCCGGCGTGCCGATCAAGGCGCCGGTGAGCGGCATCGCGATGGGCCTCGTGAAGGAGGGCGACGACTACGTCATCCTCACCGACATCCAGGGCGCGGAGGACCACCTGGGCGACATGGACTTCAAGGTCGCCGGGTCGCGGGCCGGCATCACCGCGCTCCAGATGGACATCAAGATCACCGGCGTCACGCAGCAGATCATGCGGGACGCGCTCGAGCAGGCAAAGCGGGCGCGCGAGTTCATCCTCGACAAGATGCTCGAGGTCATTCCGGAGTCGCGCTCCGAGCTCGCCGAGAACGCGCCGCGGATCACGTCGATCAAGATCGACCAGGAGAAGATCGGCATGGTCATCGGCAAGGGCGGCGAGACGATCCGCGGCCTCGAGTCCGACTACGAGGTGCAGATCGACATCGAGGAGGACGGCACGATCCTCATCTACGCCACGGAGGGCACGAAGGCCGAAGCAGCCATCTCGGCCATCCAGGCGCTGACGAAGGAGCCGGAAGTGGGGGACACCTACACCGGCAAGGTCGTCAAGACGACGCAGTTCGGCGCGTTCGTCGAGCTCAAGAAGGGGACCGACGGCCTGCTGCACGTGTCGAACGTCGGGCCCGGCCGCGTCGGCCATATCGAGGACGTGATGGCGCGCGGCGACGTCGTCGACGTCGTCGTCCAGGAGGTCGACAAGGCGCGTGGCCGCATCGGCCTCAAGCTCATCGCGAAGCATGAGAACGGCGGCCTCGTCCAGCCGGAGGAGCTCATCGAGCGGGCGAAGGACGCACCGCCGCGTCCTCCGGAGGAGGAGCGCCCGCGCCGGGACGATCGTCGCGGCGGCCGGGGCGGCCGGCGCTAGCAGGCCGAAGCACCGGAGGGGGCGGCGCGTGCGCCGCCCCCTCGTTCCCTCGGAGGGGGTAGGTCCCATCCCCTTTTCGTGCCGATGAGTTCGTGAAGGACTTGCAGTTGTCGCCGCAGAACCTTCCCCCGATCTCGCCGTTGCGTGGCCTCCTCGAGGTCACGCGGCTCGTTCGCACCTCCGACGACCTCCCGGCGCTCCTCCGCGCGATCGCCAGGGTCGTCGCCGAGTCCCTCGGCTACGAGACCGTCGCGATCAACCTCTACCGCCCCGCGTGGGACGACTTCGAGTGCACGACGGTGCACGGCAGCCCCGAGGCGGAGGCGGTCCTCGTCGGGCTCGTGCGCCGGATCGAGGACTGGGAGCCGCTGCTGTCCGACCGTTTCAGCAAGCGCGGGGCGTACTTCGTCCCCGCCGGCGAGTTCGACTGGTCGAAGGACGGCGGCGACTTCTACCTCCCCGACCGCGCGGCAGGCGTCGGCGACGACGCCTGGCATCCGCTCGACGCGCTCTTCGTGCCGATGCGCCACCAGGACGGCCATCTCGTCGGGATCCTCTCCGTCGACGAGCCGGTGAGCCGCCTGCGTGCGAGCGACGAGGAGCTCGACGTCCTCGTCGCGCTCGCCGACCACGCCGCGCTCGCCGTGCAGTCGGCGCAGGAGGCGGCCGAGGCCGCGCGCCACCGACTCGCGCTCGAGCAGCTGCTCACGGTCTCGACGGGTCTCACGGCGCACCCGAGCGCCGACGCGATCATGCAGCGCGTGTGCGTCGGCGTGCGCGACGCGCTCGGCTTCCAGAACGTCATGGTCGTCTCGGCCGACCTGGAGACCGGGCGAATCACCTCGCGCGCGTCCGTCGGCTGGGAGCACGGCAGCGTGGTGTCGCGGGAGCTGTTCCTCGACGACATCGCGCCGCTGCTCGATCGCGAGTTCGAGATCGAGGGCTGCTTCCTCTTGCCGAACGCGGAGGCGGAGAAGCGCATCTCGCGCGAGACGTTCCTGTACACGTCGCGGCGCAACGGGCGCGGGCCGCGCGCGTGGGACCGCCACTGGCTGCTCGTGCCGCTGCACGACGCCGACGAGGACATCATCGGGATCCTCTCCGCCGACGAGCCGGAAGACCGGCTCTTCCCGTCACGGGAGAAGCTGCAGGCGCTGCGCATCTTCGCGAACCAGGCGGCTGCGGCGATCGTCGCCGCGGAGAACGTGCAGGAGCTCCGGTTCCTCGCCGATCACGATCCGCTGACGCGCCTGCTGAACCGCCGTGCGTTCGTCGACCGGCTCGAGTCGGAGGTCGCACGTGCCAACCGGTTCGGACGCGACTTCGGCCTCGTGCTCTGCGACCTCGACGGCTTCAAGGGCGTAAACGACAGCCTGGGCCATCCGGCGGGCGACACCGCGCTGCAGGCGTTCGCGAAGATCGTGCGGAAGAGCCTCCGCAAGCACGATGCCGCGTTCAGGATCGGCGGCGACGAGTTCGCGCTCCTCCTCGCAGAGGCGAGCGAGGACGACACGCGCGAGGTGGTCGGGCGGATCCAGGCGAAGCTCGACAAGGGCGGCGAACGGCTCGGCGGCATGCGCGCGAGCTTCGGCGTCGCCGAGTGCCCCGAGGACGCCACCGACGCGCAGGCGCTCTTCCGGCGTGCCGACGAGGCCCTGTACGAGGCGAAGCGGGCCGGCACCGGCATCCACTTCGTCTAGCGGGCGAACCTCTACGATCCGGACGTGCAGAAGTACGTCGTGTCCGAGCTGGACTCGGGTGAGCGTGTCATCTCGGAGCGCGTGCCGAGCGTCCGCTCGGTGTCGATCGGCTTCTGGATCGGCGCGGGCTCGCGCGACGAGCGCGACGACCGCACGGGTGTGTCCCACTTCATCGAGCATCTGCTCTTCAAGGGGTCGCGCTCGTACGACGCCCAGCAGATCGCGGAGACGTTCGACGCGATGGGGGCGGAGCTGAACGCCGCCACGTCGCGCGAGCACACCGTCGTCTACTCGCGCGTGCCCGACCGGCACACGGAGGATGCGCTGCGGGTGATGACCGACATGGTCTTCGCGCCGGCGTTCGCCGAGCTCGACCAGGAACGCGAGGTCGTGCTCGAGGAGATCGCGATGTACGAGGATGCGCCGCAGGAGCTCGTGCACGACCTCTTCTCCGAGGCGGTGTTCGGCGGCCATGCGCTCGGGCGTCCCGTCATCGGGACGGCCGAGGTGATCTCGACCGTCAGCCGTCGTGCCGTGGCCGCCTACCACCGCTCGATGTACACGGGCGGGAACATCGTCGTCTCCGCTGCGGGCAACATCGCCCACGACCGCTTCGTGTCGCTCCTCGAGCGCGCGGAGCGGAGCACGAACACCGCACCGAAGAGCGGGCCGCGCGTACGGCGGCCGCTGACCCAGGCGCCGGCGCCCGGTGTGCGCTTCCAGCGGAAGGACACGGAGCAGTACCACCTGTGCCTCGGCGCACCCGGCATCTCGCGCTCCGACCGGCGCCGCTTCGCTGCGTCGCTTCTCGACTCCATCCTCGGCGGCTCCGCGTCGTCGCGCCTCTTCCAGGAGATCCGCGAGAAGCGCGGGATGGCGTACGCCGTCTACACGTTCGCGTCGCAGTACACCGATACCGGCCTGATCGGGATCTACGTGGGGACGCGGGAGGAGAACCTCGCGTCGTGCGTCGAGATCTGCACCGAGCAGATCGGCGAGATCGCCTCCGGCAAGCTGCGCAAGGGCGAGCTCGTGCGCGCGAAGGAGAGCATCAAGGGCCGGATCATGCTGTCGATGGAGTCGACGTCGAACCGGATGAGCCGGCTGGGCAAGTCGCTCATCACCGACACGGAGCTCCTCACCTTCGAGCGAATCATGGCGGAGGTCGACGCGGTGGAGGAGGACGCGATCGCGGAGCTCGCCGGGGTGCTTCTCGCGCCTGAGCGGCTCTCGGCGGCGTGCGTCGGTCCCGACGAAGGCAAGTTCAAGACCGCGATCGGCAAGGGCGTCGCGCGGAAGGCGGCATGAAGCTCGCGCTGTTCGGGGCCGACGGGAAGGTCGGCGTCGCGCTCAAGCCGGCGCTCGAGCGCGCAGGCCACGACGTCCGTGGGATCGAGATCGGCGACGAGCCCGACGTCGGGGGGCTCGATGCGGCCGTCGACTTCACGACGCCGGACGCTGCGCCGGTGAACGCGCGCGCGGCGCTCGAGCAGGGCGTCTCCTGCGTCGTCGGCACGACCGGCTGGGACCCGCAGCCGCTGCACGCGCTCGCCGTCGAGCGCGGCGTGCGGCTCTTCGTCGCACCGAACTTCTCGATCGGCGCGGTGCTCATGATGCGGTTCGCGCAGCAGGCGGCCGCGTACTTCCCGCGAGCCGAGGTGATCGAGCTGCACAACGAGGCGAAGAAGGACGCGCCCTCCGGGACGGCGCGCGCGACGGCGGCGCTCATCGGCGGCGATCCCGTCATCCACTCGGTGCGCCTGCCCGGCCTCGTCGCCCATCAGGAAGTGATCTTCGGCGGCGAGGGCGAGCTCCTCACGATCCGCCATGACACCATCGCACGCGAGTCGTTCGCCTACGGCATCCTGCTCGTGCTCGAGAAGCTCGAGTCGCTGCCGCCGGGACTGACCGTCGGCCTGGACTCGCTCCTGTAGGCCATAGTTCCCGGCGATGCCGGGCCAGGCCGCCGAGCTCGTCTTCGACGAGGCGACGAAGGAGTACCCGGGCAGGGAGGGCGCCGCGGTCGACCGTCTGTCGCTCACCGTGCCCGCGGGTGAGATCTGCGCGCTCGTCGGCCCCTCCGGTGGCGGCAAGACGACCGCGCTGCGACTCGTCAACCGGCTCATCTCGCTCACGAGCGGCGACATCCGCATCGACGGCACGAGCGTCATGGACCAGGACGTCGTCGAGCTCCGCCGCGGCATCGGCTACGTCATCCAGCAGGTCGGCCTCTTCCCGCACATGACGGTCGAGGCGAACATCGGGACGGTACCGCGGCTGTACGGCCGGTCGAAGTCGTGGATCCACACGCGCGCGCAGGAGCTGCTCGACCTCGTCGGCCTCGATCCGTCATATGCGGGCAGGTATCCGGCGCAGCTCTCCGGCGGCGAGCGCCAGCGAGTCGGCCTTGCGCGCGCGATTGCGGCCGACCCGCCGCTCATGCTCATGGACGAGCCGTTCGCCGCCATCGACCCGATCGTGCGCGCGCGGCTGCAGGACGAGTTCCTCCGGCTCCAGCGGGAGGTCCGGAAGACGGTCGTGTTCGTCACCCACGACGTCGACGAGGCGATCAAGATCGGCGACCGGATGGCCATCCTCCGGCCCGGCGGGAAGCTCGCACAGTACGACACGCCGATGACGATCCTCGAGCACCCCGCCGACGACTTCGTCGCGGAGTTCGTCGGCGCCGACCGGGCGCTGAAGGCACTCGCACTCCGCACCGTCGCCGACACGGAGCTCGGTCCGCCGTCGGACGGGCCGCGGATCGCCCGCACGGCGACGTGCCGCGACGCGCTCGCGCTCATGATCGAGAAGCGCGTCGACCGGCTCGCCGTCACCGACGGCGACGGGAAGGTCGTCGGCTCGATCACACGGGAGGTGCTCGTCCCGTGATCGTCGCCGGCGGGCCCGTCATCCCGAACTTCGGCGCGGGCAGCTCGTGCGAGGTGAACAACGGCTGGTTCTGCCCCGAGTGGGTCTCCCAGCACTGGCACGACACGCTGCAGCCGGCGCTGATCCAGCACATCGAGCTGACGGTCATCGCCGTCGCCATCGGCTTCGTCCTCGCCTTCGCGCTCGCGCTCCTCGGCTTCCGCTATCGGCTGCTCGACCCGCCGATCGGGCTCGTCTCGGACTTCCTGTACACGATCCCGAGCCTCGCGCTCTTCCAGCTGCTCATTCCGATCACCGGCATCTCGGTGACGACGGTCGAGATCGCGCTCGTGTCGTACACGCTGCTCGTCCTCTACCGGAACATGGTGGAGGGGTTGCGCACCGTGCCCGCCGAGCTCGTCGACGTCGCCCGCGGATCGGGCTTCACGCGCTCGCAGACGTTCCTGCGCGTCGAGCTGCCGCTCGCGCTGCCGGCGATCCTCGCCGGACTCCGCATCGCCACCGTCTCGACCATCTCGATCGCGACCGTCGCGTCGTTCGTCATCGCGAAGGGCCTCGGCAGCCCGATCTTCGTCGCGCTCGAGCAGGACGTCTTCAAGACGGAGATCTTCACGGCCGGCGGCATGGCGGTCGCACTCGCGCTCGTCGCCGACGGGCTGCTCGTGCTCGTCCAGCGACGGTTGACGCCGTGGGTGAAGCTCGGGAGGACGGCGTGAACACGTTCGTCGACGCCTTCCGGTTCATGGGTGACCACCCCGGACTGCTGCTGACGAAGACGGAGCAGCACCTCGAGCTCTCTGCCGCCGCGCTCGGGATCGCGCTCCTGCTCGCGCTGCCGGCCGGCCTCTGGCTCGGGCACCTCCACCGCGGTCTCTTCGCGGCTTCGAGCGTCGCGAACGTCGGCCGGGCCCTGCCGAGCCTCGTGCTCATCGCCCTCGGCCTCACCGTGTTCGGCATCGGCTTCTGGAACAACACCGTCGCGCTGGTGGTACTCGCGATCCCGCCGGTCCTCACGAACGCGTACTTCGCGATGGAGGGGGTGGACCCGGACGCGGTGGACGCGGCGCGCGGCGTCGGGATGACCGAGCTCCAGGTGCTCCTGCGCGTCGAGCTGCCTCTCGGCCTGCCGCTCGTCTTCGCCGGCATCCGGATCGCCGCCATCTTTGTGATTGCGACCGCAACGATTGCGGCGATCGCCGGCGGCGGCGGCCTCGGCGAGATCATCGTCAACCGCGCCAGCTACGGCGACGCGGGGGTCGTGGCCGCCTCGCTCTGCGTGTCGGCGCTCGCCTTCGCCGCCGCGTTCCTGCTCTCGATCGTCCGGTGGGGCGTGTCGCCCAGACATGCCTCCGTCACCTAGTCTCAGCGGAATACCACCATCCCGGGAGGAGGGAGGCAGGATGATCAGGAAGCACATGCGGCGCGCTGCCAAGGCGGCGTTCGCCATCTCGTTGGGAGTCGCGCTCGTCTTGGGCGGGACCGCGACGGCCGGCGTGCAGAAGCACGCGGCTGCGCCGACGATCCTCGTCGGCAACAAGAACTTCACCGAGGAGTTCATCCTCGGCCAGCTCTACGGACAGGCACTGCAGGCGAAGGGGTTCAAGGTGAAGTACGCGGGCAGCCTGGGGAGCTCGGAGCTCGCCGACACGGCGATCACGAGCGGGAAGATCAACTTCTACCCCGAGTACACCGGCGTCATCGTCCTCGACCTCGCCAAGAAGGCGTCTCCGAAGACGGCGGCCGCGACGTACGCGGCGGCGAAGAAGTTCGAGGAGACACGTGGGCTGACGCTGCTCAAGGCGACGCCGTTCTACGACACCGACACGTTCACGATGCTGAAGTCCACGGCGCAGAAGGACGGCGTCAAGACGATCGGCGACATGAAGAAGGTGAAGTCGTTCTCGTACGCCGGCTATCCGGAGTGCCAGACGCGCATCACCTGCCTGCTCGGCCTGAAGAACATCTACGGGCTCAAGCAGGCGAAGTTCGTGCCGCTCTCCAGCATCAGCGTCTACACGCTGCTCGACGACGGTAAGGCAACCGCCGGCGACGGCTTCTCCACCGACCCGCAGCAGCTGACGGGCAAGTACACGATCCTCACCGACACGAAGCACATCTTCGGCTTTCAGAACGTCGCGCCGGTCGTTTCGCAGAAGGTCCTCGCTGCCGCCGGTCCGTCGTTCACGAAGACGGTGAATGCCGTGTCCGCGAAGTTGACGCTGCCCGCCATGCAGGCGATGAACAAGGCGGTCGCGATCGACAAGAAGACGCCCGCGGCCGTGGCGTCGGCATTCCTCAAGGCGAACGGCCTCAAGTAGTGAAGGTCGTCGTTCTCGGCGGAGGGTCGACCGGCGAGCACTTCGTCGGCGCCCTCCGCCGGCTCGACCCCGACGTCGAGCTGACGCTCGTCGAGAGCAGGCTCGTCGGGGGCGAGTGCTCGTACTACGCGTGCATGCCGACGAAGACGATGCTCCGCTCCGCGGAGCTGGCGTCGTCGCTCGAGCGCGCCCCGGGAATGACGCGGCAGAGTCCCGATCCGGCCGGCATCTGGTCGTGGCGCGACTGGGTCACGAGCGGCTGGGACGACGCGGGCCAGGTGGAGTGGCTCGAGGGGCAGCGCTGCGCGCTCGTGCGCGGATTCGGGTGCGTGCTCCGGCCGGGCGTGCTCGTCGTCGATGAGACGGAGATCGCGTACGACCGGCTCGTCGTCGCCACCGGCTCGGCACCGGCGATTCCGCCCGTCGACGGGCTCGACAGCGTCGAGTACTGGACGAACCAGGACGCGACGAGCGCGCACGAGGTGCCGGCGAGCCTCGCCGTCATGGGCGGGGGCCCCGTCGGGGCGGAGCTCGCGCAGTTCTTCTCGCGCCTCGGCGCGAGGGTGACGATCGTCGAGCGCGGCTCGCGCCTGCTCGGGCGCGTGCACGAGGAGGCGGGAGCGCTCCTCGCCGGCGTCTTCCGCGCCGAGGGGATCGACGTCCGCCTCGGCGTCGGCGTCGAGCGCGTCGAGCCGGGGATCCGGCTGACGCTCTCGGACGGCTCGACGGTCGAGGCCGAGCGTCTCCTCGTCGCCACCGGGCGACGGCCGCACACGCAGGGAATCGGCCTCGAGGATCTCGGTGTGACGGTCGGCCCGCTCGGGATCGAGGTGGACGAGCGCATGCGCGCCGGCGAGAACGTCTGGGCGATCGGCGACGTCACCGGAATCGCCCTCTTCACCCACGTCGGCAAGTACCAGGCCCGCGTGGCCGCCGCGGACATGGCCGGCAGGACCGCGAAGGCGGACTACCGCGCTATCCCGGCCGGCATCTTCACCGACCCCGAGGTCGGGACGGTGGGGCGGACGGAGGGTGACGGGCTCGTCTCCGCGCGGTGGGAGCTGACGGCGACGCCGCGCCTCTCGACATACGAACGGCCGAAGCGGGACGGCTTCGTGCGCCTCTTCGCCGATCCGAAGGAACAGGTGCTCGTCGGCGCCGTCGCGGTCGGCCCGCAGGCGGCGGAGTGGCTCGGCCAGCTGACGCTCGCCGTGCGGAGCGCGACGCCGGTCGACGTCCTCCTGGACACGATCCAGCCGTACCCGACGTTCTCGGAGGCGATCTTCTTCGCGCTCCGCGAGCTCGTAGACCAGCTCGCGTAACATTCCCCTCGTGCTCGGCGAGGTCCTGACCGCGATCCTGACGCCGTTCCGCGCCGACGGCGAGGTCGATGTGGAGAAGTTCCGCGAGCTCGCGGCGTACCTCGTCGACCACGGCTCCGACGGGCTCGTCGTCGCCGGGACGACGGGGGAGAGCCCGACCCTCAGCGACCACGAGAAGCTCGAGCTGTTCGCGGCCGCGAAGGACGCAGTCGGCGACCGCGCAACCGTCGTCGCGAACACCGGCACCTACGACACGGCGCATTCGGCGCACCTCACCGGCGACGCGCACGACATCGGCGTCGACGGGATCCTCGCGGTCGCGCCGTACTACAACAAGCCGCCGCAGCGCGCGATCGTCCGCCACTTCCAGGAGATCGCGTGCATGACCGACAAGCCGGTCCTCGCGTACAACATTCCGAGCCGCGTCGTCGTCAACATCGAGCCGGGGACGATGGACGAGCTCGCGGCGATCGAGAATCTCGCCGGCGTCAAGCAGGCGTACGCCGACCTCGACGAGGCGCGGCACATCGTCGACATCGGGCTCACGCTGTACGCGGGCGACGACAACCTCATCTTCCCGTTCCTCGAGCTCGGCGGCATCGGCGGCATCTGCGTGCACACGCACGTCTGGGGCCTGCAGACCAAGGAGATGGTGCGCCGCTACCGCGAGGGCGACGTCGGCGGTGCGCGGGCGCTGAACGACGAGATGGCGCCCGCATTCGAGCTGCTGAAGATCCAGACGAACCCGATCCCGATCAAAGCCGCGATGAACCTCCTCGGGCACGAGCTCGGCGGCTACCGTCTCCCCATGGTCGACCCGACGGACGAGGAGCTCGCGCAGGTGCGCGCATGCCTCGAGCGCGCCGGCATGCTCGAGCCGGCGCGGGCATAGCTTGGGCGTCTGCCGGATCATCCCGCTCGGCGGCCTCGGCGAGGTCGGGAAGAACATGACCGTCTACGAGGCGGAGGGGTCGATCGTCATCGTCGACGCCGGCCTCGCCTTCCCGCGCGACGAGCACCTCGGCGTCGACCTGGTGCTTCCCGACTTCTCGTACCTCGTCGAGCGTGCCGACATGATTCGAGGCGTCGTGCTGACGCACGGACACGAGGACCACGTCGGCTCCCTTCCGTACCTCATGCGCGAGGTGCACGTTCCCGTCGTCGCCGCGACTCGGCTGACGCTCGGCCTCGTCAAGTCGAAGCTCGACGAGCACGGCCTCTCGCGTGAGGCGGACCTCCGCGAGATCGCGCCGGGAGACGAGCCGTTCGAGCTCGGGCCGTTCCGCATCCAGTTCATCCGCATGGCGCACTCGATCCCCGACGCGGCCGCGGTCGTCCTCGAGACGCCCGGCGGACGCATCGTGCACACGGGCGACTACAAGCTCGACCACACGCCCGTCGACGGCCAGCGCACCGACGTCGGCATGCTCGCCGAGGTCGGCAACCGAGGCGTCGACCTGCTGCTCGGCGACTCGACGAACGCCGAGCGGCCGGGCGTCACGGAGTCGGAGCGCGTCGTCGGCGAGGCGTTCCGGCAGATCTTTCCGAGCCGGACCGGCAAGATCCTCGTCTCCTCGTTCGCGTCCAACGTCCATCGCATGCAGCAGGCGATCGACGTCGGCATCGACTGCGGACGCAAGGTCGCTTTCGTCGGCCGCTCGATGCGGAAGAACGCGAACATCGCGCGCAACCTCGGCTACATGGACGTGCCGGAGGAGGCGATCCTGCGCCCGCAGGCTCTCGCGGAGCTGCCGCCGCACGAGCAGCTCATCCTCTGCACCGGCAGCCAGGGCGAGCCGATGTCGGCGATGACGCGCATCGCGTACGACGACCATCGCGACGTCAAGGTCGCGGCCGGCGACACGGTGATCATCTCGGCGAAGCCGATCCCGGGGAACGAGCTCCGCGTCCACGACGCCATCAACCGGCTCGCGCGCTCGGGCGCGGAGGTGCTGCACGAGGACAACGCTCCCGTCCACGTCTCCGGCCACGGCCGCGCCGAGGAGCTCCGCACGATCATCGCGCTCGTGCGCCCGAAGGCGGTCATGCCCGTCCACGGCGAGTTCCGCATGCTGGCCGCGCACGCGCAGCTCGCACGCGAGGGCGGCGTACCCCCGGAGAACATCATCATGGCCGAGAACGGCACCGTGGTCGAGCTCGTCGACGGCAGCGCGCGGATCGTCGACCACGTTCAGGCCGGCATGACGTTCGTCGACGGCCTCGGCGTCGGCGACGTGCACGACGTCGCGCTCCGCGACCGTCGCCGCCTCGCCGAGGACGGTGTCGTCATCGTCGTCGCGACCGTGGCGGCGTCGAATGGAGCAAGCGCGCTCACCGCTCCGCCCGAGCTCATCGTGCGCGGCTTCGGCGAGGGTGCGGAATCGCTCATCGACGAGCTGCGCGGCGAGGCCGGCCGCGTCCTCGACGCCCTGCTCGACGAGGACGTCACCGAGATGAAGCTTCTGCAGGAGCACGTCCACGAGGCGCTCGGCAAGATCGTCTACGACCGCACCCGGCGTCGCCCGATGATCCTGCCCGTGCTGGTCGAGGTTTGATGGGTCAGCGCCTGCGCTACGTCCCCACGTGGGCCGACGTCATCGAGGAGTGCGCGGCGGAGCAGCCGACGGCCCGGCGGCTCGTCGCCCAGCTCGGCGCCTGCGAGGCGGCGGCGCTCTCGTTCTGCCGGCTGCTCGAGCGCTGGGCGCGGGGCGAGCCGCAGCCGCCGACGGTCGGCGGCCGGCAGTCGGCCCTGCGCCGCGCCGCGGAGCGCGCCGAGACGGCCGTCGCCGGGCTCGACGAGCCGCTCGACCGGTACCTGCTCGAGCTCGAGATGGAGGTCGCCGAGGCGCGGTCGTGGTACGGCGGCCCCGGCGCCGCCGAGCTCATGGAATGGGAGCCGGTCCTCGACCGCGCGGGCGTCAAGGTCCCCGCCGATCGCGTCGCGCAGGCGTACCTCGAGCTCGCCGTCCTCATCCGTGCGCTCGAGGGCTTGACCGACGCGGCCCGGATCGACCTCACGCCCGACCGGTCGGCGCTCTGGGCGGGCCTGTTCGACCTGCGCGAGAACCTCCTCGGCCGCGCGATCGACGACCTGCGCGCACTCGCAGTCCACTAGGCTCGCCGACGTGGCTGGCCCGCGCCTGACCGTCGTCGGCTCGATCAACGTCGACCTCGTCGCCCGCGCAGAGCGGCTGCCGCGGCCGGGCGAGTCGGTCACCGGCGCGACGTTCGCCCGCGTTCCGGGCGGCAAGGGCGCGAACCAGGCGGTCGCGGCGGCTCGCCTCGGCGCCGAGGTGCAGCTCTTCGCGTGCGTCGGCGACGACGAGCTCGCGCAGCTGGGGCTGTCGGGACTCGAGGGCGCCGGCGTGAACCTCGACCGGCTGAAGCGCGTGCAGGGCGTCACCGGCGTCGCGCTCATCACCGTCGACGCCGAGGGGAACAACGAGATCGTCGTCGCACCCGGCGCGAACCTCGAGCTTCGTCCGGACGACCTCGATCTCGGCGACACGGACGCGGTGCTCTGCCAGCTCGAGATCCCGCTCGAGACGGTCGAGCGCGCGTCCGAGCTGGCGCCGGACCGGTTCTTCCTCAATGCGGCGCCCGCACGCGGGATCGAGATTCCGGCGGCCGACGTGACGATCGTGAACCGCTTCGAGGTCGAGGCGCTGCCGCAACGCGACGGCGTCGTCGTGATGACGCTCGGCCACGAGGGCGCGGTGCTGCTCGAGGACGGAGTGGAGGTGGCACGCGCCGCGCCGCCGCCCATCGAGGCCGTCGACGGCACCGGCGCCGGCGACGCGTTCACGGCCTGCTTCGTCGTGTCGACCCTCGAGGGACGGTCGCCCGAGGAGGCGCTCCGCCGCGCCTGCGCCGCCGGTGCGCTCGCCGCCTCGCGCTTCGGCGCGCAGCCGTCGATGCCCACGGCTGCGGAGGTGGATGCGCTCCTGTGAGCACGCCGATCGTCATCGACTGCGACCCGGGGCACGACGACGCGATCGCGATCCTGCTGGCGCTCGCGTCGCCCGAGGTCGAGCTTCGCGGCATCGTCACCGTCGCCGGCAACCAGACGGTCGACAAGACGACGCGAAACGCGCTGAGGGTCCTCGAGCTCGCCGGCCGCGCCGACATCCCCGTCGTGCGCGGCGCCGACCGGCCGCTGACGCGCACCCTGCGCACGGCCGCGCACGTGCACGGCGAGAGCGGCCTCGACGGGCCCGACCTGCCCGAGCCGTCGGCGGTCCCGTCCACCGACGACCCGGCGACATGGCTCGAACCGGGCGTCGTGCTCGTCGCGACCGGCCCGCTCACGAACGTCGCGTACCTGCTCGACCGCGGCGTCGCGATCGAGCGGATCGTCTGGATGGGTGGCGCGATCGGCGAGGGCAACGTCACGCCGGCGGCGGAGTTCAACGCGTACGTCGATCCCGAGGCGGCGGCTACCGTTTTCCGGAGCGGCATTCCGCTGACGATGGTCGGCCTCGACGTCACCCACAAGGCGCTCTTCACACGGGCGCACGCCGACCGCCTCCGCGGGGCCGGCAGCGTGGGCAAGGTCGTCGCCGAGCTCTCCGACTTCTTCCAGATCTTCCACGAGCGCCGCTACGGCTTCGAGGGCTCGCCGATCCACGACGCGATGGCGGTCGCCGAGGTCGTCGACCCGTCGCTCCTGGAGACCGTCCTCTGCAACGTCGAGATCGAGACCGCGTCGCAGCACTGCGACGGGAGAACCGTCGTCGACCGCTGGCTCGTCACCGACGGGCCCCGGAACGCGCGGGTCGGGGTCGACGTCGACGCGCCGCGCTTCCTCGACCTGCTCGTCGAGCGGCTGTCGACCTTCGCGTGATCGCGTTCGCCGCGATCGCGCCGCACGGCGACGTCGACGAGACACCGGCGCTACGCAACGCGATGGAGGAGCTCGGCCGCCGCTTCGACGCCACCGCGCCCGACGGGGCGATCGTCGTCACGCCGCACGGCGTCCACGTCGACGGCCACTTCGCCGTGGTCACCTCTGCGCGCGTGGGGGAGTGGGAGACCGACCGCGAGCTCGCACGGGCGCTGCTCGAGGCCGATCTGCCGATCCTCGGCGTCTCGTACGGCGGGAACGACCCCGCCCACGCCGAGATGCCCGTCGACTGGGGCACCGAGGTGCCGCTGGCGTACATGCGCGCGCGGCGCGTCGTCGTCGTCTCCCCGGCGCGCGACCTCCCGCTCGAAGACCACATCCGTCTCGGCCGGGCGATCGCCCGGCTCCCGGGCCGCAACGCGCTCGTCGCGAGCGCGGACCACGCGCACGCGCACGACGCCGCGGGGCCGTACGGCTTCGACGCGGCGGCGGCCGCCTACGACGAGCGCCTCCAGGCGATCCTCCGCTCGGACCGGCTCGACTTCCTGCCCCTCGCCGTGGACGTCGAGGCGGCGAAGGCCGACTCGCTCTGGCAGCTGCTCGTTCTCCAGGGCGCGCTGGGAGAGGACGCCCGGGCCGAGCTCCTCGCCTACGCGGCGCCGACGTACTACGGCATGGCGGTCGCAGAGGTTTCTCCCTAGCAACCGCGAAGAAAGGGCGCATGGCGCCCCGGAAGCGCACGAGTCGGCTGCGCTCGAAGAAGAAGACGAGGAAGTTCCGCATCCCTCGCGGGGCGGTCAGCCGCTACCCCGAGCTCTGGGGGCTCGGGCTCGTCGCGCTGGGCGTCTTCCTCGGCAGCGTCCGCTACGCCGGGTGGAACGGCGGCTGGGTCGGCCGCGCGCTCGTCGACGGCTTCGAGTCGCTCGTCGGGGGCGCCTCGTGGGTGCTGCCGATTCTCCTCGTCGCGCTCGGCGGCCTCATGGTCGTCCGCAGCGCACTCGTCGACGTCCGCCCGTTCCGCGCCGGCCTCGTGCTCGTCGCCTTCGGGCTCATGATCGCGCTCGGCCGCAGCCACGGCGGCTACGTCGGTCGAGGCCTCGGCGGCGGGGTCGGCGTCGCCGTCGGCGTCACCGGCTCGACGATCCTCGGCATCCTGCTCCTCCTCGTCGGCTCGCTCCTCCTTTCGGGTGCGTCGCTCGGCGCGATCCTCCGCGGCTCGCACCGCCAGGTGCGCCGGGCCGCGAGCCGCGCCCGCCGTCCGCCGCGCCCCGTCGCGGAGCCCGCGCCTGCGCCGGCCCCCGCCCGCGCGGCGAAGCCGCCGGTCGACGGCGAGCACGAGTACCCGGACGTCGTCGGCGACCTGCCGGCGCCGATCGCGCCGTCGCCCCTCCTGACGCTCGAGCCGGAGCCGCTCGTGAAGCAGGAGGAGCACGTCTTCGACGACATCACCACCGAGCACCCGGAATACCGCCTTCCCGACCGCAACGTCCTCCACCGCAGCCCCGACCGCCCTGCCGCGAGCGAGGAGGCGTCGGCGCGCGTCGCCGAGCTGCTCGTGCAGACGCTCGCGCACTTCGGCGTCGAGGCCAACGTCGTCGGGCAGATCTCCGGGCCGCGGGTCACGCGCTTCGAGCTGCAGCTCGCGCCCGGCACGAAGGTGTCGAAGGTCGCGGGCCTCAAGGACGACCTCTCGTACGCGCTCGCGACGACGGAGATCCGGATCCTCGCGCCGATTCCCGGCAAGCAGGCGGTCGGCGTCGAGCTGCCGAACCTCGCCCCGAATCTCGTCACGCTCGGCGACATCTTCGACGACCTGCCCGCGACGGCGACGCCGCTCGCCGTGTGGCTCGGGAAGGACATCTCCGGCGCGGCGGTCTGGACCGACCTCGCGCGGATGCCCCACCTGCTCATCGCCGGGACGACCGGCTCGGGCAAGTCCGGCTGCATCAACGCGCTCCTCACGTCGATCCTGCTGCGCTCGACGCCGGACGAGGTCCGGATGATCCTCATCGACCCGAAGCGCATCGAGCTGAACCACTACGAGTCGATCCCGCACCTGCTCACGCCGGTCGTCTCGAGCCCGAAGGAGGCGAGCGCCGTGCTCGCGAACTGCCTCGCCGAGATGGAGCGGCGGTACGAGCGCCTGTCGTCCGTCCGCGCCCGCAACCTCAACGAGGCGAACCGGGCATTCCGGCAGCGCGGCGAGCCGACGATCCCGTACCTCCTCGTCGTCATCGACGAGCTCGCGGACCTCATGATGGTCGCGCCGCAGGCGGTCGAGGACGCCGTCATCCGCCTCGCGCAGAAGTCGCGCGCCGTCGGCATCCACCTCGTGCTCGCGACGCAGCGACCGTCGGTGGACGTCATCACCGGCATGATCAAGGCGAACGTGCCGTCGCGGATCGCATTCGCCGTCTCCTCGCAGACGGACTCGCGGGTCATCCTCGACACGAACGGGGCCGAGGCCCTGCTCGGTCAGGGCGACATGCTCTTCAAGCCGCTCGGGACGTCGCGGCTCCAGCGCGTGCAGGGCGCGTACGTCTCCGAGGAGGAGATCGCCCTCGTCGTCGAGCAGACGCGCCAGCGGGAGCAGGAGCTCGACGAGGGGTACCTCGAGCTGCCGGAGGTGTTCGCCGACCCGGACGCGGAAGCCGACCACGGGGAGTTCGACCCGGACGACGACCCGCTCCTCGACAAGGCGATCGAGATCGTCGTCCAGACCCAGACCGCCTCGGTCTCCCTCCTCCAGCGCCGCCTGCGGGTCGGGTACACGCGGGCGGGCCGGCTCGTCGACATGCTCGAGCGCCGGGGGATCATCAGCGGGTACGAGGGGTCGAAGCCGCGGCGCGTCCTCGTCGACGAAAACGCGCTCGTCCAGCGCGGTTAGTTAGTCGGCAAAACCCCCCTTCACCTTCCGCCGAAGCCAGGCTAGGATCGGGCGGAACCGGTTTACGGACTAGGAGGGCAAGTGAAGGTTTCACGCTGGATAGCGCTGGCGATCGTGGCCGCGTTGGTCGCGACGGTTGCGGCTAGCGCCGCGCTCGGCGGAGGGAAGGCACCGTCGACCAAGAACGCCTCGTTCACCGCAGCACTCGTGAGCGACATCGGAAAGTTCACGGACAAGGGCTTCAACGAGGATCAGCTCGCCGGATTGAACCTCGCGAAGTCGAAGCTCGGCATCACCGCGTTGCCGCTGCAGTCGAACTCGACGAGCGACTACGCGCCGAACTTCAACTCGGCGATTCGCAAGGGTGCGAACATCGTCATCGCGGCGGGCTTCCTGCTCGCGAAGACGGAAGGCACCTACGCGAAGCAGTTCCCGAAGGTCGACTTCGCGATCACCGACGACTCGGTGCACGGGTCCGACTTCAAGGGCGCGCACATTCAGAACATCGAAGGTCTGACGTACGCGTCCCAGGAAGCGGGCTGTCTCGTCGGCGTCCTCGCCGCCAAGATGGCGCACAAGATGGGCGGCAACACGATCGGCGCGGTCGGCGGCATCAAGATCCCGCCGGTCGACACCTACATCGCCGGCTACAGGTTCTGCGCGAACAAGGCCGTCCCCGGGACGAAGACGATCGTGCAGTACTCGAACGACTTCGTCGCGACGGACAAGTGCCAGACGGTGGCCCAGAACGAGATCTCGTCGGGCGCCAAGGTGCTCTTCCAGGTCGCCGGCGGCTGCGGTCTCGGCGTCCTCAAGGCGGCCGACGACGCGAAGCTGTGGGGGATCGGCGTCGACGTCGACCAGTACAACCTCGGCAAGCGCGTCCTCACGAGCGCACTGAAGCGCGTGGACACGGGCGTCTACGACGCCATCCAGCAGGCACAGGCCGGCCAGTTCAAGGGCGGCAGCGACCTGCTCTTCAACCTCAAGAACCACGGCGTGGGCGTCGGCAAGATCAGCCCCGTGGTGCCCGCCTCGTGGATCAAGCTCATGAATCAGTACCGGGCGAAGATCATCGCCGGGACCCTCAAAGTTCCGACGATCGTCAAGTAGACGGGGTTGTCGGAGGCATCTCGTGGAAGGGCGGGCCTCGTGCCCGCCCTTCCCGTTTATCGCGTTAGGATCGCCGTCTAGTGGCCGAGGAGCTCGTGCTCGAGATGACGGGGATCCGCAAGGAGTTCCCGGGCATCGTCGCCAACGAGGACGTCGATCTCGACATCCGGCGCGGCGAGGTGCATGCGCTTCTCGGTGAGAACGGGGCCGGCAAGTCGACCCTGATGAACATCCTCTACGGGCTGTACCGCCACGACGCCGGCGAGATCCGGCTCCACGGCAAGCCGGTGGACTTCGCCTCGGCGCGCGACGCGATCCAGGCGGGGATCGGGATGGTGCACCAGCACTTCATGCTCATTCCGGTGATGACGGTGGCCGAGAACATCGTGCTCGGGATGGAGCCGCGCGACGGCCTCTTTCTGGACGAGCGCGGGGCGGAGCGCCGCGTCCGCGAGCTCTCCGACCGGTTCGGCCTGCTCGTCGATCCCGCGTCCCTCGTCAGCGAGATCACCGTCGGCCAGGAGCAGCGCGTCGAGATCCTGAAGGCTCTCTACCGCGGCGCCGACATCCTCATCCTCGACGAGCCGACGGCCGTCCTGACGCCGCAGGAGGCGCGGGAGCTGTTCGGCATCATCCGCAGCCTCAAGGCGGACGGGAAGTCGATCATCTTCATCAGCCACAAGCTGAACGAGGTGCTCGAGATCGCCGATCGCATCACCGTGCTCCGGCGCGGCCGGAAGATCGAGACGGTGCCGCGCGAGGGAGCGACCGAGGCGTCCCTGGCCCGCGCGATGGTCGGCCGCGAAGTCCTGCTGCGGGTGGAGAAGGCGCCGGCGAAGCCCGGCGACGTGCTCCTGTCGGTCGCGGACATCCACGTCGCCGACGATCGCGGCATCCCGAAGGTGCGGGGCGTCTCGTTCGACGTCAGGGCCGGCGAGATCGTCGGCGTCGCCGGCGTGGACGGAAACGGCCAGACCGAGCTGATCGACGCGATCACGGGGCTCCGCCGTCTGGACGGCGGCACGATCTCGGTCGCCGGGCGAGCCGTGCACGACGCGAGCGCACGCGAGATGCTCGACGTCGGCGTCGGCCACATCCCCGAAGACCGTCAGCGCCGCGGCCTCGTGCTCGAGTTCTCGATCGCGGAGAACATCGCGCTGCACGACTACGCCGAGCCTCCGGACGCGAGGTGGGGCTGGCTGTTCCCCCAGCGGCTCGTTCAGCGCGCGGCGACGCTCATCAAGGAGTTCGACGTCCGCGGTGGCGGCCCGCTGACCCGTGCCGGCGGCCTCTCGGGCGGGAACCAGCAGAAGGTCGTCGTCGCGCGTGAGATCGCGCGCGACCCGAAGGTCCTGATCGCGGCGCAGCCGACGCGCGGGCTCGACGTCGGGGCGATCGAGTACCTCCACCGCCGGATCGTCGCCGAGCGCGACCGTGGACGCGCCGTCCTGCTCATCTCCCTCGAGCTGGAGGAGATCCTGTCGCTCTCGGACCGCATCCTCGTCATCTACGAGGGCGAGATCGTCGGCGAGCACACGGGTGAGGTGTCGGAGCAGGAGATCGGCCTGGAGATGCTCGGCGGCAAGGAGCGGACGGCGGCGTGAGCGACATCGATCCGGACATCTCCGCTCCGGAGTCGCCCGAGGAGGCCGCGGAGACCGGCACGCTCGCCGCGAGCATCGCCCTGAAGCAGCGTGCCGGTGGGATCGTCGTGCCGGTCCTCACTGCTCTCGTCGCGTTCCTGCTCGGGGGCCTCGTCGTGCTCGCCACCGGTCACAACCCGCTGCTCGCATACCGGGACATCTTCAACGGCGCGGGCCTCAACTGGGTCTTCCACCCGACGACGAACGTCGCCAGCACGGCCGCGTACAACCTCTCCCAGACGCTTCTCCAGACGACGACGCTCATCCTCTGCGGCCTCGCCGTCGCGTTCGCGTTCCGCTGCGGCATGTTCAACATCGGCGGCCAGGGCCAGTACTTCATCGGCCTGTACGTCGCCAACTGGGTCGGCTACGACCTCGCCGGGTTGAGCCCGGTGCCGCACATCCTGCTCGCCATCGCGGCGGCGACCCTCGCGGGCGCACTCTGGGCGGGCATCGCGGGATTCCTCAAGGCGACCGTCGGCGCGCACGAGGTGATCTCGACCATCATGCTCAACTGGATCGCCATCTACATGGGGGAGTGGCTGTTCGGCGACGGCGGCCCGCTCCAGGACGCCGCCGACAAGTCGGTCCCGATCTCGAACGACGTCGCCAACACGGCGAAGCTCCCGGTCTTCTGGGGCGTCCAGCAGCTCCAGGGGCTCGACATCGGCATCTTCATCGCACTCGCCGCGCTCGTCGTCTTCTACCTCATCCTCAACAGGACGACGCTCGGCTACGAGGTGCGCGCGGTCGGCTTCAACCCCGAGGCGGCGGCGTACGGCGGAATCAGCGTCAGCAAGAACCTCGTGCGGGCGATGGCGATCTCGGGCGCGTTCGCGGGTTTGGCCGGCGCCATCGACATGCTCGGCTACCTCTACCACTACGGTCAGTCCGACATCCCCATCAGCTCGGTCGGCTTCCTCGGCATTGCGGTCGCGCTGCTCGGGCGGAACACCGCCGTCGGCACCGGTCTCGGCGCGTTGCTCTTCGGCGCGCTCCTGTTCGGGACGACGCACGGTCTGGCGTCGAACGTCATCCAGCCCGAGCTCGCGGGCAACCTGACGTACATGATCCAGGGCCTCATCGTGCTGTTCGTCGGCGCGGACGTGCTCATCCTCTACGTCTGGAACAGCCGCCGGAAGCTGCGCCCCCGCCCACGGACGTCAGGGGCCACGGCGTGAGCGCCTGGACGCAACGGCTCGACAATCCCGTCAGCGCGCGCCTCCGCAATCCGGGCACGAGCGGCTATGCGGGGCTCGTTCTCGGCGTGTTCGCGGCGTTCCTCGCCATCCCGCCGATCGAGGCGCGGACGTACGTATGGCCGGTCCTGGTCGGGCTCGTCGCCGCCGTGCTCGGCATCTGGACGGTCACGCGCGGCCGCGGCCGGCTCGGCTACGGCGCCGTCGTGACGGGCCTCGTCGGCATCGGCCTGGGCATCCTCGCAACCCGCTCGGGAACGAGCAATCTCAACGCGGTCTTCAACGCGTCCCTCATCGCGCAGATGTTCGCGTTCGCCACGCCGCTCGTCTTCGGCGCGATCGCCGGCATGTTCTCCGAGCGCAGCGGCGTCGTGAACATCGGGCTCGAGGGAATGATGCTGATGGGCGCGTTCTGGGGCGTCTACGGCGCCGACAAGGGCGGCAGCTGGGTCGTCGGGCTCCTCGTCGGCATGGCCGTCGGCGCATTGCTCGCCCTCGTCTATGCGTACTTCGCGATCCATCTGCGCGCGGACCAGATCGTCGGCGGTACGGCGATCAACTTCCTCGCACTCGGGATCACGGGCTATTTCTTCTTCCAGTTCTACAACGGCAACTACATACCGCAGGGCGTCTCGACGATCCCGAACGTGCGGATCCCGTTCATCGCCGGGACCCATTTCCTCGGCGCGGCGATCGGGAACCTGAACCTCATGATCTGGGTCGGCTTCGTGCTCGTCATCGCCTCGTACTTCGTCCTCTTCAAGACGCCCATCGGCCTGCGGATCCGCGCGTGCGGGGAGCATCCGCGCGCGGCCGACACGGTCGGGATCAACGTCTTCGCCATCCGCTACGGCGCCGTCGTCCTCTCCGGCGTGCTGGCCGCCATCGGCGGCGTCTATCTCTCCGACGGGTTCGGCGGCGGGACGTTCACCGACGACATGACCGACGGGCGCGGGTTCATCGCTCTGGCGGCGATGATCTTCGGGAACTGGCGGCCGGCCGGTGCGTTCGGGGCCGCGCTCCTGTTCGGGCTCTCGAGCGCCGTGGCGCTGAGGCTGCAGGTCTACTCCGCGTCGGCGTCTACCCTGTTCAACGTGCTCCCCTATGTCCTGACGCTGATCGCCGTGGCAGGCGTGATCGGCCGTACCGTTGCGCCCGCTGCCGATGGCAAGCCGTACGTCAGGCAATAGCCGCAGCAACCACCTTGCATCGCTCGCGCTCGTCGCGGCGTTGCTCGGGGTTGCGGCGGTGCCGGTGGCGGTCGCCCTGTCCCGGCAGACGGGCCGCGTCCACCTGCTGGACGCGGTGTGGGCGATCCCGGTCGGGTTGGCCCTCACCCTCGTCGCCCTCGTCTTCGCGCGCGCCGCGCGCGGCCGCATCCGGCAGACGCTCGAGCGGGCCGGCGGAGCCGGCCGCCTCCGGGCGACGCGATGGCTCGCGATCGCGGGGATCTGCGTGACGCTCGCGGCGTCGATCGCCGTCGGCTTCTACGAGCTCCTCGTGCGGCTCGAGCACTGAGAGACCGGTGGCTGCCACCGTCACCGCACCGTCACGCATGCGTCACAACGCACGCAACGACGCGGCGATTCTCGTGACAACGACGTAAAGGTGGCTGCCACCGGCCTTTCGGCTACGCGCCGATGGCGACCATGCGCTCGATCGCGAGCCTCGCCTGCTCGGCGATGTCCGGATCGACGGTGATGCGGTGCTCCATGCGCACGAGCGCGTCGCGCACCTTGTCGAGCGTCGTCACCTTCATGAAACGGCAGACGGCGTCCGCGCGGACCGGTTCGAACGTCTTCCCCGGCGCCTCGCGCTCGAGGCGGTGGATGATGCCCGTCTCGGTGGCGATGAGGAACCGCTGCCTCGGCGAGCGCTTCGCGTAGTCGACCATCTTCTCCGTCGAGAGGATCTTCGTGTGCTCGTTCCCGAACGCCATCGCCTGGCTCGCGCAGCCGCATTCCGGATGGACGAGCAGCTCGGCATCCGGCGCCTCCGCCTGCCAGCGCTCGATGTCGGCGGGGCGGATGCCCGCGTGCACGTGGCACTCGCCCATCCAGATGGTCAGCGTGCGCCCCGTGACGCGCTCGAGCCACAGGCCGAGGTACATGTCCGGCAGGAAGAGGATCTCCTGGTCGGCCGGAATCGCCTCGATGACCTGCTGCGCGTTGCCGGACGTACAGCAGTAGTCGCTCTCCGCCTTCACGTCGGCCGTCG
This sequence comes from uncultured Actinomycetes bacterium, assembly GCA_963753295.1. Classification (GTDB taxonomy): domain Bacteria; phylum Actinomycetota; class Thermoleophilia; order Gaiellales; family Gaiellaceae; genus Palsa-739. Next base: position 442,315 of record CAVWBZ010000002.1, on the reverse strand, counting down.
TGTTCACGTACGAGACGACGACGGCGCCCGGATGCTCCGCCTTCCAGTCGCGCAGCTGGTCGGCGGTGATCGATGCGGCGAGCGAGCAGCCGGCGCCGAGATCGGGGAGTAGCACGGTCTTCTCCGGGCTGAGGATCGCCGCCGTCTCCGCCATGAAGTGGACGCCGCAGAAGACGATCACCCCGGCGTCCGTCGCCGCGGCCAGCCGCGACAGGCCGAGCGAGTCGCCGACGTAGTCGGCGACATCCTGCACCTCGGGTCGCTGGTAGTTGTGCGCGATGATCACCGCGTCGCGCTCCCGCGCGAGGCCGCGAATCTCCTCTTGCATGGTCTCGATCTCGAGCGTGGTCACTGCACCTCCAGGGACACGTGGAGCGAGCGCGCGCCGTGCGTGAGCGCGCCCACGGAGACGAAGTCGACGCCTGTTTCCGCGTAGGCGCGGACGGTTGCGAGCGAGACGCCTCCGGATGCCTCGAGCTCGACGCGCCCGCCGGCGAGCGCGACCGCCTCGGCGACCTCCTGCGGGCTCATGTTGTCGAGCAGGATGCGGCCGATGCCGGCGTCGACCGCCTCGCGCACCTGCGCGAGCGTCTCCGCTTCGACCTCCACCTGCAGGCCGTTCGTCGCACCGCGCAGCGCCGCCGCCGCGGCGGGGATGCCGCCGGCGATGCGGAGGTGGTTCTCCTTCACGAGCACGGCGTCGTAGAGCCCGGCGCGGTGATTCGTGCCGCCGCCGCAGCGCACCGCGTACTTCTCGAGTGCGCGCAAGCCGGGGGTCGTCTTGCGCGTGTCGAGCACGCGGGTGCCGGTGCCGTCGACGAGCTCGACGAAGCGGCGTGTGAGCGACGCGATGCCGCAGAGGCGGCCGAGGATGTTGAGCGCGACGCGTTCGCCGGTGAGAACTGCGCGCGCCGCGCCCTCGATCTCGGCGAGGACGGTCGGCGGCGCCGTGACCGAGTCGCCCTCCGCGACGAGCGCCTCGATGCGGACGGACGGGTCGAGCGCGCGGAAGACGGCTGCCGCGACGGGTACGCCGCACACGACGCCCGGTTCCTCGAGCAGCAGCTGCGCGCGGCAGCGCGCATGCTCGGGGACGAGCGCCGCGGTCGTGCGGTCGCCGTCGCCGACGTCCTCGGCGAGCGCGGCCGCGACGACGCGGTCGATCGTCTCCTGCGTCAGCTCCATCGCTCGAGCACCGGCTCTTCGCCCGGGCGGACGACGAAGTGCCCTGCGAGCGCTTCGTCCTCGGCGGGATAGTCGTCACGGAAGTGGACGCCGCGGCTCTCGGTGCGGACGATTGCGTTGCGGACGATGAGCCGGACGAGCTCGTTCGGCGCGTCGACGAGCCGCTCGAGACCGGCGGCGTCGCGAATGAGGCCGGCGTCGCGCCAGAGCGCCTCGCCGACGTCGCCCACCGGTATGGGCGAGAGCTCGGCCTCCGCGGTCAGGCGCGGCCCGTCGATCGCCGCGAGGCCGGCGCGGCGGCCGAAGACGAGGCATTCGAGCAGGGAGTTCGATGCGAGCCTGTTCGCGCCGTGCACGCCGGTGCACGTGCACTCGCCCGCGGCGTAGAGACCGGGGACGGTCGTGCGCCCGTCGAGGTCGGTGACGACCCCGCCGATCGCATAGTGCGCGGCGGGGGAGACGGGGATCGGCTCGTCGGCGGGGTCGTACCCGGCGCGCTCGAGCGTCGCCATGAGCGCCGGATACCGGTGGCGCTCGATGTTGCGGAGGTCGAGCGTCGCCCCGTCGCGTGCGGCGATCGCACGCGCGACGACGTCCCGCGGCGCGAGCTCGTCGGTGAACCGCTCGCCGTCGTCGTCGAGGAGCGTCGCACCGGCGCCGCGCAGTGCCTCGGAGAGGAGGAAGCCGTCGTCGAGCAGCGCGGTGGGGTGGAACTGCACGAGCTCGAGATCGGCGATCGCCGCGCCGGCGCGATGGGCGAGCAGGATGCCCTCGCCGGTCGTGCCGCGCGGGTTCGTCGTCCGCTCCCAGAGGGCCGCGTACCCGCCCGTGGCGAGGACGACGGAGCGCGCCGCGAGGGTCGAGAGCGAGGTGACGCGCTCGCCCTCGACGATCGTGATGCGCGGGTGCGCGCGCACACGCCGCTCGAGCACCTCCGCGATGAGCCTGCCGGTCTCGGCGCCGCCGGCGTGGACGACGCGGCTACGGGAGTGCCCGCCCTCGCGGGCGAGCCCCTCGTCGAACTCGACGCCGAGGGCGACGAGGTCGGCGATGCGGGCCGGAGCCTCGCGGGTAAGGAGGTCGACCGCGCTCTCGCGGCAGAGGCCGCGGCCGGCGGCGAGCGTGTCGGCCGCATGGAGCGCGGGGTCGTCGTCGGGGCCGACGGCGGCGGCGACGCCGCCCTGCGCGGCCCAGCTGTTCGAGGAGTCGAGGGCGCCCTTCGCGACGACGCGGACGGAGGCCCCTGCATCCGCCGCCGTGAGGGCGGCGGTGAGGCCCGCGACCCCGGCGCCGACGACCGCCAAATCGGTATGCAGTTTCTTCCTCAAAGGCGATAACCTATGGAAGCGAGTGTACACGGTTACTGACTCCCGAGCGAAAACGGCGGCCCACGCCGTCCTCGCCGCCGTCCTCCAGGTGAGGGAGGGCCGCCTCCAGGCGCTGCTCTGGCAGCGCAGGCTCGAGCCGTACGCGGGCTCGTGGGCGCTCCCCGGCGGCATGCTCGACGCGGACGAGACCCTCGAGGAGTCGATGCGCCGGCACCTCGCGGACAAGGTGGACGTGCGCGGGCTCTCGCACCTCGAGCAGCTCGAGACCAGGAGCGACCCCGGCCGCAACCCGGTCGAGCGGGAGCTCGCGACCGCCTTCCTCGGCCTCGTCCCGAGCGACGCCGACCCGGAGATCCCCGACGACACGCGCTGGCATCCGGTCGACGAGCTCCCGGAGCTCGCCTACGACCACGAGCCGATCCTGCTCGCGGCGCACGAGCGGCTGCGAGGCAAGCTTTCGTACACGAACCTCGGCTTCGCGCTCGCGCCCGCGGGCTTCACGATGGCGGAGCTCCGCGACCTGTACACCGCCGCGCTCGGCCACCCGGTGTCGGCGACGAACCTCCAGCGCGTCCTCCTGCGCCGCCGGCTCCTCGAGGACACCGGCGAGCAGCGGCATTACGGCCGGGGCGGCGGCCGGCCGGCGACGGTGTACCGCTTCCGGGAGGCGACGCTGGAGATCACGGATCAGTTCGCCGTCCTCAGGCCCCCTACAATCATCCGCTAGGTGTTCGAGATCGGGAACAGCCTGCGCGAGGCGCGGGCCCGCCAGGGCCTCGACGTCGCGCAGGTCGAGCTCGCCACGAAGATCCGTGGGAAGTACATCCGCGCGATCGAGGAGGAGCAGTTCGACGCGCTGCCGGCGGAACCGTACGTCAAGGGTTTCCTGCGGACGTACGCCGACTTCCTCGGGCTCGACGGCCAGCTGTACGTCGACGAGTACGACTCGCGTTTCGTCGTCGAGGGGCTTGTCGAGACGCCGGTGCGGACGGCGCGCCGGCGGCGCCCCGTCGACCACAGCTTCGAGCGCCGCGCGGTGCTGCTCGGCCTCGTCGGCGTCGCCGCGCTCGCCGCGCTCGTCATCGTCGCGTGGAAGTTCGGCGGCAGCGGAACATCGACGCCGACCGTCATCCCGAAGAATCAGTCGGCGGCTGCGCCGAAGGGCCTTGTCTTCTCGGGGCCGGGGACGTACATCGAGGTGCGCCGCGGATCGGCAGCCGGCTCCGTCCTGTACGAAGGCACGCTCTCCAAGGGCGAGGCGAACCTCGTCGGCGGGCAGCGCTTCTGGATTCGAATCCGGCATCCGAAGCACCTGACGCTGACGCTCAACGGCAAGACCGTCTCCCTGCCGGACCGCAAGACGCTGCAGGTGCTCGTGTCGCCCTCGCGCACCGCGCTCGTGGGTTGACGGCGGCGAAGCGCCCGCGCGCGTTCATCGTCGTCACGGGCAGCGAGCTCGTGCGCGGCGAGCGAACCGACCGGAACGGGCCGTTCTTCGCCCGTGAAGCGCTCCGGATCGGGCTCGAGCCGGCGCGGATCGCGATCGTCGGCGACGACCCGGTGGAGCTCGAGGCCGCGCTGCGCCACGGGGTGGAGGCGGATGCATGCCTCGTCTCCGGCGGTCTCGGCCCGACGCACGACGACCGCACCGTCGAGATGGTGGCGCGGGCGCTCGGACGAAGCCTCCACGTCGACGCCGGCCTCGAGGAGCAGATCGAGGCCGTGTCGCGCGCCGCGGCGGAGCGGCTGCGGCGGCCGTACGCCGACTTCGCCTCCGGGGTGACGAAGCAGGCGACCATCCCGGACGGCGCGATCTCGCTCGGGATGGCCGGCACCGCGCCCGGCCTCCTCGTCGAGCACGGAGGGGGACGGGTCGTCGTCGTCCTGCCCGGGCCTCCGTCGGAGCTGCAACGGCTGTGGCCGAACGCGCTCGAGACGGACGCCGTCCGTGCGCTCCTCGCGCGCACGCGCCCGCCGGGACGGCGCACGCTGCGCTTCTTCGGCGTCGGCGAGTCGTCCGTCGCGCAGGCGCTCGCCGAGGCGGGCGGCGATGGGGGCGGGGTGGAGGCGACGATCTGCGCCCGCGACTTCGAGATCCACATCGACCTCGTCGTCGAGCCGGGCGCGGAGGCGCGCGCCGACGAGCTCGAAGAAGCGTTCCTGCCGCCGATCGAGCGGTGGCTGTACGCCCGCGACGAGCGGCCGATCGAGGAGCACGTCCTCGCCCTCTGCCGGGCGCGAGGACTCACGCTCGCGACCGCGGAGTCGTGCACCGGCGGGATGGTCGCGGCGCGGCTCACGTCCATTCCCGGGTCGAGCGACGTCTTCCTCGGCGCCGTCGTCGCCTACTCCGACGAGGTGAAGCGCACCGAGCTCGACGTCCCCGCCGAGATCCTCGCCGCCCATGGGGCCGTCTCCGCCGAGGCGGCGGAGGCGATGGCGCGTGGCGCGCGCGAGCGACTCGGCGCCGACGTCGCGGTCGCCGTCACCGGCATCGCCGGCCCCGGCGGCGGGACGGCGGAGAAGCCCGTCGGGCTCGTCTACCTGCACGCGGAGGGGCCGGACGGCGGCGCCGGCCGGGAGTTCAGCTTCCCGGGCGACCGCGACTCCATCCGCGCGCGCAGCAGCGTGGGTGCGCTCCACCTCGTCCGCCGGCTCCTGACCCGGAGTCGCGACGAAGTCGTATGACCTCCCCCGCTAGCGTCGGCGGGGATGACCGGCTCAGGCTCTTCCTCGGCCTCCGACCGCCCGAGCGGGCACTCGACGCGATCGAGGAGTGGCAGCGTGCGCACCTCGAGGGGATGCGCGTCGTCCCGCGCGAGCACCTCCATCTCACGCTCGCCTTCCTCGGCCACCGTCCCGCGCACGAGCTGCCCGGGATCCTCGACGCGCTGCGCGCAGCCGCAGCCGGCGCCGAGGATCGTCTCCGGCTCGCGCCCGTCCGGTATCGCGAGACGCGGAGCGTGGCGATGCTCGTCTACGACGACGAAGGCGGGCGGGCGGGGCTGCTCGCGGCCGATGTCCAGGAGCGGCTCGAGCGGCTCGGCGTCTACCGCCGGGAGGGGCGCCCCTGGCTTCCGCACCTCACCGTGGGCCGCTTCCGGCAGCGGCCAGGACTTCGCCCGGAGCCCCCGAACATGGGAACATATGTTCTACTTCCGTCCGACGCCTCTGCTTATCTGTCACGGCTGCGGCCCGGTGGAGCGCAGTACGACATTCTGGAAACGGTTGCCCTAGGAGGTTCCTGACGGTGGACAAGCACGAAGCACTCGACGTCGCGCTCGGCCAGATCGAGCGTCAGTTCGGCAAGGGCTCGGTCATGAAGATGAACGACCACGCTGCCGTCTCGGTCGGCGCGGTCTCGACCGGCTCGCTCTCGCTCGACCTCGCGCTCGGCATCGGCGGCTTGCCGCGCGGCCGCGTCGTCGAGGTCTTCGGACCGGAGTCCTCGGGCAAGACGACGCTCGTCTACCACGTGATCGCCGAGGCGCAGCGCCGCGGCGGCATCTGCGCGTTCATCGACGCCGAGCACGCGATGGACCCGGCGTACGCGAAGAACATCGGCGTCGACATCGAGAACCTCCTCGTCTCGCAGCCGGACACCGGCGAGCAGGCGCTCGAGATCTGCGAGCTCCTCGTCCGCTCCGGCGCGCTCGACGTCGTCGCGATCGACTCCGTCGCCGCGTTGACCCCGAAGGCGGAGATCGAGGGCGAGATGGGCGATACGCACGTCGGCCTGCAGGCACGGCTCATGAGCCAGGCGCTGCGCAAGCTCGCCGGCACGCTCAGCCGCACCGACACGATCTGCCTCTTCACGAACCAGCTCCGCGAGAAGATCGGCGTCATGTTCGGCAACCCCGAGACGACGCCCGGCGGCCGCGCGCTGAAGTTCTACTCGTCCGTACGGCTCGACATCCGCCGTATCGAGACGCTGAAGGAAGGCGTCGAGGCGTACGGCAACCGCGTCCGCGTGAAGGTCGTGAAGAACAAGGTCGCGCCGCCGTTCAAGCAAGCCGAGTTCGACATCATCTACGGGAGCGGCATCTCGTGGGAGGGCACCGTCCTCGAGACGGGGCTCGAGCGGAAGGTCGTCACGAAGTCCGGCTCGTATTTCAGCTTCGGCGACGAGCGGCTCGGCCAGGGGCGCCAGAACGCGGCCGCGTTCCTCCGCGAGCACCCCGACGTGACGCAGCAGATCCTCCAGCGGCTGCAGATCGAGGTCGGGCCCGAGCAGATCGTCTCCGCCCGCCTTCTGCCTGTGCTCGAGGCGCCGGTGGCGAACGGAAAGGCCGCGAAGACGAAGGCGGAAGCCGAGGCACTGGTCGAGGCGGCGATCGAAGCCTCATAGTGTCTTTCGTGCCGGTGTCGCGAAAGACAGTGACAAAGCTGCGCGAGCGGCCGCGGGGAATGGTCGACGTCGAGCTCGACGGGGACCCCTGGCGCACGGTGCCCGCGGATGCGGTCGTGCGCAGCGGGCTCCTCGTCGGCCGGCCGCTCGACCGGGAGGCCGCGCGGATGCTCGGGCGCGAGCTGCGCCGCTCCAAGGCCCTCGGAGCGGCGGTGACCGCGCTGCGGCATCGCGACCTCTCGTCGCAGCGGCTGGACCAGCGGCTCGCGTCGCGCGGTGTCGGGCCGGTCGCCCGCGCGGACGCGCTCGCCGCGCTCGAGCGGAGCGGCGTCATCGACGACAACCGCGCCGCCGAAGGGCGAGCGCGCGGCCTCGCCCGGCGGGGCCAGGGTGACGCGGCGATCCGGTTCCGGCTCGAGGAGGAGGGGTTCGCTGCCGAGGTCGTCGCCGACGCGCTCGCACGCCTCGACCCGGAGCTCGAGCGTGCTCGAGCCCTCGTCGCGCGCCGCGGCCGGGAGCCGGCGACGGCGCGGTGGCTCGCGGCGAAGGGCTTCGACGCCGACGTCGTCGAGGACGCCATGGGGGGATTTGCGCCCGAGGCGTGATCGGGGGTAGGATCCCCGAACGCTCCATTCGACGTTTTCCCTGCATACGGGCTTTTCCGAAACGTGTCAGCCGCTGTGAAACCCACTACTGCAACCACATTGAAATGCCGGAGGGTGCCCGAGAGGTAGGGGCGGCCCGCCGGCGGGCGCGCGTGGGCGCGCGCACAGCTGAGCGTGTTCGGGGAGATCCCGCCGGCAGGTGACGCCGGATGGGGCGGCGGCCGCATAGCGGTCGACAACCACCTCCACCGGAGGAGGAGCCGCCTGTGCTGATCGGGATCGGAGTCGCCGTCGGAATCGTCGGGGGAGCGGTGCTCGCGCTCCTCGCCGTGCAGGTGTTCGGCGCCACCGGCGTCGGCAAGGCACGGAGGCTCCGCCGCCAGATCGTGGAAGACGCCGAGCGCGAGGCGGAGGCCGCGCGGCGCGAGGCCCAGATCGAGGCGCGCGAGCAGGCGGTGAAGCTCCGGGCGGAGATCGACGCCGAGCTCGCCGACCGCAGGCAGGCGGTGCTGAAGATCGAGGAGCGGGTACTCGCGAAGGAGGAGGAGATCGAGCGGAAGCTCGTCGAGGTCGCGCGCCGCGACCAGGGGATCTCCGACCGCGAGACGCACCTGCGCGCGCTCCAAGAGGAGCTGAAGGGGGTGAAGAACGCCGAACAGGCGGCACTCGAGCGGATCGGGCGGATGACGCAGCAGGAGGCGAAGGCACAGCTGCTCGAACGAGGCGAGGAGCTCGTCCGTCACGATCTCGCCCGCCGCGTGCGCATGCTCGAGGAGGAGGCGCGGGCGGAGTCGAAGCGACGCGCGCGAAATCTCGTCGCCGACGCGCTCCAGCGCGTCGCCGCCAGTCACGCCGCCGAGACGACGGTGACCGTCGTCGAGCTCCCGTCCGACGACATGAAGGGCCGCATCATCGGCCGCGAAGGTCGCAACATCCGCGCGCTCGAGCATCTCACCGGCGTCGACTTCATCATCGACGATACGCCGCACGCGGTCGTGCTCTCGTCGTTCGACGGGATCCGGCGCGAGGTGGCGCGGCTGACGCTCACGAAGCTCATCGAGGACGGCCGCATCCACCCGGCGCGAATCGAGGAGACGTACTACCAGTCGAAGGCGGAGCTCGAGGAGATCGTGCGGCAGGCCGGCGAGCAAGCTGTGTTCGAGGCGAACTGCGGGCCGTTCCACGAGGAGCTGCAGAACATCCTCGGACGGCTGCGGTTCCGCACGAGCTACGGCCAGAACGTCCTGCGGCACACGCTCGAGGTCGTGCACCTCGTGGGGATCATGGCCACCGAGCTCGGCGCCAGCGTGCGGACCGCGAAGCGCGCGGCGATGCTCCACGATCTCGGCAAGGCGATGACGCACGAGATCGAGGGCTCGCACGCGCTCATCTCGGCGCAGCTCGCGCGCCGGTACGGGGAGTCGCAGGGCGTCGTGCACGCGATCGAGGCGCACCACTACGAGGTGCAGCCGCAGACCGTGGAGGCAGTGCTAGTCATCGCCGCGGACGCGATCTCCGCGTCGCGGCCGGGCGCGCGCGGCGAGAGCCTCGAGCACTACATCAAGCGGCTCGAGTCGCTCGAGGAGCTCGCGGCGGCGAAGCCCGGAGTCGAGAAGGTGTACGCGCTCCAGGCGGGCCGCGAGATACGCGTCATCGTCGCGCCCGGCGAGGTGACCGACGACGAGGCGGCGCTCCTGTCGCACGAGATCGCGCGCGAGATCGAGGACCAGCTCGAGTATCCGGGACAGGTGAAGGTGACCGTCATCCGGGAGAGCCGCGCGGTCGACGTCGCGCGCAACCGCGTGTCCGGCGGGAACGGCGCCGATCCGGTCCTGGGCGTCGGCGGCCCGGAGCGCGAAGGCGCAGACGTCGCCTAGGGCTGCCGGACGAACCCGCGGAGGCGGATGTCGCTCGACGAGGCGCCCACGAGCAGCCGATAGAGGCCGGGCGTCACCGCCCAGCTCCTCGACGTGGTGTTCCACTGCGCGAACGAGCGCGATGTGAGCGCGAGTGTCACGACGACGCTCTGCTTCGGGCGGAGAAACACCCGCTGGTACCCCTTCAGCTGCTTCGGCGGCTCGCCGGCGCCGGCGGGGTCGTCGATGTAGAGCTGCGGAACGTCGGAGCCGGCCCGGGCGCCGACGTTCTTCACGGTGAACGAGACGGAGAAGCGCGCTTCCGATGCGATGCACGTGGAGATGGCTGTACGAGAACGTCGTGTACGACAGGCCGTAGCCGAACGGGAAGAGCGGCTCCACCTTGTTCACGTCGTACCAGCGGTAGCCGACGTCGAGGCCCTCGCTGAAGGCGGCGTCCTGCCCGTCGCGCTCGATCCGGGCCACTGGTCGGGGGTGGACGCCGGCACGGCGGTGTCGCTGCTCGGAAACGTCTGCGGCAGCCGGCCGCCCGGCTCGGCGTCGCCGAAGAGGATGGCGGCGATCGCGTCGCCGTCGCGCTGGCCGGGATACCACGCCTCCGTGACGGCCGCGACCTGGTCGAGCCATGGCATGAGCACGGGGCCGCCGGTGTCGAGCACGACGATCGTGTGCGGGTTCGCCTGCGCGACCTGCGTGATGAGCTGGTCCTGGTTCGCGGGAAGCTCGAGGTCGGAGCGATCCTCGCCCTCGCGCTCCTGGTCGTACGCGAAGACGACGGCGACCGCCGCGCTGCCGGCCAGAGCGGGCGGCCGCACCGGGATCGCTACCGTCGGCCGAGACGACCGCTGTCTCCCGCCTTTCGCGGCTCTGGCCGTGAGCGCCTGCAGCGGCGTGACGACGCTCGGCCGGCGACAAACGAGCTGCCGCCGCCGCTCGCATACGTCATCGGGCCGAAGCCGGCCGGCGTGCCGATGACCGCGATCGTCTTGCCGCGTCCCAGCCGGAGCGGCAACGTTCCCGGCGTGTTCTTCAGGAGCACCGTGCTCTCCTCGGCGAGCTGGAGCGCGAGCGCTGATCGGCGGGCGTCGACACCGTGGCGAGGTACACGCTCGAACGCGGCGGCGGCGGGTGGTCGAAGATGCCCAGCCTGAACATCGTCACGACGATCTGCTGGGCCATCTTGTCGATCGTCTTCGCTCGTGACCGCGCCCGACGCGACCGCGTCCGCGAGCAGCGGACCGAAGAACTTGCCGCCGGGCATCTCGACGTCGAGGCCGCCGTCTCGCGGATCCGCACGGTCGACCACGTCGCGCCCCAGTCCGACACGACGAGCCCGCGGAAGCCGAACTCCTCCTCGCAGCACGGTCTTGAGCAGGGCGGCTGTCCTGGCAGTAGAACACTCCGTTCACGAGCCCGTAGGCGCACATGACCGCGCCCACGCCGGCGTCGACCGCCGTCTGGAACGGCGGCAGGTAGATCTCGTGCAGCGTTCGGTCGTCGACGTTCGACGACACGTAGTAGCGGTTCGTCTCCTGGCTGTTCACCGCGAAGTGCTTGACCGTCGCAATCACCGGGTTCTCGACTGGATACCCTCGATCGCGGCCGCCGCCGTCTGACCGCTGAGGAACGGGTCCTCGCCGAACGCCTCGAAGTTGCGACCGTTCTCGGGAACGCGGGCGATGTTGACGTTCGGGACCGAGGACGACGTCCGTGCCCTTCTGCCAGGCCTCGAGGCCGAGCGCCCGGCCGAAGCTGCGCTCGAGCTCGGGATCCCAGGTCGCGGCCTGGGCGATCGGCACCGGGAAGGCAGTCGTCCCGAGCTGGCCGTTGCCGATGCCTGACGGCCCGTCGTCGAACGTGAGCGCGGGGATGCACAGGCGGGGATTGCCGGGCACGTACCCGACGTAGACCGGCCCGCCGTCCGTCACGTTGAGCGCGGCCGTCGGATCGACGCCGGTGAGGAGCGCGAGCTTGTCGTCCAGGCTCATGGCCGCGAGGAGCCGTGCGGCCCGTATGTTCGGCCGCATCGTCGGGCTCATCCACGGACACCGCGCCGCGGTGCCCGCATCGGCGGCGCCGGCGAGCAGTCCGGCCGCTGACGCCGCCACGCACAGCGCGGCCGCCAGGGCCGCTCCTCCGATCCCCCTGGGCATGCGGAGACACGCTAACCAGAATCCGTCACGGTTCTGTTAGCAAGCGGGCGCTACAGGGCGAGCCGGAGCGCCTGCCTCGCGCCGAGGCGGAGCGCCCGGAGAGCGGACGTGCGAGCCTTCCGCCGGTCGCCGAGGACGCGCCACGTGCTGCGCGATCTCGAGGTGGAAGTTCCGGCGCGCGAGTCGGGCGTCGGGCAATGTCGTCGCGACCGTCGAGGAGCGCGAGGTGCTTCTCCGCCGTCTGGATCTGCCCCGAGCTCAGCCCTCGTCCGTCAAGGTCTTGTCCAGAGTGGACGCGGTAGATCGCGAAGCGGCGGCCCGTCGATGAAGCGGAGGTCGAACTCGAGGAGCAGGCGGAGGTAGAAGTCGTAGTCCTCGATCGCCAGGTCGCAGTCGTACAGCCCGACGGTCTCGAACACCTCGCGCCGCACGAGGATCGTCGAGCTCATGCACCGGCAGTTGAACGCATACGACGCGTACGTTGCACCGTTCTTGTGCGCGGCGGTGAAGAGCTCTCGGTGCGCGGCGTTCTGCTCCGGCAGCAGGCGCAGACCGGCATCGACGAGCTCCACCTGCCCGTGCACCATGCCGATGTCCGGCCGGTCGCTCGAAGCTCGTTCGAGCTGCCGCTCGAGCCGGTCCGGCATCCACACATCGTCGGAGTCGCAGAAGGCGATGAACTCTCCTTCCGCGAGCTGCACGGCAGCGTTGCGCGCGGCTGCCTTGCCGCGGTTCTCCTGGCGCACGTAGCGGATACGGTCGAGGTACGGCGCGACGCCGTCCGGCGTCGTGTCGGTCGAGCCGTCGTCGACGACGATGAGCTCGAAGTCGCGCATCGTCTGTCCCGAGGACGCTCGTCGATCGCATCGCGCAGATAGTGCGCCCGATTGTGCGTGATGATGGCAGCGCTGACCAGCGGCATTTGCCAGTCTTCGGGTACCCGCGGCGTCCGAACCTCTAACGCGCAGGGTGCAATGTGTACGTAAAGCCTGACTTCAGGTCACGACCCGGCGCGTGAACGTGCGCAGGGAGACGATCGTGAGCCCGATGGAGCCGCCGACGAGCGCGAGCATGAACGCCCACACCGGCATGTGCGGCAGCTCGGGCGTGAGCGACGCGCGCAGCCCCTCGGTCATGTAGACGAGCGGATTGAGCAGCACGAAGTACTTGAGCCACAGAATCGGCGTGAGCCTCGCCCACGGGTAGTAGACGCAGCCGAGGAAGGTCAGCGGGATCACGACGACCGCGAAGAGGAGCGTGATCTTCCGCGGGTCGATCACCGTCCCGATGAAGAGCCCGAGCGCTGCGGCGAGCAAGCAGGCGAAGATGAGAGCCGCGACGAAGAGCGGGACGTCGTGGATGTGCACGCTGGGCGCGGCGCCGCGTGCGTGCACGAGATACACGATCGGGAAGACCACCCCGGCCGCGAGCAGCGACTGCACGGCGCCGGCTGCGATCTTCTCGAGCCCGACCATCCAGACGGGCACGGGCGCGAGGACGCGGTCCTCGATCTCCTTGCTGAAGCTGAACTCCTGCACGAGTGGAAGCGCGACCGCCTGGATGCCCTGGAAGTTGATCGCCACCGCGATGAGGCCGGGGACGAGGACGGTCGTGAACGAGACGCCGCCGGACCCGCCCTGGAAGCCTTGCCCGATCTTCGGGAAGACGTACGCGAAGACGAACACGAAGAGCAGCGGCTGCATGATCGTGCGGACGACGAACTGGCCGAGCTGGCGGCGAAGGACGCGCACGTCCCGGGCGAGCATGGCGACGAACGTCTCGGCCTGGGCCCTCACTCGCGGTACTCCCGTCCGGTGAGCGTGAGGAAGACGGTCTCGAGGCTGGGCGGATGGCTGGAGGCGTCGGCGACGTGCAGGCCCATCCCGGTCGCCGCGACGACGAGCTTCGAGAGCACGCCCTCCGAGCGCGTGGCGAAGACGTGGAGGACGCTGCCGTCACGCTCGACTGCGCGCACGCCTTCGATCGCCTCGGCCTCCGCGACGAGCGCCGACGGATCGCCGTCGATCGTCAGGCCGATGACCGTGTCGGCGCCGAGACTCCGCTTCAGCTCCTGCGGGCTGCCGAGGGCGAGCACCTTCCCGTTGTCGAGGATCGCGATCCGCTCGCAGAGCGTGTCGGCCTCCTCCATGTAGTGCGTCGTCAGGAGCGTCGTCTGTCCCGCGCGATGCAGGTCGGTGAGGATGCCCCACAGGTTGATCCGCGTCTGCGGGTCGATGCCGGACGTCGGCTCGTCGAGGAAGAGAACCTCGGGCTCGTGCACGAGCGCGCGCGCGATCATCAACCGCTGCGCGAGACCGCCGGAGAGGTGGTACACCATCGCGGAGGCGCGCTCCGAGAGCTGGAACTGCTCGAGGAGCTCGGTCGCGCGCGCGCGAGAACGTCGCCGGGAGACGCCGAAGAACCGTCCGTGGTAGTAGAGGTTCTCCCACACCGTGAGCGAGCGATCGAGCGTGTTCGACTGCGACACGACGCCGATTCGCCGCTTCACTGCCGCGGCGTGGGATCGAACGTCCATCCCGGCGATCACCGCGCGACCACCTGTCGGGGACACGGTCGTGGTCAGCATCCCGATCGTCGTCGACTTGCCCGCGCCGTTCGGCCCGAGGAGCCCGAAGAACTCGCCGCTCCGGATCTCGAGGTCGATGCCGTCGACGGCGACGACGGTGTCGCCGCGGCTGCTGTACACCTTCCGCAGCCCTTCGGTCAGGATCGGCGATGGCGTCGACGCCAAGATCTAGGCGCTCGGCCGGCTGACGACGAGCGAGAGGTTCTCGACCGAGTCGATGACGAGGCGCTCTCCGACTCCGGCGCCTTCGGCACACTGCGCCTTCCACGACTCGCCTCCAAGCCGCACGCGCCCGGCGGGTCGGCATGCGGCGACAACCGTGACGGGACGCCCGATCATCGCCTCGGGCCCGACGGCGATCGGCATCCGCCGCGTGTACCAGAAGAGGAAGCCCTTCTCGACCAGCTCGACGAGGATCGCGACGGCGAGAAGGGCGAGAAGCCACGGGCGGGGGCCGATGTGCAGGGCGAGGAGAACGGATGCCGCGACGATCAGCATCTGAGAAGGGTAACGAACGCGCCGGTACCCTACGTCGATGCGCACGTACGCCGTCACGACGTTCGGCTGCCAGATGAACGCGCACGACTCGGAGCGAATCAAGGGGATGCTCGAGGAGCTCGGCCTCGGCGAGGCTCGCAGCCAGGACGAGGCGGACGTGGTCGTCTTCAACACCTGCACGATCCGGGAGAAGCCGGACACGAAGCTCGCGGCCTATCTCGGCGACGCCGGCGCGCGCAAGCGCGTCAACCCGGACCTCGTCATCGCGGTGGGAGGCTGCTACGCGGAGGCGCAGCGCGACCGGATCTTCACGCTCTACCCGCAGGTCGACGTCGCGTTCGGACCGGGAACGATCGGGCACCTCGGCGAGTGGCTCGGCGCCGGCGGCACCGGCGTCGGCCGCGGGGCGTGGGGGACGGGCGACGAGCGCGTCTTCGCGGCGACGCTGCCGAAGCATCGCGAGCGGAGCTTTCAGGCGTGGGTGCAGATCTCGATGGGCTGCAACTCGGTGTGCTCGTACTGCATCGTCCCCGCGGTTCGCGGCCGCGAGGTGTCGCGCCGACCCGGCGAGATACTCGCCGAGATCGCGCAGCTCGCGGCGGAAGGCGTCCGCGAGGTGACGCTGCTCGGGCAGAACGTGAACTCGTACGGCCGCGACCTCGACACCGACTTCGCGCAGCTGCTCCGCGCCGTCGACGCGATCGACGGCGTCGAGCGCATCCGCTTCACGAGTCCGCACCCGAAAGACTTCCGCGCGAACGTCATCGAGGCGATGGCCGAGTGCGCAGCCGTGTGCGAGCATGCGCATCTGCCGCTGCAGTCGGGATCGACCCGTGTGCTGAAGGCGATGCGGCGCACGTATTCGCGTGAGCGCTACCTGAGGCTGGTGGACGAGATGCGTGGCGCCATCCCCGATCTCGCACTGACGACGGACATCATCGTCGGCTTCCCCGGCGAGACGGAGGAGGAGTTCCGGGAGACGCTGGAAGCGGTCGAGCAGGTCGGCTTCGACGCAGCGTTCACCTTCGTCTACTCGCCGCGCGCGGGCACGGAGGCGGCTGCGATGCCGGACCAGGTCGCAGACGACGTGAAGCGCGACCGCATCGAGCGGCTCGTCGAGGTGGTGCAGCGGGTCGCGGCGGACCGGAACCACGCGCGCGTCGGCCGCGTCGAGCAGGTCCTCGTGGAGGGAACGAGCAGAACCGATCCGAGCCTCCTCCGCGGACGCACGCGCCGGAACACGACCGTGAACTTCGTCGGCGACGCACACCCCGGCGACCTCGTCGACGTCACGATCGAACGCGCCACGTCGACGACGCTCGCGGGCGCGCAGGTGGCGGCGGTTGCGGTCTAGGCTTCCGCGGCGCGCAGGCTGCGGATTCCGACCACTGCCGGCACGACAGGCAGCCAGAAGTTGAAGACGCGGTACGTGAAGACGGCGAGGATCGCGGCGGCGAGCGGGACGCCCGTCCAGTAGAGCGCGAACGGGAGCAGGGCCTCGACCGCGCCCGCGCCGCCGAGCGGCAGCGTGCGCCGGGTGAGCGCGTAGCCGGTCGCGTAGGCGATCAACAGGAGCGCGACGTTGGGGGCGCCGTGTCCGAATGCGTGCAGGCAGGCCCAGAGGCAGACGATCTCGCCGAACCAGTACACGGCCGCGCCGGCCGGCCCCGCGACGTGCCGCCGGACGAAGAGGCAGCGAATGACGTAGATCGACTCGAGCGCCTGCGCGATCGCGTCGTTGACCCAACCCTTGTGGAGGAAGTGCTGCCGGTGCCCGACCGCCCACAACGCGGCGACGAAGCCGATCGGGACTGCGACCGCCCACGGAAGCGTGAGCCCCATGGGGGTGCGCGCGCCGCTTGCGAGGAGCTGGATGGAGGCGATACACGCAGCGGGCGCGAGGAGCGCGTATTCGAGGGCGCCGAGACCGAGGACACGCACGCGCGCCTCGCGGTCGGAGATGCCCGTCATCTTGAAGGCGTGCAAGTCGATGGCGAACCCGCCCTGCGTGACGAAAGGGCCGAAGCCGGCGGCGACAGCCGCCGCCGTGCGACGGTTGGCCATCTTCGGGCCCTCGTCGACGCGGGAGACCTCGCGATAGCCGAGCATGTACCCGAGATAGGCGACGATCTCCGCACCGAACGCGGCGAGGAACCAGATCGGGTGCACCCCCTGGAGGCGGGCCCAGACGGTCTCGACCCCGGCCACTTCGCTGAGGGCGAAGAGGGTCGCGAGCGCCAGGAGCGAGGCCGCGATCAGGAAGACGAGCGATTCGGCCCGCGTGCGGTGGAGATGGCTCTTCGGTTCGATGTGGAAGTAACGCAGGGGAGAATCCTCTGGTGACGGTAATCGGCATCTTCGGTCCTACCGCGAGCACCAAATCGAGGGTGGCCGCGGAGGTCGCGGGTCGTATCCCTGCCGAGCTGATCTCCTCGGACGCCCTGCAGGTCTACCGGGGACTGCCGATCCTGACCAACCAGCCTAGCGAGCCGACTCGGCTGGTGGGGATCTGGCCCCTCGACAAGGAGGCGTCGGTCGGCGAGTACGCGCCGCTCGCCCACGCGGCGATCGACGGGGCGCTTGCGGCCGGCCTGACACCCGTCGTCGTCGGCGGCACCGGCCTCTATCTGCGGGCTGCGCTCGCCGAGCTCTCGCTTCCGCCGGCTCCCGCGGAGGGCGCCCGCGGCCGGTGGGAGCGCCTCTACGACGAGGAGGGCCCCCAGGCGGCCCACGATCGCCTGGCCGGAATGGACCCGGCCGCAGCAGCTGCGGTACACCCGAACGACCGCCGGCGGGTCGTTCGCGCGCTCGAGCTCGCCGAGGCGGGCTCGTCGCTCGCGCCGGCCGAGGACCGCCTCTGGGCAGGCGGGACACGGCACCCGACGGTCGTCGTCGGGCTCGACGTGCCGAGGGACGCCCTCGAGCGGCGGATCGACGAGCGCACGCGGGCGATGTTCGACGCCGGCGTCGAGGAGGAGGTGCGGCAGGCGCTCGCCGGGCCCATCTCGGTCACCGCCCGGCAGGCCCTCGGCCTCGACGAGGTGGCGACGCTCCCGCGCGACGAGGCGATCGCCGCGCTCGTCGTGCGCACGCGCCGGTATGCGGCGTACCAGCGCAAGTGGATGCGGCGGATACCCGGCATCGTTATCGTCGATGCCGACCGCCCACCGGGCGAGATCGCCGATGACATCGTCGCGCTGGCACGCTCACGGGAACGTCTACCTCGTCGCTGAGGGCGAGTACGAGATGGAGGAGGGCTCCGACGGCGCCGTCGAGGTCGTCTCCGTCGACGGCGACGACGTCGAGATCTTGATCGTGAATCCCGACGGTTCGTATGCGGAGATGTCCGGCAACGGCACGCGCATCGCAGGCGCCTGGCTCATGGAGCGGACGGGGCACGACGTGGCACGCGTGCGCGTCGGCCCGCGCGTCGTCCCCGTCCGCCGCGTCGGCGACGGGTACGAGTCGGAGATCGGCGAGGTGAAGGTGGTCGCGCGCGAGCGCATCGCAGGCCTCCAGGTCACCGTCGTCGACGTCGGCAACCCGCACGCGGTCGTCGCCGGCGACCCGGACGACATCCTCTTGATCGGACCGCTGCTCGAGACCCATCCGCGCTTCCCGAACCGCACGAACGTGCAGGTCGTGCACGTCGACGCACCCGGAGTGGTGACCGCGCGCGTGTGGGAGCGCGGCGTGGGGGAGACGACGGCCTCCGGCTCGAGCGCGGTCGCGGTCGCGGCCGCAACACACGACGACGGCGAGGTGGTCGTGCACTTCCCCGGCGGCGACCTGCGCGTCCGGCTCGAGGAAGGACGCGCGACGCTCACCGGACCGGCTCAGCCGATCTGATACTCGCGCAGCACGTCGTTGAGCGACGTCTTCATGTCCGTCTGCTCGCTGCGACGGCCGATGATGAGTGCGCAGCCGAGCTGGTACGTCCCGGCGGGGAAGTCCTTGGGGCGCGTTCCCGGCACGACGACGGAGTACGGAGGCACGTAGCCGCGATGCTCGATCGGCTCCGCCCCGGTGACGTCGATGACCGGGACCGAGCCTGTGAGGGAGACGTTCGGCGCCAGCACCGCGCGCTCGCCGATGAGGACGCCTTCGGTGAGGATGCAGCGCGAGCCGATGAAGGCGCCGTCCTCGACGATGACCGGTCGCGCCTGCACCGGCTCGAGCACGCCGCCGACGCCGACGCCGCCGGCGAGATGGACATCGGCGCCGATCTGCGCGCACGAGCCGACCGTCGCCCACGTGTCGATCATCGTGTTCGGCCCGACCCAGGCCCCGATGTTCACGTAGCTCGGCATCATCACGACGCCGGGCGAGAGGAACGAGCCGTAGCGGGCAGTGGCCGGCGGGACGACGCGGACGCCCGCCTCGGCGTAGTTGCGCTTGAGCGGGATCTTGTCCATGTACTCGTACGGGCCGACGTCGATCGGCTCGACTTTGCGCAGCCGGAAGTAGTCGAGGATCGCCGCCTTCGCGTCCTCGTTCACGCGCCACTCGCCGTCGACCTTCTCGGCGACACGGATCTCGCCCCGGTCGAGGGCGGCAATGGTCTCTTCGGTCGTCACAGGTCCGCGAGTATCGCCGCTGCGCGCCTGCACTCGTCGAGCGTGGGGACGAGGGCGAACCGGACGTAGCCGGCGCCGCTCGGCCCGAACATCTCGCCCGGAGAGACGATGACACCGCGCTCGAGCAGGGCGTCGGGGTCGGGGCCGACCACCCAGAGGTACATCGTCGCCTCGCTCGCGACGATCTCCCAGCCCTTCGCCTCGATGGCGGGGATGAGGACGTCGCGCTTCGCGCGATAGCGGGCCCGCGTCTCGTCGACGTGCCGCTCGTCGTTCCAGGCGACCACGGACGCGCGCTGCACGAACTCCTGCGGAGCCGTCCCGACCGTCGGGCGGTACGACTTCAACGCCGCGACGACCTCCGGCGGAGCGGCCACGAAGCCGGAGCGGTAGCCCGTCATCGACGAGCGCTTGCTCAACGTCTGGAAGACGACGACGCGAGAACGGTCGGCGATCTGCAGCATCGACGGCGGGGACTGGTCGAACCAGAGCTCCGTGTACGCCTCGTCCGACCCGATGACGAAGTCGCGCTCCGCGGCGGCTTCCGCCAGCCGGGCGTAGAACTCGAGCGGCGCGACCGCGCCGGTGGGATTGTGCGGGTAGTTCACCCACACGAGGGCGGTGTCGTCCGGAATGGACTCGACGTCGGGGAGAAAGCCGTTCTCGCGGCGCAACGGCAGTGTGTGCACGCGCGCGCCGGCGAAGAGCGCGCCCCGTTCGTACACGGGATACGCCGGCTCTCCGAAGACGACCGTGCGCCCGGCGGTGTCGAGCACCTGCGCGAGCGAGAAGATCGCCTCCTTCGACCCGTACGTCGGCACGATCTCCCGGTCCGGGTCGAGGTCGACGCCGAAGCGGCGCCTGCACCAGCCGGCAACGGCCTCGCGCAGTTCCGGCAGTCCCTGTGCGAGCGGATACGGCGAGCGCTCCGGCAGCGCGTCGACGAGCGCCTGCCGGATCATGGGGTCGGTCGGCTCGTTCGGATCGCCCTTTCCGAAGTCGATGACGTCGACGCCGTCGGCGAGGAGGCGCCGGCGGGCCTCCTCGAGGCGGACGAACGGGTACGTCGCCATCTCCGCGAGCGTCGGGTTGATCACGAGAGCAATTCTCGCAGCACGTCGTACGCGCGTTCGAGGTTCGCGATCGGCACCTGCTCGTCCTGCCGGTGCGCGTACGCCGTCGCGCCCGGCCCGAAGTTGACGGCGTCGATCCCCTGCTCGGCGAACTGGGCAACCGGCGTCCACGCCTGCTTCGGCTTCACGACCGGGACGATCTCGCGCAGACGCGCGATGCGCGGGTTGTCGAGCGCCGGCGGCGCGGACGGGGAGTTGCTCAGGACCGCGAGCTCGCCGGCCGGCACGAGCGCGCGGAGCCGCGCCTCTGCACCGTCCCGGACGAACCGCATGTTCAGCTCGGCGGTCGCCGTCGCAGGGATGACGTTCGCCGCGATGCCCGCCTCGAGCCGGACCGCGCTCACCACCTCGCGGTAGACGAGGCCGTCGATCTCGACGTCCTCCGGCTCGTGGGCCGCGAGCGTCTGCAGGCCGCGCACGAGCTCGTCGATCGCGTTCACGCCGGTCCACGGGCGCGCCGAGTGCGCGCTCTCGCCGTGGAACGTCACGCGCGCCTGCAGGTTGCCGAGGCACCCGGCGTGGATCTCGTTGTCGGTGGGCTCGAGCACGACCGCGCACTCGGTGTCCGCGAGGAGGCCGGTGGCGAAGAGCGCCGGCAGCGGGCTTTCGACGACCGGGACCTCCTCCCGCGTGAAGAAGAGATAGCGCGCGGGCACGCCGGCGCGCGCGAGCTCGATCATCACCGCGATGCCCGCCTTCATGTCGCTCGCGCCCAAACCGTGGACTGCGCCGCTCTCGATCCGGCCGGGGAGGTTGTCCTGCGCGGGAACCGTGTCGAGGTGGCCGGCGAGCACCACCGGCCCGTCGCCGTAGAGCAGCGCCTCGCCGTCGTCGTAGACCGCCTTCCCGGGCATGAGGTCGCGGACGAGCGCGACGAGCTCGCCCTCGGCGTAGCTCTCCGAGCGCACATCGACGACCTGGAGCGTTCGGGCGGCGAGATCGGGAGTCGACACGGCAGAGGTCATAATGACGTGCGGTGGCAGAACGACAGCCCGATCCGACGCCGGGCCGCGAGCCCGAGCGCGGGCTCGTCCTCGCGGTGCTCGCGCAGGCGGTCGATGCCGACGACGAGCTGGGGGAGTTCGAGGAGCTCGCCCGGACCGCGGGCGTCGAGCCCGTGGCGCGCGTGCTCCAGCACCGCGCGCAGCCCGATCCGCGCAGCTACGTCGGCAAGGGAAAGCTCGACGAGCTCAAGCAGGAGTACGGCGGCCGGAAGGCCGAAGTGCTCCTCGTCGACGACGAGCTCTCGCCGTCGCAGCAGCGGCTGCTCGAGAACATGCTCGAGGCCCGCGTCGTCGACCGGACCCAGCTCATCCTCGACATCTTCGCCCAGCACGCCGTCACGGCCGAGGGGAAGCTCCAGGTCGAGCTGGCGCAGCTCGAGTACAACCTTCCGCGCATGCGCGGCATGTGGAAGCACCTCGAGCGCCTCGGCGGCGGCGTCGGCACGAGAGGCCCCGGCGAGTCGCAGCTCGAGTCCGACCGGCGGATGGCGCGGCGGCGCGTGTCGCTTCTGAAGGAACGGCTCGAGGAGCTCTCGAAGCAGCGCGACGTGCGCCGGAAGGAGCGCCGCCGGACGCAGACGCCGACGGTCGCGCTCGCCGGCTACACGAACGTCGGCAAGTCGACGCTGCTGAACGCGCTCACCGACGCCGAGGTCTCGGTGCGCAACCGGCTGTTCGAGACACTCGATCCGACGACGCGCGGCTTCGAGCACGAGGGCCGGAAGTACCTCGTGACCGACACGGTGGGCTTCGTCAGCCGGCTGCCGCACCAGCTCGTCGAGGGCTTCGCGGCGACGCTCGAGGAGACACTCGTCGCCGACCTCGTGCTCCACGTCGTCGATGCGTCGACGTCCCCGGAGCGGCTCGTGGAGATGATCGCGGCCGTCGACGGCGTCCTCCGCGAGATCGGGGCGGACGATCTGCCGCTCGAGCTCGTCGTCAACAAGATCGACGCGGTCGACGAACCGACGCGGCGTGCGCTTGCGAACCGCTACCCCGGCGCGCCGCAAGTGTCTGCGCTCACGGGCGAAGGGCTCGACGAGCTGCGCACGCGGATCGCCGACCGCTTCTCGGAGCGGTTCGAGTCGGTGCGGCTGCTCCTTCCGTACCAGGAGGGCGGCAAGCTCAACGAGCTGTACGCGCTCGGGGCTCCCATCGAGGAGCGCGAGGACACGAACGAAGGCGTGCTCGTCCTCGCCCGGCTCCCGCGCCGCGAGATCCGCCGGTTCGCCCGCTACCTCGTCGCCGGTTCTTAGGCGTGGAGCTGTCCTTCAGGAAGCTGCGCGACGACGCGGTCGTGCCCGCCCGCGCGTACGACGGCGACGCCGGCCTCGACCTCACCGCCTGTGAGCGCGTCGTGCTCGAGCCGGGAGAGAGAGCGATGGTCGGCACCGGGCTCGCGGTCGCGATCCCCGGCGGGTACGCGGGCTTCGTGCAGCCGCGCTCGGGCCTCGCCGCCCGGCACGGGATCACGATCGTGAACACACCGGGGCTCGTCGACTCGGGCTACCGCGGCGAGCTGCGCGTCATCCTCCTGAACACCGACGCGCGCGAGACGTTCGTCGTCGAGCCGGGCATGCGGATCGCTCAGCTCACGGTCGTGCCCGTCGCGAGCGTCGAGCCCGTCGAGGTGGAGGAGCTGCCGGAGAGCGAACGCGGCGTTCGCGGCTTCGGCTCGTCGTCGCTGTGATGGAGCCCCGCATCCGCGTCTCGGCGGTGCTCCGCTGGGAGGACCGCGTGCTGCTCTGCCGCCACGAGAAGCCCGGCCGCGGCGAGTACTGGCTGCTCCCGGGCGGCGGCGTGAATTCCGGCGAGAACCTCCTCGCCGCGCTCCACCGCGAGCTGCTCGAGGAGGTCGGGATCATCGACAAGCTGCCGCTCGAGGGGCCGGTGGCGCTCGTCGACTCCATCTCGCCGCAGCGAGGTTTCGGCGCGAAGCACGTCGTCCACATCATCTTCGCCGCCGACCTCTCCGGGCGTTCGCTCGAGGCGGTCACCTCCCAGGACGCGGCCGTCCGCGGCCACCGGCTCTTCGACACGACCGACCTCGACGACATCGTGCTCCACCCGCCGATCCAGCGCTTCCTGCGCCGGTGGCAGCCCGGCGACCCGGCTGCGTACCTCGGTTCGCTGTGGGCGCCTTAGTCCGGGTATCGATCCAGGGATATCGCGCGGCGCGCGAGCTCGAGTTCGCGCCCGGCTCGGTCTGCGCGCTCGTCGGCGAGGCGTCGAGCGGGAAGTCGACCGTCCTCACCGCCATCTGGACGCTGCTCGAGGCAGCCGCGCCGCCGCCGACGATCGACGACGTCTCGCGTGAGGCGTCGGACGGCCGCATCCACCTCGAGGCGAAGCTCGAGCGAGGCGGCTCGATCTTCCTCGACGCGCGCCCACCCGACACGCTCAATCTCAACCGCGCCGGCGCACCGCCGGTGCTCTTCCTGCCGGCGAACCTCCGCTCGCGCACGCTCGTCGCGCCCGCGACGGGAGCGGGCGCGGCCGACGTCGCCGCGCTCGTGCGCCCGCCGCTGCCGGACCATCACTGGTCTGCCGCCGACGGCGGACTGTTGCTCGTCCGCGGGATGGAACGGGTGCTCGCCTCCGGCCTGCGCCGCTTCGTCCTGCTCATCGAGGAGCCGGAGCTCTACCTGAGCCCGCATGCGCAGCGGCATCTCTACCGCGTGCTGCGCGGGCTCGCGCAGCGCGGCAACCAGATCCTCTACTCGACGCACGCGCCGGTGTTCCTCCGCGTCGACCGGCTCGAGGAGCTCGCGCTCGTCCGGCACACCGCCGACCTCGGGACGACGATGCACCAGCCGCAGCCGCTCCCGGAAGCCGAGTCGTTTCGCGCGCTCTCGGAGTTCGACGGCGACCGCGCCGAGCTCTTCCTCGCGCGGGCCGCGCTTCTCGTCGAGGGCCGCACGGAGAAGCTCACGTTCCCGCTCCTCTTCGAGGCTCTCGGCGTCGAGGCCGACAAGGAGGGCATCATCGTGCTCGAGTGCGGCGGCAAGGGGAACATGCCGCTCTTCGCGCGCATCTGCAACGCGTGCGAGATCCCGTACGTCGTCGTGCACGACCGCGACGCCGAGGCCGGGCACCGGCCGGTGGAGTCGGAGCGCGTGGTCAACCGCCAGATCCTCGACGTCGCCGGCCGGCGGCGAACGGTCGTGCTCACGCCGGACTTCGAGGCGGTATCGGGCGTGCATGCGCGCGGCCGGACGCGCAAGCCGCACCGCGCCTACCGGCGGTACACGGGCAACGGCAAGGTGCCGGAGCCGCTGCAGCTCGCGGTCGAGAAGGCCCTGCGCGCAGCGCGGAGCTAGCCTCGGCCGCCGCGCGCACGCGCGCGGGAGGCCGACATCGCATGCGCCTGCGCCTCGAGCTCGTCGCCGAGCGGGGCGAGCTCGGGCGGCTCGCCGCCGCTGCGGTGCGCGAGCGCCTGGGCGAGCAGCCAGTCGGCGAGCCGGGGGTTGCGCGGCAGCAGCGGCCCGTGGAGGTACGTGCCGATCGCGCGGCCGAGCCGGCAGCCCTCGAAGCCGCTCTCGCCGTCGTTGCCGAAGCCGGAGACGACCCGGCCGAGCGGCTGCGCGCCCGGGTCGAGCCGCGTGCGCCCGGCGTGGTTCTCGAAGCCCGCGATCGGGCCGAGCTCCGTGTCGAGCAGGACGTCCCCGATCATCCGCCGTTCGCCGGCGACCGTCTCGATCGGCAGCAGCCCGACGCCCGGCATGTCCTCGCCGTGGAAGCCGCGGTAGCCGCGCCCGAGCAGCTGGTATCCGCCGCACACGGCGAGGAAGGCGGCGCCGCGCGCGTGCGCCTCGTGCAGCGGCGCGGACTTGCCGGCGAGGTCGTCCGCGACGAGCAGCTGCTCGCGATCCTGGCCGCCGCCGAGGTAGTACAGATCGTGTGTGCCGGGAACGATCGGGTCGAGCATGCCGACCGGCTCGACGTCGAGCTCGTGCCCGCGCCACGCAGCGCGCTGCGCGAGCACGGCGATGTTGCCGCGGTCGGCGTAGATGTTGAGGTAGTCCGGATAGAGGTGGGCGACGCGAATGATCACGCCGCGCGCTCCCAGTACGGGCGGGCGAGGCCGCGCGCGACGACGATGCGCTGGAGCGCGAGCATCGCGGTGTACGTGGGGAGGACGACGAGCTCGCCGCCCGCTTCGGTGAGCTCGAGGCCGCGGTCGAGCGCGCGCTCGAGGCTCGGCTCGACCTCGATCGCGTCCTCGGCGAGGCCGCCGTACTTGAAGCGGAGCGCGAGCTCGGCGGCGCGGCCGCCGGTGGCGACGATCCGGTCGACGCCGGCGAGCAGGGGCTCGAAGTCGACGTCCCAGATCCACGAGACGTCCCGCCCGTCGGCGATCGCGTCGTTCAGGGCGACGACCGCCAGCCGCGGCGGCCCGCCGTCGACGAGCGTCCGGATCGCCTCGTTCGCCCCTGCGGGGTTCTTCACGAGGAGGAGCAGGATCGTCTTGTCGCCGGCGGCGATGCGCTCGAAGCGGCCGAAGGCGGCGCTGAAGCGCCCGAGCCCGGCGACGATCTCGTCCGGGGTCGCGCCGAGCGCGTGCGCGAGCGACGCTGCGCCGACGGCGTTGTAGACGTTGTAGAGGCCGGGGAGCGCGAGCTCGACCCGTCGCGTCTCCCCCGGGAGCGCGAGGTCGAAGGCGACGCGCTCGAGCCCGTGGAGGTCGAGGTTGCGCGCGACGACGTCGAGGTGCGGCCGGGCATGTCCGCACTTCGGGCAGCGGTAGTCGCCGAGATGGCCGACGTAGGCCGCGGCGTAGTCGTAGGGCGTCCCGCAGCGGAGGCAGTACTTCGAGTCGGCGGCGTGCTGGAGCGCCGGCCGCGCGACGCGGGGGTCGTCGAGGCCGTAGGTGATCTCGGCTCGAAGGTCTCCGACCTGGGGGTCGTCGCCGTTCACCACGACGATCGTCGCCTCGGGGAGCTCCTCCGTGGCCACACGCCAGCGCTCGGCCACGAGCTCGAGCTCGCCGTAGCGGTCGAGCTGGTCGCGGAAGAGGTTCCCGAGCAGAGCCGCGCGCGGCCGGACGCGGCGCATCACCTCCGGGAGCGCCGCCTCGTCCACCTCGAGGAGGCCGAGCTCCGCGTCGCCGGCGGCGAGGAGGGTGGAGGCGACCCCGGACAGGAGGTTCGCCCCCGACCGGTTGTGGGCGAGGCGGAAGCGGGGGCGGAGGATCTCGGCCGTCATCGCCGCGGTCGTCGTCTTCCCGTTCGTGGCGGAGATCGTGACCGTCCCCGCCGGCAGCCGGGCGGCGAGGCGGTCGACCGCCCCGGGATCGAGAACCGACAGGAGCTTTCCGGGCACCGTCGTCCCTCCGCCGGCGCGGACGAGGCGGGAGAGGGAGCCGACGGCGCGGGCGGCGGCGATCTCGGCGACGAGCGGCATGCGCATCCGGGCGAATGTACCGCTGCGCGGGTTCACTTGCCGTTTCTCCAACCTGATCTACCATTATTGGCTTGCCCCGCAAGCCCCGTTACCAGGCAGTGGCGGGCATCGACCCGCAGAAGCTCGCCGAGTTCCAGGCCGGCATCCGCAAGCGCTACTCGGACGCGCAGATCGTCGCCGAGCTGCAGGCGTGCGCCGAACGGCTCGGGAAGTCGCCGACGATGCGCGAGTTCGCCGGCGACGGCGCGACGACGGTCCATCCGCAGACGGTGATCGAGCACTTCGGGTCGTGGAACGCCGCGAAGCGGGCCGCCGGGCTCGTCCCACGCCGCTTCGCGACCCGGGACGAGCTCCTGGGCCTTCTCCGTGAGCTCGGCGACGAGCTCGGCCGGCCCCCGACCGCCCGCGACATCGACGAGCACAAGGGGCGGCTGCCGTCGAAGTCGCTCTACTGGCACACGTTCGGCTCGCTCGCGAATGCGCTCCGCGAGGCCGGGTTCGACATGCCGGTGGGGGAGGAGCGGCTCGAGCGCGCCGTCGAGCAGGGCGCAAAGCTCGCCCGCGAGCTGGGGCGGCTGCCGAAGTTCGCCGACTGGGCGGAGGCTCGGAGGGAGGACGACGCGCTCCTGACCGAGTGGCAGGTCTACCGGATGCTCGACGCGCGCCGGGGTGCCTGGTCGACGTTCCAGTTCCTCGTCCGCGAGCTGCTCGAGGACGGCGGCGTTCGCGTCGCGAGCGACGGGACGATCCTCAAGAAGCGGTGACTACAACTAGGCCGCGGCGAGCGTCGCGAGCTGCTTGAGACAGGAGGCTCCCTCGCCGGGCGCGCGCACGGCGGGAAGCGGCTTGCCGGGCTCCTCGTACCGAGGGTTCGGCCGGAAGCGCTCGGTTCGAACAACCTTGGCGCTCCGGAGCACGAGGAACGTCCCGTCGGCGAGCTCCCGCTTGCGGAGCTTCACGTGCGCGTACTTCTCGACCACTTCGAGGGCGGCCCGGGTGGAGGCGAAGAAGAGCTCGTTCCTGCCGGAGCCGAGCCACAGCGGCCGGCCGATGCCGCGGGCGGCGAAGACCGTTCCGGGCTCGCGCTCGTCGAGCCACGCGGTCGCCATCGAGCCGAGGAGCGCCTCGAGCGCCGCCGGCTCGTTCTCCGAGTGGGCGGCGAGGGCGAAGATCGCCTCCGAGTCGACCGTCATCCGTGGCTCCGATCGCGCGCACGAGAACTCTGCGAGCAGCTCGTCGTCGTTCACGATGATCCCGTTGTGGATCCCGACCACCGGCCCGTGGCGGACCGGATGGTTGTTGGCGGCGATCGAGGGATGGCCCTTCGTGTAGTCGCGGACGTGGACGAGGAGCTCGGTCGCCGTCTGGGGGACGTCGATACGCTCGAGGAGCTTGCTCGCGGGCGTCCGCTGCTTCGTCACGACCGGGTAGGGCGACCCGGGGCCGCGGTGGGCGTACCCGACGGCGTCCGCGCCCCGCTCGGCGATCCCGGCCAGGAGAGCCTGCGCCGCGAGCGTCCGGTCGACGGCGCTACGAGAAGAGAGGCTGTATCCGGCGATTCCGCACATTCAGAGGGCTGCCCTCCTACCGTAGCGAAGCATTCGGCGGACTCGTGCTCAAGCCTCCTTGAGGCAACGCCGATAGGTCCCCGATGGAGCCTCTGGTCGTAGAGCCCAGCCTCGACCTCGTCGAGGAGTACGCCGGCGCCGTCGACGACCCGCTGAAGCTCTACGTCCGCTCGATCGGCAACGGCCGCCTCCTCACCCGCGAGGAAGAGCGCGAGCTGGCCCGGCGGAAGGACGAGGGAGACGAGGGCGCGAAGCGGCGCCTCATCGAGGCGAACCTCCGCCTCGTCATGTCCATTACCCGGAACTACACGCGGGCGGGCGTGCCGCTCCTCGACCTCATCCAGGAGGGCAACCTCGGCCTCATCCGCGCGGTCGAGAAGTTCGACTACCGGATGGGCTACAAGCTTTCGACGTACGCCACGTGGTGGATTCGCCAGTCGGTCACGCGCGCCCTGTCCGACCAGGGCCGGACGATCCGCCTCCCGACGCACGTCGCCGAGCGCGTCCGCCGGCTGCTGCGCGTCCGCCGGCAGCTGGCGCAGAAGCTCAGCCGCGAGCCGACGCCCGCCGAGCTCGCGCGCGAGACCGGCGAGAAGGAGGACAAGGTCGTCGAGCTCCTCGGCCTCGTCGACGACCCGGTGAGCCTCGACACGCCGGTCGGCGACGGCGAGAGCTTCTTCTCCGACCTCATCGAGGACGTCAGCTCGGCGCAGCCGGACGAGCGGACGGCGCTGGAGCATCGCAGCGGCGAGCTCGAGCGCGCGCTCGCTCGGCTGAACCCGCGGATGCGACGCGTCCTCGCGCTGCGGTTCGGGCTCGACGGCGAGCAGGCGAAGACGCTCGAGGAGATCGGCACCGAGCTGGGCGTCACGCGCGAGCGCGTCCGCCAGCTCGAGTCGCGTGCGCTGCGCGAGCTGCGCATCGGCGCGCCGGACCTCGAGCTCTATCTCAGCAACGAGTAGCGCCCGGCTCAGACGAGCCGGTGCTCGCTCGCCCAACGCGTGAGTTCGTGCCGCGTCGAGAGCTGGAGCTTCCGGAGCACGCTCGACACGTGGCTCTCGACGGTCTTCACCGAGAGATGGAGCCGCGCCGCGATCTCCTTGTACATGTAGCCGCGCGCGATGAGCTGGAGCACCTCGCGCTCGCGAGGCGTGAGCTCGTCGAGGTCGGCGTCGCCGCCGACGCGCTCGCCGGCGCGGAACGCGTCGAGCACGAAGCCGGCGAGCCGTGGAGAGAACACCGCGTCGCCGGCGGCGACGCGCTCGATCGCCGATGCGAGCTCCGCGCCCGAGATCGTCTTCGTCACGTAGCCGCGGGCGCCGGCGCGAATGACGGCGATGACGTCCTCGGCGGCGTCCGACACCGACAGCGCCAGGAAGCGTACGCCGGGTCGCTCCGGCGCGACCGCGGTGATGATCGCGTCGCCGCTCCCGTCCGGAAGGTGGACGTCGAGCAGCACGACGTCGGGATCGAGCTCCTTGATGATCGTCACCGCGTCCTGCACGGTTCCGGCCTCGCCGACGACGTCGACGGCAGCTCCGAGCTCCGCCCGGACGCCCGCGAGGAAGAGCGCGTGGTCGTCGACGAGCACGACGCGCGTCATCGCGGCAGCCTCAGCTCGACCTCGGTGCCTCCGCCGGGTGCGCTGGCGATCGTCGCCCGTCCGCCTGCGCGGGCGAGACGCCCCTCGATCGACTCGGAGAGCCCGCGGCGGTCAGCGGGCACGGCGGCGCGGTCGAAGCCGGCGCCGCGGTCGCGGACGAAGACCGAGACGGCGTCGTCGGCGACCTCCGCATAGACGTCGATCTCCTCGGTGGCGGCGAACTTCGCCGCGTTCGTCATCGCCTCGCGCGCCGCAAGCACGAGCGCGTCGTCGGACGGGCAGTCGCCGGAGCTCGCGATCTCGACGCGCACGCCGTGCAGCTCCTCGACGTCGGCGGCCGCCGCGGAGAGCGCTGCGACGAGCGAGCTCCGGTCGCCGAGAGGCCGGTCGCCGTAGAGCCAGCCGCGCAGGTCGCGCTCCTGCCTGCGCGCGAGCGAGGCTACGCGGCGCGGCTCCTGCGCGTGCCGCTGGATGAGCGCGAGCGTCTGGAGGACGGAGTCGTGCACGCGCGCGGCGACCTCGGCGCGCTCCTCGGTCCGGACCCGCGCCTCGCGCTCCGCGTCCCGCTCGACCGCGAGCCGCCACAGCCACGGCCCGGCCACCATGAGCAGGGCGCCGGCGATTGCGCCCGGCCCGAGCGCGGTCGCGCCGGGGTTCCCTCCGGCGAGGACGAGGACGACACCGAGGGCTGCGAGTGCGATGCCGATCGGCGTCGCCGGTGCGTCGGCGCGCAGGCCGCCGCGGCGCCAGATGAGTGCGAGGCCGACCGCGACGCAGGCGACGCCGGCGACGGCGCGGGGCGAGAGCCCGAGTGCGGTGAGGAGCAACGACGCGGCGACGATCGCGAGCAGGACGGCCCACCACGCACGCCGGTCGCGACCGTAGCCCCAGAGCGCCAGATAGAGAGCGATGCCAGCGCCGCCCGCGAGCGCGAGCAACGCGAACACGAGCCGGACGAGCGTCGCGTCGACGCCGAGAGTCTGTGCGATGCCTGCGCAGACCCCGGCGAGAACGCGACCGTCATCACTCGGTGCGTACGGCTGCCGCGGCATCGACCGTCATCGTACGGCGCGCTCGATGTGCACGGACCCGACGCCGACGTGTGCGTCGACGACGAGGACGCGCGTGCCGGGCTGCGCGACCGACCGGTCGACGTCGCGGCCGTTGCCCGTCGCGCCGAGGAGCTCGACGTGCCCGGCATCCGCCTCGGCAGTCACGCGCAGCGCCGCGTTCTTCGGGACGATCACCAGGAGATGTCCGGCGTCGACCCGCGCGTGTACGTCGGTCTCGCCGACCGGCACGCTCAGCCGGCTGAGGTCGAGAGTCATCCGGCCGACTCCGAGCGTGTAGCTGCCGTGCAGGTCGGAGACGTTCGTCGCGACGTAGTCGCGCGACCCGACGCCGTCCCAGACGCGGATGTGGAAGATCGACGCGAACACGGCGCCGGCGATCAGCACGAGGGCGAGGAGCGACAGGAAGCCGATGCCGACGGCGTTGAAGAGCCGGCGCACCGCCCGCGCATCCTGCGCGGCGCGGGCGGGCGTCTCGTCCGTCACGGTCGCGGCCGGCGCGGCGTCGCGCTCCTGCCGGTGGTGCGTGACCCAGAGGATCAGGGCGCCCGCGACGAGGAGCAGGACCCACGCGGCGTCGCCGTGCGGCCAGAACGTGATGTGGGAGAGGAGGACGACGGCGGCGACGGTGACGAGCCCGAGCCCGACGAGGGGCCACGGGCGGCCGCGCCGCTCGCGCAGAATCGTCGCCGCGGTGGAGTCCTCCTTGCCCTCGTCCGGAATGACGAGCACCGCGGCGATGTAGACGAGGATGCTCGCGCCGCCGAGGATCGTCAGGACGACGAAGCCGACGCGATAGAAGGCGGCGTTGATTCCGAAGTAGCGCGCCAGGCCACCGCAAACGCCGGCGAGCATGCGGTCGGAGCGGCTCCGCTCGAGCCTCTTGACCGTGGATCCTTCGGCGATGTTCTCGCTCATGGCTCCAGGGTCGCCCACGGGAGCCGTGCGCGGCCATCCGGAATGACCCTGAGCCGACCCTGGTCCGCGGCGGGCTAGTTCGCGGCGACGAGCTGCATCTCGCGGAGGTTCGCGAGGCGGCGCAGGGACTCGAGCTCGATCTGCCGCACGCGCTCACGTGTGAGGCCGAGGCGCTTGCCGATCTCCTCGAGCGTCTTCGGCTCCTCGTCGACGAGGCCGTAGCGGAGGACGAGCACCTGCCTCTCCCGGTCGGGCAGCGAGTTCAGCGCCAGCGTGAGCGCCTGGCTGCGGAGCGACACCTCGACGCGGTCCTCCGGCAGCGGGTCGTCGCCGGCGACGAAGTCCCCGAAGACCGCGTCCTCCTGGTCGCCGACCGGCTGGTCGAGGCTCGCGGACGCGCGGGCTGCGGCGCGGACCTCGCGCGCCTGCGCCACCGGCAGCGACGCCTCGTCGGCGATCTCCTCGAGCGTCGGCTCTCGCCCAAGCTCCATCCAGAGCGTCCGCTCGGCGCGGTTCATCTTCTGCATCCGCTCGACGATGTGGACGGGCATGCGGATCGTGCGGGCCTTGTCGGCGAGCGCGCGGGCGACCGCCTGGCGGATCCACCACGTCGCGTACGTCGAGAACTTGTAGCCACGGCGCCAGTCGAACTTCTCGACGGCGCGGATGAGCCCGAGCGTCCCCTCCTGGATGAGGTCGAGGAACGGCAGCCCCTGGTTGCGGTAGTTCTTGGCGATCGAGACGACGAGCCGGAGGTTCGACTGGATCATCCGTGTCTTCGCGGCCATGTCGCCGCCCTCGATCTTCTTCGCGAGCTCGACCTCCTGCGCCGCTGTCAGGAGCGCGTGCCGGCCGGCTTCGCGGAGGAAGAGCTGGAGCGCGTCGGTGGTCGACTCGACGGGCTGGACGACCGGGGGTGGGGGAGGCGCCTGCTCGGTCTCGGGCTCGCTCAGGAGCTCGATGCCCCGGCGGTCGAGCTCGATGTAGACGGCGTCGATCTCGAGCGGGTCGAGCTCGAGCGGCTCCATCACCTCCTGGAGCTCGCTCTGGCGCAGCTGGCCGCTCGCCTCGGCGGCTTCCAGAAGCGCGGACAGCTCCTCGCTCCTGAGGATGAGCTCGATCTCGACCGTCAACAGATCCCCCCGATCGGTTGTCTGGGCGATGTTCCGCGGCGCATGCACACCAAAACACGCGGGGCATGCCGAAATCAAGGTAGCCGCTGTCTGCACCGTGCGCACGAGAGTAGGCGTTATGTCAAGTTGGAGAAGAAGCGGCCGAACAGCGCCGATGACGCTCCTCCTCCCTCGAGGCGGAGATGCTCGCGGGATGCTGCGCGCGAGCGGGATCGAGTGCCCCTCTCGGCGACCGATGACCGCGAACGGGCGCGTGCTCTTCTCCGCCGTTGACGGTCGACGGAGTTATCCACAGGTTATTGCACAGACTGCTGTGGAGATGTTGATTATTCAAAATCCGCAAAATGCGAACGTTTTCGTTTTTGCACCCCTTGCAGGTCCCTTGCCGACCTCGTAGATTCCCAATTGCGCCGAGCGCGGCGCGGGAGTAGGTCGAAGCGGAGCCGATAGGCCGTACGAGGAAGCCCGCAAGGGCTGAGGCGGAAAGTCGAGCGGTTCTGTGGACGAAACCGCGACTGGCTCGGCGAAACTTTTGGTCCAAAACGGGGGCACATCTCGATGTGCCCCCGAGGACCTTTCTCTAGGATCTCGCCCAGTGCACCTTCGTCCGCCGAGCATCCCGCCGGGCGCCATCGCCCTCCTCTGGGCCGTCGTGCTCGGCGCGTACGTGTACTTCGGGCTTCTCGCCGTCGGCGCGTCGGGCGCGTTCGCGATCGTCATCTCGATGGTCGCCGCCGCTGCGATCTGGCTGTTCGTCGCCGCGCGCGGCAATACGGCTTAGCGCGCTACGCGGCAGACCGCTGCAGGCACGTGTGTGCGCAGAGAGCGGAGACGAGAAAGCGGGCCAGCGTGACCCCGATCTCCCGCTCGAGTCGCTCGCCGGCGCGTTCATGATCCGGGTCCAGGCCTGCGAGATGAGTGGCCAGAAGATCGAGCCCGACCTCGTGCTGCGACATGCCTGCTGCGAGCTCCATCCAGTCCTAGCTATCGGCGCCGGCGAGCCCGTACCCCCATCCCTGACGGCAGGGATTGGGGCCGCCGCCGCCGTCGACCCCTTCCCAGTGATTCAGTCCATCCGCGCAGGCGTCACCGGCTCGGCCGCGTCGGCTTCGGCGCGCCGCCGGCGGCCGAGCACGACACCGCGCCCGCGACGCCCTCCGACCTCGCGGCGTTCCGCCGTCACCGGCTCGCTGCTCGCGGCCACCGCGCCGGGCGCCAGGGCCGGAGCCGCCACCGGGACCGGCGCCGCCAGGGGCTGCTCCGCGAGCGCTGGCACCGTGTCGAACGACAGCCCGAGCACGAGCCCGAAGCCGAACGCGAGGACGCCGTGCCACAACGCGAGATCGTGGATGAGACCGAGCATGCCGATGTCGCGGCTCCACCGGACGATCGTCCCCTCGTGCCAGCCGTGACCGGGCTGGCTCGCCATCAGGATCCACCCGACGACGATGAGCAATGGCAGCAAGGCGAGGAGGAGCGTCCCCGGCGACACGCGCAGCCGGAGTCCCTTCGTCCATCCGCTGACGACCTGCGACACAGCCAGCACGAGCCCGGCCCCGGCGACGATCGCCATCTCCGCCCAGAAGCGCCGGTCGCTCTGCTGGCCGACGAGCGTCGCGGCCCAGAGCAGCACGCCGGCGCCGCCGGCGGCCGCGACCGTCGTCAGGCCGCGCGTCGTGTCGTACAGTCCGTACCGTCGCACTCCCATCACCTCGTTCCGCTGTTCGGGGTCTTCAGGGAGAACGAACGAACCGGCCGTGTGGGTGCGGCTACAGGGCGAGGCGGCGGGCGTCGAAGGCCGACGACCAGAGCTCTGCGCGGAACTCCTCGACCACCGCCGGCACGTCGTCGGCGAAGACGTGCTCGACCACCCCGACCTCGCGGTCGTTGTGGAACGGGAGGTCGATGTGCCGGTGCGAGACGACGTTCACCGACGTCTTCCGGCACGCGGGGCAGCGCACCGCGAGCCCGACCCGCCCGTCCCCGGGTGCGAGCAGGAAGAACGCCGACGGGAAGACCGGGCGCGGCCGCTCCTCCGGATAGCAGAAGAAGCTCCACGGCCACTCCCCCGCTCCGATGCGCATCGCCGCGAGATCGCCGAGCTCGTCGGCGACCGGCTCCACCTTCGAGGTCATGAGATTGAGGAACACGCCGGCCTCGAGGCCGAGCGGCGCCCAATCGAGCTCGTCGTGGCTCACGAGCCCGTCGTGCTCCTCGCCGCAGCCGCAGGCGAAACGGACGCGATACACGACGGGGTGCGCGGTGCCCTCGAGCCGCTCGAGCGTGCGGAAGCCCGAGAGCGAGACGTGCGCCTCGCCGCGGTGTGGACACGCGAACGTGTACCGGCTCGTCAGCGGGTCGTACATATCCAACTTGTAAACGGCGGCGCGGACGGAGAGGTTACCTCCATGCAGTCGCTCTCGGCCCGCCAGCGGCGTGCGCTCGATGCGATCTGCGACACGTTCGCGCCCGGGTCGGCGGCGCGCGGTGCTCCGGACGGGATGCTCGAGGCGGTCGCGGCCAACCCGCGCGGCGTCGAGCAGGCCCAGGTCGGCCTGCTGCTCTCCCTCTTCGCGCTCCGGCGGTTCGCAGCCCTCCCACAGAAGCGGCGTGAGGCGGCGCTCCGGGGCTGGTGCGACAGCCGCATCCCCCAGCGCCGCGCCGCCTTCCAGGCGCTCCGCAAGGGCGTCACGCACCTGGACGCGCCGGCGTTCTACGACCGGGTCGGCTATCCCGGCGCGCTCGGGCCGCCGGCGCACCCGGCGCCGAGCGTGGTCGTCCCGCTCACCGTCGCCGCCGCCACGACGCTCGACTGCGACGTCTGCGTCGTCGGGTCGGGCGCAGGCGGAGGCACGGCAGCGGCCGTGCTCGCGGCCGGCGGCCTCGACGTGATCGTGCTCGAGGCCGGCGCGCACTACGAGGACGCCGACTTCGACGGGGACGAGCATTCCGGCTGGCGGCGCCTGTACGAGCAGGGTGGCGCGGCGGCGACGATCGACCAGAGCGTCGGCCTGCTGGCGGGCTCCTGCCTCGGGGGCTCGACGGTCGTGAACTACACGACGTCGTTCCGGACGCCCGGCGGGGTGCGCGCCGAATGGGCGGCCGAGGGCGTTCCCGCGTTCACGAGCGATGCGTACACGGAGAGCCTCGACGCCGTCTGCGAGCGGCTCGGCGTCAACGTCGGCCACAACCGGGTCTCGGCGCGCGAGGCCGTGTTCCGCCGCGGCCTCGAGTCGCTCGGCTGGCACTGCGACGCCATGCCGCGCAACGTCCTCGGCTGCGACCAGGACGGGCCGGAGTGCGGCTGGTGCGGGTTCGGCTGCCGGCGCGGCGCGAAGCAGTCGACACTCAAGACGTGGCTCGTGGACGCGCATGCCGCCGGCACGCGTGTCCTCGTGCGCACGCGTGCGCGCCGCGTTCTCGTCGACGGCGGCGTTGCGCGCGGCGTCGAGGCCGAGACCCTCGACGGGCACCGCGTCACGGTCCGGGCGCGCGCAGTCGTCGCCGCCTGCGGTGCGATCCAGACTCCCGCCCTCCTACGGCGCTCGGGCCTCGGAAACGGCCAGATCGGCCGCAACCTGCGCCTCCATCCGGTGACGGGCGTCTTCGGCGTCTTCGACGACGATGTCCGCCCGTGGGAGGGGACGATGCAGGCCCTCTATTCCGACGAGCACCGCGACCTCGACGGCGGCGGGTACGGCGTGAAATACGAGACGGCGCCCGTCCACCCCACGCTCTTCTCCGCCTTCCTGCCGTGGCGCACCGCGGCACAGCACGCGGAGCTCGCCTCGAGCCTCCGCCACGTCTCGCTCGTCGGCGTCCTGCTCCGCGATCGCGGCGCGGGAGAGGTGCGGGTCGGCCGCGACGGCGAGCCCGTGACCCGCTACGCGCTGTCGGAACCCGACGTGCGCCACGTCCGGATCGGGCTCGACGGCGGCGCCCGCATCCTCGAAGCGGCGGGCGCGAAGAAGGTCGTGTCCGCGCACGCGCGCGGCGTCTCGTACGAGCCGGGCCGCGGCTCGCGGGAGCAGTTCATGCGCGACGCCGACGCGTGCGGCTACGGCGCCGGCCGCTGCGTCTTCTACTCCTTCCACCTCATGGGCACCGCGCGCATGGGCGGCTCAGCGGCGACCTCGGCGTGTGGCCCCGAGGGCGAGACGTGGGACGTGCGCAACCTCGTCGTCTGCGACGGCTCGACGTTCCCGAGCGCCTCGGGCGTGAACCCGATGATCTCGATCGAGGCGATCGCGCACATGAACGCGCGCGCCCTCGCGAGCCGCCTCTAGTACTCGATGAGCGAGTAGAGGTCGTAGCCGTCGAGCTTCTCGCGGCCGCCGAGGAACGTCAGGTCGATGACGAAGTTGATCCCGACGACATGGCCGCCGAGCTGCTCGACGAGGCCCGCGATCGCCTTCACCGTCCCGCCGGTGGCGAGCACGTCGTCGTGGATGACGACGCGTGCGCCCTGCGCGATCGCGGACGCGTTCACCTCGAGCGCGTTCTCGCCGTACTCGAGCGCGTAGCGCGCCGCAACGGTCTCCGGCGGCAGCTTGCCGGGCCTGCGCGCCGGCACGAACCCGCAGCCGACCTCGCACGCGATCGCGGCGCCGAGCCAGAACCCGCGTGCCTCGGCGCCGAGGACGAGATCGGGCTTCCGCTCGGCCGACCACGCAGCCAGCTCGCCGACCGCCTGCCGGAGCGCCTCCGCGTCGCCGAGCAAGGGCGCGATGTCCTTGAATCCGACGCCGGGCTCCGGGAAGTCCGGGACCTCGCGGATGAGCGATCGCAGGTCGATGGCCGCCACTACGTCGCCAACCTTCGCACGTTCCGGGCGAGGAGGAGCTGCGACAGCTCCTGCGCCGACTCCGTCAGCGCGCGCAGGTCGTCGAGGCCCGCCCGGCGCCGTTCCGGGTTCCGCGACCGGAGCGCGGGCGTGACGAGCGCCTCGAGGAGCCCCGACTCGCGGTCGGCCGAGGTGCGAAATGCGCGCAGATGCCGCGGCGCGATCCCGTAGCGGGCGAGCCGGTCGCAGACGGCGGCGATCTCGACGTCCGCCTCCGAGTACTCGCGGCGCCCGGAGACGACGCGCGGCTGGAGCAGACCGAACTCTTCGAGCTCCCGGGCGCGCGCGGACTCGATGCCGGCGCGCTCGCAGAGCGCGTTGATGTCGATCGCCTCGTCCTCGTGCTCGCCGAGAGCGGAGGTGCTGCGCCGCCGGCGTTCCTTCGCGGCGCCCGCGGCGAGCTCCTCGCGGATGACGCGGAGCGGCAGAAACTCGTCGCGCTGTAGCCGGAGGATCGTCTGCAGCCGCTCGAGGTCGTCCTCGGAGAAGAGCCGGTAGCCGCCCTGCGTCCGTTTCGGCGTCAGCAGCCCCTGGTCCTCGAGATAGCGGATCTTCGAGATCGAGATGTCGGGGAAGTCGGCCTTCAGGCGCCGGCAGACCGCTCCGATCGTCAGCAGGCGCTGTCGCGCAGGAGCCTCGGCCGCCGCCATCGTCTACCCCGCAAAGAACGTCAGCCGGTACTTGCCGATCTGGATCTCGTCGCCGTCGGAGAGCTCGGAGGACTCGACGCGGCGGCGGTTCACGAACGTTCCGTTCAGGCTGCCCTGGTCCTCCACGAACCAGTGCCCGTCCCGCTCGAAGAACGCCGCGTGGCGGCGGGAGACGGTGACGTCGTCGAGGAACACCTGGCAGTCGGGGGAGCGGCCGATCATCATCCGCTCGCCCTGGGGGACGAACGTCTCCCCCGCCCTGCCGCCGCCGGAGCGGACGACGAGCGCCGGGCCCTTCACGCCGAGATCCTCGAGCGCCTCGAGGGCGTCGGCGCCCTCTTCGGCGCTGAACGTCTGCGTCTGCTCGGCCGGCTCGGTCGTGTGGAGGAGCGCCCCGCATTTCGAGCAGTAGTTCGCGGCCTCCGGGTTCTGGAAGCCGCACTCGGGGCAGTAGACGTGGCTCATCTCACGCCTGGTCCGGCGGGCTCGCCTTCCCGGCGAGGATCTCGGTCAGCGACTCGACGTCGACCTGGCTCAGGATCGTCTCCGGGCCCGCCGCCTTCAGCCGGGCCTGGTACTCGGCGCGGAGGATGTCGATCTTCCCGTGCAGGAGCCGGCGCTGGTACGAGACTTCGCGCTCCTCCTCCTGGAGGTCGCGGATCAATTGCTTGAGATCGGCGTCGGACAGCGAAGCGAGGTCGGGCAGCAGTTCCAACGGGAGCCTTTCGCTCGGAGGGTCAACCTGAACTTTAGCCTTTTCGACCTGAACGTCCAGCTGGCCTTTAGGTTCGGGCTTCGGCCTCCGCTCCCTGCGTGATCTCGTCCACGAGGCCCTGGAGCTCGGCGATGAGCTCCTCCGATGCCTCCGTCGTCTCTCCCTCCGCGTACAGGTGGATGACCGGCTCGTCCGGATCGGGCAGCACCTGAGCCCAGCCGCGGTCCTCGAAGAGCTTGATGCCGTCCGTCAGGTCGAGGTGGCGGCCCGCGAGGCGCTCGTTCAGGACACGCATGACGACGCCCTTCATCGCCCACTGGCAGGGGAGCTGGCGGTGGACGAGCGTCGGCGGCGGCAGCTCCGCGACGAGCTCCGAGATCGGCCGCTCCACCGGTGCGAGCAGCTCGAGGAGCTTCACGAGGCTGGCGACCGCGTCGTAGCCGGGCAGGAACTCGGGGAAGACGTACCCGCCCCCGACCGCGCCGCCGAAGACGACGCCTTCATGCGCGGCGACGCGGGTCAGCTCCTGCAGCGAGGCCGCCGTCCGGACGACCTCGAGCCCCGAGCCCTCTGCGAGGCGGTCCACCTGGCTCGTCACGGTGACGGGGAACGCGAGCTTCCCGCGCCGCCCGTCGGAGCCGAGCAGGCGGAGGTAGAGGAGGAGCGTCTGCTCGAGCGGGACCTCGCGCGCCTGCTCGTCGATGAGGTAGAGCCGCTCGCCGGGACGGTCGAACACCGCGCCGAGGTCGGCGCCGATCGCGGAGACGAGGCGCTGCGCCTGCCGCATCGACGCCGCGAGCGGCTCGGAGGACTCCGTGGTGACGTCGCTCGGGAACGCGTGCGCCGCGACCATCTCGACGCCGAGCGGGTCGAGCACGAGCGGAAGGACGTACGACGCGGCGGAGAAGCCGTAGTCGACGACGATCCGGAAGTGCCGCGCGCGGATCGCCTCCGCGTCGAGCGTCGACAGGAGCTCGCTCGCGTACATCTCCCGTGCGCGCGCCGGGTACGAGATGCGTCCGACGTCCGTCGAGGCGACGCGGCGCAGCTCGCCGCGGGTGAAGTGCTTCTCGACCTCCTTCTGCGTCGCGGCGCTCATCTCGATTCCGGGCTGCTCGAAGAACTGGATGCGGATCGCCTCCGAGTCGCTCGGGCTGACGCCGACGTGGATGCCGGCGTCGTACGCCTCGGACTTGACGAGATGCCGTGCGACCGCTGCAGGCATGACGCGAAGGTCGGCGACGTCGACGCCCGTCGACGAGAGGCCCGAGATCATCGCGCGCTTCGTCATCCGGCACGCGGGTGTGCCTTCGCGCGAGGCGACGACGCGCGCGCCGCGCTTGAGCGCGGTCCCGAGCGCCGACGCGAGCCGCACCGCTACCTCGGGCGTGAGGTCGACGTTGACGAGGCCGGAGACGCCGTCCTTGCCGAAGATGCGCGCGGTCCCGCGCGACTCCCAGATGAGGCTCTCGAAGAGCTGGGCGCCGGTCTCCACCTCCTTGTACGGGTAGATCCGGACGCCGGGCATGATCATGCTCTCCGCGCCGATCGTCACCTCGTCTCCGATGGCGACGCCCTCGTGCACACGCACGTGCGCACGCAG
Organism: uncultured Actinomycetes bacterium; assembly: GCA_963753295.1. Classification (GTDB taxonomy): domain Bacteria; phylum Actinomycetota; class Thermoleophilia; order Gaiellales; family Gaiellaceae; genus Palsa-739. The sequence goes on along the minus strand of CAVWBZ010000002.1, from coordinate 401,514 downwards.
GTCGCACGAGCGGCCGACGATCGCCCCCTCGACGACGGCGCTGCGCCCGATGTACGTCGACGCGTCGACGATCGAGCGCGCCGTGCGTGCGCCCTCGCGCAGCGTGACGCTCGTCGACAGCACGGAGTACGGCCCGACCGTCGCCTCCGGAGCGATACGGCAGTAGTTGCCGAGATACGCCGGCCCCTCGAGCGCGTCGAGGTCGTGCACGTCGACTCCCTCGCCGAGCCACACGTTGCCGCGGATGCGGATGCCCGGAATCTCGAGCTGGACCTTCTCCTCGAGCGCGTCGAAGTTCGCCTGCCGGTACTGGTCGAGGTTGCCGATGTCCTGCCAGTAGCCGTCGAGGACGCAGCCGTACATCGGCCGCCCCATCTCGAGCAGCAGCGGGAACAGCTCCTTCGAGAAGTCGAACGGCCGATCGGTCGGCACATGCCGCAGCACCTCCGGCTCGAGCACGTAGATGCCGGTGTTGATCGTGTCGGAGAACACCTGGCCCCACGACGGCTTCTCCAGGAACCGTTCGACGCGGTCGTCCTCGTCGGTGACGACGATGCCGAACTCGAGCGGGTTGTCGACCGACTTGAGCCCGATCGTCACCGACGCCTTCTTCTCGCGGTGGAAGTCGACGAGCCGCGTGAGGTCGACGTCGCAGAGCGCGTCGCCGGAGATGACGAGGAACGTGTCGTCGAGCCGGCCGGCGGCGAGGCGCACGGAGCCGGCCGTGCCGAGGGGCGACTCCTCGACCGAGTAGCCGATCTCGATGCCGAGCGTCTCGCCGCCGCCGAAGTAGCTGCGAATCGCCTGCGGCAGGAACGCGACCGTGACGATGACGTCTTCGAAGCCGTGCCGCTTGAGCAGCTCGAGGATGTGCTCCATGCACGGCTTGCCGACGATGGAGACCATCGGCTTCGGTTGGTTCGACGTCAGCGGACGAAGGCGCGTGCCCTCGCCGCCGGCCATGACGACCGCCTTCATCGTCCTAGAGCTTTCCGCGCGTCGCGCACGTACAACATCGTCGCGGCAATTGCGCCGCCCAGGCCGATCCAGAAGAGCCACAGCGGCCAGCTGGTGGCGTCGTGGGTGACGATGCGGCAGCCGACTGCCAGGTAGAGGATCCACGTCGCGGCCTTCCCGAGCGCGTTCACGTCGATGTCCACGCCGCGCGGCGCGAGCACGCGCCAGCCGGCAAACAGCAGCACGTCGCGCGCGACGATGACGGCGAGCCCCTCCCACGGCAGTCGCCCGTAGACGACGAGGAGTATGACCGCCGCGTCGATCATGAGCCGGTCGGCGACCGGGTCGGCGATCTTCCCGAAGCGCGACTCGACGTGCCACAGGCGCGCGAGGAACCCGTCCACCTGGTCGGTGACGCCGGCGACGCCGAAGAGGATCCCCGCCGGCCACGTGTGCGCGTCCCCCGCCCGCACCATGAGCACGACGAAGACCGGGATCAGCGCGAGACGGCCGAGCGTCAGAGCGTTCGGGATCTGCGCCAGCGGAGCCGGGACCGCGCGAGAGGCCATCCCGGAAGAGTCTAGGCCCGCGCTACGGCGTAGACAGGGAATGGAACCGGGAGGCCCAGTACGCGGTACGCGTCAGGTAGGCCGTCTGAGCCGCGATTCCGTGCAGGCCCCAGGCTCCGTTGTACGACCGGTAGCCGTGCTGCGCGGCCGCCGGCTCGATCTGCGTCCCTTCCCCCCACTCGTTGAAGCTCGTGATGGTGACCATGTCCGGCCGAGCGCGGATCGCGGCCTTCCAGAGGTTGTCGTACGTGCGCCCGTCCAGCCGCGGGCGCGAGAGGGAGAGCTCGCCCGCCCGCAGCCCGTTGTAGCCGGGGCCGACGCTCGGCCCGCACAGGAGGTGCTGCGCGTGCGCCTCCGCGCAGAGTCGCACGAACTTCGCGCCGCCGTAGTCGATGAAGTCGTACGTGTAGAAGCCGTCGAACCCGGCGGCGGCGGCGAAGCCGACGAGGTCGGTGCCGGCGAAGAGTCGCATCGACGGCGGCTTCTGCGCCGTGACCGGCGCCCAGTCGGAGGCCGGGAAGTCGAGCGGGTGGTAGACATAGACGTCGCGGATACCGAGCGAGGCGAGGTATGTCAGATCCTGTGCGACGGTCGCCGGCGAGCGGCCTGCGTACGGCTCGAGGTGGACCGCCGGCCGCAGGTGGTCGGCCCGCATGGCGGCGAGCACCATGGGCAGGCGGGCGTCCTCGGCGGAGCCGCGCCCCCACCACGAGACGACGACCTCGTCGATGCCCGCGCCCGCGATCTCCGACATCTGGCGCGCGACCACCTTCCGGTCGTCGCTCGAGTACGGGCCGCCGGCCGGGAAGTAGCTCGAGTAGACGTCGGACGGCGGAGCGTGGCCGTTCTGGTTCCAGTGCTGCCACGTGCCGTCATGCAGCGGCGTCCCGTACCACGGGTAGTAGAAGATCGCCACCATCCCGGCCTGGGCGAGTGCCGGGAAGGCGAGATATGCAATTAGAAGCCCCCCCACGAGGAGGCGACGCATTCCGCCGTATTGTCTCCCGTATGCCGGACGATTTCCAGATCCCCGGCTTCGTCGACGCGCACAGCCACGCCTTTCAGCGAGCGTTGCGCGGAACGACGGAGGGCCGCGACTTCTGGGCGTGGCGCGACCTCATGCTCGCGCAGGCGGCGGTTCGGACGCCCGCGGGCGTGCGCACGGAGTACGAGCAGGTCTACGCCGACATGCGCGCGGCCGGGTACACCGCAGTCGGCGAGTTCCACTACCTCGGCCTCGCGGAGGCGCACGCGGCGGCCGACGCGGCGGCGGCGGCCGGCATCGAGCTCGTCCTCCTCTACGTCGCGTACGCGCGCGGTGGCATCGAGCGCTTCCGCCAGGCGTCGGTGGCGCAGTACCTGCGCGAGCTCGAGGAGCTCCGCGACGCAGGCGTCCGCGTCGGCGTCGCGCCGCATTCGGTCCGCGCGTGCCCCCGCGACTGGCTCGTCGAGCTCGCCCGTTACGCGGCGCAGCACGAGCTGCCGCTGCACGTGCACGCCGACGAGCAGCCGCGGGAGATCGAGGAGTGCGTCGCCGAGCACGGCCTCCGCCCCATCGCGCTGCTCGCGGCCTGCGGCTGCCTCGGCCGTCGCACGACCGTCATCCACGCGACGCACGCCGACGGCGGCGAGCTCGACCTGCTCGGTCAGGCGCGCGCGCGTGTGTGCGCGTGCCCGACGACGGAGGCGAACCTCGGCGACGGCTTCCTTCCCGTCGAGCGTCTCCTGCACCGCGGTATCGGGATCTGCATCGGCTCCGACTCGAACGTGCGCATCGACCCGCTCGAGGAGCTGCGCGAGCTGGACGGGATCGCGCGCCGCCAGTCGGGCCGCCGCGACGTCTTCACGGTGGACGCGCTCCTCGCCATCGGCTCGGACGAGGGCGCCGGGGCGCTCGGTCTGACGGAGTGGCCCGCGATCGAGATCGACGCCGGACATCCGCAGCTGCAAGGCGTCGACGATCCGCTCCATGCGCTCGTCGCGGCCTGCTCGGCCGACGTCGTCCGGCGTTAGCGGGCAGGCCCGCGCACGACCACCCGGAACGTCGTCCGGGCGACGTTTCCGGCGCCGTCTCTCGCCGTCACCGTCACAACGGTCGTCCCGATCGGGAACTCCGTGCCCGATGCCTTCGAGTACGTGATCGTGACCGGGCCGACCGCGTCCGTCGCGACGGCCGCCGGATACCGCACGTCGGCACCCCGGGACGACGTTGCCGATACGACGATGTCCGGGCTCACGAACGTGATCGCCGGCGGCGTCGTGTCGCGCACGGTGACGGTGAACGAGCGAGTCGTGACGTTTCCGTGCCCGTCGCGGGCGGTGACGGTGACGACGGTCGTGCCGAGGGGGAAGACGCTGCCGGAAGGCTTCGAGTACGCGATCGTGACCGGCCCGACGGCGTCGGTCGCCGTCGCGGCCGCGTACCGGACGACCGCGCCTTTCCGGCTGGTCGCCTCGATCACGAGGTTCGGGCTGAGGAACGTGATCGCCGGCGGCGTCGTGTCGCGCACCGTCACGGTGAAGGTCCTCGTCGACCGGTTGCCGGCGCCGTCGGTCGCAGTGACGGTGACGATCGTCGTCCCGAGCGGGAAGACGCTGCCGGAAGGCTTCGAGTACGTGATCGTGACCGGTCCGACCGCGTCGGTCGCGATTGCGGCCGCGTACGCGACCACTGCGCCGTCGGGGCCAGTGGCCTCGACGACGAGGTTCGGGCTGACGGACGTGATCCGCGGCGGCGTCGTGTCGCGCACCGTCACGGTGAACGTGTAGGTCGCGACGTTGCCGGCGGCGTCCGTGGCGGTCACCGTGACTTCCGTCGTGCCGATCGGCAGCTCGGTCCCGGGCGCGACCGAGTACGTCAGGGTCACGTTCCCGATGTCGCCGTTCACGTGGAACCGCGGGTACGCGGCTGGTGCGCCTGCGGGGCTCGTCGCCTCCAGCCGGACGCTTCCCGGCGGGTTCACGAAGACCGGCGGGGCACCGCCGCCCGGCTCGCCGGGAAGGACGATCGGCTGCCGCTCGGGGGTCTTGTCGCATCCGAAGTCGCTCGCGGTGCAGACGAGCGCGTCGAGGGACGGGAGCCCGCCGCCGTCCCCGTGCCCTCCGGCGCCGCCGAAGCCGCGGGCACCCCAGCCGCCGTCGCCGTCGCCGTGTCCGCGCTGCGGCAGCGGCGCGAGGAACGCATCGGTCGCGGTCGTCCCGAGCGGCACCGACACGCCGAGCGAGTCGAGGCCGAGGAACGTGCCGTCCGGAGAGACGCCCGGGAGCGTCCCCGACGACGGGCCCGGGTGTCCGTCGTGACCGTGCCCGTGACGCCGGCGGTGCTGGACGCCTCCCCACGGGCCGTTGCCGAACGAGCCGTCCCCGAAGCGGCTCCCGTCCGTCTGGAAGCCGCCGAAGCCCGTCGGGTCGAACGACTGCGACTGGGGGTCCCGTGGCACGACAGGGCCGCGGAGGATGTTCAGGAAGGCGCGCACGTACTCGATGTCGAGCCCCTCGCCCTGGACCGTCCCCGGCCCGACGGAGAAGCCGCGGCCGCCGCCGGTGCCGATCACGGCGAGCTCGTTGAAGCCCGTGCCGCCGTCGACCGTGACGAGGGCGTCGGTCGTGTAGACGGGGCCGCCGGCGACGGCGTTGACGTCGACGGAGCCCGGGGCGCCGACGATCGGCTTGCCGGTCTGCGGGTCGACGAGCTCGCTCGCCTCGAAGGCGATGAGGTCGTTGCCCGAGGCGCCCTCGATGTCGAGCGGCGCCTTGTTGCTCAGCACGAGGACGGCATCGCTGCCCGGCCCGAGGTCGATCGTGGTCGGGAAGCTGACGCCGTTCGAGATCCAGCCGATCGTCGTATCGGTCGTCGGGAACGTGCGCGGCCCCGCGTACGCCTGCCCGATGAGGAACGTGTCGTTGCCTCCGCCGCCGTTCAGCGTCGTGGGAGCGGCGTTGTCGTCGACCGCGAAGATGTCGTTCCCGCCCATGCCGTTCACGGTGAGCGACTCGACCCCGCCGTCGTAGTCGACCCGCTGCACGGCCGGCACCTGCTGCTCGAGCACCTGGGTCAGCGTCCCGTGCAGGACGGCGACGAAAGCCGGCGTTTGGAGCGCGACCGTGCCCGGCACCTGCGATGTGGACGCGCCGCGGAGCAGGAAGACGTCGTTGCCGTTCGACCCATTGACCGTGAGCGAGTCCGTGCCGTCGCTCGGCGCCCCTGTGTCCGCGACGTCGACGACGTAGTTCGGCGCCGTCGCTGCGGTGCTGCCGGTCGCGTCGACGATGTACGTGTCGGAGCCGCCCTGGCCGTCGAGGGTCAGGAGGTCGCCGCCGGCGACGTCCATCGACTGGATCTGGTCGACGACGAATGTGTCGTTGCCGTCGCCGGGCGGCGCGTAACCGCACCCGCCGGCGGCGGCCGTCTGGATGCACTGCGACGCCGCGGTCGGCGTGTCGCTCCCGTAGGCGAAGGTGTTGCCGCCGAGGAGCGTGTGGTCGAAGACGAAGGTGTCGTCGTCGCTGTTCCCGAAGATCTGCGTCATGTAGCCGGAGGCGGCCGGGCCGGGCTTGATCGTGCCGCCGAGCGTGATCGTCGCGCCGACGCCCTGGTCGCAGTTGCACCAGTCGCCGTAGATGGAGATGTCCTGGCCGGCGATGATCTGGCTGTTCGTGCTCGTGGTGACGTTGTCGCCCGCCTGGAGCACGACGTTGCCGCTCGCCGCCCAGATCGTCCCCTTCGGGATGAAGGCAAGATGGTTCTCGGCGAACAGCACGAAGCCGGCGGGCAGCAGGTTGAGATCGTCCCCGGTCCCCGGACGGTCGCAGACGGTGAGCTGGATGTCGCCGTAGACCGCGAGCGCGAGCACGAGGTTCAGTGCGCCGTTCGTCTCCTCGACGTCGATCGAGTCGGTGGCGACGAGGGCGACCGTTCCGGGCTCGAGATGCGAGGAGTCGATCTTGAACGGGTCGGCCGGCGGGCACTGGCGTCCGACCGAGGACGGCTCGCCGCAGTCGCGGCTCGGCGCGGGCCGGCCGATGCTGCCGTTGACCGCCGCGAGCTCGATCGAGTTCGCCACGACGTTCGGCACCATGCAGCAGCCGCCGGGCGCACTCGGATCGGGCGTGTTGAGCCCGAGGCCGCCGTCCCGGCCATCGAGGATCGACCCGTCGAGCGCCGTCAGCGCCGCGCTCCCGTTCGTGTGCACGGTGTTGACCCAGAGCGTGCCGTTCGGCTGCGTGATCCACACACCGAGCGTCAGCGGGGCCGCGGTGTCCTCCACCGTGAGCACGCCGGGCGTCGAGCCGCCGAGATCGTCGACCTCGACCTCGAGGAAGTTCGCCGGCGTCCCCACTCCGCCGATCGCGCCGCCGAGGCCCGTGATCATCACGATGTCCTGTCCGATCACGTCGGTGCCGGTGAGCGTGCCGACGGCGCCGGGGTCGTTCGCCGCGTCGAGGATCCGCTGCGGAGACGTGAGGCCGACGCTCGAGCCGGTCGAGTAGATCTGGCCGACGCGGAGGTCGCCGTTCGTCTCCTCGTCGATGACGAACCCGTTCGTGTGCTCGTCGATCTGCCCGACGTTGTCCTGCGTCGAGAGCAGATGCCCGTCGTCCCAGCCGAACATCGTCGCGTGGAGCGTCGCGTCGACGTCGCTGTGAACGATGAACGGGATCGTGGTCGCCGCGTTCGTCGAGCACGAGACGGTGCCGTGGCAGAGCTCGATGTCGTTCCCCGCGCTCACGTCGCTGAACGTGACCGCGCTGTCGATCGGCGCGTTCGTCGTGCCGAACGCGATCAGGACCTCGAGCAGCCACGGCGGGAGCGGATCGTCCGGCAGGAAGTGCGTCCGGTAGAGACCGCTGCCCGGGAGCGGGCCGACGGGGCCGGGCGGGTTGAAGAGGTTGACGAGCACCCAGCCGAGGCTCGCGGCGTCGTCGCCCTGGAGGCTGTCGAAGACCTGGACGTCGACGTCGTGGCCGGCGTGGATCGGCCCGAGCGACGGCGTGAACGGCGCCGTCTGCGGCTCACGGAGGATGTTCGTGACGTCGAGGACGACGTCGACGCCCGCCTGCGCGTTCAGGACGATCGGGCGCTCATGCGTGCCGGAGCCGTCGGTGTACTGGCTCTGCACGAGGTCGAGCACGATCCTGTTCGCTGCGAAGCACGCGAACCCGCCGCAACCGCCCTCGTTCCCGATCGAGCCGTTCGGCGCGTCGAGCAGCGCGACGTTCGTCAGCACGAAATCGTGCGCCTTGATCGCGTCGGGCCCGAACAGGATGTCGCCGCGGTCGTTCCTGACCTCGGTCGTGCCGATCGGATTGACGATCGTGCCGTCGAGGACGACCTCGGAGTCGGCGATCCCGCCCGGCTGCAGGTTCTGGATCGTGATGTACGTCGCCGGGAAGGCATGGACGATGTCGAACTCGAAGGTCGCGAGATTCGGCGGGAACTCCGAGAGCGAGACGTCGTTCGGCGGTGTGTTGGTCGGGCCGGGGATGTTCTCGACCGTGACGGTGATCGTCGCGATCGGGTCGGCGGTGTTCTGCACCTGGATGTAGTGCGTCTCCAGCGTGCGCGACGAGTAGTTCGTGATCGTGACGGAGCTCCAGGTGTCCTGGACGTCGAACTGGCCGTCGTTGCCCCAGATGTTCCCGACCGGCGGATCGCTCGGGCGCGGCGTGCCCGCGCCGTCGAGCGCGCCGGCGAATCCGGTGAGGTCGTTTGCGGCGAAGTTGGCGATGCCGGAGCCGCTGTTCACGAGGTCGCCGACCTCGATGACGTCGCCGACCGGGATCGTGCCGCCGAGGAAGTACGGGTTGCCGAACTGGTCGGTGATCGTCGCGTTCACGAGCTTCGTGATCGTCCCGCTCGCGTCGACCGTCACTTCCGGGTTCGGAGACGTCTCGAGGTTGACGGTCGACTCCCAGTAGATGTTTCGGCCGTAGTTCGTCGTGCCGTTGACGCTGATGCCGCCGACGTCGATCAGGGCGCCGTGCTGCTCGGCGTCCCAGCCGTAGCCGCCGCCGACGTACGCGTCGGCGTTGACCTCGAGGTCGGCGGTCGTCAGGACCGACCCGGCGACGCCCGAGACGAGCGCGTCGGTGTTGCCGTAGATGTTGACGTGCCCCTCCGTGTCGCCGCCGCCGCAGTCGCAGGAGGCGACGCCCTTGCCGAACTCGTCGATCTGGTCGTAGGACGAGTTGATGGCGATCTGCACGTTGCCGTAGACGAACGACCCGGGCTCGAGCCGCACCTCCGAGACGCCGTTGATGTTCGCGTCGCCGGTGGCGCTCGTGCTCGCGCCGACCGCGCCCGCGCTGACCGTGGCCTCGCCGTCGGCCCCGACACGGTCGACCTCGGCGTTGAGGACGACGCGGTCGGCGTCGACCTGGCCGCCCCCCAGGATGTGCACCTGGTTGAGCGCGTTCGAGTCGCCGACCTCGACGTCGGCGGTGATCCCGCCGCCGGTGAAGGCGCCGCCGGTGCTGCCGCTGCCGTACGCGGTTCCGAACACGTTCGTGTGCGCCTCGACGGTGGCGTTGCCGCCGGCGACGACGAGGCCCTGCACGGTCGCGGTGTTGACGTAGTCGGCGCTCGCCTCGACCGACCCGCTCGCACCGGCGACGAAGCCGCCGCCGTCCGAGGAGCCGGTGGCGAACGGATCCAGCGACGAGTAGGCGTTCACGTCCACGTCGCGCGTCGCCGTGACGATCGCGCCGAACTCGACGACGACCGTGTTGTTCATCGTGGCGCTCGCGTTCGAGTCCGCGCTGGTGACGTCGACGAAGCCTCCGCCGCCGTTGTCCGTGTGCCCGTTGACGAGCATGTAGCCGTGCGTCGTGATGTCGACGATCGCGCCGGTGACGGTCCCATAGACGTCGTCGGAGAGCGTGACTGTCTCGCTCGCGGCCGAGGTTCCCGTCCCGACGTTGATGAAGCCGCCGCCGCCGCCGGACGCCGAGGCGGTGACGTTCGGCGACTCGTCGTGCTCGGCGTTGAAGCTGACCGTGCCGAACTGCGACGTGACGAACGAGCCGCCTGCATCCGTGAAGGAGACCGTCGGGTTCATCGAGGCGTCGGCGGTGAAGTTCGAGATGGTGAGCGCTCCGCCGGTGCCGCTGCTCGAGTCGGCAGTCGAGCCGGTCGAGTCGAACGCGGCGCCCTGGATGTTCCCGGAGGCGATGACCACGGCGCCCGCGCTGCCGATCGTGGACGACACCGTCGGGCTTCCCTGCGCCGTCGCGTTCGCGCCCGAAATCGACAGAGCGCCGCCGCCGGAGTTGCTCATCTGGCTCGTCGCGCTGTCGGTGGCCTCGGCGGCGACGAGGATCGAGCCCGCGCCGGCCGTGCCGCCCGATCCGATGACGTTCCCCTCGAGGTTCGCCTGCGTATCGCCCTGGGCGGTCGCAGTCGGGTTGCTGCTCGCGCCGAGGTTGATGATGGCGCCGCTGATGTTCTGCATGCTCGTGCTCGCGTAGTCGCCCGACGCGGCGCCGACGACGACGCGGGCGTCCGGCGCATCGAGCGTGGCTGCCGGATCGAGCTGCGACGACGTGCCCGCCTCCGCGGTGGCATTGAGGTTGGACGAGTTGTAGGCGGCGCCGAGTGCCGCGCTCGTGATCTGAGCGATCGCCTGCACCTCGTCGTTGGTGAGGAAGTTCGTGCCGTCGAAGTCGTGGAACGCGAGCAGCGAGATGCCGCCGAAGAGGCTCGAGATGGACGCGCCCGGCTGCACCTCGACGTCCGTCTGCGTGCTGTCGGTCGCGTTCGCCGTGATGAAGCCGCCGGAGAAGCCGAGCGAGAGCTGGATCCCCTCGTAGTTGGCGAGGACCGTGGAGGCGGTGGACGACTCGACGAGGATGTTGTTCGTCGCGGAGATGGAGCCGCCGACGAAGGCCTGCACGGTCGGGTCGGTCGTGGCCGTGAGGGTTGCGCTGGAGACGCCTGCGAGGCCGCCGCCCGCGGCCGAGCGGCCGTACACGGTGCTGTCGGACTCCACCGTGTTCTCGACCGTGACCGAGAGCGCCTGGTGGATCGTCCCGTCGACGGTGCTCGTCACGGTGCCGCCGGCCGTCGCGGTCGGCTGCACGATCCCGACGCCGACACCGAGGCCGCCGGCGAGCGAGAGGCCGTCCGCCTCCGCCGGCGCATACACCTGGCTCCAGAGCTCCACCGCCGCCGAGGAATAGACGGTCGTGGCGGCCTGGATGGCCGTGGCGACATTCGGCGAATCGGTCGCGGTCGTCCCGCCGGCGGTGATTCCGGCGAGGATCCCGAGGCTTCCGAGAGTGACCGTCGCATATGCCGGCGTGACCGGGCTGCCGTTGTAGAGCGGGACGATCGGGTTGTTCGACGAGTCGACGTCGAAGCGGGCGTCGAAGGTGACGTTGTTTCCCTCGATGAGCCCGTTGCCGTTCGCGTATGCGTCCACGGTCGGCTCGAGGTCGGCGGTGCTCGAGGCCTCGCCGACAGAACCTCCGAACGAGCCGGTGAACCCGTGGCCGTCCGCGATCGCGGTCATCGTCCCGATGGCGTCGAAGGTCACGTCGCCGTCGGCGTAGATCTGCGCAGAGTCGCCGAGATAGGCGGCGGACGTCGCCGTGTCGGTTGACGTACTCGAGCTGTTGCCGCCGCCGCCGAGGACGCTGACGCCGACCATGCTCGCGTACGAGAACGGGTTGGAGTCCAGTGTCGCGGTCACGTTCACCGGGCCGTTGGTCTCGATGATCGTCGGCGTGGACGGGTTCGCGGCTTTGTGCCCCTGCTGCGGCCCGATGAATGCCTCGACGATGCTCGTGTCGCTCGCGCTCGTCGATGCGCCGGAGCCGGAGAAGAGGCCGATCCCGGTCGAGCTGGTCTGGGCCGTGGGCGTGTTCACCGCGGTCGCCTCGACGTTCAGCGTGTTGGTCGAGACGAACGCGCCGTCGTCGACGAATGCGGCGGTCGTGTCGCCGATCGACGCCTGCGCGTCGACGATGCTCACCTGGATGGCGCCGAGCCCGAAGCCGCTCGTCTGCGCTGTCGAGAAGGCGGTCGACCCCGCCGAAACGGTCACGTTCCCCTTCGACGTCGTCTGGACCTTCGAGTCCGCGCCGATCCACGCTTCGGTGAGATGAGTGACCGAGCTCGAGGGCGACTCGCCGTTCCCCGAGATACCGCCGATGTTCGTGACATCGTCGGTTGCGTTCGCGTTCAGGATCGAGGTCGCGTTCACGTTGAGGTTGTTGACGTCGACGAGGGCTCCGTCGCCGATGTAGGCCCACGTTCCGCCGGCGAGCTTCGACGTCGCGTCCATGTCGGTGATGGTGAGCCCGAGACCGCCAAGGCCGCCGCCCGCGTTGCTCGTCGCCGTGTCGTTCGAGAAAGCGCTCACCGACACCGGCACGCCGAAGAGGATCAGGGCGGCGTTCGCTCCGATGAGGCCCTGGACGATCGCACCGGAGTCGATCTCCGCGTCCGACGAGCCGGAGCCGACGCTGCCGAGGAGGCCGATCGAGACGACCGACGACGACGCGTTCGCGGTGTTCGTCCCGAACGCCGAGACGGTGACGCTCGTCGCGCCGGTGACGGTCCCGTCGAGCTCCGCCTCGGTGCCGCCGTCGACGACTGCCGTCGGCAGGCTCACGCCGCCCGAGATGAGGCCGCCGCCGGCGGTGTCCGAGGTCGCATGGGCGATGTTCGTCGACACGGCCGTCACGGTGAGCGTGCCCGTCGTGGAGACGGAGGCGTTGCTCCCGAAGGTGGCGTCGACGTCCCCGGCGGATGTCACGGCGGCCTTCACGCCCGAGCCGCTCAGGTTGGCGAGGAGGCCGAACCCTCCGGAGGACGTGCTCGCCTCGGCGTCGTTGACCCCGTTCGCCTGCACCGTGATCTGGGAGGCGCTCGTCACCGTGCCGTCGAGCTGCGACTTCACGGCTCCGCCCACGGCAGCCGACGCGTAGAAGACGCCGCCGTTGACGAGCCCGACGCCGGTCGAGTCCGTCGTCGCGCGAGCCTCGTTCTCCTTCGCCAGTCCGGAGTCCACGAGCACGGCGCCGGTCACGTCGACCGACGCATGCACGCCGATCTCCGCGACGACGTCGGCGCCGGTCTGCACCTCGGCGTCCGCCGTGGCGCCCGAGCCGCTGCCGAGGAGGTTGAAGTTGTCGATGTCGGCGGTCGCGGTGGCGACGTTGGATCCGCGCGACTTCACCGTCAGCTGGGAGCCGTTCGAGATCGTCCCGTCGAAGTTCGCCACCGTCGCGCCGCCGACCTTCGCCGTCGGATCGAGGATGGCGATGCTGATCAGGCCGCCCGACGCCGCGGACGGTGTGGCGGTCGCGTGGTCGACGGACGCCGCGAGGACGCTCACCGGGCTGCCGGGAGCGTCGATCGTCGCGGTCGAGCCGACGCCGGCATTCACGTCCGCTGTCGAGGTCACCTCGGCGTCGGCGTCTGCGCCGCCGCCGCCGAACAGGCCGATGGTGATCAGCGCCGTGGTCGCTGTCGCGGTGTTCGTCGCCCCCGCAGTCACGTCGACGAGCGTCGCGCCGGTCACGTCGGCGTCGAGCTGCGCCGTCGTCGCGCCGCTCACCTTGGCGGTCGGGACGTTGACGCCGATGGCGACGATGCCGCCGTTCGCCGCGTTGGACGTCGCGTTCGCGGTGTTCGTCCCCGTCGCGGTCACGAACAGCGGGCCGCTCGTGGTCAGCGAGCCGGCGCCGACGAGCGCGTTGGTGGTCGCGGTCGACGTGACCTCAGCGTCTACGCCCGCGCCGGAGACGGATGCGAGCCCGCCGATCCCGAGGGCGTTGGTGTCCGCCTCGGCGTCGTTGCCGCCGGTGGCGGTGACCTGGATCTCGGTCGAGCCGAGGACGCTGCCGTCGAGCTCGGCGGTGACGGCGCCGCTCACGAGCGACTTCCCGAAGAAGACGCCGCCGTTGAGCAGGCCGAAGCCCGTGGAGTTCGTCTCGGCGGCGGCGTAGTCCTCGTGGCCGGAGCCGTCGGGGGTCAGCGCCGATCTCACCGTGACCGTCCCGAGCGCGAGCACGATGCCGCTCGAGCCGATCTCCGCGACGACGGCGGCGCCCGGCTCGACCTCGGCGTCGCTGCTCGCGCCTTCGCCGCCCCCGGCGAGCTGGAACTGGTTGATGTTCGCGGCCGCCGTCGCGATGTTCTGGCCGAGCGCCTGGACGAGCACGTTCCCGGCCGAGCCGGCGCGCCCGTTCAGGTCGGCGAGGGTGCCGCCGTCGACCTTGGCGGTCGCGATGAGGATCGTGATGCCGAACAGGCCTGCGGCCGCGCTCGTCGGCGCCGCGTTCGCGTGATCGGCGGAGGTGGCCTCGACGTCGATGTCGCCGAGCGCGACGATGAGCGCCGTCGGGTCGACGATCGCGTTCACGTCCGCCGTGCTCGTGACCTCGGCGTCCACGCCGGCGCCGCCGCCGCTCAGGAACCCGACCGAGATGAGCGCCGAAGTCGCGTTCGCCGTGTTCACGCCCGTCGCGCTGACGATGACCTGGGACTGGCTGAGCACGCGGCCCGAGACCTCGGCCGTCGTCCCGGCGGAGACCTTCGCGGTCGGGACGCCGACGCCGCCCGCGGCGATGCCGATGTTCGCCGCGTTCGTGAACGCCGTCGCCGTGTTCACGGAGCTCGCCTCCACCAGCACCTCGCCGGCCGAGCTGATCGATCCGGTGCCGGTCTTCGCGCTGACGGCCGCGTCCGAGGTGACCTCGGAGTCGACCTCCGCGACGCTGACGCTGAAGGCGCCGAGGCCGAGCGACGAGGTGCTGCCGAACGCCGTGCTCTTCCCGCTCGCGGCCACCTCGACGAACGAGGAGCCGAGGACGGAGCCGTCGAGCGTGGCGTGGACGGCGCCTCCGTCCAGCGCCTTCGCGACGTAGACGCCGACCTGGATGAGGCCGCCGCCCGTCGACGTGATCTCTGCCTGCGCGAGGTTCTGCGCCTGCGTGCACCGGTTGCCGACGTCGTTGTTCTGCACGCCGCAGTTGCTCGTCTCGCTCGCGAGCACCTCGACGAATCCGGCGACCGTCGCCGATCCGGTGGAGCCGATGCTCGCGTCGATGTCGGCGCCGGGCTGGATCTCGGCGTCGGCCGACACGCCGCTGCCGGTGAGGAGGCCGAAGTTGTCGATGTTCGCGGTTGCGATCGCCGTGTTCTGGCCCTGCGACTGCACGAGGAGGCTGGCGCCGTTCGTGACCTTGCCGTTCATCGCGGCGGTCGTCGCGGCGCCGACTTTCGCGGTCGGGAGCAGGATCGTGATGTCGAGTGCCGAGAGCGACGCGCTCGACGGAGTCGCGGTCGCCGAATCCGTCGAGGTCGAGGTGACGGTGATCGCGTCGGTGACGTCGACGGTGGCCGTCGAGTCCACGAGCGCCTGGACGACTGCCGACGGGGTCACCTCGGCGTCGGCGGCCGCGCCCGCGCCGGCGATCAGGCCGATGGCGAGCAGGGCCGTGCTCGCGGTGGCCGTGTTGTGGCCGATTGCCTTGACGTCGAGCGTCGTGCCGGAGGTCACATCCGCACCGAGCTCGGCGGTGGTGCCGCCGGAGACCTTCGCGGTGGGAACCGTGACGCCGCCGGCGACGAGGCCGCCGTTCGCCGTGTCGGAGGTCGCGGTCGCCGAGTTCGCCGACGTCGCCGAGACTTCGATTGCGCCGGTTGTCGTCAGGGCGGCCGAGCCGACGGTCGCGTCGACGTTCGCCGCAGAGGTCACCTCGGCGTCGACGCCGGAGCCGGAGATCGTGATCGCGCTCAAACCCGCCGACGCGGTATCGGCGAAGGCGTCGTTCGCACCGGCCGCGGTGACGGTGACCTGGGAGGAGCCGAGGACCGAGCCGAGGAGCTCGGCGGTGACTGCCCCGGCCACCTGTGCCGACGCGAAGAAGATGCCGGCGTTGATCAGGCCGCCGCCGCCGAGCGAGTGGGCCTCGGCGTCGGCCGTGTTCGGCGCGTTCAGCTCCGCGTCGACGAGCACGGCGCCGAGGACGTCCACGTGGGCCGCGGTCCCGACCGTCGCGGTCACGTCGGCGCCGGGCTCGACCTCGGCATCGGCATTTACGCCCTGGCCGCCGCCGAGGAGGTTGAAGTTGGCGATGTTCGCCGTCGCGGTCGCGCTGTTCTGTCCGCGGGCGAGCACGGCGAGCGCGCCGGCCGTCACGTCTCCGTCCAGCGCGGCCTCGGTGCCGCCGCCGACCTTGGCCGTCGGCAGGAGGATCGAGATGGCGATCAGGCCCAGCGACCCGTTCGACGGCGTGGCGGTCGCGGTGTCCGTCGACACGGCGGCGACGCCGACGAGGCCGGTGACGGCGACCGTCGACCCGGAGCCGACAAGGGCGTCGACGTCGGCCGCGTTCGTCACCTCGGCGTCGACCGCCGCACCCGCGCCGGCGATGAGCCCGATCGTGAGCACGAGCGCATTGCCGGTGGCGGTGTTGGTTCCGGTCGCGCCGACGACGAGGAACGTCCCGCTCGCGACGTCGCCGTCGAGCCGGGCGAGCGTCCTGCCCTCGACGAGCGCCTGCGGGAGGCTGATGCCGAGCGAGACGAGGCCCCCGGAAGCGACGTTCGACGTCGCTGTCGAGGTGTTCGCGGAAGCGGCGATGACGCGGACGGAGCCGGAGCTCGCAATCGAGCCGCTCGGGCCGACGAGCGCCTCGGTCGTCGCCCCCGTGCCGATGTCCGCGAGCGCGCCGCCGCCGGAGCCGGAGAAGCCGAAGCTCGCAGAGATGACGAGGTCGTAGGCCGTCGCCGTGTCGGTACTCACGGCGTGCACGTAGAGCGACGTCGACGAGGTCACGTCGCCGTCGAGCTCCGCCTGGACGGCGTTGTCGACGACGGCCTTCGTCGCCATCACGGACCCCGAGAGGACGACGCCGAGCGCGAGGCCCTTCGCCGTCGCGGTCGCGGTGTTGTCCGATCCCTCGAGCGACGCCTCGACGAGCACGGCGCCGGTCGAGCCGATCGTGGAGGTCGACCCGACGGTGGCTTCCACGTTCGCAGTGTTCGTGATCTCTGCATCGGCGAATGCGCCGCTGACACCGCCGAGCGACAGGTTGAGGATGTCGGCCTCCGCAGAGGCGAGGTTGTCCGCGAGCGCGGTGACGGTGACGCTCGTCGAGGTCGGCGCGCTCCCGTCGAGGTGCGCCTCGGTGCTGCCGGAGACGGTGGCGAACGGGAGCATCACCGCGACGGCCATGCCGCCGATCGTGGCGCCGGGCGCCGTCGCGGTTGCGTGGTTCTCGGAAGTCGCCGTCACCGCGACCGCGCCGCCGGCCGGGGTGTCGCCAGTCGGCGTGACCTCGGCGACCGTCGACCGGTTGTCGGTGGCGATCGCGACCGTCACGCCGACCGCCGCGCCGGCACCCGTGGCGACGTTCGCCGAGCTCACGCTAGGCGTGCTCGTCGAGGTCGAAGCGACGGTGACGTCTCCGGCGACAGGCCCGTGCGCGCCGGAGGAAGCCTGCGTCGTGCCGTCGATCGTCGCGATCCCGACGGCCGCGCCGAGCCCGGCGCCGACACCCGCCTCGACCGAGACGACGGTCACGGGATCGTCGATCGTCGAGCTCGCGCCGACGAGGAGCGAGCCGACCGTGCCGCCTCCGCCGATCGCGACGTTCCCGATCGTGGCCGTCGTGTCGCCGCTGACGTTGCCGACCGCGACTGCGGCGCCGGCCGCGACGCCTGCGAGCGCGCCGCCGGCGGCGATCGGGGTTACGGTCCGGTCGGCAACCGCGGTGACGACGATGCCGCCAGGCGCCGCCGGGATCGAAGCGCCGTCGTCGACGTGTGCGCTCTGGGTGCTCGAGTCGTTGATGACGACGACCTGCGCGCCGAGCGCGACCAGCCCGATCTCGCCGGCGAATGCGAGCCCGAACGTGCTCTCGGTCGTCTGCGCGCCGATCTCGACCTTCCCGCCCGCGGTAATGTCCCCGGTCGCTCCGACCGAGGCGTCCGCGTGCGCGTCGATGTTCGCGATGAGCACCGAGCCGCCGATCGCACCGACACCCCCGGCCGCCGTGCCCGCGACGCCCTGGTAGCCGAGGTTCTCGGTCGCGAGGACGACGACGTCGCCGCCGGCGACCACGGTGCCGTCGATCGCGGCGGCCGTGCCCTGCGGGAGCGTCGTGTCGGCGAGCGCGTCGCCGACGAGCGTCGAGCTCGGCGCGCTCGAGCCGAGCTGGCCTCGGACGCCGGTGGTCGAGCTCGAGCCGGTCGTGCTCCGGATGCGATTGTCGGTCGCGTTGCCCGAGCCGCTCGAGACGTTGTCGAGGATGCCGGTGTAGACGCCGCTCTGCGAGTCGGCCATGCCTGCCGCGCTGCCGCCGCTCGTCGTGGTGGAGTCGGTGGGTCCCTCCCACTGCGTCTGGCCGGAGGCGGTCGGGTCCTCGGTCGGGTGGTCGACCTTCGCTCCGTACTTGTTTCCGTCGGAGCCGGTGACGACGTCGCCCTCGTTGTAGTCGCCGCTCGGCGACCACACGCCCTTGTCCGGGCCTCCCTGGCCGTCGTTGTACGTCGTGTCGGGCTGCGTGCCGACGCTCCAGACGGAGACGGAGCCGGCTGCGCCGACGAAGCCGCCGCCGATGCTGAGCGCGTACGTCTGGATCTGCTTGTTCGCGAGGGCGAACACGTCGACGTTGCCCATCGCGTGGACGACGGCCCCGGCCGCGATGTAGGCGGCGGTGCTCGTGTCGGCGACGCCGATGTCGATCCCGCCGGCAGCGCCGACGAGGCCGCCGGCCGCGCTGCCGCCGATCGTGAGGGTCTTCGTCGAGTCCGCGGCGGCGATGTCGACGGCCTGGCTCGCAGCCGCGCCGCCGCCGGTGTCGACCGCGGAGCCGGCTCCGACGTACGCCTGCGTCGTCGAGTGCAGCAGCGTCACGTCGACCGCGCCGGCGATCCCGACGTAGCCGCCGCCTGCCGCGATCGCGAGCCCGAAGACGTTCTCGGTCGAGGTCGCCTGCACGGCGAAGCCGTGGAAGGCGGCGAGCGTGCCGAAGTCCCCGGAGCCGGAGACCGTCCCGTCGTAGATCCCTGCAAGCCCGTCCAAGCCGGTCGCCTTCGCGTCGACGGTGCTGCCGGCGCCGACGAACGCCTCGGTGTCCTTCGTGAGCGAGGTGACGGCGACGCCGGCGCCGACGCCGACGAAGCCGCCTGCGGCTCCGCCGGCGACCGCGATGACCTTCAGGTCGTCGTGCGCCGCGACGAGGACGTTGTTGCCCGCCTCGATCGTCACGCCGGTGCCGGTGTCGGCGTAGGTGTGGCTGTTCAGGACGATCACGGAGACGGCGCCAGCGACGCCGACGACTCCGCCGCCGCCGCTCGCGCCGACGGAGACGATCGTGTCGGTGCCGTTCGCGGAGAGGACGACGTCGTTCGCCGCATTCACCGTCGCCGAATCGTCGATCTTCGCGTCCGTGTTCAGCGTCACGACGCCGACCGTGACGCTCGCCCCCACGCCGACCTCGCCGCCGGCGATCGACGCCGCGACGAGCAGCTGGTGGAAGACGTTGCCGGCCGCGACGAGCACCGACTGGCCGGGATCCGCGCCGGTTTCCGGGACGTTGACCTTCGCCGACTTGCCGACCGTCGCGGACGTGTTGTCGGTGACGATCTGGACGGTGCCCGAGAGCCCCACGCTCGCTCCGCCCGAGACCGCTGCGCTGACGCCGACGCCGGAGACGACGTCGCTGTTCGTCGCGGTCACCGCGACGCCCTTGAAGCCCGGCGTCGTCTCGGGGCTCACCGACGTCGTGCCCGTCGTCTCGGAGGCGTCGGGCGACGGCTGATCGCCTTGCTTGACGAGGCTGTGGGACTTTCCGGTCGCGGCAGCCGCGTTCAGCGCGATGATCGACCCGCCCTTCGTCGCCGACAGCTGGAACTCGTTCGGGCCGACAACGGTGGCGTAGTACGTCTGGCCGTCGACGAGGCCGCCGATCGGCGTGCCGCCGCCGGAGCTGTACACGACCGGATCGCCGTTGGAGACGCTCAGCGTGTACGGCAGGTCGATGGTGTTGCCGCTGACGTCCGTCGCCGGGTTGAACCAGTCGCCGTTCGTCTGCCGCACACCCGCCTGGTCGGTCGGCACGAGCCGCTGCGACTCGCCGCCGCCGACGGGCTTCGCGAGCGTGATGGCGGTGCCCGCGAGGGCGTTCGCGTTCGACGTCGCGAGCCGCACCTCGTGGGGCGAGACGACGATGACGTAGTAGGCCTGGCCGCCGGTGAGGCCGCCGATGTCGGTACCGCCGCCGTCGTCGTAGAGGACCTGCTGGCCGTTCGTGAACCCGTCCGTGTAGCCGAGGTCGATCGTCTTGTTGTCGCCCTCGATCGCGGTGCTCGGGTCGAACCGGGTGTCGGTGAGCGTGACGCCGAGCGTGCCGTTGTCGACCGTGAGCCCGGCGCCGTTGCCGAGCCCGTTCACCGTCGAGTTGTCGCCGACCGAGGCAGCCGTCGACTTGCTCACGACGGGCACCGCCGCCGCGGCGCCGACGGCGGCAGAGCCGGAGCCGGAGAGATTCCCCGCGATGACGCTCAGCGTCAGCGACTCGTTCGCCGAGACGCGGACCGTGTCGCCTGCGTTCACCGTCACGCCGTCGCTCGGGCTCGGGCCGCCGTCGATGAACGCCTTGGTGATGACGGAGAACACCGAGACGCCGGCGTTGAGTGTGACGGCGACGGAGCCGCCCGCGCTCGCACCGACCGAGATGGAGATGACATTCTCGGTCGACAGAGCGTCGACCGTGACGTCGCCCTTCGCGTCGACGGTCGCCGACTTCCCAATCCAGGCCTCCGTGTCCTTCGAGACGACCTCGACGTCGACGCCTGCGCCGACGCCAGCGTCGCCGCCGACCGACAGCGCGCCGGCGATGCCGTCGATCGTCGTCGTGTCGGTCGCGGAGACCGCGACGCTCTCGGTCGCCGCCGCACCGGCGTTCGAGCCGTTGATCGTCGCGCCCGTGTCGACGTACGCGTACGTCTGGTCGCTGATCGTGTCGACGTTGACCGAGCCGGCGACCCCGGCGTCCCCGCCGATCGAGCCGCCGATCGCGAGGAGCACGACGTTGTTGTCGTTCGACGCGGTGACGGTCAGCCCGGTGGCGCCCCAGGCCTGGATGTCGTCGCCGGCGCCGATCCAGGCGGCGACGTCGCTCGAGCGAACGAGGATGGCGGCCGAGACGCCGACCCCGGCGCTGCCGCCGACGTTGACGTTGCCGGCGTAGAGCTGGAGCTGATCCGCGGCGTCGCTCGCCGAGATCGCGACGTTTCCGGCCGAATGCAGCGTCGTGTTCGCGTCGACGTAGGCGCGCGTGCCGGGCGAGCCGCTGCCCTGATTCATCACGAGGACGATGACCGAGCCGGTCACGGCGGCGTCTTCGGAGGCGGCCCCGTCGACCGCGAGCTCGAAGAACTGCTCGGTGGACGTCGCGTTCACGGTGACGTCGCCGCCTGCGGAGACCGCGGCGGACTTGCCGATGTATGCGGCGACGGTCTTGTCGATCACGTCGACGACGACCCCGATCCCGACGCCGGCGTCGCCCGTGGTCAGCGCGAGCGCGCCGGCGACGTTCTTCACGTTCGTGTCGTCCTTCGCGATGACGGAGATCGTCTGGTCGGCGCCGCCGGCGGTGACCTGGTTCACCTGCGCTCCGTCGCCGATGTAGGCGACGGTCGTGAAGGAGTAGACGTCGACGACGACGGAGCCGGTGACGGCGGCGCTCCCGCCACCTGCCGCTCCTGCGACGGCGACGGACGAGATCGCCGGCAGCGTGAGCTTCGTGACCGACGGATCCGGGACGATCGGGTTGAACGAGTCGCTCGCCGCGACGTCGATCCCCTTCACCGCGTCGACGTGGGTGACCACGCCGGCGCCGGTGCCGGAGTCGATGAACGCCTCGGTCTGGACGGCCGGGATCACGTTGACCGCCACTGCGCCGCCGACCGCGGTCCCGCCGGTCGAGAGACCGCCGGCGAGCGCGAGGTTCTGGAGCCCGATCTTCGCGTCCGCGGTCACGTCGATGCCGGCGCCCGACTTCAGGGTCGCGCCCTTCCCGACGGAGGCGGTCGTCATGAGCGTGAGCACCTGGACGCCGACCGAGGCGGCGACGCTCGCGTCGTCCTTGCCGCCGGCGGCGGCGAGGCCCCAGGAGACGAAGTCGTCCTCCTTCGACGCCGGCGTTACCGCTGTGACCGTGATCCCGTTGCCGGTGAGGCTCGTTCCGTCGCCGACGGCAGCCGTGTTCGAGATGTCCTCGACGTTGATCCCGACGGCGGCGCCGATGCTCGTGTCGGAGTGCAGCAGGTCGACTGCGGCACCGATCGCGCGAGCGTTCGCACCGGTGAGGTTGTTCGCGCTCACGGCGACCGCGCCGGAGGTGGCGACGATCGTCGGCGTGTGCGTGCCGTCGCCGATCTCGGCCGTGTTCGCGTGCCGCGCCCAGTTCAGGGAGACGGCCGCCGCGATGCCGACGCCGCCGCTGTTGCTGTCGCCGCCCTCGCTCAAGGTCTCCGACTCTGCCGTGTTCGTCGAGTCCTGGCCCTTCGGGAGCGATCCGTCGGTCTTGCCGGTCGTGTTCGGGTCGTTGCCGACCTGGTCGTTCGTCTGGTTGTCGGCGCTCTTGTCGCCGTCCTGCTCGCCGGCTGCGCTCGCGGTCGACTTCGCCTCGCTCTGCGCGGTCGTGTCGGCCTCGACCGTCACGGACGCCGCCGTGAGGTCGCGCTCGACGTTCGCCGTGGTCGCGGTCTCGACGACGTCGATCGCGACCGCGGCGCCGATGGCGACGTCGGACCCGCCGGCGGAGGCGTCGGACGAGAGCTCGGAGTCGAGCTCCTCGCTCGCCTTGACGGTCGCGGCGCCGGTGACGCTCACGGCCGGCCCGGTGCCGAGATACGCCGTGACGTCGTCGCTCACGATCGCGATCGAGACCGACGGGGCGAGCGCGACCCCGCCCTCCGACCCCGCCTTGTCCTCGGTGCCCACCGTGCGATGCGAGGCGGCTGTGATCGACAGTGCCGCGCCGCCCGTGACCGTCGCGCCGTCCTCGACGGCGGCGTTCGTCGTGTAGCCGTTCAGCACCTGGATCGCGGCCGAGGCGCCGATGCCGACCTTGCCGCTCTTCGCGTCGGAGTCGGCCTTCGCCTGATCTTCCTCGTTGCTCGCAGCCTTGAGGGTGACGTCGCCGGTGCCGGCGGAGACGTGCGCGCCGGAGCCGATCGTCGCCTCCGTGTCGTTCGTGATGATGTTCAGGCCGAGTGCGCCGGCGACGCTCAGGGTGTCCTTGTCTCCGCCCGCGCCGGACGTGCCGTCGGCGATGAAGGTGTCCTCGGAGAGGCGGTAGTAGTCGCCGGACGACGGGCTCGTCGGGAAGGCGGATCCGTCGCCCTGGAGCACCCAGCCGGTGCCGTTCCACTTGTAGATGCCGGCGGCGAGACCGGTGATCGTGGTGGTGGTCGTCACCGAGCCGGTGCAGCCGGTGACGCCGCTGAGTGTGTTCGTCGTCGTGTCGTTGCCGGTGTACGAGCACGTCCCGGTGATGCCGGAGCCGGTGAACGTGCCGACGGTCGGGAACGCCGCCGTCGATGCGAGCGCGAGCGAGGTGCCGATCGAGCCGGCCGCCGTCGGCGTGCTGCTCGGCGCCTTCGTCGCCTGGAAGTAGTCGTTCGTCGCCGGCGTCTGCGGGAAGCTCGTTGCGGTCGGGATCCCCGCGTTCTGCAACTGCCACGACGACGACGCGCCGTCGTACTTGTAGACGCCGGGCCCGAGGCCGATCTCGCTCACCGTCGCGCCGTCGGACGGCGTCCCGGTGCAGCCGCTGACGTTCTCGAACGTGTTGCCGCTCACGCTCGTGTACGAGCAGGTGCCGGCGACTCCGGCGACCGTGAACTTGCCGGTGCCGTTGAAGTTGGCGGTCGCCGCCGCGGTGAGGGAGGTGTGCGTCGCGTCGAGCGTCTGGCTTGCGCCGCTGACGGTCGTGGTGGTCGTCTCGGTGACCGTCAGCTTGTCGACCTTGTCGCTCGAGGAGACGGCGCAGCCGCTGACGCCGGTGAACGTCGTGCTCGTCGTCCCCGTGTAGGAGCACGGCGTGCTGTAGCCCGAGATCGTGAACGTCCCGCTCGGGCCCCAGCCGGCGGTCGACTTGACCGTGAGCGTCTGATGGGTCGAGTCGATCGTCTGGCTGTTGCCGTCGATCGTCGTCGTCGACGGCACCCCCTGCGTCAGCTGGAAGTAATCGCCGTCGGAAGGCTGCTCGGGGAACGCCGTGCCTTGGACGATGGTGGTCCAGGTGGTGCCGTCGTAGCGCTGGATGCGGTCGGCGCCGTTGATGCTCATCGTCGCCTCGACGTCGAGCCCGTTCGAGCTCACAGTCGAGCTGCCGACGGTTGCGACGTTCGTGAGGCCGACGGCGTTCACGGCGACGCCTGCGCCGATCCCCACCGTGCCGGCGTCGGTCGCCTTGCCGCTGCCGGTGGCGGCTGCGACCGTGTTCGCGGCCGCCTTCAGGGTCACGAGGCCGGTCGAGGTGACGTTCGCCGCGTCGTCGAACCAGGCCTTCGAGAGCGTCGTGGCGACGTTGATGGCGGCGGCGCCCGCGACCGTGACGGTGTTGCCGCTGCTGCCGCTCTTGCCGGTGCCGTTGCTGTCGGAGGTGGTGGCCTGGGCGTTGTCGGTGTTGGTCGTCTTCGAGCTGCTCGCTCCGTTGTCGCTCGCCTCGCCGTTCGCGTTCGTGATCTGGTCGTCGGCCTTCTTGTTGACGTCCTTGCCGGAGCTGTCGGTACCGCCCGCGCCCTTGCCCTCGGCGCCGGCGGCGCTCGCGTCGGCCTCCGTCTCGATGTCCGCCGATCCGGTCGCAGTCAGGGTGACGGCGCTGGAGCCGCCGATCGTGCGCGAGATCGTCGCGGTGACTTCGTCGTCGGGCACCGCGAGCGCGAGTGCGAGGCCGATCGCGACGGTGCCGCCGGCGGCGTCGCCCTTCGCGGTCGTGACGGCCTTCGCGGTCTGGGTCGCGCTCAGCGTCACCTTGCCGGTGGCGGTGAGGTTCTGGGACGCGTCACCGTCGATGGAGGCGCTCGTGGTCACCGTCGGCAGCGCGATCGCCGCATCGGCGGTGAGGGAGAGCGTCGAGCCCGAGCCCGCCGTCGCACCGGCCTCGGCGTACGTCGTCGCCGTGTCGGTGTCGGTCGCGCTGAGGCTGACGTTGCCGGGCGTGTCGCCGGCCGTGGTCGAGAACGTGGCGCCGTCGTCGATGGTGGCAGTCGTGGTGTCGCTGTAGATCGCGATCGCGGCACCAGCGCCAATGCCCACCGTCCCGGCGTCCTTGTCCTTCGCCATCGCCTTCGTGGTCACGGAGACGGAGGCAGCGGCGGAGAGCGTGAGGTTTCCTCCATTGAGGTCGTCACCGGGTGGGCCGCGCGTGGCGTTCGCCTTGATCTCTGCGTTCGTCGTGAAGGTCGCGATCGTGAGCGCGAGCGACCCGGCGATACCGAGCTTGCCGTTGCCGGCGCCGGCCGTCGACTCGGTGTCGAGTGTGTTCTTGCCGTCCGAGCCGCCCGTCGTCCGCATGCCGGCAGAGACGACGAGCCCGTTCGACGAGATGACGTCGTTCATGCCGATCGTCGCCGCGTTCGCGACCGTGACGAGGTTGATCGCGACGGCGGCGCCGATGTTCGCGGTCGTCCCCTTCGTCGCGCTGCCGTTCGCCTTCGCAGTCGAGTCGGTGTCCTCGGTGCTGTTGAAGCTCACGCTTCCCGTCGGATCGGTGAGGGTCAGGCCGTCGGCGAACGCCGCTTGCGACTGGGCGCTGACGATCGCGATCGCGGCGGCGGCCGCCACGGTGACCTTGGTCCCGCTGTTCGAGCCGCTGCCCTCGCCGCTCGACGCTGACGGCGTCGTCTTGCCGGTGGTCTTGCCGCTCGAGTCGTCACCGGCCGCGTTCGACAGGTTGTCGTCGGCCTTCTTGTTGACGTCCTTGTTCGAGCTGTCGGTCGAGGTGTCGCCGCCGTCCTTCTTGCCTTGGGCTCCTGCCGAGCTCGCGGTCGCCTCGGTGTCGTTCGACGACGAGCCGTCGGCTGCGAAGCTCACCGCCCCGGCTGCGGTCAGGCTCCGTTCGAGCTGGGAGTCGACCGAGTGATTCGAGACGAGGAGCGCGAGCGACAGGCCGATGCCGGCGTTCCCTCCCTTGGTCGACCCGCTCGCGATCGTCTTCGTCGACGCGTTCTGCGTTGCATGTGCCGTGAGGCCGCCGGTAAGCGTGAGGCCGGCGCCGGAGTCGGAGCCGACCGTTGCGCTCGTCGTCACGTTCGAGATCGTGATCGCGACCTGCGCCGAGATCGCGAGGCTGCCGCTGCCGGACGACGCGCCGCCGTCGGCGGTCGTCGTCGTCGCATCGGTCGCGGTCGAGGTGAGCGTGAGGTTGTGTGCACCGGTCAAGAGCGAGTCGTCGGGCAGGCCCGCGCTCGTCGTGTCGTTGACGACGTCGAGCGCGAACGACGCCCCGATCCCCGTCGTGTTGCCGTCGCTCGACTGCTTCGCGTCTGCGGTTGCGCTGTTCGCGAGGCTCGAGGTTGCCGTGAGCGTGACGTCACCGTTCGTCGCCACCTGCGTCGGCGCGAGCACCTGGCTGACGGTATTCGAGGAGACGACGTCGACCGCGATCGAGCCTGCGACGCCGACGTTGGTGCCGCCGGCGCCCGAGGTCGCGTGCGCGCTGAAGGTCGAGCTCCCGGTTCCGGGGGCGATCGTCTCGACCGTCGTGCCGCCCGTCGCCTCGACGTTCAGGTTGCCGGCGAGCCAGGCCTGCGTGTCGAGGACGACGACGTTGACGGCCACGCCGACACCGACGCCCGCCTTGGCGTCGTCCGTCGGCATCGCACCGGTCGGCGTTGCGCTCGTGTTGTCGACGTATGTATGCCCGCTCGTGACGGCGCCGAGCAGCTGCTCGTTGCCGGCCGTGTCCCCGCGGTAGATCCGGTAGCCGTTGGCGTTTCCGACCGCAGTCCAGTTGAGCTGGATCTGACTCGTCGTGTTGCTGCTGTCACCGGGGACGGCGTAGGTCGCCTCCGGCCCGGGCACGCTCTCGTTCTCGGCTCCGATGGCCGCGCCGCTCGCGACGCTGCCGGTGCAGCCGCCGAGCCCGGTGAACGACGTCGAGGTCAGGCCGCTGTACGAGCAGAGCGTCGTGCCGACGAGGATGACTCCTGTCGCGTCGAAGCCGGTGGTGGAGCCGACGTTCAGCGAGCCGCCGTCGGCGAGCGTCTGCGCGCTGCTCGCCGTCGTGCTCGTGCCCGGCTGCGCCGACGTGGCGGTGACGCGGTAGTAGTACGTCGAGCCGCCGGTGAGGCTGCCGCCGGTGGGCGCCGCGCCGGTGAACGTCGGTGCATCGGGCGAGAACTTGACGTCCCCCGCGTCTGCGGTGGCGGAGGAGCTCGCCGTCACGCCGGCGTGCACCTTCACCGTGCCGGTGCCGACGTCGACCGTGTGCGGCGTGAGCGCGTCGTCGGGAGCGATGTAGGCGTGGGTGGTGGCGACGAGCACGGTGACGCCGAGCGCGGCCGAGTCGGGCTGGCTTCCGTCCGAAGTCTTCGACTGGTTGTCGGCCTTGCCGCCGGCGGCGTCGGACTGGGCGGTGGAACCGCTGTTGGCCGGGTTGCTCGTCGGGTTGTTCGCATTCGTGTCGTTCCCGCTCGAGCCGTTCGGGCTCGCGGTCGCCATCGTCGGGCTCGTGTCGTTCGTGTCCGACGAGACCGTGAGCGTCTTGCCGCTCACCGGCGTTCCGGCGGCACTGTCGACATACGCCTCGGCGTCCGTCACGACCACGCCGACCGCGATGCCGGCGCCCGAGCCGGACGCGGAGGAGTTCGCCGTCGTGTTGACGTTCGCCGACATGGTGGAGCTGATCTTCACGTCGCCGCTCGGAGCCGAGATCGACGCTGTGTCGGAAACGTTGCTCGTCGCGTTCGCGACGAGGACGGTTGCCGCGACCGACGAGTCTTTGCTGTCTGCGACGCTCCAGTTCGTCGAGTCGGCGTCCGGCGCGGTCGTGCTGGAGGCAATCGCGTTCTTTGCCGCGTACCGCTTCTTGTCGTTCGGGTCGGTGACGACGTCGCCCTTGCTGTAGCTGTCCCCGGAGACCCAAGCCCCCTTGTCGGGACCGCCGGCGGCGTTCGCCGTGGCGGTGACGTCGACGGTGCTCGAGAGGGTCACGTTTCCGCCGGCCGTGATCGTCGTGCTGCCGTGGACGTGGACGTACGCGTCGTAGATGAGCTGGACGGCCGAGTAGTTGATCCCGGCGCCGTTCCCGTTCTGGACGATGTTGTCCTTGACTGCCGCCTGGTCGTCGGGCGTGCCGGAGCAGCCGGAGACCGACGTGAACTGGTTGCCGGATGTCCCGCCGTAGTTGCAGGTGACCGGCGTTCCGGAGACGGCGACCGTGAAGCTGCCGCCGCCGGAGTCGAAGCCGTCGGTGGAGGCGACGGTGAGGGTGCCGCCGGAGAGATCCTGGCTCGCCCCGTTCACGGTCGTGGCGAGTGTGTGGGAGCTGGCCTCGAGGTCGACGGTGCCGGCTGTGATGGTCGCATTGTCGAGGTCGATGGTCGCGTCGTCGGGCAGGCCGGTGGTCGTGATCCCGAGCGCGCTGAGCCCGTTGTCGTTGAGGAACGCGTCGAACGTGAGGTTCCCGCTCCCGAGGTCGAGTGTCGTGCCGCTGTCGACCGTGATCGTCTCGGCGTTGACGGTGACGGCCACGCCGGGGAGCTCGTAGTCGGCGGCGGTGAACTCGACCGAGTCGATCCCGGCGCCGCCGTTGATGGTGACACTGCTCGTCCCGGCGATCGTGAAGCACTGGGTCTCCGCGAGGGACGTGTGCACGACCGGAACCTCGTCCGTCACCTGGATCGTCCCGTTGCCGCACGGCGCGTCGGACGAGCCGAGCGACACCTGCATCTGGTCCTTCTTCAGGTCGAGGGAGCTGTCGGCCCCGTTGACGACGACGTTCGCGGCCGAGATATCGGTCGGCTCCATTCCCGTGTACGTGGTCGTCGTCCCGTCGACGACGAGACTCCCCGAGTGCGCGTCGGTCGGATTCGAGATCACCGTGTTGCCCGTGACGGCGATCGTGTCGTAGCCGCCGGGGCCGCCGTCGATGACTCCGCTGACGCTGCCGCCCCGGTGGACGTCGAAGGTGTCCTTGTTGTTCGCGGCGCCGGTGAGGTTCTCGAAGTTCGAGAAGGCGACGCCGCCGACGGTGCCGCTGCCCGGGCCGGTGATGTTCCAGGTCGAGTCGGCAGCCGGTCCGGTGAGGGTGTCGGTGCCGGCGCCGCCGTCGAAGCTGATGGCGATGCCTGCGGTACTCAGCGACGAGTCGACGGTGAACGAGTCGTCGCCGTTGCCGCCCGTCACCGTGAGACTGGAGACCGAGGAGATCGCCTGCGACTGCGACGTGCCGTCGATCGTGACGGAGATCTCGGTGCCGGAGACGGCGGCGGAGATCGTGTGCGGCGACCCGTCGGCTGCAGTCACGTTCCACGCCGACGGCGGCGCCAGCCCGCTCGCGGTGCCGGTGACCGGATCGGGAGCGCAGGTGTCCGTGGATCCGGCTGCCGAGGTCGCGCCGTCGGATGAGGTCGACGGAGTCGTGCCGACGCCGGTCGCCGACGGTGTCCCGGACGAAGCGCCGCCGGCAGTGCCGGCACCGACCGTGCACTGCGCGCCCTGGCCGGATGAGCCGGTGACGCTCGAGCCCGAATCCGACGTCGTCGTCGTGCTCGCCGCGCCAGGGTCGGCCGGGGCCGCTGGAGCGGCCGGAAGATCGGTCGTCCCGATCGTGCCCGCATCGCCGGTCGTGCCCGTCGCAGTGGTCGTCACCGTGCCGGTGATCGTTGCGGGATCGGGGGTAGCGACGGTCACCGTCGATTGCGGCGGCGACTGACCGTCGCCCGACGAGATCGAGGACGGTGAGGAATCGCCACCGCCGGAGCTTGCCGTCGCCGACGGCGAGGAAGACGTCGGTGTTGACGTCGTCGTCTGATCGGAGGATGTGTTGGTAGCGGCTGCCTGGGTGTCGCCGGTCGAGGCGGACGTGCTCGAGCTCGACGTATCGCCCGTCTGGCTTTGCGTCTGGTTCTGGTCGCTGTTGCCTGTGTCGGAGACGGAGAAGAACTCGTACGTGACTTCGCTGTTCGCCGAGGGACTCGCCGGGACGGAGGCGCCGCTGTCAGTCGCACCCGCCGCCTGCGCGGTCGACGCGGGCGGAGCGCTCGTTTGGAGCGCCGACGTGGGCAGCGCGCCGAGCGCACCCACGTCGTCTTCGACCACCGGCACGTTCGCATACGGATCCGTGGGTGCCGTCGTCTTCGGTTCCGCGGGAAGGATGGAGTGGGAATCCGACACCACCGGAACCGCGTGCCGCTTCACCGTCGTCGCAGTCGCGCGCGCCGGTGACGAGGAGAGGGTCGCATGAGCAATCGGCGGAAGCGGCGCGAGCCGATGCACGCTCGGCACACGCAAGATCGGCGCGCGAAAGTCCGGCAACGACAGCGCCGGCAAGCGCGTCACAGAGGAGACGACGGCGGATGGCTGACGAAGCACGAGCGCGATCGGGCCGACGTACATGGCCACGACGACCAACACGCCCACCGACGTCCACCAATAGCGCAGCCCGCGGGTACGGACTGCAACGAGCCCATATGGATTGGCCGCAGCGACAGCAGCGTAAGTGCCCGTCGCTTCCACCTTTGCCCTTCGGACCGACCCGCAGCACGCGGATGCTTGCACTCCGACCGGCCCGAAGTCAAGATCCCGCGCGAAACTTCAACAACACCGAAACACTCGTGCCGTCAGCCGTGCGAAAGCATCGTGCGGCTTGCCTAGTGGCAGCACCGTGGAGGCATTGCGACCCGCCACGTGCGGACTTTCATCGGGGCGCCGAGATTCGAACTCGGGACCTCCAGTCCCCCAGACTGGCGCGCTAACCAGGCTGCGCCACGCCCCGCGATGGATGCCACGGTATCAAGCCAACTCGCAACCGGGCTCAACCTCGATTGCCCTGCACGGAACCTCTGTGGGAATGGACCGTGAATCGACGTACGCGGCCGATGTGGCGCGCTGACCATGCGCGAGCCGCCTCCGCCGCCGAGCAAGGTGCGGAGACCGTGCTCGGTAGAGCCGTTCGATCTCTTCCAGTCGTCGGTCGCGCAACACGCTGCCGAGCATCGGGTGGGCGCCCCGGAAGATCCATCTGAAGAAAGCACGCAGTGTCCGCGACTAAGCGTGCTGGGCTTCGTTCTGACGCGGTTGAACGAACCGGCGGCTCCCCGCCGCTCTCACAGCGCCAGCCAGGCGTGACCATGAAACGATGCCTCCGCCGATCAGGAAGGCGAACAAGTGCTCGGTGGTGAGGATCGACGGGTCAGGATGAAGCCACCATGCGACCGCGGCGAGAGCGCATACCCCCACCGCGACGACGCTTCGGCCTCGACGATCCGTACCGGCCCAACTCCACGCGGTCGCAGTGATAGCTCCGACCCAGGCCGCTTGCATCGCTGAAACGCCGAAATCGGGGCGCGTCGCCGAGCTCGTAAACATCCGCGGATCGACAAGCTGCGAGGACCCGATGATCGCGTACACCACAAGCGCCGACCCCGCATGGCCCATCACCGCCGCTAACCAGAACGTCCGCGCTCCACACAACCGCAGTGTCGCCATCGCGAGAACGCTGAACGCCGCCAGACCGATCAGAACCGGCCGGTCGACAACCAGGGCGCTTGCCGGAAGCAGCCACACCCGACCAGACGCGACCTTCGCCGCTGTCGCCTCGAACGCCGTCAAGGGGAGCTCGTGGACGCGTGTGGCGAGGGTAAGCGCACCCACCGTCCAGACGAGCCCGAGACCGCTCGCCCACCCCGCCACTGACGCCCGCGACGCCCTCCGACCATCGGTCACAGACGCGGACACCATTCCGCCCTCATGCTACGCGGCGCCAGTGGCGAGCTTGCTCATTTGCCGGTCTGCGCGTCCACGGTCTTGAGCTCGTAGTCGTCGTCGAAGACGATCCGCTTCGAGCTCGCCCATCCGACCGGATCACAGCACAAGTCCGTCGACGGATAGACCGAGCGCGGGCTGCTGCCGTTGGCGCGGGTCCCAGCCCTGGGTCGACCACCGCGAAGCCGTCGGCACCGACTTACACATCGCCCTCGTGGCGACGACCGGTTTCGGGGTCCACGATGCCGCGGCGGCGGGGCTTCTGGCGGCGCTCGATCGGCGCGAGTGGCGATCTGGTCAGCGGGCGATCTCCAGCACCGCGTGCGCATAACGGCTCGCCGCGGCGGCGGGGAGCGTGCCCGCCGGCACCTCGACCACAAATGACGTCGTGCCGGGGAAGCTGCGGTTCTCCCAGCCCACCACGCTGCCCGGCTCGCGCGTCAGGCGCGTGAGCGGCAGGCCGACGAGCGACGCAAAGCGCCGCTCGACGGACGGGTCTCCCCCGGATTCATCGACGACATCCATGTGCTGGTGGAACCAGATCGAGACCTGCGGCCGCAGCCGCCGAATCAGCCGGTAAGCGATGCGGCTCTCGGGCTCCGACAGCGGCCGCGGCCCAGAGGAAAACACCCCGCTCAGCCGCCGCCAACGCCACGGGAAATTGCGATTGAGATCGACGCCGTGCGCGTTACCGCGCGTTCCGGCCGCCAGACCGTCCGGGTTGAGGACCGGAACGATCCACAGAGCGACGCCCCCAGGTGACGTCCGTTCGAGCCGATGGGCGATCGCGATTCCGGCGGGCTCGTTGCCGTGGATGCAGCCCACGATGAGCACCCGGCGACGACTCGTCCGGTCGCCGACCACGAATGCGACGATCGGGCGTCCGTCGACCGAGTGGCCCAACACCACAGGGCGAACGCTTACGGCCGCCGGCGCATCACGAACGGCGAGAAGCCCGATGGAGAACGCGAGCGTCGCGACCAGCCCGCACCAGAGGACCATGCGTCTCACACTCTCCAGCTCGACCTCCTGCTTGCCCGCGAGTGTTTCGTTACGGCTTGACGGTCTTCGCGAGTGGCTCGTCGAGTTCGACGATGTTCGCGTCGACGAGCGCGAGCGGCAGGCGTGCGAGCGGATGCATCTCGTGGCTGTGAGCCCAAGTGCCGACGAATTGCTCCACCGGAGCCTTCGGGTTGGCGCGCTTGATCGCGCGATAGAGGCGGCCAGACTCCTGGTTCTGGTCGACGACGATCTTGTCTTTGCGGCTCCACCATATATCGAGAGGAACCCCGCCGAAGGCGAGCTGGTGGACGTAGTGGATCGGGCTGCGGAGCGCATACGCCGTGGGCACGGTCGCAGGCGTGCCGCCGATCTCGATCCGCGCCATCCGCTGCAGGTAGTGCTCGCCCGAGGTGGTCGCGAACGCGTAGTAGCGGGCGGACATGTCCGTCGCCGAGTCCATCGGTATCGCGGCGGTGAGCAGTCTCGGATGCAGCGCCGCGAGCAAGAGCGTCTCCTGGCCGCCCATGCTGCTTCCGATCGCGTACACACGCTTGTGGTCGACATGGAACCACGGCAGCGCCGCCTCGAGAATGCCCGGCATCCGGGCCAGGTCGTCGATCTCGCCGCGCCAACCCCACGAGTACGCGGTCAGCTTCCGCCCCTGCCCCTCCGGGTTGACGACCGCGAACGGTCCGAACGCCGGCAGGCCGCCCCAGAAACGCGCGTTCGCCTGCGCCGTCCCGGCCCGGCCATGCGGGGAGATCACGAGCGGAATGGGCGGATGTGTCTTTGGCCCGTACCACTTCGGCAGCACCAGCACTGCTACTCGCTTCGCGCCATCCCACGCCGTGTACGTCACCGTCACCTCCCGGACGAGCCCGACCTGGCGCTTGAGCATGTCCCGGTAGCGGACACGGAAGCCGATCAGCTCCCGCACCACCGGATCCGGCTTCGGAAGCTCGCTCCCGCGCGGCTTCACCGGAGACGGCGGTGCCGCCGAGCCGCTGGCGGCGACGACTGCGGCCACCATGACCAAAGCGACGAAAGGCACTACAGACCGCACGGCCTAAAACCCTAGGGCCTACGACCGGTTCCGCCATCCGTGCCGGCCCCGAATCCCGCCAGACAGCAACCGCCGAGAACCCGGCCTTTCCCGACCGAAGAACTCACAGTCGCCGGCGGGCGTTCACCACCCGGCCGTCTCGCCGCCTTATCTCCGAGTAATGCCGACCCGATGCGTACGTACCGACATAGCTACCAGGCGCCCACCACGTACACCTCTGCCCCGCACCACGCCTCCGGTCAGGCGCGCCCACGCTTTGCCCACGGCGGGGTTGGCGAACTCGTCGTCGAACCGCCCAGACCAACCTAGTCGCCGCGCTTGGATCCGCAGCCACCACACGCAACGACCCTATGACGGCGAACCGTGAGCGATGGCAAAGGTTTGCCCGCTTGGCCGACCCGCCGACTGCCCGCCTGCTCAATTGTCGCGTTGCACCCGCGGAGTCCCCGTTCCCGAGCACGATCGGAAGACGCGACACTCGACACCGACATCTCGGGCAGCCCCGACACCGCCACCGGCGCAGAACGGTCACATGAAACGCGTGCCCCACTCCCCGCAGAGATCGCCCCGCCGACCCTTCGGCCAAGGAGGGCACGCGGGCCCGATGCTCGCGAGCCTGCCTCCACAGCGGTAGTGCTGGTTTCCGCGGGCGAACCGAAACGGCAGTAACCCGACAACACGGGCGGGCGTCCCGTCCGAACCTGTGACGGTCATCGCGCGGGAAGGGCCAAGTGAACGGGTCAGGGAGATCCCCGATTCAGTTCGCCACGGCTCGCTTCTACGGTCGTGCTCGACGAGACGTGGTGAGGGCAGCGCGTGCGCGTTGAGATGTCGGACACGATCGGATAGCCGGGTTGCGGGCCTCGGGGGTGAGCGGTCCGCCTCACGCGGCCGACGCCGCGCGTCAGTCTGACTCGTCGGTTGGGATTACGGAGCGGCGGGAGCGGCGGCGCGTGGCTGCGGCAAGGCGCAGGCGGCGTCGCCGGTCGACGCTGGTCGCGGCGGCGCTGCTCGTGCTGCTCTCGCCGGCGTTCTATTCGTACTCCGCCTGGATGCTGGAGCCGACGAGCATGTCTGTGGGTGTGCGCAGTGTCGAGTGGGTGCGATCTCAGCCCGGCGGCAGCCGGCTTGTCGACGAGATCGAGCACGTCTATTACGGCTGGAGTGCGCCGAAGAAAGGCGGGGCGCAGCTGAAACGCCTACCCGCGGTCGGGCTGGCACAGTCGTCGACGACGAACGCTCCTCCGAAGCTGCCGGTGAACGTCCAGCAGCCCGCGGCGCCGTGGCCGCCACGTATCAGGCCGGTGTTTGCACACGCACTGCCGGGTGAAGGGGTGTGGAAGCCAACCGGCCCACCGGTAGCCGGCGCCCCACCGGTGTTGGTGACGACCTTCCGGACGGAGCCGGACTATCCACGCGTCGTCGCCTATGCCGCCTGGTTCGACCACACGCGGACCGCGCTTGCGTTCTATCCGGGCCGCTACGAGCCGCCGAACGCAGCCGCGCGCGGGCCGATGATGGTGCCCAATGGCCAACGGTGGCGACTGCTTGCCACCTTCAACGCCGGCTTCACCTTCACGTACGGCTCCAACGGCTCGACCGACAACGGCCGCGTGAACGAGCCGTTGAAGGAGGGCAACGCCACCCTCGTCGGCTATCGGGACGGGCGGGTCACGATCGAGAAGTGGCACGGCGGCTCGAACGCACCGCGGGATGTCGCGTGGAGCCGCCAGAGCCTGCCGCCGATCGTCTGGAACGGAAGCGTCAACCCCGAGCTTGACCTGAGCGCCAAGTGGGGCGCCACCTACGGTGGCGCAGCCCTTGTCTGGCGCACCGGCGTCGGCATCGACCGGCGCGGCAACCTCATCTTCGTTGCCGCGGACGCACAAACCGTGATCAGCCTGGCAAAGATCTTCCAGCACCTCGGCGTCGTACGGGCGATGCAATTCGACATCAACCCGTACTGGCACACGCTGATCACCTACACCCACACGAACGGGCTCGTCCCGAAAGCGGTCGAGCCGCAACCGAATCACTCCGCCAGCCGCTACCTCGTCCCCGACGACCGCGACTTCTTCGCCGTCTACCGGCGCCTCCCCGGCCCGGTCACCGTCCCCTTCAAGTAGGCAGTGGAAGGTGCACCAAGACGACGCTCGGGCCGGTAGCTCAAAGACAGAGCCCCCGCCTCTTACGCGGGGAGATGGCGGATCGAAACCTCCCCGGCCCACTCACGCGATGGGGGCAATGGCGGGGTCAGGCAGATGGATTGCCGTGCGTCGTGGAGCGGCGGGACGACGGCTGGGCCGTCACGGTAGCTCGTACGACGACGGCCGCCGGCCCGGAGCTCGCAGACGCAATCCATGAGGCGGCGGCTCGATCACGCGAGCTCAAGCCGATTCGCTCGCACGCGAGGCCATGTCGGCGCTCGCCCCAACCGCGGCCCGACAATTGCCTGACGCAGTGAAGCGGGGCGACGTCTCCGTCGGCGACGGCTGGAACGAGCGTCGTGGTTTCCACGGATGAGTGCGCACCGACGATGTTCGAGCATTCTCGCGGGTGCTTGATGAGTCCGCGGCGAACATCCTTGGCGCAGTTGCTCATCGTCGTCGCGCTGTGTGCAGCATGCGCAGGCAGTGCGGCCGCGGCACCGCCGTTGGGCCGGCTCGCGACCGCGGACCTTGCCGCCGGCTCGCAGCCAAGCGTGTTGCCCGGCCCGGTCTTGATCGCCGATCGGGGCAACAACCGGCTGCTGATGGTCGATCCTCACGGCCGAGTCATCTGGCAGTTCCCGCGGCCCGGAGATCTCCGGCCGGGGCAGACGTTCATCTCGCCCGACGACGCCTTCTTCACCGAGAACGGCAAGCAGATCATCGTCACGCAAGAGAACGACTACGTACTCACCATCGTCGACATCGCCAGTCGCCGGATCGTCTACCGGTACGGGACCCCCGGCGTGCCGGGCAGCGGCCCGAACCACCTGTGGAATCCCGACGATGCGATGCTGCTTCCCGGCGGGTGGATTCTCGTTCCCGACATCAAGAATTGCCGGCTGCTGTTGATCCGCTCGGGCGCGCACCGGCCGAGCCGCATCTTCGGGACGACGACGCAAGCGTGCTACCACGCACCCCCCACCCACTGGGGCAGTCCGAACGGCGCATTCCCGATGCGCAACGGCCACTTCCTCGTCACCGAGATCAACGGCGACTGGGTCGACGAGCTGACGCTCGCCGGCAGGGTCGTCCGCTCCTGGCATCCTCCCGGCTTCACCTACCCGTCGGACACGAACGAGGTCAAGCCCGGCCTCTACCTCGCGGTCGACTACACGAGCCCCGGCGGCCTCGAGATGTTCGATCGCCAAGGGCGCGTCCGCTGGCGATACGAGCCGAAGGGGACCGACCCATCGCTCCAGCAGCCGTCGCTTGCGACTCCGCTCTCAAACGGAGACGTCCTCCTCAACGACGACAACAACGACCGCGTCGTCGTCATCGATCCGCGCACCGACCGCGTCGTGTGGCAGTACGGCCACACCGGCGTGCCCGGACACGCGCCCGGCTATCTCAACGACCCCGACGGGCTCGACCTCGCGCCGCCCCACTCGCTGCTGATCGTCCACGCAGCCACCGTCGGCCACCCGTAGCCCGGTTCACCAACGCTTCATCTGCGGCCGCCTACCGTGCCGGCGGTGGAGCGCGGGCGTTTCAACCCGGACGGGAACGAGCGCCTCACCGCAGCGGCAGGTCTCGTCCTGCTCGTGCTCTCGGCGGTGGAGCTCGGCACGCTGCTCGCCGGCCTGCAGCACTTCCTCTCCTGGCATGTATTCGTCGGCCTCGCGCTGCTTCCACCGATCGGCCTGAAGCTCGCGAGCACCGGCTGGCGCTTCGCGCGCTACTACACACGCAACACCGACTACCGGCTGAAGGGAGCACCGCAGCTGCTGATGCGAATGATGGCTCCCCTGTTCGTCTTGCTGACGGTCGTCCTCTTCGGGAGCGGTGTCGCGATGGGCTTCCTGCACAGCTATCCGCTGCAGATCGCACGCCGCCTGCACGGCCCTGCGGCGTTTCTATGGACCGTGATGTTGGGCGCGCACGTGCTCGCGTACCTCGTCCGCGCGCTGCACGCGACCCGCGACGACATCCTCCCAGAGACTCGGCACGAGGCGGCGGGGGCACGCCTCCGCGCGTATTCGGTCACCGCCGCGGTCGCGGCCGGGCTGCTGGTCGGCGGGGCGACGCTCTCCCTGCAGCATCACTGGCTGCATCTGCCCCCGAAGCACGATCATCACGGCCGGCGCGGATGACCGCGAGCGCCATCGTCGGGCAAGCGTCGACGGCGCGGTGCGCATGCTCGGCGAGCTCCGGCGTCACTGGACGGTCGTCGATGATCGGAAAGCCCCAGTCATCAAGTGTCACACGCTCCGGAAAGAGCTCGGCGCAGAGCCCATGTCCCTCGCACATGATCGGGTTAACGCGCAGCCGGTCTGTCACGGTCGCTTGCGCGCGCCTGTCGGGAGCAGCGCGCCACCCTTGCCGGTGCACGATCCGCGCATGTGCACGGAGCATTCGTCGGCGAAAACCGTTAGCGCGCTTCGCACCAGCCGGACGGCGCCGTCGGGGTGACGGCAGGCACCGCGGCCGGCGATCTGATCGAGCCAGCGGGGTAGGCGCGTGTCCGCCTCTTTCGCGTTTGCGCGTGCAAGCCGCTCGAGCGCCGTGGCGACGGAATCGAGTCCGCGCTCGCACGGCCCGCACTGGCGCGCGCTCTCGTCGGCGAGGTACCGCGCCAGGCGTGCGGTCTCGACGATCCCGCACGTCGTCGCCGGCAGCGCAAAGATCGCACGAGCTCCCAGTGACGCGCCGTGCCGGCGCAGGTCGGCATCGATGAGGAACGACGACTCCGCGTCGGCCGCGGACACCCAGGTGCCGAAGTAGCCACCGATGAGATAGGCGGACACCGGGCTGCGCAGCCCGCCCGCCCATTCGACGAGGTCTCGCAGCGGCAGCCCGAGCGGCACTTCATAGACGCCGGGGCGGCGGACGACGCCGTTGAGCGTCACCAGTGCGGTGCCGGGCTCCTCGCGGGTGCCAAGAGCGCGAAACCAGTCAGGCCCGTAGCGCGCGATGAGCGCGAGATGAGCAAGCGTCTCGGCGTTCTGCACCAACGTCGGGGCTCCGCGCACGCCCCGCTCGAACGGCCGCGGAGGGGTGAAGGTCGGCTTAGGCGCTCCGCCGTTGACGATGTTGACGAGTGCGGTCTCCTCCCCGGCGACGAAGCGGTTCGCGACGGCCACCATCTGGAACGACACGCGATCTGCACCCGCGCGCTCGGCGATCGCCTGCCCGACTGCCGAGCGTGCGTCGCCGGCGTCTGACTTGATGGCGATGAAGACGTCGCGCGCACCGACGGCTGCAGCTGCTACGGCAGCGCCGTCGAGAACGAGATGCGGGTCGCGGGCGAGGATGGCGTTGTCCTTGCTGCTGATCGGCTCGCCCTCGACGCCGTTGACGATGACGACCGCGCGCCGGCCGGCAGACGCGACCGCACGCAGCTTGCTGGCGGTCGGAAACGACGCGCCACCGCGGCCGCGCAGCCCTGAGGCCTCAACGAGGCTGATCACGCCGAAGTCCGGTCCCCGGTCTCGACGGGCCGGCAGCGGGCCGTGCCGGCTCAGGTGCTCGGAGAGCGATGTGGGCCGGCCGTCGCTGCGCACGCCGGCGAGGAGGCGCGGCAGAGCGGTCGGCGCGGGCGCCGGCTGTCGGCGCAGAACCGTCGACGTCGAGCTCACGCCGACGGCCCCTGGCCCTCGCTGCTCCCGCCGCCGCGAATCGACCCGGTGACACGGCCCGTGGCAGTGTCGATGTGCAGGGAGAGAAGGATGTGCACACGCCGACCGGTAGAGCTCTTCACGTCGGCGGACACGAGCCTGCCTTCGAGACCGACGACGGTACCGGGGTACCAGGCGCTTGCGCCGCGCGGGAGGAGGCCGACGCTGCTGGCAAGCATTTCGACGCCTCCGCCCGCGATCGGTGCACCGCGGAGCGCGACGTGAACACGGCCGACAAAGCCGCCGGTCGCGGAGCCGTCGATCGAGACGACTACGAGTCCGTTTCCGGCGGAGGTATCCCTGATCCGGCCCTCGAAGCTCGCGGCGAACCGTCCCTTGGGCAGCGGCACGTTCGCCGGTGCCGACGCGACCGCCGATACGGGTGAGCTCGCGACGTTCGCCGGTGGCAGGAGCGAGCGCGGCGTTCCGGCGCGCGCCGCCCAGCCCCGCTGCAGCGGGCCCGCCGCCGCCCACACGAGGATGCCGAGCGGCACCACGAGCGCAGCGGCCAGCGCGCCGACGCGAAGGCGCGGCGGCGTTCCCCCGGCCGACGCCACCCGCCACAGCACCGAGAGCACTACGGCGGCCGCGCACGCGAGCGCGAACAGCCCGAGCCAGCCGGTGCGCGCGTCGCTGCCGGTGCCGAGCGCATGCACCATCGCCACCGGCCACGACGCATACGAGAGCCAATGCACGGCACGCCAGGAACGCAAGCCGATACGCGCCCGCAGCAAGCTGGTCGCGATGAGCGCGAGCAGCACGTCGAACGCGACCGCGCCGAGGCCGAGCCAGATCGGCCGATAGGGCGACAGGAACGGAACGACCGCGTCCTTGTAGCCGATGGGCGCGAACTTGTCGACGACGGTCGTGACGACGTGGACGACGACGAACGCGAGCGCGAGCAGGGTGACGTTTCGATGGAGGCCGAAGACGAGGAAACGAGGCAGACGCGGCGCCTTCCATCGCGCCGACCCCATGACACCGAGCACGATCCCGGCGGTGAGCAAGATCAGCGCGACCACCCCGGTCCCGCGCGTCAGGTACCAGAGCGTCTTAGAGGAGCCGGTCGCAGCCGCGAGAAGGACCGGAGACCCGATGCTCACGATCCCCCGGAAACCGTGACCGGCGCGGTGGAAGGAGGCGCGGCCGCGGGGGTCTGGGACGGCGCCGACAGCGACGGCGACGCATTCGATCCGACCGGCGGCAGCGGCGGAGGCGGCGGGATCGCAGCCGGGTGGCGGCGGTGAACGACGGCGCGTGCGGCCGGATGCAGGACCGAGTGCACGACCTTGCGTCCCGCCACGGTCGCTGCAGCAAGCGCCGCAACGGCCCCGGAGAGCACAGTCATTCCCACCGCCAGGACGACAGTGAGTGCCCTCAGCCGCAGCAGACCGCGGTCGCGGGCGCGGCGGCGAACCTCGACGTCACGCTCGTCCGGCATTCCGGCACCTCACCAGACGAGGATGAATCACGCATGAGAGCCAGGCCACTTTCACGACCCACCCACAGGGCGTAGGGCAGTTGCGAGACCAGCTTCATGGGCGAGAAGCTCCACCCGGACGCGCTCGAAGTGACGCTCACTGAGCATCCGAGTCCATGTCTCGGCTGCAGCCGGATGCTCCCAGCGACCTGCAGCAAGGCGGCCGGCATTGCGAGCGATGCGTACGAGCCCGGCCGGACCGCGCCGCGCAATCGCCCGCACCTTCTCCATAACAACGCGACGATCGCGATACTCGAAGGAGAACGAGAACATCATGTCGCAGATGACGAGCCGCCCTCCCGGCGCGAGTACTCGACGCGCTTCGCTCAATGCCAACTCCTTACCGGCATCGTCGAGATGGTGGAATGCGTAGTTGGAGACAACGAGCGTCATACTCCCGTCCGGGAGCGGAAGCGACCGAAGGTCGCTGAGGAGCGGCGTGACGTTCCCGATTCCGGCCTCCGCCGCATGGCGGGAGAGTCGAGCAAGCATCCGCGGCGAAATGTCGACCGCCGTCACGTCCGAAACCAGCGGGGCGAGGGCGAGAGCGATCAGCCCGGTGCCCGCACCAAGGTCGAGCACGCGATCATCCGGTGCCGGATCCGACCGTTCACGGATGGTGTCGCGCAGGGACTGGAAGGCCTTCGACGCCGCGACAGATTCCCACGCCTCGACGCGGTCGTCCCACCCGTAGGGATCCTCGGTCGGCGCCGTCGGCTCGAGAACGGGGACATTGGTCATGTCGTCGCGGGTGTACACGACCACCCGACTCTTCCGGGTGCGCATGAAAGGGCAGTGAACCCCGGCTGGGAGTTCGCTGGGAGCCGAGCCTCATCGCGCCTCCATCTGCGCGGGGATGGCCTCCTTGCCGATCGACTTGGCACGGATGTCGCTCGAGGACGAGGTACCGCATGCGCTGCGCGCTCTCCCCGACCAGACGCTGGCCGAGATTGCCGATGCGATCGGCCTTCCGCGAACGAACTTTGGTCGTCCGTCGCACCGGTGCGTCCAAGCCCCAGTCGAGCAGTTGATGAGTGAACGCCTCGTCGACGAGCACGACGGCAGCTACCGGTTAGCCGAGCGCGGCCGCCAAGCGCTCGCCGAGCAAGCGCTCGACAGCAGGGCATCGTCCTAGCCTCACCGTGCTCCTATCGTGTTCCGGATGAGACGGCTGCTCCTCCGCGGGAGGAACGCGCTTACTGCTCGGGGCGAGTCGGGGCGCGCAAGGTTTTTGCCGTAGTCGCCTCTTGTGCTGTGTATCTCTTCACCGGCCCGGAGGCTTCCACGTGCACCGTCTCCATGGATTCGCGAGCGCGTTAACGTCCGTTGCACTCGTCGCGCGCTATGGCAGCGAGCCACGCCGCGGCATCGTGCGGCACCGCGCCACGCAGAAGCGCGCGGTAGGCAGACAGAAACACTTGCTGCGTCGCATCCTCAGCCTCAACCCGATCTCGCAGAATGAGACGACATAACCCGCTAACGGATCGCAAATACTGCAGGCACTTCGATGTCCGTGTCTACCTGCATGTCGATCGCGTGCAGACGCAGACACCCGTATCCCACGACATCAAGCCCGGACTTCCGGCCCAGGCGCACACCCCAGCGAGCAGCTCGTCGCGCACTTCCAACATGCCCCGGCGTCACAATCCGGATCCCGACGTGGGGAATCTCGGCCGCGTTTCGACCGTCGGTCCTTGGATGATCTCCCCGCTCAGTCTCAACGGTACGCCGACTCGCTCGCCACGCTCGAGGCCGCGCCCCCAGGCGACGGCATCGACGCGGTCGTCCGGCTCCGCCGAGCCTGAGTATGAGCTGTCTTCCTACGGACACTTCCCCTGCGTGTAAGCAGCCATCTGGGCTGCGCTCAGGATCCAGTGCCAGCCGGTACCGGTGCGGATGGTGTGCATGGTCGCGGTCGTGCGGCCGTCGTCGGAGGTGACTTGCAGCGTCACCGCAGTGGACTCGTCGTTGCGTCCTTCGACGTTGACGGATTCGCCGTAGCTGTCGAGCACCTTGATCGTTCGCAATCCGAAGCCTTGGTTTCCCTGGCAGGTGAGAAACCGCGACTTGGTGACGATCGCCTGCTGCGCCGGGAGAAGGCTCGTCCACAACCGACCAGCCTGACCGCGCGAGAACTCGGTGGTGATCCGCTTCGCGAACGCAGGAGCCGACTCGCCGCCCGAGCTGCCACAGCCTGCGAGGGCCCCGGCGGCAGCGACGACGACAACGCCTGCGGCAAGCTGATTAGCAAATCTCTTCATGCCGGTGCTCCTTCGGTCGCGTGATAGCGCAGCTCGCCGAGCTCGACCTGCTCGCCCGCGTGGGTGACCTGGAGCGCGGCCAGCCGCGGTCGCGCAACCACATATGCAGCGGCTGCATCCGGATTCAGTAGGGCAAGCGCGGTCGCATGCACGTCCGCGTCGACGGCGCTAGCCGCGACGACGGTGACCGACAAGGGGCCGTTGACGGCTGGGGCGGCAAGGTAGGGATCGATCAAGTGGTGGAGCGTTCGGTCTGGGCCGAAGCGGCGCACATCGCGACCGGATGTGGCGACACCGCCGCCCGACACACTCACCTCCCCGATCGTCTCGCCGGGCGTTCTTGGATCGGCGATCGCGACACGCCATAGCGTCATCTCCGGTGTCGTGCCTGCCACGGCGATGTCGCCGCCAAGGTCGACGAGCGCCCCTGGCAGCTCGGGCCATGCCGCGCGCATGGCGAGAATCGCCCGGTCGGCAGCCAACCCCTTCCCGAGGCCGCCGAGATCGACGGCTGCTCGGGCTTCGATTCGTGCTCTGTGCATGTCGTGG
The DNA here is from genome assembly GCA_963753295.1 of uncultured Actinomycetes bacterium. Taxonomy (GTDB): domain Bacteria; phylum Actinomycetota; class Thermoleophilia; order Gaiellales; family Gaiellaceae; genus Palsa-739. Next base: position 357,849 of record CAVWBZ010000002.1, on the reverse strand, counting down.
TCGAGATCCACCTGGGCGCGCGGCCGCCACCCGTCGACCGCGTCCGCAGGGCGATGGCTCAGATGATCGAACGATCGGTCGTACCCGAGCGCAGCCAGGATGGGTAGGACGCTCGCATCGAAGAGACCCTGTGTCTCCTCCCGCGCCTGTGTGGCGCGCGCGAGCGCCGTCATGAGCCGTGGGTCGACCGAGGTCCACTCGCCGGCGTTCGCGTTGAGCCGGCACAGGTCGCTGGCCGGGTCGAAACGAGAGAGCGCCCGCTCGCATGCGGCCACCTCCAGTCGCCCCGCTTCGAGCGCACGGCGTACGCTGACGCCGTCGTAAGGGCGAACCGTCGCGGCGATCGTGCACACCGTTCCCATGGCGTGGAAGTCGAGCTTCTCCAGACGAGTGAGCCTCATGCGGGCGCCTGCTCGTGCTCGAGTGCCGGCCGCGCCGCGGGAACGACGAGCTGCCTCGCGCTCGGTCGCGCCATGCGAGGCATGAGGATACGGGCGAAGGCGAGCCAGACGACCGGCGCCGCCGAGAGCGCGGCGGCGACGAGACCGGTCACGCCGACCAGGTCGCTGCCCGCCGTGAGACCGTGACCGAGCGCGCACGCGTAGGCGACGAAACCTGCGTAGTGGAGCAACCGCCAGCGCCTTTGGCCGATCCGCTTGCGCAGACGGAAGGACACCGCGAGCACGAGCATCAACCAACCGGCGGTCACACCGGCTGAGACCGCGATCGGTCGCCACGGCGCAACCCCTGGCACAAACGCGACGAGGACGCGGAAGTGCAGGGTCGGGTCGAGAAGAACCGCCGTGCCGTGCAGGACGAGCATCCCGACCGCTGCCCACAGCAGTGTCTGATGCCACCCGATGAGCGCCTTCTGCCTGCGCGGCGCCAGCAGCCGCGTGCTCATGGCAAGCCCAAGCCAGACACTGATGCTGAGAAGGCCGAAGGCGACCAGCCCGGCGGCGCGCGCAACGAGCCACGCGACCGGCATACCCGCGATCATCCCACCGGAACCGGCGACGTCCGCGTCGTCGCGTGTGGCGCGGTCGACGACGGAATGACCATCAGCTGACCGTTCTTCCCCTTCACGACCGTGGTTTGCGACGCGGGCGGAGCGGCGTAACCAGGCTGGCGCGTCCACGCAAGCACCGCGAGGATCGCAAACAGCGCCCACACCGAGATCAGAGTCGCCCAAACGCCGCGCATCTAGCCTCCAGGTTCCACGGGTTCGGCTCGAACCGGCCCAGCCGGAGTAACGATCTGGCTCACCGTCTGCGCCGGAGGCGCCGGCGAGCCCGGCCGAGTGAGGCCCGCGATCGCCGCAGCCGCTGTCAACGCCGTCCCCGCAAGCGCCGCCGAAAGCGCAAACAGCTGCCGCCGGCTCAGATTCCCGTCCATGACAATCCGAATAGCACCCCCGGCTCGCCTGCCCATCCGGGCTGACACGGACCGCATACCCGGACTACGCAGGCTGACTCCGCGGACGCGAGGAGCAGCGTCCATGGGCGCCAATCGCACACAGCCACAAAATGCTCGCCGTCTGGCGGATCAACGAGCCGGTCGCTCGCGGCGGCTCGCCGCCCAGCGACCAACCACCCATCAGAACGCACCGTGCGCGCTTCGGGGCGCCCGCAATTACGGTGCAACCCGCAGCGGCCACGTTGAACCCGCCTCCTGTCCGATCAGCACTGACCGGATCCGGCCAATTTGGGCCCAAACCCGCATGGCCACTGGGCTGACGTCTACTCCCCCAGACTGGCGCGCTAACCAGGCTGCGCCACGCCCCGCTTGTCTGAACACGGTATCAAGCGGAATCGAGCCCCTTCGAACTCACCGCAGGTCGTGCCGGCAAGGGCGCTGTTCGCGGCCCGTCAAGGTCGTGTGAAGAAGCGTTGACGTTCCTTGCCCTTTGCGACTGCATCGACCTACGATCAGGCGCGGTCGCAGTTCGAGTACGAAGCACGGACGGAGGTGGATGATGGATCCCGCGACCCACTACCGCGCGCCGAGCGCGTTCGACCGGAAGATCATGAACCCGTTGATCGCGGCCTTGACGCGGTTGGGGCTCAGTTTTGCGGGATCACGCATCTTGGAGGTGCGCGGCCGCACGAGCGGCGAGCCACGCCGGAACCCGGTCAACCCGCTCCAGTTCGACGGCGGCCGGTACCTGGTTGCGCCCCGCGGCCACACGCAGTGGGTCCGCAATCTGCGTGCCGCCGGCGAGGGGCACCTGTTGCTCGGCGGAGGGCGAGAGCACTTCGCCGCGGTCGAGCTCGACGATTCGGAGAAGGAGCCGGTGATGCGTGCGTATCTGCGCCGCTGGAAGTGGGAGGTCGGCCAGTTCTTCGACGGCGTCGGCCCCGATTCGCCCTCGGACGCGTTCGCGCGGATCGCGCCCGACCACCCCGTCTTTCGCATTTCACCGTGACCGGGCTCTTGCACCTTCATCGCACAGCGGCTGCGTGCGCGGTAGAGAGGTCAGGCGCCTAGCGATATCCCAGACACCAGTAGTGGCCGCGTCGGTACGGCCGCAGACCGAAGGGGGTCTTCATGACCGACATCGCACAGCTCGCTTCTGTGAAGGCGATCCCGCGCGAGGGATCGGCACCGGCAGCCCCGTCGTTTTTCGCGGCGTCGTTCCTTCTCTCCGGACTGTTCTTCCTGTTCTACCCGGCGATCCGCCCGTTCTCGAGCGAGGCTGGTCTCGACGGTGCGCGTGCCTTTGCATCTTCCTCGTGGATCGTCGCGCACACGCTCGGGATTTTCGGCTTTCTCCTGCTCGCACTCGGCAGCTTCGGCCTCTACGAGCAGCTCCGCGATACAGCGGCGGGGTCACGCATGTTCAAGGCGACGCTGCTGCTGTGGCTCGGAGCGGGGCTGACGATCCCCTACTACGGCGCCGAGGTCTTCGGCCTGCACGCCGTCGGCCGGCGCGCAATCAGTAAGAGCAACCCGGCGCTGGTCAAGCCGCTGACCCACGCGATCCGTTGGGAGGCCGGAATTTGGTTCATCCTGATCGGCCTCGTCCTGCTTGCCGTCGGCGCGATCGCCGCCGCCGCCGCCGTATGGCGGTCGGGCACGATCCACCGTTGGGCAGGTGTGCCGCTGGCGGCAGGGCTGATCCTCTACATCCCGCAGTTCACCGGGCCGCAAGCGATCCGCATCGCCCACGGCGCGCTGATGTTCTTCGGCTGCGCCTTGCTCGGCTGGAGCCTGCTCCGGAACAATCCAACATCCGCCGGGCGCTGAACATGCGCCGCCGTGATCTCTTCAACCTGATCCTGCGCGTAACGATGGAGTGCGGCGTCGTCGCTGCGCTCGCCTGGTGGGGCGTCCACACCGGCACGAGCACCGTCACGAAGATCGTCTACGGGATCGGTACACCGGCGGTCGGCTTCGGCGTCTGGGGCGCCGTCGACTTTCATCAACTCGGTCGCGTCGCGGAGCCGGTACGGCTCGTCGAGGAGCTCGCCATCTCCGGCCTGGCCGCCGCCGCCTGGTATGCGGCCGGGCAGCGGGAACTCGGCATCGCGCTCGCAGCCCTCTCGCTTGCCTACCACACGCTCATCTACGCCTCAGGAGCACGGCTCCTCGAGCCAACGACACCACCGCCCAGCAAAGCCATCGAACGCAACGACCTTCTCGTCGGCTAGCCGCGATGCCGCGGTGCCGTGGCGCATTCGCGGCACCGCGGTACGCGGAGCCGCGCGTCAGGCATCGGCCACCTCCCTCTTCCCCTGCGAGCCGCTCCGCTCGCTCCTTGCGTTAAGAAAGCTTGACGTCACGCTGGGCTTGTGCTCATCTCGAGGGCGGAAGCTTCGGCGATGGTCATCAAGGTCGCCGGTGAGCACGTCGAGTCGCTTCTCTCGCATCTCGTGGCGGAGGGGTTTCCGGCCAGACGTGTCGGCGAGGACGAGCTGGACGTTCTCTTCCCGGCTTCGCCGACGCTCTTCGCGGCCGCCGTCGAGCTCGACGACTGGCGGGCGCGGACCGGCGCGAGCCCGGTCGTCAGGATCAAGGGCTCGGCCTCGTGTCGCGCGCGGAATGCGGCGACCGTGCGCGGCTGACGTTCGCCGTCAGTTCGCGAACGGCAGATGTTCGGGGAGACGCTCGATGTCGGCGCGGCTGCCACGGACGCGGATGGCTCTCGAATACGGGTCGACGCGCTGGACGAGAGCGGTGGAGACGATCGGCCGGCGTCGGGACGGCGGGTCGATGCGGAGCACGAGGAAGTCGGGCTCGGTTGCGTCGGGCGGGAAGAGGGGCGTCTCGACGACGCCTGCGGGGCCGTCGTCCGCCTCGACCGTGAAGCCGCCCGAGAGGGCGAGCAGGATCTCCATGCGCTCCTCTATGTCCACGCCTCGGACAGTAGGCACGCAGTGTGAGTTGCAGTGCAGCGGCGTGTGAAGGACCGCTCACATGGGGACGAGCTTGTACCCGAATCCACGCACGGTGACGATGCGCCGCGGCTTGCCGGGATCGTCCTCGGTCTTGCGCCGGAGGTTCGACACGTGGACGTCTGCCGCCCGAGCGGTGCCGACGTACGTCGCGTCCCAGAGCTGCTCCATGATCTGCCAGCGGCTGAAGACCCGGTTGGGCTCTTCTGCGAGCATCACCAGCACCTTGAACTCGGACGGCGTGAGCCGGACGTCGCGGTCGGCGACCGTGACCCGGTGCGAGGCGAGGTGGATCGAGATGTCGCCCGCATGGAGGTGCGACGGGGTCGAAGCGGCGTGCTCGAGGTCGCGACGCCGGAGAACCGCGCGGATCCTGCTCGCGAGCTCGCGCGTCGAGAACGGCTTCGTCACGTAGTCGTCGGCCCCCAGCTCCAGCCCGAGGACACGGTCTATCTCGGCGTCTTTCGCGGTGAGCATGATGATCGGGACGATGCTCTCGGCCCGCAGCAGCCGGCAGACCTCGGTGCCCTGGAGCTTCGGCATCATCACGTCGAGGATGACGAGGTCGTAGTCGCCGCCGCGCGCGGCTGCGAGCGCCTGCTCGCCGTCGCCGACGGTGTCGACGTCGAAGCCGTCGACGCGGAGCGCGTAGCTCACCGGCGCGAGAATGTCCGGCTCGTCGTCGGCGAGGAGGATGCGGGGATTCATGCGACGCGCGCCGCGGAGCGGGCGAAGGTGACCCGGACGACGGTGCCGCCTTCCGGCGGCGAGTCCAGCTCGATCCTGCCACCGAGGGCGCGCACGGCCTCGCGGACGATGGCCAGCCCGAGCCCGAATCCCCCGCTCTCCTGTGAGCCTCGGTAGAAGCGGTCGAAGAGCCTGTCGCGTTCGCCGGCGCGGATCCCGGTTCCGTCGTCGCGCACTTCGATGGTGGCTGCCGAGCCGCCGAGCTCCCGGGCGACGAGCTCGACTCGCGTCGCGGAGCCGTGGCGGAACGCGTTCTCGACGAGGTTGAAGAGGACTTGCTCGACGAGCTCCGGGTGCGCGAGCAGGAGCAGGTCGTCCGGGCAGTCGACGACGACGTTCGCGTCGCCTCGACCGGAACCGAGCTCTGTGGCGATGGCCTCGAGCATCTCCCGCGCGTCGATCGGCGCCAACTGCAGCGCCTCCTGCCGGGTCTGTGCCCGGGCGAGCGTGAGGAGCGCCCGCCGGAGCCTGCTCAGGCGCGATGTCTGCCGCTCGATGAGCTCGAGGAAGCGGTCCCGCTCGGCCGGGTCGTCCTTCGCACCCGCGCGCAGTACCTCGAGAGAGGTGGCGATGGCCGTGAGGGGTGTTCCCAACTCGTGCGCCGCGTTGGCGACGAACTCGCGCTCGGCCCGCTCGCGCCGCTCACGCTCGGTGACGTCCGCGAGGACGAGGATCGCATCCGAGCCGCCGCGTGGCGGGACGCCGGCGAGCGCGATCGTGCGCTCCTCCTCGACCACCCGCGCCTGCACGGGCCGCCCGACACCTTCGAACAGCCGCGCCGCGAACGACCGCAGCGGGAAGTCCGGCCAGAGATCCGGCAACGGGGCGTCGACCGCGAGCGCGCGGCCGGTGAGCAGCGCGCGGGCCGCCGAATTCGCGAACGAGATCCGCAACTCGCGGTCGACCGCGATTACACCGTCGTGGAGCCCCTCGAGCAGCTGCACGAGCCGGTCGCGCTCCTCCCCCAGACGCGCGAACGACTCCCGCAGCCGCACGCGCATGTGATCGATCGTCTCGGCGAGCGCGCCCACTTCGTCACCGAACGGTGAGCGCAGCGGCTCGTCGAACGCTCCCGCCTCGATGCGGGCGGCGGCACGGGAGATCCGCCGCAGGCGAGTGCCGATCATGATCGCGACGAGCAGGCCGACGAACCCGCCGACCGCGATCGCGATCAACGCCGCCTCCAGGATCTGGTCGTGCACGATCCCCAGCTCGCTCAGCACCTCCGGACGCTGCGCATACGTGACGACCGCGCCCGCGCCCCGCGGCAGATGCAGCCCGACGACAAACGACCGGCCGCCGCCCACAGTCCCGACATAACGGTCGCCGCCGAGCGCGACGCGGAGCGCGCGTCGCCCATCAGGCACCTGAGAGAACGGAACCCCACGTGCTCCGTCGGTGCTGACCGCGCCGCCGTCCGCCGAGAACACATAGAGCGAGAGGCCTCGACGCTCGGCGGCGACCGGGGCAGCGTCGCCGAGCGTGCCCTTCTGCATGGCCTTGGAGATCGCATGCGCCGCCGAGACGCTCTGGCCGACCGCGAGCTCCTCCGCATGCGCGCGCAGCGCGTTCGCGGCCCGGTGGGTGAACACCTCCGCCACCGAAAAGGCCGTCACCGCCGCGATCGCGGCGAAGATCACCGCGAGCCACCAGCGCATGCTCACCCGAATGCGTGGCATAGGCACAAGTATCGCCCCACCGCTGCGAGGCGGCGTGCCGCGTTAGCGAACCTTGACACGCATCTGACCACTCGCTGACGCCGCGGGACGACGCTTGGAGCATGCCGTTTCTCATCGCCGGGCGCCTGACCCCGCCGAACGTCCGTCTGCTCGCGGCCGCCCGCGAGATCGGCGTGCAGGCGCGCCTCCTGCCGCCGGACACCGTGCTGCGATGCGCCGCGCCGGGCGACATCGTGCTCGGCCGGATCGACGTACGCCCGAGCCTCGACGGGGCGGAGCCCGGCCTCGAGTCGCTTCGCTCACTGGAAGCGCGCGGAGCAGAGGTCCTCAACCGGGCGGACGCGCTCCTCGCCGCGCACGACAAGCTCGAGACGGCGAACCGTCTGCTCCGGCACGGGCTGCCGCACCCATGGACGCTGCACGTCCCACCGGACGGCGATCTTCCCGTGCACGACCTACCGGTCGTGCTCAAGCCGCGCTTCGGCAGCTGGGGCGCCGACGTCATGCTCTGCGAGTCTCCCCGCGAGCTGCGCCGCGCGTTCTCACGGCTGTCGAAGCGCGGCTGGTTCCGCCGCCACGGTGTGCTCGTGCAGGAGCTCGTTCCGCCGCCGCTCGCGGACCTGCGGATCGTCGTGGCGTGCGGAGAGGTCGTCGGGGCGATCAGCCGCCACGCAGCCGCGGGCGACTGGCGGACGAATGTCGCGCTCGGCGGCACCCGTCATCCGGCGATCCCCTCGTACGAGGCACGCCGCATCGCCACTGCCGCTGCGGCCGCGATCGGCGCGGACCTCGTCGGCGTCGATCTGCTTCCGACACCGTCCGGCTACGTCGTGATCGAACTGAACGGCTGCGTCGACTTCACCGATGACTATTCCCTTCCAGGCGGCCAAGTCTTCGCGGACGCGGTCGAGCGGCTCGTCTTCCCCGCGATCGCCGAGCTCGAGCTGCACCTGTCGCGATCGGAGGAGGACCCACGACTCCTGAGCTGAAGGCTTCGGCCCAGATCTCGGCCCGCGTCTGCGCCTGGTGCGGCCGCATCTCCATCGGCACGCGCTGGGTCGACCCCGACACCGCGGAGGCGCGGGCTCGGAGAAACAGGCATGGCGTCGAGACGCACGGCATCTGCGCAGAGTGCTTCCGTCGGCTCGACCGCGATGGAGCGATGCCGCCCGCCGACGGCCGCGGGCAGCAGCGCGAGACCATCTGACGCCACCCGACCCGAAGGAGGACGGGGGTTCAGGACGGCGGCCGCCAACCTCGGGCGAGCGTTGTCTGCCCCACCTCGATCAGATAGCCGTCGGGATCGCGGATGTAGCAGCGGATCTCGGTCGCGTGCGTCTTCGGCGGCGTCAGGAATTGCGCGCCCCGCTCGCTCCACTCCTTGTACGCGGCTTCGATGTCTGCAACGCGGATGTTGAGAAAGCTGCTCACCCGATCCGGGTCGGGCGGGGTCTCGAGCGTCACGGTCGGCTTGTCGTCGGTCGGACCGCCTCCGACGTTGATGATGACCCAGCTGTTGGCGAGCGCCACGTACGTCACCTCGTCGTCCGCCTCGCCCGAGATGACAGCTCTGCCGCCGAGCACCTCCGTGTAGAAGCGGCGGGAACGCTCGACATCGTCCGAGACGATGAAATGGGCCACGACCATCTCCTGGTCGAGGGTGCTCATGGCGACCTCCGTCGTTGGAAACAATTCGTAGGATCGCATCGTGAAGATCCGCGCCGCCGTGCTCGAGGAGTTCGCCCGGCCGCTCGAGGTCCAGGAGCTCGACCTCGCGGATCCGAAGGCCGGCGAGGTCCTCGTCCGGCTCGTGGCCTGCGGCGTCTGCCACACCGACCTCTACACCGCGTCGGGGGCCGACCCGTCCGGCTACGCGCCGGCCGTTCTCGGCCACGAAGGCGCAGGCATCGTCGAGGCGGTCGGCGAGAACGTCGCCTCGGTCGCGCCCGGCGACCACGTCGTCACCCTCTTCTCGCCGCAATGCCGCGAGTGCGTCCACTGCCGCGACCCGCGCACGAACCTCTGCCTCGCGATCCGCGAGCAGCAGAATCTCGGCTACCTCCCGGACGGGACGACTCGGCTATCGCGCGGCGGAGAGCCGATCCGTCACTTCATGGGCACCTCGACCTTCGCGGAGTGCACGGTGATGCCGGAGATCGCGCTCGCGAAGGTCTCGCCGGAGGCGCCCCTCGATCGCGCGTGCCTGTTCGCGTGCGGGCTCTCTACCGGCCTCGGCGCGGCGATGAACACCGCCAAGGTGCAGCCCGGCTCGACGTGCGTCGTCTTCGGCGCCGGGATGGTCGGGCTCGGCGCGGTCGCCGGCTGCCGCCTCCAGGGCGCCGAGCGGATCGTCTGCGTCGACCTCTCCGAGGAGCGGCTGGCACTCGCGCGCGGACAGGGTGCGACCGAGACGCTCGCCGGCGGTCCGGACGCCGTGCAGGCGATCCTCGACCTGACCGGCGGCTTCGGTGCGGACTACACCTTCGAGGCGACCGGCCTCGTCGGCGTGATGCGCCAGGCGGTCGAGTCAGCCCGGATGGGCTGGGGGCTCGCCACGATCTGCGGCGTCGCGGGCCGGGGCGAGACGCTCGACGTGATCCCTCGCTACCTCATCACCGGCCGGCGGATCGCCGGCTCCTCCTTCGGCGGCGTCAAGGGGCGCGACCAGGTGCCCGAGCTCGTGCAGCGCTACCTCGACGGCGCCATCGACGTCGACGCGTTCCTCTCGCACCGGCTCACGCTCGACGAGATCAATCGCGGCTTCGAGCTGATGGAGGCCCAGGACGGCATCCGCAGCGTCATCTCGTTCGGCTAGCCCGACGAAAAAGCTCCCCAGAAATGCCTAGTCCCCGTGAACCCGAGGGCCCACAGGGACTTGGCACGACGAATATCTCACGGCTCCCTCGCCCCGTCAAGCGGGAACCGTCGGCGGCCGGCTAGCCGAGCTTGCGCTTCGCCTTCTGCACCGACGGCGCCGCCGCCTTCGCCTTCGCGAGCGGGCGGGCCTTCACCGTCACCGACGCCGGCTTGGCGGAGATGGTGATCTCCTCGCCGGTCGCCGGGTTCCGGCCGGGGCGCGCCTTCGTCGCGGCTCGGACGCGGACCTCGATCTGGACGACGCCTCCGATCTTGACCTTCTCGGCGTTCGAGATCTCCTCCAGAACGACTTCCTCGAGCGCCGTGAGGAGCCGCTTGGCGTCGGCGCGGCTGGCCCCAGCGCGCTGAGCGACCTCGTCCGCGAGCTGAGTCTGAGTCAGGGGCACAACGAACCTCCATCATCGTGGTCGTAACAGGTCGGCTCATTCAAGCTGAGCCTGCGGATGGTGCCGCCCCGGGTCAGCGGCGGCCGCGAAGCGCCCGCCGGAGCACGGCGGCGTACTCGGTGAGCCCTTCCCGGTAGAGGCGGCTTTCGGGCCCGGCCGCGATGCCGACCCGCTCCGGGATCACGCCCCAGATCTGGACGGACTGCGACTTCCACCACGCGATCGCCTCGTCGAGGTCGTTCGTGCCGAGGCGGGCGGCGCAGATGACGACGCCTCTCGGCGTCCGCGAGGGGATGAGCTCCAGGGTCGTCAGCGCCGGCGAATACTCGACCCCGCCCGCCCGGGTCGGGACGACGACCGCATCCGCCGCGTCGACGGCCGCCTGCAGGAGCCGCGGGTCGCCGGGCGGAGTGTCGACGACGACGACGCCGTCGGGACTTCCCATCGCCCGCTTCAGCGTGCGCTCCGACGGCGCCTCGATCACCTCCACCCCGTCGAGGGAACGCGCGTCGTGCCACTCGGCGGACGACGCCTGGCGGTCGGCGTCCACGAGCACCACCGGGTCGTGCCCCCGTTCGGCCGCGACGGCGGCGAGGTACACGGACGTCGTCGTCTTGCCGACGCCGCCCTTGATGCTGGCCACCGCGATGCTCGTCACGGCGCCATCGTAATGCGACTGCTACCCCGCGCGCGAATCGATCGCCGACGCGACCGCCCCGGGCGCCGCGAGCATCGACAGGTGCCCGGCCCGGGGGATCTCGACGAACCGGGAATGGAGGACCGCGGCCGTTCGCCGCCCCGCCGCGACGGAGTCGACGGTGTCCTCGCTGCCCCACACGACGAGCCGCGGAACGGCGACGCGGGCGAGCGTGCCCGTCGAAACGCCCTGGATGCCGTCGGCGAGCATCGAGCGGAAGGCCGCGGCGGTGCCGCTGACGCGGAAGGGCCGCTGCCAGGCGTCGACGAACGCGTTCGTGAACGGCGGCGGGCCGCTTCCCCACGCGCTCCGCAGGCCGCGCCGGAAGATCCAGTCCGACCCGGTGACCAGGCGGTACGCGCTCGTGTACCACGGCGGGACGAGCAGATCGGTGACGAAGCCCGGCCCGCTGCCGCCCGGAAGCGCGTCGCCGTCGAGCAGCACGATGCCCCTCGTCCGCCGCGGCGACTCGACCGCCGCCGACACCGCGACGGCGGCTCCGAGCGAGTGGCCGACGAGGAGCGGGCGTTCGATCCCGAGCGACGCCTCGAAGCCCTCGACGAGCTGCGTCCAGTGCGTCAGCGTGTACGGCCCGCGGCGTTGGGAGTACCCGAACGGCGGCAGGTCGAGCGCGTACACGCGGTGGGTACGGCCGAGGATCCGGCCGACGTCGTTCCACACCCAGGACGGTTCGACGAATCCACTCAGGAGGACGATCGGGGTGCCGTGGGCGCCCCACCGCCGGTACGCGATGAGCGTCCCGTCGACGCGGACGAACGGCCCCGCGTACAGCTTCGTCGCGGCGGCGTCGCGCCTCGACGTCGCGGCGTTGTAGATGAGCGACGCGACCGTGAGGAAGATCGCCAGCTCGAGCACGGCGAGCCCGAGCCGCCGCAGCCCGCGCCTCACGTCGACGCGTGCGCGGGCTGCCGCGGCGCGGGCCTGGCCGCGTACGGCAGCGAGATCCAGACGTCCGCCCCGCCGCCCACGAGGTTCCCGGCGCCGGCGCGGCCGCCGTGCGCGCCCGCGATCACGGCCACGATCGACAGTCCGAGGCCGCTGCCGCCGCGCGACCGCGCCTCGTCGGCGCGGCTGAAACGGTCGAACGCCCGCTCGGTGAAGCCGGCGGGGAAGCCTGCGCCCTCGTCGGTGACGTGGATCTCCACCGTCCCCGCCGGACCGGTCCGCGCGGCGAGCACCACGTCCCCGCCGCCGTGACGGAGCGCGTTGTCGACGAGGCCGGAGAGTGCCTGGTCGAGTCGCTCGGGATCGACGTCGGCCTCGACCTCGGAGCCCTCGGCCCGGATCGTCCGGCCGAGCTCGGCGGCGCGGGTGGCGAAGCGGTCGGCGACCGTCTCGAGGACGTCGGCGAGGCGCACGCGCGCCGCCCGGATCGGCAGCGCTCCCTGATCGGCGCGCGCGATGAAGAGAAGATCCTCGGCGAGGCGGGAGAGACGCTCCGTCTCCTCCGCCGCAGACCGGACCGCCGCCTCGAGCTCCGCCGCGGTGCGCGGACGCCGGAGCGCGAGCTCGAGCTCGGCGCGGAGGAGCGCGAGCGGCGTCCGGAGCTCGTGACTCGCGTCGCCGAGGAACCGGCGCTCGTGCTCGAAGGAGGACTCGAGGCGGCCGAGCATCTCGTTGAGCGTGGTCGCCAGGCGCGCGATCTCGTCGCGACTCCGAGGCACGGGGAGACGCGCATGGGACGCTGCGGTGACGGCGGCTGCGCGGCGGCGCATCGCCTCGACCGGACGGAGGGCCGCAGCGGCGACCGCGTAGCCGATGATCGCGGCCAGCAGCACTCCGATCAGGCCGGCGAGGACGAGCTCGCGGAAGAGACGCTCGAGCGTCGCATGGCGCGGGTCGAGCGAGCGCGCCACCACGATCGCCTCACCGCTCTGGCCGCGTGCCGGCACGGCGAGCACGCGCCAGCGCCCACCGGGCGAGCGAAGCACGACCGACTCCGTGACCGTGGCGCCGCCGGCGGCACGCGCCGCCTGCTGCGGGTCGAGGAGCCGCGACAGGCCGACGGGCGTCGCCAGCACCACGCGACCGGAGGCGGTCACGAGCTCCGCCAGCGTCGTGCCCCCCGTCGCGTCCTGGTCGACGAGCGGACGCTCCGCCGAGCGGTGCGACTGAGCCTCGCTCATCTGCGAGTGGAGCGCCTGGTCGACGGAGCTCAGAAGCGCGTCGCCGACGCGCACGTAGACGAGCAGGCCGACACCTGCGAGCACCGCAGCCATCGCGATCGCGAACACGAGCGTCAACCGCAGCCTGATGGGGATGCGACTCACACGTCGTCCCGCAGCCGGTAGCCGACGCCGCGCACCGTCTCGAGCGACTCGCGGCCGAACGGCCTGTCGATCTTCTCGCGCAGATAGCGCACGTTCACGTCGACGACGTTCGAACGCCGCTCGAAGCCCATGTCCCACGCCGCGTCGAGGATCTGGCTGCGCGTGAGCACGGCACCCGGCCGGCGCATGAACGCCTCGAGGAGCGCGAACTCCTTCGCGGACAGCTGCAGCTCGGTCTCGCCGCGCCACACGCGGTGCATCGCCGGATCGAGACGCAGGTCGCCGACCTCGAGCACCGTCGGGCGCTCCACCGGCGGCCGCCGCATGAGCGCGCGCAGGCGCGCCATGAGCTCGTCGAACGCGAAGGGCTTCGGGAGGTAGTCGTCTGCGCCGGCGTCGAGGCCTGTGACACGATCGTCGATCGCGTCGCGCGCCGTGAGCATGAGGACGGGTGACCACACGCCCTCGTGGCGCAGACGCCGGCAGACCTCGAAGCCGTCGCTGCCCGGCAGCATGACGTCGAGGAGGATCGCGTCGTACGTCGTCGCCATCGCCATCCACAGAGCGTCCTCCCCGCGTCCGGCGACGTCCGCGGCGTAGCCCTCCTCGCGCAGGCCGCGCGCGAGCAGGTCCGCAAGCTTCTTCTCGTCCTCGACCACGAGCACGCGCATGACTCCATTGTGCTCGCGTCCGGGTGAAGCCCGGATGAGAGCTAACGGCGGACGAGGTTCCGCAGCAGGAAGAGCGCGTTCGCGGGGCGCTCGCCGAGACGGCGCATGAGGTACGGGTACCACTCGGGCCCGTACGGCGTGGCGACGAGCACCTTGTGGCCGCGGGCCGCGAGGTCGAGCTGGAGCCGCGGGCGGACGCCGTAGAGCATCTGGAGCTCGAACCGGTCGCGGCCGATCCCGTGCTCCTCGGCGAAGCCGATCGCATGCTCGATGAGGCGCTCGTCGTGCGTCGCCACCGCCGTATAGCCGCCGCCGGCGAGCGACGCCTCCAGGAGCTCGACGTAGGCGGCGTCGACGTCGGCCTTGCGTGGGTACGCGATCTCCGCCGGCTCGAGGTACGCGCCCTTCACGAGGCGCAGGTTCGGGCGGAGCGGCAGAAGGTCGGTGAGATCCTTCGGGCTGCGGTAGAGGTATGCCTGCAGCACGGTGCCGACGCTGTCGAGGCCGTCCGCGCGCAGCCGGCGGTAGACACGGAGCGTCGCGTCGACGAATGCCGACTGCTCCATGTCGATGCGCACGAACGTATCGCGGTCGCGGGCGTGCTCGACGAGCCGCTTGACGTTCCGGTAGGCGAGCTCCTCGTCCAGCTCGAGCCCGAGATGCGTGAGCTTGAGCGCGACGTTCGCGCGGAGCCCTTCGGCCACGAGCCGCGAGATCACTCCCTCGTACGCGGCGACGACGGCCGCTGCCTGGCTCTCGTCGCGTACGCCCTCGCCGAGGAGCGTCGTGTTCGCGTCGAGGCCGCGCTCGTTGAGGCCGCGCAGTGCGAGGACGCACTCGTCGAGCGTCTCGCCGGCGACGAACCTTCCGGCCCCGAGCCGCATTCCGTGTCGCCGCACCACGCGCTGCACGCGAGGGCTGTCGGCAGCCGCGAGGATGCCCTTGCGGAGAGCGGCGTCGACGGCTGATCCACCACGCATTGCGAGGCGAGCGTAATCCGTTCCGGAGCGGCAGTCGCGGGTTAAGAGAGGTAGGCTCGCCCCCGTGAGGCTCGAGGAGCAGGCTTCCGCCGCTGAGGTCCTCGCAGCGCGCGAACGCTACGTGCCGCGCGGCGTTGCCGCGTCCGATCTCGTCGTCACGCGCGCCTGGGGCGCCCGCATCTGGGACGCCGACGGCCGGGAGTACCTCGACTTCGCCGGCGGCATCGCCTGCCAGAACCTCGGGCACGGCCCGGTCGGCGTCGTTCGCGCGATCCACGAGCAGGTCGACCGCTACCTCCACCAGTGCTTCATGGTCGGCGTGTACGAGCCGTACCTCGAGGTGTGCCGGCGGCTCGACGATCTCTGGCCCGGCGAGGCGGCGACGAAGTCGATCCTCCTCAACTCGGGCGCGGAGGCGATCGAGAACGCCGTCAAGATCGCGCGCGCCGCCACCGGACGGCCGGGGGTCGTCGTCTTCGACCGCGCCTTCCACGGGCGGACGATGCTGACGATGGCGATGACCTCGAAGCTCGTCTACAAGCAGGGCTTCGGGCCGCTCGCGCCGTGCGTGTACCGCGCGCCGGCCCCGTACCCGTTCCGCGGCGTGACGACGGAGGATGCGCTGCACGGGCTCGACCTCCTGTTCAAGCAGGACGTCGACCCGGCCGAGGTCGCGTGCGTCGTGCTCGAGCCGGTGCAGGGAGAAGGCGGCTTCATCCCGATGCCGCCCGAGTTCGTCGTCGCGCTGAGGGAACGGTGCGACAAGCACGGCATCCTGTACGTCGACGACGAGGTCCAGTCCGGCTGCGGGCGGACCGGCACTCTGTGGGCGATCGAGCGGCTCGGCGTCGAGCCCGATCTGCTCGTCGCCGGGAAGACGCTCGGCGGCGGCCTGCCGCTCGCCTCCGTCACCGGCAGGTCCGACGTCATGGACGCCGTCCACCCCGGGGGTCTCGGCGGGACGTTCGGCGGCAACCCCGTCGCCTGCGCGGCGGCGGCCGCGGTCCTCGACGAGCTCTCGGCGCCGGGCTTCCGCGAGCGCGCCGACCAGATCGCGGCGCTCATGCGCAGGCGCCTCGACGACATCGCCTCCCGGCACCCGATCGTCGGCGAGGTGCGCGGCCTCGGCTCGATGCTCGCCCTCGAGCTCGCCGAGCCGAACAGCGTCGCCGCGAAGAGTGTCCTCGCGGCCGCGCGGGAGCGCGGGCTCGTCCTCCTCGCCTGCGGCCTCGACGGCAACGTCATCCGGCTGCTGCCGCCGCTGTCTGCGACCGACGACGAGCTCGACCGCGGGCTCTCGATACTCGAGGAGTCACTTGGCGACGCAGGCTCCGAGTAGGGACGAGGTCGCGGCTCCGGCCACCAGCCCCGCGGTTCGGCTCGCCGGAGTCCGACGCACGTACGGCGACGTCGTCGCCGTGGACGGCGTCGACCTCGAGATCGCGCCGGGAGAGTTCTTCACGATGCTCGGCCCGTCCGGCTCCGGGAAGACGACGACGCTGCGCGTCATCGCCGGCTTCGAGCGCCCCGACGCCGGCCACGTCGAGCTGGCCGGCGTCGACGTCACGCGGACGGCGCCGTCCGAGCGCGACGTCAACACCGTCTTCCAGGACTACGCGCTGTTCCCCCACATGACCGTGGTCGAGAACGTCGAGTACGGCCTCCGCGTCCGCGGGGTCGACCGCAGGACGCGCCGCGCGAAGGCGACGGAGGTGCTCGAGCGCGTCCGGCTTCCCCACGTCGGCTCGCGGCGGCCCGCCGCGCTCTCCGGCGGCCAACGCCAGCGCGTCGCGCTCGCGCGCGCGATCGTCAACAGCCCGACGGTCCTCCTGCTCGACGAGCCGCTGGGCGCGCTCGACCTGAAGCTGCGCCAGGAGATGCAGATCTTCCTCAAGGAGCTCCAGCGCGAGCTCGGCATCACGTTCGTCTACGTCACGCACGACCAGGAGGAGGCGCTCACCATGAGCGACCGCCTCGCGGTGTTCAACAACGGACGCATCGAGCAGATCGGGACGCCCGCCGACGTGTACGAGCATCCGGAGACGGAGTTCGTCGCGGACTTCGTCGGCGTCTCGAACGTCCTCGAGCGGCACGGCAACCGGTTCACGATCCGGCCGGAGAAGATCGTCATGCGGGAGGACGGCGACGGCGAGCCCGGCGTCGTCCGCGACGTCGTCTACGTCGGGATGGTCACGCGCTACATCGTCGACCTCGACGGAGGCGGAACGCTCGTCGTCGTCCAGCAGAACCTCGAGACGTCGTCCCAGCAGGCACTGGAAGCGCGTGGTCGGCGCGTCCGCCTGTCGTGGCGGCCGGAGCACACCTACGAGATCGGCAAGGAGGGAGAGTGAGTCGGATCAGGAGGGCACACGTTTTCGTCGCGGTGATGGCCGCGGCGCTGTGCGTCCCCGCGGCTGGCATCGGCTCCGGGAACGGGCTGCCGACGTCGATCGGGAAAGGCGAGGGGCAGCTGAACCTCATCGCCTGGGAGGGCTACACCCAGCCGCAATGGGTGAAGCCGTTCGAGAAGGCGACGGGCTGCCAGGTGAACGCGAAGTACGCGGGCTCGTCGGACGAGATGGTGACGCTCATGCGCCAGGGCGGCGGCTCCCAGTACGACGGCGTCTCGGCATCGGGCGACGCGAGCCTTCGCCTCATCTACGGGCACGACGTGGCGGCGGTGAACCCCAACCTCATCCCGGACTGGAAGAACTTCATCCCGGCGCTGAAGTCTCCGCCGCACAACACGGTCAAGGGCGTCCACTACGGCATCTCGCTGCAGTGGGGCCCGAACACACTGCTCTACAACACGAAGCTCGTGAAGCCGGCGCCGACGAGCTGGTCGGTCATCTACAGCCCGAAGTACAAGGGCAAGGTGACGGTGCCGGACAACCCGATCCAGATCGCGGACGCGGCGCTGTACCTGTCGAAGGCACAGCCGTCGCTCAAGATCACCGATCCGTACGAGCTGAACTCGACCCAGTTCAACGCGGCCGTCAACCTGCTGAAGCAGCAGAAGCCGCTGATCAAGAAGTACTGGGCGCTCGCCTCGGATGAGATCGACCTGTTCAAGAACGGCGACGCGGTCGTCGGCGCGTCGTGGCCGTACCAGACGAACACGCTCATCGCGGCGCACGCTCCGGTCAAGGACCTCATCCCGAAAGAGGGAGCGACCGGTTGGGCCGACACGTGGATGATGTCGGCGCACGCCAAGCACCCGAACTGCATGTACAAGTGGATGGCCTGGGTCTCGACGCCGAAGGTGCAGGCCGAGCAGGCGATCTACTTCGGTGAGACGCCTGCGAACCCGCTGGCTTGCCCGATCATGAACAAGCTTTCGCCGGGCTCGGCGGCGCAGTACCACTGCGGCGCCTCGGCGTCGTACTTCAAGTCGATCAAGTTCTGGAAGACGCCCGTGGCCGCGTGCGGCAACGGCCAGAACGACTGCATGGACTACACGAAGTGGCAGCAAGCCTGGACACAGCTCAAGGGCTGAGTCGCAGACCGCCGGGCCGTCCTGCACGGGCGGCCCGGCTCCGCCTCACCGGGCTCTTCTGGCGGCATCCGTGGGCGAAGGCGCTGTTGCTCCTCGCCCCGCCGCTGCTCGCCTTCATCCTCGTGTACCTCGCGTCGCTCGTGACGCTCTTCGTGTCGTCGTTCTGGACGATCGACCCGTTCACATCCGAGATCCGCCACATCTGGAACGTCGACAACTACACGACGCTCTGGGACTCGAGCGCGTATCACGCGGTCGCGGTGCGGACGATCGGCATCGCCGCCGCCGTCACCCTCGCAGACGCCGTCCTCGCCTTCCCGCTCGGCTACTTCATGGCCCGGATCGCCGGCGGACGGTCACGCGCCTTCATCTTCGTCGCCGTTCTCCTGCCGCTGTGGTCGAGCTACCTCATCCGGGTCTACATCTGGCGGCTCATCCTCGACCACAACGGCGTCCTCAACTGGTCGCTGCACAAGGTCGGGCTCCCGGCCGCGAACATCGGCTACTCGAACTGGGCCGTCTGGCTCATCTTCACGTACGTCTGGCTGCCGTTCATGGTGCTGCCGGTGTACGGCGCCCTCGAGCGGATTCCCGAGTCGTACATCGAGGCGTCGCGCGACCTCGGCGCCGGCGGCGTCACGACGTTCCGGCGGGTCATCCTGCCGCTCGCGCTGCCCGGCGTCGTCGCAGGCTCGATCTTCACGTTCTCGCTCACGCTCGGCGACTACGTCACGCCCCTCCTCGCAGGCGGCGCATCGTCGCAGTTCATCGGCAACGTCGTCTACGACTCGATCGGCTCGCAGCAGACGCCGTTCGCGGCCGCGTTCGCGGCGGTCCCGCTCGCGGTCATGGGCGTCTACCTCCTCATCGCGCGCAAGCTCGGCGCCTTCGAGGCCCTGTAATGGAGCGGCGCGGCACCCGCATCGCGCTCGCGGCCTGGTCGACGCTCGTCGTCGTCTTCCTCTGGTTCCCGCTCGCGCTCATCATGCTCTACGCGTTCAACAAGTCGAACGTGCAGAGCTGGCCCATCCCGGCCTTCACGACGCACTGGTTCCGGGCGGCGTGGACGTCGGAGGTGCAGACGTCGCTGTGGCTGTCCGTCCGTGTGGGGCTCATCGCCACGAGCATCGCGCTCGTCCTCGGCTCGGCGGCTGCATTTGGCGTCGCCCGCTTCCGTTTCTTCGGCCGCGACGCGGTGTCCTTCCTCCTCGTCCTGCCGATCGCGCTGCCCGGCATCGTCACCGGCATCGCGCTCAACTCCGCCTTCGTGGCCGGCAACTTCAATCTCTCGCTCTGGACGATCGTCGTCGGCCACGCGACCTTCTGCGTCGTCATCGTCTACAACAACGTCCTCGCGCGGCTCCGGCGCGCGTCGCCGTCGCTCATCGAGGCGTCGCAGGACCTCGGCGCCGACGGGTGGCAGACGTTCCGGTTCGTCGTCTGGCCGGTCCTCTCCACCGCTCTCGTCGCCGGCGGCCTGCTCGCATTCGCCCTGTCGTTCGACGAGGTCATCGTCACGACGTTCACCGCGGGGTCGCAGAACACGATCCCGCTCCTCATCCTCGGCTACATCCGGCTCGGACAGCAGCTCCCGGTCGTGAACGTCATCGCATTCGCGATGATCGTCCTGACCGCCGTACCCGTCCTGCTCGCGCAACGGCTCATGCGGGATACCGGAGTGCTCCGCCGAACGGCCGGAAACGTCACCGAGGCCGTAGAGTCCGCGCAAATCACCGCCGTATAGGAGGCACGACCATGAGTACCACCACCTCGAGCTACAAGTGCTTCGTCGGCGGCGAGTGGGTCGACGCCGCCTCCGGCGAGACGATGGAGGTCGTCAACCCGGCGACGGGCGAAGTCATCGCCGAGGTGCCGCGCTGCGGCAAGGAGGACGTCGACCGTGCCGTCGAGGGCGCGAAGAAGGCGTTCGTCGACTGGCTCGACGTGACGCCGAAGGAGCGCTCCCAGCTGCTCCTGAAGCTCGCCGACATCCTCGAGGACAACGGCGAGGAGCTCGCGCAGATCGAGTCGCGCAACGTCGGCAAGCCGCTGATGGCGTCGCGGGACGAGATGCCGTTCTCGGCCGACAACCTCCGCTTCTTCGCGGGCGCCGCCCGCAATCTCGAGGGCAAGTCTGCGGGCGAGTACATCGCCGGCTACACCTCCATGGTCCGGCGCGAGCCGCTCGGCGTCGTCGGCGGCATCTGCCCGTGGAACTACCCGCTGATGATGGCGATCTGGAAGATGGGCCCGGCGCTCGCCGCCGGCAACGTCCAGATCCTGAAGCCGTCGGAGCAGACGCCGCTGTCGCTGCTGCGCTTCGTCCAGCTCGCCCAGGAGGTCATCCCGGCGGGCGTGCTCAGCGTCGTGACGGGCGACGGTGTGCCCGCGGGCGAGAGCATCGTCGCGCACCCCGACGTCCGGCTCGTGTCGCTCACGGGCGACGTGTCGACCGGCAAGGCGATCGCGCGGAACGCGGCGGACACGCTCAAGCGCGTCCATCTCGAGCTGGGCGGCAAGGCGCCGATGGTCGTCTTCGACGATGCCGACCCGGAGGCGGTGGCCGCGGGGATCCGTCTCGCCGGCTACTGGAACTCGGGTCAGGACTGCACCGCGGGCTCGCGGGTCATCGCCGGCCCGAAGATCTACGATCGGCTGCTCGAGGCGCTCGTGCCGCAGGTCGAGTCGCTGAAGGTCGGCGATCCGTTCGAGAGCGACGAGATCGAGATGGGCTCGGTCATCTCACAGGCGCAGCAGGAGCGCATCCTCGGCTTCCTCGACCGCGCGAAGGGCGCCACCGTCCTGACCGGCGGCGGGACGAACGGCCATCGAGGCTACTTCGTCAACCCGACGCTCGTGACGGACGTGAAGCAGACGGACGAGATCGTCCAGGACGAGGTGTTCGGCCCCGTCGTGACGGTGCAGCGGTTCGCCGACGACGCGGAGGCGATCAAGTGGGCGAACGACGTCCGCTACGGCCTCGCCGCATCGGTGTGGACGCGCGACGTCGGCCGCGCGATGAACGCGGTCAAGCGCCTCCAGTTCGGGTGCGTGTGGGTCAACGACCACCTGCTGCCGATCGCGTCCGAGATGCCGCACGGCGGCTACAAGCAGTCCGGTTACGGCAAGGACATGTCGGCGTACTCGATGGAGGAGTACACGCAGATCAAGCACGCCGCGTTCAAGATCGACTGAACGACGGAGGGGCGCGCCCGTGCGGCGCGCCCCTCCCCCGCGTCAGGGCCTGATCTTGACCTGGATGAGCCGGCGGGTCGACGAGCCGGCGAGCGCGCTGCCCTGCGGAGTGCGCGCCCGGACGAAGAGCACGAGTGCGCCGCTCTTCGGTGCGTGCGCGGTCGGCGCCACCGAGATAGTCACCCGGCCGTCGGTTCCCGTCGCCGCCTCGGGCACCTTCGCGGCCCAGCCGTACGGCAGGCCGAGCACGTAGACGAGGGCTCCGCTCACGTCGTACTTGTTCGCCTCGACGATCCTGAACGTGATCGCGACAGGCGAATGCCCCTGGATCCTCGAGGGCGAGACCCTCACCGAGGAGATCGTCAGACGATCCGTGTCGGGGACGTTCGCCGCCGGGATCGAGATCTCGCCGCTCGGCAGCTTGACGGTGCCCGAGGGGGCCGGCGTCGTGGTGGTCGTCGTCGTGCTCGTCGACGCGCCGGCCGTGGCGACCTGGGCGGTGAGACCGGATACGGCGGTCGTCACACCGGCTGAGTTCGTGGCGGTGATCCTGATGCGCACGGCGCGCCCGACATCGCTTGCCGTGAGCTTGTACGTCGCGGCAGTGGCGCCCGGGATGGCGGAGCAGTTGGAGCCGTTCGTGTCGCACCGCCACCACTGGAGGGCGTAGGTGATCGGCGCGGCGCCGGCCCACGTGCCTGCCGTCCCCGACAGCGTCTGGCCCTCTGCCGCCGTTCCCGTCACGACGGGGCCGGCGGTGTTCACCGGCGCTCCGACGACGACGACAGCGGTCGGGCTCGAGATCGCCTCGCCGCCGCCCGCTGCATTCGTCGCAGTGACGGTGGCGCGGAGGGTGTAGCCGACGTCCGCGCTCGCGACCGTGTACGTATGCGCGGTCGCGCCGCCGATCGCCGTGCACGCGGCGCCTGCCGTGTCACACCGGCCCCAGGAATACGCATAGGCGATCGGGGCCGTACCGCCCCAGGTGCCGTCCGACGTCGAAAGCGTCGATCCGACCGTCGCCGCCCCGGTGATCGCCGGAAGCGCGGAGTTCGTCGGGGGCGTGCCGCCCGAAACCACACCGGTCTTGGGGGAGCTCGCGACACCGGTTCCGGCCGTGTTGTGCGCGGTCACGTTCACGAGCAGGATGTGGTTCACGTCGGCGAGCGCAAGCGTGTACGTCTGAGCAGTGGCGCCGGCGACGTCCGCGCAGCCCGCGCCCGCGCTGTCACAGCGCTGCCACTGATACGTGTAGGTGATCGTCGGGTCGCCGCTCCAGCTCCCCGACGATGCGCTCAGCACGCTCCCCTGGGCCGCGGCGCCGGAGATCGTCGGGAGGGTCGTGTTCGACGGCGGCGTGCCGGCGGCCGGAGTCGCGCCGCCGACGGCTGCGAACGCGGCGGCGCCGACGACGGCCGTGACCACGGCGAAGAGACGAAAACCCGGACGCGGGAGGTTCATGGGGGCTCCTTCCTGCTCTCTCGAGGGCTGATTCACTGTACGACCGCCCCGAGACGGCACCTGCGCGGAGACCAGAACGCTTACGGAGGGTTTACTTCCGAGTTACGCGAGCCGGCGGTACAACCGGTCGATCAGCTCGGGCATCGCCTCGAGCCGCTCCGTTATGGCCCGAAGCCGGTATTCGCGGAAGTGCTCCGGCTCGACGCCGAGCGCGTCGGAGAGCGTCTTGACGACGTCGTTCGAGGGAACCGGGCGGTTGCCGTGCACGAGATGGTTCAGATAGCCGGCGGAGAGCCCCGTCCGCGTCGCCAGCTCACGGTACGTGACGCCGACGTCGTTCATGAGCGTCTCCACCGTCTCGCCGAACGGCCGCTCGCTGAAGCGCTTCTTTCGTGCCATCACATGCCTTCCTTGCCGAGGTCGGCGATGGCTAACCGTCGCTCCTCGCCGGTGGCCCGGTCGCGGACGTCGACCTTGCCGTCCTCGAGGCTCTTCTTCCCCGCCGTCACGCGCACCGGGCAGCCGATGAGGTCGGCGTCCGCGAACTTCTCCCCCGCGCGCAGATCGCGATCGTCGAGGAGGACGTCGAGGCCCGCGGCGGCGAGCGCCTCCGCAGCCCGCTGGGCGATCTCGTCCGCGCCCGGGAGCGCGACGACATGGACGTCGTACGGCGCAACCGATCCCGGCCACACGATCCCGTTCCCGTCGTGGTGCTGCTCGACGATCGCCGCCATCACGCGGCCCGGCCCGATGCCGTAGCTCCCGCCGAGCAGCGGCTTCTCCTTGCCGTCCTCGTCGAGGAAGGTCGCCGCGAGCGGCTTCGAGTAGAAGCTGCCGAAGTTGAAGATGTGCCCGACCTCCACCGCCGTCTGGAAGTGGAGCGCTCCGCCGCAGTTCGGACACCGGTCGCCCTCCTTCGGCTCGCGCAGGTCGGCGAACCGAGGCTCGAAGTCCCTGCCTGCCTCGACGCCGCGGAGGTGCACGCCGTCCTTGTTCGCGCCGGCGACGAACTGCCCCGCCCGCAGCGTCTCGTCGGCGATCACCTCGCCGGTGAAACCGACCGGGCCGAGCGAGCCTCCGCTTGCACCGAACGCAGCGCGGATCTCCTCGTCGGTCGCCGGCCGCGAGTCTCCCGGGATCGCGTCGTACAGCTTCATCTCGCTCAGGCGGTCGTCGCCGCGGACGAGCGCGAGCACGACGGTTCCGTCCGGCTTCGTCACCGGCATCGCCTTGGAGGTCGCGGCGAGGTCGATGCCGAGGAAGCCGGCGAGCGCTTCGCACGTCGTCACGCCCGGCGTCACGACCTCCTCCGGCGAGACGAGCGTCTCGGGGAACGTCGGCACGCGCGGAACGGCCTCGGCGATGTCGCCGTCGGCCGCGTAGTCGCCGTTCTCGCAGCGCACGAGCACGTTCTCGCCCGATCCCGAGGGAGCGAGGAAGTCGACGCTGAACTTGCCGCCCATGATCCCGCTCTCCGCGATGACGTCGTACGTCTCCAGATTGCAGCGGGCGAAGATCTTCTTGTACGCCTCGCGGTTCGCCTCGAAGCTTTGCGTAGCGCTCTCGGCGTCGCGGTCGAACGAATAGCCGTCCTTCATGACGAACTCGCGTACTCGAAGGAGGCCTCCACGCGGGCGCGGCTCGTTGCGATCCTTCGTCTGGAAGTGGTACCAGAGCTGCGGGAGCTGCTTGTACGACTGGATCTCGCGCGCGTGGAACGTGACCGTCTCCTCGTGCGTCATCGGAAGGATGTACGGCGTGTCCTCGACGTGGAAGATCTCGGCGACCGCGATCCGTCCGGTCGCCTCCCAGAGCTCCGCCGGTGTCAGCACCGGCATGAGCATCTCCTGGCAGCCGATCGCGTCCATCTCCTCACGAATGATCTGCTCGACCTTGCGGTGGACGCGCCAACCCAGCGGCATCTGCGTCCAGATGCCCGCGCTCACCTGGCGGATGAAGCCTCCGCGCACGAGCAGCTTGTGCGACACGGCCTCCGCATCGGCGGGGTCGTCGCGAAGCGTGGGAAGGAAAAGCTGTGAGGCTCGGGAGATCATGCGTTGTCCGCTCAGACTATTGGAGCGGGATGAGCGATGCTTCGGCCATCGCGAGCGCGGCCGGCTTCGCCATCTTCAGGCGTTTCGGTCGCGGCATCCCCTCGGCGATCCACTTGTCGATCTCGAAGAAGAGCTCGTCGATGAGGATGTCGGAGGAGACCTTCTTCAGGACGCGCCCGTGGGCGTAGACGAAGCCCACGTCGCGGCCGCCCGCGATGCCGAAGTCGGCGTCGCCGGCCTCGCCGGGCCCGTTCACGGCACAGCCCATGACCGCGACCTCGAACGCCTCCGGGTAGCCCTGGAGCCGCTCCTCGACGACGCGGGCGAGGTTCTCGACGCCCACGTTGTCGCGTCCGCAGCTCGGGCAGGCGATCATGATCGGGCCGCGCTCGCGCAGGCCCAGCGCCTTGAGGATCTCGTATGCGGTCTTGATCTCCTCGACCGGATCGGCGGTGAGCGAGACGCGGATCGTGTCGCCGATGCCGTCCATCAGCAGCGTCCCCATGCCGACCGCGGACTTGATGGAGCCGGAGAACGGCGTCCCCGCTTCGGTGACGCCGAGGTGGAGCGGGTACGGCACCTTCTCCGAGAGCATCCGGTACGCGCGGATCATCGTCGGGACGTGCGACGCCTTGACGCTGATCTTGAAGTCGCGGTAGTCGAGCTTCTCGAGCAGCTCGACCTGCTCGATCGCCTCGACCACGAGCGCCTCGGCGGTGTCCTGGCGCGCGAGCTCCTGCAAGTGCTCGGGGAGCGAGCCGGCGTTCGCACCGATGCGCATCGGGATCCCCTTCGCCTTCGCCGCCTCGACGACGGAGACGACCTTGTCGGGGCCGCCGATGTTGCCGGGGTTGATGCGCACGGCGGCGACGCCCGCATCGATCGCCTTCAGGGCGAGGGAGGCGTTGAAGTGGATGTCGGCGATGACCGGCAGGGGCGAGAGCTTCACGATGCGCGCGAGCGCGTCGGCGTCCTCCGTCTTCGGGACGGCGACGCGCACGATCTCGCAGCCGGCGGACGCGAGCGCGGCGATCTGGGCCGTCGTCGCCTCGACGTCGTGCGTCTTCGTGAGCGTCATCGACTGCACGACGACGGGCGCGCCGCCGCCGATCTTCACGCCCCCGACCGAGATTTGCCGCTCGCTGGCCACCGCAGGCCAGTTTAGCCGGGCCCTCCGCCTCCGAGGTCGTGCTGGAGGGCGATCACCCAGATCAGGAGAATCAGAGCAAACCCGACGACGGACACGCGCTCGTACACCTCACGGGCGAGCGCGCGCCGCCGGACCGCCTCGATGAGCGAGAAGAGGATGTGCCCGCCGTCGAGCGGCAGGAGCGGCAGGAGGTTGAGGAGCGCGAGCGACATGCTCACGAGGCCGACGATCTGGAGGTAGTAGTTGAAGCCGATCTTCAGCGCGGCGGCCGACACCTTGACGATGCCGACGGTGCTCGTGAGGTGCCCCTGCCCGTGGGAATGGAAGAGCGACCCGAACGCGCTCACGGTGCCCGTCGCGACCTGCCAGCAGTCGGACGCGGCGAGGCGGATGCTGTGGCCGACGGGATACGACACGAGCCTGGCCGCCGGCTCGAAGCCCCAGATCCACCGTCCGCCGAGCTTCTCCGTCCGGCGCGGCCCGAGCGTCACCGTCCGGCCGCTCCGCACGACCGTCACGGTGATCGGCTTTCCGTGGCTCGCGCGGATGAGCCGGGACACGGCGTCGAAGGTGGTCGCGCGCTTGCCGTCGACCGCGACGACCCGGTCGTCGGCCCGCAGGCCGGCCGCGGCGGCGGGGGTGTGCGCCTCGACGGCAGCGACCTTCGTCGTCGGCTGCGACGTCGGCGCTCCCGTCGCGTAGACGACGGTGAAGATGACGAGCGCCGCGAGGATGTTCGCAGCCGGGCCCGCGGCGATGACGGCCACGCGCTTCCACGTCGGCTGGCGCCAGTAGGCGTCGGAGCCGGTGCCTTCCTCGACCTCGCGCAACGCCCGGTTTGCCTGCCGCCGGGCGGCCTTCGTCAACGTCGCGCCGTCGACCTCCTCACGCAGGTCCGGCAGCGCCTGCCGCGCCGCGGCGAAGTCCTCCGCGTCGAGAGCCTGGCGCACGCGGCGCACGTAGGGGCCGAGCCCGGGCCGCTCCTGGAGCGCACCGGCCATGAAGGCCTCGACGTCGCTGCCGGCGGGACGGTGCATGCCGGGTATGCGGACGAGCCCGCCGAGCGGGATCGCGCCGATGCCGTACTCGATGCCCTTGCGCTCGACCTTGACGATCGCCGGCGGGAACCCGACGTAGAAGCTCCGCGGCCGGATCCCGACGAGCATCGCAACCGAGAAATGCCCCAGCTCGTGCACGTACACGAGCAGCATCAGGCCAACGATGACGACGACCCAGATCATGCGACCGGGATCGCGCGGGCGGCGCGATCGACCTCCACGAGGTCGTCGAGGTCGCGGGCCGGGGCGCCGTCGGCGCGCGCGAGCGCGTCGCCGACGACCTCGGGGATCTCGAGGAACGCGAGCCGCCCATCGAGGAACGCGGCCACCGCGACTTCGTTCGCCGCGTTGAAGACGCACGGATACGTGCCGCCCCTCTCCCCCGCCTCGCGTGCGAGCGCGAGCATGGGGAACGTCTCCGTGTCGGGCGCCTCGAACGCGAGCGTGAGCGACGTGAAGTCGAGCGGCGCAAGCGGCGTCGCCGCGCGCTCGGGGTACGTGAGCGCGTACGAGATGGGGACGCGCATGTCGGGATAGCCGAGGTGCGCGAGCAACGCGCCGTCACGGAAGCGCACGAGCGAGTGCACGATCGACGTCGGCTGGAGCACGACCTCGATGCGGTCGTACGGGACGTCGAAGAGGAAGTGCGCCTCGATGAGCTCGAGCCCCTTGTTCGCGAGCGTCGCGGAATCGATGGTGATCTTCGGGCCCATCCGCCACGTCGGGTGCGCGAGCGCGTCCTCGAGCGTCACCGCCGTCAGCTCGTCGCGCCCGCGGCCCCGGAACGGCCCTCCCGAACCGGTGAGCACAAGCGACTCGACCTGCTCCGCCGTCCGCCCCTCGAGGCACTGGAAGAGCGCGGAGTGCTCACTGTCGACCGGGAGGATGCGGCCGCCGCCGCGCCGCTGCGCGTCGAGTGCGAGCTCGCCGGCGGCGACGAGGCTCTCCTTGTTCGCGAGTGCGAGATCGACACCGTTCTCGAGCGCCCAGAGCGTCGCGTGGATGCCGGCGAACCCGACGACGGCGTTCAGGACGACGTCGGGCCGAGAGCGATCGAGCAGCTCGGTGAGGTCGCCGCCCACCTGTGTGTGCTCGGCTGCGATGCCGTCGAGCGGCGATGAGCCGGAGGACGCGGCGCAGAGCTCCAGCTCGGGGTGCGCCTCGACGATCTCGATCGCCTGGCGCCCGATCGAGCCGGTGGCGCCGAGGAGGGCAACCCTCTTCACGGGGCTCAGTGTAGGTGCGGCCCGAAGGCGAGCACGAGATAGTAGGCGGCCGGCCCGGCGAAGAGGAGCGCGTCCACCCGGTCGAGGATGCCGCCGTGGCCGCCGAGGAGGCGCCCGGTGTCCTTCACCTGCATGTCGCGCTTGAGCATCGATTCGAACAGATCGCCGACGACGGATGCGAGCACGACGACGATCCCGAGCACGACCGCCTGCCAGATCGCCAGGTACGTGTGACGCGTGTCGTAGAGCGTGACGAAAGCGACGAAGACTCCGGCGACGGAGCCGAAGACGAAGCCCTCCCACGTCTTCCCGGGCGAGACGGTCGGAGCCATCTTGTGGCGTCCGACGAGCCGCCCGCCGAAGTACGCGAACGTGTCCGCCGCCCACACGGTCAGCAGCACCGCCAAGGTCACGAGGCGTCCGTGCACGTGGACGTCGCGCAGCAGGAGCAGGTGGCCGAGGCCGAACGCGATCCACGCCGCGCCGAGCACGGTTGCGCCGATCGCCACCGTCGCGGGTGCGCGCGTCTTCGCGAGCGCGCTGGCGCCGAAGGCGAGCACGAACGTCGCGAGCAGTCCGCCGAGCATCCACACGAGACCGCTCGTCTGCGCGGCGACGAGTGCGAGGGCGACGCCGATGTAGAGCGCGGGCGCGAGCGGCCGCAGCGGTCGTGTCATCGTCACGAACTCGTGCACCGCGACGAGCGCCGCCACGAGGACGAGCGCGAACAGCCACCAGCCGCCGAGCCACACCATGCCCAGCACGAGTGGGAGGCCGACGAGCCCCACGAGAAGCCGCGAGATGAGATTGCTCATCGTCCGCCGAATCTGCGGCGTCGCTGCGCGTAATCCTCCAGCGCGCTGCGAAATTCGTCCGGCCCGAAGTCCGGCCAGAATCTGTCGGTGAAGACGAACTCGGCGTATGCCGACTGCCAGAGCAGGAAGTTCGAGACGCGGAGCTCGCCCGACGTCCGGATGATGAGGTCGGGGTCGGGCATCCCGGGGGCATACAGATGACGCGCGAACGACTCCTCGTCGAACTCGCCCCCGCTCGCTGCGAGCCGCCGCGCCGCCTCGACGATCTCGGCGCGCCCGCCGTAGTCGAAGGCGATCCAGAGGTGGAGCCGCCGCGCCGCGTCGGTCGCGCGCTCGAGCTCGGCCATCTTCTCGCGCAGCCAGTCGGGCGCCCGGTCGCGGCGGCCGACGAACTGCGTGTGCACGCCCTCCCGCGCGAGATCGTGCAGCTCACGGTCGATCGTCTCGCCGAAGATCTCCATGAGCGCCGACACCTCGTCCTCGGACCGCCCCCAGTTCTCCGTCGAGAACGCGTACACGGCGAGGGACCCGACGCCGACGTCGATCGCCGTCTCGACGACGGGCCGCAGCGCGCGCGAGCCGGCGCGATGCCCCTCCGCGACGTCGAGGCCGTGCGCGGCCGCCCAGCGGCCGTTGCCGTCCATGACGATGGCGACGGCGCGCGGGATCTCGGTTTGGAGGGCCGTCGCGGTCAGACCTCCATTACCTCCGCTTCCTTGTGCCGCAACAGCTCGTCGATCTGCTTCGTGTGGTCGTCGGTCAGCTTCTGCACGCGCTCCTCGGAGCGGTGCTCGTCGTCGGCGCCGACCTCGCCGCTGTCGACGAGCTCCTTGAGGTGGCGCATCGCGTCCCGCCGGATCTCGCGCACGGCGACGCGGTGCTCCTCCGCGAGCCCGCGCACGACCTTCACCAGGTCCCGGCGCCGCTCTTCGGTCAGCTGCGGAATGGGAAGGCGGATCATCTTGCCGTC
This sequence comes from uncultured Actinomycetes bacterium, assembly GCA_963753295.1. Classification (GTDB taxonomy): domain Bacteria; phylum Actinomycetota; class Thermoleophilia; order Gaiellales; family Gaiellaceae; genus Palsa-739. The sequence goes on along the minus strand of CAVWBZ010000002.1, from coordinate 327,702 downwards.
GTTCGACGGGGTGAGCCCGAGGTCGGACTCCTGGATCGCCTTCTCGATGCTGCGGATCGAGCCCGGGTCGAACGGCTGGATCGTGAGCATCCGCGCTTCGGGGACGCCGATCGTCGCGAGCTGCTTCAACGGCGTCTTCGTCCCGTAGTAGTCGATCTCGATGCGGTCGAGCAGCGACGCCGATGCGCGTCCCGTGCGCACGGTGTTGAACTCGGTCTTCGAGTGCTCGACCGATTTCGCCATGCGCGTCTGAGCGTCCTGGATCAGATCGTCGACGCTTGCCATCTTTGTGCCTCCTACGCTGTCGCGATGACCGTGCCCACGTCTTCGCCGGCGACGACGCGCGCGATGTTGCCGTCGGCGAGCTCGAACACGTGGATCGTGAGGTTGTTGTCCATGCAGAGGGAGAGCGCGGTCGTGTCCATGACCTTGAGGCCGCGCTCGATCGCCTCCAGATGCGTGAGGCGGGGCAGGAAGACCGCGTTCGGGTCGGTGCGCGGGTCGCCGTCGTAGACGCCGTCGACGCCGTTCTTCGCCATGAGGATCGCGTCCGCCCCGATCTCGAGCGCCCGGAGCGACGCCGCCGTGTCGGTGGTGAAGAACGGATTTCCGGTCCCCGCGCCGAAGATGACGATCCGGCCTTTCTCGAGATGCCGCACCGCGCGGCGGCGGATGTACGGCTCGGCCACCTCCGCCACCGAGAGTGCCGACTGCACGCGTGTCATCGCACCCTGCCGCTCGAGCGCGTCCTGCAGCGCGAGAGCGTTCAGGAGGGTGGCGAGCATGCCTGCGTAGTCGGCGGTCGCCCGCTCCATCCCCTCGGCCGCGGCGGCGAGGCCGCGGTAGAAGTTTCCGGCGCCGACGACGATCGCGACCTCGACGCCGGCGGCCTGAACCTGCGCGATCTCCGACGCGAGGCTCTTCACGACGGCGACGTCGATGCCGTACTCCCGCTCGCCCATGAGCGCTTCGCCCGAGAGCTTCAGGAGGATGCGTCTGAACCCGCCCGGCGACGGCGGCGAGGGTTGCGCGGCCTCGGTCGGGGTGGCGTTCACCCCGCGACCGAGAAGCGCTGGAACTCGAGCACCTCCGCGCCCGCCTCGGAGAGCGCGACGCGGACGGCCTTCGAGGAGTCGTGGATCCACTCCTGCTCGAGGAGGACGTTCACGCCGAAGAAGCGCTTGTTGAGCATGCCGTCGACGATCTTCTCGCGCGCCTGCTCCGGCTTCGACTGCACCTCGTCCGAGTGCGCGTAGATCTCGCGCTCCGCGGCGGCGACGTCGGCGGGGACGTCGTCGCGCGCGATCCACTGCGGGTTCGCCCACGAGATGTGCATCGCCAGCTTGCGCGCGAACTCTGCATCGCCGCCCCTGATCTGGAGGATGACCCCGAGCTTGTTCGCCGGCGGATGGGCGTACGCCGAGACGAGGCCGCCTTCGACCGCTTCGAACCGCGCCGCGCCGGCGACGACGATGTTCTCGCCGAGCTTCGCCGACAGCTCCACCCGCTTCTCGTCGAGCGCGGACTCCGCGCCAACCCCTTTCGCATCGACCGTCTCCAGCACGCTCTTCGCGTACGCGAGGAACTCGTCGTTGTTCGACACCGGCTCGGTCTCGCAGCCGATCGCGACCATCGTCCCCTTCGAGCCGTCGTCGGCGAGCCGGTAGCCGACCTTGCCCTCGGTCGTCTCGCGGCCCGCGCGCTTCGCGGCGCTCGCCATGCCCTTCTCGCGCAGGAGGACGATCGCCGCCTCCATGTCGCCGTTCGTCTCCTGGAGCGCCTGCTTGCACGACATCATCCCCGCGCCCGTGCGCTCGCGCAGCTCCTTGACGAGACTTGCGGAGATCTCAGCCATCGCTCGGCTCGACCTCCACGTCGACCTCGACCTCGCCGTCGTCCGTCGCCGGCTCGGCCGCCGCCTCTGCGGCCGGCGCTTCCGCCTCGGCCTCAGCCTCGACCGGGGCCTCCTCCGCCGGAGCCGCTTCCTCGGCCGGTGCAGACGCGCCGTTCTGCGCCTTGAAGTCCTTTGCGGTCACCTTCTGCTTGCCCTGCTCGATCGCGTCGGCGATCACCTTGGCGATGAGCGCGCACGAGCGGATCGCGTCGTCGTTGCCCGGGATGACGTAGTCGGCCTCGTCCGGGTCGCAGTTCGTGTCGACGAGCGCGACGACCGGCATGTTGAGACGGCGCGCCTCCCGTACGGCGAGCGCCTCCTTCTTGAGGTCGATGATGAAGATCGCGTCCGGCTGGCGCCGCATGTCCGCGACGCCGCCGAGGTTCGCCTCGAGCTTCTCGAGCTCGGCCGCCATCGCGATGCGCTCCTTCGCCGGCAGGAGGGCGAGCTGCCCCTCGTCGCGCAGCCGCCGCATCTCGTGCAGGCGGTCGATCCGATCGGAGATCGTGCGCCAGTTCGTGAGCAGTCCGCCGAGCCAGCGATGGTTGACGTACGGCATGCCGACGCGCTTCGCCTCGCTCTCGACGGCATCCTGCGCCTGCTTCTTCGTGCCGACGAACAGGACTGTGCCGTTGCGCTCGGCGAGGTTGCGGACGAACTGCGCGGCCTCGTCGAGGCTCTCGGTCGTCTGCGTCAGGTCGATGATGTAGATGCCGGACCGCTCGGTGAAGATGAAGCGGCGCATCTTCGGGTTCCAGCGTCGGGTCTGGTGGCCGAAGTGGACTCCGGCCTCCAGCAGCGCGCGCATGGAGACGACGGGCATGGTGCTCCTTCCAGGTTGGTTTGGCTGAAGCGCCGGCGGGATCCTTCGGCGCACCGGTCTCAAGGACCGGCACCCGCGCCGCGGACGAGCCGCCGGGGAGTCGGGACGGTTACGGAGGAAGGGTAGCCATTTGTATGCTCGACTGCGTGGCGGCGCTCCGGGACGAGACCCAGCTACGAGAGGTGATCGGCTCGCCTGCCGCACTCGTGGCCGCGAAGGTGGCAGACCGGCTCAACGACCTCACGAGGCAGTTCATCGAGCGGTCTCCCTTCGTGTGTGTCGCGACCGCCTCCCCGGGCGGCGGCCTCGACGTGTCGCCCCGCGGCGATCCGGCCGGTTTCGTGCGGATCCTCGACGAGCGGACGCTGCTCCTGCCCGAGCGCCCCGGCAACCGGATCGCGGACACGCTCACGAACCTCCTCGCCGATCCGCGCATCGCGCTGCTCTTCCTCGTTCCCGGCGTCGGCGACAGCTTCCGGGTCAACGGAAGGGCCGAGATCACCGACGATCCCGCCCTGCTCGAGGCGAGCGCCGTCGAGGGCAAGGTTCCGTCGCTCGGCGTCCTCGTCTCCATCGACGAGGCATACACGCAGTGCTCGAAAGCGCTCGTTCGCTCCGACCTCTGGAATCCGGAGCGGCACATCGACCGGTCCGATCTGCCGAGCCCAGGAGCCATCCTGCGCTCGGTCGCAGACGCGGAGCTCGACGCCGAGGCGTACGACCGCGAGCGCGCGGAGCGGTACGCGCGGCGCGAAGGCCTCTACTGACGCGCGGCCGCGAGAGCGGCTTCCAGGTCGTCCGGGAGCGGCGAGCGCACCTCGAGCTCCTTCCCCGTGAACGGATGCCGGAAGGCGAGCCGGGCCGCGTGGAGGAACTGGCGCTCGAGCCCGAGCTCGCCCGGCCGCCCGTACACGGGGTCACCGGCGACGGGCAGGTCGACGGCCGCCAGGTGGACGCGGATCTGGTGCGTGCGCCCGGTCTCGAGCGTCACGCGAAGGAGCGCGTGCCGGGGGAGCAACTCCCCGACCTCGAAGTGCGTGACCGCGTCGCGGGGCGTGTCGGTGTCGAGCGAGTGCCGGAGCGGGTCGTGACGGTCGCGCCCGATCGGCGCCTCGATCGTCCCGCGCCGCGACCTCGGCCGGCCGACGACGAGCGCGGCGTACTCGCGCGTGAGCTCGCGGTCGTGCACGAGCTCCTGGAGGCGGCGGTGCGCCTCGGGCGAGCGCGCGACGACGAGGAGGCCGGACGTGTCGCGGTCGAGGCGGTGCACGATGCCCGGCCGGTCCGCCTCCTCGCCGCCCTCGACGTCGTGGGCGAGCAGCCCGTGCACGAGCGTCCCCTCCGCGTGCCCGGGCGCGGGATGCACGACGATGCCGGCGGGCTTGTCGACGATGAGGAGGTGCTCGTCCTCGTAGGGGACCGCGAGGTCCATCGGCTCCGGCGTGAGCGCGCTCGTCACCGGCCCGGGTGCATCGAACTCGAGCTCCTCCCCACCCGCGAGCCGCGCGCTCTTCGGACGCGCGGCGCCGTCGACGCGCACGCCTCCCTCACGCACGAGGCGTTCCGCGGCCGCGCGCGAGCCGATCTCAGGGAGCGCGGCGAGGAAGCGGTCGAGCCGCTCGCCGGCGGCGCCGTCAGGAACGCGCAGCCGCGTCACGCGAACGGCGCGGCCCGTCGGCCGCGAGGAGCGTGCCGAGCAGGATCGCGACGCCGACCACGATGAAGCTGTCGGCAAGGTTGAAGGCGGGCCAGTAGCGAAAGTCGATGAAGTCGGTCACGTACCCGAGCCGGACACGATCGACGAGGTTGGAGACGCTGCCGCCGATGACGAGCCCGAGGGCGACGGGCAGCACGGGATGCCGCGCGCCCGAGCGCGCGAAGAAGACGAGCATCCACGCGACGGCGATTCCCGTGAGCACGATCACGACCGGCGTGGCGCTCGCGAAGAGCCCGAATGCGATCCCGGAGTTCTGAACGTGGTGGATCCAGAACGGTCCGGCGACGTGGATGCCTTCGTCGAGCAGCAGGTGGCCTGTGACGATGTGCTTCGTCAGCTGGTCGGCAGCGACGGCGGCGAACGCGATCGCCGCGAGGCCCATCCATTGCACGAGCCCTGCCCCGAGCGAGCGTCTCGCCACGGAGATCGGCGTCAGCGCGTCCGTCGAGGAGCCGACGCGGACGTCCATCCGGCGTGCCGGCTCGGTCACCCGCGCTCCAGCACGCGCTTGCAGTCGATGCAATGCGACGCCCAGGGGTAGGCCTCGAGCCGCGCCTCGGCGATGTCGCCGCCGCACGTCACGCATTTCCCGAACGTGCCGTCCTCGATGCGCTTCAGCGCACCGTCGACCGAGGCAAGGAGCCGCGTCGAGTTCTCCTCGAGCGTGTAGTCGATCTCCCGGTCGAGCGTCACCGTTGCGGTCTCGGCCATGTGGTTGTCCTGCGTCGCGGAGATCTCCTCGACTTCCTCGTCGATCCGGCCCGGATGATCCTCGCGCAGGCTCGCGATCGCACGCCCGACGCGCTCGCGCTCTTCGAGCAGGAGACTGCGGAACCGGTCGGTGTCGATGGTCATGAACGCACGTCCTTTCTGCTGCGATCCGCCGAGGAAGCCGACGTGAGCCGCCGCTCGATCAGAGCAGGCCCGACACCGGTCAATTCCACGATCTTGTCCCGGGCTCCATGGCCCGAAACGATGGTCACGGCCTCGCGCGGAATGCACACCGTCTCGGCGACGAGTCGCACGACCGCGTCGTTTGCGCGGCCGTGCTCGGGCGGCGCGGTGACGCGAACCTTCCACGCGTCGCCGTGGCGGCCGACGATCTCGGCCCGTCCGGAGCCGGGGCTGACGCGCAGCCGCAACCGCGTGGTGGCAGCGCCCATGCGCGAAGTGTAGGTCGCGCCGCAAGCGTGCAGCGAAATCGGGCCTTCGGCGTCGGGGAGAGCAGGCGCGCGCACGCGGGAGACCCGCGCGCACTGCGCTCGGCGTCGTTCGCGACGCCTCAGGCGGCTTCGGGCTCTGCGGCCGAGGGGACGACCCGCGGCTCGCGGCCGTGCAACGTCTCCTCCGCGTTCTCGACGAGGTCGAGGACGGTGCGAAGCCGTTCGCGGAGAAGGCGGGTCTCGGTGATGAGCCGCTCGTTCTCGTTGAGCGCGCGACGCTGGATCGACCGCGCCTCCGCGTGCGCTTCGCTGAGGATGAGCTCGGCTTCGCGCCGCGCCTGCTCCTTCATCTCGGCCGACGCACGCTCGGCGGATACGAGCGTCGTCCGCAACAGCGCCTCGAGCTCGCGGTACCGCACGAGATCGGTCTCGAGCTGCTCGACCTTGTCTGCGAGGTCCGCGCGCTCGCGCCACACGTCCTCGAAGCTCGAAACGATCTCGGCGAGCAGGCGGTCGGTCGCGCCGCGCTTGTAGCCGAACAGTCCGGTGCCCGGCGTCATGTGCAGGATCTCGACTGGTGTGAGTGCCATGGTCCTCCTTAGTGGAACTGATCGAGAATCCGGATCGCCACCTGGCCGAGGATGATGAGAACGATGATCGCGATCATCGGCGACAGGTCCAGAGGCCCGAACGACGGCAGGAACCGCCGGAAGAGCCGCAGGTATGGGTCAGACACGTCGTAGAGGAAGCGCTGGATCCGGTTGAGCCAGGGCGAGTACGGCAGCCGCAGCCAGCTCGTGATGATGTAGAAGAAGATCACGAGCGCGTAGACGGTGACGAAGACGTTCACGAACGTCTCCGCCCTGGAGATCGCGTCTGCGAGCAAGGTCAGAGTGGCCACTACGCCCATTCGAGGGGCCTTTCGCTCCGAAGGACGGTTTTCCTACCTTGGCCGACGCGCAGCACGAGACCTCTGCCGACACCCGTAAGAGCTAGCGGGACCCTCCCCGGGCCTGCAAGCGCAGCTTTCAGGCCTGATTGAAAAAGCCGCCGCGCTCCAGCATGCGGGCGCGTTCCTCGGCTGAGACTTCGACGTTTCTCGGCGTGAGAAGGAAGACCTTGTCGGCGACGCGTTGCATCCCGCCGTCCATCGCGTAGGTGAGCCCGCTCCCGAAGTCGATGAGGCGCTTGGCGAGCTCCTGGTCGGAGCCCTGGAGGTTGAGGATGACGGGCATGCCCTCCTTGAACCGGTCGGCGATCTGCTGCGCGTCGTTGAAGCTGCGCGGGACGACGAGGTGTACGCGCACGGCGCTCGGGCTGGGGACGCTCTCGATGCCGCGGAGCCGGCGCGGCTCGGCCGGCGGGCGGAGGATGCTCGTGCGTGCGTTCGCGGCCGACTCGGGGTCGGTCCAGTCGTCGAACTCCTCGCGGCGGCCGCGGCGGTGCGGCAGCCGGCGGACGTTCGGCCGCTCCGCGTAGACGCGCTGGAGCTCCTCGTCGGTGAGGTAGCCGTCCTCGTCCCAATCCTCTTCTTCGGCGATGCCGAAGTAGACGAGAGTCCGGTTCCAGACGTCGGCGAAGGCCATGGTTGCGCGGATGTTACCCCTGCCAGAGGACTGAGCCCAACCGGACGAGCGTCGCTCCTTCCTCGGCCGCAACCGCGTAGTCCTGGCTCGTCCCCATCGAGAGCTCGCGCAGCCCGTGCGCCTCGGCGAGCTCCCGGAGCCGGCGGAAGTACGGGCGGGATGCTTCCGGGTCGCCGGTCGCGGGCGGCATCGTCATCAGCCCGCGCACGTCCGGGTACAGCTCGAGGAACGCGGGCAGATCCTCCGGCGCCACTCCGGACTTCGTCCCCTCGCCGGAGAGGTTCACCTCGACGAGGGCGGGGACGGTGAGCCTGCGTGCGGCCGACTCCGAGTCGAGCGAGTGGCAGAGCTCGCAGATCGCGTTCACGACCGGCGCCTTGCGGCTCTGCAGATGGCCGATGAAGTGCCACCGGAACGCAGTGCCGTAGACCGCGTGCTTGGCCTCCATGTCCTGCGCGCGGTTTTCCCCCACGACGGCGACCCCGGCTTCAGCGAGCGCGGCCATGTCGTCGCGCGCAACGTACTTCGTCGCCGCCACGATCGTCACGCGCGGCCCGACCTCCTCCGCAATGCGCGCGTAGCGCGCGCGGATCGCGTCCGCGTCAAGCGACGTAGGCGATCACTCCCTGCCGTCCGGTGCGGCCTTCGTCGCGGCGGTGCGAGAAGAACCGCTCGTCGTTGCACGACGTGCACTCGTCGAGGCGCTCGACATGTGCGCATCCGGCCGCCCGCAGTGCGCGCTCGGCGCACGTCCAGAGGTCGAGGTGCGACTCGCGGACGACGTCCTCGCCGAATGCCTCTCGGAAGGGTCCGGCGACCTCGTCGCCGACCTCGTAACAGCACGGGCCGATGCCCGGGCCGATGACCGCGGCGAGCGGGCCCGGCCCGAGCGCGCGAACGCCCTCGGCGACGATGCCGGCGAGCAGCCCGCGCCAGCCGATGTGGAGGATCGCGAGCGCCGGCTCTTTCGCCGTCCGGACGAGCGCAACCGGCAGGCAATCGGCCGTGAGCAGGAGCATCGCCCGGCCCGGCTCGTCGGTCCACAGGCCGTCGCAGTGCTCGTAGACCGTGCCCGGGGTCACGACGCCACGCGGCTCCGCGCGGGTGATCGTCGCGCCGTGGCGCTGCCACGCCATCGTCGCGCCGTCGGGATCGGCGCCGACGGCCTCGCACAGGAGCCGCCGGTTCTCGACGACGCAGGCGGGATCGTCCTCGGTGCGGATGCCGAGGTTGAGCGACGCGAACGCTCCCTCGCTGACGCCGCCGGCGCGCGTCGAGAACACGACGCGGTACGGCCCGGGAGCGTCCCACTCGATCAGATCGAGAGCGGCCACTCCCCCACCCTCTCACGCGTGCCGTACTCGTAGAAGACGAGCTCCTGCCGACTCACACCGTCGAGCTCGCCCGTCGCAGGGTCGTGGCGCGAGCGAGCAGCTCGTCGCGCGTGTTCAGGCTCGGGTCGTCGACGACGGCCTCGAGCAGCACCTGGAGCGCGCGCCCGAGCGCCGGCCCCTCCTCGAAGCCGACGCCGATCAGGTCGCTGCCGTCGACGGCGAGGTCGCCCACGCGATGCGGGCTCGGCAGCTCGCGCTCGAGCGCCGCACGGAGCTCCTCGACGCCGCTCGCGTCGCGGTCCTTTGCACGCAGGTCCGCGCGCCGGTGCGCCACGAGGTCGAACGCGAGCTCGTCACCGTGCTGCAGGAGGAAACGCCGGACGTCGCGCGGCGTCCTCGGCAGGTCCTCGCTGCGGAAGGGGTGCTCGCGGACGATGGCGACGACGCGGCTCGTGAGCCGGTTCGGATAGCGAAGGCGCCCGAGCGTCGCCTGCGCGATGCGCGCGCCGACCTGCGCATGGCCGAGCGGGTCGGGATCGACCGGCTTCCCGAGATCGTGGAAGAGCGCAGCGAGGCGGACGGCGAGATCGTCGCCGGCAGCGGCCGTCTCCTGCACGACCGCGAAGATGTGGTCGGCCAGGTGGTCGGCCGGCCCGAACTCCGGGATGAGCCGAGCGAGGACCCCCGTCTCGCGCGCGAGCCGAAGCGCGCCGGCGGGGCGGGAGCCGAGCAGGAGCTTCGACAGCTCGCCCATCCCGTCGGCGCCGAGCCCGCCGCCGATCCGCTCGCCGGAGACGAGCTGCACGGCAGGCGCCTCCGCGACCATCTGCGCACGTGTGCGCTCGTCGAGCGCGAAGCCGAGCTGCGAGACGAAGCGCAACGCCCGCACGAGACGCAGCGGATCCTCCGCGAAGCTCGTGTCCGACACCGCGCGCAGCACGCGGTGCTCGAGATCGTCGCGGCCGCCCAGCGGGTCGACGATCGCCCCGTCCACCAGACGCCGCGCCATCGCGTTGACCGTGAAGTCGCGGCGGCGCATGTCGTCCTCGACCGACAACGACGCATCGGCGACGATCTCGAAGTCGTGGCGCCCGGGGCCGGTGCTCACCTCCTTGCGCGGCGGGGCGAGCTCGATGCCGGCGGGGACGAGCGCGCGGATGCGCCGGTCGCTCGGGTGCAGCCGGACGCCGACGAGGCGGCCGGCGACGACGAGCTCCTCGACGCGCCCGTACGGCGCGAGCGCATCGCGCAGCCCGTCCGTGTCCACCCCCGGGACGAGGAAGTCGGCGTCCTTCGAGTCGAGGCCGAGCAGCTCGTCGCGCACGGCGCCGCCGACGAGGTACGCGTCCAGGCCGAGCGACCGGACGTACTCCTCGATCTCGCCGAGCACCGAGTGGCCCTACGCCAGCGCGATCGCTTCGATCTCGACGAGCGCGCCGGAGGGAAGCTTCGCGACCTCGACCGTCGAGCGTGCCGGCGGCGTCTCTCCGACGTGCTTCGCATACACGCCGTTCATCCCCTGGAAGTCGTCGAGGTTCTGCAGGAAGACGGTCGTCTTGACGAGCCGGTCGAGGCCCGTGCCCGCCGCCTCGAGGATCGCGCCGAGGTTCGCGAACACCTGCTCGGTCTGCTCCTCGATCGAGCCGCCGCGCAGCTCCTTCGCGCCCGGCTCGAGCGCGAGCTGGCCGGACACGAACACGAAGCCGCCTGCGCGGATCGCCTGCGAATAGGGCGCACCCTGGAAGGGCGCGGGCGCCGCCTCCGTCAGTACGGCGGACTTGTCAGCCACGCTGTGCTCCTTTCTCGGTACATGCGAGTGCCAGCGCCACTCCGAGCGCCTTGAAGATCGCCTCGAGGACGTGCTGCGATTCGGTGCCGTTGAGCAGTCGCACGTGAAGCGTCACGCCCGCGCCCTCGGCGAACCGCTCGAGGAAGCGGCGCGCGACGTCGGTGCCGAGGCCGCCGATCCGCGCTTGCGTCAGGTCGACGTTGGAGACGAGTAGAGGCACGTCGGAGACCTCGAGGACGACGTTCGCGAGGGCCTCGGCCGACGTCATGATCCCGAAGCCGTGACCGCGCGCGTTCTCCGCGCGCAGCGGCCCCGCCAGCGCGCGGCCGAGCGCCGTTCCCGCTTCGCCGACCTCCGCTTCGGTCGTGCCCGGCTCGACCTCGAGGGTGAGGTCGAAGGACGCGTACTCCGCAAGCCGCTCGAGCAGGCTGTCGAGCACCGGCAGCCCCGTCTCGACGTTCGCCGACCCGCTCCCCTTCGGGTCGACGCGGATACCGCTCCGGCCCGCTGCGGGCTCGCTCGTGCTCATCGTGCGCGCAGGCTACCTCTAGGTAAGGCGAAAGTGCTGCGCACTTTCGCCTTTGAGAGGTTCCCGCTTCGCGGGAGCGCTCGCCGGCAGAGCCGGCGAGCTCTTGAGGGTGTGAGCGACCGGTCCGTTCTGCGCGCGTGGTGGTGGCTTCGCCATCCCCACCCGCGTGAGTCCGGCCGGAGCGTAAGCCCGCTTCGCGCGCTTACGCTCCGGCCTTGGTCGGGGGTGTGGTTCAAGCGCTTCGAACCCCCCACTCCATCTCGGGCGGCAGCTAACGCGCAGCGTTAGCGGAGGCCGGACCAGCAGCACCAAACGTCGCCGACGCTCATAGAGCCCGCGGGCTTTGCCCGCGAGCGCCCCGCGAAGCGGGACCCTTCACAAGTCTGAAGTGCGCAGCACTTCCGACTTACGCGTCGATGCGGGAGATCGACGCCCCGAGCCCTCGTAAACGTTCGTCGATGCGCTCGTAGCCCTTGTCGATCTGGTGCACGGCGCCGATCGTCGAGCGGCCCTCGGCGCAGAGCGCGGCGAGCACCATCGCCATGCCTGCGCGAATGTCGGGGCTCTCCATCCGCTGCCCGACGAGCGGCGTCGGACCGGTGACGACGGCGCGATGCGGATCGCAGAGGATGATCCGCGCGCCCATCGACACGAGCTTGTCCGTGAAGAACAGGCGGTTCTCGAACATCTTCTCGAACATGAGGACGGTGCCGAACGCCTGCGTCGCGACGGTGATCGCGATCGACGTGAGGTCGGAAGGGAACGCCGGCCACGTACCGTCCTCGATCTTCGGGATCATCCCGCCGAGGTCGTCGCGGATGACGAGCTGCTGGCGCGACGGCACGTGCACGCTGCCGCCGCGGACCTCCATGCGGACGCCGAGCCGCTCGAACGCCGGCCGGATCGAGACGAGGTCTTTCGGGTCGGCGCCTTCGACCGTGACGTCGCCGCCGGTGATCGCGGCCATGCCGATGAAGCTGCCGACCTCGATGTGATCGGGACCGATCGACCACGTGCCGCCGCGGAGCGAGTCGACGCCGTGGATGCGCAGGACGTTCGACTCGATCCCGTCCATCTCCGCGCCGAGAGAGACAAGGAAGCGGCAGAGGTCCTGCACGTGCGGCTCGCACGCCGCGTTCCCGAGCACGGTCTCGCCCGGCGTGAGAACGGCCGCCATGACGGTGTTCTCGGTCGCCATGACGCTCGCCTCGTCGAGGAAGACGTTCGCGCCGCGCAATCCGTCGGTGCGCATCTCGTACGGACGCTCCGCATCGACATCGGCACCGAGCTCCGCGAAGGCGTGGATGTGCGGATCGAGCCGCCGGCGGCCGATCACGTCGCCGCCGGGGGGCGCCATCGTCGCGGTGCCGAAGCGCGAGAGCAGCGGGCCGGCGAGCAGGAACGAGGCGCGCATGCGGCTGCAGAGACGCGGGTCCGGGCTCGACTTGGCGACGTTCGCCGTGTGGACGCGCACCTCGTTCGGCCCGGTCCAGCCGATGTCGGCGCCGAGGTCGGCGAGCAGCTCGATCATCGTCTCGACGTCACTGATGCGCGGGACGTTCTCGAGGACGACCGGCTCGGCCGTCAGGAGCGTCGCGGCGAGGATCGGGAGAGCGCCGTTCTTGTTCCCGGCGGCGCGGATCGTGCCGCTCAGGGGGCGCGAGCCCTCGATGACGAATGCGTCCGCGACGGCGGGGGCCACAGCCATGGGCGGTAATGTAGCGGCGGTGTCCGAGCCAACCCGTCAGCAGGCGTGGGAGACGCTCACGAAGTACACGAAGAGCGAATCGCTCCTCCGGCACGCGCTCGCCGTCGAGGCCTCGACCGCCGCCTACGCGCGCAAGCTCGGCGGCGACGAGGAGCTCTGGCGGGTCTCCGCGCTGCTCCACGACTTCGACTACGAGATGCACCCGACGCTCGACAAGCACCCGCAGGACGGGGCGCCGATCCTCCGCGAGGAGGGCTACCCGGAGGAGGTCGTCGACACCGTCCTTTCCCATGCCGAGCACCTCGGCCTGCCGCGGGATACGCCGCTGAAGAAGGCGCTGTTCGCGTGCGACGAGCTGTCCGGCTTCGTGCACGCGTGCGCGCTCGTCCGGCCGACGGGGCTCGAGGGTCTCGAGCCGAAGTCGGTGCGCAAGAAGCTCAAGCAGCCGTCGTTCGCGTCGGGCGTCCACCGCGAGGACGTCTACAAGGGCGCCGAGGAGCTCGGCGTCGAGCTCGACGACCACATCCGCACGGTCGTCGAGGCGCTGCAGCCGATCGCGGCCGAGCTCGGGCTGCCGAGCTAGACCCCGGCGGCGAGCCGCTCGAGGTCGTCCTCGCTCGTCCACCAGCCGACGGAGGCGCGGACGAGGTTCCGCCCCGGCAGCTCGCGCACGATCACGCCCTGCTCGTCGAGCGCCGACACGAGCTCGGCCGGGTTGCCGTTCGGCCGGAAGGAGACGAGCGTCGAGTGGCCCGGCGGCGTCACGACGTCGACCCGCGCGGCGAGGAGCTCGCGGCAGCGGGCGGCGTTCTCGGCGGCGCGCTCGTACCGCCACACGGGGTGCGTCGCGAGCGCGGCGGCGAGCCCGGCGAGCGTCGGCGTCGCGTTCCAGCCCGAGTCGAAACGTGCGCCGCCCGGCTTCGGTTCGAACGCGCCGGAGACGTCGTACGACGACTGTGCGAGATAGCCGGGTGAGACGACGCGCAGGCGCTCGGGGTCGCGGACGTACAGCGCGCCCGACGGCTCCGGCGCGCACAGCCACTTCTGCGCGGAGACGGTGTAGAAGTCGAACGGCTTCGCGTCGACGCGGATCGCGCCCGCAGACTGCGCGCCGTCGACGAGGATCGGCACGCCCGACTCCTCGCGCAACCGCTCGAGGTCGAGCCTCCGTCCCGTCGTCCAGAAGACGTGCGACGTCGCGATGAGGCGCGTCCGCGGCGTGACCGCCGCGAGGATCGACTCCTCGTCGGCGGTCGTCACGACGACGCGCGCGCCCGATGCGTGCACGGGACCGGTGAGGCCGAAGTGCTCCTGATCGGTGATGACGATCTCGTCGTCGCCGCCGATGCCGAGCCCTGCGAGAACCGTGGCGCACCCACGCGTCGTGGAGTCGGTGATGGCGACGAGCCCGGGGTCGACCTGGATGACCGCGGCGAGGCCGGAACGCACCTCGTCACGCAGTGCGAGCACGCAATCGACCCACGCCTGCCCGCTGCGCCCGCCGGCGAGGTCGCGCTCCACCTGGTCGACGACCGCGGCGACGGTCGAGCGCGCGAGCGGGCCGTTCGTGCCCGCGTTGAGATACGCGTACCGCTCGAGCACCGGGAACTGCGCACGTGCCTCCTCGAACGTCATCCGACCATCGCCTCCACGGGCGCGTGATCGGAGAGAAGGCGGCCGTCGACGCGCCTGCGCTCGGCCGGCCAGGCGACGGGCGCCGATGCCGGCAGCCCCCGCACGAGGATCTGATCGATGCTGCCGGCGAGCGGCTCCGAGAAGCCGGCGAGCTCGTAGGGCGGGCGGAGGTTGACGTCCCCCGCGATGACGACCGTGTCGCCCCCGGCGAGCTCGACGACGCGCGCGAACTGCTCCTTGGCGACCTCACCGCCGGTGACGTGAAAGTCGCCGACGTAGACGCCCCCGGCCAGCTCGACGCCGAGAAGCACGCGGTTCGGGCCCACCGGCTCCGTCCGGTGCGCGGCGACGGCGTGCCGCCGCGCGACGAGGATCGCGAGCCCCTCGCCGGTGAAGGCCGAGCGGAGGATCCCGTGGTGCAGGTCGGTGATCCGCCGTCCGAGCTCGGCGCTCCGAAGCCGCGGCGGTGCCGCTACCGCTCCCACGACCTCCATGCCGCTCCACCTTTCCAGACGGCGGAGGGCCCACGCGGGCACCTCCTGGAGGCACACGACGTCGGGGTCGTCGGCGGTCACGAGCTCGATCATCTCCCGGAGGTACGCACGCCGCTCGGGCGGGAGGGCGTTCCCGTGGAAGAGATTCCAGGTGCGAACGAGCAGCGCCACACGCGTAGCCTAGGCCCGTGCGAATCGTCCTCGCCGACCCTCCCGCCTTCACGCCGGCGTACGACCACGAGCTCGCGGCCGCGCTCGCGCGCGCGGGCGCCGACGTCGAGCTCGTCACGTCGCACTTCCGCTTCGGCGCCGCCCCCGCGGCCGACGGCTACGTGCGCCGCGAGCTCTTCTATCCCGTGTCGTCGAAGCTCTTCCGCCGCTCGCGGCTGCGCGTGCCGCTGAAGGTCGCCGAGCACCCCCTGGGGCTCGCGGCTCTCCGCTTCCGCCCGGCCGACGTCTTGCACGTGCAGTGGCTCGTGCCGGAGATCGACGCGCGCCTCTTCCGGCCGCACGCGCCCGCGGTGTTCACCGCGCACGACCTCCTGCCGCGCCGGACGGCCGCGAAGCAGGAGCTCTGGCGCTCGCTCCTCGCGCGTTTCGACCGCGTCGTCGTGCACAGCGAGCACGGGCGCGACGCGCTCGCGCCGCTCGGCGTCGACGCGCGCGTCATCCCGCACCCCGTGTTCCCCAGCGATCCGGAGCGTCGCGACGACGGGCGCACCGTCCTCTGCTTCGGCGTCATCCGCCCGTACAAGGGACTCGGCGACGCGATCGCCGCGGTGCGCGCTGCCGGGTCGGCCCGCCTGCTCGTCGCCGGGGACGCGCTCGAGCCGCTCGAGCCATACCGGCGCGCCGCCTCCGGTCTCGACGTCGAGTGGCGGCTCGGTTACCTCGACACGCCGGAGGTCGACCGCGCGTTCGGCGACGCGACCGTCGCGCTCTTCCCGTACCGCCCCGAGCTCGACCAGAGCGGCGCCCTCCTGCGCGCGCTCGGCGCCGGCGTGCCCGCGATCGCCTACGACGTCGGCGGGATCGCGGAGCCGGTGCGGCGATTCGGCGCCGGCCGCGTCGTCGAGCCGGGCGACGTCGACGCCCTCGCGGCCGCGATCGAGGAGCTTCTCGGCGATCCGGCGGCGCTCGAGGAGGCGCGCGCAGGCGCGCGGCGCGCGCGGGCCGAGCTGACGTGGGACGCCGCCGCCCGCGCACACCTGACTCTCTACGAGGAGCTCGTGTGATGCTCCGCCGCCGGTTCGCGGACCTCGTCGGCCGACAGCTCGACGTCTTCGCCGACGACGAGGCGGACGGGCTCCTCACCGAGATGCGGGAGACGAAGGAGGCGTACGACCGCGCCGACCGCGGCGACGCCGAGGAGGCGTACGGCGACTACATGGACGTCGTCGATGCCGTGAAGGACGCGCTCGCCGACATGCGCGACGGCTACGCGCGGACGCTCGACGACGACGCTGCGGAGGAGTACGAGGCGGCGTTCGAGCGGGCGGCACGGAGGCGGTGGCGTTGGCTCGGATAGAGGACTACGCGCTCATCGGCGACCTGCAGACGGCCGCTCTCGTCTCGCGCGACGGCTCGATCGACTGGCTCTGCTTCCCGCGCTTCGACTCCGGTGCCATGTTCGCCGCGCTTCTCGGCGACCCGGAGAACGGACGCTGGCTCATGGCGCCGCGCGGCGGCGGCACGCCGACACGCCGCTACGCCGGCGACACACTCGTCCTCGAGACGACGTGGGAGACCGACGACGGCGTCGTACGCGTGCACGACTTCATGCCGCCGCGCGGGAAGGCGCCGGACGTGGTCCGCATCGTGGAGGGCGTGAGCGGTCGCGTCGAGATGCGGTCGGAGCTCGTCGCGCGCTTCGACTACGGGCATGTCGTCCCCTGGGTGCGCCGCGTCGAGGGCGGCACGCGCTCGGTGATCGCCGGGCCGGATGCGCTGTGCTTCCGAACGCCGGCGCACACACGCGGCGAGAACATGCACTCCATCTCGACGTTCGCCGTCGAGGCGGGCGAGCGCGTGCCGTTCGTCCTCACGTGGTTCCCGTCGCACCTCGAGCTGCCGGAGCCGATCGACCCGGAGCAGGCGCTCACGGAGACGCACGAGTTCTGGACCGACTGGTCGGGCAGTTGCCCGGCGGAGCTCCCGGACGAGTGGCGCCACGTTCTCAAGCGTTCGCTCATCGTGCTCAAGGCGCTCACGTACGGGCCGACGGGCGGCATCGTCGCGGCGCCGACGACCTCCCTGCCGGAGTGGATCGGCGGCGTCCGCAACTGGGATTACCGCTACTGCTGGCTGCGCGACGCGACGCTCACCCTGCTGGCGCTCCTCCACGCCGACTACGCGGACGAAGCGAAGGCGTGGCGCGCATGGCTTCTCCGCGCGGTCGCGGGCGCTCCCGCCGACATCCAGATCATGTACGGCGTCGGCGGCGAACGGCGCCTCACCGAGCTCGAGCTCCCGTGGCTCGCGGGCTACGAGGGCTCCGCTCCGGTGCGGATCGGCAACGCGGCGAGCGAGCAGCTCCAGATCGACGTCTTCGGCGAGGTGATGGACGCGCTCTACCAGGCGCGCGTGCACGGGCTCGCGTTCGAGCGGCCCGCGTGGGCGCTCCAGCTGACACTCCTCGAGTACCTCGAGAGGGTCTGGCGCGAGCCGGACGAGGGCATCTGGGAGATCCGCGGCGAACGCCGGCACTTCGTCCACTCGAAGGTCATGGCGTGGGTCGCGTTCGACCGCGCCGTCCGCACGGTGGAGACGCAGGCCCTCGACGGGCCCGTCGACCGCTGGCGCGCGCTCCGCGACGAGATCCACCGCGACGTGTGCGAGCACGGCTTCGACGCGAAGCTCGGGTCGTTCACGCAGTCGTACGGCTCGCAGGAGCTCGACGCGAGCCTCCTGCTCATCCCCCTCGTGGGCTTCCTCCCGGCCGACGACCCGAAGGTGCGCGGCACCGTCGAAGCGATCGAGCGGACGCTCGTCGCCGGCGGCTTCGTCCTCCGCTACCGCACGGAGGAGGGCGGCGTCGACGGTCTGCCGGCGGGCGAGGGCGTCTTCCTGCCGTGCTCGTTCTGGCTCGTCGACTGCCTCGAGCTCCTCGGCCGGCACGACGACGCGCTCGAGCTGTTCGAGCGCCTCATCGCCCTCGCGAACGACGTCGGCCTGCTCTCGGAGGAGTACGACCCCAGGGCGAAGCGGATGCTGGGGAACTTCCCGCAGGCATTCACCCATCTCGCCCTCGTGAACTCGGCGTTCAACGTCCTGCCTCACCTGCCGTCGCCGATGCACCGGCGTCACGCGGATCCCGGCGGGTAGCCGCTTCCGACCGCGCCTCGGCCGCGCGGAGCACATGACCGACGAGCTCGTCCGCGCCGAGCGCGAGCACATCTGTGCCGAGCGACTGGTCCGACTCGCGCAACGCTCGGGTCGCAGAATGCACGCGCGTTCCCCACTGGCGGCTCTCGCCGGGGTCAGTCGCCCGCACTGCGCCCGCGAGCGCACGCACGACCGTCGCAGCGTCCGGTGAGGGCCGGTCGCCGCCCTCGAGCACGCGGAGGGCGCCGGTGGCGACCGTGTGCGCGTCCGCGACCGACGCGCTGAGCTCGTGAACGGCGAGCCCGAGCAGCTCGAGGACGTTCCTCTGCCGCCGGCGCCGCGGGGCGCGGCGTACGACCTCGCGTGCGAGCGAAAGTGCATCTTCGACGCGCCGCTCGTCGATCCGTTCGATCCGATCGAGGGCGCTCTGTGCCCGGGCGAGATCACCGGCGTCGAGCGCGGATGCGACGTGCTCGAGCGCGTCGGCGACGCGGTCTCGTAGCGCCTTCGTCTCGCGGAGCACGTGGTCGACGGGGTCGATCGGGAACAGGATCTGCGCGAGCAGGACGGCGATGCCGCCGCCGATGAGCGCATCGACGAGCCGCTGGAACGCGATGTTCGACCCGGGCTGGTGGAGCGCGACGATGAGCACCGCCGACGCGGCCGCCTGGTTACGGAGCAGCGGGCCGCCGCCGGCGCCGACCGTGAGGAGGAGCGAGGCGCCGACCGCGACGACGAGCTGCCACCAGCCGGTTCCGGCGGCCGCGACGACGCCGGCGCCGACGAGGATGCCGACGGCGACGCCGACCATCATCCCCATCGCCTGCTTGCCGCGGCGCCCGCGCTCCGCGCCGAGCGCGATGACGGCGGCGATGGGGGCGAAGAACGGTCGCCCGTGGTTCGGAAGCTGGAGCGCGAGCTCCCACGACGCGCCCGCGGCGAGCGCCATCTGGAGGATGCGCGCGACGTCCCTCGCCCCGAGCCGCCCGGGGATGCGCTCGAGCTCGCCGCGGATGTCCATCCGCGGATCTTCTCCTACCGATGTCCGAAGTGGTGCGCCGTGGGAAGCGAGCCGTGCACGTCCGCTCCGTCGGTGAGCTCGCGGGCGAGCGGGGCGAGCGAGACGAGCTCGTCGACGACGACGTTGCGGTTGCGGTCGGAGTGCTCGTACCGGCCGTGGACGAGGAGGAGCGGCTCGCCGCGCACGATGCCGCGGAAGCGGTCGTACACCTGCGGGAACACGATGAGGTTCACCTGCGCGTACTCGTCCTCGAGCAGCATGAAGACGACGCCGTTCGCGGTCGCCGGGCGCTGGCGCGCGACGACCATGCCGGCGATCTGGACACGGGCGGCGTGCGGACGCTCGCGCAGCTCGACGGTGGAGAGCGTGTCCGGCGGCAGGTGCGGGCGCATGAGCTCGATCGGATGGACGCCGATCGAGAGGCTCGTCGTGCGGTAGTCGGCGAGCATCTGCTCCCATACGGTCGGCTCCGGCAGGTCGGGCGTCGCCACCGTCGGCTCGAGCGGCAGCGCGAGCTGCTTCTCCTCGCCACCCGAGCCCGGCACCGTCTGCGCGCGCGGTACGAGCCCGAGCTGCCACAGGAGGTCTCGGCGAGCGAGGCCGAACGAGTCGCAGGCGCCGCTCTCGACGAGCGCGCGCAGCTCGTCGCCGGACAGCTGCGTCCGCTGCGCGAGCTCGCGGATGGATGCATACGGCCGCGACGCGACGACGGCCGCCGCGTCGTCCTCCCCCACGCCCTGCACGTACTTCAGGCCGACGCGGACGGCGTCGTCCTCGATCGTGCACTCGACTTCGCTGCGGTTCACGTCGGGCGTCCGCGTCTCGACGCCGTGCCGGAACGCGTCGCGCACGAGCGTCGCCGGCGGATAGAAGCCCATCGGCTGCGCGTTCAGGAGCGCCGCGAGGAACTCGGCGCCGTAGTGGTGGCGAAGCCACGCCGACTGGTACGCAAGCAGCCCGAACGCGGCGGAGTGCGACTTCGGGAAGCCGAAGCCGGAGAATGCGGTGAGCTTGTCGTAGATGGCATGAGCCGCCTCCTCGCCGACACCGTTCACGAGCGCGCCGGCGATGAACCGCTCGCGCCACGATTCGAGCGCCGCATGCGAGCGCTTGCGGCTCATCGCGCGCCGAAGACCCTCCGCCTCGCCGACGGTGAAGCCGGCGAGATGGATGGCGACGTCGAGCACCTGGTCCTGGAAGACGACGACGCCGAGCGTCTCGCGCAGCGGCTCCTTCAGCAGCGGATGGTCGGCCGGGGCCTCGTACGTGGGGTCATCGCGGAGCTTCTGGCGCCGTTCGATGTACGGGTGCACGGCTTTGCCCTGGATCGGCCCCGGCCGCACGAGCGCGACCTGGATGGTGATGTCGTCGAGGTTCTCGGGCCGCGTGCGCAGGATCGTCTGCATCTGCGCGCGGCTCTCGATCTGGAAGCAGCCGACGGTGTCCGCCTTCTGGATCTCCGCGAACACGTCGGGGTCGTCGAGCGGGATGCGCGAGAGGTCGATCTCCTCGCCGCGGTTCCGCGCGACGAGGTCGACGCACTCCTCGACCGCAGAGAGCATCCCGAGCCCGAGCAAGTCGATCTTCAGGAAGCCGGCGTCGGCGCACGAGTCCTTGTCCCACTGGCACATCTGCCGTCCCGCCATCGCCGCCGGCTGGACGGGCACGAGCTCGACGAGCGGCCGCGACGAGATCACCATCCCGCCCGGATGCTGCGAGATGTGCCGTGGGAGTCCGCCGATCTCCGCGCACAGCTCGGCGAACGCGCGCCAGCGCGGAGACGCGAGCTTGCGCTCCGCGTCCGGGAGCTGCAGCAGCTCGTCGCCGACGCGTGCCGCGTTCCAGCCGTCGGTGAGCTTCGCGAGCCGCTCGAGATCGGCGAACGGCAGCCCGAGCGCCTTGCCGACGTCGCGAATCGCGCCGCGCGAGCGGTACGTCGCGAAGGTCGCGACGAGCGCGGCGTGCTCGCGGCCGTAGCGTTCCGTCACGCGGACGATGAGCTTCTCGCGGATGTC
This sequence comes from uncultured Actinomycetes bacterium, assembly GCA_963753295.1. GTDB lineage: Bacteria > Actinomycetota > Thermoleophilia > Gaiellales > Gaiellaceae > Palsa-739. Next base: position 306,670 of record CAVWBZ010000002.1, on the reverse strand, counting down.
GCGCGGAAAGTCGAGGTCGATGTCGGGAACCGAGGCGAGCTCGCGGTTGATGAAGCGGCCGAGCGAGAGGTTCGCCTGGACGGGATCGACGTGCGAGAGCCCGGTCAGGTAGCAGACGAGCGAGCCGACGGACGAGCCGCGGCCGCGGCCCGGCGGGAGCAGGTGCCGCATCGAGCCCGGCCCGCGCACCTCGAGCGCGACCTCGCGCGCGAGCTCGAGCACCTCCCAGTGCAGGAGGAAGAAGCCGGCGAGCCCGAGCTCGTCGATCAAGGCGAGCTCCTCGTCGAGCCGCGCGCGCACGCGCTTCTTGTGGCCGTTCAGCCCGCCGTAGCGTTCGGCGAACGCGCGCTCGCACACGCGGCGGAGCTGGACTCTTGCCGGCTCCTCGCCGTCGGAGAAGTCGGGATAGCGGTAGCCGAGCTCCTCGGTGAGGTCGAACTCGAGCCGCTCGGCAAGCTCGCGCGTGCGTGTGACCGCGTCGCGGTCGAGCGGGAAGCGGTCGAGCATGTCGGCCGGTGCGGCGAGCACGCATTCGTGGTTGCCGCGCCGCTCCCGCTCGCAGCCGTCGAGCGACGTGCGGCACTTGATGGCGACGAGGACGTCCTGCAGCGCGGCGCGGCGCGCGTCGTGGGCGTGCACGTCGCCCGTGGCGATCGTGCGCACGCCGAGCGTCTCGGCGAGATCGCGGAGCGCGGCGTTGCGGCGCGCGTCGCCGCGTTCGTACGGGCGCTGCAGCTCGACGAAGAAGCGGTCGCGGCCGAACGCGCGGGCAAGTTGGGCGGCGGCGTTCGCGTCGAGCACGGCGAGCCCCTGCCGCGCGCAGCCGGAAAGGCACACGAGCCCGTCGTGGAGCTCCTCGAGGAGGCGGATGTCGAGCGCTGGCGGAAGCACCTCCGCGCCTTCCTTCGGACGCGTTCCGGCGTGCGCCGCGGTGAGGAGCCGGCAGAGGTTCGCGTACCCCGCCGCCGACTCGACGAGGAGCGTGACGTGCGCTCCGCCCGCGAGTGTGACCTCGGCGCCGGTGATCGGCCGCACACCGAAGTGCTTCGCGGCCTGCGCGAACTCGAGCGAGCCGTAGACGCCGTCGTGGTCGGTGAGCGCGAGCGTCTCGTAGCCGAGCTCCGCCGCCCGGGCCGCGAGCTCCTCGGGCTGCGAGGCCCCGTCGAGGAACGAGTACGCCGAGTGCGCGTGGAGCTCGACGTAGGTCACCCCGGCTACGCTATACGAACATATGTTCGCTTGCTAGGGGTGATGTACCTGCGACCAGAGCGGCACGTTTCCCGGCCCGAGCGGGACGAAGTCGAGCCCGTCGGGCGTGTTCAGGCGGTTCGCGCCCGTGCCGGGCGAGTTCGGCCGCCCGTACTGCCAGACGATCGCGTTCTTCCTCGGATCGACGACGACGACGCGGTCGCGGTAGTCGTCGTTGATGGCGATGTTGCCGTTCGGGAGCGGCAGCGCGAGGGAGGGGTGGTCGAGGGCGCCCCACCCCGATGCCGGCCCGTACCGCCACAGCACGCGTCCGTGGCGGTTGATGATGAGCGCCGCCCCCGGGCTCGCGTAGTCGGCGAGGAGGATGTTCCCGTCCGGCAGCATCTGCGGGTCGGACGGATACGACACGGGCGCCTGCACGGCCCAGCGCAGCCTGCCGCTCGCGGAGATGTCGTCGATCCACGACCCCTGGATCTCCGAGACGAGCACGCCGCCGTCCGGCAGCGGGGTGTCGCCGTTGACGGCGCCGAACGTATACGGCGGGTTGTGCGCGCAGACGCCGGTCGTGCCGAGCTGGCGCACGATGCGATGCGAGCGGATGAAGAGGATGCGGCAGTTGTAGGCGTCGGCGACCGTCAGCGTCCCGTTCGGGAGGACGTATGCGTCGTCCGGCGTGTTCAGCTCTCCGGGCGCGCTTCCCCGCACCCCGGGGATGCCGTACAGGTGCGTGCGCGCGTGCGTCTTGATGTTCACGGAGACGATCGTGTGCGCCTCCTCCTCGTTCGAGACGATCGCCTTCCCTCCCGGCTCGACGAACGTGTCGTCGTCGAAGTTGAGATGGACGCCCTTCGCGAGATCGCGCGCGTTCGGGAACTCCCACAGGACCTTGTGCTGCGGGTTCACGAGCAGCATGCGGTCGTTCCCTCGATCGGCGATGAGAAGCGCTCCTGGAAGAGGGGACACCTGGAGCGACACTGCGCTGACGAGGGCCGCAAGCAGGTGAAGCACGCGGCCACCCTAGGCTTCGCATGATGAACCCACGGTTAAGGCTCGCGAAGGCACGCCTCTATCTCGTCCTCGAGGCTCGGCCGCACGGCGAGGCGCCGGACGCGCTGCTCGACGCGGTGCTCCGCGGCGGCGTCGACGTCGTCCAGCTGCGGGACAAGGATCTTCCCGACGACGAGCTCGTCCGGGCGGCTGAGCCGTTCCGGCGCATCTGCGCCGCGCACGGCGCGCTGTTCGTCCTCAACGACCGCCCCGACCTCGTCGCGGCGTGCGGCGCCGACGGCGTCCACGTCGGGCAGCAGGACGCGGCGCTCGCGGAGGCGCGCGCGCTCGTCGGCACGGAGCGGATCGTCGGGCTCTCCGCGACGACGGCGGCGGAGCTCGCGGGCAACCCGGACTACTTCGGCGTCGGCGCGATCTTCGGCACACCGACGAAGCCGGAGTCGCCGCCGGGCGGCCTCGAGCTCGTGCGCGCCGCGGCTCTGCGGCTGCAGGTGCCGTGGTTCGCGATCGGCGGGATCGAGCTCGACACCGTGGCCGCGGTCGTCGCCGCCGGCGCGCCGGGAGTGGCAGTCGTGCGTGCGATTCGCGATGCGGACGATCCCGAAGCGGCTGCTCGTTCATTACGCGCCGCGCTGGGTGAACCACCCCCCGCCTGAGCCGTCGTGGAACACGACGGTGTTCTCGCCGCTCTCGAGCACGACCTCGAAGTAGCGGCGCAGCACCGGCTCCTCGGTCCACCAGCGGTCGAGCACGCGCCATTCCTCGCGGATGACGGCGACCGGCAAGTGGTTGACCTCGCGCGGGGTGCCGCCGAAGCCCGCCTCGACGCGCGCCGGGCGCGGCGCGTTCAGTCGTCCCGCGGTACGAACAGTGCGCGCGTCTCTGGGATCCGCGACCACGGTGCCACCTCGACGACGGAACAGACGGAACCGGATCCCGTGCTCGCTCGCACCTGCCGGAGCCCTTCGTGCAGCCTGGTCTGGTCCTCCGCCCCGGCGGCGAGCAGCTCGAGCTGGCGGCCGGCGGGCTCGGTGAGCTCGACGAGGTCGATGCGCAGGTCGGTGACCGGGCCGGGCAGGTCGGTGAGCTTCGCGGCGAGCGCGACGCGGATCCGGTCCGCATCCGCGCTCGGCTCGCGCAACGTCATCGTCCGCCGCCACGATCCGCCGCCGACGAGCCCGGCGCCGAGCGCGACCTTGCGGACGAAGCGGTCGCGCCGCTCCGGCCGGGCGAGCACCGTCTCGACGATCGCGGCGAGCGCGCGGCGCAGCGTGAGCTCGTTTCCCACCGCCTCGGGGAACTCGAGCGTCTCCCTAAGCTCGGCCGGCGGACGGCGACCGCGCACGTGCGCGGCCGCCCCGCCTCTCGCCAGGCCCCAGGCACGCCGGCCGTCCGGCCCCAATCGTTCGGCGACGGCGCCGCCCGGAAGCCCGGCAAGCTGTCCGAGCCTGCGGACTCCGAGGGCTTCGAGCTCTTCGTAGCGCTGCTTCTCCAGCGGCAGCAGCGTCAGCGGCAGCGGCGCGAGGAAGCGCCCGATCTCCTCGTCGCGGACGACGAGCAGCTGCCCCGGCTTCGCGACGGAGGCGGCCGCGAGCGCGGCGAAGCGCCGGCCGGCGGCCCCGATGCGCGGATCCCATCCGCGCGCCGCGGCGAGCGCGCGTCGCAGCGCCTGCTCGAGTCCGCCGTACAGCCGCTCGACGCCGCGCGTCTCGAAGTACGCGACGCCGAGGGCTGCCGGCTCGACCGCGAAGCCCGCGTCCTCGAGCGACCGCACGACCTCCTCCCACGCCTGCTCGGCGGAGGCGGGGTCGGGATCGACGAGGACGAGCCGCGGGCACGTTGCCAGCGCCTCGCCCAGGCGCATCCCCGGCTGGACGCCCGCCGCCTCCGCCGCCGGCGTCACCGGCCCGATGAGAGGCTCGGCTCCCGCCTCCGGCGACAGCGCCGCCGGACGCAGAGCGAGCGACGGCGCCTTTCGCAGCGCCGCCTTGAGCTCGAAGCCGGGTATGGAGAGGCAGGCGATCATGGGAACGTGTGTTCTATACGAACACATGTTCCCCGTCAAGTCGGACGGCAACCCTCCCAGAAGCTGCAGCTCCGGTCAGCCGGCGGGAACCGGCACGGCGTCGACTTCCGGTGTCGATTCCCCGTTCGGGATGCGCAGCAGAGTCGCCATCCATGTCGGCAGCCACCAGTTCCAGTCGCCGAGGAGCTTCATCAACGCCGGCACGAGCAGGGCACGGATGACGGTGGCGTCGAAGATGATTCCTGCCGCCAGACCGATCGCGAGGGACTTCACCTCGTAGCCGGGCGTCGACGAGAGGACGAGGAACGCGAACATGAGGATGAGGGCCGCGCTCGTGACGAGCTTGCCGGTTCGTGCGAGGCCGAGCTCGATCGCCTTGCCGGTGGAACCGGTCTCGTCGTAGGCCTCGCGCATGCGCGTGAGCATGAAGACCTCGTAGTCCATCGAGAGTCCGAACAGGAAGGCGAAGATCATCACCGGGATGTAGGCGGTGACGGAGTGGGTCGCGCCGAGGTTCCAGAGCGACGACCCGTGTCCCTGCTGGAAGACGAAGACGATGATCCCGTACGCCGCGGCAAGCGAGGCCAGGTTCAGTATCACCGCCTTGATCGCGAGGACGATGGAGCGGAAGGCTCGCGTGAGCAGGACCAGGCTCAGGAACAGAACGAGGGCGAGCGCATAGGGGAAGCTGCCGAAGAGCGCGTGCAGGAAGTCGCGGTCCGTTGCGGCGATTCCTGTCAGCGATCCCTTCGTTCCCTTGAGGCTCGCGTTTGCGCGATCGATGATCCCTTGGATGCCGGGGGCGGCACCGTCGATATCGGCGAAGCCCTCGACGAACGAGTTCGACCCACGCTTCCAGCCGGGCGGGGCTGTCGCTCCTACGATTCCCGGCACGGCACGCAGCTTCGCCGCGATCAGCTGCGGGTTGCCCCCGTTGGAGACGAGAACGTCGAGCGGCTTCATCACGCCGGGGCTGATCCCGGCCGCGGCAAGCTGGTCGCGGCCGACGATCGCGGTGCCGGTGCCGGGGAAGTACTTCAACTGAGCCTCGCTCAGGTTCAGCTGCGTCCCGAGGCCGGCGAGCACGGCGACGAGCACCAGGCCGACGGCCGCGACTGCAATCGGGCGTCGGAGCACGAGGCGCGCCCAGCGGCCCCAGGCGCCGTCTTCGGGATGACCGTGGTCGGCAAAGCGGCGCGGCATGACCCGGACGCTGTTGATCCGCGTACCGAGAACGGCGAGCAGCGCCGGGAGGAGGGTCAGCGTGGCGAGCACCGAGACGGCAGGGATCAGCATGCCGCCGATACCCATTCCGCGCAGCAACGGCAACGGCAACACGATCATCGCCAGCAGGCCGACGGCGACGGTCGTTCCCGAGACGATCACCGAATGCCCCGCATGGGTCATCGTCTCGACGAGTGCCGACTCGACGTCGTTGCCCTCGCGCAGCTCATCCCGGAAGCGGAAGATCATCAGCAAGGCGTAGTCGATCGCCACACCGAGCCCGACCAGCGCAATCAGGAACTGGACGATGACCGAGACGTTGGTGATGTACGTGAGTGCCCACACCAGCGTGAACGTGTTGAGAATCGCCGCGACGGCGACCACGAGCGGCATCAGCACCGCGGGCAGCGTCCCGAAGACGAAGAGGAGGATCACGAGCGCGCCGAGGCCGCCGATCAGCGCCTCCAACAGGACGCTCGACCCCCCGTTCTTGGCGTGACTGTTCGCCTCGTCGAGCGCATCGCGACCGGTCACCTCGACGGTGACCCCGGCCGGAAGGCCGTGCGCCGCCACAGCGCGCATCCTCACAGCCCCGCTCTTCTTGTCGACCCCGGCCCGTCCGGCCGGATAGACCTCCTGAAATGTCGTGTGACGGTCGCGCGACACATACACGGAGCTGCCGGTGGAGAAGTACGAGCTCGTCAGCGCGCCTGGATTGGCCTTGTCGACGCGCGCCATCGCGGCACGCACCGCCGCGCTCTTCGTGACGTCGCCGTGCGCCGACGTGTAGACGACGACGTTCGGCGAACGCACACCCGCCCCGAAGGCCTTGAGGACCCGCAGCCCGGTTTCGTATGCCGGCTTCCCAGGGATGGCCGTGCTCTGATACCAGCGCGTCGAGAGCTGTCCGGCCGCAACACCACCGACGAGCGTCAGCACGACCCAGACGGCAATGATCGGCCAGCGACGGCGAGCGGTGATATGCGCGAGACGCTCCAGCCGGCCCGGACGCTTCGCCGGGTTGCCCGTGTGACCCCGCGCCGACAGGGCGCCGGTGCTCGGACCTTCCATGATGACTCCTCTCGACGACTACCTGGGCACCGGACGATTCAGCAGTGCGTGTTCTCGAGGGTCACTCAGCCCGATGACGGCGCCAAACGGCTATCGAACCAGCCACTAAAGTAGATGCCATTCATGAAGTCAAGTTCTAGTAATGGATCGCAGGGGTGGTCGTTCCTCACAAACCACGCCCGCGTGCTTCAGGCGATCGCGGCCGATCCCACCGTCCGCCTGCGCGACATCGCCGCCCAGACCGGTGTCACCGAGCGGACCGCGGCCCAGATCGTCCTCGAGCTGGAACGAGTCGGATACCTCACGAAGAGGCGCGAGGGGCGCAGGAACCACTACGAGATCCGCGAGGACCTCTCACTCCGTCATCCCAGCCACCACCACCGGACCCTCGGAGAGCTCATCCGCTTCCTCCGGCAACCGGCCGCGCCGAGCAAGGGCAGCGACAGGCGCCGGCAGAGCTGACTCGCTCGGCCGCCGCTCGGCCGGCCTAGAGGGTCACCTCCGCCGCCGGCCCGAGGTTGCCGACGAAGCGCGGCACGACGTCGAGGACGCTCTCCCGCGCGCACCATTCGATGTCCGCCTCGAGGTCTTTGCCGCGGAGGTTGCGCGCACTCTGGCTCGACCCGAGCCCGGCGAGCGCGTCCGGGAAGCTGCCGGCGAGGCGCATCGCCGCCGCCGCGGAGTCGGCCGGCTCGCCGCCGAGCGCCTGCGCGATGCGCCCCGCGCAGTACGCGTCGTCGAGCGCGAGCTCGCCGAGCACGCCCGCGCACAGCACCGCCACGTCCTCCCCGCTCGCGCGCGCCGCGGCCGCGACGGCGTCGAGGTTCAGGAGCGAGCCGACGAGCACCTGCTCGAAGCGCGCTGCGGCCGCCACGAGCAGCCGCGTCCCGTTGGTCGTCGTGAGGATGAGCGTCTCCGCCGCCGGCTCGCCCGCGACCTCGCGCGGCGAGTTGCCGAAGTCGAAGCCCGGGATGTGCTCGAGCCGCCGCTCGCCGGCGAGCTTCGCCGGCCCCTCGCTCTCGGCGAGCGCGCGCGCGTCGTCGATCTCCGCCGTGCAGAGCACGCGCCGGTACCCGGCCGCGAGCGCCTGCGTCATCGTCGAAGTCGCCCGGAGGACGTCGACGACGATCCCGACCGGAGCAGGTGTCTGCTCGCCGGGCGTGAACGCAACGTGGACGCGCACGTAACTACCCTAGTCCCGCCGTGCCGACCTGCTACCGCCATCCCGACCGCGAGACCGGCCTCTCGTGCTCCGAGTGCGGCCGACCGATCTGCACCGAATGCATGACGATGGCGCCGGTCGGGATCCGCTGCCCCGACCACGCGGGCAAGGCCGCCGCGCGGAAGCGGCTCGGGCCGCGCCCGATCGTCCGCGCGCAGCGGCAGATCACCGCCGGCGTCGCGCCGGTGACGCGCGCGCTCATCGCGATCAACGTCGCGATCTACATCATCGGCGCGATGCAAGGGGGCGGCATCTCGGACCCCGGTGCGAGCATGGATCGGAACGGCTCGCTCTACGAGCGCTCGGTGCTCTACGGACCGTTCGTCGCCCACGGCGAATGGTGGCGTCTCGTCACCTCGATGTTCCTCCACGAGAACCTCATCCACATCGGCTTCAACATGCTCGCGCTCTACCTCATCGGGACGCCGGTCGAGCAGTATCTCGGCCGCGCCCGCTACATCGGTCTCTATTTCGTCTCGGGCCTCGCCGGCTCGGCGGGCGCGCTCCTGCAGACGCCGCTGACGCCGGTCCTCGGCGCATCGGGAGCGATCTTCGGGATCCTCGGCGCCATGCTGATCCTCGAATGGCAGGTGACGGGCCGGCTGGCGGGCCAGGCGATGACGTGGATCCTCATCAACCTCGTGCTGAGCTTCACGATCTCGAACATCTCGTGGGGAGGCCACGTGGGCGGCCTCATCGGCGGCATCCTGTGCACGCTCTCGTTCGCCCGCTGGGGACGCGGCCATGCCGCGTACGGCCGCCTCGGGCTGACGGGCGCCGCGGGCCTCGTGGTCGTGGCCGTGGCCAGCGTCGCGATCGCATACTGGAAAGTCCGCGGCCTCGCCTAGAACTCCTGACGCGGGGTCGGTACCGGCCCCGATGTCGCGTGTGAACCCGCGCGTCACGCTTGAAGCGTGGCCCGTGACGTCTTCATCAAGCTCGACCGCTGCAGCTACTGCAACCGGCCCGGCTTCGTCGTCTGGGACACGGATCTGTTCACCTGCGGCCGCGAGGTCTGCAAGTCGCTCGCGTTCGCCGAGATCCGCCGCCGCCACCACGACACGCGGCAGGTGCCGGAGAAGCGCCTCGCCCGCGCGCTCCTCGCGGCGTTCGACACGTTCGACTACGCACTCCGCCTGGACGAGGAGTCGGAGGTCGTCAGCACCCGCGAGGGCGACGCCCTTCGCAGCCGCGAGCGCGAACGGACCGCGCACCTGCTGTCCGAGCTCCGCGAGCTCGCGCGCCGCTATCCGCCGTCCGCCGAGGCGGACGCACTCCCCGAGCCGCCGCCTCCGCCGCCGAGCCCGCGCTACCGCCGCTTCGTGAGCCGGGGGCGCACGCTCCCTCTAGGCCGGAAGCGCTCCGCGCTTCCGGCCTGATCCTTGCTAGGCCGGAAACGCTGCGCGTTTCCGGCCTGAATATGTACACCGCTTCGCGGGAGCGCTCGCGGGCGGAGCCCGCGAGCTCTTATGAGGAGCCTGTAGGCGACGGTTTCGTTCTGCGCGTGCGGTCGTGCCTGCGGCAGAACCGCACGCTCACTCCGGCCTCCGCTAACGCTGCGCGTTAGCTGCGGCCCGGCACCGCCAGGTACGCGAGCGGTTTCAACCCTCCGCCGAGACCACCAACCCGGGCCGGAGCCAACGCGCAGCGTTGGCGTAGGCCGCACTCGCGCGTGGGGACGGGCGAAGCCCGCCACCGCGCGCGCAGAACCAACCCATCGCCGACACCCTCAAGCGCTCCCGCGAAGCGGGTACCTCAATCAGTTGCAAGTGCGCAGCACTTGCAACTGCGCTAGCCGCCGGCCGCGATGTACTCGGCCCGGTGCGCTTCCTTCAGCACCGCCTGCGCCGCCGCGAGCCGCGCGAGCGGGACGCGGTACGGAGAGCAGCTGACGTAGTTGAGCCCGAGCCCGTGGCAGAACTCCACCGACTTCGGCTCGCCGCCGTGCTCGCCGCAGATGCCGAGCGAGAGGTCCGGCTTGACGCTGCGTCCGCGCTCGACGGCGATGCGCATGAGGTCGCCGACACCGCTCTGGTCGATCGTCTCGAACGGGTTCTGCTCGATGACGCCGTCCTCGAGGTAGAACGTGAGGAACTTGCCCTCGGCGTCGTCGCGCGACATGCCGATCGCCGTCTGTGTGAGGTCGTTCGTCCCGAACGAGAAGAAGTCGGCGTACTCCGCGATCTCGTCGGCGCGCAGCGCCGCCCGCGGCAGCTCGATCATCGTGCCGCACTGGTACTCGATCTCGGGCGCTTCCTCTTTCATCACGCGCTCGGTGAGCTCGCGGAGCCTCTTCAGCTCCTCCTTGAACGCGACGAGCGGATGCATGATCTCGACGAGCGGCTCGTTGCCGGTGCGTTCGTGCACGGCCCTCGCCGCACGCGCGATCGCCCGAACCTGCATCTCGTAGATCTCGGGCCACTGGATGCCGAGACGGCAGCCGCGCGTACCGAGCATCGGGTTCGACTCGTGGAGCGTCTTGATCCGGCTGCGCATGCGCTCGTCCGTCGCCTCTTCGAGCGGCGGCAGGAACTCGTGCAGCGGCGGGTCGAGGAGCCGGATGACGACCGGGAAGCCGGCCATCGACTCGAAGATCCCTTCGAAGTCGGACTGCTGGAACGGCAGCAGCCGGTCGAGTGCGGCCCGGCGGCCCTGCTCGTCGGAGGCCAGGATCATCTCCTGGACGACCGGGAGCCGGTCCTCGCCGAAGAACATGTGCTCGGTGCGGCAGAGGCCGACGCCCTGGGCGCCGAACTCGCGCGCCTTCGCGGCGTCCTCGGGGTTGTCGGCGTTCGCCCACACCTCGAGCCGGCGAACCTCGTCGGCCCAGTCGAGGATCGTCTCGAAGTCCTCGTTGATCCGGGGCGGGACGAGGTCGACCTCGCCGACGATGACGCGGCCGGTGCCGCCGTCGATCGTGATCGTGTCGCCCTCGTGCAGCAGAACGCCGCCGAGGGTGATCGTCTTCGCCTCGCTGTCGATGTCGAGCCCTTCGCAGCCGGCGACGCACGGCTTGCCCATGCCGCGGGCGACGACCGCTGCGTGCGAGGTCATGCCGCCGTGTGCGGTGAGCACGCCGCGCGCCTGGATCATCCCGTGGATGTCGTCCGGCGTCGTCTCCCAGCCGACGAGGATGACCGCCTCGCCCGCCTTGCCGCGCTCCTCCGCCGTGTCGGCGTCGAGGACGATCGCGCCGGACGCAGCGCCCGGTGACGCGTTCAGCCCGCGCGCGGCGACCTCGAAGTCGGCGTTCGGATCGAGCATCGGGTGGAGCAGCTGGTCGAGCTGCTTCGGATCGATTCGCGCGATCGCCTCCTCGCGGGTGATGAGGCCCTCTGCCGTCATGTCGACGGCGGCCTTGATCGCCGCGGCGGCGGTGCGCTTGGCCGAGCGCGTCTGGAGCATGTACAGGTGCCCCTCCTCGACCGTGAACTCGATGTCCTGCATGTCGCGGTAGTGGTGCTCGAGCCGCGCCATCGTGTCCAGGAGCTGCTCGTACGCCTCGGGGAGGCGCTTCGCCATCTCCTCGACCGGCTGCGGTGTGCGGATGCCGGCGACGACGTCCTCGCCCTGCGCATTGACGAGGTACTCGCCGTAGACGCCCTGCTCGCCGGTCGACGGGTCGCGCGTGAAGCACACGCCGGTCGCCGAGCGCTCGCCCTTGTTCCCGAACACCATCTGCATGACGTTGACGGCCGTGCCGAGATCGTCCGGGATGTCGTATGTGCGCCGGTAGACGTGCGCGCGCGGGTTCTCCCACGACTCGAAGACGGCGAGGACGGCGCGGCGGAGCTGCTCGCGCGCATTCTGCGGGAACGGGCGGCCGATCTCCTGGCGGTAGATGCTCTGGAAGGTCTCGATGAGCGCCGCGAGGTCGTCCGCGCTCAGGTCGACGTCGAGCTCGACGCCGCGATCGCGCTTCAGGTCCGCGAGCGCCCGCTCGAAACGATGGCCGTCGATGCCGTCGACGACCTCGCCGAACATCTGGATCAGACGCCGGTACGAGTCGCGTGCGAAGCGGGCGTTGCCCGTCGTCCGGACGAGCCCCTCCACCGCGGCGTCGCTCAGGCCCAGGTTGAGGATCGTGTCCATCATCCCCGGCATCGAGATCGCGGCGCCGGAGCGCACGGACAGCAGGAGCGGGTCCTCCGTGTCGCCGAAGCGCTTCCCGGTCTTCTCCTCGAGGCGGGAGATGTGCTCGTCGATCTCGTCGTCGAGCCCCGGAATCTCGTGGCCGCCGTGCATGAACGCGCGGCAGGCGTCGGTGGTGATGGTGAATCCGGCGGGGACGGGAACCCCGAGCTGGGTCATTTGAGCGAGCCCGATTCCCTTGCCGCCGAGGAGCTCGCGGCCGCCGTCGGCGGGCTCGTCGAACGCATATACGTACCTGGTCATGAGCGCAGATGTTGTCATACCGTCGACGATGCCCCGGAACACCCTCATCTGCATCGGCGGTTTCCCGAACGCGGCGATGTTCGAGTACGTACTGAGTCACGCCCGCGGCCGGCGCGTGCTCGTCGACCAGACCGCTTCCCCGCAGTACGACGGGCCTCTCGACCTCCCTGGCGAGCTGACGCGGTTCAGCTTCTACCCCTGGCCGCCGGACGACCTGCGGGAGCTCGCGCTCGGCCACGACGTCATCCTCGTCTGCGGGGGCAACACGGCGAACATGCTCGCCGTCTGGCGCGCTCACGGCTTCGACCGGATCCTCCGCGAGGCGTGGGACGCCGGCGTCGTCCTCACCGGCTGGAGCGCCGGGATGATCTGCTGGTTCGAGGCAGGTGTCACGGACTCGTTCGGCCCGCAGCTCGAGGGCATGCGCGACGGGCTCGGCTTCCTGCCGGGAAGCGCCTGCCCGCACTACGACGGCGAGGAGCGCCGCCGCCCCGTCTACACGAGGCTCGTCGCCGACGGGTTCCCGCCGGGGCTCGCCCTCGACGACGCGGCCGCGGCCCTCTACGTCGGAACCGAGCTGGAGGAGGTCGCCGTCTCGAGCCCCGGCGCGAGCGGCTACCTCCTCGGACCGGACGGGGAGGCCAAGCTGCCGGTGCACGTGCTCTAGCGAGGCGGACGGCGTCGCCGCCCGAACTCGGCGAGCCACGCGAAGGCGCGCAGGCCGATCCAGATCGGCGTCAGCAGCACGTAGAAGAGGATGTCCGCGATCACGAGGATCGCCCACCACAGGAGCCAGTAGCGGACGGGCACATGACCCTTCACGTTCTTCACGCGCGCGCCGCCTTCTCCTGACGGCGCTCCTCGACGACGCGGAGCACGCGGTGCGCGGTCTCCTCGATCGACAGCTCGGAGATGTCGATGACGGGGCAGCCGAGCCTGCGATGGAGCTTCGTCGCCTGCTCGAGCTCCTCGTAGATCTCCGCGAGCTCCGCGTAGTGCCGGTTGCGTGCGCCCCCGCCCATGTTGCGGACGCGGGCGCGCCGGATCTCCGCCAGGCGGCTCGGATCGATCGTCAGGCCGACGATCTTCGTCTGCTCGATCTCCGAGAGCTCCTTCGGCGGCTCGATCGACTTCACGACCGGGACGTTCGCGGCCTTGTAGCCGAGGTACCCGAGGTAGATCGAGAGCGGCGTCTTCGACGTACGGGACACACCGACGAGGACGACGTCCGCGTCGTGGAGCCCGCGCCCGACGCCGTCGTCGAAGCGGACGGCGAACTCGATCGCCTCCATGCGCTTGAAGTACGCCGAGTTGAGCGGCGGCCGCGATCCCGGCGTCATCTTCGCGGTCGCACCCGAGACGCGCGCGACCGCCTCGATCGGCTGGCCGAGCAGGTCGCAGTAGTGGAGCCGCGCGCGTCGGCAGAGCGTCCGCATCGTCTCGCGCAGCTCCGGTTTCACGAGCGTGTACACGACGACCGCCGGACGGCCGCGCATCCGGTTGACGGCGAGCTGGAGGTCGTCAACCGACTCCACCCTCGGATGGCGGATCTCGACGAACTCCTGCTCGGGGAACTGCGCCTCGAGCGCCTGCACCAGACGGGCCGCCGTCTCGCCGGTGGCGTCCGAGACGACGTGGAGCTCAACGGGGTTGGCCGGCATCCGGCGGAGCGTAGCCCGGTAACCTCAGCGCATGGCCGACGAAGCCGTGACGATGGACAAGATCGTGTCGCTCTGCCGGCGACGGGGATTCGTCTTCCCGTCCTCCGAGATCTACGGCGGCCTCGGCTCGGCGTACGACTACGGGCACTACGGCGTCCTGATGAAGAACAACATCAAGGCGCGGTGGCTCGAGGCGATGATCCAGGAGCGCGACGACATCGTCGCCCTCGACTCGACGATCATCCTCAACCCCCGGGTGTGGGAGGCGTCGGGCCACGTCACGGGCTTCACCGACCCGCTCGTCGACTGCCGCACGTGCAAGCTCCGCTTCCGCGCCGACCAGCTGGAGCAGTCGAGCTGCGGCCGCAGGCCGTCGAAGCGGCCCGGCGAGACCGCCGACTGCGACCTCACCGAGGCGCGCCAGTTCAACCTCATGTTCAAGACGCAGGTCGGCGCTCTCGAGGACGAGAGCTCGGTCGCGTACCTGCGGCCCGAGACGGCGCAGGGCATTCTCATCAACTTCAAGAACGTCCTCCAGCTCGCGCGGCGCAAGCCGCCGTTCGGCATCGCGCAGATCGGAAAGTCCTTCCGCAACGAGATCACGCCCGGGAACTTCCTCTTCCGCACGCGCGAGTTCGAGCAGATGGAGATGGAGTTCTTCGTTCCGCCGCAGGAGGCGGACGAGTGGTTCCGCTACTGGATCGAGCAGCGGTACGCCTGGTATGTGCGGTACGGGCTGCGCGAGAGCCATCTGCGCATCCGCCCGCACGAGCCCGACGAGCTCGCGCACTACGCGCGCGCGGCGAGCGACGTCGAGTACCTCTTCCCGATCGGCTGGTCCGAGCTGGAGGGCATCGCCAACCGCGGCGACTTCGACCTCACCCAGCACACGGAGCATTCCGGAACGAAGCTCGAGTTCGTCGGCGACGGCGGCGAGCGGTACACGCCGCACGTCATCGAGCCGGCCGGCGGCCCCGACCGCACGTTCCTCGCGCTCGTCGTCGACGCGTACGACGAGGAGGTCGTCGCCGAGCGCGACCGGACCGTCCTCCGGCTCCACCCGGCGATCGCCCCGATCAAGGCGGCGATCCTTCCGCTCATCCCGCGGAACAGCGACATGGTCGCGAAGGCGCGCGCGCTGTATGACGAGCTGCGCAAGCGCCACATGGTCGAGTACGACGACGGCGGCCAGATCGGCCGGCGCTACCGCCGGCAGGACGAGATCGGGACGCCGTTCGCCTTCACGGTCGACGACCAGACGCTCGAGGACGACACGGTGACGGTGCGCGACCGCGACTCCCTCGCGCAGGAGCGGCTGCCGATCAGCGGCGTCCGCGACTGGCTCGGGGAGGCTCTGGAACGCCCGTGGCGAACACCCAAGGCATGAAGTTCGCCTTCTTCGCGGCCGTCCTCGTCGCCCTCGCCGCGGGCTGCGGCGGCACGACGACGGTCACGGTCACGAACACCGTGACGCACGTGAGGACCGTGACGACGACGAGGCCGAAGCCACCGGCGACGACTACGAGCGCGCAGGCGACGTCAGCCTGCGCCGCGACCAGCCTCCAGGGGTCGTTCGACGGCATCGAGGGAAGCGCCGGCGCCGGCCAGATCTCCTATGCGCTCAAGCTCACGAACACCGGCTCCTCGCCGTGCTACGTGTCGGGGATCCCGCAGGCGCAGCTGCTCGGGACGACAGGAAACGCGCTGTCGACGACGATCTCGCTCGAGCCGGGCCAGGGCAACGGCTCGAAGGTGACGCTTCAACCCACCGCGTCGGCGACGGCGGAGGCGCGGTTCTCTCCGGACGTTCCCGGCCAGGGTGACTCGCAAGGTCCCGGCCCGTGCCAGCCGACTGCGACCGTTCTCCGCGTCACCGCGCCGGGCGGCGGGACGCTCGACGCCCCGGTTCAGCCGCCGACGGCGGTGTGCGAGCGGGGCTCGCTGCACTTCCGGCCGTTCACGCCGGCTTCCTAGCCGGACGCTCCATCACGCGCTCGCTCGGCGGGCCGAAGCCGAGCTTCGCGTACAGGCGGTGCATGTCGCGCGTGTGCAGCAGCCAGCGCCGGTGCGCGTAGGGGCCGTTGTCGATCATCTCCTGCACGAGCTCGATCCCGAGCCCGCGGCCGCGGTGCTCCTCGAGGACGTAGACGTCGGCGAGATACACGGCGGACATGTCGTCGGTGAAGGCGCGGGCGAAGCCGACCTGCGCGCCGTCGCGGTACAGGCCGACGACGCGCTGCGACTCGCGCACGAGCCGCTCCACCTCCGCGCGCGGCCGTCCCGCCGCCCAGTACGACTCGGAGAGAAAGGCGTGCACGGCGTCGACGTCGATCCGGGCGGGATCGTCGTCGAGCTCGTAGCCGTCGCCGAGCGCGCGCCTCACGCGCTGAGCGTTCGGAGACGGAAGCCGCCGTGGTACTCGTACGACGCCTGGACGAGCCGGAGCGCGTCGCGGCTCGAGCGCTCGCTCAGACCTGCGCCGGTCGCGTCCGCGAGCGGCGTCGCGAGGAGCGTCTCGATCGCCCGGATGCCGGCGGTGCTGAGCGCGAGCGCCTCCGCCTGCGCAGCGCACGCGCCGCAGACCGCGCCGCCCGCACGCGGCGAGTAGCCGACGAGCGTCGCGTCGGCCGCGCCGCACTCGGCGCAGCTCGTCAGGTGCGGGAGGTAGCCGGAGAGCCACAGCAGCTTGAGCTGGAACGACAGCCCGAGCGGGTCGAGCGCCGGACGCGCGGCCGCGTGCGGCGCCTCGTCGAGCAGCTCGAGGAACCGGGTGAGCGCCGTGAAGGCGCGCGGATTCGCCTCCTGCTCGGTGAACAGGCGCAGCATCGCCTCGGCCCCGATGAGGCCGACCGAGAGCCGGTAGAAGTCCTCGCGCGCCGCATGATGCGCGGCCACGAGGTGGACGCCCGTGACCGTCTGCAGCTCGCCCGAGCCCGGGTGGAGCATGAGCTCGACGTGCGACAGCGGCTCGAGCCGCGCCCCGAACCGCGACGTCGTCTTCCGGACGCCCTTCGCGACGGCGCCGATGCGCCCCCGGTCGAGCGTGTACAGATGGAGGACGCGGTCGGCCTCCCCGAAGCGGATCGACCGCAGGACGACCGCCTCCGTCTTGTACGTGCGGGCCACGTTCCGAGTGTACGTAGGGCAACGGGCGACGTAAGCTGGGGCCATGGTTCCGGGGGGCCGGGGGCGGCACTGGCTCAGGCGGCACAGACAGGGCGTCGCGTACGCCCTCGTCGCCGTGTTCCTCGTCGTCGCGGTCGTCGCGACCACGGTCGGCGCCCTGCGCCTCCACCACGCAGTGCTCATCGAGCGGCAGACCGTCCGGACCCAGCAGCTGAACGCGGCCGTCCTCGAGCTTCAGATGCACGCCGGGAAAGGGCAGCGCGCGGCCGCGAACGCCGACTTCGCCGGCGTCGCCGCCCATGACGCGGCGGAGGGTCGCCGCCTTCGCGCCGCCTACGAGGCGTTCCTTCGGTCGCCGCACTCGTCCCAGCGGCTCGACGACCTCGAGTCGCACATCCAGGCGGAGATCGCCAACCAGTCGAAGCGGATGAGCGTGGCCAACCCAGCCGCACGGTGGGTGCTCATCCTCGCCGCCGTCGCCTTCGGGCTCCTCGTCGCGCTCCTCGCCTGGCAGTTCGAGCTCGCGCGGCGCGCAGGACGCATCGACCGCGACCATGCCGCACGCGCCGAGGAGCTCCTGCGGCTACGGGACGAGTTCGTTGCCGTCATCTCGCACGAGCTGCGCACACCGATGACGTCGATCATCGGCTACCTCGAGCTCATCAGCGAGGGCGACGCCGGCCCGCTGACGACCGAGCAGCGCGCATACCTCGGCGTCGTCCAGCGCAGCACCGACCGCCTCGTCGAGCTCGTCGACGAGCTCCTCCTCGTGGCAGAAGCGGGGCGCGGGCAGCTCGCGCTCGAGCTCGTCGACGTCGACAGCGGCGCCCTCGTCACCGACGCCGTCGCCGCCGGCCGCCCGGCGGCGGACACGCGCTCGATCGTCTTGCGCGCGGAGGCAGGAGACGGCGGCACGTTCCGCGGCGACCGCAAGAGGCTCGGGCAGATGCTCGACAACCTCGTCTCGAACGCGATCAAGTTCACGCCCGACGGCGGCCGGGTCAGCGTGCGCTCCGCACAGACCGACGGCGGCGTGCTCTTCGAGGTCGTCGACAGCGGCGCCGGCATCACCGCGGAAGACCAGGAGCACCTGTTCGACGCCTTCTTCCGGTCGCGCACCGCGATCGAGCGCGCCGTGCCGGGGACCGGCCTCGGGCTCACGATCACGAAGGCGATCGTCGACGCGCACGGCGGCGCGATCGAAGTCCGCAGCCCGGCGGGCGGGGGCACGACGTTCCGCGTGACCATCCCGGCGGGAACGAACTAGCCGCCGTATGCGTTCTAAGCCTTAGCGATGCGAGTTGTCATGTATACGACGCCCTGGTGCGGCTACTGCCGCCGCGCGAAGACGCTGCTCGACGGGAAGGGCATCCCGTTCGAGGAGATCGACCTCGACGCCGATCCCGCGTTCCGGCAGACGCTCTTCGACCTGACCGGCGGCTGGACCGTCCCGCAGATCCTCGTCGACGGCCGGCCGATCGGCGGCTACACGGAGCTCTGGCGCCTCGATCGCGACGGGGCCCTCGACGAGCTCGTCGCCGCCTGACACAACGGGCAGAACCACGTTCCCCGGCCCGCGACGCGCGTCTTCGCGATCGGCGTCCCGCAGCGGCTGCACGGCTCGCCGTCGCGGCCGTAGGCGCGGAACTCGTCCTGCATCCTCCCGCCTGCGTACGCACCGTCGCCGAGATCGGCCCCTTGCCGGCGGATGCCGAGGCGGAGCGCGTGCCGGATCCCCTCCCGCAGCGTCGCGATCTCGGTCTCGTCGAGCTCGCCCGCCGGCCGGAGCGGGTTGATGCGCGCGTGCCAGAGCGCCTCGTCGGCGTAGATGTTCCCGAGGCCGGCGACGGTGCGCTGGTCGAGGATCGCGGCCTTCACCGGTGCGCGCCTGCCGGCGAAGCGGCCGGCGAGATAGGCGGCCGTGAACCCGCGTGAGAGCGGCTCGGGCCCGTTCTTGGCGGCGAGGTGCCGGTCCGCCGCCTCTCTGTCGAGCAGCAGCCAGGTGCCGAACCGCCGCGTGTCGCGGTAGGCCACGCGCGTCCCGTCGTCGAGCTCGAGCACGGCGCGCTCGTGCGTCGCGGGCGCGTACCGGAAGCCGCCCGTCATGCGCAGGTGAACGAGAAGCGTGTGCTCGTCGGCGAGACGCACGACGAGGTATTTCCCACGCCGCTCGACCGCGTCGACACGTGCGCCGTCGAGGATCGCGGCGACGATCTGCGGGTCCTCGGGCCGCGTCAGGCGCGCGTCGTCGATGTGCGCGGAAGCGATCTGCCTGCCCTCGAGCCTCGCCGCGAGGCGGCCGCGCTCGGTCTCGACCTCGGGAAGCTCAGGCAATCGTGTCCAGCACGATCGGCACTCGGGCAGGGGCTTCGTCGCCGATCGTGTAGGCAGCGAGCACTGCGGTCGCGGCCTCGTCGGCGGAGCGCTCGTCGCGTGCGTGGATCTCGGCGAGCGGCTCCCCTTCGTCGACCGCGTCCCCGCGCTTCTTCAGGCACACGACGCCGACCGCGTGGTCGACGGCCTCGTCCTTCGTCCGCCTGCCCGCGCCGAGCTCGAGCGCCGCGAGGCCGACGGGCAACGCGGCGAGCGTCTGCACGTGGCCGTCGTGCGGCGCGAACACTTCCCGGATGAACGCCGCCTTCGGCAGCTTCGCCTCGTCCGGGTCGCCGCCCTGCGCACGCACCCAGCGCTCGTACGCCTCCAGGGCCGACCCGTCGGCGACCGCCTGCTCCGCGCGCCGGCGGCCCTCGGCCCCGTCGACGCCGAGGTCGGAGAGCGCGAGCAGGTGCGCGCACGACGCGAGCACGAGCTCGCGCAGGTCGTCCGGCCCCTCACCGCGGAGCATCGCGACCGCCTCGCGCACCTCGAGCGCGTTGCCGACCGCCTGCCCGAGCGGCTGGTCCATGTCGGTGAGCTCGCAGATCACGTCGCGGCCGGCGTCGCGGCCGAGCGCGATCATCGTCTCGGCCAGCTCACGTGCACCGTCGAGCGACTTCATGAAGGCGCCGTCGCCGACCTTCACGTCGAGGACGATCGCGTCGGCGCCGGAGGCGATCTTCTTCGACATGATGCTCGCCGCGATGAGCGGCAGGCTGTCGACGGTCGCGGTCACGTCGCGGAGCCCGTACAGCTTCTTGTCCGCCGGGACGAGGTCGGCGCTCTGGCCGACGACGGCGATGCCGATCGCCTTCACCTGCGCGACGAGCTCGTCCGTCGTCAGCTCGATGCGGAAGCCGGGGATCGACTCGAGCTTGTCGAGCGTCCCGCCTGTGTGCCCCAGGCCGCGGCCGCTCATCTTCCCGAACGGGACGCCGCACGCCGCGACGACGGGGCCGACGGCGAGCGTCGCCTTGTCCCCCACGCCGCCCGTCGAGTGCTTGTCGACGACGCGCCGGCCGATCGCCGCGTGCAGGTCGATCTGCTCGCCGCTCCGCACCATCGCGTCGGTGAGCGCGAACGTCTCGGCGCGCGTCATGCCGCGGAAGAAGACGGCCATGCAGAACGCGGCGAGCTGGTAGTCGGGCACGTCGCCGAGGACGAGCTCGTCGATCTCGGCGGCGGTGAGCTCGCCGCCGTCGCGCTTCCGCTGGATGAGCTCGGAGATGCGGCTCATCGCGTCGCGACGAAGTTCACAGGAGCAGGTTCACGGCGTGAGGATCGGCTGCCCGGGGATGCCGCGCGACGCGCTCTTGCCCTTCAACCATGCGTTCACCGTCGCCCCGACGTCGGCGAACTCGCCCTCGTGGATCTGCCCGGAGGCGTTCCGGCCGGCGACGTACGCGATGAGCATCGCGTGCTCGCGCGAGTGGTCGGTCGACGGCGTCGTCGGGTCGCAGCCGTGGTCCGAGGTGAGGATGAGCAGGTCGCCCGGGCGGAGCGCGTCGAGCAGGTCGGGCAGGCGACGGTCGAAGTCCTGGAGGCAGCGGTGGAAGTTCACCGGGTCGTTGCGGTGGCCCCAGAGCATGTCGGTCTCGACGAGGTTGACGAAGATGAACCCCTCGTCGAGCTCCTGCAGCAGGCGCTCCGTCTCCTGGATGCCCTCGATGTTCGACTTCGTCGGATGCGACTCGTCGACGTCCTGATGCGCGAAGATGTCGCCGATCTTGCCGACCCCGTGCACCGTGACCCCGGCGTCACGGAGCAGCGTCAGGTAGTTCGGACGGCGGGGCTCGAGCGAGTAGTCGTGCCGGTTCGGCGTGCGCGTGTAGTTCCCCGGCTCGCCGATGAACGGCCGCGCGATGACGCGTCCCACCGCGTGCTTGCCGGTGAGGATCTCGCGCGCGATCTTGCACGCGTCGTACAGCTCGTCGAGCGGGACCGTGTCCTCGTGCGCCGCGATCTGGAAGACGGAGTCGCCGGACGTGTAGACGATCCACTTGCCCGTCTTCTGGTGCTCCTCGCCGAGCTCCTGGATGATCTCCGTCCCCGACGCCGGCCTGTTGCCGATCACGCCACGGCCGGTGCGGTGCATGAACGGGTCGATGACGTCGTGGGGGAAGCCGTGCGGGTATGTCGGGAACGCCGTCGCGGTCACGACCCCCATGAGCTCCCAATGCCCCGTCGTCGTGTCCTTGCCCTTCGAGCGCGCGAGGAGCCGTCCGGCGACCGCGGGTGCCCCGGGCTGCGGCGGGCAGCCCTCGAGCGGCTCGACGTTGCCGAGCCCGAGCGCCTCCATGTTCGGGAGATCGAGGCCCCCGACGGCCCTGGCGACGTTGCCGAGCGTGTCCGAGCCCTCGTCCCCGTACTGGGCGGCATCCGGCAGGGCGCCGGCTCCAACCGCGTCGAGGACGATCACGCATGCTCGGGCCATGGGGCTATTCTAGGTTTCGCATGAACGACGCCTTCGGCCTCATCCTCTTCATCGTCTTCATCGCCTGCATCATCGGCGTTGCCGCGAGCCTCACGTGGCTCGTGGTGCGCTTCTCGCCGAAGAAGAAGCCGGCGGACGTTCAGCCCAAGGCATGAGGGCGTGAACGCGCCTGTGGGGCGGCCTTCCACGCCGGCCGGGCCGTTCATCTAGGGCCGGAGCCAACGCGAAGCGTTGGAGCCGGCCGGACAAAGCGTGCGGGCCTGCCGGAGGCACGACCGCACGCGGAACGACGATCCGCCTAAACCCTCAAGCGAAGCAGGAACCTCTATGACTGAACGTGCGCAGCACTTTCAGTCACCTCCTCGAGGGGTGTGAAGTCGAGGCCATGGGCCTCGGCCACCGCTTCGTAGACGATCTTCCCGTCGAGGACGTTGACGCCGCGGGCGAGCGCCGGGTCGGCGGCCACCGCCCGGGCGAGGCCGTGCTCCGCGATCTCCTCGACGTACGGCAGCGTCGCGTTCGTCAGCGCCTTCGTCGACGTGATCGGGACGCCGCCCGGCATGTTCGCCACGCAGTAGTGCGTCACGCCGTCGACGACGTACACGGGATCGGAGTGCGTCGTGGGATGAGCGGTCTCGACGCAGCCGCCCTGGTCGATGGCGACGTCGACGATCACCGATCCCTGCTTCATCTCCTTCAACATGTCGCGCGTCACGAGCTTCGGCGCGCGCGCGCCCGGAATGAGGACGGCGCCGATGACGAGATCCGCTTCCGTGATCGACGACTCGATCTGGAGCGTCGACGACATGACGAGGCTGACGCGGCCGGAGAGGATCTCCTCCAGATGGCGCATGCGGTCGATCGAGCGTTCGAGAATCGTCACCTGCGCGCCGAGACCGAGCGCGATGATGGCGGCGTTGTAGCCGACGATGCCGCCGCCGAGCACGAGCACGCGCCCGGGCATGACGCCGGGGACGCCGCCGAGGAGCAACCCTCGGCCGCCGAGGGGCTTCTCGAGGAAGTACGCACCCGCCTGCGATGCGATGCGGCCGGCGACCTCGCTCATCGGCGCGAGCAGCGGCAGGCGCCGGTCGTCGGTCTCGACGGTCTCGTACGCGACCGCGGCGATGCCGCTGTCGGCGAGCGCGCGCGTCAGCGGCTCGTCGGCGGCGATGTGCAGGTACGTGAAGAGGACGAGCCCCTCGCGCAGGCGCGGATACTCGGCGGCGATCGGCTCCTTGACCTTGAGGAGCATCTCGGAGCGGCTCCAGACGTCGTCGAGGGAGACGATCTGCGCGCCCGCACGCACGTAGTCGGCGTCGGGGAACGAGCTGCCGTCGCCGGCCGTCGTCTCGATGAGGACCTCGTGCCCCTTCAGGACGAGCTCGCGCGCCCCCGCCGGCGTCAGCGCCACCCGGTACTCGTCTGTCTTGATCTCCTTGGCGACGCCGATCCGCATGCCGCGCGGGACTCTAGCTGAGGGATTCAGCCGCGCCGCGCCGCCGCCGATGAGGCCCTACGGCAGGCAACGACGTCGAGGAGGGAAACCCGATGAAGATGCGGCACGCAGTGGCCGCGGTCGCAATTCTCGCCGCCGTCGTGGGCAGCTCCACAGCCCGCGCGGCCGGCGACCCGGTGGCGACCGTCCAGGCCGATGTCCAGAAGCTCACGACCGACGCGGGCACGCTGCACAGCACGGTGCTGGCCGATGCGCAGAAGATCTCGTCCGACGTCCAGGCTCTTCAGGGCGCCGACCGCAAGACGGCGGTCACGACGCTGAAGGCGGACGCGCAGGCGCTGCAGTCGGACCGCCGGCAGCTGGCGCCCACGGTGCAGGCCGATCGCCAGACGCTGCAGACCGACCTCCAGGCCGTCCGGCAGGCAAAGGCCGGAAAGGGGCAGCTGAAGTCCGTCCTCCAGCAGATGCGGAGTGCGCTGTCCCAGGAGCGAGACGCGGTCGAGGCGGCCGTCCAGGCGGCGCATCAGGCCGCCCAGGAGCTGAGGCAGAGCCTGAGGCCGGCCAAGACGAGCAGCCCCTAGATGTCCTGCCTACGGACGTTGTGAACGCGGCTGAAGTACAGCAGTAGGCTCGCGAGCGTCTTCGCGTCCTCGATCTCGCCGAGCCGTGCGCGGATCTCGTCGACGTGCCAGAGCACGAGCTCGAGATCCTCGTCCGGCTCCGGCGCGGCCTCGCCTGCGTCGACGCCCTCGGCGAGGAAGACGTCCATGTACTCGCGCGTGAACCCCGGCGTCGTCCAGAAGCCGCCGAGCCGCGTCCACGTGCCGCCGGTGAGCCCGCACTCCTCGCGCAGCTCCCGCCGGGCGGTCGCGAGCGGCTCCTCGTCCGGCTTGTCGCGCGTCCCGGCGGGCAGCTCGAGCAGGCGCTGCCGGGTCGCCTCGCGCGGCTGACGGACGAACGCGACGTTCCCGCCGCCGTCGACGGCGACGATCGTCACCGCCCCAGGGTGCTCGACGACCTCGCGCGTGTAGCTCCCCCACGTCTCGACCGTGACGGCGAGGAGCTTGCCCTGCCAGACGGTCTCCGACGAGTCAGGCTGCACGGGCGGCGTCGATGATCGCGAGCGTCGCGTCCACCATTCCCTCGAGGTCGTCGACGGCGATGCGCTCGTCGGGTGTGTGGATGTCGGTCATGCCGTTCGAGAGGTTGACACAGCGAAGGCCGCGCTCGTTGAACGAGTTGGCATCCGCGGCGCCGCCGGAGAATGCGTACGACACGCTGCGACCGCACCGTTCGAATGCGTCGGCCGCAAGGCGGACGACGTCGTCGCTCTTCGCGAAGCGGTAGCCGCGGTACTGGTTGCGCAGCTTCGTGTCGACCTCGCACTCCGACTCGGTGGCGGCGAATGTGAACGCGTCGATCATCTCCTGGGCGAGGTCGTTCATCTTCCGCTCGTCGTGGGAGCGCACCTCGGCGAGGAACGTGCACCACTCGGGGACGATGTTGCCGGCGGTGCCGCCGGAGATGACGCCGACGTTCGCCGTCGTCTCCTCGTCGACGCGGCCGAGCCGCAGGTCGGCGATCGCCTTTGCTGCCGCCTGGATCGCCGAGCGGCCCTCCTCCGGGAACATCCCGGAGTGTGCGGCGCGGCCGTGGAACGTGACGTCGATCCGGCGCGCCCAGGGGGCGCCGAGAATGATCTCGCCGATCGGGCCGGCCTGGTCGTAGACGTAGCCGAGCTTCGCGTGCAGCCGCGTGTGGTCGAACGCCGCCGCGCCGACCAGGCCGATCTCCTCCTGCGTCGTGAAGAGAAGCTCGATGCCTCCGTGCGGCCGGCTCTCGGCCAGCACCCGGCGCGCGCCGTCGAGCATCGCGGCGACCGCGGACTTGTTGTCCGCGCCGAGGATCGTCCCGCCCGCGTTGCGGATCATGCCGTCCGCCACCACCGGCTCGAGCCGGCCGTCCGGCGGCACGGTGTCCATGTGCCCGCAGAAGAAGAGCGGCGTCCCCTCGGCCGCCGGCGCGATACGTGCGTAGACGTTGCCGGCCGGGTCCTCGTCGGGATCGAGGCCGAGGTCGCGGAGGTACCGGATGACGACGTCGGCGACCGGACGCTCTTCGCCCGGTGGGCTCGCGATCGCGGCGAGCTCCAGGAAGAGGTCGACGACCTCAGAAGGATTGGTCGGCATCGCAGGCGATGCCTCAGGCCGCGACGCGCTGGGTCTGCCGGGATCGGGCGCGCGAGAGCGCGGCGCCGACGAAGCCGCGGAAGAGCGGCGCCGGGCGCGTCGGGCGCGACTTGAACTCCGGATGGAACTGGCTCGCGACGAACCACGGATGGCCCGGCAGCTCGACGATCTCGACGAGACGGCCCTGCTCGAACGTGCCGCTGACGACGAGACCGGCGTCGACGAGCTGCTGGCGGTAGAGGTTGTTCACCTCGTAGCGGTGGCGGTGGCGCTCGAAGATGACCGCCTCGCCGTACAGCTCCCGCGCCTGCGTCCCGTCGGTGACCTCGACCGCCTGCGCGCCGAGGCGCATCGTGCCCCCGAGGTCCTCGACGCCCTTCTGCTCCGGGAGGAGGTCGATGACGGGGTACGGCGTCTCGGGGTCCATCTCCGTCGAGTTGGCGCCGTCGAGGCCGACCACGTGCCGCGCGAACTCGGAGACGGCGACGTGCATGCCGAGGCAGATGCCGAGATACGGGATCCCGCGCTCGCGCGCGACCTGGCACGCGAGGATCTTCCCCTCCCACCCGCGCGAGCCGAAGCCGCCGGGGACGAGCACGCCGTCGACCTGGTCGAGCACCTCCGCGGTCTCCTCGTACGACATGTTCTCGGCGTCGAGCCATTGCACGTTCACGCGACAGCCGCTGTGCAGGCCTGCATGCTTGAGCGCCTCGTGGACGGAGAGATACGCGTCATGCAGCTTCACGTACTTGCCGACGAGGGCGATCTCGACGAGCTCGTGCTGCCCGTCTATGCGGCGGGTGAGCTCCTCCCACTCGCCGAGGTCGGCCTCGGCCGTCTCGATGTGCAGCTTGTCGCAGACGAGGCGGTCGAACCCCTCCTCCTTCAGCACGCCGGGAACGAGATAGACGTCGCGGACGTCGGGGCAGGCGATGACCGCGCCCGGGTCGACGTCGGCGAAGAGCGCGATCTTGTCGCGAATGTCCCGCGAAAGCTCCTCGTGGGAGCGGCAGACGACGACGTCGGGATGGATACCGATGCGCCGCAGCTCGTTCACGGAGTGCTGCGTCGGCTTCGTCTTCAGCTCGCCGGCCGCCTCGATGAAGGGCACGAGCGTCACGTGGACGTAGACGACGTTCTCCTGGCCCGCCTCGCGGCGGAACTGGCGGATGGCCTCGAGGAACGGCAGCGACTCGATGTCGCCGACCGTGCCGCCGATCTCCGAGATGACGACGTCGACCGGGCCCGACTCGGCGGCGCGGCGGATGCGCGCCTTGATCTCGTTCGTGATGTGCGGGATGACCTGCACGGTCGCGCCGAGGAAGTCGCCCTTCCGCTCCTTGCGGAGGACGGTGTCCCAGATGGCGCCGGCGCTGTGGCTCGCGTTGCGAAGGAAGTTCTCGTCGACGAAGCGTTCGTAGTGGCCGATGTCGAGGTCCGTCTCGGCCCCGTCCTCGGTGACGTAGACCTCGCCGTGCTGGAACGGGCTCATCGTCCCCGGGTCGACGTTCAGGTACGGATCGAACTTCTGGAGCTGGACGCGCAGCCCGCGCGCCTTGAGCAAGCGGCCGAGCGAGGCGGCGACGATTCCCTTCCCGAGCGCGGAGACAACGCCCCCGGTGACGAAGACGTACTTCGGGGCCCGTGCGCTCACGGGATTTGAGGGTAGCAGGATCGGTGGTCGTCGCTCACGAAAATCCGCGATGACGCCCGGTCTACAGCGAGGCTCCGGTCTGCATGAGGTCGTACAACCGCGTGAGCGCCTGCTTGGGAAGCGTGCCGCGGAAGATGTTCCACCAGGGGAACGTCACGGTCAGCGCCGCCTCCGTTCTCCGCTCGTCGAGTGGACGGAGGACGAGGTCGGCGAGCACGTGCTCGCGGAGGAGCTCGAAGACGAAACGGCTACGCGGTTCGACGGCACGGACGAGAAGGACGCCCAGCGTCTCGGGCTTTCGCAGGTAGCTCGGCCCTTGCACATTCCAGCGCGCGCCCGCGGCGAGTCCGCGCCGGTCGGGCTCGACGCCGGAGATGCCCGGCCACCAGTCGGAGAGGTGGTACGGCTCGGCGACGAAGGCCCAGACGTCTTGGATCGGCGCGAGGAGGACGCGCTCAGCTGCGTACCGCGGCAAGGAACTCCTGGCCGCCGAGCATCCGCTCGAGCTCGGCCTTCCGCTCGGCCTCGCCGAGCTGCTCGATGCGCGTGTGCGTCGGATCGCCCGGGATCTTCTCGACGCGGAAGTGCCGGTCGGCGACCGCTGCGATCTGCGGCAGGTGCGTGATCGTGATCACCTGCGCCCGCTCGGCGAGCCGGCGCAGCACGCGGCCGACGGCGTTCGCCGTCTCGCCGCCGATGCCGGCGTCGATCTCGTCGAAGACGAGCGTCTCTCCGCCCGCGACGGCCGCGATCGCGAGCGCGATGCGCGAGAGCTCGCCGCCCGACGCCGTCTCCGCGACGGGAGCGAACGGCATGCCGGCGTTGGGACGGACGAGAAAGACCGCCTCGTCGCCGCCCGTCGACCCGGTTTCGCGCTCGCGGAGCTCGCACACGAACTCGCCCTCCCCCATGCCGACGTCGTGGAGCTCGGCCGCGACCGCGTCCGCGAATGCGGGCGCTGCGGCGTTCCGCTCGGCGCGCAGCTCGAGGGCGAGATCGTGCACGCGCGCCTCCGCCTCGTCGACCGCCGCGGCCGCCGCAGCGGCCGGATCGGCGCCGCCGTCGAGCGCCGCGAGCTCCGCGCGCGCCTGCTCCGCGCGTTCGAGCAGCTCGTCGTAGGTCGCCACGCGGAACCGGCGCTTGGCTTCGGCGATCCGGTCGAGCCCCGCCTCGAGCTCCTCCAGCCGGCCGGGCTCGGCCTCGAGCGACGCGAGGAACGAATGCAGGCTCGACGCGGTCTCGCGCAGCCGCAGCTCGACGTCCCGCAGCTCGTCGCCGGCACGTTGGAGCTCGGGTGCGAGGCGTTCGAGCGGCGCGACCGCACGCTCGGCGAGCCCGACGAGCCCGGCCGCGCCCTCGCCCTCCTCCGGCGTGAGGGCCGCTGCGGCGGCGGCTGCCGCCTCGGCGAGCTCGGCGACGTGGCGGAGGCGCTCCCGCTCGTCGCGGAGGCGCTCGTCGTCTCCTGCCTCCATGCCCTCCGTGTCCTCCACGAGCGCGCGCAGCTCCGCGACGCGCGCCTCGGCCGCCGCCGCGTTCACCGTGAGCTCGTCCAGGTGCCGGCGCGCCGCCTGCAGCTCCCGCCACGCTGTCCGCATCGGCACCCGGTCGACGGCGGCGAACCGGTCGAGCACCTCGAGCTGGTACGAGGCGCGGCCGAGGCGCCGCTGCTCGAACTGACCCGACATGGCGACGACGCGCTCGACCGCGGCGGCGACGTCTTCGCGCGCGGCGGCGCGACCCCAGGCGTACGCGCGCGTGCGGCCGTCGGCGAAGACGCGCCGCGCGACGAGGAGCGCGTCCTCGTCCTCCGGGCGCAGCTCGGCCAGCTCGTCGAGCTCGTCGGGAACGTCGAGCTCCGCCTCGACGTACGCCTCCGCGCCGCCGGGCCCGACGAACGAGTCGTCGCCCTTCATCCCGAGCAGGAGACCGACCGCCTGGGCGAGGATCGTCTTGCCCGCGCCCGTCTCGCCCGTGATCGCGTTGAGCCCGGGCGCGAGCTCGAGCTCGGCCGTGCGGATGAGCACGAGGTTCTCGATGCGCAGGCGGCGCAGCACCCGATCGAGTCTAGAGACGCCTCCTGACGCCGACCATTGGCCGGTCAGGCCGTGAACACGTCGCGGTAGCGCCGGAAGAACGTCGTCTCCGGGAGCGTCGCGAGCAGGCTGCGCTCGCCGGAGAGAAAGACCGAGATCTCGCCGCCGGGCTGCATGTCGGCGACGCGGTGCCCGTCGACGAGGACGCCGGCCGAGACGTCGGCCGTCGCGTTCCGGACGGTGACGGTCATGCCGCGCGGGACGACGAGCGGCCGGGCGTCGAGCGAGTGCGGCGCGATGAACGTGATCGCCATCGCGTCGAGCCCGCGAACGAGGACCGGCCCGCCGTTCGAGAGGTTGTACGCGGTCGAGCCCGACGGCGTGGAGCAGATCATCCCGTCGCAGGGAACGACGCCGAGGTCCTCGCCGCCCACCGCCCAGGCGAGCTCGACCATGCGCCCGAGCGTCGCGCTCGTCGCGACGACGTCGTTGACCGCGACGTACCGCTCGCCGTCGAGCTTGACTTCGAGCGTCGGCAGCTCGACCACGCGGTAGTCGCCGGCGAAGACGCGGGCGAGATCGCGCTCGAGCGTGTCGGGGGCGATCGACGCGAGAAAGCCGACGCGGCCGTAGTTGACCCCGATCACCGGCGTGTCCGTGCCGAGGAGGGCCGCGAGCGTGCGCAGGATCGTGCCGTCGCCCCCGACGGCGACGGTGAGATCCGACTGGGCGGGCTCGGCGACGATGCGGACGCCGCTGTTCTCGGCGAGGCGGTGCACGCGCTCGACCGCCGGACGGACGTCGACGCGCCCGTGCGCGATGACGGCGACGGTCTCAGGCTTGGACGGCTGCGGCGATTCGCTCGTCGAGGTCATCGGGGAGCTTCGGGTGGTCGGCCTGCGCGAGATGGAGGAAGAGCTCCCGGTTGCCCTTCGGACCCGGGAGCCCTGAGTCTACGACCGAAACGGTGCTCGCCCCCCAGGCGAGCGCTGCCGTCGCTACGTCACGGACGACGCGCGCCCGCACCGCCGGGTCGCGAACGACGCCGCCCTTGCCGACCTCGGCCCGGCCCGCCTCGAACTGCGGCTTCACGAGGACGACCGCGTTCCATCCGGGCGCGGCGAGCCTCAGCGCCGGCGGAAGCGCCGTACGCACGGAGATGAACGAGACGTCGCAGACGACGAGCCGGGGCGCGAACGGGAGCTCGTCCAGCGCGCGCGCGTTCGTCCGCTCGAGCACGGTGACGCGCGGGTCGGCGCGTAGCCGCTCGTGCAGCTGCCCGTAGCCGACGTCGACCGCGGCGACGCGCATCGCACCGCGCTGGAGCAGCACGTCGGTGAAGCCCCCCGTCGAGGCGCCGACGTCGAGGCAGTCGAGGCCCGCCGGATCGACGGCGAACGCATCGAGCGCGTGCGCGAGCTTCTCTCCGCCGCGGGAGACGTACGGCGGACGGGCCTTCAGCTCGAGCGGCGCAGCTTCGTCGACCTGCTGGCCCGGCTTGTCGTAGCCCGGCACGAGCCCCGCGAGCACGAGCGCCTGCGCCTGCGTACGCGACTCGGCGAGGCCGCGCTCCACGAGGAGGACGTCGAGCCGTTTCTTCACCTGGCAAGAGTACGGGCGCGCTCGACGGGCGTCAGACCGTGCGGACGGCGAGTCCGTCGACGATCTCGCGGAGGACGCTCGTGTCCGCGGCCACCTCGTCGAGTCGCGCGCGGGCGCGCTCCGCGGCCTCGTCCGCGAGGCGGCGCGCGCCGTCGATGCCGTGCAGCAGGACGTAGCCGTCGCCGTCGAGGATGTCGTCGACGATCTGGAACAGCAGGCCGAGCTCTTCGGCGAACGCGCGCCACGGCTCCTGGCCGGCGAGCGGAAGCTCCGCCGCCCAGAGCGCCATCGCCACAGACGCGAAGAAGAGGCGGCCGGTCTTCAGGCGATGGACGACGGCGAGGTCGGCCTCCGGCACCATCGTGTCGAGGTACTGGCCGCCGATCATCCCGAGCGTCGCCTGCGCGAGCTCGCGCGCGACGTCGGAGGACGGATACCGGCACGCGAGACGGAACGCCTCGGCGAGGAGCGCGTCGCCGGCGAGCACCGCGGTGCCTTCGCCGTACGCGGCCCAGACGCTCGGCTTTCCGCGCCGCTCCTCGTCGTTGTCGAGCCCGGGCAGATCGTCGTGGACGAGGGAGAAGTTGTGCACGAGCTCGATCGCGAGCGCCGCCGGCATGACCTGGTCGAGCGGCGCGCCGAGCGCCTCGCCGACCGCGAGCGCGATCACCGGCCGCACACGCTTGCCGCCCACCTTCACGAGCCCGTATCGCGCCGACTCGGCCTGACCGTGCAGCTCGTGCCACAGGTCGAGCCGCTCGAGCTCCTCCTCGGCGAGCGACTTCAGCTCGTCAGGGCTGTGGGGCATCCGAGTCCGCCTCGCGCCGTGCGCGCTCCAGCTCCTCCTCCACCGACTTCGCGAGCTCCGACAGCTCGCCGAGGATCTCGAGCGCCCGCTCCGGGGACGCGTTCTCGTCGGTCGCCAGGCTGTCCAGCTCGCCGCGCGCTGCCTCGAGCCGGTTCAGCAGCTCCTCGGCGCGGGTGAGCGAATCCTCGTTGTTCATGCCGCCTTCTCCCTCACGATCCTGCCAAGGATGCCGTTCACGAGTCTCCCAGCGTCGTCGGACGCATACCGCTTCGCCAGCGTCACCGCCTCGTCGAGCACGACCTCGTACGGAACCTCGGCCGCGTCGAGCTCCTCGACCGCAACGCGGAGGACGTTGCGCTCGACGGCGCCGAGCCGGTCGGCGGTCCACTCGTCGGACGCTGCGGTGATGCGCGCGTCGAGCTCGCCGGCGTGGGCGGCCACCGCCTCGGCGACGCGGCGCGTGTAGTCGTCCACCTCGCCCTCGTACAGCGAGCCGAGGGGCGTCTCCGTGACGTCCCACTGGTAGAGGAGAAAGACGGCCGCCCGCCGCGCCTCACGGCGGCTGATCGCCGCGCTCACGGCGCGTCCAGCTCCTCGACGGAGACGTCGATCGCGTCGACGGCTAGGCCGCACATGCGCTCGAGCGCGTCCGCGACCTCCCGCTGCACGTCGCGCGCGACGTCGGGCAGCACCCTGCCGTACGCGATCGCGAGCGAAAGGTCCACCCGCGCGTGCGTACCGTCGACCTCGATCGCCACCTTGCGCCGCGGCCGCCGGACGCGCACGCCGTCGACGCCCTCCGCCGCCCGTATGACGATCTGCGCGAGCGCGCCGTCGGTCACCTTCACGTCGGGGGCGAGGACCTTCACGCGACCACCGCCTCGAGCTCGACCTCGTCGAGGAACGACGTCGAATACCGGCCGCTCGCGAACTCCTCGCTCGCGAGGATCTCGAGCGCCGCCTCACGCGTCGTCGGCACCCCGGTCACCTCGAGCTCGCCGAGCGCGCGCAGCGCACGCGCGATCGCCGCCGCCCGGGTGTCGTCGCGGACGACGAGCTTCGCGATGAGCGAGTCGTAGTGCGGGGGGATCTCGGAGCCGTCCGCGACGAACGTGTCTACGCGCACGCCGGGCCCGAGCGGCGGGCGGAAGCGCTCGATCCGCCCCGGCGCCGGCGCGAAGCCGTGGGCGGGGTCCTCGGCGTTGATCCGGATCTCGATCGCGTGGCCGGAACGCGGCGCGCGTCCGGTGATCGGCAGCGGCTCGCCGGCGGCGACGCGCACCTGCATGCGCACGAGGTCGAGCTGCGTGACGAGCTCCGTCACGGGATGCTCGACCTGCAGGCGCGTGTTCAGCTCGATGAACGAGAACGACCCGTCCGGCCCGACGAGGAACTCGAACGTGCCCGCGTTCCGGTAGCCGATGTGGCGGCACGCGCGCTCGGCGGCGGCCTCCATCTCCTCGCGCAACGCGTCGTCGAGCGCGGGCGACGGCGACTCCTCGATGAGCTTCTGGTGGCGCCGCTGAATGGAGCACTCGCGCTCACCGCACGTCAGCACGCCGCCCTCGTGGTCGCAGATCACCTGGATCTCGACGTGGCGCGCGGGCGCGATCGCCTTCTCGACGTAGAGCGTGCCGTCGCCGAACGCCGCATGCGCCTCGCTCGACGCGCGCTCGTAGGCGATGTGCAGCTCGGAGGGGCCGGCGACGAGGCGCATGCCGCGCCCGCCGCCGCCGGCGGCCGCCTTCAGCAGGACGGGGTACCCGAGGCCGTCCGCCGCCGTGCGCGCCTCGGCGAGCGTCGCGGCCCCGTCGGTGCCGGGGACGAGCGGCACCCCCGCGGCGCGCATCTCCATCTTCGCCTGCGCCTTGTCGCCCATGCGCTCCATCACGTGCGCCGACGGGCCGATGAAGACGAGGTCGTTCGCCTCGCACATGCGGACGAACTCCGCGTTCTCGGAGAGGAAGCCGTAGCCCGGATGGACCGCCTCGCACGCGGTCGTCTGCGCGGCGGCGATGATCGACGGGATGTTGAGATAGCTCTGCGCCGCCGGCGGCGGCCCGATGCGAACCGCCCGGTCGGCGAGCCGCACGTGGAGCGCGTCCTCGTCCGCCGTCGAGTAGACGGCGACGGCCTCGATGCCGAGCTCGTGCAGCGCGCGGATGACGCGCACGGCGATCTCGCCGCGGTTGGCGACCAGGACACGCGTGAACACGCGCAGAGTCTATGGTCCGGTGCATGGACGTCCCAGAGGCTCCCGTCGAGGACACCGAGCACGGCCTCGTCTGCACCGGGGACGGCTGGTTCGTCGCCAACGCCCGCGAGCTGCGCTGGTTCGAGTCCGAAGGCTGGGGCAGGTTCTCGAACTTCGGCGGCGACACGCTGTTCGAGCAGCTCGGGATCGGCCTGAGCGTCCTCGGCCCGGGCGAGCCGATGTCGATGTACCACTGGGAGACCGAGCAGGAGGACTTCCTCGTCCTCTCCGGCACCGGCACGCTCATCGTCGAGGGGCAGGAACGGCCGCTGCGGCAGTGGGACTTCTTCCACTGCCCTCCGAACACGGAGCACACGATCGTCGGCGGCCCGTGCGTCGTGCTCGGGGTCGGCTCGCGGGAGCACGAGGACGGCGGTGCCTACACGGTGAACGAGACGGCG
The DNA here is from genome assembly GCA_963753295.1 of uncultured Actinomycetes bacterium. Taxonomy (GTDB): domain Bacteria; phylum Actinomycetota; class Thermoleophilia; order Gaiellales; family Gaiellaceae; genus Palsa-739. Next base: position 272,518 of record CAVWBZ010000002.1, on the reverse strand, counting down.
ATCGCGCACGGCGCGGGCATCGAGCCGGGCACCGATCAGGACGACGCCTACGCACGCTTTCCGCCGCGGACGCCTGTCCGCTACGGCGGCTGGCTCGACGCGCTCTAGACCGCAGGCGGGGCCGAGAGGGGCTCGAGGTCGAAGAGCGGCTGCCCGAACTCGACCGGCTGCGCGTTCTCGACGTGGATCGCGCGCACGACCGCCTCGAGCTCTGCCTTCACCTCGTTCATGAGCTTCATCGCCTCGAGGATGCAGAGCGTCTGCCCCGGCGCGACGACGTCCCCGATCTCGACGAACGGCGGCGAGCCCGGCTGCCCGGCGCGGTAGAACGTTCCGACCATCGGCGACTCGATGCGGATGTTGCCGTTCGCCGGCCGCGCCGTCTCGGCGGGCCCGAAATCGGGCAGCGCGAGCGGCGAGTCGGACGCGGGCACCGCGTCGGCGGTCGCGCGCACGGTCACGCGCATGCCTTCCTCTTCGATCGTGACCTCGCCGATGCCCGTCTCCTGGACGATGCGCACGACCTCCCGGATCCGCTCGGCACGGGCCTTGTCGACAGCAGCGAGCTCGTCGCCGTCGCCGCGCGCGCGGCCGCGGATGCCGCGCAGCAGCCGTTCCGCGTCGTCCCCGAAGAGGCCGAGCAGGAGGATCTCCTCCTCGCTCGCGGCGACGCCCTCGGCCTGCTCGCGCACGTCGGCGAGCCGCGGAACGGCGTCCTCCGCGCTTTCCGGATCGGTCGTCAGCTCGACGGCGCGCCGCACGGCCGGGTCGATCGGGCCGGGCGGCGTGCCGAATCGTCCGGCGACGAGCGCGCGGAGCTCGTCGACGATCGTGAGGTAGCGGCTCGCCGACAGCACGTTGAGCAGCGCCTGCGAGGCGAGCACCTGCCCGATCGGCGCGGCGAGCGGCGGCCACCCCACCTCGGCGCGAATCTGGTCGAGCTCTTCGAGCACCTCTTCGAGACGGTCGCCCGAGCCCTGCGCGCGGAGCGTCGCGTCGACGCCGGCGACGAGGCTCGCCGGCACGTCGTGCTCGGCGGCACGGACTGCGACCCGCGGCGCGAGCGGCGCCACCGGCTCGTCGCCGATGTGCTCGTCGACGAGATCGGACGCCTCCCACAGCTTCGCGACGTCGATGCCCGGGTCGAGGCCCATGCCTGTGAGCGCTTCCGCGAGCGCCTCGCCGGAGACGCGGTGGAGCGAGAGCGCCAGCGGGTAGATCGCGGTCGCGATCAGCTGCGCGCCCGCCTCCGCCGCGGCGAGCGTCGACGCGAGCGCGCTGCCGCCCGCCCCCTGGAGGTAGATCCCGACGGGAAGGCCGCTCACCTCCGCGAGGGCGGCCACGAGGTCCTTCGCCTTGTGCGGCTGGAGCGATCCGGTCGGGTCGTGGAGGAGCACGCGGACGGCGCCGAGCTCCGGAAGCATCTTCGCGCGCTCGATGAGGACGTCGACCTCGCCGGTCGGCCCGGGGCTGTAGACGAGCCCGGCCTCGAAGTCGCGCTCGGCGGCGGCGATCGCCTCGGCCGCTTCGCGGAGGTTCGAGACGTCGTTGAGCGGGTCGTGGAGGCGGAAGACGTCGATCCCGTTCTCAGCCGCGGAGCGGACGAAACGGCGGGCGAAATCGGCGTCGACGGGCCGCGAGCCGACGAGGAAGCGGCCGCGGAGCGCGAGCCCGAGCGGCGTCTTCACGCGCGCCTTCAGCGCGCGGATGCGCTCCCACGGGCTTTCGATCCCGCGCTTGACCGCTGCGTCGAAGCATCCGCCGCCCGACACCTCGAGGTACGCGAAGCCGGCGGTGTCGAGGATCTCGGCGAGCCGAAGCTGCTGCGAAGCGGGCATCCGCCCGGCGAGCGGCTCCTGTCCGAGCAGGCGGATGGTTGTGTCGGCGAGCGTCGGCAACGCAGGGGACCTTATAGCGGTGTCGGCAAAGCCGACACCGCCTTTGGTACGCATCGCACGCGATGCCTTGGCGGGTTCACTGCTTCTTTGACAGTCCGTGCGCGGCCGCGGTTGCGGCGACGCCCTAGGGTTGTGCAGTGAGAATCGAAACGCCCCGCTTGGTGATCAGCTCGGTGTCGCCGGACGACGAGCCCGACCACTTCCTCAGGGTCTTCAACTCGAACCCTGACTACCTACGGGCCTCCGAGGCGAAGGTCGCGTACGACCGGGGCGACGTCGACCGCTACCTCTACACGGAGACGAGCCGAGAGAATGGCCGGTGCCTTGCGATCCGACGGCGAGAGGAAGGCGTCCTGGTGGGGACGGCTGCGCTTCTCGTTCCGCATTCCGCGGGTTGCCCGTGGATCGGACTGCTGATCATCGACGGCACTACCCAAGGACAGGGCCTGGGACGAGAAGCCGCACTCGCAATCGAAAACGCGCTCGCACGCGAAGGCTGGTCCGAGATGCGGCTCGGCGTCCTCGTGAACAACGACCGCGCTCTCTCTTTTTGGGCCAACGGCGGTTACGCCGTGATCGAGGAAACGAACGGACGACGCGGGACGCCCATGCCGGGTGATGTCGAAGCAGATCGGCCCGTGAGCGGACGATGAACTGATCGGGCGCCTCCCCCGCACGTACTGCATTCAGGTCAGTTCGAGCCGCCGCGCTCGAGCAGCGCCCTCCGTGCGTTGTCGGCCCACCTCCAGAACAGCCCGAAGACGAGCCACACGCCGCCCCATATGACGAAAAAGACGAGGACGACCGTCCCTCCGTGCAGCACGAAGGTGCTGACGAGCGCGAGGGCGGCGTAGCCCGCCACGACGAGCGAGCGCCAGATCACGGACGAAAGACTAGGCCCGGCTGATGTAACGCCGCTCGTGCGGGTCGACCTTGAGCCGGTCGCCGACGTTGACGAACAGCGGAACCTGCACGACCGCGCCGGTCTCGAGCGTCGCCGGCTTCGTCACGTTCGAGACGGTGTCGCCCTTGACCCCGGGCTCGGTGTCGACGACCGCGAGCTCGACCGACGCCGGCAGCTGCACCGACGACGGCTTGCCGTCGACCTCGAGCACTTGGACGGTCGCGTTCGGCTGCATGAACGGGAGCTCGTCCTCGAGATCGGCGTGCGGCACCGAGAACTGCTCGTACGTCGCGCTGTCCATGAAGTGGACGTCGTTCCCGTCGTCGTAGAGGTACTGCACGTTCTTCGTCTCGGTGTGCACGCGTGGGAACTTCTCGCCGGCGCGGAAGGTGCGGTCGACGACGGCGCCCGAGTCCAGCCCCTTGAGCTTCGTGCGCACGAACGCGCCGCCCTTGCCCGGTTTCACGTGCTGGAACTCGACGATCCGCCACGGCTGCCCGTCGAGCTCGATGTGCATGCCGTTCTTGAACCGGTTCGTGTCGACCATCTCGGCCACGGCGGTCGAGTGTAGCGGCGCGGACGTCACACCCCGGCGAGGAGATCGCGAAGCGCGGCGGCGTAGACGTCGAGGGCCTCCCGTCCACGCTGCGTGAGCTCGACCGTGGTACGGGAGGCGCCGCCGTTGCCGCTCTTCTCGGTGTGGAGGTACCCGGCGTCCTCGAGCTTGCGCAGGTGCGTGATGAGGTTGCCGGGCGTCAGCCCGATCATCTCCTGCAGCCTCGGGAACGAGAGCGTGTCTCCCTCGGGAAGCGCGGCGAGCGTCGCCAGGATGCGCAGTCGCGCAGGGACGTGGATGAGCGGATCGAGCTCCTCGATCATGCGTGCACGGCGACGCGCTGCCGGATCTGGATGGCCGCCACCAACAGCAGCACGGCCGACAGGCCGACGCCCATGACGAGCCACACCAGCGCCGCTCCCGCAAATGCCGCGCCGCAGGCCACGACGATCACGACGATCGCGATGCAGACGTCACGCCAGTTCTCCTGCGCGGCCGCGGTGGCTGCGGCGGCGGAGCCGACGATGATGAACGGAGCCGTCGCCGGGTAGATGCCGTACGCGATCGCGTGGCTCGCGCCGGCGTGGTGCAACGCGCCCTGGAATACGTACACCGCGGTCCACACCGTCGCGAAGGCAGCTCCCTGCGCACGCTGCCGCCGCAGGGAACGGCCGCCGATGCCCGTGGTCGCACGCCGCAGCGTGAAGACGACGGCGACGATCCAGACGGCGATGATCCCGTACAGGACGCCGAGCGACCAGCCGGCCGGACCGTCGTACGGGTGCTGCCGGCGCACCGACCACCAGACCGCGCCGAAGGCGACGAGGAACAGCACCGCTCCGAGAAGCACGAGCAGCGGCGGCCTCCGGTCGAGGCTGCGCTGCGCGCGGGCCTTCGTCTGCTCGAGGAGGGCTGCCGCCTCCCTCGCGTCGAACTCGTTCATGACGCCCCTTCCAGTAGCTTTGCCACACAAACTACTCTAGTTTGTATGGCAAAGTCAAGGGGCGGCTACCCGACTTCGACCAGGTCCTTCCGGAAGCCGGTGAGGTTCTCGATTCCGTCCGCGGTCACGACGACGTCGTCCTCGATCCGGATCCCGAACTTGCCCTCGACGTACACGCCCGGCTCGACCGTGATGACGTTCCCGGCCTCGAGGACGTCGCTCGTCTCCGGTGACATCCGCGGAGCCTCGTGCACGTCCAGACCGAGACCGTGTCCGAGCCCGTGCCCGAACTTCCCTGCGAACGGGCTCCCGTCGATGACGCGCCGTGCAGTCGCGTCGACCTCGATCGCGGGAACGCCGGCGCGCATCGCCTCGAGCGCCGCCTCCTGCGCGGCGAGCACGACCGCGTATGCCTCTTTCGCCTCCGCGTCGAGCGGCCCGGTCGCGAGCGTGCGCGTGTAGTCGGACGAGTAGCCGTCGATCGAGCAGCCCGCGTCCACGACGACGAGCTCCCCCACCCCGATCTTCCGCTCTCCGGCGCGGCCGTGCGGGTGCGAGCCGGTCGGGCCGGAGCCGACGATGAGCTCGAACGCGATGTTCTCACTGCCTTCGTCGTGGAAGAGCCCGGCGAGATCCCACGCGACCTCGCGCTCACGGCGTCCGACGAACGGGACGTCGAGCAGGCGTTCGTACACGCGGTCGGTGATCGCGCAGATCCGCCGCAGCAGCGCGAGCTCGTCCTCGTCCTTCACCGCCCGCAACCCCTCCACGACGCCGCTGCGCGGCACGAGCTCGAGCCCGCCGCCTGCAAGCGTCTCGTACTGCGCGTACGGAAGGACCGTCTCGAACGCGACGCGCCCCGTCAGCATCTCCGCGAGGTGGGCGACGAGCGAGCGCCGGGTCTCGACGACCTCCACTTCCTCGATTTCGTGCGCGGAGTGGATGTACCGGAAGTCGGTGAAGAGGCGGACGCGCTCCTGCTCGACGAGCAGTGCGGCGTTCGAGCTGTCGAACCCGCAGAGGTAGCGGATGTTGACGAGGTTCGTGACGAGGAGCGGCTCCTCGAGCCGCTCGCGCAGGCGGGCGATGCGTGTGGTCACACGTGCTCCTTCATGAATTCGAGCGCCATCCGGTAGCCGTCGGGGCCGTGGCCGATGAACCGCGCGGCGACGACGTCGGCGATCACCGACGTCCGCCGCCACTCCTCGCGCTGGTCGACGTTCGACAGGTGCACCTCGGCGATCGGGATCCCGAGCGACTCGAGTGCATCGTGGATCGACCACGCGTAGTGCGTCCACGCGCCGGGATTGACGACGAGCCCGTCGGTGTTGTCGTGCGCGTCGTGGCACCACTTGATGAACTCGCCCTCGCTGTTCGTCTGGCGGCACTGGACGTTCAGCTCCATCTCGCGGCCCCACTGGTAGATCTGGTTCTCGAGCTCGGCGATCGAGAGGCCGCCGTACACCTTCGGGTCGCGGCGGCCGAGGATGTTGAGGTTGACGCCGTTGAGGACGATGACGCGCACGGGCAGCGAATCTACGCGATCAGCTCGTCGAGGGCGCGGCGCACCTCGTCGGCCGGCACCGGGACGTTCCAGCGCGGGCCGTCGTCGCCGAGGAGGACGAGGCGCAGCTCGCCGCCGATCGCCTTCTTGTCCCGCTGCATCGCCTGCCAGGCCCGCTCGCGGTCGACGTGCACCGGGGTAGGCCGGAGGATCTCCTCCACCTGGCCGATGTCCCGGCCGGACAGGCGGAGCACCGCGAGCAGGCCGAGCGCGACCGCCCGGCCGTGCGTCACGCCCTCGTAGCCGGCCGCAGCCTCGAGCGCGTGCGCGAACGTGTGGCCGAGGTTGAGGATCGCCCGCTCGCCCTCGTCGCGCGGGTCGCGGAGGCAGACGGCCGACTTGAACGCCGCGCAGCGGCGGACGAGCTCGTCGTCGGGAAGCTCCCACAGGGGCTCGCCCGCGAGCAGGCCGGTCTTCACGGCCTCGCTCATCCCTTCGCGCCGCTGCGGCTCGGGCAGCGTGCCGAGCAGCGCCGGGTCGATGATCGTCCGCGCGGGCCAGTGGAACGAGCCGACGAGGTTCTTGCCCTGCGGCAGGTCGATGCCGGTCTTGCCGCCGATGGCCGCGTCGACCTGAGCGACGAGGCTCGACGGGACGGGCACCCACGCGACGCCGCGCAGATACGCCGACGCTGCCCATCCGGCCGCGTCGGTCGTGCAGCCGCCGCCGAGCGCGACGACCGTGCCGCGGCGGTCGAGACGGAGGTCCTGCCACAGCCGGTCGACGGCCGCGAGCGTCTTCGCCTCCTCGCCGGGCGGGAGCTCGTGCATCTCGGCGAGGCGCGGTCCGAGCGCGAGCTGCGCGTCCATCCCGTGGATCCCCGCCACGTGCGAGTCGGAGACGAGCGCGACCGCGCCGTCGCCCGGGACGAGCTCGCCGAGGCGCTGCACGGCGCCGCGCTCGACGTGCACGCCCGCCGCGGCGAGGACGACGTCGTCGGCGTCGTGCGCGACGACGTCCGCCGCGGCGCGGTAGAGCGGCCGCCGCTCCTCGTAGAGCCGGCGGAACTCGGCCTCGTCCTGCGCGAGCGGCCGGTCGCTGCCGCGGACGCGCTCCCAGCACGTGTCGACGTCGACGTCCAGCCAGACGGTGATCGCGTGCTTCCGCAGCTCGTCTCTGACCTCCGCCGAGGTGACCGCCCCGCCGCCGAGGTCGACGACGAGCCGCCGCTTGCTCAGCAGCGTCGTCCGCACGACGTGTTCCTCGAACTGGCGAAACGTCGCCTCGCTCTCGGCGAAGAGCTCGACGACCGACCGGCCGGACTGATGCTCGATCGACCGGTCCGCCTCCGAGACGTTGAGCTGCGTCCGGAGCGCGAGCTCGCGCGCCATCGTCGTCTTTCCCGCGCCCATGAAGCCGACGAGGGCGACGTGCCTGTCTAGCGCGGAGGCCAGGCTATCCGCTCCGCGTATGCGTGCCACGCGGCGACGAAGTCGCCGATCGCGTCGCCGCCGAACTTCTCGCGCGCCGCGCGCGCCAGCTCCCACGCGACCGCCGCCTCGGCGACCACGGCGAGCGCCTCCACCGCCGACACGTCGCTGCGCTCGACGAGCGCGCTCGCCGCCTCCCCCGTCTCGAGGTCGACGGACGCGAGCGGCTTCATGAGCGTCGGCAGCGGCTTCATCCCCGCGCGGACGACGATCTCCTCGCCGTTCGACATGCCGCCTTCGATGCCGCCGGCGCGATTCGACGTGCGCTGCAAGTCCGGGCCGATCTCGTCATGCGCCTCGGAGCCGCGCATGTGCGCGAGCGCGAAGCCGTCGCCGACCTCGACGCCCTTCACCGCCTGGATGCCCATGAGCGCCGCGGCGAGCCGCGCGTCGAGCCGGTCCTCCTTCCGCGCGTACGAGCCGAGCCCCGGAAGCACACCTTGCGCGCGTACTTCCACCGTGCCGCCGAGCGTGTCTCGATCCTTGCGCGCCGCATCGACCGCGGCTTCGTCCGCGCCGGCCTCCGGCAGCGCGACGCCGCGCACGGCGATCCCGATCTCGGCGAGGAGCGACTTCGCCACCGCGCCGGCGGCGACGTGCACCGCGGTGTGGCGGGCGGACGCGCGCTCGAGCGCGTCGCGGACGTCGGCGAGGCCGAACTTCTGCACGCCCGCGAGGTCGGCGTGACCGGGGCGCGGCAGTGTCACCGGCTTCGTCCCCTTGCCCTCCGGCTCGCCCTCGGGCGGCCACGGCGCCATCCCCCACGTCCAGTTCTTGTGGTCGCGGTTGCGGACGACGAGCGCGAGCGGCGTGCCGAGCGTCCGTCCGTGCCGCAGCCCCGCGAGCACGTCGACCTCGTCGGTCTCGATCTGCTGCCGCGGCGACCGGCCGTAGCCCTGCTGCCGGCGGCGCAGGTCGGCGTCGACCGCGGCCTTGTCCAGGACGAGGCCGGCCGGGAGTCCGGAGAGGATCGCGACGAGCGCAGGGCCGTGCGACTCGCCCGCCGTTGCCAGTTCAAGCGTCACGCAGGCAAGCCTAGGCGTTCGCTTGCGACGCCGACCAACAGAGGAAGCGGCGATTCACTCGGCGCCTCCGCTTCCAGGGCTCTCGGCAGGGAGCCCTAGTGCCCTGCGCATCACCGCAACCGGTGCCGGCACGCCGGTCCAGAGCTCGAAGGAGGCCGCGCCCTGTGCGGCGAGCACCTCGAGGCCGTCGAGCACGCGGGCCCCGGATGCCTCCGCCGCCTCGGCCGTCGCCGTGCGCGGGTACGGCAGGTCGACGAGCGTCTGGCCTGCCCCCAGCTCGACGAGGACCTCGTCTCGGACCGGCGTCGCGTTGATCACGAGGTCGGCGCCGCGGGCGTCGGGCGGCCATTCGCCTCTGCGCGAGAAGACGCGCGCGTGCGGGAGCGCGTGCCGGAAGGCCGCGGCCGCGCCGCCGGCCCCGAGGATCACGGGGCGGTCGGCGTCGAGGCCGGCGAGGATCGCCGTGTCGGTGGAGTAGCCCGTCGCGCCGACGAGCGTGTTCACCGAGGGAACGTCCGCTCCGACGATCCTCGCGACGGCGAGCTTGTGCGGCGCCGTGACGTTCGCGCCGGCGAAGCCGAGCGCGTCGAGCCCGTGCACCGCCTCCTCCAGTCGCTCGGGCGGCACGTCGAGCGCGACATAGAGCCAGTCGAGCCCGCGCGCCGCGAACGCCGCGTTCTGCATCCTCGGCGAGAGCGAGTGCGCGACCGGATGGCCGAGCAGTGCGACGTACGTGGTCACATCAGTAGCCGTAGAGGTGCTCATGGTTGACGAAGTCGTCGTAGTTGGCGGTGAAGTAGTGGTGCCGGTGGTCCGGCTTGCGGACGAAATACAGATAGTCGACGTGCGCCGGATGCGCCGCCGCCTCGATCGAGGCCAGCCCGGGATTCGCGATCGGGGTCGGCGGCAGGCCGGGAAACTTCCGCGTGTTGTACGGGTTGTCGCTGTTCAGGTCCGACTCGAGCAGCGGCTTCGTCCCGGGGACGTCGAGCCCGTAGCGGATGGTCGAGTCCATGCCGAGCGGCATGTGCGCGCGCAGCCGGTTGTAGATGACGGCCGCGACGAGCTTGCGCTCGCTCGGAACGACCGCCTCCCGCTCGATGATCGACGCGATCGTGAGGACGTCGTACGGCGTGAGGTTCTTCGACCTCGCGTACGCGAGGCCGACGTGGCTCCAATTCTCGGCGAACGCCTGCAGCTGCGCATGGACGAGCTGCCTCGACGTCGTGTTCTTCAGGAAGTCGTACGTCGCCGGAAAGAGAAAGCCCTCGAGCTTGCGCTTCTGCGCGCCGAAGCCGGGGATGCGGCGCGGGCCGGTCGCGGCGAGATACGTCCGTGCCGAGAGCTTCGGATGGACGTGCTTCTCGTGGAACGCGATCTTCGCGACGACCTGCACGCGCTGCGCCATCTGCGCGCGCGTGAAGCCTTCGGGGAAGACGACGCGGAACGGCTTCGGCGGCGGAGGCGCCGTCGTCGTCGCGGGCGTGCTCCCACCGCCGCAGCCGGCGGCTGCGAGAGCGAGCACGAGCGCCGTGGCCGCTAGCGCCGGGCGGACGTGGACCACTCGAGATAGCTGGAGAGGAGATGGGCGGCCGCACGCGCGTCCTCGGACGAGTCGGACGGGCTCTGCTGTGCGAGGTCGGTGGTGAAGCGCTCGTCGAAGAGGACGACCGGCACGTCGAGCTGCGCGCGCAGAGCCGCCGCGAAGCGCTCGGTCGCACGCGCCTGCTCGCCCCGCTCGCCGCGGAGGGTCAGCGGATGGCCGACGACGACGGTCTCGACCTCCTGGTCGGCAACGAGCCGGACGAGCTCCGCGAGCCCGGCCTGACCGGCGGCGCGCTCGACGACGCAGAGCGGCCGCGCGACGATGCCGGTGGGATCGGAGACCGCGACTCCGGTGCGCGCGGCGCCGAAGTCGAGAGCCATCGCCTTCACGCGAGCGCCTTCTTTGCCGCCGCGAACGCACCCGGGATGCCTGCCGGGACGTTCCCGCCCGCCTGCGCCATCGTCGGCTTGCCGCCGCCGCGCCCACCGACGATCTGCCCCATCTCGTTCGCGAGCTTCGCAGCGTCGAGGCCGACGCTCTCGGCGACGTTGACGACGATGTGCACGCGGCCGTCGGTGACGGCGGCGACGATCGCGCCGTCCGCCTTCTCCTGCTGACGGATCCGGTCGGAGAGGTCGCGCAGCGGACCGGGCTGGAGATCGGCGGCCTGCGCGAACACGACGCCGTCGACGCGGTCGGTGATCTCGTACTGGGCCGCTGCATCCTTCTTCGGCTGCCTCGACTCGCGCCGGAGGCGCTCGAGCTCGGCGCGCAGGTCGTCCGCCTCGCGGGCGCGCTCCTCCAGGAGCGCAAAGGCCTCACCCGCTGTGACCGCCTCGACGCGGCGCGCGCCGGCGCCGACGGAGCTCTCGCCGAGGATGACGAACGGGCCGATCTCGGCGGTCGAGCGGACGTGGGTGCCGCCGCACAGCTCGCGCGACCAGCCGTCTATGTCGACGACGCGCACGACCTCGCCGTACTTCTCGCCGAAGAGCATCATCGCGCCGAGCTTCCGCGCCTCGGCGATCGGGGTCTCGTAGATGCGCACGGGCATGTTCGCGAACACGCGCTCGTTCACACGCCGTTCGACCTCCGTCCGCTCCTCCGCGGTGAGCGCCTGCGGGTGCGTGAAGTCGAAGCGGAGCTTGTCCGGCCGCACCGCGGATCCCGCCTGTTTCACGTGGTCGCCGAGGACCTCGCGCAGGCACTCGTGCAGAAGGTGCGTCGCCGTGTGGTTCGCCATCGTCGGGAAGCGGATGCTCCACGGCACGATCGCCGTGACCCGGTCGCCCTCCGCGAAGCCCTCGCCGCGGAAGACGAGCTCCTGGTCGTCCTCGAGCCGGATCGCCTCCACGAGCTCCGCCGTGGCACCGTCCTGCCTGCGGATGACGCCGGTGTCCGCCACCTGGCCCCCGCCCGCCGGGTAGAAGGGCGACCGCTCGAGCTTCGCCTGGAAGAGCCCGCCGCCGAGGTCTGCGAACGCGACGATGGCGGTCGTCACCTCGGTGCACTCGTAGCCGACGAACTCCGTCTTCGGCGATCCGGGGAAGCGCACGTCGACCTGGAGGCCGCTCGTGCGCCGCGAGATCTCGCGGTGCTGCTCGTTGAGCCGCGTGAACTCCTCGTCGTTCACGCCGAGGCCGCGCTCGCGTGCGAGCTCCTGCGTCAGCTCGACCGGGAAGCCGTACGTCGCCTGCAGGGTGAACGCGTCGTCGCCGGTGATCTCGCCCTTCGCGGCCGCCTCCTCGAAGATCGCCATGCCGCGCTCGAGCGTCTCCGCGAACCGCGTCTCCTCCGCGGACAGCACCTGCCGGATCTCGTCGCGATGCTCGCGGATCTCCGGATACGCGTCGCCCATCTGCTCGATCACCGCGTCGGCGAGGCCGGCGAGGAACGGCGCCTGCATGCCGATGCGGAGGCCGTGCTGCGCGGCGCGGCGAATGACGCGGCGCAGGACGTAGCCTCGCCCTTCGTTCGAAGGTGTCACGCCGTCGCCGACGAGGAACGTCATGCCGCGGCCGTGGTCGGCGAGGACGCGGTGCGCCTTCGTCGCGTCGACCGAGTCGCCGTAGGCGACGCCGGACATCGATGCGACCCAGCGCATGATCGTCTGGTAGCCGTCGGTGTCGTAGACCGACGGCACGTCCTGCACGATGCGCGCGGTGCGCTCGAGCCCCAGACCCGTGTCGACGTTCTGCGCGGGCAGGTCGGTGAGCGTCCCGTCGGGGTGGAGCTCGTACGCCATGAAGACGAGGTTCCAGAACTCGAGGAAGCGCTCGCAGCGTGTGCATCCGGGCTTGCAGTCGGCCTCGCCGCAGCCGCTCTCCGCGCCGAAGTCGTAGTAGATCTCCGAATCGGGCCCGCACGGGCCGGGGCCGCCGACCGACCAGAAGTTCTCCGACGACGGCAGGGGGACGATGCGCTCGGGCGGGATGCCGATCGCCTCCCAGAGCCGGATCGCCTCCTCGTCGGGGCCGAGCTTCAGCTCCGGGTCGCCGGCGTGCACGCTGACCCAGATCCGGTCCCAGTCGAGCTGCAGGCGGTCGCGGACGAACTCGGTCGCGTATGCGATCGCGCCCTCCTTGAAGTACTGCCCGAACGAGAAGTTGCCCATCATCTCGAAGAAGGTCAGGTGGTACGTGTCGAGGCCGACCTCGTCGATGTCGGGCGTGCGGAAGCACTTCTGGGCGGTCGTCGTCAGCAGCGCCGGCGGCTTCTCACGACCGAGGAAGAACGGCATCTGCGGCTGCATGCCGGCGGTCGTCAGCAGCGTCGAGCGGTCGTCCGCACGCGGGACGAGCGACGCCGACGGACGCCGGAGATGCCCTTGTGACTCGAAGTACGAGAGGAATCCCTCGCGGATCTCCGCCGTTGTGCGCACGGCGGCCATTGTAAGAGGGCGGCCTCCGGAACCGAACGTATGCTCGACGGGTGCGATCCGGCCGGAAGCGCTATCGGTACCGGCAGAGGCGGCTGGTCCCGGTTCTCGTCCTCGTGTGCGTGGCCGCGTTTGCGGGCGCCTGGGTCGGCGCCCGGCGGCCGTCGTCGCGCCCGCCCGCGGCCGACCCACCGGCGGTTCACCACCCGGCGGCGACCGTGCCGCACACGGTGCGGAAGGCGACGGCCGTCGTGCCGCTCGCCCCCGAGCACCTGCTCTCCGGCGACGATCTCGTGCGGCACGTGTTCACTCCGAAGCTCAGCGCCGCCGCGGCGATCGTCGTCGACGCGGGGACGGGACGCGTCGTGTGGGCCCAGAACGCCCATGAGCGCCTCCGGGTCGCGTCGCTGACGAAGATCATGACGGCGCTGCTCGCGCTGCAGAAGCTCGGGCCTGACGACATCGTCACCGTCGACAAGTCCGTCCCGCGGGTCCCGCTCGTGCGCGAGGGGCTGCGCGCCGGCGAGAAGGTGAAGGCGTGGAAGCTCTTCTACTCGCTGCTCCTCTACTCGGGGAACGACGATGCGCTCGCACTCGCGATCGCGGCCGGGGGCGACAAGTGGACGTTCGTCCGCGAGATGAACGACGAGGCCCGGCGCCTGGGGCTGCGCGACACGCACTTCATCTCGCCGAGCGGCGTCGTCGATCGCGACAACTACTCGAGCGCGTGGGACATCGCGTCGCTCTCACGCGTGGCGATGCGGAACGAGCGCTTCGACCGGATCGTGAGGACGAAGGAGATCCACGTCCCCTGGAGCGCCCCGACGTACTCGAAGATCTACATCAACAACAACCTGATGCTGCGCTCCTACGCGGGCGCCGACGGGATCAAGACCGGGTACACGCACAAGGCCGGCGACTGCCTGGCCGTCTCCGCCACCCGCCACGGCCGCACGCTGATCGCGGTCGTGCTCAATGCGCCGAATATGTACGTCGACGCGACGCGGCTGCTCAATCTCGGCTTCGCAAGCCCGTAGCCTCGGACCCGTCCACCGCGATCTCGACGCGGATCTTCTCGAGCGAGCGCCGGATGAGGCGCGACACGTGCATCTGCGAGATGCCGACCTGCTGCGCGATCTGCGACTGCGTGAGCCCGTCGAAGAACCGGAGCTGGAGGATCTTCCGCTCACGCTCGTCGAGCGCGCGGAAGCCGGGCGCGAGCACGACGCGATCCTCGGACACCTCGTACTGGTGCTCCTCGGTGCCGATCGACTCGAGCGGATCGAGGTCGTCCTCGCCGTCGCCGCCACTCCCGGGAGACAGGGAGAGCCACGAATATGCGCGGCCGGACTCGAGCGCCTCGAGCACCTCCTCCTCCTGTGCGCCGGACGCGACCGCGAGCTCGGGAATCGTCGGCGAGCGCCCGAACTGCACCGTGAGCTGCTCGACGAGCCGCGACAGCTGGACGTTGAGCTCCTGCAGCCCGCGCGGAACGCGGACCGCCCACCCCTTGTCGCGGAAGTGCCGCTTGATCTCGCCGATGATGTTCGGCGTCGCGTACGTCGTCAGCTCGACGCCGCGGTCGACGTCGAAGCGGTCGATCGCCTTGATGAGCCCGATCGCGCCGATCTGGACGAGATCGTCGAGCGGCTCGCCGCGGTACGAGTAGCGCCGGGCGAGCGAGCGGACGAGCGACATGTACTGCTCGATGAGCTGCTCGCGGGCCTGCAGGTCGCCGTGCTCGTGATAGCGCCTGAGCAGGATCTTGTCGTCGAGTCTCGGCACGTCTACCCCCCAGCGGGCGCGGGCGCGGCTGTCTGCTTCGACAGCTCGACCCATGCTTCGCCGTTGCGCTCCTCGATCTCGACCGTCTCGCACACCGTCTCCAGCACGCGACGCAGGCCGAGCTCTGGGCCTTCCCGCTCGAGATCCTCGAGCACCGCGAGCGGCAGCGGTCCAACCGTGGCGTGGATGGCGCTGTCGCCGATCCGCAGGCGAATCGTGACGTCGCCCGCGTCGTCGCGCACCGACAGGAGCGCGTCGAGGGCGACTTGCAGGTCTTCGAGCGCGTCGATGGTGAGATCGAGGCGCACCGCCAGGCCGCCGACGACGAGATGCACGACCGGGCGAAAGTCCTCCTGCGCGGGGACGATGAGCGTGATCTCGTCGCTCATGCGTCGGCGTCCGCGTCGCGCAGCTCGTCGGTGAGCTCCTGCTCCCGCCGCGCCGCTGCGTCCTTGCCCGCCTGGACTGCGTGCTTCCAGTCGTGCTTCGCCTTGAAGTCGGCGGCGCCGTAGCTGACGCCGGCGGCGAAGCCGGACACCTTCTGGACCGGACGCGTGACGGCGTTGCTCACCGTGCGCACTGCGGTGTCGACGCTCTCGACGGCGTCGACGGCGCTGTCGGTCATCCGATCGACCTTGTCGAGCTGGCTGTTGACGCGGTCCACGCTCCCTCCGACCTTGTTGATGACCGGGAGGATCTCCCGCTCGGCTCCCGTTATGAACGCGGAGAGGCGCCCAACGGTTCCGCCCAGGCGGACGAGGAGGTACGCGGCGGCGAGGCCGACGGCGAGGAGGAAGACCGCGAGCGCGAGTCGCCAGAGATCCCCCCACGTGAATGCGGCGACGAGCATTCCGCTCCGATCCTAGCGATCCGCCGTCTCGCCCACGGTCCCGCACCCGACGACGGCGTCGCCTTCGTAGAGAACGGCTGCCTGACCTCGAGCGACCCCGTATGCGGGCTCGTCGAGCTCGAGCTCGAAGCCGTCGGCCGTCTCGGAGACCCGCGCAGCAACGGCCGGTGACCGGTACCGGAGCTTCGCGTCGACACGCGACACGGGCGCGTACAGCCTGCCCGTCGCCCGGACCCGCCGGCGGGCGAGCGCCTCGTGCGGCCCGACGACGACCGCGTTCGCCGCGGCGTCCGTGTCGATGACGTAGAGCGGGTGTTCGGCGACGACGCCGATCCCGCGCCGCTGGCCGGGCGTGAACCGCCACGCGCCGCTGTGGACGCCGAGCTCACGGCCGGCCACGTCGACGATCGCCCCCGGACGCTCGTCGAGGCCACGGCGGGAGAGGAACGCGCGGTAGTCGTCGCCGGCGAGGAAGCACGCCTCCTGGCTCTCCGCCCTGCGCGCGACCTGCAGGCCGGCGCGCTCCGCTTCGGCGCGCGTCGCTTCCTTGTCCTGGTCGCCGAGCGGGAACCAGACGCGATCGAGCAGGGCGGGATCGAGCTGCGCGAGCATGTACGACTGGTCCTTGGCCGCCGCCGCGCCTCGCGCCAGGAGCGTGCGGCCGTTGTGTTCGACGATGCGCGCGTAATGGCCCGTCGCCAACCGGTCGCAGCCTGCACGTTCCATGAAGGCGAGCAGCTCGTGGAAGCGGAACGCGCCGTTGCAGCCCATACACGGGTTCGGCGTCCGGCCGTCGGCGTACCCGCGGACGAACGGTGCGACGACGGCGGCACGGAACTCCTCGCGCAGGTCGAGCGTCACGTGCGGCACGCCGAGCCGGTGGCACGTCGCGCGCGCGGCGAGCACCGCGTCGGGCGAGCAGCATGCGCGCTCGGCGCTCGGCCCTTCCGGATCGAGCCAGAGGCGAAGCGTCACTCCGACCGCATCAGGCAGCGCGCGCAGCAGCGCCACGGCGCTGTCGACGCCGCCGCTCATCGCAACGGCGGTGCGGCCGGCGCGCGGCGCGGCGCGGAAGACGGGGCCGAGCGCGTTCGCGAGCGCATCCGCGGCGAGCGTGTCGCCGGGTACCGCGGCCGCCTCGAGCAACGTCAGGCCGGCCAGCGGCCGGGCGAGCCCGGGAGCGTCCGCTTCGACGATCCGGTCGCCGTCGACGACGAGCCGCACCGCCGCCCACTCCCCGTTGCGGGTGGAGTCTCCGAACGTCTCCATCGGGAAAGTATTGGGTCCGAGCCTAGGGAACCTGATTTCTCAGGTGGGTGCCCTGCCGGTCAAGACCGGACGCGGGCTCCCTTTATGGTGCTGTTGGTTCACCATTCGGCCCGGACCCGCCCGCAGCCTATCTGACGAACCTCCACTCGAGCGGCTGCGTCCCCGTCACGCCGAGGAGCGTGGCGAGCGCGGGCGTCAGGTTGAGCCCCCGGCTCGGGCCGACGTGGCCGCGGTCGATGACGCGCGTGAGCACCGTCCGGTCGCCGTAGCGGAGGTAGAGCTCGACGCCGCAGGGCAGGACGGGATGCCCGACGCCGACCGTGCCCGCGTCGACGGTGACGCCGCAGTTCGTCCGCGCCGGCGGCGAGTACGCCCCGGCGAGCGCCGTGTGCCACGGGCCGGCGCCGGCGGGAAGCGCGCTGTGGCTCCCACGATGCGACAGGTAGAGCGCGACCGCGACCGCGAGGACGGCGACCGCCGCCAGGGAGGCGACGCGCCGCGCGGCTGCCGTCACCGGTTCGCGACTAGGGCGCCGAAGCTCTGCCGGACGAGGTCGTCGAAGTCCACCGGGAGCAGGCCGTCGGCGCCGGCGAAGTCACGGAGGTACAGAAGGAGGAACGACCGCTCCTCGGCGGCGATCGGATCGTCGGCGGGGGCGTGCTCGCGGGCGAGCTGCTCGAGATCCCAGATGTTCCACTGCCTCGGCGCCTGTGTCGCCCCGATCGGGACGACCTGGGCGACCGGGGCCGGCGGCGCCGGTGGAGGGACGGGCTCGGGCTGAGGTTCCGGCTCGGGGACGGATGCGAGGCGGGGCGGCTCGGGCACCGGCACCGGCTCCGCCGCGACAGGCTCCGGCTCCGGCACCGGCTCCGGCTCCGGCTCGGCGGCCGCGACGGGCTCCGGCTCCACACGCACGGGCTCGGGCTCGGGCTCGGCGCGGAATACGCGGACGTGCTCTACCGCCGGTGGCGCCGCTCGCTCCGCCTCCGGCTCGGCGGCCGTGGCCGCAGCAGGGATCGGCCGCTCGGTGCGACGCCAGAGGACGACTTCGATCGCGAGGACGAGGAGGTACGCGAGCGCGGCGGGGGCGATGATCCAGACGATGCTCGCGCCGGCCTTCCACGCCGCGAACGGGACGACGACCAGGAATGCGCACTCGACTGCGGTGCGGCGACCGAAGAGCGGCGTCGGCATGTGTAGAAGCCTAAGACTGTTGGTCGGACGGGTCCGCCGCTGCCGGCGGGCCGCTCACGGGCGGCGGCGGAAGCGTGTCGACGGGCTCCTCGGGAGCCGCGTCGGGCACGGCAACCGGGGCTCCCGCGATCGCCGCCGTCGGCGGCAGCGGGCGCGGCCCCATGCTCTGCTCCGCGGCGCGCACGATGACGCCGGCGACCTCGGCGATCGCCTCCTGCCCGAGCCCGGCGGCGGCGAGCAGCTGCTCGGCGCCCTGCTGGGCCCGCGCGATGACGTTGCGCGCCTGCGACCGCGCCCACTCGAGCGTCTGCTCGACCTCGGCGCGGGCCGCGTTCGTGAGCTCGGTCGCCTGGTGGCGCGACTGCTCGAGAAGCTTGTTCCCGCGAGCCTCGGCCTCCTGGAGCTCGCGCGTCGCGTCCGCCTGCGCCTTCGCGAGCAGCTCCCGCGCCTCGTTCCGCGCGGCGTTGAGCGTCTCCGCGCGCTGGCGCTCGCCCTCCTGGCGCTGGCGGTCGAGCTCGGCCTCGCGGCCCTGCAGCTCGTGCTGGCGCCGGCTGATCTCCTGCTCGGTGCGCGAGAGCTGGGCGGCGGACGCAGTCTGGGCGTCGCGCTCGATCGTGTCGGCGAACTCGGCGGCCGCGCGAACGAGGTGCAGCGCATCCATGCGGACGGCGTGGCCCGACGGCTCGACGGCGGAGGTGCGGCTGCCGGCGGCCTGGAGCACGCGGAGCTGCGCCTGCAGCTGCGCGGCATGGCGGCGGAATGCGTCGAAGGCCCCGCGGACGGCGTCCGCGTCCAGGCCGTCTCCGGCGCTGGGGATGTCCTCGATCTTCGGGAGCGCCGTCAGCTGCGACGCAGCCGGCGCATGACCCGGGCCCTCAGTTGCCATGCGATCTTGCCTCCTGTTTGCGGCAGGGGCGGTGTCCCGCCCGAGACAAGTATGAACCCTTCGTCGGCTGGCTGTGCCTCTATTTGTCGTCCAAATCGACGATCGACTTGATGCCGAGCTCCCGCAGGACCGGCTCCGGCATCGGCGTCGGGCCCCCGGTCAGAGGGTCGCTGCCGCTCGCCACCTTCGGAAAGGCGATCACCTGACGGAGGTCGGGCTCGCCGGCCATCCGCGCGACGAACCGGTCGATCCCCATCGCGAAGCCGCCGTGCGGCGGGGCGCCGAGCCGGAGCGCTTCGAGGAGGAACCCGAACTTCGCCTCCTGCTCGTCCTCGGGGATGCCCATCGTCCGGAAGACCGCCTGCTGGACGTCCGGCCGGTGGATCCGGATCGAGCCGGAGCCGAGCTCCCAGCCGTTCCAGATGAGGTCGTAGTGCTGGCTCAGGGCCGCGCCCGGGTCGGCCTCGATCTTGTCCTCGTCTCCGGGCACGGTGGCGGTGAACGGGTGGTGGAAGAACGTCCACTGCCCCGTCTCCTCGTCCCGCTGGAACAGGGGAAAGTCGACGACCCAGTGGAAGAGCTCTTCGCCGGTCTCGGCGAGGGACAGCTCGCGCCCCAGATGCGTGCGCAGGCCGCCGAGCACGCGCGCGACGAGGTCCTCGTCTCCGGCGGCGAAGAGCGTCGTCGTCCCCGGCTCGCCGGCGAACGCGGCGAGCTCCTCCTCGCCGAGGAACTTCGCGATCGGCGACCGCAGCTCGCCCGACTCGTCGCGCACGAGATACGCGAGCCCCTTCGCGCCCCACTCCTTCGCGATCTCCTCGAGGCGCGCGAGCTCGGCGCGCGAGAACGCACGCGGCGCGACGACGTAGCGGACGGCGGCTGCGGACGCGAAGACGCCGAACTGCGAGTCCCGCGTCAGCACGGTCGCGTCCTCGATCTCGAGGCCGAACCGCAGGTCGGGCTTGTCGGAGCCGTAGCGGGCGATCGCCTCCGCGTACGGGATCCGAGGGAACGGCCGCGGCGGTGCCTCGCGGCCGACGCCTTCGAAGGCGGCGACGACGGCGCGCTCCATGACGTCGAGCACGTCGTCGCGGTCGACGAACGACATCTCGAGGTCGAGCTGCCGGAACTCGAACTGGCGGTCGGCACGGAGATCCTCGTCGCGCCAGCACGTCGCGATCTGGTAGTAGCGGTCGAGGCCGCCGACCATCGTCAGCTGCTTGAACAGCTGCGGCGACTGCGCGAGCGCGTAGAACTTGCCGGGCTGCAGGCGCACCGGGACGAGGAAGTCGCGCGCGCCCTCGGGCGTGCCCTTCGTCATGCTCGGCGTCCAGACGTCGACGAAGCCGAGCGAGTCCATCTCGCGACGGATCGCGCCGATGATCGTGTGGTTGAGACGCAGGTTGCGCTGCATGCGCTCGCCGCGCATGTCGAGGTACCGGTAGCGCAGCCGGAGGACCTCGTCGACGGTCTCGTCGCCGATCTGGAACGGGAGCGGCTCCGACGCGGAGAGCACGCGAAGCGCGTCGACCTGCACCTCGATCTCCCCGGTGGGGATGTTCGGATTGACCGCCTCAGGCGCCCGGCGCACGACTTCGCCCTCGGCCTGGAGCACGAACTCGTTCCTGACCCCGTGCGCGACCTCCGCGGCGTCCGGCGACTTGTCCGGGTTGAGGACGAGCTGCACCTTGCCGGTGAAGTCGCGCAGGTCGACGAAGACAAGCCCGCCGTGGTCGCGGCGCGTGTCCGCCCAGCCGGCGAGCGTAACGCGACGGCCCGCGTCGCCCGCGCGCAGCTCGCCGCACATGACGTCGCGCCAGGTCACGCGAGGAGCTCCCGTAGGTGCTCGACCCCGTCGACCGCGACGTCGAGCTCGCCCTTGCGGCGGAGCGTCCAGCCGTCCGCGTCGACGAGCACGATCGCCCGCGCGTGCTTCTGGCCGTACGAGATCTGGCCCTTGAGCGAGCGCCCGGCGTGGTCGAGGCCGGCGGAGATGCCTGCGGCACGGAGCGCCGCGACCGCCGTGGCCGGCGGGACGACGCCGTCGGAGGCGAAGAACACGTCGAGCAGCGGCGCGTCCGCGGAGACCCCCTCCAGCTCGAGCGAGAGCACGAGCCGCTCGATCCCGGCGCCGAAGCCGATGCCCGGCGTCGGCGGCCCGCCGATCTCCTCGACGAGATAGTCGTACCGGCCGCCGCCGCAGATGGACGAGCCCTGCGTGCTCTCGTCGGGCCCGATGAACTCGAAGGTCGTGCGCGTGTAGTAGTCGATGCCGCGAACGAGAGTCGGCACGACGGTGTACGGCACGCCGTACTCGTCGAGGTGGTGACGGACACGTGCGAAGTGCTCGCGGCAGGCGTCGCAGAGGGAGTCGCCGATCTTCGGAGCGTCCGCGAGCGCGGCACGGACGCTCTCGTTCTTCACGTCGAAGACGCGCAGCGGGCTCGTCACGCGCTTCTGTTTCGCATCTTCGTCGAGGACGTCCGCGTGCGCGTCGAGCCACTCGTTCAGGCGGGCGATGTACGCCGGTCGGCACTCACGGTCGCCGATCGAGTTCAGCTGCAGCTCGAAGCGCGTGATGCCGAGCCTGCGCAGGAGCGTGTCGTAGTACTGGATGATCTCGGCGTCGACCGCGGGATCGGCCGAGCCGATGCATTCGAACGACAGCTGCCAGTGCTCGCGGTAGCGGCCGCGCTGCGGCGCCGCGTACCGGAACATCGGCGCGATCGTGTACATCTTCACCGGCTGCGGGTCGCGGTGCATGCCGTGCTCGACGTACGCGCGGCAGATCGGCGCCGTCCCCTCCGGGCGCAGCGTGAGCGAGCGGCCAGCGCGGTCCTCGAACGTGTACATCTCCTTCTGCACGATGTCGGAGCCCGCGCCGGACGTGCGCGCGAACAGATCGGTGTCCTCGAACGCCGGCGTCTGGATGCGGTGGTAGCCGTAGAGCGCGCACAGGCGCTCCATCTCCCCCGTCACCTTCTGCCAGAGCGGCTGATCGGACGGGAGGATGTCGTGCGTGCCGCGCGGCGCTTCGAGACGCGCCATCAGGCGCGCAGCTCCGCGAGGAAGGGATTGCGCGCGAGCTCCGCTCCGAGCGTCGTCGCCGGTCCGTGCCCGGGGTAGACGACGGTCTCCGCCGGAAAGCGCTCGACGAGCGCGCGCACCGATGCGAGCAGCGCGTCCCAGTCGCCGCCGGCAAGGTCGACGCGGCCGACCGAGCTCGCGAACAGGAGGTCGCCGCTGAAGAGCAAGCCCTGGGTGTGGAAGGCAATGTGCCCCGAGGAGTGCCCGGGGACGTCGACGACGTCGAAGTCGATGCCGGCGACGGCGAGCGCGTCGCCGCCCGCGACGACGTGGGCGGGATCGTGCGGCCGGACGCGCATCCCGCCGCGGGTGACGCCCTCGCGCAGCGCGTCGGCTTCTCCCGCGGGCGCCCACACCTCCGCGCCGGTCCCCTCCGCGAGGTCGGCGACGCCGCCGATGTGGTCCACATCGGCGTGCGTGACGAGGATCCCCGCGCAGCTCGTCCCCATGCCGGCGAGCTCGAGCCGCAGCTGTGCGGCGTCCGCGCCCGGGTCGACGACCGCCGCCTCGGCTGCTCCGCGCCCCGTCCGGACGACGTAGCAGTTCGCCTGGAACGAGCCGAGCGGGTATGTGTCCACGACGAGCGGCATGTGCGCGAGTGTAACGAGGGCCTCTGCGGACACCGGCGGCTCGTGCCGGGCCGGGCTACCGCTTCTTGGGCGTCGCGCCGCCCTGCTCGCGCGCCTGGTAGCGCCGGTAGGCGAAGCGGTCGATCGCGTACGTGAACGGGATGAAGAGGACCGTGTAGATCACGGCGGGCACGAGCGCGGTGAGGTAGGCGTTGTGCCCCTTGCGCGCGGTGAACGTGAAGAGGACGAAGACGACCGCCCCGAGGATGACCGCCCGGCGGCCCGCCCGCTGCCAGGACGGCGGCTGCGGCGTGCGCCCGCGCGCGTTGCGTGCCGGCGCCGCGGTCTTCTTCGCCGCGGGCTTCGCGCCGTCGCGGCTCTTCGCCGGGGCGGCCTCCCCTTCTTCGGGCGCCTCGACCTCGTTCCCGTCGTCGTCGACGTAGACGAACTCGTACTCGTGCCGCTTCGCCTTCAGGTCGCGGCGCTTCTGCTTCCTCGTCGGCATCGGGTCGCTAGCGTAGCTCGCCGCCGACGACGACCCGGGTCACGATGTCGCCGCCGAGGTGGTAGGCGAGATACCGCCAGTCGGTCGCATCGAGCAGGACGACGTCGGCGCGGTAGCCGGGGGCGAGCCTGCCGATGCGGTCGGCGCGGCCGAGCACGTGCGCCGCGTTCACCGTGCAGGCCGCGAGCGCCTCCGCCGGGGCGAGCTTCATCTGGGTCGCCGCGAGCGAGCAGCACAGCGGCAGGCTCTCGCAGAACGCGCTGCCGGGATTGAAGTCCGTCGCGAGCGCCACCGCGGCGCCGGCGTCGGCCAGCGCGCGCGCCGGCGGCATCGGCCGGCCGAGGAAGAGCGCGCTCGCGGGCAGCACGACCGCCGTCACCTCGCTCGCCGCAAGCGCGCGGATCCCGTCCTCGCCCGTCGCCTCGAGATGGTCGACGGAGCGCGCACCGAGCTCGATCGCGAGCGGAACCGCTCCCTGCTCCGTGAACTGGTCGCCGTGGAGGCGGAGCGCGAGCCCAGCGTCGCGGCACGCCGCGAGATAGCGCCGCGCTTGCGCAGCGTCGAATGCACCGCGCTCGAGGAAGACGTCCGCCGCCTCGGCGATCGCCGCCGCCTCGGGCAGCACCTCGGCGAGCGCGAAGTCGAGATACGCGTCGGCGTCCTCGAACTCGGGCGGAACGGCGTGCGCGCCGAGCCACGTCGGCACGCCTCCGGCCGCGCGGATCGCGCGCAGTGACGCGAGCTCGGTGTCTCGGTCGAGCCCGTAGCCCGACTTCGCCTCGAACGTCGTCGTCCCATGCCGCAGCATCCAGCCGCGATGCCGCTCGACGGCCGTTCGGAGACCCTCCTCGCCGGCCGCGCGCGTCGCGCGAACGGTCGCGAGGATGCCGCCGCCGTGCGCGTGCAGCTCCTCGTAGGACGCACCCGCGGCGCGGAGCGCGAACTCCTCGACGCGGTCGCCCCCGAAGGCCGCGTGCGTGTGGCAATCGACGAGCCCCGGGACGGCGCTGAGGCCTCGGCCGTCGACCTCGACGACGTCGCCCCCGAACGACGGCAGGTCGCGCATGCGACCCACCGCCTCGATCGTCGCGTCCGAACAGAGGACGTACGCGTCCTCGATCACGTCGACGTCTGCGAGCGCGCGGCCGCGCAGCGGCGCGGCGCGCCCGGCGGGCGAGACCGCCTGCGCGAGGTCGCGGATGAGGAGCACGGAGGGAGGCTACTGCGCTACGAGCCGCCCGACGACGCCACCGGTGGCGCGTATGTCTGCACCGGCGCCGAGGCCGGAGCGGAGAGCGACGGCGTGGTCGTCGTCGTCGCGGTGGTGGTGGCGGCGGCGGTGGTGGTGGTGGTGGTGGTGGTCGTCGCCGGCTGCTTCTGCCGCGTCGACGCGGCCGGCGTCGTCGCAACGACGTGCTTCGTCGCACTCGCCGCGAGCCCGGCGAAGAGGCCGCATGCCGCGAGCGACGCACCGGCGACGCCCGCCGTGAGATCGCGGACGCGGCCGAGGTTGCGATCGCGCGCGGCGGGCGTCATCGTCGCGCCTGCAGCGAGAGTGCGAGACGCGGGCACATCTTCACGGCGCGGCGCGCATCCGGCTCGAGATGCCGGGCGACGGGCTCGTTCGGGACGATCGGGTACCCCCACTCGTCGAGCTCGATGAGCTCCGGCAGGAGCTCGGCGCACTGGCCGTATCCGTCGCAGAGGATCGGGTTGACGCGGATCTGCATCGTTATTCGCTCATCTCCATTCGCGCGTTACCCCGAGCGGGAGCACGGGTGGATGGTTCGGCCCGCAACAGCGCCCGGCACGGTGCCGTTCGATCTCGTCGGCGAACACGCGCACCGCGCTCGCGACGAAGCGCGTCGCGCCGGTCGGGTGCGCGCATGCGCCGCGGCCGGCGACCTGCGGCGCCAGCCGCTCGAGCCGGTCGACGTCGAGCCGTTCGAGCGCGTCGGCCATCGCCGGCAGCCCGAAGACGCAGGGACCGCACTGGCCCGCGCTCTCGGTGGCGAGATACCGGGCGACGCGCGCGCTCTCGAGGAGGCCGCACGCATCCTGCGGAAGGACGACGATCGTGCGGGCGCCGAGCGAAGCGCCGAGCGGCGCGAGCGCCGCGTTCGTGAGCGGCAGGTCGATTGCGTCATGCGCGCGCACCCACGTCCCGAAGTACCCGCCGAGGAGGAGCGCGTGCGGAAGCGCGGTGAGGCCGCCGAAGCGCTGCAGCACGTCACGGATCGGCGTCCCGAGCTCGACCTCGACGACGCCAGGCTGCTTGACGGCGCCGTGCACCGTGACGAGCACCGTTCCCGGCTCGTCGCTCGTTCCGCGCCTGCGGTACCACGCGGCGCCGTGGCGCGCGACCAGACCGAGGTTCGCGAGCGTCTCGACGTTCTGCACGAGCGTCGGCCGGCCGCCGAAGCCGCGCTCGAAGGGACGGTCCATCGTCGGCTTCGCCTCGCGCCCGTTGAGCCAGGACACGAGCGCGCGTTCCTCGCCGGCGACGAAGCGGTCCGGCACGGACTCGACGTAGACGTCGAGGTCGTCGTCGCGCTCGCGAAGGGCGCGTTCGAGCTGCTTCTTCACGCCGTTGTGTTGACGTCCGACGGTGAAGACGAGCACCTGCGCGCCGACGAGCTGCGCAGCGATGACGGCGCCGTCGACGACGAGGTGCGGATTGGACGCGAGCAGCACCTTGTCCTTCCAGCTCGCGGGCTCGCCCTCGGTGCCGTTCGCGACGACGACCGGGTTCCGTCCGCGCGCGACCGCCGCGAGCTTCACCGCCGTGGGGAAGCCTGCGCCGCCACGGCCGGTGAGGCCGCTCGCCTCGATCTCGGCGAGGAGCCGCGCACGCTCGCGCGCGTTCCGGACGCGCGGCAACGGCCCGTGGTCGCGCGGCGCCAGGAGCCGCGTCGCGCCGGCCGGCGCGCGTTCGATCGCCGCGACGCTGCTCACGCGCGGGCTCCGAGGTACTTCGGATACGGCCGGCGGAGCGCCAGCACGCGCCAGACGAGCGTCGCCGCGACGAGCCCGAGGCAGGCGACCGCCGTGAGCTCGAACCAGCCCGCGCTCTTGTCCGTCCCGATCCCGACGCTGTGCAGGAACGCGACGGGCCACGACGCGTAGGCGAGCCAGTGCACGCCCTTCCATACACGCTGGCTCAACCGGTGGCGAAGGAGGCTCGTGACGACGACGGCGACCATGAGGTCGAGCGAGAGCGCGCCGAGTCCGAGCCACAGGCCGTACTTCGCGCTCGGCAGTGGGACGAGCGCCTGCGCCAGGCCGACCTTCGCGTACGAGTCGACGAGGGCGGTCGCGATGTGGACGCCGAGGAACGCGACGGCGAGGAGCGACAGGTTGCGGTGGAGCCCGAGCGTGACGAAGCGCGGCAGCCGCCCCGGGCGCCAGCGGTTCGTCGTCGCGATGCCGAGGACGAGGACGAGCGTGAAGAGCAGCAGGGTGACGACGCCGCTGCCGCGCATGAGGTACCAGATCGCCGGATGGCTCAGGCTGCGCACGCCGTCGCCTCCTCTTCCTCGACGGGCCACGTGCCGGTGCGGACGACGCGGCCGTCGGGGCGCACGAGCCGTGCGGGAAGGCCGAGCCG
The DNA here is from genome assembly GCA_963753295.1 of uncultured Actinomycetes bacterium. Taxonomy (GTDB): domain Bacteria; phylum Actinomycetota; class Thermoleophilia; order Gaiellales; family Gaiellaceae; genus Palsa-739. The sequence continues at coordinate 246,022 of CAVWBZ010000002.1, read as the reverse complement.
GTGCAGCCAGGCGGGAGCCGCCTCGCCGAGCACGATCGCCGCCGTCGACGCTGCGTTCGCGTCGACGCACGTCCCGGCGGCGACGCTCGCCGTGCGCCACACCTCCGCGGCCGGTCCGCCGGTGCGCGGATCGAGAACGTGGTGCACGATCCCGCCGCTCGTCCGCCAGCGGCGCACCGTGGTGCTCGAGGTGGCGAGCCCGCCGGCGGCGATCGACACCGTCTGACCAGCTGCGACGGAGGGAGCGCGGTGGTCGTCGGTGACGCGTATCGGCCAGCCGCCGGCGGGCGCCGGCCCCGCGACGGCGATGTCGCCGCCGAGGTTCACGAGAACGGCAGAGCGGGTCGCGCGCCAGGCGGCGGCAGCCGCCCGGTCGGTCGCGAGTGCCTTCGCGGTGGCGCCGAGGTCGATCTCGACCCCGGCCGGCACGCGCACGCGGGATCCGTCCCGGTCGAGCTCGACGCGGCGCCAGCCGGCCGCCGGGACGAGCTCGATCCGCGCCGGCTCGCGACGCGAGACGACGACGCGGAAGTCGGCGTCCCAGCCGAGGGCGCGCATCGACGCGCCGACCGTCGGGTCGACGGCACCGTCCGTCGCCTGCGCCGCGCGCAGCCCCGCTGCGATCGCGTCGCGCAGGAGCGGGCTGACGGCTTGCCAGCCGCTGCGCCGCCCGAGCCGGACGATCTCCGAGTCGTCGCGGAAGCGGCTGCACGCGCGGTCGATCGCCGCGAGCTCGCGCTCGAGGACGTCGATCGCCGCCGAGAGCGCGCGCGGGTCGACGGTCGTGATCTGGGCCGTCGTGCCGAGCGCTGCGAACGTGGCGGTGGCCGGATTCATGCTCACAGTCCAGCGGCGGCACATGAGCCTGGCATGAACGCCGCCTGGGAACCGGCTGTGAGCTACAGCTCCCGTGCGGGCAGGCGCAGGCCCGATTGCCGGGCCGTCTCGACGGCCTCGGGGTAGCCGGCGTCCGCATGCCGGAGCACGCCGGTGGCCGGGTCGGTCGTGAGCACCCGCTCGAGCCGCCCCGCCGCGTCGGCGGTGCCGTCGGCGACGACGACCATGCCGGCATGGATGGCGTTGCCCATCCCGACCCCGCCGCCGTGGTGCACGCTCACCCACGTCGCACCCGCGGCGACGTTGACGAGGGCGTTGAGGATCGGCCAGTCGGCGATGGCGTCGGAGCCGTCGCGCATCGACTCGGTCTCCCGGTACGGCGAGGCGACCGAGCCGGCGTCGAGGTGGTCGCGCCCGATCACGACGGGCGCCTTCACCGCGCCGCTCCGCACGAGCTCGTTGATCGCGAGGCCCGCCTTCGCGCGGTCGCCGTAGCCGAGCCAGCAGATCCGCGCCGGCAGCCCCTGGAACGCGACGCGCTCCGGCGCGAGCTCGAGCCAGCGCTGGAGAAGCGCGTCCTCCGGGAAGAGCTCGCGCAACGCCGCGTCGATCGCCGCGATGTCGGCCGGGTCCCCGGACAGCGCCGCCCAGCGAAACGGCCCGGCCCCGCGACAGAACAGCGGCCGGATATAGGCCGGGACGAAGCCCGGGTATGAGAACGCGTCCTCTACCCCACCTTCACGGGCTTCACCTCGAAGGTTGTTGCCATAATCGAAAACATACGCACCCTGCCGGACGTATTCGAGCATCCCTTCGACGTGGCGGGCGATGGAGGCGCGCGCGAGCAGCAGGTACTCGTCCGGGTCGGACGTGCGGAGCGCCGCCGCCTCGCCGACGGAGTAGCCGCTCGGGATGTAGCCGGTGAGGGGGTCGTGGGCGGCGGTCTGGTCGGTGACGAAGTCGAAGTGCTCGCCGCGCGCCGCGAGCTCGGGGACGACGTCGGCCGCGTTGCCGAGCAGGCCGACCGACAGCGCGCGCTTCTCCGCCGCCGCGGCACGCACGCGTGCGAGCGCGTCGTCGAGCGAATCCGCCGCCTCGTCGAGGTAGCGCGTCTCGAGGCGGCGCTCGATGCGATGCGGGTCGACCTCGACGCAGAGGATGGCCGCGCCGGCGAGCGTCGCCGCGAGCGGCTGCGCGCCGCCCATGCCGCCGAGGCCGGCCGTGAGGATCGTGCGCCCGTGCAGGTCGGACGAGCCGAAGTGCTTCTCGCCCGCCGCCGCGAAGGTCTGGTACGTCCCCTGCAGGATCCCCTGCGTGCCGATGTAGATCCACGAGCCCGCCGTCATCTGCCCGAACATCGTCAGGCCGAGCGCCTCCAGCCGGCGGAACTCGTCCCACGTCGCCCACTTCGGCACGAGCAGCGAGTTCGCGATGAGTACGCGCGGCGCGCCTTCGTGCGTCCTGAGCACGCCGACGGGCTTCCCCGACTGGACGAGCATCGTCTCGTCCGGGCCGAGCTCGAGCAGCGTCGCGACGAGCGCGCGCAGCGCCTCGTGGTTGCGAGCGGCCTTGCCCGAGCCGCCGTAGACGATCAGCTCCTCCGGCTTCTCCGCCACCTCCGCGTCGAGGTTGTTCAGCAGCATGCGCAGCGGAGCCTCCGTCGACCACTGCCGCGCGTTGAGCTCGGTTCCCCGCGGCGCGCGGATGCGCGAGAGGTCCCCGCACAGCTCCTCGACGCGCGCGGCGAGCGACGACGTGACGCTCACCGCAGCTCTCCGACCTCGGCCTCGACCGCAGAGAGGATCGAGCCGTCTCGAATCGCGACGGCGACCGCCTCGATGTCGGGCGAGAGCGAGCGGTCGTCACGCAGCCGCGGCGACAGCTCGCGCACCGCCGCGCGCGTCGCGCGCACACCGGCGCCGGGCTCGAGCGGCGCGAGGAACTCGACCGCCTGCGCGCCGGCGAGCAGCTCGATCGCGACCGCGCGCTCGCAGTTGGCGAGCACCTGCCACGCCTTCAGGCCGGCCGCGTTGCCCATCGAGACGTGATCCTCCTGCCCGGCGCTCGTCGGAATCGAATCCACCGACGCCGGATGCGCGAGCACCTTGTTCTCGGAGACGAGCGACGCGGCCACGTACTGGGGAATCATGAAGCCGCTGTTGAGACCGCCGTCGCTCGTGAGGAACGCGGGCAGCCCGTCGGAGAGGTTCGGGTTGACGAGCCGCTCGACGCGCCGTTCGGAGATGCTCGCGAGCTCGGCTGCCGCCATCGCAAGCGCGTCGAGCGCAAACGCGAGGGGCTGGCCGTGGAAGTTCCCGTTCGAGACGAGCGCGTCCTCGTCGACGAGCACGAGCGGATTGTCCGTCGCCGCATTCAGCTCGACGGACACGGTGTAGTCGACGTAGTCGAAGAGGTCGCGCGAGGCGCCGTGCACCTGCGGCGCGCAGCGCAGCGAGTACGCGTCCTGCACCTTGTCGCACCAGCGGTGCGACTCGATGATCGCCGAGCCCTCGAGCAGGCGGAGGACGTTCGCCGCCGAGTCGACCTGGCCGCGCAGCGGCCGCAGTGCATGGATCTGAGGCAGGAACGACGTGCGCGAGCCCTGCAGCGCCTCGACCGACTGCGCGCAGGCGAGGTCGGCTGCGCACGCGAGCCGGCGCGCACGCACGAGCCCGAGCGCGGCGAACGACGCCATGAACTGCGTGCCGTTGATGAGCGAGAGCCCCTCCTTCGCGGCGAGCCGCACCGGCTCGAGCCCGACACGTGCCAGCGCCTCGAGCCCGGGGACGCGCTCGCCGTCGAGGAACGCCTCCCCTTCGCCGACGAGCGGCAGCGCGAGGTGCGCGAGCGGCGCGAGGTCGCCCGAGGCGCCGACGCTGCCGCGACTCGGGACGACGGGCAGCACGCCGCGGTCGAGGCACGCGAGCAGGAGCTCCACCGTCTCGACGCGCGCGCCCGACGTCCCCTTCGCGAGCGTGTTCGCGCGCAGGAGCGTCGCGGCGCGCACGATCTCGTCCGGATACGGCTCGCCGACGCCGCAGGCATGCGAGCGCAGGAGCCGCAGCTGCAGCTCCTCGGTGAGCTCCTCGGGGATCGACCGCGAGACGAAGCGGCCGAAGCCGGTGTTGACGCCGTACGTGTGCTCGCTCGCACCGTGCGCGGCGCGCTCGACGAGCTCGCGCGCGGCGCGCATCTTCCCGCGCGCGGAGTCGGCGAGAGCGGCCGGCGCCCGCTCGACGGCGACGGCCCAGACGTCGGCGACGGTCAGGTCGTCGCCGGTGAGGGCGACAGGAGACACGCGCGCACTCTAGTGCGGCGAACCTCCGGGCCGGAAGGCATTCGACGCCCCGCTCACGCATGCACCCGGGCCGCCACGAACCCCGTTCGTGGCGGCCGGAGAAGCGCAGAACATCCAATCGCCGACACCTCAAGCGGAGCACAACTCAAGTCCGTGGAGAGCGCGTGCGCTTTCCACGGTCAGCGCGGCGCGCGAGCTCGTCTTCCACTTCGCTGATGTCGACGCCGCTCGCGGCGAGGAGGACGTACAGGTGGAAGACGAGGTCGGCGGCCTCGGCGACGAGGGCGTCCCGGTCGCCGGTGACGGCGGCGACGCTCGTCTCGACCGCCTCCTCGCCGACCTTCTGCGCGCAGCGCGGAATCCCGGCGTCGAGAAGCGACACGACGTAGGAGCCCTCCGGCCGCTCCTGCGCGCGTTCCGTGATCGTCCGCCAGAGCGCCGGCGCGAAGCACGACTGCGAGCCCGTGTGGCACACCGGCCCGGACGGGCGCACGCGGAGGAGCAGCGCGTCGCCGTCGCAGTCGTCGCGGATCTCCTCGACTGCGAGCACGTTGCCGGACGTCTCCCCCTTGCGCCACAGCTGCTCGCGCGAGCGGCTCCAGAACCACGCCTCGCCCGTCTCGCGCGTCAGCCGCTCGGCCTCGGCGTCCATCCAGGCGAGCATGAGCACGCGCCCGTCGGCCGCGTCCTGGACGATCGCGGCGCGAAGCTCAGGCCGCATCGCGGAGGGGGACGCCGAGGTCGCGCAGCTCGTCGCGGAGCGAGACGAGCCGGGCGGGGTCCTCGTGGAGGATGGAGGCGAGGAGCGCGGCCTGCGCCACCTCGAGCGCGGCGGCGACGTGCGCCGCGTTCCCGGCGCCGCCGGAGGCGATGACGGGCAGCGACACCGCATCGCGCAGCGCCGCGAGCTGGGCGAGGTCGTAGCCCCCCTGCGTGCCGTCGCGGTCGATCGACGTGACGAGCAGCTCCCCGGCGCCGCGCTCCTCGCACTCCTTCGCCCACTCGACCGTGTCGCGCGCCGCGTCGCGCGTCGCGGCGTGCGAGCGCACGCGTCCGCCTTCCGTGTCGATGGCGACGACGACCGCCTGGCTTCCGAGCGTGCGCGCGAGCTCCTCGATCAGCTCCGGGCGGGCGAGCGCGGCCGAGTTGACGCTGATCTTGTCCGCGCCTGCTTCGAGGAGCGCAGTCGCGTCGGCGACGGAGCGGATGCCGCCGCCGAACGTGAAGGGGATCGTCACGTGCTCGGCGACGCGCGCGGCCATTCCCACCGCGGACGCGGACGCGGCGATCGTCGCGGAGATGTCGAGGAAGACGAGCTCGTCCGCACCGCCGTCGGAGTACGCGGCGCCGAGCTCGACCGGGTCGCCGACGTCGCGGAGGCCGCGGAAGTTGACGCCCTTGACGACCCGCCCGCCGGCGACGTCGAGGCACGGGATCAGACGCGGGAGAGGCATTGCTCCAGAAACCGCGCGCCGGCGGCGCCGCTCTTCTCGGGGTGGAACTGCACGCCGACGAACGGCCCGTGCTCGACGATCGCAGCGTGGCCCTCGCTCGTCGCCACCGTGGCGTCCGTCTCCGCCTCGTACGAGTGCGCGAACCAGTACGCCTCGCCGCCCGGCTCGACGGCCGCCCACCCGATGCGCGGCACGCGCTCGGCCTGCAGGCGGACGGCGCGGCCGGGGACGATGCCGAGACCGGCGACGCCACCGTCCTCCTCGCTCTCGTCGAGCGCAAGCTGGAGGCCGAGGCAGATGCCGAGGATCGGCCGGCCGGCGGCGTGCCGCTCGCGCAGCACGTCGGCGGCGGAGCCGAGCCCCTCCATCGCCGACCGCGCCGAGCCGACGCCGGGAAGGACGGCGATGTCGGCGTCCTCGAGGTCGTCGGAGATGTCCGCACCGAGCCGGCGGAACGCGAGCTCGACCGAGCGCACGTTCCCGGCGCCGTAGCGGGCGATCGCGATCTTCACATCAGGCCCTTCGTCGACGGGAGCACGCCGCTCTCGACGCGAAGCGCGGCACGCAGTGCGCGCCCGGTCGCCTTGAACGCAGCCTCGGCCGTGTGGTGCGCGTCGTCGCCGGTCGCGTCGACGTGCAGCGTGATGCGCGCGTTCTCGGCGAAGCTCGCGAGCACGTGCCGTGCGAGGCCGGGATCGGGCTCGATGCGCAGATGGGAGCCGCGGCGCCCGCCGACGTCGACGGTCGCGCTTGCGCGCGCGTCGTCCATCGGCACGACCGCGTCGCCGTAGCGGGCGATGCCGCTGCGCGATCCGAGCGCCCGGTCGACCGCCTCGCCCAACGCGATCGCGGCGTCCTCGGCGGTGTGGTGGTCGCCGGTCTCGGCGTCGCCGCTCCCTTCGAGGACGAGGTCGAAGCCGGCGTGGAAGGCGAGCTGCTCGAGGAAATGGTCGTACAGTCCCGCGCCGGTCGAGACGCGGACGCGGCTCGCGCCGTCGAGTGCGAGCCGCACAGAGAGCGAGGTCTCCGTCGTCGCGCGCGCATGGCGGCTTCGCCGTTCCTGCGCCGGTGGATCGCCCGTGAGCGCGGCGAGCAGGAGGTCGTCGTCCTCGCGGTCGCGTACGGAGATGCGGATCGCGTCCGCAAACACGCGGACGACACAGCCGGCGGCGAGCAATCGGTCGGCGACTTCGCGCGGGTCTTCGACCGGCACGTACAGGAAGTTCGCGCGCGACGGCACGGGCGCGTAGCCGCGCATGAGCAGCTCGGATGCGAGCCGCTCGCGCTCCTCGACGACCGGTGCGACGTCGGGCGGGGACGCGAGCGCGGCGAGCGCGAGCGCGACCGAGAGCGTCGACACCTGCGCGGGCGGCTGCCGCGCGTTCAGCTCCGCCGCGACGTCGCGCGACGCGAGGGCGTAGCCGATACGGGCGCCGGCGAGAGCGAAGATCTTCGAGAACGTCCGCACGACGACGACGCCGTCGTCGATGAGGCCGACCGCGCCCGGGTCCTGCGCGTACTCGAAGTACGCCTCGTCGACGACGAGCGGGCGCGCGGACGGAAGCGGTACGAGCTCGCCCGTCGGGTTCGCCGGCCGGCAGCAGAAGGTCAGGACCGGCGACTCGTCGCCGACCTCGGCCCCGGCGAGGAGCACGGCGTCGCGGAAGAGCGGATACGTCGGCGGCGGCGGGATCGCGACGGTGTCACCCGGTCCGGCGAACGCGCGCGCGACGAGGAACAGGAGATCGTCGGCGCCCGCGCCGAGCACGACGTTATCCGGCTCGACGCCCGCGTACTCGGCGATCGCCTCGTGGATGTACGGGTAGCCGCCGTGCGGATATTCGTTGACGCGCGCGAGCTCGGCCGCGATCGCGCCGGGACGCGAGCTCGGCAGCGGCAACGGCGGCACGTTGCCGTCGAAGCGGACGATCTGGACCGGGTCGAGACCCGCGCGGCGCGCGAGCTCGGCCGTCGACGGCGCCCACGCGTACGCGGCGAACTCCGCCGCCAGCGGTCTCATCGCTGCACCGCCTCGGCGTGCGCGGGCAGGCCTTCCACCGCAGCGAGCGCCTCGACCGTCGGACGCACGCGCGCGAGTCCCTCGCGCGTCAGCCGCTGCACCGTCACCGGCTTCAGGAACGTCTCGAGCCCGATGCCGCCGACGGAGCGCGCCCAGCCGTTCGTCGGCAGGACGTGGTTCGCACCGGTGCCGAGATCGCCGCTCGGGACGGGCGAGTACTCGCCGACGAACACCGCGCCCGCGTTGCGGATGCGGTCCGCGAGCGATTCCGCCTCACCGAGGAGCAGAAGATGCTCGGGTGCGATCCGCTCGACCTCCGCGAGTGCGCCTTCGAGGTCGTCGCCCGCCTCGATGATCCGGCAGACGGCCTCGTGCCCGTGCTCCTCCTGGGCCGCGATCTCGAGCTCGGCGATCCGGCGGTCACCGCCGCGGCCGAGGAGCACGACGATCTCGGACGGGCCGGCCGGGAGGTCGATGGCGACGTCGCGCGAGACGGCGAGCTTCGCCTCGTTCACGTACGGGCCGCCCGGGCCGACGATCTTGTCGACGTGCGCGATCGACCAGGTGCCGTAGGCGAACGCGGCGATCGCAGGCGGACCGCCGAGCGCCCACACCTCGTCGATGCCGAGCAGCCGCGCGGCCGCGGCGACGACGCCGGCGCCGGAAGGAGGGGTCGCGACGACGATCCGCTTCACCCCGGCGACCTGAGCCGGGACTGCGCACATGACGAGGGTCGAGACGAGACCGCGCGGCACGTAGATGCCGACCGATGCGAGCGGAACCCAGCGCCGCTCGAGGTCGACGCCGGGCTCGACCTCGAGCCGCACGTCCCTGGGCCGCTGCACCTCGTGCCAGCGGCGCACGCGGTCGGCGAGGTCGAGAATCGCCTGCGTGGGCACGTCGCCGGCCGGGTCGGCGCGCGCGGGCTCGACGCCGTCGAGCTTCAGCGACCACTCGCGAACGGCTGCGTCGCCGCGCTCGCGCACGTCTTCGACGATGTTCATCCCAGCAACCGCTCGACCGGGACGAGCAGGATCGACGACGCGCCGGCCGCTTCCAGCGCGGGCAGCAACCGCCAGACGTCGGCGGCCGGTACGAGGCTGTGCACCGCAACCATCCCGGGCTCGGCGAGCGGCAGCACGCTCGGCGCCCGCGAGCCGGGCACGAGCGCGCAAATCGCGTCGAGCGAGTCCTCCGGCGCGTTGAGCATGAGGTAGCGCGCGGCGCGCGCGTCGACGACGCTGCGGAAGACGCCCGCAAGCTGAAGCGCGTCCTCGCGCGGCTCCGGCGGGCCGATGAGCACCGCCTCCGAGCTGAGGAGGACGCCGATCGAGCGCAGGCCGTTCGTCCGCAGCGTGCTCCCGCTCGACACGAGGTCGACGATCGCGTCGGCGAGGCCGAGCCGCGGCGCGAGCTCCACCGATCCGTGCACGTCGACGAGCTCGATCGGCCCCGGTACGAGCTCGAGGGCGAGCCGCGGGAAGCTCGTCGCGATCCGGGACCCGGCGAGCTCTGCCAGCTCCGTCACGGCCGACTCTTCCTGGACCGCGGCCTCGAGAGTGCACGCGCCGAAGCCGAGCCGGAGCAGCTCGTCGACGTGCGCGCCGCGCTCGCGGACGATGTCGAGGCCGGTGATGCCGCAGTCGACGACGCCGTCCTGGACGTACTCGGGGATGTCGTCCGCACGCACGAGCAGCCCTTCGACGGGCGCGTTCCGGCACGGGAACGCGAGCGCTCGGTCGCCGGGCGTCTCCGGCGCGAGCCCGGCGTCCTCGAGCAGCGCGATCGCCGGCTCGCGGAGCCGGCCCTTGGACGGGACCGCGATCCTCAGGACCGCCTCCGCCGCCTCTGCAGCGCCAGCCGGTACCCGCCTTCGCCGCGACGCAGCCACTGCGCCACGCGCGTCACCGTCGTCGTCGACGCGTGCGCCCGGCGCGCCACCTCCAGGTACGGCAGCCCCTCGTCCAGGAACCGCGCCACCTGCCAGCGGTGCGCCATCGCGTCCAGCTCGGCGCGCGTGCACAGGTCCCGGAGGAACCGCTGCGCCTCCTCGCCCGTCTTGAGGGAGGCGACCGTCTCGAAGAGATCCCTGTGCTCTCGGGTCGGCCAATGTCGAGGCTCCGTCGCTGACATCGTGTTAGCATGGTAACACGGTGCAAGAAGCCTTTCAACTCGTGCCGGCCGTCGACGTCCTCGACGGCCGGGCCGTCCGGCTCGAGCGCGGGGACTTCGACGCGGTCGCCCGCGAGGCCGGCGACCCGGTCGAGCTCGTCCGCCGGTTCGCCGCGGACGGCCCTCCCCTCCTCCACGTCGTCGTCCTCGACGCCGCCCGCGACGGCGGTGCTCCGCTCGAGCTCGCAGGCCGGCTCGCAAGGGCGGCCGCGCCCGTGCGGCTCCAGCTCGGCGGCGGCGTCCGCAGCCCCGAGGACGCACTTGCGCTCGCAGCCGCCGGCGTCGCCCGCGTCATCGTCGGGACGGCCGTGTTCGAGCAGGGCCCCGAGCCGTACGTCGAAGCACTCGGCGACCGGCTGGTCGCGGCGGTCGACGTCCGCGACGGCCTCGTGCGCACGCACGGCTGGGAGCGGAGCGGCGGGCTCGGCGTCGACGAGGCGGTCGATCTCTGCCGCGGCGCGGGGATCGCGCGGCTTCTCTGCACCGCCGTCGACCGCGACGGGATGCTCGGCGGGCCGGATCTCGACCTGCTCGAGCGCGTCGTCGGCCGCTTCGGCGGGCCTGTGCTCGCCGCCGGCGGCGTCCGTTCACGAGACGACCTCGCCGCGCTCTCGGCGCTGGGGCTCGAGGGCGCCGTCGTCGGCCGGGCCTTGCTAGACGGCGGCCTGCTGTAGCGCCGCCGCGCAGTCCTCGCACACGTGCGGCGGCACGAGACCGAGACGCATCCCGACGAAGAAGACGCGGCAGCCGACGCAGAAGCCGAGCGCCGACTCGAGCGTCGCGAAGAAGAGGATGACGCCGACGAGGGCGAGCGCGGCCGTGTGCTGCCCGGCGGCGTACCAGAGGAGCGTCGCCGTGACGGTGAAGGCGGCGCCGATCGACTGCGCGAACCTCTTCGCCGGCCCGGGCGAGTAGCGGTGCCGCATCGGCAGGCGGGGAGTGACGACGCGCGTCGCGAGGAGGCCGAGCGGGCTCAGGGTCGGGCCGGTGAGCGCGCGGGCGACGAAGCCGTAGGCGAGCACCGGCAGGAGCCAGCCCTGCTGGAATGCGATCGTCACGAGGGCGAGAACGGCGACGGCGCCCGCAACGAGCCGCGCGGACGTCTCGTTGACCGGGTTTGGGAACGAGAAGAGGTCGCGCATAACCACCCGCAATTCATCGTATAGGTCTTTTGCATCGCTGCAACGCGATCTCGCCCGCTGCCGCGCGTGCGCCGAGGCGGGATATCCGCTCGAGTCGCCGCCCGTGCGGGCGCCGTTCGCGCACCAGCGCGCGTATCTCTTCGGCCAGGCTCCCGGCGTCGTCGAGGGGGAGGAGCGCCTGCCGTGGCGTGGGCGCGCCGGCCAGACGCTGCGCCGGTGGCTCGAGCTCGACGAGGAGGCGTTCTACGCGACGTTCTACTGCGCGTCGGTGACGCGGTGCTATCCAGGCCGTGCGCCGTCGGGACGAGGCGACCGTACCCCGACGCCGCGCGAGCGCGAGCTGTGCGCGTTCTGGCACCGCTGGGAGCTCGAGCTCCTGCGGCCGCGGCTCGTTGTCACCGTCGGCGGCCTCGCGTTGCGCGAGGTGCTCGGCCGCTCCGAGCTCACCGAGTGCATCGGCGAGAAATACGAGCGCGACGGCGTCCCCGTCGTCCCGCTGCCGCACCCGTCCGGCGCGAGCAGCTGGCCGAACGTCCCGGCGAACCGCGTGCGGCTCGACCGCGCGCTCGCGCTCGTCACGTCCGAGCTGGCGCGGCTGTAGCGACGAACCAGCCGCGCTCGCGGTCGAGCCAGCGGTCGAGACGGAAGCCGCCGTCGACGAGCGCGGCCGCGAGCTCATCCTCGCCGGCGAAGACGCGCATCGAGAACTCGTGGCGCCAACGTTGCCCGCGCGCCGCGTATTCGACCGCGCCGTGGACGACGCCGTCCTCGATCCGGTCGACGAGCGTCTCGCTCGTCACCTCCCCGAGCGTCCTCGATCCGGACGTCGGAGTCCACCCGAGCGGCAGCGTCTCGAGGACGACGACGTCGGAGTGACGGGCACACGTCGCGAGAAACGCCCGCCGCTGCTCGAAGTCCGTCGACAGGAGGTTGCTCGCGAGGAGGACGGCGTCGAAGCGGCGGGCGAGGTCGAGGCCCTCGATGCGCGCGCATACGGTCTTCGCCCCGCGCACGTGCTCGAGCATCGCCGGCGACTCGTCGACCGCGGTGACGGCGAGCCCGCGCTCGACGAGCTGCCGTGTCATCCGTCCCGTGCCGCAGCCGAGCTCGAGGATCGACGCGCCGGCGGGGACCGCGGCCGCGACGAGCTCGCCCTCGCCGCGGTCGGGGAGGAGCGCGTAGAGCTCGACCGGGCTGCCGTCGGGAGCCGTAACCACACCGATACCCTGACGAAAGTGAGTGCCGTTCCGTACCGAGCGACGTTCGTACGCCTGCTCGGCTTCCTCCGTCCCTACCGCGTCGGCCTCCTCGTCTCGATCGTCCTCGCCGTCGGCTCGCAGGCCGCCCAGATCGCGCTCGTCTGGCTGACGGGGCGCGGGGTCATCGACCAGGCGCTCATCCGCCACGACACGCACCGGCTCTGGGTCGTCGTCGGCCTGATCGCCGTCATCGGGCTCGTCCGCGCCGCGCTCATGGCCGGCCGCCGGCTCCTCTCGGGCAAGCAGGCGCTCGACGTCGAGATGGACATGCGCAGCAGCATGTACGCGAAGCTCGTCCGGCTCTCGTTCGGCTTCTACGACCGCCACCAGACCGGGCAGCTGATGTCACGCGCGACCGTCGACCTCCAGGGCGTGCGCTTCTTCCTCGGCTACGGCCTCATCTTCTTCTTCCAGAACGTCCTCACCGTCGTCTCGGTGACCGTCGTCCTCTTCTTCTTCCAGTGGAAGCTCGCGCTCATCGTGCTCGCGGTGACGCCGCTGCTCGTCGTCCTCGCGTACCGCTACAGCCACGTCACGCATCCGACCCTCCGCGACGTCCAGCAGAAGCTCGCCGACGTCGCGACAGTCGCGGAGGAGAACATCGTCGGCGTCCACGTCGTGAAAGCGTTCGCCCAGGAGCCGGCCGAGGAGGAGAAGTTCCGGTACCGCTCGGAGCTCGTCTTCGACCAGACGCTCCGCGCGAACCGGCAGCGCGCGACGTACGTCCCCCTCATCTCGTTCGTCCCGCTGCTCGCAACCGCAGCCGTGCTGCTCATCGGCGCGCGCATGGTCGCCCACCACTCGCTCAGCATCGGCAGCTTCGTCTCCTTCACGCTGTACATGAACATGCTCGTCACGCCGCTGCGCTCGCTCGGCATGTGGATCGGGCAGGCTCAGCGCGCGACGGCGTCCGGCGAGCGCATCTTCCAGGTGCTCGACGAGCCCGAAGAGATCGCCGACCGTCCCGGCGCAGAACGCCTGCAGCCGGGTCCCGGCCACATCCGCTTCGAGCACGTGTCGTTCGAGTACATGCACGACCGGCCCGTCCTCGAGGACATCGACCTCGACATCGCCGCCGGCCGTACGGTCGCGCTCATCGGCCACACCGGGTCGGGCAAGACGACGCTCACCTCGCTCGTGCCGCGCTTCTACGACGTCACCGCCGGACGCGTGACGGTCGACGGCGTCGACGTCCGGGACGTGACGCTCGACTCGCTGCGGCGCGCGGTCGGCGTCATCTCACAGGATCCGTTCCTCTTCTCGGCGACCGTCCGCGAGAACATCGCGTTCGGCCGCAGTGACCTCTCCGACGAGGAGGTCGAGCGCGTCGCGCGGCTCGCGCAGGCGCACGAGTTCGTCGACCGGCTGCCGCAGAGATACGACACGGTCATCGGCGAGCGCGGGATCACGCTGTCGGGCGGGCAGCGACAGCGGATCGCCATCGCCCGCGCACTCGCCGTCGACCCGCGCATCCTCGTCCTCGACGACGCGACCGCCGCCGTCGACGCGACCACCGAGGCGCAGATCCGCGTCGGCCTGCGCGCCGCGATGGAGAACCGGACGACGCTCATCATCGCCCACCGCCTCTCGACGATCGCGCTCGCGGACGAGATCGTCGTCCTCGCCGACGGGCGCATCGCCGCGCGCGGCACGCACGAGGAGCTCGTCGGCACGAGCCCCGTGTACCGGGAGATCTACGAGCACGGGATGCTCGAGCGGCAGTTCACCGACGCGGTCGAGGCGCGGGTGGAGGTCGCATGAGGGTTCATCAAGCGGGCGGCAGCTTGATGCGGGAACGCGACGCTCAGATCGACGACTGGTCGTGGCGCACGACCCGCCGGCGCATCGGCGTCCTGCACCGGCTGACGCGGCCGTACCGTGGCCGCACGGCGCTCTCCGTCCTCTCGCTGCTCACGGCGACGACGACCGCGCTCGCTCCTCCCTATCTCGCGAAGTACGCGCTCGACGACGCCGTGCACGGACAGGGCGGTTTCCGCCTCGAGCTCGTCGTGGCGATCTTCGTCGCCGCCGGTCTCGCGAACTGGGGCATGACGTACGTCGAGACGTACCTCACCGGCTGGGTCGGGGAGCGGATCCTCGCCGACCTGCGCAACAAGCTCTTCTCGCATCTGCAGCGGCTCTCCCTCGGCTTCTACGAGCGCAACCGCGCGGGCGTGATCATCAGCAGGCTCACGAACGACGTCGAGGCGATCGACCAGCTCGTCACCGACGGCGTGACGACGCTCGTGCAGAGCACGCTCACGCTGGGCGGTACGGCGGTGCTCCTCTTCGTCCTCGACTGGCGGCTCGCCCTCGCGACGTGCGCGGTGATCCCGCTCATGAGCGTGGCGACGATCTTCTTCCGGAAGCGTTCCGCCCGCGCGTACGCCGATGTTCGCGAGCGGCTCGGTCTCGTGACTGCGACGCTCGCCGAGGACATCGCCGGCATGCGCGTCGTCCAGGCGTTCACGCGCGAGCAGGCGGCGTACGACAACTTCCGCACCATCGCGGGGCGCTACCGCGAGTCGAACATGCAGACGGTCGTCCTGAACGGCATCTACTTCCCGTTCGTCGACCTGCTTTCGACCGTGGCGCTCGCCGTCGTCCTCGGCTACGGCGGCCACCTGTACTTCAACCATTCGATCTCACTCGGGACGCTCTTCGCGTTCATGCTCTACGTCCAGAACTTCTTCGACCCGGTGCAGCAGCTGTCGCAGCTGTACAACACGTTCCTGTCGGCGGCGGCCGCGCTCGACAAGATCGTCGGCGTGCTCGACCAGAAGCCGGAAGTGCAGGATCACCCGGGAGCGCGCGACCTCGGACGCATCTCCGGTCACGTGCGGTTCGAGGACGTCCACTTCGCGTACGGGCGGGGCGACGAGGTGTTGCACGGGCTCGATCTCGACGTGCCGGCCGGTACGACGGTGGCGCTCGTCGGCCACACGGGCGCCGGCAAGTCGACGATCGCGAAGCTCCTCGCGCGCTTCTACGAGCCGACGTCCGGTCGCATCCTCATCGACGGCGTCGACCTGAACCACGTCACGCAGCAATCGCTGCGGAGCCAGCTCGGCGTCGTCCCCCAGGAGGGGTTCCTCTTCGCCGGCACCGTCGCCGAGAACATCGCGTTCGGGAAGCCCGGAGCGGACGCGGACGCGATCGTCCGCGCGGCGCGGCTCGTCGGCGCGCACGAGTTCCTGCTCCGGCTCGAGGACGGCTACGAGACGCAGCTCGGCGAGCGCGGCTCACGGCTCTCGCTCGGGCAGCGGCAGCTCGTCGCGTTCGCGCGCGCGCTGCTCGCGGACCCGCGCATCCTCATCCTCGACGAGGCGACGTCGTCTGTCGACATCGGCACCGAGCGCCGCATCGAGGAGGCGCTGCGCGTGCTCCTCGCCGACCGGACGGCATTCGTCATCGCACACCGGCTGTCGACGATCCGCGACGCCGACCTCATCGTCGTGCTCGAGCACGGGCTCATCGTCGAGCAGGGGTCGCACGAGGAGCTCCTCGCGCGCCGGGGGCTGTACACGTCGCTCTACGGCGACTGGGCCGCCGAGGTGGCGTAGCGCTTCCACGCCTCCGCCATCGCGATGCGCTGGACGAGCGTGGGATGGTTCTCCTCCCACACGTAGTCCCAGAGCGACGGGTTCGGCTCCTCGAGCGTCGTGGGGACGAAACGCCGCATGAGGCCCACCATGTCGTGCGGGTCGCGCGTGGTGACGAGCGCCCTCCAGTCGGCTTCCGCCTCCATGTGGCGGCTGATCGCGTTCTGGAGCGGCAGCGCGAGGAGCTGGAGGACGACGAGCGCGAGCAGTGCGAGCGGAACGGCCGCCGGCTCGCCCATCCCGCCGCGCCGCCGCGTCACGAGGGCGAGGAGGAACGTGCCGGGGAACGCAAAGAGCGCGTACCAGCCGACGTCCTTCCAGATGTGATGACGGGCGAGGTGGCCGAGCTCGTGCGCCATGACGACCTTCAGCTCGCCGGTCGTGAACCGGCCGTCGAGGAGCGTGTCGAACAGGACGACGCGCCGGCTCGGCCCGAGGCCCGTCGCCTCCGCGTTCGGAAGCGACGAGACGTCGTGGATCTTCTCGACGGCGATCGGAACGTGGCCGACGCCCTCCTTCGCCTCGAGCCGGGAGGCGATCGCGCGCAGCTGCGGGTCGGCGAGCCGGTGCGTGCCGAGGAGATACGGCGACACGAACGCGAAGAGAAGCGCAAGGCCGACGAACGCGGGCGCCGCCGCGAGCCACCACGCCTGCGACAGCCGCCGCGCGAGACCCATGACGACCGCGAGCGCGAAGCAGAGGAAGACAAACTCGCCACCGAGCGAGAGCCAGTCCCCGAACAGGAACGACGCGTAGCCGACGTGCGACAGACCGTGGCGGCGCTGCCACCACAGCTCGACGACGGCGAGCGGCAGCTGCACCGCCCAGACGAGCGCGAAGCCGAGCATGCCGAGGAGCATCCCCGTGCCGACGGGTCCGGCCGCCGACTCGCGCGCCCAGCGTGCGCCCCAACGAGCGAAGACGGCGAGCGCGGCGATCTGCGCGACCGTCGACCCCCAGAACAGCAGGTCGCTCACGGTGGAGAAGCTCGCGGCCGCGTGCAGCTGTGCCGCGGTGAAGAAGCGGTGCTCGTCGACGTGCGGGAGGTGCAGCGACGCCGGCACCGTCGTCTGCCAGAGGAACCACGCAGCCGCCGACCACGCTGCGGCGAGCAGCGCGACGACGGCGAGCTTGCGACTCACGCCGCTTCGGCTTCGGCGAACTCGTGCTGCGGCGTCGGCGCGCCCTCGAGCGGGCTCGCGTGCGGGTACGCGTCGGTGATCAGCAGGAAGTACGCGTTCATCTGCGCCTCGTAGCGCAGCGCGTATGCGGCGAGGTTCCGAAGCCCCCACGGTGCGGAGCCGCGCGCGAGGGCGTAGAACCAGGTGAGCACGGCGGTCCAGAAGAGCGCTCCGGAGAGGGCGCCGTTGACCACGAACGCGGGAACGGCGAGGAAGAGCCGGAAGAACGTCTTCCAGCGATTCTGTCGCGCCGGCTCCGGGAGCTCGACGTCGAGCGGGTACGTCCCGGGCGCCCCGGTGAAGCCGGGGAACGGGTTCGTCGCGAGATAGAGGTACGCGTACACGTGGAGCTGGTAGCGCACCCACGCACACGTGAAGCGGTGGAGCGATCGCGCCGGGGTGCCGGTGAAGAGCGTGACGAACCAGTTCGCGATCGCCGCGAACACGAGCGCGACCGTCCAGAGGATCAGCCAGACGAAGTGCGGCACCGTGAGCAGCAGCCGGAAGAAGACCGTCACGCGCGACCGGCGCAGGTCGTGCGGGTCGCCGACGAGCCGCACGACGTGCTCCGGCGGCCTGTCGACGCCCTCGAGCATCGCGGTCGGATCGGCGTTCGGGTAGCGGTCGGTGACGAGCAGGAGGTACGCGAGCATCTGGGCGCTGTACCCGATGCTGTAGGCGCCGGCGTCGCGCAGGCCCTTCGGCATCCGGCCGCGCGCGAGGCTCGCGAACCAGCCGAGGACGGCGACGGCGAGACCGAGCGCACCGCCGCTGCCGTACGACCGCCGCCGACTCGTCGAGTAGCTGATCGACCCGCCTCCACCGAAGGCCGTCGACAGCGCGATCGCCGGCAGCGCGAGGAAGAGCCGGAAGAAGATCGACCAGCGCTCCTGCTGCGACGGCGGCGGTAGCTCGACGTCGATCGGATAGTCGCCCTTGGCCCCGCTGAACTTCGGGTAGGGGTTGCCGACGAGCCAGAGGTACGCGTCGAGGTGCGCCAGGTAGCGGATGTACGCCGAGAGGAAACCGTGCAGGCCGGCGGGCGGCTCGCCTCGGACGAGCGCCGCGATCCAGTTGGCGATCGCCGCGAAGAAGACGGCGATCGTCCAGAGGAACGCCCAGATCAGGTGCGGGATCGCGAGGACGATCCGGAAGAACACCGTCCACCGGTTCCGGTGGAGGTCGTCCTCGACGAGGAGGCGGACCGGGTGCTCATGCATGCCTACATCTATGCACATACGTCAGACTGCGCCTATGGCAATCGACAAGGAGACCGCCGACCGGATCGACAAGCCGGTCGCCGAGGAGGCCGAGCACGAGGCGCGGCTGACCCCGGCCGAAGCCATCGAGCGGATGAAGATCAACGTGCCGGTGCGCGGCAACCGCAAGCTGCGCACGCTGATCGAGCGGGTGAACGCGGACAAGCAGCTCAAGGCGTGGTGGCACGTCTCCAACGTGAACGCGGTGGCGCGGATGGAGATCAACGACCACTCGTGGGTGCACATCCAGATCGTCGCGAACATCGCGCTCAAGCTCCTCCGCCAGCTCACGAAGCACGGGGTGGAGCCGGCGATGGTGCGCGACTACGGGATGACGGACGACGACGCGGAGATCGTCGTGACACTCGCGTCGCTCATGCACTGCATCGGCATGTCGATCCACCGGCACGGCCACGAGGACTTCAGCCTCTTCCTCTCCGAGCCGAAGATGCGCGAGCTCCTGACCGGCATCTACGACGAGCCGGAGCGGACGGTGGTCGTCTCCGAGGTGCTGCAGGCGATCATCAGCCATCGCGCCGACGGGCAGCCGCTGACGGTGGACGCGGGCATCGTCCGCGTCGCCGACGCGCTCGACATGGCGAAGGGCCGCTCGCGCATCGGCTTCGAGCGCGGCCGCGTCTCGATGCACTCGCTGTCGGCGGCGGCGATCGAGGACGTGACGATCACCGACGGTGAGGAGCGGCCCATCCTCATCGAGATCCGGATGAACAACTCCTCCGGCCTCTTCCAGGTGGACGGCCTCCTGCGCGCGAAGCTGCTCGGATCGAGGCTCGAGCCGTACGTCGAGGTGGTCGCGCACATCGACACCGAGACCGAGCGTCGTCTCGTGCCGATCTACCGGCTCGAGGTCTGAGCCCGGCTACAATCCGGGCACGCGTTGCGGGATCGTCTAACGGTAGGACGCCGGTCTCTGGAACCGGAAGTTGGGGTTCGAATCCCTGTCCCGCAGCTCCCTCATCCCTCCGCACGGTCGATCACGAGCGCGGTGAACGGTGTTCCGCTCCTGGGCGTCACGGAGAAGGAGAGCGCCCAGCGGCCGGCCATCACGAGCGCCGGGGCGCGGCGCGTGTAGAGGCCGGGAGCGGTCTCGACGAGCTGGTACTCGAGGTTGCCCATCTGCATGTCCAGCATCGCGAACGTGAGAGTCACGTCGGCGCCGGTAACGGGCTTCCCGCCCTTCGTGATCCGCAGCGCGAACGCGTCGGTCGCGCCGACCGTGTTCGGACTGTCGAGCACCTGCAGCGTGTAGCCCTTCATGTGCACCGTGGTCGACACGCGGCCCGGGCCGACGGTCGTGAGCGCGGAGCCCACCTCGGCGAGCGCCGCAGCCGGAGGCGCGAGGCTCGAGAGCACGGCGGCCGCGAACACGGCTCCCGCGACGAGCAGCGTCTCGGCGCTGATCGTCCGGCGAAGGAGCGCCGCCGCCGATCCACCGGCCTCCGGATGGTCGCGCGCGGCGACGAGCCGCGGCTTCGTGCGGAGGAGGTTCACGGCTCCGAAGACCAACGCCGCAGCGAGGAGGCCGATCTTCACGAGGATGGCGACGCCGTACGACGTCTGCCACAGCGCCGCGAGGGTCGGCATGTGGATGATCGTGGCGCCGACGCCGGAGCCGAGCAGGAACAGCACCGAGACGAAGGCGACGTTCGAGAAGCGCGGAACGCAGGTGGCGAGCCCCAGGACGCGCCGCCCGGCCGGCAGGCCGGCCCAGAGCACGAGCAGGCCGACGAGACCGCCGAGCCAGAGCGAGCCCGAGACGAGGTGGACCCAGTCCAGCAGGACCGAGAAGCCGCGCGGCGCGGTCTGCGCGGCATGGCCGGCGATGCCGGGAAGCAGCAGCACGGCGGCGGCGGCCGTGAGCGCGCCCACGCCTGCGAACAGCTCCGCGAGGGAGCGATGCTCCCGTCCTGGGCGGTCCACCCACAGCGCGACGAGCGCGGCGGCGACGAAGAGCGCGAAGCAGAGCTCCGTGTCCACCCACGCCCGGCCGAAGGCGGTCGCACGGAACAGCGGCACGAGTGCCCCGACGGCGAACACGGATCGCAGCGAGTCGATCGCCGAGGCGAAATCGAGGTAGACCGGGATGGCGAGCAGCCCGACGACGGCGGCGACCATGAAGGCGATCGAGATCGGCCGCAGGCTCGTCCCCTCGACGCGTCGCACGAGCGGCCGCGCGATCGCGATCCGGAGGAAGAACAGGCCGATCGCCACCATCACCGAGAGGAACGCGAGCCAGCGCGCGACGAGCAGCTTCGGCGTCGTCGCCGTTTGAGAGATGTGGGGAACCACGAACTCGGGGGGCGGCCCCGGGCTCGGCCCGACTCCGAATTCGTATGCGCCCTGCACCGGGTGCCCGTCGACCGAGATGGCGCGCCAGTAGATGAGGTACCAGCCCTGACGCAGATGCTTCAGCGGTACGACGAGCGTGTCCGGGTTCGACGGCGAACGCTTGACGGCTGCCGTGGTCTGCTGGTGTCCGCGTGCGTCAGTGACCGAGATGACCGCGAACCGCGGCTCGACCGCCTCGTCGTAGGTCAGCTGCACGGCTCGAGGCGAGGCATGCAGGATCGAGTTGGCGGCCGGCACCGTCTTCACGAGATACGCGTGCGCCATGGCCGTTGCCGGCGCGACGAGCGCGCCGGCAACGGCCACGAGCAGCAGCGGGAGGAGGCGGCCTGCCCTCAAGCGAGCTCCCGCTTCCCTCCACCGCCGCGGAGGAGCAGCCCGGCGAGAGCGACGAGGAGTGCGAGCGCGCCGAGCGCGATGCCGACGATCGCGAGCGCCGACGTCCCGCCGCTCATCGAGGAGACGGCCTGGATCGTCGGTGCCGGCGCGTCGGACGATTCCGAGCCCGCCCAGTCGACGATCGACCCGTCGGAGTAGGTCTGCTGGACGTGGAAGGTGTACGTCCCGCTCTTCGCCGGCTGCGCGAGGAACTGGAAGAGCGAGTCCTCGCCCGTCGGCACGCTCCCGCCCGTCCAGGTCACCTTCTGGACGACGGCGCTGTCGCCGGAGCCGGTCGCCTGGACCTGCTGCTTCCAGCCACCCGACACCGGCACGAACGAGTCGATACCGAAGCCGGCGGGAACGGTGAGGACGATCTTCGTCGTCGTCAGGTTGTCCTTCTCGGTCGGGATCGCGAGGCTGTACAGCTGCAGCTTCCCGGCGAGCGAGACCGCCGGGCTCATACGTGCATGCGCGAACGCAGCGACGGGAACGACGACCGCCGCAACTCCGGCTGCGGCGAGCACCGCCAGACGATGTCGCTTGGTCATGGCACAGCTCCTTTCAAGTCTGCGGTCGAGGCCGCTCACGGCGTGAGCGTCCCGAGAGTGGAATGGAGAAGCAGCACGACGACGACTGCAGCGGCGACGCCCGCGGCGAGCGCGAGCAGCGATGCGAGGAGTCGTGTGCGTGCTCCGCTATCCATGCACCGGCTTCCATTGGAACGCGAACGTCACGCGGTGCGGCTTGAGCCAGACCTTCATGTACTCCGGGTGCCGCGCAACCTGCGGCGGCCCGATCAGCAGCGTCAGCGTGTACATCCCCGCCCCCGGCAGCGCAACGTTGTTGCCGTAATGCACCCCCATGTACGCCGAGAGCATCGGCCACTGCCGCTCGTCGAAGACGACCTTGCTCCCCTTGCGGATCGTCGCCCACACCGACGAGTACGGGATCGGCGTCTTCGTGTGGACGTCGGTCAGCTTGACCATCAGATGGAACGAGTCCTTCTTGGTCGCCTTGACCAGCTGCATCTTCGTTCCGGTGAACACGCCGAACGTCACCGGCGTGCTGCGCATCGCCATGATCTGCATCCCCTGCCACACCGCCATGCCCAGCGGCTCCATCGGGACCGGCGTCGGCACCGGCGGAGTCCCACGGCCCGCAGCCGGGGCCGCAGCCGGGCAGGCGAGCACGAGCACGGCGGCAACCACTGCGGGCGCGGACGCAAGCACGCCCGCGCGAATTCCACGGGTCATCTCGTCTCCTTCTTTCGGTCGGTGTCGATGGGTCCGCCGCTACCGGCGGATGAGGTTCAGACGCCGAGCAGACAGGGCGGCCCGCGCTTCGCGAGCCCACACGAGATCAACGACGGGCGAAGAAGCAACGGTGCAGACGGCGCCGCCGCCGACGGCGGTCGGTGCCCGCGCGCGACCGGCGCGGGCGCGAACGCACGGCCGGCGCGCTCCGCGACGCGCAGGAGCAACCGGACGGCGAGATACGCGACGAGGCCGAACGGCAGCTGCAGGACGAGACCGGGCAGGAACGTCGGCGCGGCCGCGGCATGCCAGGGGAACACGCCCGACGCGAGCCAGCGCTCCACGTACTCCTGGACGGTGAACCCGACGAGCGGCAGAAGGGCGAACGCCCACGCCGGCAACGCGCGCGGCCGGCGCCCGCGCGCCGCATCGACTGCGCTCGCGAGAAGCGACAGAAGCATCACCGCCGCCGCCACACCCAGTGCGAACGGCAGCCACGTCATGTATCCGTGCCCCGTCTCGACCAGGACATGCAGGCGCACGTGCGCCTGCGGGTACACCCATCTGTAGGCGAGCACGTGCGCGACTTGCGATCCCGCCAGCATCAAGGGGACGGCAACGAGCCACGCAAAGCTGCGGCGCATCGCCGCCAATCCTGCCAGAAGTCCCCCGCGCGCGCTCGCGCGTCGACGCAGCTAGCTCAGTGCCGGCCCAGGAGACGCGCGAAGTTGACGTCCCAGCCCCAGCCGTACACCCTCGGCGTGAAGAGGCGCGGCTCGGCGGGGTTCCACCAGCGGGACTTCGCACGCTCGACGGTCGGACGGCGCCAGTCGTACGGGACGCCGAGGAACGTTCCGGTCTTGTTCTTCATGCGACGAGCGTATCTCCTTCACGCCGGGTTACGCGCGGCGCGCGCGTTCACGGTGAGCTCCGCGAGCGCACGGTCGGCCTCGGCGACGTCGCGGTCGCGAATGACCGCGTGCACGCTGCGGCCGGCCGTGTCGACGTGAACGCTCGCGAGCCGTAGCCGCCGCTGCACCGGGCCCTGCACGCGCCGCAGGCTCTGCGCCTTCTCGAGCGGCACCCAGCTCGTCGCGCGCCGCAGCCGCCCGCTCGTCGTCGCGACGCACGTCTCCGTCCGTCCCCAGGCGAGCATGCGGTAGCGCAGCGGGCTCTTCCACCGCACCCGGCGCGGCGGCCGCTCCTGTGAGCGCGGCCGGTCGGGCAGGAGGTGGTCGAGCAGCTCCTCTGCGAGCGCGCGGCTGCCGACGGGAAGCACCGTCCGCAGGGCGCGGCGCTGCGCCTGCCCCTCGCCCTCGGATCGCTGCCGTCCTGCGAGGTCGACCTCGAGGCGGCACCAGCCGAGCAGCCGCCACACGAGCGGCTCGACCATGCGCACCGCCTGCACCCGGCCCGGGCGGATCGTCTCCGCGGTGAGCGCGACGAGGCCGCCGCGCAGGAGCAGGCCGTCGGGCGCCGCGACGACGCTCAGCCGGTACTCCTGGTTGAAGCGCCGCCAGACGAGCTGGAACACGCTGATGATCCAGACCGCGCCGCCGCCGGCGACCCCGGCCGCCGCGTCCGGCGCGAGGACGATCGTCGCGATCATCCCTACCGCGACCGCCTCGGCCGCGATGCCGACGTCGCTGACGAGGATCGACGCGACGAGCCGCCCCGTCGGAACGCGCGTGAGGACGCGCTCGTCCCCCACCACCGCCTGCACGGGCTCGTCCGGCTTCTCCACCCCGCGCTCGGCGAGCGCGAGCAGCCGGCGGCGGAGCGGCTCGACCTCGCGCTCGTGCAGGTACGCGAGGCGGCCGGTCTTGCCGCTCGCGCCGCCCATGCGCAACCGCAGCTCGGCCACGCCGAACAGCCGCGCGAGCCCCGGCCGCACGACGTCGATCGCCTGCAGCTGCGCGAGCGGGAAGCGCAGGGACTGGCGGCGGAGAAGGCCCGTCTCGATCTGGAGGTCGTCCTCGTCGATGCGCCAGCGCGTGACGAACCACGACAGGAAGCCGAGCGCCACGAGCACGGCGAGGACGCCGATCTCGAAGAGCTCCGGGCGCGACTTCCGCGCACCGAAGACCGTGGGCAGGATCACGAAGGCCATCGCGATCGTGAGCCGCCCGCCGCGCACGATCGGCGACAGCGGATGAAGGCGTCGCCACCCGTCCGGCTCGCTCATATGCCCGCGGCCTGCGCCTCCCCGCGCTCCGCGAGCCGGTCGCGCAGCCGCGCCGCCTCCACGCGCTCGAGCCCGGGGATGCGCGCGTCGCTCGCGGCGGCCGCCGTGTGCATGCGGATGGTGGCGATCCCGAACGAGCGCTCGAACGGGCCCGCGGTGACGTCGATGAACTGCATCCGTCCGTACGGCACGACCGAGAGGCGGGAGAACATCACGCCGCGGCGCACGAGCAGGTCGTCTTCGCGCTCCGCGTACCCCCATGCGTGCACGCGGCGCCGGACGAACCACTCGGCGGCGGCGCCGAGGACGAGCGCCGCGGCCACGCCCCCGAGGGCCGGAACGAGCCCGGCCGTCGCTCCGCCCAGGCCGGCAGCGGCCGCTGCCGCAGCGGTGACGACCGCCACCTGTACGCGTCGCACCGCGAGCAGCCGCCCGGACGGCCGCCGCCACACCACCCCGGCCTCCATGCCCGCAGTCTGTCAGGATCCCGGCGATGGCCGACCCGGTCTCCTGGCTCATGATCCGTCCCGGCTGGAAGGTCTACGCCGCCGACGGCGCCGAGGTCGGTGCGATCGACGAGGTGGCCGGCGACGACGGCCACGACATCTTCGACGGCCTCGCGATCGCCACGAGCGCCTTCGGCAAGCCGAGGTACGTGCCCTCCGAGCAGGTCGGGCAGATCGTCGAAGGCGAGGTCCACCTCACGCTCACGCATGCGCAGGTCGACGCGCTCGGCGAGTACCTCGAGCCGGCGACGAGCGCCGAGATCGAGCCCGACTCGAAGGGCGGAGTCGTCGAAGGGATCGAGTCGGACGTCCGCGAGCTCGAGGGCAAGGCATTTGCGCCCATCGAGAGGCGCGAGCACTCCATGAACGTCTACCGGCGGATCGCGTTCTTCTTCCGCCGGTTGTTCAAGTAGCGCTACTCGTCGAGCTTCGCCGCGAGCGTCGCGAAGGCGTGGCGCTCGATCTGCCGGACGCGCTCGGGCGCGAGATGCAAGGCGTACGCGATCTCCTCGAGCGTGTGCGGATCGCCGTCGAGGCCGAAGTGGCTGATGACGATGTCGCGCTCGCGGTCGCGAAGCCGGCTGACCGCGAGACGCACAGCCGCCGCCTGCGCCGCCTTCTCGAGCTCCTCCTCGGGATCCTGCGCGGCCTGGTCGGGCATGAGGTCGAGCAGTTGCGCGTTTCCGTCCGTCCCTCGCACGGACTCGTTGAGCGACGCGCTCGCGAGCGGGGCCTGCTCGGCGATCGCGATCGCGTCCGGGTCGTAGCCCGTCGCCGCCGCCACCTCGGCGATCGTCGGCGCGCGCCCGAGCGCCGCCTCGAGCGCCGCGGTCGCCCGCCGCGTCGCGAGCTGCTTCGTCACGAGGCGGCTGGGCAGGCGGATCGTGCGCGAGTCGTTCGTGAGCGCGCGGCGGATCGACTGCCGGATCCACCAGGCGGCGTACGTCGAGAAGCGGCGGCCCCGGCGCCAGTCGAAGCGGTCGACCGCCTGGATGAGGCCGACGGTCCCTTCCTGCACGAGGTCCGGGAAGGAGAGGCCGAGCCCCTGGTAGCGCCGGGCCATCGACACGACCAATCTGAGATTGGACTCGATCAGTCGACTCCGTGCCCGCCGATCGCCCGACGCGGCGAGACGGGCCAACTCGCGCTCCTCGTCTGCCCGTAGGAGACGCTGCTCTCGCGCCATCGATCCTCCTTCGCATGAATCGTCGAGGACGGCCGCAGCACCTACATCCGCGCAGGTGCCGAGTGGCGCTGCGGCCATATACGGAGCCCTGCTGATGCGACACTCTGGCGGTGCAGGCCCGGCGGCTCCTCCCTCTCGGGCTCGTGGTCACCGTCCTTCTGGCGGCCGCGGGCCTCGCGAGCCACGGTCGGCCGCTCTCCGCGTCGCGGGGCGGCGGCCCGTCGGCCCAGTTCTTCGACTACGTCTTCACGACCGTCGTCCTCCTGGCGATCGCGATCGCCGTCGCCGCCGTCATCGCGATGCGCTCGTGGAAGCCGTCGACGCCCGCACCGCAGCCGCGCAAGTGGCATGTGACGACGACGCTCATGATGTTCGCCGGGGCGCTGCTGCTCTCGTGGTTCCTCTACCACACCCGCTTCAGCGGCCACCTGACGAACCTCGCCCAGCGGCCGCCGAAGACGACGACGGGCTCGGGCAAGTCGATCGTGCCGCAGCTGCACGGGCACGCCCGCGGCGCGCGGCTCCGCTGGGACGAGATCGCCATCGTCGCCGCCCTGCTCGTCACCCTCGGAGCAGCAGCCTGGGCGGCAACGGCCGGGAACCGGCCACGGCCGCCGTGGACCGTTCGCCCACTGGAAGGGCTTGCGGTCGCGCTCGACGAGTCGCTCGACGACCTCCGCTCCGAGCCGGACCTGCGCCGCGCGATCATCGCCGCATACGCCCGCATGGAACGGGCCCTCGCCGTCGCAGGGACGCCGCGGAAGCCGGCCGAGGCTCCGCTCGAGTATCTCGCCCGCGCGTTGCGCTCGCTCGACGCGAGCGCGCCCGCGGTCACGCGCTTGACGGATCTGTTCGAGTGGGCGAAGTTCAGCCAGCATGCTCCGGAGCCTGCGATGAGAGACGAGGCGGTCGACGCACTCGTCGCCGTGCGCGACGAGCTGCGCCGCCCGGCGGCAGTGCCGGCATGATCCGCGACCGCCGCCCGCTGCTGCCGGCCGCGCTCGCGACCGCCGGCCTCGTCGTCGCCCTCGCCGCGCGCCCCGTCTCGACGAGGGAGATACTCGCTGCGTACGTGCTCGCGCTGTCCGCGATCGCCCTCCTGCACCTGACCCGGCTCGCGCACGGCGAGGAGTCGTGGTTCCGGGCGCCGTCCGAGCTCGAGCACGCGCTCGCCTCCCGCCCGGAGGCCCGTGTTCGACCGGCCGAACTGGTGCGGATCGAACGCGAGCTCACGCTCGGCATCGCGACCGAGGAGCATCTGCAGACGCGGCTGCTGCCGCTCCTGCGGGAGGCGGCGGCGGCGCGGCTCGCCGCGAAGCACGAGATCGACTTCGCGCGCCGGCCCGACCGGGCGCGCGAGCTGCTCGGCGAGGAGACGTGGGAGATCGTGCGTCCCGACCGCGAGGCGCCGAGCGACCGGAACGCGCCCGGGCTCCCGCTCCGCCGCATCGCGGCGGTCATCGACACGATCGAGCGCCTCTGATGGAGCTCCGCGAGCTCCGCGACCGTGCGGGTCGCATCCTCGACGAGGTCGAGCGCGCCGTCGTCGGCAAGCGCGACGAGCTCGAGCTCATCCTGCTCGCGATGCTCTGCGACGGGCACGTCCTCCTCGAGGACTACCCGGGCCTCGCGAAGACGCTCGCCGCGCGTTCGTTCGCGAGCGCGACGTCGCTCCACTTCGCGCGCATCCAGTTCACACCCGACCTGATGCCTTCCGACGTCACCGGCTCGTCGGTCTTCGACCAGCGGCGCGCGGAGTTCACCTTCATGCCCGGGCCGATCTTCTCCAACCTCCTCCTCGCCGACGAGATCAACCGCGCCCCACCGAAGACGCAGGCCGCGCTGCTCGAGGCGATGCAGGAGCGGCAGGTGACGAGCGAGGGAGAGACGCGGCCGCTCGAGGCGCCGTTCATCGTGCTCGCGACGCAGAACCCGATCGAGTACGAGGGGACGTACCCGCTGCCCGAGGCGCAGCTCGACCGCTTCCTCGTCCGCGCCGGAATCGGCTACCCGTCACGCGAGCACGAGCTCGAGATGCTCGAGCGGCGCATCGCTCGCGGCGAGGACGAGGTGGAGCTGACTCCGGTCGTGGACGCAAGGACGCTCGTGGACATGCAGCGGTCGCTCGAGCAGGTGCACGTGTCCGAGTCGATCGAGGGCTACATCGTCGACCTCGTGGCGGCCACACGCACCTCGAGGCGGCTGGCTGTCGGCGCGAGCCCGCGCGGCAGCCTCGCGCTCATGAAGCTCTCGCGCGCGAAGGCGGCGCTCTCGGGCCGCGACTTCGTCGTTCCCGAGGACGTGAAGGCGATCGCCATCCCCGCGCTCGCGCACCGGCTGACGCTGCGGCCTGAGCTGTGGGTCCAGCGGATCCGCGGCGAGGATGTCGTCGCCGAGGCGCTCGAGTCGGTGCCGACGCCGCCGGCCGAGGACGTCCGCGCCGCGACGGCGTGACGCAGCACGTCTCCCCGCGTCTCGCCGGCTACGCCACGCTCGCCGCGGCCGCGCTGCTCGGCGGCCTCGTCCTCGGCCGCGTGGAGCTCGTGGCGGTCGCCGCGCCGTTCGCGCTCGCGGCCGTCGCCGCGCCGGCGCTCGCACGCAAGCCCAGCCTGGAAGCGACCCTCGATCTCGACCGCGAGCGAGCGCTCGAGTCGGAGACCGTCGCCGCGACGCTCACCCTGACGGCGGCGCACGCTGCGGATCGCGTCGACGTCCTGCTGCCTCTGCCGCCGCAGCTGCGGGCGGACGCGCGCAATCCCCGTGCGGTCGCGCTCGCAGCAGGCACACCGAAGACGCTCGAGCTGCCGATCCGCACCGAGCGCTGGGGCGCGTTCGTGCTCGGCCCGATGCTCGTGCGCGTCCGCGACCGCCTCGGCTTCTACGCGTGGGAGGAGAAGCTCGGCGGCCGCGCCGCCCTCCGCGTCTACCCGAGCGTCGAGACGCTGCACGCGCTCCTGCCACCGCTCGAGACGCAGGTGTTCATCGGGAACCAGGTCTCGCGCACGAAGGGCGACGGCATCGAGTTCGCGGACATCCGCGAGTGGGAGCCGGGCGACCGGCTGCGCCGCGTCAACTGGCGCGCGACGGCACGGCGCGGCGGCCTGTGGGTCAACGACCAGCACCCGGAGCGCAACACCGACGTCGTCCTCTTCCTCGACACGTTCACGGACGTGCAGGCCGGCGTGACCGGAACGCTCGACATGACCGTACGCGCAGCCACCTCGCTCGCGCACCGGTATCTCCAGCGGAAGGACCGCGTCGGCGTCGTGAGCTTCGGCGGCTTCCTCTCGTGGCTGCTGCCGGGGTCGGGGACGCTGCAGCTCTACCGGATCGTCGACTCGCTCCTGCAGATGAACATCGTCCTGAGCTTCGCGGCTCGCGGCGTCGACGTGCTGCCGCCGAGGTCGCTGCCGCCGAAGGCGCTCGTCATTGCGCTGACACCGCTCCTCGATCCGCGCGCGGCGGCGGCGATGCTCGACCTGCGCGCCCGCGGCTTCGACCTCGTCGTCGTCGAGGTCTCGCCCGTCCCGTTCGTCACGGCCGGCGACGATCCGCTGGAGAAGCTCTCGTACCGGCTCTGGCGACTCTCGCGCGAGGCGCTCCGGGCGCGCTACGAGCGCGCCGGCGTCCCCGTCGTCGAATGGCGCGACGGCGTCCCCCTCAACGTTCCGCTCGAGGAGGTGGCGGCATTCAGGCGATACGCAAGGCCGGCGCGCGCATAGCGCTCGCCGCCGCGTCGGCGTGCGTGTACGGCGGCGTGTTCGCGTATGCGCTGGCGCGCGAGCACGAGCGCACCGCCGCACCGGTGACAGCGGCGCTCGGCGGCGTCGGCGCGCTGCTCCTGCTGCTCGTGCTGCGGCGCGCGGATGCGGACCTGCTGCCGTGGCCGCTGGGCATGCTCGGCGTCGCCTACGCCGTGTCGATCGCGGTGCGCGGCTCCGGCGTGGACGAGGGTGCGCCCTTCGTCGCGGCCGGGCTCCTTCTCTGCGGCGAGCTGGCGGCGTGGTCGATGGACGAGCGGTTCGGGATCAGGGCGGACCGCGCCGTCGCGATCGGGCGCGCCGTCGGCGTGGGCGCGCTCGTCCTGGCGGGGCTCGCCGTCGCCACGCTCGTCGTCGCGCTCTCCGCGACCTCGGCCGGCGGCGGGCTCGCGTGGACGGTGCTCGGGTCGGTCGCGGCCGTCGGCGTCGTCGCCCTCGGCGTCGCCGTCGCGCGGCGCGCCGAGGCGTAGGGCGGGCGCCGCTACACTACGCCGCTGTCCAGGGCGCATTCGTCTAGTGGCCTAGGACACCGCCCTCTCACGGCGGCGGCACGGGTTCGAATCCCGTATGCGCCTCTTCGATAAAGCCCCTGCTCGGCGGGGGCTTTTTCGCCCTCCGCCACACGGGAGCAAGGAGCGGTCAGCCTTGCAGCCACGTGCGCGCTTCCTCCTCGTCGTAGAACACGGCGATCTCGTAGCCGCGGCCATCCGAGGCGAGCACCTCGATCATGCGTTCGATGCCGTAGTTGACGGGCTTTACGGCGACGTACGCGATCCGGGCGGCACCCAACTGACGCGCCCTGCTCACGAACCACTCTGCCCGCGCACGCACCTCGTCGTGCGTCAGCCCGGACAGGTTGGAAGCGCGATGGTCGATCAGGATCTTGAGCCCGGGGCGGAAGCGTGGATCGGCGAGCGCGGCGTCCGACATCGCGTTCAGCTCGGCGACCGTCGGCGCCCCCGCAGTCGTCAGCCGCAGGTCCTCAACATCGCAATCCCATGCAATTTCGTAGTCGATCATTAGATAACACCAGGACGCGCACCGTCCGATTGTTCGACTTCCTGCCCGCCCCCGACGCGGAGTCGGAGGCCGCGGGCGGCGTAGCCGGCCCCCGCGCACCTGTCCCTTTCCGTGTACGCCCCTCATCCGAACGGGTGAATCCGGTCGAGCGGTAGCGCCAATCGACGGGGTGGCCGGCCGGGCCGATCGTGTGGGCGATGGCTGCGGCACACACCATCGTCGACCTCCCTCCCGTGACGACGCTCTCGCTCGTCCCGGACGACTTCCCCGCCGACGCGCTCGCGGGCGCCGATGCGCTCATCGGCGAGAGCCGCTTCGACGAGGCGGTCGAGCTGCTCGACGAGGCCTGGCCGGACGTGCAGGCCCATCCCGCGCTCGCGCTGCGCCACCAGCTCGCGCAGTCGTGGGCGGAGATGTACCGCGGGAACCTCGAGCGCGCCGAAGGCCTCCTGCAGCGTGCGCAGCGAATCGCGCAGCTGCCGCAGTTCGACGCGGCCGTTCGTGCCGACGTTCTCTACCACCGCGGCTGCGTCGCGTTCAAGCAGGCCGACATCCCCGGCGCCATCGAGCTCTACACCCGCGCGCTCGAGACGAACGAGTGGGCGCCGCAGCCGCGCACGCTGCTCGCGGCGAACGTGTACGAGTGGCGCTCGCGCTGCCATCAGTTCCGCCGCGACTGGGACGCTGCGGCGCGCGACGCCGAACGGGCGCTCGAGCTGGCGTACGAGGTCGGCGACGAGCTGTGCCAGGCGCACGCGCTCTTCCAGGTCTCGCTCGTCGCCGAGCGGAGGCGCGACTGGCTGTTCGCACGGTTCAACGCCGAGCGCGCGCTCGCCCTCTACGAGCGGCACGGCGACACGCTGTCCATGGCGCGCATCCTCAACAACCTCGGCGGCATCGAGTTCCTGCTCGGCAACGTCGACGAGGCCGAGGCGTACCTCCTGCGCGCGACCGAGAGCGCATCGCGCGCGGAGAGCGACCCGGATCTCGCCCAAGCGGTCAACTCGCTCGCGCAGGTCTACCTCCGCACGGGGCGTCCGGCCGAGGCGCGGGCGCGCGCACAGCGCGCAGTCGAGATCCTCGCCGAGAGAACGGACTTCCGCGACGAGCTCGGCAACGCGCAGCTCGTCGTCGCAGAGTCGCTCTCGGCCGAAGGCGACGCCGACGGTGCGCGGGACTGGGTCGACGCGGCCGAGGAGACGTTCGCGTCGATCGGCTCGACGAGCCACCTCGCCAACACCTGGATCGCGCGCGGAGACATCGCGCGCACCTCGAGCGAGATCGACGCCGCCGCGACCTGGTACCGCCGCGCGGCAACGACGCTTGCCGATGTCCACTTCTAGGAATTGCGAGAGGAGGTGAAGCGCATGCGGTATGCCCAGCTCGTCCGTCTCCTCCTGCTGGCCCTCGCGCTGGCGGCCCTTCTCGGCGGCGCGAAGCACGGCATTGCCCCCGCCGGGTTCAGCGGCGGCCGGCTCTTCTAGCGCCACCCTCCCATCGCGATCCTCAGCGAGGGCCGGGCACCAGCCCGGCCCTCTTCGCGTTCTACGACGGTCCCGGACTACGCCGCGGAGAGATCCGCGACGAGCGGGCCCGTGTCGAGCGGGTCGAAGCCGAACCGGCCGGCCATCTCTTCGCTCGTCGGCCTCGTGCCCTCGGCGAAGAAGCCGCGGAGGATCTCGCCCGTGTCGCGGCTACGCCACCAGTCGGCGCCGATCTCACGCTGAAGATACGCGCGCAGCTGGGCGGAGCGGATCCACGCGCGGAGGTAGTCGGCGGAGTAGAACCCGCCGTCCATGTCGGAGAGGTAGTTGCGCGGGTCGTAGCGGACACCGGTCGCCTCGGTGATGCGCTCCGCGTAGTCGCGCGGCGACCGTCCGCCCTCCTCCGCGAAGCTCGCCCAGAAGCCGAGCTCGTAGCGGAGCTTCGCCGTGTACCGGCGATAGAGCAGCGCCTCGAGGAAGAGCGTCGCCTGCGCATTCTCCTCCGCCTGCGCGTCGGACAGGCCGAAGTGGAGTGCATGCCACGCGGGCTCCCGCGTCACGGCCTCGAGGATGTACGAATAGATCTCCGTCAGCGCGTGGTCGCGCGAGATGAGGCGGAACGTGTACGAGAGCCGCGGGTCGACGCCGGCGTAGTGGAGCGCATGGCCGGCCTCGTGCATGAACGCCTGGTAGTCGGCGAGGCCGCCCTGCGCA
Organism: uncultured Actinomycetes bacterium; assembly: GCA_963753295.1. Taxonomy (GTDB): domain Bacteria; phylum Actinomycetota; class Thermoleophilia; order Gaiellales; family Gaiellaceae; genus Palsa-739. The sequence goes on along the minus strand of CAVWBZ010000002.1, from coordinate 212,941 downwards.
CGCGTGATGAGGTGGACGACGTCGGGCGGATCGGAGGCGATGACGCACGCGCGCGGATTCTTCTGCGGCCGGTCCTCGAGATCGAGGCGGATGTTGGGGATCGCCGTCATGTCGAAGCCGAGCGCCGCGGTCGACGCGAGGCAGACCTCGACAGCCTTCTCCTTCGTGTACGTCGACTCGAGCGGCGACAGCCGGCGCATGTAGGCGACGTGGCCGGTCGACGGGATCGCGTCGCGGTCCGGCCCGAGAAGCTTCTCGAACCAGAAGTCGCGCAGGCGGCCGTAGGCGTCGGTCGTCACGTCGGCGGCGGCGACGAGCGCTCGCTCGAGCTCGCGCAGCGAGATCGCCTTCTCCTCCTCGACGCGGGCGATCGGGTCCGGCTCGCCGGTGATCTCGCGCTCGAGCTCCTCGGCCGCCGTGAGCAGCGCGAGGCGGTCGGGGTTGAGCTTCGCCGACTCCGTGCGCTCGAGGTCGCCGAGCTGCTCGCGGTCGGCGTACTCGTCGATGACGGCGAGGCGCGCCTGCGCGGCGCGCAGCGGCATCTCCTCGCCCTTGAAGGTCACACGGGCGGCGAGGGTCGCGTTCTCGAGCGCGTCGTCCTGCTCGGCGAGCTGCGCCGACACGAGGCCGCCCTCGCACGTCTTGCGCAGGCGGTAGAGCCGCTCGCGCTCGTCGCCGGCCGCATCGTCCTCGGCCGCGCGAAGCGCTTCCAGCTGCGCCTGCGAGAACAGGTCGGTGTAGCGCGCGACGATCGCCGCCTGCTCCGAGACGTCCTTCTCGCCGACGCGTACGGCGCGGCCCTCCTCGGAGCGCTCGTAGTAGTAGTCGCGCAGGCGCGACTCGTACTCGGCTGGGCTGCGAACCGCGGTCGTTGACATCGGTCGCAGACTAGCGGCTTGTGAGCTCGCGCACGGTCTCGAGGAGCGCGTCGATCGTGAACGGCTTGACGAGCATCGCATCCGCCGTGGTGTCGCCGGGATCGAGCTCGGCCGACCCGGTGACGAGCGCCACGGGGACGCGCGGCGCACGGGTGCGAAGCTCCTCGAGGAGCGTGCGGCCGCTCTCGTTCCCGAGGCGCAGGTCGAGGAGGACGAGGCTCACGTCCGGGGACGCGGCCGCGGCGCGCGCAGCGGCAAGCGTGCCCGCTTCCATGACCTGGTAGCCCTCGAGCTCGAGGTTGATCCGGCACAGCAGGCGGATGGAAGGCTCGTCGTCGACAACGAGGACGGTTCCCGGCACTGCTCGGAGTTTACGCCGTAACCCGGTCGTCGAGAGCGCCGTTCACCCCTCGGAACATGGGAACGGGACCGGGCCACGAGCGCTCGCCCGTGCACCGGGGGGACGAGGCGAGAGACTGGTACGTGCCGATGCCGACGCCGCAGTTCAGGCGCAGGGCATGGCGCATGTTCCAGCGCGCGCTCGATCCGCTCGCCCGGCCGCGCGCGCTCCCTACGCAGAAGCAGCCGTGAGCCGGCCGAGCGTCTTCTCGCGGCCGAGCAGCTCGATGCTCTCGAACAGCCCCGGCGACACCATCGAACCGGTGATCGCGACGCGGATCGGCTCGAAGCCCTGCCGCGGCTTGAGCCCGAGCCGCTCGAGCACCCCGCGAAGCGCGGCCTCGATCGCCTCGGCCGTGAACGGCTCGACGGTCGCGAGCGCGTCGCGCGCGGCGAGGACGACGTCTGCCTGACCGTCGACGGAGACGTCGACGTCGTGGAAGAGGAAGCCGGCGTACTCGGGGAACTCGCCGAGCCGCGAGATCTTCTCCTGCACGAGCGGCGCCGTCTTGCGCACGAGCTCCGCATCCCAGTCGTATCCCTGCTCGCCGAGCCAGACGACGAGGCGGTGCGCGAACTCGTCCAGCGGGAGCGCGCGCATGTACACGCCGTTCATCCAGTCGAGCTTCGCGTAGTCGAACTGCGCCGGGCTCGGGCTGACGCGCTCGAGCGTGAAGCGCTCGACGAGCTCGTCGCCGCTCATGATCGTCGTCTCGCCGTCTGGCGCCCATCCGAGCAGCGCGAGGAAGTTCACCAGGGCCTCCCGGAGATAGCCGTCCTTCCGGAATTCCTCCGCGGAGACGGCTCCGTGGCGCTTGGAGAGCTTCTTTCCGTCTGTGCCGAACACCATCGGCACGTGCGCGTACACGGGCACCTCCCCGCCGACCGCGTGGATGACGTTGATCTGCTTCGGCGTGTTCGAGATGTGGTCGTCGCCGCGGATGACGTGGGTGATCCCGTCCCAGACGTCCTCCATCGGAGAGGCGAAGTTGTACGTCGGCCGGCCGTCGGACCGCACGAGGACGACGTCCTCGAGCTTGTCGTTCGGGTACTCGATACGGCCGCGGATCACGTCCTCCCAGACGGTGGAGCCCTCGTCGGGCATGCGGAACCGGATCGCGCCCTCGTCCTCGTACGCCTTCCCGTCGGCGACGAGGCGCTCGGCCACCTGCCGGCAGTCGTCCATCCGGTCGAGCTGGAACGTCGGCTCGCCGTCCCACGCGAGCCCGAGCCAGCGCAGCGTCTCCTGGATCTGATCGACCGCTTCCGCCACCTCGCGCGTCGTGTCGGTGTTCTCGATGCGGAGCAGGAACTCCCCGCCCCGCTGCCGTGCGTACAGCCAGTTGAAGAGCGCGGTGCGCGCGGTGCCGATATGGAGGAGCCCGGTCGGGCTCGGGGCTATGCGGACGCGGACGCTCACGGTCTGCCTATCGTAGAGCGGTGTCTCTCGCACTCGTCTCGGACATCCACGGAAACGACCGCGCCTTCGCCGCGGTCGCGGCCGAGCTCGAGCGGCTCGGAATCGAGCGCGCCGTCTGCCTCGGAGACGCGGTGCAGGGCGGTGACGAGCCGCGCCAGGTGCTCGACCGCCTCGCCGCTCTCGGCTGGCCGGTCGTCCTCGGCAACTCGGACGACTTCCTGCTCGAGGTACCCACCGACTCGCCGGAGGAGATAACGGCGGCGCAGCTCGAGAAGCGCGCGTGGACGCTCGCGCAGCTCGAACCGCACCATCTCGACCAGATCCGCTCGTTCCGGCCGACGATCCGGCTCGGGCGGCTGCTCGCATTCCACGGTTCGCCCCGCTCGTACGACGACGTGCTGAGCCCCGAGACGGAAGACGACTCGCCCTGGCGCGTCGACGGCGTCGACATCCTCGCGGGCGGCCACACGCACATGCAGTGGGCGCGGACGGTCGGCGACGCGCTCTACGCGAACCCGGGCGCCGTCATGTCGCAGCCCGCGCAGTACGCGGTCGTGCACGGGCGATTCGTCGAGTTCCGGCAGTGCGCGTACTGACTCTTCGCGAGCTGAACCGCGCGACGCTCGCGCGGCAGCTCCTGCTCGAGAGGAGCCGCCTCCGGCTCGTCGCCGCGGTCGAGCGCGTCGCCGGCCTGCAGGCGCAGTGGGCTCCGGCACCGTATGTCGGCCTCTGGACGCGCGTCGAAGGCTTCCGGCGCGAGACGCTCGAGCGCGCGCTGCTCGCGCACCGGATCGTCCGGGCTGTGCTCATGCGCGGGACGATCCATCTCGTTTCGCTCGCCGACTATGCGACGTTCGGCGCCGCCGTCACCGGACCGCCGTGGCTTCGGCCCGACGTGGCCGAGCTCGGCGACCGCCTCCACGACGCCGTCCGCGCCTTCGGCAGCGAACCGCGCAGCCGTGCCGAGGTCACCGAGTTCCTCCTGCACGAGCACGGCGTCGACCTCCGGGGCGCCGACGCGCTCTGGTACGCGCTGCGGACGCACGCCCGGCTGACGCACGCGCCCGAGTCGGGACTCTGGAAGGCCGTGGGGACGACGCGCTACCTCACGATCCCGCACGCGCCGCCGGACGCTGTCTCGGCGCGTACGCAGCTCGTGCGCCGGTACCTCGCCGCCTTCGGCCCCGCGACCGCGGCCGACGTGTCCGAGTGGAGCGGGCTTCGCGTACGCGAAGTCGAGCCCGTGCTCGCGGCGCTCGAGCCGCTGCAGCGTTTCCGCGACGAGCGCGGACGCGAGCTGTTCGACATCCCACGCGGGCCGCTGCCGCCCGCCGACACCCCCGCACCCGTCCGGCTCATGCCGCGCTTCGACAATCTCATCCTCTCGCACAAGGACCGCACGCGCGTCATGCCGGAGGAGTACCGCGGCGCCGTCGTCAACGGCGGCTGGGTCGAGGCGACGCTCCTCGTCGACGGGATGGTCGCCGGGACGTGGTCGGTGGAGAGCGGGCGCGTTCGACTGCATCCGTTCGCTCCGCTTCCGCGCACCGTCCGCCGCGCGGCCGAGGACGAGGCGTCGCGTCTGGAAGGGTGGCTCGCCTGATGCAGATCGGCGCCCACGTCTCCTCCTCGGGCGGCATCGACAACGCCGTCGACCGAGCGGTCGCGATCGGCGCCGACTCGATGCAGGTGTTCACGCAGAGCCCGCGCATGTGGCGTCCGACGAACCACGACCCCGCGACGTTCGACCGCTTCCGGGAGCGCCGCGCCGAGACGGGGATGGGCGGCGTCCTCTGCCACGCGCTCTACCTGTGCAACCTCGCCGCGCCCGACGACGACGTCTACACGAAGTCGATCGCGGCGATGCGCAACACGATGGAGGTCGCGTGCGCGATCGGAGCCGACGGCGTCGTCTTCCACGTCGGCTCCCATCTGGGCGCCGGCTTCGAGTTCGGGCTCGAGCGCGTCGTCCCCGCGATGGAGCAGGTCCTCGAGCTCTGCTCCGACGAGACCTGGCTGCTGATGGAGAACTCGGCCGGCGCCGGCGGCACGATCGGACGCTCGGTCGAGGAGCTCGCGACGCTGTACGAACGCCTCGACCGGCATCCGCGGCTCGGCCTCTGCCTCGACTCGTGCCACCTGTACGTCTCCGGCGTCGACGTCACCGACCCGGCCGCCCTCGATGCCTGCCTCGACGAGGTCGACGCCGCCATCGGGCTCGACCGGCTGCGCGCGCTCCACGTGAACGACTCGGCGGCGGCGCTCGGGTCGAACCGCGACCGGCACGCGAACATCGGCGAAGGCGTGTTCGGCGAGCAGCTCGGCGTCTTCCTCGGCAACGCGCGGCTGCAGGGGTTGCCGGCCGTGCTCGAGACGGCCGGCCCCGACAACCACGGGCCCGACGCGAACGAGATCCGCAAGGCGAAGGAGATCCGAGCACGCGCTATCGCTGGGTGATCCTCGGCGCCGGCACGTTCGCGCAGGCGAGCTTCTCCACCGCCTCCGTCGGGCTGCCGGCCCTCGGACCCGCGCTGCGCACGCACTACCGGCTCTCGCTCACCGAGACCGGCGTCGTCCTTGCCGCGGTCGGCATCGGGATGCTGTTCACGCTACTCCCGTGGGGCCTGCTCGCCGACCGCTTCGACGAGCGCCTGGTGATCGCCGCCGGCCTGACGTGCGCCGGCGTCGCGCTCGCGGCGGCGGCGGAGACGCACGCGTTCGGGGCGCTCGTGGGGACGCTCGTGGCGGCCGGCGCGCTCGGCGCGAGCGTGAACGCCGCGAGCGGTCGCGCGGTGATGAGCTGGTTCGACGCCGACGAGGTCGGTCTCGCGCTCGGCATTCGCCAGACCGCCATTCCGATCGGCGGCGCGCTCGGCGCCGGCGTGCTGCCGGTCCTCGCGTCCGCCGGCGGCATCCGCCTCGCGTTCTTCGCGATGGGCGGCGCCTGCGTCGCCGGGGCGATCGTCGCCGCGGCGTTCATGCGCGGCTCGCCCGCGACCGAGCGCGACCTCGCCGAGGTGGGCCGTCCGCTCCGCGATCCGCGCATGTGGCTCCTCGGCGGCGGCACTGCCCTCTTCCTCACCGCGCAGATCGGCGTCACCGGCTTCGTCGTCCTGTTCCTCCACGAGCACCGGCACGTGTCGACGCACGCGGCCGCCGGGTTGCTCGCGGCGATCAACGTCCTCGCCATCGGCGCGCGCATCGGCTCGGGCCGCATCTCCGACCGCCTCGGCACGCGTCTCCGTCCGCTCCGCGCCATCGGCATCGTCCTGGCGGTCGCGACCGCCGTGGTCGCAGCGCTCGTCGACGGCCCGATGGCGGTGCTCGCGCCCGCGTTCGTCGTCGCCGGCGTGCTGAGCATGACGTGGAACGGGCTCGCGTTCGCCGCCGCAGCGGAGGCGGCGGGGCCGCGTCACACCGGTACGGCGCTCGGCTTCCAGCAGACGCTGCTCGGCGTCGTCGTCGCAGCGGCGCCGCCGGCGTTCGCAGCGATCGCCGCCTCGTCGTGGCGGCTCGCGTTCGCGCTCGCGGCGGTCGGGCCGCTCGCCGGCGTCGTCCTGCTGTCGCTCGTCTCGGAGGCTACGAGAGCCGGGCGAACACTCGAAACGTCGGCGATCCCGCCGGCAGCTCGTTGAACTCGGGATTGATGCACCCGAGGTCGCCCGTCCGCTGCTCGTAGCACTGCTCGACCTCGGAGCGGCACATCGGCAGCGGCCGCCGCATCGCCTTCACGGCGCCGAAGCCCGCTCGCCGCGCCTCGGCGGCGTGGAGCATCTCGAGGTCGATCTCGGCCTCGAAGACCTTCTGCATGCAGCCCATGAATGTGTGCCCGTGCTCCTCGTACGCGTAGACGAACGGGCACGAGCGCTCGACACACGCAGACGGGTAGACGACCTTGTCGCAATGCACCTCGCAGGCTCGGCACTCGACGTCGTCCTGCGGACGGAGCGGGAGAACGGCCGGCTCGGTGTGCTGCCACACGTCGCTCATCTCCCGCATTGTGGGGACATCGTTCCCGCCCTCGCAAGACTTGACAGACGGCGCGTTTTCAGCTTGCGGAAACGCCGAGCCGGGCGACAATCGTCAGCACGTCCATCTGCGTGAACGCCTGGAACTCCGGTTCCGGCGCCTCGGGGTCGTCGTCGGCGCGGAACCACAGCGCCTGGCATGTGTGCATGCCGAGAGCCGCGGCGCCCGCGATGTCGGCCGCGAGCGTGTCGCCGACGAAGAGCGTCTGGCCGGGCTCGACCGAGAGTGCGTCCAGGGCGCGCTCGAAGATCGCCGGATGCGGCTTGCGCCATCCCGTCTCCGAGGAGAACACCGCGTAGTCGAGCCGCTCGGCGACGCCCGTCTCGGCGAGATCGCGATGGAGCAGCCCGGGCGGGTCGAGCGCGTTCGAGACGAGACCGGTCTTGAGCCCGCGCTCGCGCAGCGCCTCGAGCAGCGCGTGCGTCGTGGAGGCGAGCATCCGCGCCGGCTGCCACGCAGCGTGCTCCGCCTCGAGGAACCGCTCGAGCCCGGCGTCGTCGACCTCGATCCCCTCCTCGACCAGCAGCTTCCGCACGAGGCCGGGATACTCGACCTCCGCCAGCGTTCCGGGCATCCAGAGGAGCGGCAGGTAGGCGTCGCGGAAGCGCGCGGTCATCGCGTCCGACGGCTCACGGCCGATCGCGTGAAGTCCGGCCGCGTGCCCCGCGTCGAGCAGCTCGGGCTCCCACGCCCAGCGCATGAGCGTGTCGCCCCAGTCGAAGAGGACAGCAGTGAGCACGGCCCGACTACGCTACCCGGGCTGTGGGACGCAGGATCCTCTGGGCGTCGCTCGCCCTCGCTCCCGCCACGATCGCTGTCGACCTCGCGGCGCATCCGAGCAAGACGATCCTCTTCGTCCTCTCGTCGGCGTCGCTCATCCCGCTCGCGTGGCTCATCGGGGAGACGACCGAGCACGCCGCCGAGCACACGGGCCCCGGCGTCGGCGGCTTCCTCAACGCGAGCTTCGGCAACGCGCCGGAGCTGATCATCGCCCTCTTCGCGGTCGGCGACGGTCTCCCGCAGGTCGTGCGCGGCTCGCTCGCGGGGAGCGTCATCTCGAACCTGCTGCTCGTCTTCGGGGTCACCCAGGTGGTCGGGCCCGAGAAGGAGATCGACCGGCGCTCGCTCACGACGCAGCTCGGGCTCGTCGGCATCGCGGTCCTGCTCTTCGTTGCGCCTTCCGTCGTGGGCTACACCGGCCCGCCGGAGCGGCATGCGGCCGTTCTCGTGTCGATACCCGTCTCGGTCGCGCTCCTCGTCCTCTACCTCGCTGTCACCGGCCGCAACCTCCACCGTCATCGCCGCCTCGCCCGCAACGCACCGTCCGCCGAGGCGTGGCCGCTGCCGCTCGCGCTCGGCGTGCTCGCGGCCGCCACCGGCGCAACCGCGATCGTGAGCGAGCTGCTCGTGAGGTCGATCCACGCCTTCGCCTCCGCCGTCGGAGCGTCGGAGTTCTTCATCGCCGCGGTGATCGTCGCGATCGTCGGCAACGCCGCCGAGCACGGCGGTGCGATCGTCATCGCGCGCGCCGGAAAGATGAAGCTCGCGAGCGAGATCGCGGTCTCGTCGAGCGCGCAGGTCGGGCTCCTCGTCGTGCCGGTCGTGATGCTGCTCTCGCTGCTCTTCACGCACGAGCTGCCGCTGTCGTTCCGCTGGGAGGAGCTCGTCGCGATGGCGGCCGCCGTCGTGCTTGCAGGCGCAACGATCTGGGATGGACGGACGAAGCGCTGGGAAGGCGTTCTCCTGATCGTTACCTACGCCGTCGTCGTTGTGGGTTTTTTGGTGGCCGGCAACCGCTAGTCTGGCGCGGGGTGGCGACGACAGACGAATCGGTGAACGAAGGCGTAGCGCGGACCGGCGACATCGTCGTCGAAGCACGCGACCTCACCCGCCGCTACGGCGACGGCTCGACGGCGGTCGACGCGCTGCGCGGCGTGTCGCTCGACGTGAAGGGCGGCGAGCTCGTCGCGGTCATGGGCCCTTCCGGCTCGGGCAAGTCGACGCTCATGCACACGCTCGCGGGCCTCGACAAGCCGACGAGCGGCACCGTGACGATCTCCGGAACCGAGATCACGACGCTCGGCGACAACGACCTGACGAGGCTCCGGCGCAAGCACATCGGCTTCGTCTTCCAGTTCTTCAACCTGCTGCCGATGCTCACTGCGGAGGAGAACGTCCTCCTCCCGCTGTCGATCGCCGGCGAGAAGCCGGACAAGGCCTGGCTCGACGAGCTCCTGCAGAAGACCGGCCTCGCCGCGCGCCGCGACCACCGCCCGTCCGAGCTGTCCGGCGGTGAGCAGCAGCGCGTCGCGATCTCGCGCGCGCTCATCACGAAGCCGACGATCCTCTTCGCCGACGAGCCGACGGGCAACCTCGACTCGAAGACGGGCGGCGAGATCCTCAACCTCGTCCGCGACTCGGTCGACTCGTACGGCCAGACGATCGTGATGGTGACGCACGAGGCACGCGCCGCCTCGATCGCCGACCGCATCCTCTTCCTCGCCGACGGCCTCATCGTCAAGGAGCTCAGGGGGGCAACCGCGGAAGACGTGCTCACCGTCATGAGCAACCTGAGCTCGTGACCCTCGTCGCGCTGAAGGGCCTCCTCGGCCGCAAGCTCCGGGCGGCGCTGACGGCTATCGCCATCGTGCTCGGCGTCGCGATGATCAGCGGCACGTACGTCCTCACGGACACGATCAAGTCGGCGTTCAACACCGTCTTCACCACCGTCTACGCGAAGACCGACGCGGTGATCAGTGCGAAGAGCGCCATCGGCGGCAACAACAACAATGCGGTCGCGCTCCCGTCGTTCCCCGAGTCGCTGCTGACGAAGGTGCTCGCCCTCCCCGGCGTGGCCGCGGCCGCCGGCGGCATCGACGACACGGCCCACCTCGTCGGGAGGGACGGCAAGGTGATCTCCGGCCACGGCTCGCCCGGGCTCGCGTTCAGCGTCCACCCCCACGGCGACCAGCGCTTCAACCCGCTCGAGCTCGTGAGCGGCACGTGGCCGGTCGGCGCGCACGAGGTCGCGATCGACGCGAACACCGCCAGCAAGAGCCACTACGCAGTCGGCGACACGATCGGCGTCATCGCCCGCGGGCCTGTCGTCGACTACAGGATCGCGGGCATCGCCAAGATCGGCGGCGTCTCGTCGCTCGGCGGCGCGACGATGGTCATCTTCGACTTCCCGACGGCGCAGAAGGTCTTCCACAAGCAGGGAAAGCTGGACGGGATCGACATCGCGGCCAAGTCGGGGACGACGCCGGCGCAGCTCGTCAAGGAGATCGCCCCGATCCTCCCGCCGACCGCCCAGGTGCGCACCGCGCAGGCGGAGGCGAAGCAGGCGACGAAGGACACGAACGGGTTCCTGTCGATCTTCAACGACTTCCTGCTCGCCTTCGCCGGCGTCGCGCTCTTCGTCGGCAGCTTCGTCATCGCGAACACGCTCTCGATCACCATCGCGCAGCGGACGCGCGAGCTGGCGACGCTGCGCACGCTCGGCGCCAACCGCCGGCAGGTGCTCATGTCGGTGATGATCGAGGCGTTCGTCATCGGCCTGCTCGCATCGGTGGTCGGCCTCTTCGCCGGGCTCGCGCTCGCGAAGGGGCTCAACTCGCTCTTCGTCTCCTTCGGCATCGACCTGCCGCAGGCCGGAACGGTGTTCGCGACGCGGACGATCGTCGTCGCGCTGGCCGTCGGGATCGTCGTCACGCTGCTCGCCGCGTTGCGGCCCGCGATCCGCGCGACACGCGTCCCGCCGATCTCGGCCGTGCGCGAGGGAGCGGTGCTGCCGACGTCGCGCTTCGCCCGCTTCAGCGCGCATGCCGCGCTCGTGACGATCGGCGGCGCCGTCGCGCTCATGCTCGTCGGCCTGTTCGTCGGATCGCTCTCGACGACGGCGCGCCTCCTCGCGATCGGGATCGGCGCGGCGACGATGTTCCTCGGCGTGGCGATGCTCGCGAAGACGCTCGTCCCGCCGCTCGCTCGCGCGCTCGGCTACCCGGCGACCCGGATCGGAGGCGCCGCCGGCGCGCTCGCGCGCGGCAACGCAGTCCGCAACCCGCAGCGCACGGCGTCGACCGCGTCGGCGCTCATGATCGGGCTCGCGCTCGTGACGCTCGTCGCCGTCCTCGCGGCGGGTCTCAAGACGACGTTCGAGAGCGCGGTGAACTCCGTGTTCAGCGGCGACTACGCGCTGACGGCGACGGACAACTTCTCCCCCATCTCCATCGCCCCCGAGAAGGCGCTCCAGAAGGTGCCGGGCGTGTCGGTCGTCTCCGGTGTCCGGGCGGGCGAGGGCAAGGCGTTCGGGAACCGCATCGGCATCACGGGGGTCGCCCCGAGCATCAGCAAGGTGATCACGGTGAAGTGGCAGGCCGGCTCACAGGCGACTCCGGGGCTCCTGAAGCAGAACGGCGCCTTCGTCTCGAAGGATTACGCGAAGTCCCACCATCTGCTCGTCGGCTCGACGATCCATGTCGAGACGCCGACCGGCAAGACGATGAACCTCGACATCCGCGGGATCTTCTCGCCGCCGAAGGGCGGAGCGCCGTACGGCGACGTCACCATCTCCGCGCAGCGGTTCGACCAGGAGTACGCGAACCCGCAGAACGTCTACGCGTTCGTCGACATCGCCGGCGGCGACACCGCCGCGAACACCGCGAAGCTCACGAACGCGCTGAAGGCGTTCCCGGACGCGAAGATCGCGACGGAGAGCGAGTTCAAGAAGAACCAGGAGCAGGGCATCAACACGCTTCTGAACCTGCTCTACGTGCTGCTGTCGCTCTCGATCGTCATCAGCCTGTTCGGGATCGTGAACACCCTCGTGCTGACGGTCTTCGAACGGACGCGCGAGCTCGGCATGCTGCGCGCGGTCGGCATGACCCGCCGTCAGATCCGGCGGATGATCCGCCACGAGAGCATCATCACCGCGCTCATCGGAGCCGCCCTCGGGATCCCGGTCGGGATCGTGCTCGCGATCATGGTCGGCCGGGCGATCAAGTACCCGGCCTTCACGATTCCGTGGGGCACGCTCGTCACGTTCATCATCGCGGCGATCCTCGCCGGCATCGTGGCCGCGATCTTCCCGGCGCGCCGCGCCGGACGCCTGAACGTGCTCGAAGCGCTGCAGTACGAGTAGCCGGTACTACAAGCGCTGCGGCATGCGCTGCATGCGTCGCGCCTGATCGTCGACGCTCCACGTGACGTGGGAGTGGACGTCGACCACGCCGGGGACGCGCCGCGCGTACGCGGAGACGAGCTCGGCCTGCGTACGGTTCTCGACGTTCCCCACCAGCTCGACCACACCGTCCTCGACGGTGACGTGGACGTCCGCCGGGGAGACCCAGAGCGTGTGCAGGAGCACGTCTTCGTTGAGCTCGAGCTCGATCTCGGCGTCCGTGCGATGGAACGCGCGGACGAGATCGGCCCGGCTGACGATGCCCACGAGGCGGCCGTCCCGGACGACGGGAAGGCGGTTGATGCCGCGCATGGTCATGACGCGGGCGGCGTCGAAGACGGATGCGTCCGGCGCGATCGTCACAGGCGGGGCGGTCATCGCCTCGGCGGCCGTCCGGGCGAGGAGACGCGCGCCTTCGGCGTCCGCCTTCTCGAACAGCCAGCCGAGCAGCCCGCCCGGCTCGGGCACGAACCCCTGCTCCTTGCGCAGGATGTCGGCCTCGGTGACGACGCCCAGGACGGCTCCGTCGGCGGCGCAGACAGGCACGCCGGAGATCCGTTGAGCGGTCAGCATCCGCGCGACGTCCTTGAGTGGCGTGTCGGCGGTCACGGTGGCGACGGTGGTGGTCATGATCTCTTCGATCTTCATGGTCACAGCGTCGCTGCGGGGACCCCGGACGACATCCGCTCCGGCGCCGATCCGCGCTACGGCCAACTACCGACCGCCCCCGCTACCGTGGCCGGATGGATATCGACCTCCTGGAGACGACGCTGACGGGGCTCGGCCAGCCGTCCTACCGCGCCGGGCAGGTCTGGGCGTGGGCGGCCGGCGGAGCGCCGGGCTACGACGCGATGACGAATCTGCCGCGCGCGCTGCGCCAGCAGCTCGCAGGCCGCGTCCCGTTCTCGACGCTGTCCGTCGAGGTCGAGCGGGAGGCGCGCGACGGGACGGTCAAGGCGCTCTTTCGCACCGGCGACGGGCACCCGGTGGAGGCCGTTCTCATGCGCTACCGCGACGGTCGCCGCTCGCTCTGCCTCTCCTCCCAGTCCGGCTGTCCGCTCACGTGCACGTTCTGCGCGACCGGGCAGATGGCGTTCGGCCGCAACCTCACCGCATCGGAGATCCTCGACCAGGCGCTCCACTTCCGCCGGATCGGGCCGGTCGACCACGCCGTCTTCATGGGCATGGGCGAGCCGATGCTGAACCTCGACGCGGTGCTGGCGGCGGCGCGGCGGCTGCCGGACGTCGGCATCACGCACCGGCGGACGACGATCTCCACCGTCGGCTGGCTCCCGGGGCTGCGCCGCTTCGTCGACGAGGTGGACGAGCCGGTCCGCCTCGCGCTCTCGCTCCATGCCGCCGACAACGGCGTTCGCTCGCAGATCATGCCGGTGAACGAGCGCTATCCCCTCGGCGACGTCGTGGCCGAGTGCCGCCGCTACGTCGCGCTGCGCCGCCGGCGCGTGTACATCGAGTACGTCATGCTCGCGGGCGTCAACGACTCCCGAGAGCACGCGCGTGCCCTCGCGCAGCTGCTCGGCGGCGACGACTTCAAGGTGAACCTCATCCCGTACAACCCGACCGGAATGTACGACGGCTCGTCGCGCGACCACGTCGCGCGCTTCAAGGCCGAGCTCGAACACGCGCACGTGCCGGTGACGGTGCGCCTCACGCGCGGGCGCGACATCGAGGCGGCGTGCGGGCAGCTCGCTTCGTCGCCGCGGCGGAAGGCGGCGGCCTCCCGGTGACGGATCTGCTCGAAGCGCCGTCGCCGGCCGTGCTGTCGACGTACCGGCAGGACGGCACGGCCCTCCTGAGCCCGGTGTGGTTCCGCCACGACGACGGCGTGTTCGAGGTCGTCATCGCCGAGGGTGACGTCAAGCTCCGCCATCTCGCACGCGACCCGCGCTGCTCGCTCGTCGTGTTCGAGGCGGTGCCGCCGTTCCGCGGCGTCGAGGTGTGCGGCGAGGCCGAGCTCGTCGAATGCGACGTCGGCCCCATCCGGTCCGAGATCGCCGGCCGCTACCTCGGCGCCGAAGCGGGTCGAGCCTTCGCGGCGCAGCGAACGACGCCGGGCGTTCTCCTCCGCCTCAGGGGCGACCGTCGGGAGTGGGACCTCGCGGAGATCCTCCCGCGCGCCTAGACCTCGGTTCTAGGGATACCGTCCAACGGGCTGACCCGGGCCCGTGCTACGCGCCGGTAGAGGATCGAGTCGGACGAGACGGTGCCCTGTCCAGCGATATCGGACGATCGTCCCGCCACCGGTCGCGCAGCAGAGGGCGTCGTTGGGCCGGTACAGGACGTAGAGGAACGCAATCGTGTTCCCATCTCGCCACATCCCGATGATCCCGGCTGACGAACCTCCTGCGTCGTTGCCGACGAAGCGCGATCCGGCGAAGAACCAGACTCGCTGGTCGTGACCGTCACCCCCGCCGCAGTCGCCGTACAGAGCGTTGAACGTCCAGCCCGGCTGCCACATCTCCGAATGTCGAACGCTTCCTGCGTGGCAGCGACGCGCGACGAAGCTCTCTGCGGTAGGAAGGTTCTTACGCGGCTCGCCTGCCCGAGCCGGCGAAGCGACGACCACGCACAGGGCCATCACGATGAGCAGCGTCCTGGCCGTCACACCGAGAAGGTAACGCGTGACCGGGCGACGGCTGGTCTCGAGGCCGAGCGCTAGTCGGGCTCGGGCGACTCGATGTCGAGCTCGTCGCTGCGTGACCCCATGAGGCCGCCGGCGCGCATCGCTCCGTACTCCGCCTCGGCTGCCGCGCCGAGGTCGACGGTGTGGTCCGCAGCGAGCGCCTCGTCCGCCAGTCGATCGTCGTGGCGGCGCAGCGCCCGCCGGATGCTGTCGAAGAGCTCCATTGGCCGAGGGTATTCCCCCTAGACCGGTTCGAGCAACCTGTGGCGGTTCCGCCACGCGTGGAGCAGCGCCGCGCCGATGAGCAGGGCGTCGCCGGCGCCGATCGCGACGTCTGCAACATTGAACGCGATCCCGCCGCGCACGAGCGGGTTCGGCACGCCGCTGTGCCACGCGAGCCCGGTGAGGAGCGTCGACGCGGCCCCGCCGGCCGCGACGCCGGCGCCGAGCGACATCGCGAGCGAGCGGGCGCGCGGCGCGAGCAGGAGGAGCGCGGCGGCGAGGAGCCCTGCGCCTGCGAGCGTGACGGGCGAGCGCTCGTGCGAGAGCCGGCTCGGCGCGAGCAGATCGTCGAGGAGCGTGGCCGCGACGACCGTTCCGGCCGCCGCGAGCGCGACGCGCGTCACGTCTTCGCCGGCACCGTCGCGTCGTCGAATGCGTACTTGACGACCGGGTTCTTCGCCGCGCGCACCTCGTCCAGACGGCGCACGGGCCGGTCGTGCGGCGCGTCCTTCAGGATCGAGACATCCTCCGCCGCCTCGCGCGCGATCGCGAGCATCGCGTCGCAGAACGCGTCGAGCGTCTCCTTCGTCTCCGTCTCCGTCGGCTCGATCATCAGCGCCTCGGGGACGACGAGCGGGAAGTAGACCGTCGGCGGGTGGAAGCCGTAGTCCATGAGCCGCTTCGCGACGTCGAGCGCGGTGGCGTCGTGGTCGCGTTTGAGGTTCCGGGCCGACAGCACGAACTCGTGCATGCACAGCCGGTCGAAGAGCAGGTCGTACGTTCCCTTCAGCCGCGCGAGGACGTAGTTCGCGTTCAGCACCGCCGTCTCCGACATCTCGCGGAGGCCCGGCCCGTACATGCGCATGTACGCGTACGACCGGACGAAGACGCCGAACGGGCCGGTGAACCCGCGGACCTTGCCGATCGACTTCGGCCGGTCGTAGTCGAGGCCGAACGTCCCGTCCTTCTTCCGCACGACCGCGGGTACGGGCAGGAACGGCTCGAGCATCTTCCGCACCGCGATCGGCCCGCCGCCCGGGCCGCCGCCGCCGTGCGGCTGCGAGAACGTCTTGTGCAGGTTGATGTGCACGACGTCGAAGCCCATGTCGCCCGGACGCGAGATCCCGCACACGGCATTGAGGTTCGCACCGTCGTAGTACATGAGCGCGCCGGCGCCGTGGAAGATCTTCTCGATCTCCTCGATGTTCTCGTCGAAGAGGCCGAGCGTCGACGGGTTCGTGATCATCAGGGCGGCGGTGTTCTCGTCGACCTTGCCGCGGAGGTCCTCGATGTCGATGTTCCCGCGCGCATCCGTCTTCACGTGCGTGAGCTCGAAGCCGGTCATCGTCACCGACGCCGGATTCGTGCCGTGCGCGGTGTCGGGGATGACCACCTTGCGCCGCTGCTCGAGCTCACCGCGATCCGCGAAGTGCGCGCGGACGAGCATGAGGCCTGTGATCTCGCCCTGCGATCCAGCCGCCGGCTGGAGCGACACGGCGTCGAGGCCGGTGATCTCGATGAGGATCTCCTGCAGCCGCCACTCGAGCTCGAGCGCTCCCTGCGCGCCCTCCTCCTCCTGCAGCGGATGGAGGAACGCGAACCCGGGCAGCCCGACGAGCCGCTCGTTGATGCGCGGGTTGTACTTCATCGTGCAGGAGCCGAGCGGGTAGAAGCCCGTGTCCACGCCGAAGTTGCGCGAGGACAGCTCGGTGAAATGGCGGACGAGCTCGAACTCCGGGACCTCCGGCAGCCGCGGCGGCTCCGCACGGCGGAGCTCCTCCGGCACCTCGGCCTTCGGCAGCCCCTCCGGGCGCGGGATCGACGATGCGCGGCGGCCCGGCTGCGAGCGCTCGTAGATGAGCTTCATGTGAGGACCTCCACGAGACGGTCGATCTCCGCAGGCGTCCGCTTCTCCGTCACCGCGACGAGCAGCACGTCGTCCATGCCCTCGTAGTCCCTGCCGAGCGCGTAGCCCGGGTGCACGCCCTGCGCCCGCGCTTCCTTGATGACGTCGCGGGCATTCCGTCCGACGCGCACGGCGAACTCCTTGAACGTCGGCTTGTCGAAGACGAGCTCGAGCCCGCGCTCCTGCAGCTTCTGCTTCGCGAGCTCGGTGAGGCCGAGGCACGCCTCCCCGACCTCGCGTAGACCCTGCGGGCCGAGCCAGGTGAGGTAGACGAGGCCGCCGAGGGCGAGCAGCGTCTGGTTCGTCGTGATGTTCGACGTCGCCTTCTCGCGCCGGATGTGCTGCTCGCGCGTCTGCAGCGTGAGGACGTAGCCGCGCTCGCCCGCGACGTCGACGGTCTCGCCGACGATCCGTCCGGGCATGCGGCGGATGAACTCGTTGCGCGCCGCGAGGAAGCCGTAGTGGGGGCCGCCGTACGACATGAGGTTTCCCGCGGCTTGCCCCTCGCCGAGCGCGATCGCGCAGCCGTACCGTCCGGGCGCCTCGAGCACGCCGAGCGACAGCGGATCGACGTGCGCGATCGCCAGCGCCTCGGCGTCGTTCGCCGCCGCCGCGAGATCGGGCGCAGGCTCGAGGCAGCCGAAGAAGTTCGGCTGCTGGAAGATGACGGCCGCAGCGCCCTCTGCGGCGCTGCGGAGCTCGTCCGCGTCGGTCGTCCCGCCGTGGTGCGGCACCTCGACGACCTCGAGGCCGAAGCCTGGCGCGTACGTCTTCACGACCTGGCGCACCTGCGGGTTCGTCGCCTCCGTGATGACGATCTTCGTCCTGCCGGTC
Organism: uncultured Actinomycetes bacterium; assembly: GCA_963753295.1. GTDB lineage: Bacteria > Actinomycetota > Thermoleophilia > Gaiellales > Gaiellaceae > Palsa-739. The sequence continues at coordinate 195,430 of CAVWBZ010000002.1, read as the reverse complement.
GCGTGCTTGGCGACGTAGCAGGCGTCGGCGGTGACGGTCTCGCCGTCGTAACCGGACGCGTTCGAGACGTCCATGCCGGTGAGCTCGCAGATCGCCGTCTGGTACTCGAAGATCGACTGGAGCACGCCCTGGCTCATCTCGGGCTGGTACGGCGTGTACGCGGTGAGGAACTCGCCGCGCTGGAGCACCGCGTCGACGACTGCCGGCACGTAGTGGTCGTAGATGCCGGCGCCGAGGAACGACAGCTCGCGCGTCGTATCGATGTTGCGCGCGGCGAGCTCGGCCATGTGCGCCGCGAGCTCCTGCTCGGAGAGCGCCGGCTCGAGGTCGAGCGCCCGGTCGAAGCGGACGCCGGCGGGAAGGTCGCGGAAGAGCTCGCCGACCGAGGAGACGCCGATCGTCCGGAGCATCTCCTCCCGGTCGCTGTCGGTGAGCGCGAGGAACGGGTGGGTCACTGCGCGGCCAGCACTTGCTTGTACGCGGCCAGGTCGAGGAGCGAGTCGACCTCGGACGCATCTGCGATCCGGATGCGGACGAGCCACCCGTCGCCGTATGGATCCTCGTTCACGGTCTCGGGCGCGTCGACGACCTTCTGGTTCACCTCGAGGATCTCGCCGGAGAGCGGCGCGACGAGGTCGGAGACGGCTTTCACGGACTCGACCTCGCCGTAGGACGCGTTCTTCGTCACGGTCGCGCCGGAGGCCGGCGCCTCGTAGTGCACGAGCTCGCCGAGCGCGTCGGCGGCGAACCACGTGATCCCGAGCACGGCTTCGTCGCCGTCGATGCGCGCCCAGTCGTGGTCCTCGTTGTACTTCAGGTCGTCGGGGTACGACTCCGCGGCGGCCATTCAGCCCTCCCTCTTGTAGATCGGCTTCTTCACGATGTGGCCCGCACGCGGCTTGCCGCGCACGTCGATCGTGAGCTTCGTGTCCGGCTTCGCGCAGTCGGCGGGGACGTACCCCATGCCGATCCCGATGTCCAGCATCGGCGAGTGGGAGCCGGACGTGACCTCGCCGCCCCCTTCGATCGGCATGCCGTGGCGCGGGATCGCAGCCTCGTCCATGACGAACGCGACGAGCTTGCGCTCCGGCCCCTCTTCCTTGACGCGGCGTAGCACCTCGACACCGGTGAAGTCCTTGTCGAGCGCGCACACCCAGCCGAGCCCGGCGGAGATCGCGTCGGTGTCGGGGGAGATGTCGTTGCCGTGCAGCGGGTAGCAGACCTCGAGGCGGAGCGTGTCGCGCGCGCCGAGGCCGATGGGCACGGCGCCGCGCTCGAGCACCGCGTCCCAGAGGGCGACGGTGTCGTCGGTCATGCACAGCAGCTCGCACCCATCCTCGCCCGTGTAGCCGGTGCGGTTGACCATGACCTCGATGCCGTCGATCTTCTCCTCGGCGAAGGTGAACGGCTTCGCCGGCTGGAGACCGAGCCGCTCGATCGCGCGCGGGCCCTGGACGGCGATGAGGCCGTGGTCGGCCGAGACGTCGGTGACCTCGGAGCCGCGGACTTCGCGCTCCTTCAGCCACCGGAAGTCGGCGTCCTTGTTCGAAGCGTTGACGACGAGGAGGTAGTGGAACTCGCCGAGCCGGTAGGCGATGAGGTCGTCGACCATGCCGCCGCGCTCGTTCGTCAGCAGCGTGTACTGGGCCTCGCCGGGAGCGAGGCGGTCGAGGTCGTTCGAGAGGACGCCCTGCAGGAACGCGTGCGCCTGCGGCCCCTCGACGTCGATCTCGCCCATGTGCGAGACGTCGAACGCCCCCGCATCGGTGCGGACGGCGCGGTGCTCCTGGATGACGCCCTCGTACTGGACGGGCATCTCCCAGCCGGCGAACGGAACCATCCGAGCCCGGAGCGCCACGTGCCGGTCGTGCAGGGGCGTCCGCAAGAGAGTCTGCGCCATCAGGGTCGATCCTAGTAGCTGAGTAAAGAAGCCCTCGTCCGCAAGAACCCGAAGAAGACCTCCGCCGAAACCCACCACCCAGGGCCCGGGCGAACGCAAAGCGTTCGAACCGCCGACACCCCAAGCGAAGCGGGTACCTCCCCCGGGCCGAAAAACGCGCCAGCGTTTTCGGCCCTGAAACGGGGCCGCCCCGGCACATCTGCGATGTACCGGGGCGGCGGACCGGGTCGTGGGGTTGGAGCTTTTTGGGTGCACCAACCCGTTGAGGGCACCCGCCTCCTACCGCAGGAGGAGGCGGGTCAAACATCCCTCGGTGAAATCAGTCCTCGCGGAGGAAGGCCGGAACGTCGAGGGCGTCGTCGGGGATCTCGAAGCCGCCGCCCGGGGCCGCGGACGGGACGGGCGCCTCGAGGGCGGCGTCCCGCCGCCGGCGGCGGCGCTGGGCTCCGAAGCCGGTGGCGATGACGGTGACGCGGATGTCGTCGCCGAGCGCGTCGTCGATGACGGCGCCGAAGATGACGTTCGCGTTCTGGTCGGCGGCGCTCGTGACGACCTCTGCCGCCTCGTTGACCTCGAAGAGGCCGATGGCCGGTCCGCCGGTGATGTTGAGGAGGATCCCGGTGGCGCCTTCGATCGACGTCTCGAGGAGCGGCGAGGAGACAGCGGCGCGGGCGGCCTCGGCGGCGCGGTTCTCGCCGGAGGCGATGCCGATGCCCATGAGCGCGGAGCCGGCGTCGCGCATGATCGTGCGCACGTCGGCGAAGTCGAGGTTGACGAGCCCGGGGACCGTGATGAGGTCGGTGATTCCCTGGACGCCCTGGCGGAGCACGTCGTCCGCCATCCGGAACGCGTCGACCACCGACGTCCGCTTCTCGACCACCTGCAGCAGCCGGTCGTTCTCGATGACGATGAGCGTGTCGACGCGGTCGCGGAGGTTCTGGATGCCCATCTCCGACTGCTGCGAGCGCTTGCGCCCCTCGAAGGCGAACGGCTTCGTGACGACGCCGACCGTGAGCGCCTCGAGCTCGCGCGCGAGCTCGGCGACGACGGGCGCCCCGCCGGTGCCGGTGCCGCCGCCCTCGCCGGCGGTGACGAAGATCATGTCGGCGCCCTTCAGCGCCTCCTTCAGCTCGTCGCGGCTCTCCTGCGCGGCGGCCAGGCCGACCGCCGGGTCGGCGCCGGCGCCGAGGCCGCGCGTGGCCTTCGAGCCGATGTGGATCTTCACGTCGGCGTCGCACATCATCAGCGCCTGCGCGTCGGTGTTGACGGCGACGAACTCGACGCCGGTCAGCCCGGCGTCGACCATGCGGTTGACGGCGTTCGTGCCACCCCCGCCGACGCCGACGACCTTGATGACCGCGAGGTAGTTCCCCGATTGATCGCGCATGCTCATGAGGCCGACACCTGAACCTTTAGTGGAGCGTAGGGGCCGAAACAGGGCGTTCGCGCCGCAGGGTAGATACGCCTGACCTCCCTGTCAATCAGAGGTTTACCCTGCAAACGGTCAAGCTTTACCTGAGAGTTGAGAGTCTGTTCCGGCAACGGGTCGCTGCGGCACGGCCACGTCGACGTACGTCGTCCCGGCCGGGAGGACCCGGAGCGCGCGCCGGGCGACGGCGAGCTTGAGCCGGATGTCGACCGGCTCGCCGAGCCGGAGCTCGAGGCCGGACCGGAGCTTGAACGTGAGCTCGCCGTGGGAGAGCGCAGCAGTGGCGATGCGGGCGGGAAAGCCGGCCGCGAGCGCAACCGCCTGCGCGGCGACGGAGCCGTCGCCGTCCGAGAGGAAGTCGCCCGCCGCGATCGAGACGGCGGTCGGCACCCAGATGCGCGGCAGGCCCGGCTGCGTCGCGCGCGGGACGCGCGCGATCGCCCTCCCCCGCGCCGAGACGAGCCAGCTCTCGCGGCCACGGCGCAGGACGGCGACCGGCTGCTCGGGCACGATGGTGACGCGGAGCGTGTGCGGGAAAGCGCGGTCGTACTGCGCCGAGACGACCGCAGGGAGCGCATCCACGCGCCGGACGATCGCGCCGCCGTCGAAGGCGAGCAGGCTCTTTCCGACGACGGGGCTCAACACGGCGGCGACCTGAGCCTGAAGCGCGGGCGTGCCGCCGCGCACGTCGACCGACCGGATCGCGAACGTCGACGTGTCGCGCGCCGCGAAGTAGGCGCCGACGAGGACGGCCGGAGCCGCGAGGACGACCGCGAGCGTTCGCGGCTTCGGCCGCAGGCGCAGGCGCCCGCCCCCGCGCGGGCGTGTCCGTGCCCGGGGCATGGGTGCAACGGCGCTCTTGGCGGCCACCCGACACCATTCGCCGTGCCGGGTGTCGCTCCTACGTCAGCGGCGGGACCTCGATCGCACCGAGGAGCTCCACCTCGTGGACGAGCTCGACGCCGTACTCGGCGTGCGCGCGCCGGCGCGCCTCCCCCATGAGCGCGAGCGCGTCCGCCGTGCGGGCGCCGCCGGCGTTCTCGATGAAGTTCGCATGCTTCGGCGAGATCTGCGCGCCGCCGATGCGATACCCCTTCAGCCCGCACGCTTCGAGCATCCTGCCCGCGCTGAGCTCGTGCTCGGGGTTCTTGAACACGCTCCCGAACGTCCGCCGGTTCGTCGGCTGCGCCGCCTTGCGCCGGCCGTTCAGCTCCCGCACTGCGGCCTTGATCTCGTCGGGCGGGCGGTGCCGGAGCCGTAACTCGACCTGGACGACGACCTGCCGGCGCACGAGGCTCGAGTGCCGGTACGAGAGCCCGAGCTCCGCAGGATTGAGCCAGCCGGTCCCGTCGGCGGTCGCGACGAGCGCTCGCTCGAGCACCTGCGAGAAGTCGCCCCCGTACGCTCCCGCGTTCATCCGGACGCCGCCGCCGATCGTGCCCGGGATCGCGCAGGCGAACTCGAAGCCGCCGAGGCCGGCGGTGCGGGCGCGGTGGAGGCAGACCGCGTTCGCGGCGCCGCCGCCCGCCCGGAGGACATCCCCGTCGATCGCGACGGCGGTCAGCTCGCCGGCGAGCTTGAGCACGAGGGCGTCGACGCCCTCGTCCGCGACGAGCAGGTTCGAGCCGAGCCCGATCGTGGCGACGGGCAGGTCCGAGCGCAGGAGCTCCTCCACCTCCGCAACGGTCTCCGGCTGCGCGAACGCGCGCGCAGGCCCGCCCGTGCCGAGCGTCGTGTAGCGCGAGAGCTCGACGCCCTCCTTCACTGCAAGAGCTCCACTGCACGGTCGACGTCGCCCGCGCCGAGCGTCAGAACGGTGTCGCCCGGACGGGCCCAGCCCCGCACCATCCGTGCCGCGTCCTCGAGCGCCGGAGCCCAGCCGAGGCGCATCCCCGGCCGTACGCGCGCGAGCTCGTCGACGATGAGCTTCCCGCTCACGCCCGGCACCGGCTCCTCGCGCGCGGGGTAGATCTCCGTCACGCAGACCGCGTCCGCGGCCGAGAGCGCGACCGCGAACGCGTGCGCGAAGTGGCGCGTGCGCGAGTACAGATGCGGCTGGAAGAGCACGAGCACACGGCCGCCGTTCCGCACGGCGGCGATGTCGGCCGCGAGCTCTGCCGGATGGTGCGCGTAGCTGTCGTACAGACCGTCGCCCCGCGACTGGAGCCGGCGGCCGACGCCGGCGAACTCCGCGATCACCCGCTCCGCGCCGGCCACTCCCGCCAGCTCGAGCGCGGCGAGCGCGGCGGCCGCGTTCCGCCGGTTGTGCTCTCCGGGAATCGCGAGCTCGAACGGCACCGGCTCGAGCGCCTCGCCGCGCACGACGTGCGGAACCCCGGCGAGCCATTCCTCGAACATCGCCGCGAGCTCGGCGCGTGTGCCGGTGTCCGGGCTGTGCACGTCGAGGTCGACGTTGAGGAGAACCGCGATCTCCGGACGCAGCGCGGCGACGGAGCGGTCGGACTCGTCCCCTTCGACGACGAGCCAACCCTCTCCCGCCCGCGCGTTGCCGCCGAGCTGCGGAACCTCGCCGCCGATGAGGAACGCGGGATCGAGCCCCAACCGGTCGAGGCAGAACGCGATCATCGCGCTCGTCGTCGTCTTGCCGTGCGCACCGGCGACCACGATCGACGGACGCAAGGAGACGAGCTCGGCGACGAGGTCTGCCCGCGGCCGCCCGGCGACGCGCCCGGCGAATGCCGTCGAGACGTACGCCTCCCATCCCGCGGGCGGATCGGGCGGCTCGGACGCGATCTCGACCGCGATCCCGGCGAGGTGCGCGAGATATGGCGTCTCGGCGCGGTCCCAGCCGGCGACCTCGGCGCCCCACGCGTGGGCGAGCAGCGCGTACGCGCTCATGCCGGCGCCGCCGATACCGCCGATCCAGATGCGCCTACCGGCGAGCGGCTGCGAGCTCGACGAGCTCATCGGCGATCCTCTCCGCGGCGTCGGGTCTCGCCGCCGTGCGCATGGCGCCGGCCATCGCCGCCAGCCGTCCGCGGTCGGCGAGCAGGCCGGCGACGATCCCGGGGACGGTGTGTGCCTCGGCCTCCCGCACGACGACGGCGCCGCCGGCACGCGCAAACCACTCCGCGTTCTTGCGCTGGTGGCCCCCCGTGGCGAACTCGCCGGGAACGAGCACCGCGGGCAGCCCAGCCGCCGCGAGCTCCCACACCGACCCGCCGGCGCGTGCGACGGCGACGTCCGCGGCGCCGTAGGCGAGCCCGACGTCGTCGAGGAACGGCAGGAGCACGTAGCCCGGACGGGACACGCGCCCGCGCAGCGATGCGTAATCGCGTTCGCCGCACAGGTGCAGCACCGCCGGCCCGCCGGGTCCCCACGCGTCGAGCGCAAGCTCGTTCAGCAGCCGTGCTCCCAGCGACCCGCCGAACACGAGCACGACGTCCCCGTCCGCGGGCAGACCGAGCCGTTCGCGCGCCTCGGTGCGCGGCGCCGCGCGCGAGCGTTCGGGGACGGGCCGGCCGACGGCGCGGTACTTCGAGCCGTCGCGCCCTTTCACCGGCAGCGCGAGGAACACCCGCTGGGCGAACGGCGCCGCGAGCCGGTTGGCGAGCCCGAGGTGCGCGTCGGCCTCCGTCAGCACCGCGGGAATCCGCCGCAGGCGCGCGGCGAGCACCATCGGCCCGGCGACGTACCCACCGCCGCCGAGCACGACGTCGGGCCGGCGGCGATCGAGGATGCGCAGGCACGCGAGCGGCGCGGCGGCAGCGAGCGCGACGGCGCGGAGGAGTGAGAGACCCGGGCGGCGCGGGAAGCCCGCCACAGCGAACGCGTCGAACGGGTAGCCGCGCTCAGGAACGAGCCGAGCCTCGACGCGATCCGGCGACCCGGCGAACGTCACCTCCACCCCGCGCGCGCGCAGAGCTTCCGCCACTGCGAGCGACGGGGCGAGGTGCCCGACCGTCCCGCCTGCCGCTATCAGGCACCGAAGCTCTCTCTGTCGCTGCATGGCCACGAGCGATGTTAAGGAGGATCCCGACTCCGAGGAGGGTGACCACGAGGCTCGACCCGCCGTAGGACACGAACGGCAGCGGAATCCCCGTGAGCGGCGCGAGCCCGACGACGGCGGCGAGGTTGATGGCCGCCTGCCCGCAGACGAGCGCGGTGATGCCCGCGGCGAGGCGCTTGCCGAACGGGTCCTTGCAGCCGATCGCCAGCCGGAGGCCGGCGTATGCGAAGGCGCAGTAGCCGGCGACGAGGACGGCTGCGCCGACGAGGCCGAGCTCCTCGCCGATGACGGCGAAGATCATGTCCGTGTGCGCCTCGGGGAGGTAGTGGATCTTCTCGATCCCCTGTCCGAGCCCGCGGCCGAAGATCCCGCCCGAGCCGATGCTGATCTGCGCCTGCACGTTCTGCAGGCCGGCCCCGAGCGGGTCCTTCCAGGGGTCCAGGAACGTGAAGAGGCGCGCGCGCCGGTACGGCGACGTCCACGCGGCGATCCCGCCGGCGCCGCCGACGATGAGGTATGCGGCGGTGAGGGTCGGCAGCGGCGTCCCCGAGACCAGGAGCACCGCGCCGATCATCACGACGATCGTGATCACCGTTCCGAGGTCGGGCTCGACGAGGATGAGGGCGCAGAACACCCCGACGAGGAGGCCGAGAGGGCGCGCGAGATCCTTCAGCGTCCGCGGCGCCGGCCGGCGCGCGTAGTACGCGGCCGCCCATACGACGAGCGCGAGCTTCGCGAGCTCGGACGGCTGGAACGTCGCGGGGCCGAGGCCGATCCAGCGCCGCGCGCCGTTCACGCGCGGGCCGATCGCGAGCACGGCGGTGCAGAGCGCGAGCGCGGTGACGACGAGCGGCGGAGCGAGCGCGCGCAGCTTGCGGAAGTCGGTGCGCGCGGCTGCGACGAGCGCGGCGAAGCCGAGCAGCGCATAGACCCCCTGCCGCTCGACGTACCCGGCGGGGTTGCCGTTGCCCAGGGCGGCCGACGCCGACGTCGCGCTGTACACCATGACGAGCCCGAACGCTGTCAGCGCGAGCGTGACGAGGACGAGCAGCTGCCATTCGAACGACCGCTGCTTCACGACAGCTCCTCGACAAGCCGGCGGAACGCTTCGCCGCGCCGCTCGTAGTTGTCGAACTGGTCGTAGCTCGCGCACGCCGGCGAGAGCAGGACGACGTCGCCCGGTTGCGCGAGCTCGTGCGCGCGGCGCACCGCCGTCGCGAGGTCGCCGTCGCGCTCGTACGCGCGGCCGGCGGCGTCGAGCGCCGCGGCGAGCTCGTCCGTCGCCGCGCCGATGAGATGGACGGAGCGCACGTTTGCAGGCAGCTCGGCCGCGAACGGCCCGAAGTCCTCCCCCTTGAGCGAGCCGCCGAATACGACGTGCAACGGTGCGTCGTACGCCGCGACGCCGCGCCGGGCGGCAGCGGTGTTCGTCGCCTTCGAGTCGTTGACGTAGCGCACCCCATGCAGCTCGCGCACGAGCTCGAGCCGGTGCGGAACGCCGGCGAACGTCCGCAGCGCCTCGGCGATCGCCTCGTCTCCGATCCCCGCCGCCCGCGCGGCGGCCGTGGCCGCTGCCGCGTTCTCGCGGTTGTGCGCGCCCGGCATGAGCGGCTCCACCGGCAGCGGGTCGTCGACGGCGAACTCGATGCCGACGAGCCCCATCCCCCGCGGAACGACCTGCACGTGCGAGCGTTCGAAGATCCTGAGCTTCGCGTCGCGGTACGCCTCGAACGTCTCGTGGCGGTCGAGATGGTCGGGCGCGACGTTGAGCAGCACGGCGACCTCACATGCGAGCGTCTCGACGTTCTCGAGCTGGAAGCTCGAGAGCTCGCACACGATCCACGCGCCCGGCTCGACGGTGAGTGCGACCTCGCTCAAGGGGGTGTGCTCATTCCCGGCGAGCACCGCCTCGCGCCCGGCGGCGGCGAACATCGCGCCGAGGAGGCGCACTGTCGTCGTCTTCCCCTTCGTGCCGGTGACTCCGAGCACGGGGTTGCCGGCGAGCAGGCGCCAGCCGAGCTCGATCTCGCTCCAGAGCGGGATGCCGCGCGCGACGGCCGCCGCAGCGAGCGGCGAGCGCAGCGGCACGCCGGGGCTCTTCACCACCAGATCGACTCCCGTCAGCAATCCCTCGTCCTCCGTCCCGAGGCGCAGTTCGACGCCGGTGCCCGCGAGCCTGCCGGGGCGCGCGTCGGGAGAGCGGTCGGCGACCACCACCTCGACACCCTGGGCGGCGAGGGCGAGCGCGGCCGCCTCACCGGTGACGGCGAGCCCGAGCACGAGCGCACGGCGGGGAAGCCAGCTCATACGCCGTAGTTCGCGTTGAGGCGTTTACGTCCTCGGATCCGGGTATCAGACCGCCACATGGCGACGTCGAGGGTTGCGGTGCTGGGCACCGGCACGACGGGCGCGCCGATCGCCCGCAACCTCCTCCGCGCCGGCTTCGAGGTCGCCGTCTGGAACCGGGTTCGGCGCGATGCAGCCCGACGCGATCTGGCTGCAGCTCTCGACGGCGGGCGTCGCCGGAGCGACGTGGCTGGGCGAGCTCGCCGGCGGTGGGGCGGGCCGTACTTCGCCACCGCGAACGACGACTACCGCAGCACCCGCGATACCTCGGGATGGCCGTCGCCGGCGCCGATGACGACGTCGACCGACGCGTCCGGCAGCGGCAGCACCGGCAGCGAGCCGAGCAGGTAGTCGAGCCGCGGGTCGGCGAGCTCGTGCAAGAGGCCTTCGAGCTCGTCGACGGAGGGTTCGAGGATGACGATCTCGTCGAAGCCGTCGAACGACGCGAGGGAGTCGCGCGCGGCGTCTGCACCGAGAACTACGGCAACCCTGCTCAACCCTGATTGAAGTAGTAGCGGTAGAAGAGGGCGAACCCGGCCGAGCAGAGGATCCCGGCGACGATCCAGAAGCGCACCATGATCTTCGTCTCCGACCAGGCCTTCATCTCGAAGTGATGGTGGATCGGCGCCATGAGGAACACGCGCCGCCCGAGATACTTGAACGAGAAGACCTGGATCATCACGGACAGCGCTTCGATGACGAAGATGCCGCCGATCAGCAGGAGCAGCACCTCGGTCTTCGTCATGATCGCGAACGTCGCGAGCGCGCCGCCGAACGCCATCGAACCGGTGTCCCCCATCTGCACCTCGGCGGGGAAGGCGTTGTACCAGAGGAATCCGACCGCGGCGCCGATGAGCGCCGCGCCGATGATGGCGAGGTCGAGCTTCGTCAGATTGCGGTGCGCCGGATTTGGACTCGACCGCACGAACGACACGACCATCATCGCGGTGAACGTGAAGAGCGCGATGATCCCCGTCCCCGCGGCGAGCCCGTCGAGGCCGTCGGCGAGATTCGTCCCGTTCGACGCGCCCGCGATGATGAGGAAGAGGAACGGGTACCACGCCCACGACAGCGGGATGGAGACGTTCGCGAGCGGCACGTAGACGTCGGTGCTCAGGTGGAGATGGCGCGCGACGATCGCGACGACGACGGTGACCGCGGCGAGCAGCAGGAGCTTCCAGCGGCCGCGCAGACCGAGCGAGCGCTTGTGCGTGAGCTTGATGAAGTCGTCGAGGAAGCCGATCGCGCCGCAGCCGAGGGTCGCGAAGAGCACGGTGAGCGACTGCAGCCGGAAGTGCGACACCGGCAGGAACCCGACGGTCGCAGCGAAGAGGATGAGGAGCCCGCCCATCGTCGGCGTCCCCTGCTTGAGCAGGTGGTGCTCGGGGCCGTCCTCCCGGATGTGCGCGCCGAACTCGTTGCGGCGGAGGAAGTCGATGAAGCGCGGCCCGATGACGATCGAGACGATGAGCGCGACGAGGCCCGCAATGAGAACTCTGGTCACTTGCCGAGCGCCTCCGCCACGACTTCGAGCCCGACCGAGCGCGACCCTTTCACGAGGACGACGTCGCCGGGCTGCACGAGCTCGCATGCGAGCTCGGCCGCCTCGGCGGCGGTGGGAGCCCAGGCGTCCGGGTCGTAGCCGCGTGCGAGTGGGCCGACGCCGATCACGATGGCAACCGTTCCGGCTGCGCGGCCGATCTCCTCGTGGTAGCGCGGCCCGTCGGGGCCGAGCTCGGCCATGTCGCCGAGGATCGCAACCGTGCGACGGCCGCCGGCGCGCTCCTCGAGATGCGCCAGCGCCGCCCGCATCGCCACGGGGTTCGCGTTCCAGGAGTCGTCGATCAGGAGCCCACCGCCCGGCAGCTCCCGCTCCTGCGAGCGCAGGCGGGAGAACTCCACCTCCACCGGCCCCTCGGGCCGCGCGTAGCCGAGCGCGTCGAGCGTCGCGAGCGCAGCCACCGCGTTCGCCGCCTGGTGGCGCGCGCCGAACGAGAACTCGATCCCGTCGACGACCGCACGGCCGTCGCGCATCTCGAGCCGGGGCTCGCCGAAGCGCCGCACGTCGAGGCCGGCCGGCACGAACGGCTCCAGCTCGGGCGCATGCTCGGGGATCACGGCGATCTCCACGAGCTCGAGCAGCTCCGCTTTCGCGCGCGCGACGTTCTCGATGCTGCCCAGCAGCTCGAGGTGCACGGGCGCGATCGCCGTGATCACACCGACGTGCGGGCGGGCGATCTCGGCGAGCGCGCGAATCTGCCCGTGGCCGCGCATCCCCATCTCGGTGACGACCACCTCGGTGCCGGCGCCGGCGCGGCAGAGCGTCAGCGGCAGGCCGATCTCGTTGTTGTATCCATCCTCCGCCGACACGACGTTCGCCCGCGGCCGCAGCAGCGCAGTGAGGATGTCCTTCGTCGAGGTCTTCCCCACCGAGCCTGTGATCGCGACGACGCGCGCGGCGATGCGGCTGCGGGCCGCGCGGCCGATCGCGGCCATCGCGGCGAATGCGTCATCGGGGACGAGCGTCGCCGCGGCGCCGCGCGCGCGTGCCTGGTCGAGGAACGCGACGCCGCCGCCGATCGCGACGAACAGGTCGCCCGGGCCGACGCGCCGGGAGTCGATCTCGACCCCGGAGACCGTCTCGGCGTCCCCGTCGAGCCTGCCGAGACCGAGCGACCGCAGCTCTGCGAGCTCGAGCGGGATCAGGTGCGCGCTCCCAGCGCGCGCAGCGCGTCGCGCGCGGCTTCGCGGTCGTCGAAGGGGATCGTCCGGTCGGCGAACTGCTGTCCCTGCTCGGCGCCCTTGCCGGCGATGAGCACGACGTCGCCGTCGCGCGCGAGCTCGACCGCGCGCGCGATCGCCGCCGCCCGGTCGGGCTCGACCTCTGTGGCGCCGGCTGCGCCGGCGACGATCTCGTCGATGATGGCGCGCGGATCTTCGCTGCGCGGGTTGTCGGTGGTGACGATGACGGCGTCGGCGAGCTCGGATGCGATGCGCCCCATGAGCGGACGCTTGCCGCGATCGCGGTCGCCGCCGGCGCCGACGACGGCGATCACACGTCCCTGCGCGAGATCCCGCGCGGCGTGGAGGACCTTCTCGAGCGCGTCGGGCTTGTGCGCATAGTCGACGATGACCGCGAAGGACTGCCCCTCCTCCACGGACTCGAACCGCCCGGGCACGCCGCGCAGCGACTCGATGCCGCGCCTGCTCGCGTCGTCGTCGATGCCGAGCTCGCGCGCCGCGGCGAGTGCGCCGAGCGCGTTCTCGACGTTGAACCGGCCGCGCAACTTCAGGTCGATGCCGACCAGCTCGTCCGCGTCGTCGATGGAGAACGTGACCGCGTCGGGAAGCTCGGCCGCGAGCCGCCGGCCGTACTCGTCGCCGACGTTGACGACCGCCCGCGGCCGCGGCTCCGTGACGAACAGCCGCCGCTTCGCCTGGAAGTACGACTCCATGTCGCCGTGGAAGTCGAGGTGGTCCTGGCTGAGGTTCGTGAAGACGAGGACCGCGAAGCGCACGCGGTCGAGCCGGTGCAGCGCCGATGCGTGCGACGAGGCCTCCATCGCACACGAGCGGTCCCCGGCGTCGAGCATCTCGCGGAACAGCCGCTGCAGGTCGATCGCCTCCGGCGTCGTGCGCTGCACGCCGCGCCGCTCGCCGCCCACGCGCGCCTCGACCGTCCCGAGGAGGCCCGGGCGGCGGCCGGCGGCGGCGAGGATCGCGTACAGGAGGAACGAGGTCGTCGTCTTCCCGCTCGTGCCCGTCACGCCGGCCACCTGCAGCGTCTCCGTCGGCCGCCCGAAGAACGCATCCGCCGCGAGCGCCATCGCGGCGCGGGCGTCCGGGACGACGAGCTGCGGGACGTCGACGGGAAGGCGGCGCTCGACGACGAGCGCGACCGCGCCGTTCGCGGCCGCCTGGGAGGCGAAGTCGTGCCCGTCGGCATGTGCGCCGGGGACGCAGAAGAAGGCCGCGCCCGGCGTCACGTGCCGCGCGTCGTAGGCGAGGTCGAGCACCTCGACCGGAGCCGGCTCGACGACCTCGCCTGCCTCGAGCGCGGCCGCGAGGCGCTCCAGATCCATCATCGCCTGGAGACTCTAGCCCGTCGGCTTGACGGCCAGATCGGGTGGGACCTCGAGGTACTGGAGGTCGAAGTTCGCGATCTGGGCGAATGCCGGCGCGGCCACCGTGCCGCCGTAGTAGGCCCCGCGCGGCTCGTCGACCGTGACGAGGACGACGAAGCGGGGTGACCGCTCGGGGACGATCCCGACGAAGGTGGCGACGTACTGGCCGGGCATGTAGCCGTTCGGGCCCGGCTTCTGCGCGGTGCCGGTCTTGCCCGCGACGGAGTAGCCGGGAAGCTCGGCCGCGGCGCCGGTGCCGGCGTCCGAGACGACGCCCTTGAGCATCGTCAGGAGCTGCTTGTCGACGTCCGGCGGCAGGATGCGCCGCGTCTTCGGCGCAGTCGGGTGCTCGCCCTCGACGTGGTCGACGAGGTGCGGCTGGATCCAGAGGCCGTGGTTCGCGATCGCGGCGTACACCGACGCGAGCTGGATGGCGGTGACGGAGATGCCCTGGCCGATCGGCACGTTGCCGATCGTCGAGCCCGACCAGTACGAGGGCAGGAGCCCCGGGCTCTCACCCGGGAAGTCGATCCCCGTCAGCTCGCCGAAGCCGAACCGGTGGATCCAGTTCTTGAGGCCCTGCTCTCCGAGCTTCGTCTCCGCGATCGTGACCGCGCCGACGTTCGACGAGCGCTGGAGGATCTGCGCGACGGTCATCCGCTCGGTCGGCCTGATCTCGGCGTCGTGCACCACGCGGTCGGCGACGTGGATCGAGTACGGCAGCGTGAACGACGTTTGCGGGGTGACGAGATGCTCGGCGAGCGCGCCGCCGATCGTCACCACCTTGAAGACGGATCCCGGCTCGTACACGTCGGAGACGGCGTGGTTCGTCTCGAGCGCCGGCTTGACATTGGGGAAGTTGTTCGCGTTGTAGCCCGGCTCGGTTGCCATCGCGAGCACGTCGCCGGTATGCGGATCGATGACGATGGCGGTCGCATCCTTCGCGTGGAACTTGGCCACCGTCGCGCGCAGCACCTGCTCGGCGTTCGCCTGGATGCGATGGTCGATCGTGAGGAACACGTCCTTGCCCGGCCTCGCCGGAAGGTTGCTCTGCACGTCGATCGCGCGTCCGAACGGGTCGCGGACGATCGTCTCCTTGCCGGGGACGCCGGTGAGCTGCGCGTTGAGCTCGAGCTCCAGACCGGCGAGGCCGTTGTTGTCGACGCCTGCGAACCCGAGCACCTGCGCTGCGACGGAGCCCTGCGGATACGTGCGCCGTTCCTCCCCGTAGAAGTGGAAGCCGGCCAGGTTGCGCTTCGCGAGCAGGCTCGCCTTGTCCGCCGGCGCCTTGCGTTCGACATAGGCGAAGTGGGTTCCCTTCGTCGTGAGCGCACGGAGGACGAGCGCGCGCTTGAGCCCGAGGATGCGCGCGGCGGCGATCGCCTCCGTGCGCGGATGCGTGACCGCGGTCGGGTCGGCGTACACCGTCGTCGCCTGCTCGCCGAGTGCGAGCGGCGTCCCGACGGCGTCGAAGATCGTGCCGCGCGCCGCCGGCAGCGGGATCGTCGCCTTCGTCTGCGCCTGCGCCATCGCGGCGAGCGGCGCGGCCCGCACGGTCGCGATCCACGCCTCGCGCGCGAGCAGCCCGACGAACGCCACGAGAATCGAAGCCAGCAGCAAGCGGATGCGCGAGTTCACGACCCGTGTCATCGGGCTACTTGTGGTTCAGATCGATATAGCTCGTGTCGGTGGCGGGCGCGGGCACGAGCCCGAGCCGGCGTGCCGCCTGCTCGATGCGGATCGATGCGCTCGCGCTGGAGACCTGCGACGCCAGAGCGGCGTTCTGCGCCTGGAGCTGGAGCTGCTGCTGGTCGAGCTTGTTCACGGCGACGTTCGCGCGCAGGACGGCGACGTTGAGCGCGACGACGCCGGCAAGCAGGATCGCGAACGCGGAGATCCAGACGATCCCGCCGGTGACGCGACGCGGCCGGCGGCGTGCCCGCGCCCGGGTCCGCGGCTTCGCCTTCGCCGGAGCCGTGCGCGGCCGCCGGACCGGCGACGGCGCCGGCATCGCCTCGGCGGTGAACCAGTCGGCGACTGCGCTCACTCGTCGCCTCCGGCCTTCACCGCGGCGCGCAGCCGCGCGGATGCGGCGCGCGGGTTCGACGCGATCTCGACCTGTCCGGGACGGATGGGGCGGCGCTCGATCGCGCGCAGCTCGGGCTCGTGACCGCACACGCACACCGGGAAGTCGGGCGGACACGTGCAGCCGCGCTCGCGCTCCCGGAGGAAGTGCTTGACGATGCGGTCTTCGAGCGAATGGAACGAGATCACGGCGAGCCGGCCGCCCGGCCGCAGCATCTCGAGCGCCGCCGGCAGCGCCGCCTCGAGCGAGGCGAGCTCGTCGTTGACCGCGATGCGCAGGGCCTGGAAGACGCGCTTCGCGGGATGACCTTCGCCGAACCGCGCCGGAGCGGGAATCGAGGACTTGATCGTGTCGACGAGCTCGCCGGTGCGCTCGAACGGCTCGGACTTGCGCCGCCGTCCGATTGCGCGCGAGATCTGCCGCGCGTACCGCTCCTCGCCGTAGCGCCGGAAGATGTGCTCGAGCTCCTTCTCCGGCCACTCGTTGACGACTGCGCGCGCGTCGAGGTCCTGCGAGGAGTCCATCCGCATGTCGAGCGGCGCGTCGGTCGCGTACGAGAAGCCGCGCTCGGGACGGTCGATCTGCATCGACGAGACGCCGAGGTCGAGGAGGATCGCGTCGGCCCGCACGTCGTTCGCAGCCAGCTGCGGCAGAACGACGCCGAAGTCGCCGCGCAGCAGGCGCGCCTGGACGCCGCTCCGCTGCTCGAGACGCTCGAAGTACGTGCGCACGGTCGGATCGCGGTCGATCGCGATCAGCTTGCCGCGCCGCTGCAGGTCGGCCATCAGCAGGGCCGCGTGGCCGCCGGCGCCGAAGGTGGCGTCGACGACCGTGTCGCCCGGGCGGACGGCGAGACTCTCGCGCACCTCGTTCGCGAGGACGGGGATGTGATCAGTTGCGCTGGGCTGCAAGACGTTCGGCAACATCTCCCGCACTCCCTTCGACCTCGGCGAGCTCGCGCCGCCACGCAGCGCGGTCCCAGATCTCGAGGTGGTCGTTTACACCCGCCACGACGACGTCGCGGTCGAGCTTGGCGTAGTCCTTGAGCACGGCCGGGATGCCGATCCGGCCCTGCTTGTCGAGCTCGTCCTCGACCATGTTCGCGAAGAAGTACCGCTGCAGCCGCCGCGCCTCGCCGCGCAGCGGGTCGAGCTCGTCGAGCCGGCCGCCGAACGCGTGCCCCCACGCGTCCTTCGGATACGCGAGCAGGCAGCTCTCCATCCCGCGCGTCAACACGACACCGCCGTCGAACTCCTGGCGGAACTTCGCCGGAAGCGTGAGGCGGGACTTGTCGTCGATCGTGTGTTCGTGGGTACCGAGGAGCATTCCGGGGCCGGATCCCTTTCTTCCACTTCGCCCCACTTTAAACCACCGAACCCCACTTGTCCACCCTCGCGCCCCACCGGCGACTCTCGCTCCACCGGTTGCTATAGTGAACCGCATGGTTCAGAGTCCCATCGCCGTCGACCGGGCCTTCGCAGCCCTCGCCGACCCGACCCGCCGCGCCGTCCTCGAACGGCTCGTCGCCGGCAGCGCGACGATCAGCGAGCTCGCCGAGCCCTTCGGCATGTCGCTCACCGGGATGAAGAAGCACGTC
Organism: uncultured Actinomycetes bacterium; assembly: GCA_963753295.1. Lineage (GTDB taxonomy): Bacteria > Actinomycetota > Thermoleophilia > Gaiellales > Gaiellaceae > Palsa-739. Next base: position 177,978 of record CAVWBZ010000002.1, on the reverse strand, counting down.
CAGCGCCTCGAGGAGGCCGAGCTCGTCACCACCGAGAAGATCGGCCGCGTCCGCCGGTGCATGCTCGCCCCCTATGCCTTCGAAGGCATCAGCACCTGGCTGCAACGACTCGACCGCTTCGCCCACGTCGTCGAACGAACGAAAGGAACACCATGAGCAGCACCGCGAAGAAGAAGAGCGAGGGGTTCTCGGCCGAGGAAAGGGCCGCGATGAAGGCACGGGCCAAGGAGTTGAAGTCCGCCGCGGAAGGAGAGAGCGCCGTCCTCGAAGCGATCAAGGCGATGTCGCCGCACGATCGCGCCCTGGCGAAGCAGTTCCATGCCATCGTCAAGGCGGCCGCGCCCGAGCTCGTGCCGAAGACGTGGTACGGGATGCCCGCGTACGCGAAGGACGGCAAGGTGATCTGCTACTTCCGGAACGCGGACAAGTTCAAGGAGAGGTACGCGATGTTCGGTTTCAACGACAGCGCGAACCTCGATGCAGGCTCCATGTGGCCGGTCGCGTATGCGCTCGCGGAATTGACCTCGGCCGAGGAGGCGAAGATCCGCGCGCTCGTGAAGAAGGCCGCCCGCTGAGCGCGGCGGACTCGGGGCCCGCACTTGCCCCAGGGCGGTCGACCCGGGTACGCTGCGCGCGCGGCGACCGGTCTGCGGCGCGACGCTCGAAAGGGAGGCCAGATGGCCACGCAGACCAGGAACCGCGTCACCGAAGGGCCGCTCAACGTCGTCCTGCGCCCCGGCTCGGACGCCGAGGCCGCGTACCGGAGCGCCGTCCTCGCGCCCGGCTTCGGGCCCGAGCCCGGCCTCGATCTCCGCTACCTCGGCGGGAAGACGCTCCCGCATCTCCGGTGGGCGCACGTCTACGCCGGCACGTGGCTCGCCGAAGACCGTGCGAAGCTCGATCGCGCCCTCGCGGCCGCGATGCGCGACCGCGGCCTGAACAACGTGCTCGCCCAGTACTTCCCGAACGCGGAGGTCACGGCTGCTTTCGCCGGCTCACACGTGCACGCGGGGAAGGTGCCGAGCCGCGTCTACCGCGACACGGTCGAGACGATCGTCGCCGGGCTCGACGTCGGGTCGGCGACGGCATGCGTCCTGCTTCCACCCGGAGCCGTGCTCGTCGACGGCGACTCGACGGGCTCCCGCGCCGTCACGGATCCCGATGCAGACGCGGTCGACTCGAAGCACGGCCTCGGCGGCTACCACGGCTCGATCCATGTCGCCGGTTCGACGCGCTACTACGCCGTCGCCGTCTATTCGGACGGCGACAACGGAATCGTCGCCTTCGACGAGCCGTGGAAGAACGTCTGCGCGACGCTGTACCACGAGCTGCAGGAGACGCGAACCGATCCGGACGTCGAGGACGCGATCCGCCTCGGATCGGCGCCGGGCGCCGACCATCTCCTCGGCTGGTACTCGTCGCGCGGTGGCGAGATCGGCGACATCCCGCTGTCGGAGGCGGGCGCGCAGCTCGATCGCGTCATGCAGGAGGTGAAGCTCGCCGACGGGAGCGGGACCGTGCCCGTCCAGCTCATGTGGTCGAACGCGGTCGGCGGCCCCGAGGGCCCTATCCTGAAGCCACATCCGCCGCGGTGAGCTGACGCTCGTACGGACCGCGGCTCGTGAGGACCATCGCCCCGCAGCGCGCGCCGAGCGCGACGGCGTCGTCGATCGTCCAGCCCGCCCCGAGCCCGTACGTCAGCCCGGCGGCGAAGCAGTCGCCGCAGCCGTACGCGTCCGCGACCGGGCCGGGAAGCGGCGCGGCGCGGAACGGGCCGCCGGGACGGATCCAGCCGCCGAGCCCGCCCGAGGTCGTCACGACGACGCGGGGCGCCGGGTCGAGCTCGACCGCGTCGACACGCTCGCCGACATCCTCCGCGCTGCCGACGAGGACGTCGAGCGGCTCACCGGCGCGGTAGAGCGTGGGCAGCTCGCGCGAGGTGGCGACGAAGGCGCGCGCCCGCCGCGCCGCCCGGACGGCGGCGACGTCGCCGCCCGTGAAGTACACGGCGTCGCAGCGCACGAGCTGCTCCCACGGCAGCGAGGCATCCTCCCCCGACGGCACGAGCTTCGGGCCGAGCGTCGTGATCGTCCGTTCGCCGTCGCCGTCGACGAACGTGACCGCGCGCCGTTGCGGGCGACCCGCGTCGCCGCCGTGCACGGTCACGCCGAGCGCAGTGAGCCGTTCCTTGGAGCGGCGCCCGAGCTCGTCGTTTCCGAGTGCGGTGTAGAAGTCCACCGATCCGTGGAGTCGCGCGAGCTGGACGGCGGCGACGGCGCCCCCGCCCGCAGGTTCTTCCCATGTCTCGAGGGCGGACGCGATCTCGCCCGGCCGGGGGACGTGCTCGACGCGGACGAACTCGACCCACTCGATATGACCGACGACGGCGACGCGCACGCCTCACATCTTCGCGCGGCAGTACGTTTCATGTGTCGATGGGAGTCGCAGTCCCGCCGTTCGAGACGTTCTACGAGGCCCACAAGGCCGAGATCTTCCGGTTCCTTCGCAGCCGGCTCGGCCCGGACCGGGTCGAGGACGCCTTCCAGGAGACGTTCCTGCGCGCCCTCCGCGCGTACGAGCGGCTGGAGCACGGCGAGCATCTCCGTGCGTGGGCGCTGACGATCGCGCATCGGATCGTCCTCGACGACGTGCGCCGGCGCCGCCCGCACGGCGAGCTTCCCGACCTCGTCACCGAGGACGGCAGGCCGGCGTTCGAGGAGCTCGCGCCGCTGACGGACGACTTGCCCCCGAAGGAGCGTGCGGCGGTCGTGCTCCGCTACGGCTACGACCTCGCCTACGACGAGATCGGCGCCGCCCTCGGCTCGACCGAGTCGGCGGCGCGGCAGGCGGCATCCGCAGGAGTGCGGCGCCTGCGAAAGGAGAAGAAGTGATCGAGACCCTGACCCACGACGTCGACGAGCGTTTTCGCGCGGCTGCGGCCGCCGAGGGGCTGCTCGACGTCGCCTACGACATCTTCGACGACACGGCGATGGGGCCGCTGCTCGTCGGCGTCACCGACCGCGGCGTCTGCCGGATCTCGTTCGACCCGAGTCCCGACCGCGAGCTCGAGCTGCTCGCACGGCTGTACGGCCCGCGCGTGCTCCGCTCGTCGCGGCCCGTCGACCGGCTCCACCGCGAGCTCGACGAGTACCTCGAGGGCCGCCGGCGGACGTTCGACGTCGAGCCCGACCTCCGCGCGCAGCCGGATTTCCACCGGCGCGTGCTCGCCGAGCTCGCGCGCGTCGAGTACGGCGCGACGACGACGTACGGCACGCTCGCTGCTCGTGCCGGCAACCCGCGCGCGGCCCGAGCCGTCGGCACGGTGATGAACCGCAACCCGGTGCCGATCGTGCTGCCGTGCCATCGCGTCATCGGCGCGAACGGCAGCCTGACCGGCTACGGCGGCGGACTGTGGCGCAAGGAGCTCCTGTTGCAGCTCGAAGCGGAAAGCGCGTTGCGCTTTCCGCTTGGCTAGGTTCCCGCTTCGCGGGAGCGCTCGCGGGCTGAGCCCGCGAGCTCTTACGAGGGCCTGTGGGCGGGGGTTTTGTTCTGCGCGGGTGGTTTCAACCCTTCGCCGAGACAGCCAACCCGGGCCGGAGCCAACGCGTCAGCGTTGGCGTAGGCCGCACCAGCGCGTGGGGACGGGCGAAGCCCGCCACCGCGCGCGCAGAACTACCCCTTCGCCGACACGCGTAAGAGGTCGGCGGCTTCGCCGCCGACCGCTCCCGCGAAGCGGGTACCTCTCTCACGGGCAAGTGCGCAGCACTTGCCCGTGCTCTATCCCCAGTGGAGGGCGATGACGGCGATCACGCCCGCGATCGCGAGCGCGAGCCCCGCCAGCCACTGACCGCCGCGCCGCCCCATCGGCATCATCGCGCCGAGGAACATCAAGCCGCCCGCAATCGCGACCAGCGCCGCCGCCACTTCCTTCAACCGAAGCGCGTTGTGCACGGTCATGAACAGGAGTGGGTGCATGGGCACATCGTCACGTTGCCGTCGGACGGATACGGACGCTGCTCAGGGCTGTCCCGGATGCGACCGGGCCGCCCTCCCGGCGATAACTGAGTCATGAGCGGTGACGCCTGGACGGTCGTCCTCATCGTCTTCGTCACGATGTTCCTCATCCAGGCCGCCCAGTTCGTCTGGATCGAGTACCTCCTGCACCGGATCGACGTGCTCGAGGGCGACGCCGAGCCGTCACACCGCCGGTCGCAGCTTGTAGCCGACGCCCCACACGTTGACGATCCAGCCCGGCAGCCCGGCCGCCGCAAGCTTGCAGCGCACGCGTGAGGCGTGCGACTCGACCGTACGGGTCGGGACGAAGGTGCGGTAGCCCCAGACGTCGCGGAGCAGTTGCTCGCGCGTGAAGACGCGGTCGGGCTCGACCGCGAGCCGTAGCAGCAGCGCGTACTCCTTCGTCGCGAGCGCGACGTCACGGCCGTGCACCGCGACGCGACGCGCAGCGCGGTCGACGACGAGCTCGCCGGCGTCGACGAGATCGGCGCGCGGCCGCCGGCGTCGCAGCACGGCGCGGATCCTGGCGACGAGCTCCTCGTAGACGAAGGGCCGCGTGAGGTAGTCGTCGCAGTGCTCGAGCGCGCGGACGCGCTCCATCGCGCCGGCGCGGCCGAGCACGATCACCGGGCAGTCGCCGACGCGGCACCGGTCGAGGGCGTCCGGGTCGCCGAGCACGACGACGTCGGGCTCGGCCGCGCGCGGCAGATGGGACGGATCCTCGAAGGCGAGCACGTCGAAGCCGTCGCTCGTCAGCTGCTTCTCGAGGAAGCCTCGCACCGAAGCTTCCGGTTCGGCGAGGACGAGTGCGGTCATGGGCGCGACGGTAGCCACCCGCTCGCGCGCACGCCAGATGTCCTTTGCCGCGGAAGTGTGACTTCTTCTCGACACGCGTCGCGTTGCGACAATGCACGCGTGGACACTGTCGTGCTCGTCGAAGGAGTCAGCGACCGGATCGCGCTCGAGGCGCTCGCCGAGCGACGGCGGATCGATGTCGCCGTCGTCCCGATGGGCGGCGCGCATGCGATCGGCCGCTTCCTCCACCGCTTCGACGGCGCACGCATCGTGGGACTGTGCGACGAGCGCGAGCAGGACGTCTTCCTCCGCGCAGGGATGCACCGCACCGACTTCCACGTCTGCGTCGCCGACCTGGAGGACGAGCTCGTCCGCGCGCTCGGCGCCGCCGGGGTCGAGTCGGTCCTCGCGACATACGGCGATCTCGACGCCTTCCGCGTGTTCCAGAACCAGCCGGCGTGGCGCAGCCGGCCGGTCGAGGCGCAGCTGCGGCGCTTCCTGTGCGCCTCCGACCGGCGGAAGCTCCGCTACGCGCGCTTCCTCGTCGAGGCCGCGGTCGACTGCGACAGCGTCCCTCCCCCGCTCGACGCCGTGCTCGTCGACGCTGCTTCAGTCTGAGCGCAGCGCCTCGAGACGCTCGAGGCTCGCAGCCGGCCACAGCTTCTGCGTGTCGTAGTACGTCGTGAACGCGGGCGTCGCGTCCGGCAGGGTGAGCCACGGGACCTTGGACCGCGTGAAGATGTGCACGTCGGGCTCGACGGCAGAGGGCTCGTCGAGCGTGCCGGCGCGGACGAACAGGACCTTCTTGCTCGTGTACGTGCTCCAGACCGCCGTCTTGCACACCGGGCAGCGGTAGATCTGCTGGCGCTTCGTCCCGGAGCGCGGAACCGGGACGCGCTCGGGCTCACGTCCGAGCAGCTCGACGCGGTCGCTCTCGATCAGCACGTTGATCACGAACGCGCTGCCGGTCTGGCGCTGGCAGTTGAGGCAATGACAGCAGTGAACGAAGAGCGGCGGCCCCTCGAGCCGGTACCGCACCTCGCCGCACGCGCAGCCGCCCTCCATCGCAGGAGTCTACGACGGCGGCCTCCTGAACCACGTCACGAACGCAGCCACCAAGGGCTGTCGCGAACCCGTTCGCGACAGCCGGACGAGCCCGCGATCCTGCCGTAGGCGCGATCGCGGGCGCAGAACGAAGCCCTCCGCCGACACCCCCAAGAGCTCGCCGGCTCGGCCGGCGAGCGCTCCCGCGAAGCGGGTACCTCTACCGGTTGTAAGTGCGCAGCACTTACAACCGACTAAGCACTTACAACCGGCCGGACCGGACGACTCCGTACAGCAGCCACGCGCCGAGGACCGCCGACAGCGCGAAGCCGAGAACGGAGATGGCGTTGATCCCGAGCAGCTGCGGCCCCTTCTTCGCGAAGATGCCGATGAGGCTCGAGCCGATGAGGCCGCCGGTGACGATGAGCGCGACGACGAGCCGGTTGAAGACGCGTTGCATCTGCTCGAGGAACTCGTCGAGGCCCTTGTGCACGAAGCCGACCTCGACCTGGCCGTCGCGCACCTGCTCCATGAGGTCGTGGAACTGGTACGGCGCCTCGCGAAGGATCTGCGCGTACCGGACCGCGTCCCGCTGCGCCCGCTTCGCCACGCGTTCGGGCGAGAACCGCTCGAGCATGAGCGCGCGCGCATACGGCCGCGCGACCTCGAAGACGTTGAAGTCCGGGTAGAGCTCGATACCGACCGAACCGAGCGTCGCGATCGCGCGGTCGAGGAGCAGGTAGCGCGTCGGCAGGCGCAGGTTCATCGTGTAGATGAGCTGGAACGCCTCGCGGATCACCTGGATCGGGTCGATCTCGGCGAGGCTCGCGCCGTAGTAGCGGTAGTACATCTCGCGCAGCTCGGCGAGGAACTCCTGCTCGCGCTCCTTCGGGTAGCTCACACCGAGGTCGGCGAGCCGCCTCGGGAGCATGTCGACGTTCTCCGACGCGGCGTCGATGAAGAGGCGCGTCAGCTTCGTCATGTCGTCGTCGCTGAGCTTCCCGGCGGCGCCGAAGTCGACGAGCCCGATCGTCCCCGCCTCCTGGAGCACGAGCACGTTCGCCGGATGCGGGTCGCCGTGGAAGAAGCCGTTCCGGAAGATCATCGTCATCCACGTCTCGGCGACGAGATACGCGAGCTCGCGCCGCTCCGCGAGGGTGAGGTCGAGGGTGTCGACGTCGGCGAGCTGCGTCCCCTCGAGCCACTCGAGGGTGAGGACGCGGGCACGGCTGTACGTCCAGTACACCTTCGGGACCTGCACGTGCGGGTCGCCGGCGAAGTCGCGATGGAACGCCTGCGCGTTCCGGCCCTCGAGCCGGTAGTCGAGCTCCTGGCGGATCTGCCGCGCGAACTCGTCGACGAGGGAGCGCGCGTCGACGAAGTCGAACGCGTGCACGCGCTCCTTCAACAGACGCGCCGCCTGGTAGAGCAGCGCGAGGTCGGCCTCGATCTGACGCACGGCGCCCGGACGCTGCACCTTCACCGCGACGGTGCGCCCGTTCGGCAGCGTCGCGCGGTGGACCTGGCCGATCGACGCGGCCGCGACCGGGATCGGATCGAAGTCGAGGAAGAGGCGATCGATCGAGTTGCCGAGCTCCTCCTCGATCACGCGCTCGGCCTGCTCGAACGGGAACGCGCGCACGTCGTCCTGGAGGGCGCGCAGCTCCGCGATGATGTCGGGCGGGACGATGTCGGGCCGCGTGGAGAGCAGCTGGCCGAACTTCACGAACGTCGGCCCGAGCTCCTCGAACACCTCGCGGAGGTGCTGGCCCCGCGCCGACGACGGCCCGAGGGTGTCCATGCCCGCGCTCGACGAACGGCCGGGGATGAGGTCGGTCAGCCGGTGCGCCTCGAAGAAGTAGCCGAAGCCGTGCCGCGCCATCACCTGCGCGATCTCGGACAGGCGGCTCAGCGTGCGCGTCGCCGGTTGGCCCATAGTGTCAGTTTGACATGCGCGAAGAGCTGCGCTCTTCGCGCATAGAGGGTTTTGTACTCCGTAGAGCGCCCGCCGGCAAAGCCGGCGGGCTCTTACTCTGGCGCCGGCGACGGTCTTGTTCTGCGCGTGCGGTCGCGCCTGCGGCGGGACCGCACGCTTGGTCCGGCCTACGCCAACGCTCCGCGTTGGCTCCGGCCCTCGATGGGACCGGGGTTCGGGCGCTCGAAGCCGCAACCGACACCAACGCCTCTGCGTAAGCCGGGCGCAGCCGCTAACGCAGAGGCGAACTCACAACCAGTCGCCCGACACCTCAAGCGCGCGGCAGCCTCGCCGCCGCGCGCTACCGCGAAGCGGGAACCTTCCCCCGCGCGAAACGCGCAGCGTTTCGCGCGAGCGGAGGCGGGACGAGCAGCTGCTCGACGTGGAGGTACGCGAGGCCGACGAGCGGCAGATCGGAGAGCCGTTCGACGCAGAGGTAGCGCGGGCGCCACTCCGGGAAGAACTTCCGGTTGAAGACGTACAGGCGCTCGAGCTGGAAGACACCGTCGGCGGCGAGGAGCGCACGGCGGAGGAAACGGCGCCGCAGCGTGACGGCGCGTTCCGGCGAGATGAACTCCGTGAACACGCAGAAGTTGAGCGAGACCTCGGTGACGTCCTTCTCCTTCGCCCACGCGAGCGTCTCGACGATGAGGAACTCCGTCAGCCCGTTGGGGACGTCGGGGCGGCGGCGCATCGTGCTCAACGACCAGCCGCCGCCCGCCGGCGTCGGCGCAAGATGGAGGAAGCCCCCGACCTCGCCCCCCTCGTCCTCGGCGACGGCGAACACGGTCCCCGGCACGTACAGGTCGTCGATCGCCATCGTGAAGCCGCGCTCGGGCTGCTTGCCGCGCCACACGACCGAGACCTCGTCGAGCGCGGCGCGGAGCTTCGCGTCGGCCTCTTCCGCCGGAACGACTCGCAGCCGGTAGCCCGCCTTCGTGAGCCGCGACACGGACTGCCGTACCTTGCGGATGGGCCGGCCCTCGAGCGAGAACGCCGCCGGGCGCATCACCGCCTCCTCGCCGAGGAGGATCGGGCGCAGGCCGATTGCGCGGTACCGGTCGAGCTGAGAGTCCGATGCGCCGAGGACGGCGAGCCGCCACCCGTGCGTCCGCGCGACGCGCCGGAACTCGGCCAGGAGCGCGTCGAACTCCTCCTCGGCCCCGACGGGATCGCCGCTGACGAGCGCGGCGCCGGCGACGACGCGATAGGCGAGGAATGCGTTCCGCGACGGCGAGAAGAAGTAGCTCTTGTCGCGCCGGAGCGAGAAGAACGACAGGCTGTCGCTTCCGTACGCGTCGACGAGCGCGCGAACGAGCGTGCGCTCCCCCACCGTCTGCGCCACCACCTGCGAGAACGGCCGCAGCCACAGATAGAGCGCCGTGAATCCGAACAGGAGCGCGAGCGCGGTCGAGAGATCGGAGATCCGGTCCGGGAGCTCGCCGCCGTGCAGCTCGACGCCGAGCGCGATCGCCGCGCCCGCGGCAGCAGCGGCCGCCAGCGCAAGGAGCGGCCGGGTCGAGGCCGGGTCGCCGGGAACGTCGAACCTGCGCCGGTACCGCACGAGCGCCACGAGCAGCACGAGCGAGACGATCGCCTCCTCGAAGTCGAGACCCTTCGCGAGGTGGAGCACCGCCGACCCGAGGACGACGGCGACCGCCAGCTGCCATGCGCGCCGGCGGCGACGCGCGAGCGAGCGAGAGAGCCAGATGAGCAGGATCCCGAAGGCGAGGGCGCCGACGCGGGCCGCCGTCGGGAAGCCCGGAGGCAGGATGCCGCGCACGAGCCGGAGGCGATCCGCCATCTCGGGGGTGAGGGACGAGACGACGCCGATCGCTCCGACGAACGCGGCACCCCAGGCGAGCAATGACTCGGCCCTAGGGCTCCGCAGTCTCACGATCTCAGGGTACAACCTTGGGATGCCGGATGCCCCTCACGTTCCCCGCTGGGTCGCTCCGCTGCTCGCGCTCGCGGCCGTCTTCCTCGTGCCGTGGACGCTCTGGCTGACCTTCTCGCTGCCGTCGAGGCACGTCAGCGACCGGTACGACCTCGCCTGGGTGGGCTTCGACGTCGCGCTCGCCGCCGCGTTCGGCGCGACGGCGTGGTCGGCCGTCATCCGCTCGCGCCGGCTCTCGGTGTTCGCCACGGTGACGGGGACGATGCTCATCTGCGACGCGTGGTTCGACATCGTCACCTCGCACACCGGAGGCGAGATGGTCGAAGCCGTGCTCGAGGCGGTGTTCGGCGAGCTGCCGCTGGCGGCAATCTGCGCATACATCGTCGTCGACGTCGAGCGCTTCCAGGAGTCCGTGCGGTGGCTGCGCCGGCCTAGCCCGGCGGCGCGTCGTGCTGCTCTTCGAGCAATCGCAAGCGATGCTCGAGCTGAGCAACGCGAAGCTCGAGCTCGTCGAGATCGTCGCGCGTAACGAGGTTCAGCTCCTCCACGAGGCTGCGCAGCACCGACGCGGTCTGCTCGCTGAAGCGTGCGCGGCTTCCGCGTACGCGCGCGGGCAGCTCGTTGAGCAGCTCTTCGAACGCCTCGGCGAGGCGCGGGCTACCGGGCACGGCCGTGCGGCCTCGACCGGCGGCGCTGCTTGCGCCGGTCGCGGCGCGCCTGCGCGGACGGCTCCGACGGCGTGGCCGTGACGACGTCGACGAGCTCCGGCGTCGGCTCGTCGGCGAGCGCCTGCTCCGACTGCTCGAGCGCCACGTCGCCCGCGTTCAGCTTGCCGCGTCCGCGACGGCGGCGGGCGCCTTCGAACGCGTCCTCTTGCTCGCCGGCTCCGGTGAAGTGCTTGCGGCGCGCGTACTCCGGCTCGCGCTCCTTCCACATGGTGAGCAGCGGAGCCGCGATGAAGATCGACGAGTACGCTCCCGACGTCACGCCGATGAGGAGCGCAAACGCGAAGTCCTTGAGGGTCGTGCCGCCGAGCACCTCGAGCGCGGCGATCGGCAGCAGCGTGATGAACGTCGTGGCCAGCGACCGTCGGATCGTCTCCCACAGCGACACGTTCGCGATCGTCGCGAACGGCTGGCGCCGCATCAGCGGCACGTTCTCACGTATGCGGTCGAAGATGATGATCGTGTCGTAGATCGAGTAGCCGAGGACCGTCAGGACGGCCGCGACCGTGTCGATCGTCACCTCCTTGAACACAAGCGAATACAGACCCACCGTGATGAGGATGTCGTGGATCATCGCCACGATCACCGGCACTGCGAACTTGATGTCGAAGCGCAGCGCGATGTAGATGATGATCAGCGCCAGCGAGACGATGATCCCCCAGATCGCGTCGATCGCGATCTGGTGCCCGAAGCTCGAGGACACGTCTTTCGATCCGCTTGCGTACGCGCCGAGCTTCTGCTGGTAGTCGTTCGTCAGCGTCGAGAGCTGCGCTCCCTTGAGCGACTTCGTCCGTACCTGCCAGGACGTGTACTCGCCGTTCACGGACGTGCCGGTGCCCTGTACGACCGCGTCCGGCTGGCCGTCCGCGGCGGCGATCTGCCGCACGGCGGTCGTCGTCTGCGCCGCGTGCGTCTTGAAGGTGAGCTGCGTCCCCCCCTTGAAGTCGATCCCGAGATTCAGGCCGCGCACGCCGAGCGAGGCGGCGCCGGCGACGATGATCACGCCGGAGATCGCGAACCAGAGGTAGCGGCGGCGCATGAAGTCGATCTGGAGCCACTTCGCGGTCTGCTGGCCGTGCGCACCCATGAAGCGCGGGTTGTCGAACCAGCGGAACCCGCTCAGCAGACCGAGCATCGCGCGCGTCGCCGCGACCGCGGTGAGCAGCGAGATCGCGGTGCCGATGAGCAGCATGAGGGCGAAGCCCTTCACCGACGCGACCGCGATGAGGAACAGCACGAGCGCGGTGATCGCCGTGACGACGTTCGCGTCGAGAATCGTGTGGAAGCCCTTGCCGTAGCCGGCCGAGATCGCCGCGCGCACGGACTTCCCGGATCGCACCTCTTCCTTGATCCGCTCGAAGACGACGACGTTCGCGTCCGCGGCCACGCCGATGGTGAGGATCAGGCCGGCGAAGCCCGGCAGCGTGAGCGTGACGTTGAAGAGGAGGATCGCGGCGTAGTAGAGCGCTGCGTAGATGGCGAGGCCGAAGACGGCGACGAGGCCGAGGAAGCGGTACAGCAGGAGCAGGAAGATCGCGACGACGATGAGGCCGACGAGGGCCGCATGCCATGCCTGCGTGAGCGAGTCCTTGCCGAGCGTCGACGACACGTCGGTGCGCTCGATCTGCTGGAAGTTGTACGGGAGCGCACCGGTCTGAAGGATGAGGGCGAGGCTCTTCGCGTCCGACTGGCTACCGGTCGAGATCTGCGCTCCGCCGGCGATGCCGTTCTGCAGCGTCGGATCGGTGTAGTCGATGTACGGCGTCGACTCGAGGACGCCGTCGAGCACGATCGCAGAGTGGCCGGCGTACTGTTGAACCGTGGTGGGGTCGTGGTTACCCGCCTGCCCGGCGAGCGCCGCCGTCGCCTGGCCCCGCTGGTACTCGGCCTTGGTGATCTTCTGGAACTGCTTCGAACCGTGCCCGGTGAAGGAGAGCAGCGTCACCCACTGGTTCGTCGTCGGGTCGATGTCCGCGCGGATACCGGACGTCTGCAGGTCCTTGCCCGTGAGCTCGGGCGGCCCGTCCGGATTGTCCGGGAAGTACTTGAAGAGGTAGTAGTAGGTCCCGGTCGCGGAGGCGGTGGAGGCGCCGGGGCACCCGTTGGCGACGGGGCAGCTGACGACGAGCCGGTTCTGCGGCACCTTCATCACCTGGTCCTGCGCGGGCACGTGGCCGCCGTACGGCTTGAGCAGCTCGCCCAGCGTCGGCGTCGGCCCTTGCAGGACCGAGTGCGTCACCGTCGTCGTCTTCTTCGGCTTCGCGCCCTTCTTCGTCGCCGGCGTCGTCTTCGTGACCGACTTGTTGCGGAAGAGGTAGTAGAACTCCGGCGTCCCGGTGGCGGCCTGCTTCTTCACCTGGGTCAACAGGTCGTAGAGGGACGGCGTCGCGACCGGCTGGCTGTTCGGGCCGACGGACGGGCCGGCGAGGTCGGGCTCGAAGTCGAACATCAGCAGCTGCGCCGTCTTGCCGATGAGCGCCGCCGCCTTCGCCGGGTCGTGCACGCCCGCGAGCTCGATGACGATCTGGTCGGTGCCCTGCCTGCGCACCTCCGGCGAGGAGACGCCGAGCTTGTCGATGCGGTTCTGGATGATCTGCTGCGCCGTCGTCATCCCGGCAGCGTCGACCTGCACGCCCTTCGGCGGGACCGCCTTCAGGACGACCTCGAGGCCGCCCTGGAGGTCGAGGCCGAGCGTCGGCTTCCGGTGGATCGGCGATCCGGGCAGCACGAGCAGGACCACACCGACCATCGCGGCGAGGATCGCGCCCATGAGGATCGAGTACTTGCGGCGGTCGTTCACAGCTGGAGAAAGAACAGGTTAGCGGCCGTTATCCACAGCCGGAGCGTCGTCTTCGGCCGGCTGATCGACCTCCGGCTCCGCGGGCGGGACGACGGCGCCGATCGCCCGCCTGGCGACCTTCACCGTGATCTGAGGCGCGATCTCGACGACGACGTCGGCCTCCTGCAGCTCGACGATCCGGCCGTAGATGCCGCCGGCCGTCACCACCTCGTCGCCGACGTCGAGGTTCGACAGCATCTGCCGCGATTGCATCTGACGACGCTTCTGCGGGCGCACGAGCACGAAGTAGAGAAAGCCGAACGCGACGATGATGATGAGAAAGCCGGGGCCGCTCATTGGGGTTCCTTTTCCGTAGGCCGCAGGAGCCGGGCAAGCGCGTCCGCGCTCCAGGTTGCGAAGTCGCCGCCCTCGATGGACGCGCGCGCGGCGGCGACGAGATCGAGCACGAACTGCAGATTATGCAGGCTGAGGAGCCGCAGGCCGAGGATCTCCTCCTGGTTCACGAGGTGACGGATGTACGCGCGCGTGAAGCGCGTGCAGGCCGGACAGCCGCAGCTCTCGTCGAGCGGGCGCGGGTCGCGGGCGAAGCGGGCATTGCGAAGGTTCAGCCGGCCCTCCCACGTCAGCGCGCTGCCGGTGCGGGCGGTGCGCGTCGGCAGGACGCAGTCGAACATGTCCACGCCGCGCGCGATCACCTCGATCACGCCCTCCGGGTCGCCGATGCCCATGAAGTAGCGCGGCTTGTCGTACGGCAGCGCGGCGGCGGCCGCAGTCGTCGCCTCGAACATCGGTGCGCGGTCCTCGCCGACCGAGAGCCCGCCGATCGCGTAGCCGTCGAAGCCGAGCGCCGCGAGATCCTCCGACGACCGCGCGCGCAGCTCGGCGTCGAGGCCCCCCTGCGTGATCGCGAAGCGGAGCTGGCCCGGCGCGCGCGGCAGATCGCGCTGCCGCCCGGCCCAGAGCGTCGTGCGGCGGACCGCCTCTTCGAGCGCCGGCCGCGGCGACCCCGGCGGCGAGCAGATGTCGAGGCACATCGCGACGTCGGAGCCGAGCTGCTCCTGAATTCGCGCGGCCAGCTCGGGCGTGAGCCGCGCGGCGCTCCCGTCGTAGACGGAGCGGAACGTCGCGCCGTCGTCGTCCACCTCGAGGAGCGTGTCGCGGAGCGAGAAGACCTGGAAGCCGCCGGAGTCGGTGAGGATCGGGCCGTCCCAGCCCATGAACGCGTGCAGGCCGCCGAGCTCGGCGACGACGTCCTCGCCCGGGCGGAAGTGGAGGTGGTACGTGTTGCCGAGGAGGATGGTCGTGCCGATCGCGCGGAGCTCCGCCGGATCGACGGTCTTCACGGTCGCCTTCGTTCCGACCGGCATGAACGCGGGCGTGGGCACGTCGCCGTGCGCGGTGTGCAGGACGCCAGTGCGCGCCGTCCCGTCCGTGCCGTTCAGCGTGAAGCAGCTCACAGGATCAGCATCGCATCGCCGAACGAGTAGAAGCGGTACCGCTCGTCGACGGCGAGCCCGTACAGCCGCCGCGTCTCCTCGACGCCTGCGAACGCCATCACGAGCGCGAGCAGCGTCGACCGCGGCAGATGGAAGTTCGTGAGCAGCGCGTCCGTGCGCCGGAACTCGAACCCCGGCGTGACGAAGAGCTCCGTGCGGCCCTCGAGCGGCGCGCCGCGGACGATGGTCTCGAGCACGCGCACCGTCGTCGTGCCGACTGCGAGCACGCGCGGCGCGGACGCGATTCGCCCCCATGCCGCCTCGCCGACGGAGTACCGCTCGCCGTGGATCCGGTGCTCCTCGAGCCGATCCTCGCTCACCGGCCGGAACGTGTCGAGCCCGACGTGCAGCGTCACGCGTTCCACGTCCAGCCGCTCGAGCAGCTCCCGGGTGAAGTGGAGCCCCGCCGTCGGCGCCGCGGCCGATCCCGCGTCGCGCGCGTACACCGTCTGGTAGCGCTCCGGGTCGGCGAGCGGCTCGGTGATGTACGGCGGCAGCGGCGTCCGCCCCGCCGGCTCGCCGGTGAGGCGCAGGCGCCAGCGGCCCTCGCCGAGATGCTCGAGGAGCTCGACCGGCCCGTACCGCCGGCCGGCGCGCAGCCGCCGCGTCGGGCGCGCGAGCCCCTCCCACAGGTCGTCCTCGAGCTGCTCGAGGAGCAGCACCTCCCCGCGCGGCGCCTCGATCGGGATCCGCGCCGGGACGACGCGCGTGTCGTTCACGACCACGAGCTCGCCGTGCAGCTCCTGCGGCAGATCGGCGAAGCGCCGGTGGCGCACGGAGCCGTCCCGGCGGTCGTGGACGAGCAGCCGCGACCCGTCCCGCCGCGCCGCCGGATGCTGCGCGACCAGCTCCGGCGGGAGGTCGTAGTCGAGCTCGGAGACGTCCATCCGCTGCGCACGGTAACGTCACGCGCGATGGATCAGGCAGCCTTCGAGCGCGCACTCGCACGCATCGCCGGCGCGAGGGGTTTGCGACCCGAGCCGGCGGACATGGATGCCGCGCTCGCCCGCGCCCGCGAGCAGATCGAGTCGCTCGCCGCCGTCACGGCCGAGATCGAGGCGGGTCTGCCGGTGGCGATCCAGGACGGCCTGCGGGAGCACTTCCGCCCGAGCGCCCGCCACCTCGCCGAGGTGCGCGGCCTCATGAACCAGCTCATCCGGCGGCTGGAGCGCATCGAGGGCGACCTGCTCGCGGAGCGGAACGCGCGCGTCGACGATCTCGCCCTCCTCGTGGAGCTCATCAGCTCCGGGTGGCGGAGCGCCAACGACCGGCTGGCGCGGATCGAGTCCGCGCTCGAGCAGAAGTCCGGCGCCGTCGTGTACCGCATCGAACGCCCCGAGCAGCAGGCCGGCTAGGCCCGGTTGCAAGTGCTGCGCACTTGCAACTGATCGAGGTACCCGCTTCGCTGGAGCGGTCGGCGGCCGAGCCGCCGACCTCTTGGGCCTGTGGGCGGCGGGTTCGTTCTGTCTGGGCGGAGGGTTGAAACCGCTCGCGTACCTGGCGGTCCCGGGCCTCCGCTAACGCGACAGCGTTAGCGGAGGCCGGACCGAGCGTGCGGTCCTGCCGCAGGCACGACCGCACGCGCAGAACGAGACCGTCGCCGACACCCGTAAGAGCTCCCCGCGAAGCGGGACCCTTCATCGGGTGAAAGTGCGCAGCACTTTCACCCGCCCGGCAAGATGAGTTCGAATCTCGCCCCGAGGCCGGGCTCGCTTCTGAGGTCGATGCGGCCGCCGAGCGCGTTCGCGAGCTCGCGCGCGATCGCGAGGCCGAGACCCGTGCCGCCGCCGTCGCGCGACCAGAACGGCCGGAAGATGCGCTCGCGCTCCTCCGGCGAGACGCCGGGCCCGGAATCCGAGACGACGACCGAGATGCTGCCGTTGTCGGCGGCGAGCTCGAGCGAGACCCGCCCTCCCTCCGGCGTCCAGCGGAACGCGTTCGAGAGCAGGTTGGAGATGATCTGGAGGACGCGGTCGCCGTCGGTGACGATCACCGGCTGCACCGGGAACGTGCCCCGATAGTCGATCGAGCGCAGCCGCGCCACCTCGCCGAAGGCGGCGTACGCGCGCTCGCACAGCTCGCGCATGTCGACCTCCTCCTCGAGCACGGTGAACCGGTGCGCGTCGAGCTTCGCGAGGTCGAGCACGTCCCCGACGAGCCGCTCGAGGCGAATCGCCTCCTCCTCGATGACCGCGAGCGACGAGCTGTACGCATCCGGATCCTCGATCACGCCCTCGCGGAGCGCGGACACGTGCCCGCGGATGGCGGTCAACGGCGTGCGCAGCTCGTGCGAGACCGACATGAGGAAGTTCCGCGACAGCTGCTCCGACTCGGCGAGCTTCGCGGCCATGTCGGCGAAGCGCGCCGACAGCTGCGCGATCTCGTCGCTGCCGCGCGGCTGCGGCACCTCGACGCCGTACGTGCCGCCTGCGATCTCGTCCGCCGCGGACGAGAGCTGGAGCAGCGGCCGGGCGATCCGCCTCGAGAGATAGATGCCGAGCAGACCGGCGACGAGGACGCCGCCGCCGAACGCGATCGCGAGCCGCTCGATGAGCACGAGCCAGCGGCTGCGCAGCTGCGACGTCGGCTTGGCGACGACGAGCGCGCCGAGGACCTGCTTCCCGATCGTCAGCGGCTCCGCGACGGCGAGGTACGCGCCCCGGAGATCCTTCGGAAACGCATGCCCGACGTGCAGGTTCATCGTCGTCGGCGTTCCGGCGTCGAGCTCCGCTGTCGTGAGCGTTCCGAACGGCAGGGTCGGCAGCGGCCCCGAGAAGAGCGAGGCGCCGGGGACGACCGGCACGTAGAAGATCCGGTCGCCGCCGATCGCCTTCTCGAGCGTCTTCAGCGGCACCTCCTCGGCCCCGGCCTGCGTGGCGTACAGCTGGACGATGCCGATCGACTCCGACCGGAGCTCGACGATGGCACGGGTGCGCGTGTAGCTCTGGAAGAACCGGATCGAGATGACCGTCGCGACGATGCCGGCCAGGACCACGCCGAGGAGGAACAGGGCAGGAAGCCTGAAGCGCAGGGAGCCGAGCACGGCTCGAATCTACTCCGAAGCTAGGCGGCCGAGTTCTCGCGCGCCGGCGCCGGGCTCACCTTGTAACCGACGCCCCACACGGTGACGATCGGCGACGCGTCCCCGAGCTTGCGCCGCAGCTGGCGGACGTGCACGTCGACCGTGCGCGTGTCGCCGGCGAACGTGTACCCCCAGACACGCTCGAGGAGCTGGTCGCGCGTGAGCACGAGGCCGCGGTGGTCGAGCAGCTCCCACAGGAGGTCGAACTCCTTCGGGGCGAGCTGGACCTCCGTGTCGCCGACGTGCGCCTCGCGGCGGCCCGCGTCGACGACGAGGTCGCCGTGCTCGATCGTCGCGCTCTCGCGCTCGGAGGAGTGCGTCGCCGAGCGGCGCAGGATCGCGCGCACGCGGGCGACGAGCTCGCGCGGGTTGAACGGCTTCGTCATGTAGTCGTCGGCGCCGACCTCGAGGCCGATGATCTTGTCCACGTCCTCGTCGCGCGCGGTGAGCATCAGCACCGGAAGCTCGCTGTGCTGCCGGATGCGCTTGCACACCTCGACGCCGTCGATGTCCGGAAGCATGAGGTCGAGCACGACGAGCGCGGGCTTCTCCGACTCGACGAGCCGCAGCGCCTCGTTGCCGCTCGCGGTCGTGCGCACGGTGTAGCCGGCGTTCTTCAGATATGCGGCGACGAACGAGGCGATCGACGCCTCGTCCTCGACGACGAGCACGGTCTGCGGCGTAGTCGCCACGCGAGCCTCCTACCCGTTCGAGCTGACAGGCAACGCAACCGGCAGCAAATCAGACGGAGCGGTCGGCAACGAGTGCCGGTCGCCGCCGTTGATCGAATACCAGCCGTCCGAGGTGCTGCTGTCGGGCATGCCCTGAAGCGTCACCTTGCCGTTGCCGACGGCAAACAGGTCGACCCCCGAGCCGTAGATCCAGATCTTGTAGACGCCCCCGGCGGCCCGGAAGCGGAAGTCGCTGCCGACGAGTGTCGTCTTCTGCGCTTTCGGGTTCGATGTCCGCGAGAGCGGCACGCCGTTCGTCGTCGCGCTGGCCCCGATGTCGTTCGTGTTGTTCGCGTCGTAGATGACCACCGTGTCCAGCTGGTCCGGCGAGCCCGTCGAGACGTGACCGATCGCGGTGCCGTTGATCGACAGCGTCACCACCGCGACGCCGCGAGGCGCGCTGCCGCTCTTCACCACGAGAGTGCCGTCGCCGGCAGTGTCGGGGAACGCCCACGCCGCCGCCGGAATCGCGAGCGCGACAGCGAACAGCACAAAGATGGCGACACGCCGCATTACGACCAGAGTATCGCCCGATGCCGTTGCCCGCCTTTGAGCGGTCCGTAAAGGTTCTGTAACGGCTAGCCGAATACAGCCTGGACAACGACGAAGCCGACCCACGATACGACGAGAAGAGCGGCGTTCCGCCGCTTGACGCCGCCTCGGGGAGCGAGCAGCCCGATCGCGAGTGCCGTCGCCGCCAGAAGCCAGACGACGTCGACGCGCTCGAGCGCCCCGCTCGCGAAGGTGACGAAGAGCGCCGGAATGACGAGGCCGCCGACGAGATTGATCGTGTTCGAGTTCATCGTCTCGCTCACGAGCGCCGATCCCCGGCCCTTGATGCCGAGACGCACGCCCGTGTAGGCGTTCGGGAGGCTCGTGACGGTCGCGAGGACGAGCGTCCCGATCAGGACGTCCGACAAGCCGGCGGCGTGACCGAGATGGATCGCCGCGTGCACCATGCCGATGCTGCCGAGGACGATGATGCCGACGGCCGGCGGAATCGTCAGGAGCGGGGGCCACAGCGCATGGCCGTGCGGCGGTTCCTTCCGGTGGCGCTCTCCCATCGTCCGCCGCAACTGCAGACGGCGGCGCACCGAGAGCACGCGCCCCTCGGCGAGCGCGACGACGGCGACGTAGGGGACGAGGAGGACGAGCGCCAGGACGAGCGCCACCCAGGCCGGAAGCACGTGGAACACCATGAGCACGACGAGCAGCGCTGCGCCGATCGCCACACCGCCTTCGAGCACGAGCTGTTCCCGCCGTAGCCGGACGCACCCGCAGACGAGCGTCGACACCCCGATCATCGTCGCGAGATTCAGCACGCTCGCGCCCATGAGCACACCGAACCCGGTCTCCTTCGCCCCGCTGAACAGTGCGGCCACCGCCGACGCGATCTCCGGCGCATCCGCGCCTGCAGCGGTCAGGAGACCGAGCAGCGCCTCAGGCAATCCGAGGCGGGTGCCGAGCCTGTCGAGCCGGTCGGCGAAGACGGCGGCCGCGTACAGCGTCGCGACGAGCGAGACGACGAAATACACGACCGCGAGCCCGTTCGACATCGGCTGCGTCGCCTAGTACGTGTAGAAGCCGCGCCCGCTCTTGCGGCCGAAGAGACCCGCGTTCGCCATGGCGACGAGACGCGGCGGCGGCGCCATGCGCGGCTCGCGCAGCTTGTCGTACAGCGCCTCGCTCGCGTGCACGTGCACGTCGATGCCGACGAGGTCGAGCAGCTCGCACGGGCCCATCGGCCAGCCGGCGCCGTGCTTCATCCCCGCGTCGAGATCTTCGATGGCGACGCGCGCCTCGTCGAGGATGCGCACGCAGTCGTTCAGCACCGGGATGAGCACGCGGTTGACGACGAATCCCGGCGTGTCGTGGCAACGGATCGGGTGCTTCCCGAGCTTCCCGCCGAGCGTGAACGCGGTTTCCACTGCCTCGTCGGACGTGAGCTCCGCGCGCACGATCTCGACGAGCGGCATGAGGGGCGCCGGGTTGAAGAAGTGCATGCCGACGACACGCTCCGGGGACGAGGTGGCCGACGCGATCTCGGTGACGGAGAGCGCCGACGTGTTCGTCGCGAGCACCGCATCCGGGCGGCAGATCCGCTCGAGCTCCGCGAACAGCTCCTGCTTCGGCGCGAGCTCTTCGACGATCGCCTCGACCACGAGGTCGCAGTCGGCGAGGCCGGCGAGCTCCGTCGTGAGCGTGAGCCGCTTCATCGCGTCGTCGCGCAGGCCCTGGTCGAGCTGGCCCTTCTCGACCTTTCGCGTGAGGAAATGGCCGATGCGGTCGCGCGCCTTCTCGCCGAGCTCGGCCGTGACCTCGCGGCCGACCGTGTCGAAGCCGGCCTCGACGCACAGCTGCGCGATGCCGGAGCCCATCGCCCCGAGCCCGATGACGCCGATCTTCACGATGCGGAGACTAACCGGGGACCGAGGACCACGATCACGGCACCGGCGCACGCGAGCAGGCCGAGCGCGGCGCTCAGGCCGACCGCCTGCGCGAAGAAGCCGATCACCGGCCCGTTGCAGAGCCCGCCGGTGTATCCCGCGGTTGCGACAGCCGCGACTCCCGCTCCCTGCGAGATGCCGGGCATCGAGCCGCCGATGCGGAAGAGCGCCGGAACGATCGCCGCGCAGCCGATCCCGACGAGCGCGAAGCCGACGAGCGCGGGAACGGGCGACCGCGTCGTGATCGCGAGCAGCGTGCCGACGCACGTGAGCCCGCCGCTCCGGCGCGCGAGCCCGCCGAAGCCCCAACGCAGGAGCGCGCGGTCGCCGACGAGCCGCGCCACGCCCATCGCAGCCGCATACGCGACGACGGCGCCGGCGGACAACGCGGCGCTTGCGCCGACCGGGCCGTTGAGGAAGACCGCGCTCCAGCTCATCGCAGCCGACTCCACGAAGAACGCGCAGAACATGAGGACGGCGGGGAGCGCGAGCGCGCCGCGCGGCAGCGCGAAGCGCGCGCTCTCGACATCGGCCGCGGTGCCGCCGAGGAGGCGCGGGCCGGCCAGCCCGACGACGAGCGCGAGCACCGCGGCGACCGTCGGAAGCTCGGCGTGGAGGCCGATGCCGAGCGCGGCGGAGACGGCCGTCACGGCCGAGCCGCCGAGCAGCCCGAAGCTCCACGCCGCGTGCAGCGGCGAGAGCAGCGGCCGGCCGAGGCGGCGCTCGAGCTCCAGGCCGTGCGCGTTCAGCGCCACGTCGGCGACGCCGATGCCGGCGCCGAGGCCGCAGGCGACGAGGACCAGCACGGCAAGCGAGGGCGCGAACGCCGCCGAGGCGAGCGCACCGGCGCCGAGGAGCAGTCCCACGGCCGCGGGAGCGCGGCTGCCGCGCCGGGCGCTCACCCAGCCCGAGAGCGGCAGGACGAGCGTCGCCGTGAGCGACACGGCGAAGATCGCGATCCCCAGCCGTCCGCTGTCGAGCGAGAGCTTGTGCTTCAGCGCCGGCAGGCGCGCGACCCAGACGCCGTCGAGGGCGCCGAGGACGACGAAGCCGGCCGCGAGGGCGCGATGCGCCCGACGATTTAGAGTCGTTCCACGACTCCGGCGATGGCCTGGCCGAAGCCGATGCACATCGCGGCGATGCCGTAGCGGGCGTTGCGCCGCTCGAGCTCGGAGACGAGCGTCGCGGTGATGCGGGCGCCCGTCGCGCCGAGTGGATGCCCGAGCGAGATGCCGCCGCCGTTCGGGTTCACGTCCCCGGCCTCCCAGCGCTCGTGCAGGCCGGTGTCGGCGAGGAACTGGAGGACGACGGACGCAAACGCCTCGTTCACCTCGATCACTTCCATGTCGTCCCAGCCGAGCCCGGCTTTCGCGAGCGCGCGCTCGCACGCCTGCGG
Source organism: uncultured Actinomycetes bacterium (assembly GCA_963753295.1). Lineage (GTDB taxonomy): Bacteria > Actinomycetota > Thermoleophilia > Gaiellales > Gaiellaceae > Palsa-739. The sequence goes on along the minus strand of CAVWBZ010000002.1, from coordinate 155,576 downwards.
GTTGCCGTGCAGCATGAGGTGCGGGTCGACGCCCGCGATGCCGAAGCCGAGGAAGCGCGCGCGCGGCTCGAGGCCGAGCTCCGACGCCTTCTTCTCCGATGCGACGAGCACCGCCGCCGAGCCGTCGACGATCTGGCTCGAGTTGGCCGCCGTGACCTTGCCGTCGACGACGAACGAGGGCTGGAGCGACGCCATCTTCTCCAGCGTCGTCTCGCGCCGGACCGCCTCGTCGACCGCGAACCGGGTCCGCACGAGCGTCGATCCGGCGTCGGGCGCGGGCACGTCGAGATCGATCGGAACGATCTCCCGCTCGAACCTGCCCTCGTCGATCGCGCGCGCGGCGCGCATGTGCGACTCGTACGAGTAGCGGTCGAGATCCTCGCGCGAGAGGTTCCACTTGCCGGCGATCTCCTCCGCGGAGATGCCTTGCATCACGATGTCGAAACGCTCGTGCACCGCGTCCGACATGGAGCCGCGGTTCGAGCCCATCGGGACGCGCGACATCATCTCGACGCCTCCCGAGATCACGAGGTCGAGCTGCCCGGACCAGACGGCGGCCGCGGCGTTGAAGTTCGTCTGCATCGACGAGCCGCACTGCCGGTCGACGCTCGTCCCGCACACGCTCACGGGCCAGCCGGCGGTGAGCGCGACGTTCCGGCCGATGTTCCACGCCTGCTCCTCGATCTGCGTGACGCAGCCCCACTGGATGTCCTCGATCTGGGCCGGATCGACGCCGTTGCGCTCGACGAGCGCGTTCACGACCTGGGCCGAGAGGTCGTCGCCGCGGATGTGCGAGAGCGTGCCGCCCTTCCGCCCGATCGGGCTCCGCAGGGCGTCGATTATCAGCGCGTCGGTGGGCATAAGGAGACTTTAACCGGCGTTGATACCGGCATGGATGCGAAGACCGCAGTTCTCAAGCAGGTGCCCCTGTTCCAGCGCTGCTCGAAGCAGGAGCTGGCACAGGTGGCGGCGCTCGCCGACGAGATCGACCTGCCGGCGGGCCGCAGCCTCACGACCGAGGGCGCGAACGGCAGGGAGTTCGTCGTCCTCGTCGAGGGGATCGCCGACGTGAGCCGGGACGGCGAGGTCGTCAACACGCTCGGACCCGGCGACTACCTCGGCGAGATCGCGCTCGTCACGGGCGAGCCGAGGACGGCGACCGTGACCACGAGGTCCCCGTCGAGGCTCCTCGTCATGAACGCGGCAGCGTTCCGTTCGCTGCTGCACGATGCCCCACAGCTCAAGAAGCGCGTGCTCGCGACGGCCGCGCTCCGCGCCGCGCACTAACGGCGGTCGGGGACCTTCGGGCGCGCCGCGTGGCCGAGCCACGTGAGCGCGCCCAGCTCGAGCACGCGCCGCTGGCCTTCGGTCCGACCCGACCCGAGCTCGCGGAAGGAGTAGGCGACGTCGCCGGCGAGCACGTTCGGGCCGTCCACCGTGTCGACGACGACGACCTGGTGGCCGCGCGTGTGCCCAGGCGCCGGCAGCAGGCGGATCCCGGCGAGCACCTCGCCCGCGCCGTCGTGCTCGACGTACTCGGCCCCGTCGAAGTCCACCCATTCGGCGACGGTGTCGGCCTGCCCGGCGCGCGCGTCGGCGAGCTCCCGCGCCTGCACGTGGATCGGGACGCCCCGGTAGAGGCGGTTCCCTCCGCAGTGGTCGAAATGGAGATGCGTGTTCACGACGGCGACGACGTCTCGCGGAAGCCACTCGGTGTGCGGTACCGGCCGGTACGTGCGGTCGAGCTCAGGAGTCGAGTCGATCAGCCCCGTGTCGACGACCACGAGGCCGTCCGAATGGTCGACCGTCCACGCGAACACGGGCTGCAGCGCGCCGTACGCGAACACCTCACCTGCGAGGTGGGCTCGAATCACCTGCGTAGACTCTCACCCATGAACGGCGCCGGCACAGTCGAGGTCCGCTCCCCGTACTCGGGCGAGGTCGTCGGCAGCGTCCCGCGCAGCGGTGCCGCCGAGGCGCGCGCCGCTGTCGATGCGGCCGCGCGGGCGCTCGAGAGCCCGCTGCCCGCGCACAAGCGGGCCGAGATCCTCGTGAAGGTCGCCGGGCTGATCGGCCGCCGGCACGAGGAGGTGGCGCGGACGATCTGCGAGGAGGCGGGCAAGCCGATCAAGACGGCGCGCGTCGAGGCCTCGCGGGCGATGTCGACGTACACGTTCGCGGCGGTGGAGGCGCGCAAGCTCGTCGGCGAGATGATCCCGATGGACGCCGCCCAGGCGGGCGAGGGCAAGCTCGCGTTCACGCTCCGCCGCCCGATCGGCGTCGTCGGCGCGATCTCGCCGTTCAACTTCCCGTGCAACCTCGTCGCGCACAAGATCGCGCCCGCGCTCGCCGCCGGCTGCCCCGTCGTCCTCAAGCCCGCGTCGGCGACGCCGCTGTCGGCGCTCCTCCTCGCCGAGCTCGAGCACGAGGCCGGCCTGCCGGACGGGTGGCTCACGGTCCTCGTCGGGCCGGCGTCGGAGATCGGCGACGTCCTCGTGGCGGACGAGCGCGTCCGGCTCATCACGTTCACCGGCTCGGGCGAGGTCGGCTGGAAGCTCCAGGAGCGCGCACCGCGGAAGCGCGTCAAGCTCGAGCTCGGCAACTCGACGCCGGCGATCGTCGCGGCCGACGCCGACGTCGAAACGGCCGCCGCGAAGCTCGCCGCGAACGCATTCGCGTTCGCCGGCCAGAGCTGCATCTCCGTCCAGCGCATCTACGTCGCGCGCGCCAACTTCGACGCGTTCGTGCAGGCGTTCGTCCCGAAGGTGGAGGCGCTCAAGGTCGGCGATCCGGCCGACGACGACACCGACGTCGGCCCGGTGATCGACACCGACAACCGCGACCGCATCGCCGCCTGGATCGCGGAGTCCAGGGGTGTCGTCCTCACCGGCGGCGAGCAGGACGGCCTCATCCGGCCGACCGTGATCGCGAACGTCCCGGACGACGACAAGGTCAGCTGCGAGGAGGTCTTCGGCCCGGTCGTCGTCGTCAACCCGTTCGACTCCGTCGACGAGGCGATCGACCGCGCGAACGGCACGCGCTACGGCCTCCAGGCGGGCGTCTTCACCGCGTCGCTCGAGACCGCGCTCCGCGCGGCGGAACGGCTCGACTTCGGCGGCGTCACCGTCAACGAGGCGCCGACGTTCCGCAGCGACCAGATGCCCTACGGCGGTGTCAAGGCGTCGGGCAACACGCGCGAAGGACCGGCGTACGCCGTGCGCGAGATGACCGAAGAGCATCTCGTCGTGATTCAGCGCTGATCGATCCGGGCACGACGACCGCGTGATCGGCGTCGGACTCGCACTGCTTCATCGCCGGAGTCGTCTTTCTCTTCCTCATCCCGTGGGTCGGGATCCCCGTCGGGTTCGTCGGTCTCGTGCTCGTCGTGCTGTGGCTCGCCGGCTTCGGGCGGAGTGCCGCCCGCGCCGAGCAGCCGGCCGAGCGTCACCACTAGGGCCGTCCCTCGAACTCGGTAGAGTCGCGCCGGGATGCCGCACCTGCCCGGTTTTCGCCGTGCGAGCGTGACGCCTCTCGAGCGCTGCGCCGAGCTCGACACGCTCATCGCCTGCGGCGCGCGGTTCTGCGGCCGGTGCGGCTGTGCGGCGGGCGCCGCGTGAGCGACGAGAAGCAGCCGGAGTACTGCCCCCGCTGCGGCGCCGCGTACGAGCCGCTCCAGGAGTACTGCCTCGAATGCGGCGCGCGGCTGCCGGTCGACCGCGGCCTCGTCGGCGTCCTCGCCGCCGCGTGGCAGCGCCGCTTCCCCTGGTACCCGGGCGACTGGGTGTGGCCGGCCTTCCTCTTCCTCGCCGTCGCCCTCGTCGCCACCGCGGCGGCGGTCGCGGTGAACGGGTCCGGCGGCTCCGGGACGACGATCGTCGCGAAGCCGACGGTCACCCTCGGCCCCGGCGCGCGGCAGACCGCACCCGTGACGACCGCCCCGGGCACGATTCCCTCCGCCCCGGGCCCGACCGTCACCACCGGGACGCTGCCGAAGGCGCCGGGCGCCCCCTCGACCGCCGTCGCCACCACCCCGGCGCCGCCGGCCGGTCACGGGCTCACGGGCTGGCCGGCGGCAACCACGGGGTACACGGACGTGCTCGAGTCGCTCCCCCTCTCCGTCGGCCGTCCGGCGGCCTCGAGCCAAGCCCGGAGGGCGAAGCTGGCCGGCCTCCCGCAGGCGGGCGTCCTCGTCTCCTCGGCCTACGCCAGCCTCCGTTCCGGCTACCTCGTCGTCTTCTCGGGCGTCTACCGGACGCCCGCCGAGGCCGCCGCAGGCCTCGCGGCGGCACATTCGCGGGGTTTCCCGGATGCGTACGTGGCACGCGTAACGCATTAGTGCCTGAGGTGTAAACACTCCCCGACCGGGGCACCCGAGTAGTGCGGGCCGCCGTCCCTGTTGGCTTCGGTGGCAACGAAAATCCCCACTTTGTGACAGAGTGGGAACCGTGTAGGATCGACCGGAGGGGAACGCGCAGGCGATGGTTAACCCGCTGCTAACAAAGCTTTGGCGGGAACTTCATAGGAGACGACAAGACTGGTGATCGAAGAGCGGACCCTTCAGTTGCAACACTGCATGTATCAGTATTCGCGCGCGATTTACCGGTCGATCAAGGACCTGATCGACCCGTACGCCGACCGCGAGTCGCAGATCGAGTCACGGCGCTCGGTGCTCGAGGCGTGTGAGCAGACGATGGAGCGGCTTGCGAAGGACCCGCTCTACTTCGCGAAGCCCGACCGCGCGCTCTTCCAGGACATTCGCCGGTACTTCCCGATCACGGCGCAGGCGGAGGTGGCGTGGGCCGTGCAGGCCGGCGTCACCGCGGCGGCGCACTTCATCGAGGAGCAGATCGAAGCCGGCGCCCTCGACGGCGGCGTCGCCCGCTGCCGCGCGACGACGCGCAAGGGCAAGCCGTGCCAGCGCACGCCGCTCCCCGATCGCGACTACTGCCCGTCGCACCAGCACCTGGAAGCTCGCGCCGCAGCCTGAAGTGCTGCGCACTTCAGGCTGGTGAAGAGTCCCGCTTCGCGGGAGCGGACGCGGGCAAAGCCCGCGTCCTCGTATGAGTGTCGGCGACGGTTCGGTTCTGCGCGTGGTCTGGAGCCGGGGCGCTCGAACCCATACCCGCGTCCCGGCCAGCTCAGCGCGATCTCGCACTTATCCACAGCGCGTTCCACAGCGGGCGCACAGTAAGCTCGTTTCAGATGTCGCACGACACCGACAAGCTCATTCGCCAGCTCTCGCTCGTCGCGTTCCTCATGGCGGAGCGGCGGCCCATCACCGCGCGTGACGTCAAGTCGAACGTCGAGGGCTACTCGGAGATGTCGGACGAGGCATTCGCCCGCCGCTTCTACTCCGATCGCGCCGAGCTGATCGCGCTCGGCGTGCCGCTGCAGTCGCAGCGCGACGAGTTCACGGGCGAGGAGCTGTACACGCTCCGCTCCGAGCAGTACTTCCTGCCGCAGCTCGAGCTCGAGAACGAGGAGCTGGCGGCGCTGCAGACCGCGCTCTACCTCCTCGAGGGGAAGTTCGCGTACGCCGAGCCGCTGCGGCTCGCCCTGCAGAACCTCGCCCTCGGCCGGCCCGGCTTCGACGAGTCGCCGACGGCGACCGCCGGCCGCGTCGAAGTCCGCGACCCCGACTACTCGCCGGAGATGCCGGGCCGCCTCGCGAAGCTCGAGGGCGCGATCTCGAAGCAGCGCACGGTGAAGTTCGACTACTGGTCGATCTCGCGCGACGTCGAGTCGGAGCGGACGGTCAATCCGTATGCGCTCCTGCCGGACAACGGCGTCTGGTACGTCGTCGGGAACGATCTCGACCGCGACGACATCCGCACGTTCCGCGTGTCCCGCATCCGCGGCGAGATCAAGTTCGCGACCCGCCGTGAGCGCGACTTCCGCGTCCCCGCCGAGTTCGACATCGACCGCTACCGGCGCCGTCCGCCGTGGCAGATCGGCGAGATCGTCGGCGAGGCGCGCATCGAGGTGCCCGGCGACACCGCGTGGTGGGTGCAGCGTACGTACGGGTCGACGGGCCGGCTCGAGGACGGCGTGTGGGTCACCGAGTACTCGTCGATCGAGCAGCTCGCCTCGTGGGTCCTGAAGCAGGACGGCCGCGCCGTCCCGCTCGAGCCGGAGGCGCTGCGGCGCGAGGTCGCCTCCGCCCTGCGCCGCGTGCGCGACGGTCACGAAGGTCGCCCGCCGGAGCCGGCGCGCTTGGCGCCGGTACGCGGCGCCGGCGAGAGCGCCGAGCGGCCGGCGGGCCCGGTCGCGCCGGAGCGGTTCGCCGTGCTCCAGGCACTCCTCGCGTTCCTCCTCGCCGCCTGCGGTGAGGATCGCGAGGCCGAGATCCCGGTCGGGAGCCTCCTCGAGCGGTTCCCGTCGGTCCCCGCCGAGGAGCTCGAAGAGCACCTGTCGCTCCTCAACCTCGTCAACTTCGGCGGCGGCTGCTACACCGTCTACGCCGAGCTCCGCGACGACGCCGTGCACGTCGACAAGGAGCTCTGGGGCGACACGTTCCGTCTGCCGCCGCGGCTCACCCCGCTCGAGGCGCGCGCAATCCGCCTCGCGCTCGAATACGTCGGGCCGATGATCGCGGTGGACGCCCACACGCCGCTCGCACGGGTGCGCAAGAAGCTCGAGGACACGTTCGGCCAGTTCGACCTCATGCAGACGCCCGATCTCGAAGGCGAGCAGGCCGAGGAGGATCTCGTCTCGAAGCTCGCGCGCGGCATGCGCGAGCACAGGCTCGTGGAGATCGAGTACCAGAAGGAGGTCGACACGCAGCCGTCGACGCGCCTCGTCGAGCCGTACACGTTCTCGCGCGCCCTCCCGTGGTGGTACGTGCACACGTGGGACCGCACGAGCGGCGGTGAGCGGTCCTTCCGGCTCGACCGCATGCGCAGCGCGACGTTGACGAAGGAGAAGTTCGAGCCGCGCGCGGGCTTCGACCCCGTGCTGCTCCGCGGCGCGCGCAGCGTGCGCGTGTTCTACGACAAGGAGATCGCGCGCTTCGAGATCGAGCGCGGCGCCAAGCGGCTCGCCGACGGGAGCGCGCTGCGCGAGCTGCCGGTCGGGAGCGACGAGTGGCTCGAGAGCGACATCCTGTCGAAGCGCGGCCGCGCGACCGTGCTCGAGCCGGCCGAGCTCCGCGCGCGGATCGCCGCGCGCGCCCGCGCACTCGCGAAGGAGCTCGGCGTCGAGCGCCTCCGCGCGCGCGTCTAGTCAGGCAAGCTCGCCCCCGTCAGATAAGAGGACGCGAGCTCGGCTCGCGTCCGCTCTGCGGAGCACACCTCGGACCGGCGTAGAGCGCAGCTCTTCGCCGGGGCTCTACGCCGGCAAAGTCAGGGTGAACGTCGAGCCCGCATCGGGGCTCGAGCGCACGTCGATCGTCCCGCCGTGCGCCTCCGCGATCGAGCGCGCGATGAAGAGACCGAGGCCCGTGCCGGGCTTCGAGCCGCCGGGAACGTCGGCACGGCCGAACTTCTCGAAGATGAGCCGCTGCTGGTCGTGCGGGATGCCGGGACCGTGATCCATGACGGAGATCCGCACGCGGCCGTTGTCGGGCTGCGCGCTCACCTCGACCGCGTCGCCGGCCGGCGAGTACTTGATCGCGTTCTCGATGAGGTTCGCCAGCACCTGCCGCAACCGCTCGCGGTCGCCACGGATGGTAGGCAGCGACGACGAGACGCTCGCCGTCACACGCACCTCGTCCTGGCCGAGCGAGGCGGTCGCGACCGCATCCCCGACGAGCCGGCTCAGGTCGACGTCGGTGAAGCTGTAGCTGAACGTCCCGGCCTCGATCTGCGACGTGTGCAGCACGTCGCCGATGAGGATCGCAAGCCGGTTCGTCTCGTCGGCGATGAGCGCGAGGAACGCCTCACGCTGATCGGGCGAGAGCGCGCGCCAGCGCTCCTGCAGCGTCCGGGCGGCACCGATGACGGCGGCCATCGGGCTGCGGAGCTCGTGCGAGACGAGTGAGACGAAGTCCGCCCGGAGCGCGGAGAGCCGTCGCAGCTCCTCCACCGTCTGGTGCTCTGCGTCGTAGGCGCGAATGTTCTGCACCGCCGTCGCGGCCAGCCGGCCGAGCAGCGTGACGAGCTCGACGTCGTCGGGCGTGAACGCGTCCACCTCGGTGCGCGACAGGGCGATCATGCCGATCGGGCGCGCGCCGGCGAGCAGCGGCGCGACGATCTCGCTGCGGAGACCGAGCATGGCGAACTCCCGGTCCTCCGGGAACTCCGACTCCTCGAGGTTGCGCCGGACGATGACGCCGCCGCCGCGTACGCGGTCGAGGACGGAGCCACGGACCGGGCCCGTGCTGCCGGGCGGGAACACCTCGCTTGCGCCGCGGCCGGCGGTCGCGATCGTCGTCGCCGTGTCGTTCTCGATGAGGACGATCGCCGTCCGGTCGAACGGCACCAGACCTCGCAGCTCGCGAATGAACGCGCCGAACGCGGCCTCGATCTCGAGCGACGACCCGAGCGCCCGGGCACACCGGTTGGCAGCCTCGAGGATGTCCCCCCTCCGCCCCAGCTCGTCCCGCAGGCGTTCGGCCTCCGCCGCCCGCGTCTCGGCGGTGCGGCGCTCGGCGACGAGGCCGTCGCGCAGCCGGCCGATGACGACGCCCGCCATGAGGCCGACGACGACGCGGCTCACGGCGGACGGCCACTTGCCCCCGGGGCCGAGCACGTCGACGACGAGAGTCGAGCACACCATGACGACGCTGCCGGCGAGGCCTCCGAGCGTGCCGAAGCGCAGGCCCGCCTCGGCGATGGGGATCAGGTACAGCGAACGGTACGGCTCGCCCGACTGATACGAGAAGACGGCGACGAAGCCGATCGCGGCGATGCCGTCGAGGCAGATCGCGAGCACGCGCGCCCGCTGTCGCGACGGCCGGTCGAGGTCGACGAGCGCGAACGCTGCCGAGGTCGCGGTCGATGCGGCGAAGAATGCGGTGACGGCCCACGCCCACGGCCGGTAGGCGGACGGAAAGTCGGTGAGCGCGACGTCGACGATCGCGACGACGACGATCGCCGCGCGCAGGAGCACGAACCAGTGGCCGGCCCGCTTAGGCACGACTGCGCTCCTCCATGCGGTCCAGCGCCCAGACGGCGTGCTCACGCAAGAGCTCATCGGCATCGGACAGATACTCCTCCACCAGGGCGCGCTCCTGCTCCCCTCCGACGTTCCCGGCGGCGACGAGCGCGTTCCGGCGGAGCCAGCGGCCGTCGTTCCGCGGCACATACAGCCGCGCGTACCGCCGGCGCAGATCGTCCTCGCCGGTGCGCAGCCAGTCGACGAGCGACACGTGCGGCTCCGCCCCCGCCGCCGGCGTGCCCTGCCGCCGCTTCTCGACGCCGCGGTTCCATGGGCAGACGTCCTGGCAGACGTCGCACCCGTACACCTGCGCACCGAGCTCCGCGCGGTACTCGCCGGGGATCGGCGCGGCCGACTGCGTCCAGTACGAGAGGCAGCGCGTCGCGTCGAGCGTCCCCGGCTCGTCGAGCGCTCCGGTCGGGCACGCGTCGACGCACAGGCGGCACGCGCCGCAGTCGAGATCGAGCGGCGGCGTCGGCTCCAGGTCGGCGTCGGTGACGAGCGTCCCGAGCACGACCCACGAGCCGTGGCGCTGCGTGATGAGGAGCGTGTTCTTTCCGTAGAAGCCGACGCCGCTGCGCGCCGCCGCCTCGCGGTCGACATGCTGGTTCGCGTCCACGAAGACGCGGTAGGCGCCGCCGATCTCGCGGCCGAGCGCGTCGAGCTTCGCGCGCAGGTCGGCGTATGCGTCGTGCCACGCGTACCGGGGCAGACGGCCGGCACCGTCCGGCCGCTCGGGCTCCGGTGCGTAGTAGCAGAGGGCCGCGGAGACGACCGTCCGGGCGCCGTCGAGCAGCAGCTCCGGATGGCACGACTCCTCGGGCCGCGCCATCGTGAAGCGCATGTCGGCGAACAGGCCGCGCGCCCGCCGCTCGCGGATGTGCCGCTCCGTGTTCTCGTACGGCTCCGCGTGCGCGCAGCCGACGACGTCGATGCCGAGCCCACCGGCGAGCTCACGAAGATGCTCGGCCGTCACACCGATAGTCTGCCGCCTCGTGAAGGCGGTTCGCATCCACGAGGACGGCGGCCCCGAGGTCCTCGTCCTCGAAGAGTCCCCCGACCCGTCGCCCGCTCCGGGCGAGGTCCTCGTGCGTCTCCGCGCGTCGGCGCTGAACCACCTCGACGTCTGGATCAGGAAGGGCCTCCCGTCCGTGCCGAAGCCGCGCATCCTCGGCGCCGACGGCGCCGGCCTCGTCGAGGCGCTCGGCGAAGGCGTGACCGGCTTCGAGCCGGGGCAGCGCGTCGTCATCAACCCGGGGGTCGAAGCCCCGGACGGTGCGATCCACGTGATCGGCGAGCACGGCGACGGGACGAACGCCGAGCTCATCGCCGTGCCGGCGTCCAACGTCTACCCGATCCCCGTCGGCCTCTCGTTCGAGGAGGCGGCCGCATTCCCACTCGTCTTCGAGACCGCGTATCGGATGCTCGTGACTCGCGCGCATCTGCGCGCCGGCGAATGGGTGCTGCTGTGGGGTATCGGCAGCGGCGTCTCGACCGCCGGCCTCGCGATCGCAAAGGCGCTCGGTGCGCGCACGATCGTCACGTCGTCGAGCGACGCGAAGCTCACGCGGGCGCGCGAGCTCGGCGCCGACGCGATCGTCAATCACGCCGGCGGCGACGTGAAGGCGGCCGTGCGGGAGGCGACGGACGGCCACGGTGCCGACATCGTCATCGACCACGTCGGCGAGGCGACGTGGCGGACGTCGCTCGACGTCGCCGCACGCGATGGACGCATCGCGGTCTGCGGTGCGACGAGCGGCCCGAACCCGCCGGCCGCGCTCCATCGCGTGTGGTGGAAACAGCTCACGATCCTCGGCTCGACGATGGGTACGAAGGCGGACTTCGAAGGCGCGTACGAGCTCGTCGCAAGCGGCCGCGCGCGTCCCGTCGTGGACGAGGTCGTCCCGCTCGCCGAGATCCGGGCTGCGCACGCGCGGCTCGAGGCCGGCGAGCAGCTCGGGAAGATCGTCCTCGCTATCGACTAGAAGTCCGCGGCCGTGCGCGCCTCCGGCGGCACGAGCAGCAGCCCCGCCTCGCGCCAGAGGTGCACGCGCAGGAGCGCGTCGATTCCGTACAAGAGCTCCTGCAGCAGCTCGGCGTCGCCGACGTCCACGTCCTCGAGTGCCGCCGCCCACGTACGGATCGCCTCGAGTCCCTCCAGATCCTTCTCCGCCTTGGGCTCGAGATCGTCGCGCAGCGCTTCGGTGAGCGTGCGGCGAACCGTGTCCCGCTCGAGCCGAGTCTGCGCCCGCAGGGTGCGTGCGGCGCGGCGGACCTCCGCGACCAGATGCTGGAGCTCGACCTGCCGGAGCGTGTCGATGGCCATCTCGCCTCCCTCGTCGTCCTGTTCCGAGAAGTCTCAGACGCGACCCGCACCGGGGCATCGGGGTTCGCGCGTACGGTGCGGGGATGCCGCTGCAGAATCGTGTCACGCCGCTCTCCGAGCTCGTCGCCGTGCCGGAGCGCGGCCTCGTCTACGGCAACCGCGGCTGCGTCCACGACGCCTCCGGGCGCATCGTCCGGCTGTACGGAACACGCCGCTGGATCGCCTGCCGTCTCGAGTTCAAGGGCTGGCGTCGCTCGCCGCTCTTGCAGCCGGGCAAGCTCACGGAGCTGTTCTTCCTCGACGAGGCGACCGCGTTCGCGGCGGGGCACCGGCCGTGCGCGGAGTGCCGCCGCGAGGACTACCGGCGTTTCCTCGCCCTCACCGGCACCTCCGGGGCGGACGAGCTGGACGAACGGCTGCACCGGGAGCGCCTCGACGGGCAGACCCGCCGCCTGCACGAGCTGCCGATCGGCGCGCTGCCCGACGGCGCGTTCGTCGTGCGCGACGGCGACCCGTTCCTCGTGCTCGGGACGGAGCTCCTACGCTGGACGCCGAGCGGCTACACGGAGCGCCTCGTGCGGCCGCCGCGTGGCGCCGCAGCCGTCGTCACGCCGCCGTCGACCCTCGCCGCCCTGCGTCGCGGCTGGGACGGGGCGGTGCCGTTCCTCCACCCGACTTCGCAAATCGTCGTTGCGTCCAGTTGGCAACGGGAGTAGCCTCCCCCGCACTCGACTGCGGCTTCGGAGTGCGTGTGGATGCGCCTTCCCTGCCGGTTCGAGCATGGGGGGCGCGCCTACGCGGCGCCGCAGCTGCCGGGCGCGCCCCTCGTTCGCTGCCGGTCGCGCTCGGTCGGGCTAGCCGAAGCCGAGGATGAACTTCGCGTCCTCGGACATCCGGTCCGGCGTCCACGGCGGGTCGAACGTGAGCTCCAGATCGACCTCCTCCACGCCCTCGACCTCGCGCGTCGCGCGGTCGATGTCGCCGGCGATGAGCGGGCCCGCAGGGCAGCCCATCGACGTGAGGCTGTAGATGATCTTCACCTTCGGCCCCTCGACCTCGACGTCGTAGAGCAGCCCGAGGTCGACGATGTCCATTCCGAGCTCGGGGTCCTCGACCTGGCGCAGCACCTCGAGGACTTCTTCCTTGCTTGGCATGCGGTCAGTCTACGTACGATGACGCGATGCCCGTCGTCGCCGCCACGGGGGTAATGAACGGCGTCCTGCTCGCTTCGGCGATCGTGCCGCCCGCGATCGTCATCGTGCTCGCGTGGGTCTTCCTGCGCGCCGGCAAGCGGCACGACGAGCGCGAGGCTAAGAGCGGAAGGCCCTAGCGAGCTTCGCCCACAGCGAGCTGCGGTGCCGGGGCGGATGCTCGTCGCGCGGCTCGTTCACGATGCGCAGGTGGGCTGGCCGGATGTACCGGAGCTCCTCTTCCGGGTTCAGCGGACGGCGCACGCTCAGAATCCCGTCAGCCGGACGTCCTCGCGCCGCTCGCGCGCGAAGAAGTGCGTGCCGTCGACGAAGCGCACCCAGTTGCAGCGCGTGCACATGAGCAGCGAATGCGTGCGCGCGCTGTCGGCGAGGAAGCGCACGCCGCGCAGGAGGTCGCCGTTCGAGACGCCCGTCGCCGCGACGATCACTTCGCCGGGGGCGAGATCCTCGGTGCGGAACACACGGCCGTAGTCCTCGATCCCGCGCTCGCGCAGCTCGTCGATCTCGCGCCGCGACGTCGGCCAGAACTGCGCCTGGAGCTCGCCGCCGAGGCAACGGAGCGCCGCGGCCGAGAGGACGGCCTGGCGTGTCCCGCCGATGCCGACCGCGAGATGGTCGTTCGTGCCGCGGATGGCCGCCGAGATGGACGACGTCACGTCCCCGTCCTGGATGAGCTTGATGCGTGCACCGGCGTTGCGGATCTCCTCGATGAGGTCGTGGTGCCGCGGACGGTCGAGGACGATCGTCGTCACGTCGTTCACGCGCCGGCCGAACGCCTCCGCGATCGCCTGGATGTTCTCCTCCATCGGGCGCAGCAGGTCGATCGACCCGCTCGCGCGCGGCCCGACCGCCATCTTCCGCATGTACATGTCGGGCAGGCTCATCAGCTGGCCCGGCTCCCCGACGGCGATCATCGACATCGCCCCGTTGCCGCCGCGCGCGACGACGCCGCGCCCCTCGAGCGGGTCGAGCGCGAGGTCGACCTCGAGACCGCCGGAGCCGAGGGTCGCACCGGGCGCGAGCGCCGCGTCCTCGGGCGAGCCGAGGACGACGCGGCCGTGGATGGCGAGCTGGTCGAGCGAGTACCGCATCCCGGCGGCGGCGGCCTCCTCCGCTCCCTCCTGATCGGCGCGGCCGAGCCAGCGCGCCGCCCTCAGCGCCGCGTGCTCGGTGGCGCGGAGGTACGACTGGCAGATGCACGGCGGCGTCTCGGGGACGTCGCCCTCGATCTCGCTCATACCCGCGCTCCGGCGCGCTCGGCGAGCTCGAGGAGTGCGCTCGCGGTCCGCTCCGCGTCCTCGTTCTCGATCACCGGTACGCCCTCGCGCTCGGCTCGGCCGACGACGAACCGCTGCAGTCGGCGGATCTCGGCGAAATGGTCGAGATAGTTCGCAAGCGGACGCTCGCTGCCGTCGCTCCGAGAGAGGAAATGCTGCGCGTGCGTCATCTCGTCCTCGATCGAGAGCACGCAGGGGCAGTAGACCGCGCCGTCGATACGGGCGGGCAGCAAGCCGGGAACGAGGTGCACTCCCTCGAGGATGATCGACCAGCCCTCCTCGAGCGCGCGGTCGATCGAGGCGCTCACGCCGACGAGAACGTTGCGCGACTGCTCGATGAATCCCGCCGTGAGCGGATCGTCCGCGTCGGGGACCGCGGCGCCCGCCTCGAAGCTCGAGAAGTGGATCGTCGGCATGAACTCGCGCGAGAAGAACGCGCGCATCGTCTGCCGGATGGAGTCGGTCGAGGTCAGGCGCGTGATCCCGAGCCGGTACGCGACCTCCGTCGCGACCGTCGACTTGCCGGTCCCGGTCGCGCCGCCGATCAGGATGACGAGGGGCCGGGCGGACGCGCTCATGCGCGCACTCTCGCAGGAACGAGCTCGAGGATGCGCTCGTCGAGCCCCTCGGAGACGACCTCGTTGCCGGCGAGGACGACGCGGGCGCCCTTTGCGTCGGCGTGCTCGGCGACGACGTCGATCGCCGCCGCCTTGAGCTCGACGAGATACGTGTCGGCATCGACGCGCTCCAGCTCCTCCAGCAGGAGGTCGCGGCGCGCGAGGTTGTGGGAGACGTGGACGACGTCGGCCTCGAGGTGGCCGGTCTCCGCCGGTCCCGCGGTGAAGACGGCGACGCGGCCGCGCAGCGGCCCCGTGGGCGCGAGCCGCAGGTCGAGCTTGTCGAGGACGATGTCGCTGATCCGCTCGCGAAACGGCTCGCGGCCGATGCAGATGCGCGCCGTCGACGCGATCGGCGGGATCGCGGATCCGCTGCCGTCGAAGACGACGACGTCGGGCTCGAGCGACGCAGCCAGCCGCGCGCCCTCGATCACGTTCGAGACGAACGGAGCGCCGGCCACACCGCCGCCCGCCCGGCGGCAGCCGACCGAGGGCACTCCGGCGAGCACAGCGAGCTCGAGGTAGTCCGACGCCGCATGCTGCCCGGCGCGCGAACGCCCGAGGAGCTCCGCCAGCGTCGGCGGTGCAGTCACGAGCTCCGGCTCGGCAGGACCGCCGCGTCCCATGGCGACGCAGACGACGTGACGATCGCGTGCGAGCAGGCGCGCGACGTGTGCGCTCAGCGCCGTCTTGCCGACGCGCTTGCCCGTCCCGATCACCGAGATCGACGGCAGCTCGAACTCGTGCAGCGGCGGCGGATCGAAGCGGAAGTCCGCGCCGACTACCGAGATTCCGGCGGCGAGGAAGTCGGCGATCAAATCCGCGCGCCGTTCGTCGGTGAGGTCGATGGCGACGTCGACGTCGGGCACGTCGGCGACGACGGGGACGCCGTAGTCCGGCTGGCCGCGCAGCTTCTCGGTGCCGCCGACGAGGCGCACCGCGACGAACTCGTATCGAAGCTCTGCGAGCGCGGCGCGCACGACGTCGGGATAGTGCTCCCCGTCGACGATCGCAACGGCTCTCACCGCGTCGTCACCTCGTCGTCGATACGTGAGGTGTACTTCTCGTACGTCTTCGTGTCGGTCGAGAACTGGATGATCTTCTCCTGGCCGTGGAACGGGTACTTCCGCCAGACGTCCACGTGCGTGCCGTCGACCTCGACGACGTTGTAGCAGGGCCTGCCGTTGCCTCTCAGCCGCGACGAGGACACTGTTCCCGCATTGACGATGAACAGCCCCTCGAGCTGCCACGCGTACGGGACGTGCTTGTGGCCGCACAGGACGAGATCGACGTTCGCGCGCTGGAGCGTCTCGAGCGCGTCGCCCGCGTCGTGGACGATGTTCCGCTCGCGCCCCGTGCCGGGGATCGGGAGCAGATGGTGATGGAGCACGAACACGCGCAGGCCGGCAGGCGCCGCGAACTGCTCCTCGATCCACCGGTAGCGCCCGCGGCCGATCTGTCCGTTGTCGAGATCGGGCTCCGTCGAGTCGACGGACACGATCGTGACGCCGTTCAGGCGGAGCACCGAGTTGCGCTCGCCGAAGAGCTCCTCGAAGTGGACGTAGCCGACGTTGCGCGAATCGTGGTTGCCCGGAATGACGACGATCGACTCGCACTCGATCGTGTCGAGGTAGCGCTTCGCGAGCGCGTACTCGTCCTTGAACCCGTGCGTCGTGAGGTCGCCGGAGACGATGACGACCTCCGGCGCGAGCTCGTTCACCTCGGAGATGGCCCGCTCGAGGAGGTTCGGCAGGAAGAACTGCGTCCCGCAGTGCAGGTCGGACAGCTGGACGATCGTGAACACCTGCTCGTTGCTCCCCGTCATGGGCGAAGTCTAAGTCCCGGCTAGAAGATCCACTTCACGGGATAGAAGAGCGCGGCCGCGACGATCGCCGCCGCCGGGATCGTCAGCGCCCAGGCGAACGCGATGTTGCCGGCCACGCCCCACTTGACGGCCGAGAAGCGCCGCGTCGCGCCCGCACCCATCACCGATCCGGTGACGACGTGCGTCGTCGAGATCGGGAAGCCGTAGTGCGTCCCGGCCCAGAGCGTCGACCCGGCCGCGACCTGGGCCGCGAAGCCGTGCTCGGGCTGCAGCTTGTAGATGCGCTGGCCGAGCGTCCGGATGATGCGCCAGCCACCGGCGTACGTCCCGGCCGCGATCGTGAGCGCAGCCGCGATCTTCACCCAGTCCGGGATGTAGAAGCTCGAGATCGAGCCGTTCGCGTACAGCGCGAGCGCGATCACGCCCATCGTCTTCTGCGCGTCGTTCGCGCCGTGGGTGAACGCGACCCACGTCCCCGACAGGAGCTGCCCCAAGCGGAAGCCACGGTGCGCGACGCCCGGGCTCAACCCGAAGAAGACGCGGTAGATGATCGTGAGGAGCACGTACGCGCCGACGAACCCGATCACCGGCGAGGCGAGCCCCGGGAGAACGACCTTGGCCCAGATGGCGTGCCACTGGACGGCCCGCGAGCCCGACTGCACGAACGCCGCGCCGACGAGCCCGCCGATGAGCGCGTGCGTCGAGCTCGACGGCAGCCCGTTCCACCAGGTCAGCAGGTTCCAGACGATGGCGCCGAGCAGCGCGGCGAGCACCGTCTTCTCCGTCGCGAGCCCGGTGTCGATGATCCCCTTGCCGACCGTCTTCGCGACCGCCGTCGTGACGAACGCGCCCGCGAGGTTCGCGATCGCCGAGACGAGCACCGCGAGCCTCGGCGACAGCGCGCGCGTGCCGACCCAGGTGGCGATGTAGTTCGCCGTGTCGTGGAAGCCGTTCGTGAAGTCGAACCCGAGGCCGAAGAGGATCACGGCGACGAGCAGGAACGTGCCCACGCGCGCGCGGCCCTAGCGGTTCTTCACGAGGATCGCCTCGAGCACGTCTGCGGCGTTCTCGCAGGCGTCGGCGGCTTCTTCGAGCTGCTCGTGGATGTCCTTCCAGCGGATGACGGCGAGCGGGTCGCCGCCGATCGACGTGAAGAGCTCGGAGATCGCCTGGCGGGCAATCGTGTCCCCCGTGTCCTCGAGCTCGCGCAGCTCGATGAGCTGGCGGCGCGAGTCCTTGAACCCCTCGAGGCGCGCGATCGCCTCGGCGAGCTTCTCCGCCGCCTTCTTCACGATCCGCGCCTGCTCCTTCGCGGCGTCGCGGATGTCGCGGACGCCGTAGCCGACGATCTTGCCGGCGGCCTCGTCGACGTGGTCGCAGACGTCGTCGAGCGCGCCCGCGAGCCGGTACATGTCGTCGCGGTCGAACGGCGTCACGAAGGTGCGGTTGACGAGGTCGACGATCTCGTGGGTGAGTCTGTCGCCCTCGTGCTCGAGCTCCTTCACCTCGCGCGCGATCCGGTCGCTCCCCTCGGGGAACGTCTCCAACAGCTCGATGACCTTCTGGGAGATCGCGACGGCGTTCTCGGCCGCCCGGTTGTACAGCTCGAAGAACTCGCGCTTCTGCGGGATGAGGCTGATCCGGGCCATCGTCACCAGTTGTCTACCGCGTTTCACCGTCCGATGCGGTCGGTACCTTGCCGTACAGATGGGGCTCGATACCCCGGTTTTCCAGGCGTATCGAGGGTCTGAGCCGCCGCGTTTCGCCAGCCGGGCGGAGCTCGAGTGCGCGAAGGTCTTCGATTACTACGGCGTCCCGTGGCTCTACGAGCCGCGGACCTTCGTCCTCGAGGAGGACGAGGACGGGCGTGTCCTCGAGGCGTTCGCGCCGGACTTCTACCTCCCCGACCAGGACCTCTACGTCGAGCTCACGGTGATGAAGCAGTCGCTCGTGACGCGGAAGAACCGGAAGCTCCGCAAGCTGCGGGAGCGCTACCCCGGCGTGAAGGTCAAGCTCTTCTACAAGCGAGATCTGGAGCGGCTGGCTCAGCACTTCCATCTCGACCTGGCGTCGTAGAAGCTCCCGATCCCCGCATAGGAGAGGTCTATCTCTCGGCGAGCGACCTCGCGGCGCGCGTCCGCGAGCTCGGCGCCGAGATCGACCGCGACTACGCCGGCCTGGAGCCGCTCCTCGTCGGCTCGCTCAAGGCGTGCTTCGTCTTCCTCGCCGACCTGTCGCGCGCCGTCCCCGGAGCGCACCACCTGGACTTCGTCGAGCTCGCCGGCTACGGAAGCGCGCAGATGGGCGGCCACGAGCAGATCCGCGTTCTCAAGGACCTCGACGCGGACATCCGCGACCGCGACGTCGTCGTCGTCGAGGACGTCGTCGACACGGGCTTGACGCTCAACTACCTCGTCCGGACGTTCGAGCTCCGCCGGCCGCGCTCGATCGCGGCGGTGACGCTTCTCGACCGGCCGTACCGGCGCCTCGTCGACGACCTCCCCGTCCGCTACGTCGGCTTCGTCGTCCCCGACGAGCTCTTCGTCGGGTACGGCTTCGACCTCGAGGAGCGCTGGCGCCAGCTCCCCGACCTGCGGCTCATCAAAGCGGCCTAGCGGGCTCGCGGCCGTCGAGCCGGATCGTCCAGGGCTCGATCGCCTCCACGACGAGGTGCGTGGCCGCCCAGGGGTCGCGGGCAAGCCTCGCGCGGATCGCTTCCTCCGATTCGGCCTCGACGGCGTGCGCCGTGCGGACCTCGTCGCCGAGCGGGCCGCCGAGGACGACGAATCCCTCGTCCACGAGGGCGTCCATGAAGGCCGCATGGGCCTCCCAGCCGGACTGCGCCTCGAGCGGCTTGGAATGGTCGTACCCGGGGCCGGACCGCCGGAGGATGACGAGGAACATGGCCGGACTATGGCATGAAAGCCGCACCTCAGCTATGGTTTAGGCATGCCTGAACTTGAGGAGGGGACCGCCCCGCTCACCGCCGCCGTCGAGGATTACGTCAAGGCCGTCTACTCGCTCGAGTCGGCGGGCGGCGGCGTGTCCACGACCGCGCTCGCCGAGCGTCTCGGCGTCCGCCCCGGCTCGGTCTCCGGGATGCTCCGCAAGCTCACCGGGCTCGGCCTCGTCGTGCACGAGCCGTACCGGGGCGTGCGGCTCACCGACCAGGGCCGGCGGGTCGCGCTCGAGGTCGTCCGGCACCACCGCCTGCTCGAGCTGTACCTCGTCGAGAGCCTCGGCATGAGCTGGGACGAGGTGCACGCCGAGGCGGAGGTGCTCGAGCACGTCATCTCGGAGGAGCTCGAGGAGCTCATCGCCGCCAAGCTCGGCAACCCGACGCTCGACCCGCACGGCGATCCCATCCCGAGCCGCGACCTGACGATCGCGCCCGACGAGAGCAGGAGCCTGTACGGGCTCGAGCCGGGCGAGCAGGGCACGTTCGTGCGCGTGTCCGACGCCGACCCGGCGATGCTCCGCTTCCTCGCCGACCGCGGCATCGCGCCGGGCGCGGAAGTCGAGGTGATAGAGCGCCAGCCGTTCGACGGGCCTCTGTACGTACGCGTCGGCGACGAGGTGCACGTGCTCGGCGCCGTGCTTGCGCGCGCGATGCGAGTGAGCGGAGGAACCGTCCGGTGAGTCCGGTCACGCGCGGCCCCGAGCCGATCGCGTCGGCGGTCTCCGAAGGCGGAACGCTCCCCCTCTCCCACGTCGGGCCCAGCCCCCTCGAGATCCTCCTCGCCAAAGGACGGCTGCGTGCAACGCTCGCGATGCTCGGTCCGGCGTTCGTCGCCGCGATCGCCTACGTCGATCCGGGCAACTTCGCGACGAACGTGCAGGGCGGCGCGAAGTTCGGCTACCTCCTGCTGTGGGTCGTGCTCGCCGCGAACCTCATGGCGATGCTCATCCAGTACCTGTCGGCGAAGCTCGGCATCGTCACCGACCGCAACCTGCCCGAGCTCTGCCGCGACCACTACTCCCGCTGGGTGAGCGCCGGCCTCTGGGTGCAGGCGGAGATCATGGCGATGTCGACCGACATCGCGGAGTTCCTCGGCGCCGCCCTCGGTCTCAACCTGCTCTTCCACGTGCCGCTCGTCGTCGCCGGCGTGATGACGGGCTTCATCGCCTTCGGCATCCTCGAGCTTCAGCGGCACGGCTACCGCCGCTTCGAGCTCGCGATCACGGCGCTGCTCGGGATCATCTTCCTCGGCTTCCTGTACGAGACGCTGAAGATCGGACCGTCGGCGTCCGCGTCGCTGCGCGGCACGTTCATCCCGCGCCTGGCGGGCGGCAGCTCGCTCTACCTCGCTGTCGGGATCATCGGGGCGACGGTCATGCCGCACGCGATCTACCTTCACTCCGCGCTCACGCAAGGCCGCATGCCGGTCCGCAACAACGCCGAGCGCTCGCGTGTGCTCCGCTTCGAGCGGCTCGACGTCCTCATCGCGCTCGGCTTCGCCGGTCTCATCAACATGGCGATGCTCGCCGTCGCGGCGAAGCTCTTCCACACGCCGGCGCTCTCCGGCCTGAGCACGATCCAGCAGGCGCACACGCAGTTCGGCCACCTCGTCGGCGGCACGGCGGCGCTCGCCTTCGCAGTCGCCCTGCTCGCGTCCGGCGCGTCGTCGTCGAGTGTCGGCACGTACGCGGGCCAGGTCGTCATGGCCGGCTTCGTGAACCTCCGCGTCTCGCTCATGCTTCGCCGCGCCGTCACGATGATCCCCGCCCTCGTCGTGCTCGCCATCGGCGTCAGCCCGACGAGCGCGCTCGTCCTCAGCCAGGTCATCCTCTCCTTCGGGATCCCGTTCGCGCTCGTCCCGCTCGTCCTCTTGACCCGGCGAAAGGACGTCATGGGCGCGTACGTCAACAAGCGGCTGACCACGGCCGCCGCGATCGTCATCTCCGGCTTGATCAGCGCGCTCAACGTCTTCCTGCTCTACCAGCAGTTCGCCGGCTGACCCCCGCCGTACCCGAGTCGGCGCCGGCAGCGTTTAGCCTTTGTAACTCGGAATTCTCCGAGGTCGTCTCCCGACGACGCCGGCCGCCTCCCCCGGGGCGGCCGGCATGTCTTCCATGGCCGGAAATGCTGCGCATTTCCGGCCATGGAAGGGTCACGCTTCGCGCGCCTTCGGCGGGACCGCACGCTTCGTCCGGCCTCCGCTAACGCTTCGCGTTAGCTACGGCCCTCGCTGTCTGCGTCCGCGGGAGGGTCCTCCTCGCACTCGACGCAGATCCAGTCGCCGGTCTGATCCTCATGCGCGCTCAGGGCGGACGGGACCATCGTGACGCCGCACGTCGGGCAGATCGGGGGGCGGTCGTCGTCGCGCCCGGTCATGGGCGCGCGTGGAAGAGCCGCTTCTCCGGTGCGAGGTGCACCGGCCATTCGATCCGGTCGGCTCCTGCGAAGCGCAGGTACGCCCGGAGGGCGTCGCGCATCGCGTCGACGAAGCCGTCTGCGCGGCGCGGCGCGAAGCCGTCCTCCCACCAGAGCCCGAGCATCTCCACGCAGGCTCGGTCGCGGTCGATCCGCGGTTCTATCCGGCCGACGAGGCGGCCGGCGAAGGAGATCGGGAGCACGTAGTAGCCCCACCGGCGCTTCGCCGGCTTGAAGAAGCCCTCCCACGCGTACTCGAAGTCGAACAGGCTCGCGAGAAGAGCGGTGTCCCACAGCAGCGAGTCGAACGGGGCGATGAACGCGACCGAGGAAGCCGGCTCGGGCGGCGCCTCCAGCTGCGCGAGCTCCTCGCGGACGACGAAGCGCTTGCTCCGCACCCCTTCCACCTCGATCGGCACGAGCGAACCGGCCTCGACGAGCTCCTTGTGCAGCGCCTTGCGTACGTCCGGATTCGCGATGCGGTCGAACGTGCCGCCGGCGCCGCCGGCTCCGAGCAGGCCGTGGGCGCGGTACCGCGAGAGGAGCTTGTGCAGCAGCCGCTCTCGCTCCGGCACCTCGCGCGCGAGCACGTCGGGCGGGAGCAGCCGCTCGAGGAGGTCGTAGTAGCGGACGTTGCCGTCGCGCCGCGCGAGCCCGATCGCGCCCGTGACGGTGTACGCCTCGAGCACGGCGCGCACGGCGTTCTCCGGCATACCGAACCAGTTCTTCGTCGGACTCGCTTCGCGCTCGAAGTCGCGCACCGACAATGGTCCCTCCGCGCTGATCCGCTCGAGCACGCGCTCGGCCACCGCGGCGTTGTCGGCCAGGGCCGCGGCATGGAACCGCGGCCCTTTGCGGCCCCACACGTGACGGAACCACGGGAACTCGCTCACCGCGACGAACGACAGCGCCTTGTTCGTCGCCTCGAAGATCTCGCGGCGTTCGTACAGCTCGTCGCACCAGCCGGGTTCGTAGCGGGCGACGCGCGCGTGCAGGACGAGGTCGTGGTTCCGGCCGGCGACCGCGACCGGGTCGAACTGGATCGATCCGAGCTTCTGAAGAACCTCGAGCACCCCGTCGACGCCGCCCGCCACCGACCGAGCAGGCGAAAGAAAGTGCCGCGCAACGAGAAAGCGACGAGCCGCCTCGGCAGTGACCTTCACCGCGAGGACCGTACCTGGGTTGAGCATCTCGCCGAGCCACCCCACCCGGGGACGGAACCAACGCGAAGCGTTAGTGGAGTCCGAACGAGCGCGCGGGGATGGCGAAGCCACCACCGCGCGCGCAGCACTTTCCCCGAGCCGCTAGGGCAAGTAGCCGATCGGATCCACGGGCACGCCGTTGACGCGCACTTCGAAGTGCAGGTGCGGGCCGGTGCAGAAGCCGGTGCAGCCGGAGTAGCCGATCACGTCTCCCTGTGCGACGTTCTGGTTGCAGGCGACCGCGATTCGCGACTGGTGGGCGTACGCGGTCGCGAGGCCGTTGTGATGGTCGATGACGACGAGGTTGCCGTAGCCGGATTCCCAGCCGCAGTAGATCACCGTCCCTGCCGCGGCTGCGTGGATCGGCGTCCCTTCGGGGACTCCGATGTCGATGCCGGGATGGAAGCCGCCCCAGCGCGGACCGAATGGGCTCGTGATCGGGCCGCTCACCGGCCAGATGAGTCCTGCCGCGCTCGGCGTCGCCGCCGGTGTGTCCCCCGATGTCGACCCCGCAGCCTCGGACGCGCGGATCCTCGCCTCGATCGCCGCGCTCGCGGCCGAGATCGCCTGCGACTCCTTTACTGCGGACTGCTCCTGCGCGCGGGCGGCGAGGAGCGCGAGCGACTTGCCCGACCGCGCCCTGGAGAGCTTCGACTGGCTCGTCAGGAGCTCGTTGTGGATGATCGCGACTTGCTGTAGGCGTGCACTGATGATGTTCGCCTCGTTGCTGACGCTCCGGCGCACCTTCGATGTCCGCTCCCGCGCGACGACCACGTCGTGCTTCGCAGACGCGACCTCGGCGGCGATCTGCTCGTCCTCGTTCGCGACGCGGCCGAGATAGTCGAGCTCGTCGGTGACGTCTTGGAAGCTCTTCGCCTGCAGGACGAGCTCGAGCGTCCCCGGATTCGGCTGCTCGTAGATCGCGACCAGCCTGCGCGCGAGCCTGGAGGCGACAAGCGTGTACTCGTGCTTCAAGAACCGCACACGGGTGGTCTGCACGCGATAGAGCGCGTCGAGCGCATCGAGGCGTCGATGGCGAAGCGTGAGGTCGGCATGCAAGACGGACAGCTTGCCCGCGACGTCGCTCACGCGGCCTTCGAGCGAATGGATCTGCGTCGTCAGCCCGCCGATCTGCGTGTTGAGCTGCGACTCTTTCGCGCGCTCGCGCGCGATCTTCGCCTGAACGGCCGCGAGTTTCGCGTCGAGGGCCTGCTTCTGCTGCTGCGGGTTGTTGTCCGCGAGGGCCGGCGTCGCAACGAGAGCGCAGCCGAGGACGAGGAGGACCATGCAGCGTCTGGCCATCGCAGAAGAGCTTTCGTCGGGACGCCCCTCGTCCCTGCCCCACGACGGACTTTACGCCGCGGGTCGGCGCGAGTCCTCTTCCGGCTCCGGCCTCGGCGGTACCGGCGGCGTCGCCTCGCCGCCGGGAGGCACGAGCACCGTCTGCTGCACGGAGAGCCTCGCGCTCCGCACACGGGCGTCCCTCTCGGCGATCCGCGACCGCAGGCGCTCTGCCAGCTCTTCCTCGGCGCGATCGAGCGCCGCGAGCGTCTCGCGCGCGTCGTCCACCGCAGCGTCGTCGTCGCGGTACACCGCCTCGCCGAGGCGGAGCAGCGCCGCCCGGCGCTCGGCCCGCACGACGGCCTGGGCGCTGCGCGCGCGCTGCGTGTCGGCCACCGCCCTCGAGCGCGCGACGAGCGACTCCACCGTCGCGCGGGCGTAGGCCTGCGCACCGATCGCCGCGCCGGCGGATGCGCGGGCGAGCCGCGAGTCCGGACGGCGCCGCGCCACCTCGAGGAAAACAGCGCCGAGGAGCGCCGCGACGCCGAGCAGGATCAGCCCGTACGGCCAGCGCCCGGCCGCGAGCAGCCCGATTCCGGCGACGAGCGCGGCGGCCACGAGGACGAGCAGCACGAGCGGCGGCGGCACGCCGAACCAGCGCGCGTCCGTGCGCACGATCGACACCGGGACCGGGCCGGTCTCGGTGGGCGGCAGGCGGATGCGAACGGTGTCGTCAGCCGGGTCGTGCGACGGTGGCATGGCGGGCTTCTGCCCGCGGCTCCAGCGCACGTAACGCGTCGGCTGCGGCCCGCCGCAGCGGCCCCACGAGGCCGCGGTAGTCCTCGTCCGAGATCTTGCCCGTCCGGTGGTCGAATTCGAGCTCCTTCAACGCCGCGAGCGCGCGGTCCCGCTCCTCGACGAGCGTCAGCCGGCGCCGCTCGAGCTGGCCCGGCTCCGCGAGGACGTCGCTCGCCGGGGCGGGCTCGCGGAGAAACGGCCGCGCGACGCTGATCACGACCGCGAGCGCGAGAGCGGCTCCGAGAGCGAGCGCGAGCGCGGTCACACCGGCACCGCGGCGTAGCGCTCCGACAGGCGGCGCTGCTCGACCGCGTCGGGCCACAGGGCGACGAGCGAGCCGAACACGAAGATGAAGCCCGCGAACCAGACGAGGTTCACGAGCGGTTTCACCAGGACCTTGAGGTCGAGCGTGCCGTTCTTCGAGATGCCGTCCGCGATCGTGTACACGTCCCCGAGCGACCGCGGGTCGTGGTAGATCGACACGTCGTTCGACGTCGACTGCTCGACCGGATAGAAGCTCTTGCCGGGATGAAGCGTCGTGACGTGCGAGCCGCCGCGCGAGACGGCGACGGTCGCGTTCGTCGCCTGCGAGTTCTGCAGCTGCTTCGTCGCCAGCGACTCGTACGTGAACGTGAAGCCGGCGGCCTCCATCGACTGTCCCGGCCGAAGGCTCTGCTCGCGAATCGTCTGGTACGCGCTCGAGCCGGCGACGCCGATCGCGAGCGACAGGACGGCCGCGTGGACGATGTAGCCGCCGTAGCGGCGGCGGTTGCGCGCGACGAGCCGCGTGAGCGAGCCGGTGGCGCGCCGGCCGCGCACGAACTCGAGCACGATCGAGGCGGCGACGAACGCCGAGAACGTGTAGGCGAGAAGGCCGGGCGTCGAGCTGCCGAAGCCGAGCGCGATCAGGGCGACCCCCGTCACGACGGCCGCGACCGCGGGCACGATGAACGTCTTGCCGAGCGCACGCAGCGACGCGCGCCGCCACGCGACGAGCGGGCCGATGCCCATGAGCAGGAGCAGCGGCAGCCCGAAGCTGTGCAGGAAGAAGTCGTAGTACGGCTTCGAGACCGAGCGCGTCTCGCCGTTCACCGCCTGCGTCAGCAGCGGGTAGACGACGCCCCACAGGATCGTGAGCGCGAGCGCGACGAGGAGCAGGTTGTTGTAGAGGAACGTCGCCTCGCGGGAGACGAGCGACTCGAGCTTCGTCCGCGCGCGCAGCAGCGGCAGCCGGATGTAGATGAGACCGACCGAGAAGAGGGTGATGACGACGATGAAGCCGAGGAACCAGCCGCCGAGGGGGCTCTGCGAGAACGAGTGGATCGAGTTGACGACGCCGGACCGCGTGAGGAACGTGCCGAAGATCGAGAGGCCGAACGCGAGCGCGACGAGCACCATGTTCCAGACCTTCAGCATCCCGCGCTTCTCCTGGATCATCACCGAGTGCAGGAACGCGGTCGCCGCGAGCCACGGCATGAGCGCGGCGTTCTCGACGGGGTCCCACGCGTAGTAGCCGCCCCAGCCGATCTCGACGTACGCCCAGTGCGCGCCGAGCAGCTGGCCGACGCCGAGGAACGTCCACGCGGCGAGCGTCCACCGGCGCGTGACGACGATCCAGCGCTCGTCCGTGCGCTTCGACAGCAGCGCACCCATCGCGAATGCGAACGGGATCGTGAGCCCGACGTAGCCGAGGTACAGCATCGGCGGGTGCGCGAGCATGTACGGGTTCTGCAGGGATGGATCCATCCCTGCGCCGTCCGCCGGCGCCGCCGCCGTCGCGAACGGGCTCGAGACGAAGCAGAGCATGAATGTGAAGAAGACGGATACGCCGCCGAGCACCGGCACCGTCCACGCGAGCAGCTCTCCCGACCGCCGGTTCAGCCAGACGGCGAGCGACGAGTAGCCCGTCAGCACGAGCAGCCACAGGAGGAGCGAGCCCTCCTGCCCGCCCCAGAAGGCGGAGAGCGCATAGCCGAGCGGAAGCGACCGGCTCGTGTGCTGCGCGACGTAGACGAAGGAGAGGTCGCGGCGGGCGAGCGCGACGACGAGGACGATCGACGCGACGAGCGTCGTGCAGAACGCGGCGATGATCGCGTTCTGCGCGGAGAGGGCGAGCCGCCGGCGCCGGCGCCACGCGGCGAACGAGCCGCCGACGAGCGCGTACGCGACGAGCCCGAAGCTGAGGAGCAGCGCAGCGCGGCCGAGCGACGCCACTCAGGTGTTGGACTTCGCCGGCGTGTACTTCGACGGGCATTTCGTGATGAGCGAGCCCGGCTTTGCGACGAACGTCCCGTTCCGGAGCGTGCCCTCGACGACGATCTGCCGTCCCTGCCGGAAGAGATCGGGAACGCTGCCCGTGTAGACGACGTTCGTCCGTGCGGCGTTCGTACCGTGGTCGTCCTTCAGCACGAAGCGCATTCCGCCGGCGGAGTGTGCGTCGCCCGAAGGCTTGTTCACGACGGTGCCGACGAGCTGCACGTCCTCGCCCACGTGCTGTGCGAGCGTGCTCGGCGCGATCTGCGGCGTGCCCGCGCCGGCGATCGACGTGTACAGGATGAACACGGCGAGCGCGGCGGCGACCGAGAGCGCGATCACCAGGCGGGCTGGGCTCCGCTTCACACCCGGGATCGTACCGGTGCTCGAAATACCCGTGGCGCAGGCCTCGTTGGAACGGGTGCGCGCGGGGGAAGGGCAGCCGGACTGGGTGTGATCTTTGCCACGATGACGGGCGTCACCTGGGGCGGCCTGCTTGAGGCTTACGCGTTCTGGCTCTGCGTCGTTCGACGCGCGGGGATCCGGTAGCCGTGGTCGTGGCACAGCGAGCCCGGGTCCTCTTCGGTGAGGGCGTCGCAGTAGCCCTTGCCGTAGGCGGCGCGCAGGAACGCGGCCATCACGTCGAGATTCCACTCGGAGATCTCGCTCGCCTCGCGCCACAGGTCGGCGAGCCGGAGGTCGATGTCGAGCTCGAGGAGATCGATCCGCGACGGGTGCTTGGCCATGCCGAAAACGTAGAAACTGCATCGGACGGACTATGGGAGCCATCAAGTTCGGACCGGCACGAATGCCTTCGCGCGAGAGCCCGGAGGCCGCGATCGCCGCGCTCCAGGCGCGCGGTCTGACGGCCTGCGAGATCGATTTCGAGGGCAAGTTCTGGATGGACTACGACTTCGCGGCCCGGCTCGGCGAGCTCGCGCGCGCGAGCGGCGTCGTCCTCTCGGTGCACGCGCCGCTCGCAGGCTTCATGGGACACGCCGAGCGCGGCAAGAAGCTCAACATGGCGATCGGGATGCTCGACCACTCGGCCGGGATCGCGGCCGCGTGCGGTGCGGAGGTGGTCGTGTTCCATCCCGGCTTCCTTCTCGGCCGAACGCGCGAGGATGCGCTCGAGTCGATCTGCGAGCAGCTCGGGGAGCTGCGCACGCGCCTCGAGGCGAAGGGACGCGCGGTCCCGTTCGGCGTCGAGGTCATGGGACGCGTCCGCGAGATCGGATCGCTCGAGGACGTCCTCTTCATCAGCGCGCGGCTCGGCTGGGTCCGCCCCGTCCTCGACTTCGCGCACATGCATGCGACGAGCGACGGCGGATTCGTCGGCGTCGATCCGTTCGCGAGCGCGCTCGAGGCGACGGACGCCGTGCTCGAGGACGGCGCGCCGTTCCACATCCACTTCAGCGACATCGCATATGCGAACCGCAACGAGACGAAGCATCTCCCGTACGGCGAGGGCACGCTGCGTGCGGAGCCGCTGCGCGACGCGCTCGTACGGTTCGAGCGGCCGGCGACGGTGATCAGCGAGTCGCCCGACCCCGAGTCGACTCAGGCCATCGGAGCGATTCTGCTCGGCGAGAGCTCCGCAAGCCGATCCTCGTAGCCGACGGCCTCGTCCTCACGGCCCCGGTCGCGGTAGAACCCGACGAGCTTGTGCAGCGCCCACCGCTCCATCGCGCGCATCTGGTAGCGCTCGAGCTCCTCGACGGCGGCACGGAACAGCTTCTCCGCCTCGTCGTCACGCCCCTGCGCTGCACGGACGGCCGCGAGGCTGACCTTCGTCGTCGAGAGTGACAGCCGGTCGTCCGGCCCCACCGACTCGCGTGCCTGGAGCGCGTACCGCTCGGCCTCCTCGAGGCGGCCCATCTCGACGTACACCTCGGCGAGCGAGCGCTGCCCTTCGCAGAGCTGCGAGCGGTCGTTGAGGCCCTTCATCGTGCGCGTCGCGTCGAGGAGGAGCTTCTCCGCGCGTGCGAGCTCCCCTTGGCTCGCGGCGTTGCGACCGAGCAGCATCGTCATCGTCGCCTCGCCGGAGGTGTGGCCGATCTCGCGGTAGAGCTCGCGCGCCGCGCTGAACGCGGCCTCCGCCTCGACGGGGTTCTCGCGCCAGTTCTCGAGCCAGCCGCGGGCGTGCAGGGCCTGGGCGCGGCCGAGGACGCTGCCGCTGTGCTCGGCGAGCTCGCCGACACGGTCGATGAGCGGCTCGGCCTCGTCGAGCTCGAGCCGGAGAAGGTAGGCGAGCGCGAGCGCGTTCGTGATCGCCGCCTCCTGGTCCTTCCGCCCGGCGGCGCGCGACGCTTCGAGCGCGTGCTTCGCCCAGCGCTCGAACGCCTCGCCGTCACCGAGCCACGACGCGACGGCGGTCGCGGCGCGGAACGCCTCGAAGCGGATGTCCGGGGGCTCGTCCTCGAGGACCTCGATCGCCTGCTCGGCGAGCTGGCGCGCGGTGATCGCGTCGGCGCGCTGGTTCAGGACGGCCTCGGCGAGCGCGGTGAGCGCACGACCCTGCAGGCGCCGCTCGCCGTGCGCAGCCGCGACGGACGCGACCTCCTCCATCTCGACGATGACCGCAGTCATGTCGCCCTGCCGCCAGGCGGCGCGGCCGGCGAGATACCGGCGCTCGAGCGTCGGCGACAGCTCCGCGGCGCGGAGGAGGAGC
Organism: uncultured Actinomycetes bacterium; assembly: GCA_963753295.1. Classification (GTDB taxonomy): domain Bacteria; phylum Actinomycetota; class Thermoleophilia; order Gaiellales; family Gaiellaceae; genus Palsa-739. Next base: position 125,645 of record CAVWBZ010000002.1, on the reverse strand, counting down.
TTGCGGGCGCTGCGGAACGCCTCGCGCGAGAGCGCGCGCCTGCCGGCGTGCATCAGCGCGGAGGCGGCTTCCTCGGCGAGGTCGGGCGGCGTGGAGCCGTCGAGCTCCGCGAGGAGGCGCGCGGCCTGGTCGAGGTGGAACGCGCGGATCTCGACGAGCTCGTCGCCGGCCCGTTCCTTGAGCCAGACGGCGAACGCGCGGTGCAGCTCGGCCCGCGAGCTCTTCGACAGTCCGGAGTACGCGACCTCGCGGATGAGGACGTGGCGGAACTTGTAGGCCTGCTCGCCGCTGATCGTCGTGCGCGGCTCGCGGACGATGAGGTCGCGCAGGAGGAGGTCGTCGAGCGCGTCGCTGACGTCGTCGAGCTCGGGCGAGAGCTCCTTCAGCGCGCCCGCCATGAAGATGCGCCCCATGGCGGCGGCACGCTGGAGCAGCACGCGCTCGGCGCCGGGTAGCCGGTCGATGCGCGCGCCGATGAGCGCCTGCAGCGTGTCGGGGATGCGTTCGGCGCCGGCGCCCGGCCGCTCCGCGAGCATCCGGATCGTCTCCTCGACGAAGAGCGGGTTCCCCTCCGTCTTCGCGAGCACCAGATCGACGTCGACGGGCAGCTCGAACTCCGCGGTGAGGGCGGCGAGGAGCTCGGCGCTCTCCTCCGGCTGCAGCGGCTCGAGCTCGAGCGTCGTCGAGCGGATGCGGCCGCCGCCCCACGTCGGGCGCACGTCGAGCAGCTCCGGGCGGGCGATGCAGAGGATGAGCAGCGGCTGCTCCCGCACCCACGATGCGAGGTGCTCGACGAGCTCGAGGAGGGGCTCCTCGCCCCAGTGCACGTCCTCGAAGACGAGCACGAGCGGGTTGTCGGCCGCGAGCTGCTCCACCCACGCGCGCGCGGCCCAGGTGATCTCCTGCTGGTTGCGCTCCCCTTCGACCGCCTCGAGCACGCCGACCGCGAGCGCGAGCAGATCGGCGACCGCCTCGTCCTCGCAGCACTCGCGGATCTTCCGCTGCGCCTCGTCGAGCGGATCGTCGTCGGTGATGCCCGCCGACGCCTTCACCATCTCGGCGAGCGGCCAGTACGTGACACCTTCGCCGTACGGAAGGCAGCGGCCGGAGAGGACGGTCGCGCGCTCGATGCCGGCGACGAACTCCCGCGCGAGCCGGCTCTTGCCGACGCCCGGATCGCCGTAGATGGTGACGAGCGAGGCGCGCCGGTCGCGGAGGGTGCGGGTGAACGTGTTCTCGAGGAGCTCGAGCTCGGCGTCACGGCCGACGAGCGGCGCGGCGAGCGAGCGCAGCGGCCGGCCGCCGTGCTCGACGGCGCAGACGACGCGGTGGGCCGCGACGGGACGGTCGAAGCCGCGCAGCTCGACCGGCTCGAGGCGCTCGAGCTCGATCCGGCCGTCGACGAGGCTCGCCGTGCCGGGGCCGACGAGGATCTCGCCCGGCTTCGCCTCCTGCTGGAGGCGCGCGGCGATGTTCACCGGCTCGCCCGTCGCGAACGTCGAGTCCCGCTGCTCCTCGGCGACGACCTCGCCCGACTCGATGCCGACGCGGGCCTCGAGGTCGAGCGTCCGCACCCGCTCGAGGGTGGCGAGGCCGGCGCGGACGGCCCGCTCGGCGTCGTCCTCGTGCGCGAGCGGGATCCCGAAGGCGGCCATGACGGCGTCGCCGGCGAACTTCTCGACCGTGCCGCCGTGCGTGACGATGCAGTGCGCGACCTCGTCGAAGAAGCGCGAGACGCGGCGCCGGACGATCTCCGGGTCGACCCCGGAGAGCAGCTCCGTCGAGTCGACGAGGTCCACGAACAGCACGGTTGCGAGCTTCCGCTCCATACCCGACATGGTACGTGGGGGCCGCCTGGCTAGGATCGGCGCGGATGCTCGATCCGAAGGTCTTCAAGGCGTATGACGTGCGGGGGATCTACCCGGCGGAGATCGACGCCGAGGGCGGTCATGCGATCGGCCGTGGGTTCGTCGAGCAGTTCGAGCCGAAGCGGATCGCCGCCGGCCGCGACATGCGGCTCTCGAGCCCGGAGATGGCCGCCGCCGCGATCCGCGGCGCCGCCGAGGCCGGCGCCGACGTCCTCGACCTCGGGATGATCGGGACGGAGATGCTCTATTTCGCCGTCGGCGAGCTCGGCCTCGACGGCGGCTTCACCGTCACCGCCTCGCACAACCCGAAGGAGTACACGGGGATGAAGATCGTCCGGCGCGGCGCGCTGCCCGTCGGCGGCGACTCGGGGCTCCTCGACGTGCGCGACCGGGCGCTCGCCGAGCCGAGGCCGCGGACAGGCCCGGCCGGGACGGTGACGGCATACGACATCTGGCCGGCGTACGTCGATCGGGTGATGTCCTTCATCGACGCGTCCGCCGTCCGGCCGCTGAAGATCGTCGTCGACACGGCGAACGGCATGGCCGGCGCGATGCTGCCGCCGGTGCTCGACCGGCTGCCGGCGGTCGAGGCGGTGCGCTGCTTCTTCGAGCCGGACGGCTCGTTCCCGAACCACGAGCCGAATCCACTCCTTCCGGAGAACCGGGAGTTCATCGTCGGCAAGACGCTCGAGGAGGGCGCCGACCTCGGCGTCGCGTTCGACGGGGACGGCGACCGGTGCTTCTTCGTCGACGACACCGGCGAGTTCGTGCCGGGCGACTTCGTCACCGCGCTCTTCGCCGAGCTCGTGCTCGAGAAGGAGCCCGGCGCGACGATCATCTATGACGTGCGCGCGAGCTGGGCGGTGCCGGAGACGGTCGAGCGGCTCGGCGGCGTCGCGCTCGTCAACCGCGTCGGCCACGCGTTCATCAAGGAGCGCATCCGCAAGGAGCACGCCGCCTTCGCGGGCGAGGTGTCGGGCCACTACTACTTCCGCGACTTCTCGCAGGCGGACACGGGAGTCGTGCCGTTCCTCCTCATGCTCGAGCTCATCTCGAAGCGCGGGCGCAAGCTCTCCGAGATCCTCGCGCCGCTGCGCGGGAAGTTCTTCCTCACCGGCGAGCTGAACACGCCGGTGAAGGACGTCGCGCTCAAGCTGCAGGAGCTGAAGGAGCACTACGCGGGGCACGGGGCGAAGATCTCGCACCTCGACGGCATCTCGGTCGAGTTCCCGGACTGGCACTTCAACGTCCGGCCGTCGAACACCGAGCCTCTGCTGCGCCTCAACCTCGAGGCGCTCTCGGAGGAGCAGATGGAGCAGAAGCGCGACGAGGTGCTCGCGCTCATCCGGTCGTGAGCGGCGAGTACGCGTTCTCGGCGCGGACGCGCGTCGGCTTCTCCGACACCGACGCGCAGGGCGTCGTCTACTACGGGCGCTACAACCCGTACTTCGACCTCGCGCGTGTCGAGTACGTCCGCTCGCTCGGTCTCCTGCACCGGGACGAAGGCGGCGAGTTCGTCATGCGCGCGAACGACGTCGAGTACTTCGCGCCCGCGCGCTTCGACGACGAGCTCGAGATCCACGTGCGCGTCGCGCGCATCGGGCGGACGAGCATGACGTACGAGTTCGCAGTGCACCGGCAACCCGACGGGACGCTGATGGTGACCGCCCACCAGACGCTCGTCTTCGTCGACCCGGCGGCGCGCAAACCGATCCCGATCCCGGACGCGTACAAGGCGAAGTTCGGTGTCGGCTGACGCCGACGACGTCCTCCGGCAGACCGTCGCCGCGCTCGTCGCGGACGGGTGTGCGTGGGCCGGGATCTTCTTCGTCGAGGAGGGCGAGCTCGTCCTCGGCCCCGAGGCGGGCACGGCGGACGATGCGCGGCGCGTGAGCGTGCCGGTCACGTGGAAGGGCGACCCGGTCGCGGAGCTCGCCGCCGACGGCGACGTCGACCGCGCGCACCTCGAGCAGGTGGCCGCGGAGATCGCCGACCTGTGCCTCGTCGGCTGGGACACCGGCGGCCAGGCATGGGAGCCGTAGGCGAAGAAGAGCTTAGGCTCGTTTCAGAGAGGCGTGCTCCACCTTGGTCGGCATGGTCGTCGGGAGCGGTGACGGGATCGATCCGCCCTCACCCGGCCTCAGATCCGCGATGCGCGCCTGCCGAACGCGACACATCCCGTCTACCCTGCCGGGCAAAAGCGCTCGGCGGACCCGCACCACCCGGCTGGTGCAGTCGGGGTTACATTCCCAACACCGGCGCCAGGCGACCGAGGCCTTTCTGGAGATGCCCGAGCGATCCGTGTTTGCCCCGATGGGCCTCGCCTGCGACCGGGTGACAGTTCCGGTACCCACTAGCGGAGGTCGTTGGCGTGTCGACGGGCGCGCAGCGGTTGTCGCACCGGGCTTGCCGGCCGTACCGGCGGATGGCGTGGCTTCTCGCCGGAGTGCTGACGCTGGCCGCGATCGGCTTCGGGATCGACCGCTTGGTGCTGGCGCGGTCGCAGCCGACGCGGCCGGAGTACATGCAACGGGTCCTCGTCCGACTCGTAACAGGCCCCGATCGGATCGCGCCCGGCGCGACCGCGTACGTGTCCGGGCCGCACGGCACGTGGCGCGGCGCGGCGGGTGTGGCGGACGTGAGGACGGGCCGGCGAATGCAACCGGACACGCGGATGCGGATCGAAAGCAACAGCAAGCCTTGGGTCGAAGCGCTGATCCTGCAGCTCGAGCAACGGGACACGCTCACCGTCTTCCAGATGGTCGACGACTGGCTCCCCGGTCTGCTCCGGACTCATGGCAGCGAGATCACGATCGCGAATCTGATGTCGGACTCCAGCGGCCTGATCGACGACAACGACGTCTTCGCCTCCCCGGCTGCCGCCACCGCCTACCTCGCGCATGTGCGCGATCCGAAGCTGCGAAAGCAGCTGCTCGCGGTCGGCGCCCGGATCAACGCGAATCCCGCGGCCCGGATCTCGCCGCTCTGGTTCATCCGGCTCGCCGCCTGGCAGCCCCTCGTCGCCCCGCCCGGCACCACGTACCACCACTCCAACATCGGCTGGAACATCGTCGGCCTGATCGCCGCCAAAGCCTCCGGGAAGCCGCTTCCTGAGCTCTACCGCGAGAACATCTTCGAGCCGCTTGGACTGCACCACACCGCCTACGACCCGCAAGGCCCGATCGCCGGACAACACGCGCACGGCTACGCCCTCGCCGCCGACGGCACGCTCACGGACACCACGAACCGGCACCTCGGCAAGGGCGCCGACGGAGCGATCGTCACCGACGCCGGGGACGAGGCGCGGTTTCTGACCGCATACGTAGACGGCAAGCTGTTTGCAACGCCGCTGCTCAAGGAGCTCTGGAGGGGCACCCCCAGCGGCTGCGGCGACACCGACGTCTACCTCGGCAGCGGCGCGGGTGACGGCTACATGTCCAACGTCGTCTGGGCGGTCGACGGCAGCCGCGTCGCGGTCGTCCTTCTCAACGGGAGACGGTCGAGCAGGAACGACCTCGCGCGCGCCGCGGCAGCCGCAGCGGACCTCTACTGCGCCGGGTAATCGCAAACAGGAGGACGGCCCCTCGCTACGGCGGAGGTACTTCGTCCGGGCGGTACTCGCGCTCGCCCGTCGCCGCGTTGTACCAGACGCGCATCGGTTTGCCCGATACCGGGTCGGTGAAGACTTCGCCCGTCCGTTGAGAGGACTTGCTCTCGGCCTTGCGGCTGCTTCGATAACGGTCCCAGCCGAAGAGCGCTGCGGCAGCGCCGAGGACCACCACCGCCACGATCACCCACTCGACGACACTCATCGCGCCCTCAGGCCTGTCCGGCCGTCTGGTCGGGCCACTCGACCACTCGGGCCGTGCCGTAGGCCACGATCTCGCTCATGCTCTTCCCCATCTCGGTGGAGTCGAAGCGCATCATGGTCACCGCGTTGGCTCCCATCGCGGCGGCGTTCTGCACCATGCGGTCGATCGCTTGTCGCCGGGCGTCCTCGTTCAACTTGACGTACGACCGGATCTCGCCCCCGACGAGGCTCTTCAGGACGGCGGCGATGTTGCCCCCCAGGCTGCGCGAACGAACGGTCAGGCCGAACACCTGGCCAAGGGTCTGGACCACCCGCGCCTCGGGGATGTTCTCCGTCGTCGTGATGATCATCGGCCGCGAGGCGGTGGCGCTCCGGTCCGCTGGCACTTCCATGGGCTTGCCTCCTTCGCTGGGGCACTAGCTCGGCGTGACGCGGTACGCGTCGAAGACCCCCTCGACGTTGCGGAGCGCCGTGAGGAGCGCGCGCAGCGCCTTCACGTCGCCGACTTCCGCGACGTACCAGTTCCGCGCCATCTGATCTTCCACCGTGCCGCCGTAGGCGACGATGTTCGCGCCGTGCTCGGCGAACGTCCGCGCGACATCCTCGAGAAGCCGCTGCCGGTCCCACGAGTCGACGGCGACCTGGACGCGGAAGCTCTGCGCGCCGCCGCCCTCCCACTCCACCGGCGTGAACCGCTCCGGGTTGCGCATGAGCGCCTTCGCGTTCGGACAGTCCTCGCGGTGGATCGTGATGCCGCGGCCGAGCGAGATGTAACCGACGATCGGGTCGCCCGGCACCGGCGTGCAGCACTTCGCGAGCCGCACGAGGACGTCCTCGACGCCGACGACGTTGATGCCGTAGTTCGCGCTCGCGAGCGCGTCGCGCGCCTTGGGCCGCTTCCGCGGAGTGACCGTCTCCTCCTCGGCCACCTCCTCGGTCTTCAGCCGCTGCAGCACCTTGTTGACGATGCTCCCGGCGGTGAGCTTTCCGGAGCCGAGCGCGAGGTAGAAGTCCTCCGCCTTCTTGAAACCGGTCTCGCGGATGACCCCCGCGAGCACGGCGGAGCCGGCGAGCTTGCGGTACGGAAGGTTCTGCGCCTTCAGCGCGTGCTCGAGCGACTCGCGGCCCTTGGCCTCGAGGTCCTCCTTCTGCTCGCGCGAGAAGAACTGGCGGATCTTGTTTCTCGCGCGCGAGGACGCGACGAGCGACAGCCAGTCGCGTGACGGGCCGCGGCCTCCCTTCGACGTCATGATCTCGACGCGGTCGCCGCTGTGCAGCTTGTAGTGCAGCGGGACGATGCGGCCGTTCACCTTCGCGCCGACGGTCCGGTGGCCGACGTCGGTGTGCACGGCGTAGGCGAAGTCGATCGGCGTCGCACCCTGTGGCAGCGTCTTCACCTCGCCCTTCGGTGTGAAGACGAACACCTCCTCGTCGAAGAGGTCGGTGCGGAAGGACTTCACGAACTCGCGCGCGTCCGCCTCGTCGGCGTGGATGTCCATGAGCTGCTCGACCCAGGCGAACCACTCCTTGTCGGCGGAGCTCTTGCCGCGGCGCTTGTACGCCCAGTGCGCCGCGATCCCGAGCTCCGCGGTCTCGTGCATCTCGCGGGTCCGCACCTGGATCTCGAGCGGACGCCCCTCCGGGCCGATGACCGTCGTGTGCAGCGAGCGGTAGCCGTTGAACTTCGGCATCGCGACGTAGTCCTTGAAGCGGCCCGGCATCGGCTTCCACAGCGAGTGGATGAGCCCGAGCGCGCCGTAGCAGTCGCGCGTTCCCTCCTCGTCGCTGCGCTCGACGATGACACGCATCGCGGTGAGGTCGTAGATCTCGTTGAACTCGCGGCCGCGCTTCGCCATCTTGTCGTAGATCGAGTAGAAGTGCTTCGCGCGCCCCGAGATCTCCGCGGGGATGTCGACCTTCGCGAGCTCGCGCTGGAGCACGTCCGCCGCTTCGGCGACGTGCCCTTCGCGGTCGGCGCGCCGCTCGGCGACCATCGTCTTGATCTCGTCGTACTTGCGCGGGTGCAGCGTCTGGAAGGAGAGGTCCTCGAGCTCCCACTTGACGGCGTGGATGCCGAGGCGGTGCGCGAGCGGCGCATAGACCTCGAGCGCCTCCTTCGCCTTCTGGATCTGCTTCTGCCGCCCGAGATACTCGATCGTGCGGAGGTTGTGCAGACGGTCGGCGAGCTTCACGAGGATGACGCGGACGTCTTCCGCCATCGCCACGACCATCTTCCGGTAGTTCTCGGCCTCCGCCTGCTCGCGGCTCTGGAACTGCACGCGCGTCAGCTTCGTGACGCCGTCGACGAGCTGCGCCACCTCGTCGCCGAACTCGTCGCGTACCCGGTCGAGGCTCGTGTCGGTGTCCTCGACGACGTCGTGCAGGAGCGCGGCGGCGATCGTCTGCTCGTCGAGGCGCAGGCCGGCGCAGATCGTCGCGACGCCGACCGGGTGCATGATGAACGGCTCCCCGGAGCGCCGCTGCTGCCCCTCGTGCGCCGCGGCGGCGAAGCTGAACGCCCTGATTATGAGGTCGCGGTCGAGCTCGCCGGAGTAGCCGTCCAGCTCGGCGAGCAGGGCGTCGAGCAGCTCGAGATGCTTCTCTCCTGTCTCCAGCGTCGCCACCGATTCAGTGTACTCCCGGGGGTTTCGGAGGTAATCGGCGCGGGAGGAACGGCCGATATGAGGTCGAAGTGACGCTCCCCATGAGACTCCTCCACCGTCGCCGGCAGCTCCGCAAGGTCGAGAAGCTCGCGGCCGCGCTCGCCGCGCTTTCGCGCAGCTAGACGACGGCGAAGGCGCCGAGCGGCTCGAACCGCGCCTGGAAGAAGCGCAGGCTCGGCGGCTCGTACGTCATGCGCAGGCCGGGCACCGCGCGCGCATGGTGGTAGAGATCGACGACGACCTCGGCGACGTATGTGAGGTGCTCCTGGGTGTAGACGCGGCGGGGCAGCGTCAGGCGCACGAGCTCGAGCCCGTCGTACGGATCGTGGCCGTGCTGGCCGGAGACGATGCCGCGCTCCATCGTGCGGACGCCGCCCGCGAGGTAGATGGCGGCGGCGAGCGCCTGCGCGGGAAACTCCTCCTGCGGCACGTGCGGCAGGAAACGCTTCGCGTCGAGGAAGACGGCGTGCGCGCCGGGCGGCAGCACGATCGGGACGTCCGATTCGCGGAGGAGCGATGCGAGGTACGCGACCTGCTCGATGTGATGCGCGACGGTCGGCTCGTCGACGGCTTCGCGGATGCCCTGCGCGAGCGCCTCCATCGCGGCGCCGGACATGCCGCCGTAGTGCGGGAAGCCCTCGTACACGACGACGAGCTCGCGGAGCTTCTCGGCGAGCGTGTCGTCGTTCACGGCGACGAGGCCGCCGATGGGCACGAAGTGATCCTTCTTCGACGAGAAGATCGCGCCGTCGCTGAGGTCGGCGATGAGCTTGACGATGTCCGGCAGCGTGTGCTGCGCGTAGCCCTGCTCGCGCCGCTTCACGAACAGCGCGTTCTCGGAGCTGCGCGTCGCGTCGAGGATGAGCGGCACGTTGTGGTCGAGCGTGATCGAGCGCACCTGCGTGAGGTTCTCGATCGAGAACGGCTGTCCGCCCGCCATGTTGAGGCACGCCTCGTGCCGGACGAACGCGACGTTGTCGCCCTCTGCGCTGAGCAGCGCCTCGAGCTTTCCGACGTCGATGTTGCCCTTGAACGGATGCGCCGACTCGGGGTCGCTCGCCTCGGGGATGGCGACGTCGACCCACGTGCCGCCGGCGAGCTCCGCGTGCGCGCGCGAGGTGGTGAAGTAGAGGTTCGAGGGGATGAGCATCCCCGGCCGCACCAGCACCTTCGAGAGCAGGTGCTCCGCGCCGCGGCCCTGGTGCGTCGGGATCGTGTGCCGGTAGCCGTAGACCTCGCGGACGGCGCGCTCGAGCCGGAAGTAGCTGCGCGAGCCGGCGTAGGACTCGTCGCCGACCTCCATGCGCGCCCGCTGCTCCTGCGAGAGCGCCGACGTGCCGCTGTCGGTGAGAAGGTCGACGTAGACGTCGTCGGAGTGGAGCAGGAACGTGTTGTAGCCCGCGCGCACGAGCGCGTCGCGGCGCCGCCCCGCGGGCGGCAGGGCGATCGGCTCCACGACCTTGATCTTGTACGGCGGCGCCTGCATGTCCGCAGCTTCGCTGCGACCCACCGGACGGGCATCCGGGCCGACACGCACGTAGGCTTGCGGAAATGCCCTGGTACTACGCCGTCGCGGAAGCCGACCACGCCATCCAGAACCCGACGAGCCGGGAGAAGATCCTCGAGCTCGGCGGCTACCTGCGGCTCGACCCCGACACGCGCGTCCTCGACGTCGCCTGCGGCAAGTCCGGCCCGGCGATCCTGCTCGCGCAGGCGTACGGCTGCCACATCGTCGGCGTCGAGAAGGCACCCGAGTTCGTCGCCGCCGGGCGCGAGCGCATCGAGGCGGCGGGCCTCTCGCATCTCATCGAGGTGGTCGAGGGCGACGCGCGGGCATTCCCGCTCGAGCCGGAGGCATGGGACGTCGCGCTCTGCCTCGGAGCGTCGTTCGCCTTCGACGATCTCGACGGCACGGTCGCCGCGCTCGCGCCCGCGGTGCGCAGCGGCGGCTTCCTCGGCTTCGGCGAGCCGTACTGGCGCGAGTGGCCGCTTCCCCGCGAGGTCGAGGACATGGGGTACGTGCCGCTGCGCGAGACCGTCGCGCGCATCGAGGCGGGCGGGCTCGCACTGACCGGCATCATCGCGTCGGGCCACGACGACTGGGACCGGTACGAATCGCAGCACTGGCGCGCGCTCGAGGAGTGGCTGGCGGCGAATCCCGACGATCCCGACGCCGTCGGCATCCGCACACGGCACGAGCAGGCGCGCGAGGACTACCTGAACTGGGAGCGCCGGCTGTTCGACTGGGCGATCTTCGTCGCCCGCAAGCCCTAGGCCCGGTCCTGAGAACGGGTGAGGGGAGACTTGTCGCCGACGGACCACTTGTGGCCGAACGGGTCGAGGAAGCCGCCCTGGCGGTGGGTCCCCCAGGACGTCTGATGCTCCTCCATCGCCGAGCCCAATGAGGCACCGACTGCGAGCGCGCGCTCGAGGACACCGTCGGGGTCGTCGACGAAGAGCTCGATCCGTGTGCTCGTGGCAGCGACCTGGTCGGGACTGCGTTCCGAGGGGTTGCTCGGGTTGACCTCGTGCAGGAAGAACGGAGCGCCACCGATCTCCAACCCGGCGACACCGCCGAGGTTCCAAAGCTCGGTCGCGCCGAGGGCTTTCGTGTACCAAGCGACCGCCGCCTCGGCGTCCGGAACGATCAACATCACCGAAATCGCGGCGGAGAGAGTCATGGCGATGCGTCCCTAAGCGGCGCGCGCGAGCGCGGGCCGCTCGAGGAGCGCGCGGAAGCGCTCCGACTCGAGCAGATGCCGCTTGCCCAGGCTGGCGACGTCGAGCTCGAGCTCCGCGAAGACGACCACCGCGTCCGCGTCGCGCGCGCTCTCGGGCTTGCGGTACTCGGCGACGAGCCAGTCGCGCAGCTCGTCGAAGCGCTCCGCAGCGGTGAAGATGCGCCGGACGACGAGCTGCGGCGCGACCGTGCCGTTCCAGCGGTTCTCCGTCAGCCGGAAGGCGACGTCCCACCGCCCCGCCTGCCGGTACACGTCGAGACGCGGGCCGGCCCCGAACGCGATCGCGCTCCCGGCGTCGGAGCCGTCGCGGCGCACGCGGAAGCGCAGGTGCTTGCCCTCGCCGACCGTTGCGAGCTCGCCGACCTCGCAGCCCGGCGCGAGCAGCACCACCTCCGGGTTGCCGAGCCCGAACGGCGCGAGCTGCGCCAGCTCCGCGCACAGGTCGAGCGTCAGCCGCGTCCCGCGCGGGACGACCGCGTCGATGCGCGTCACCGGCTGGAGGTCGTCCTCGACGAGGAGGCCCGCCGCGTGCTCGGCGAAGCGCGCCGCGAACGCGGAGATGTTCTCGGGATCGATCGAGAGGCCCGCCGCGGCCCGGTGGCCGCCCCAGCGCCCGAGCAGGTCGGAGCACGCACCGAGGCCGGCGTGGAGGTCGAAGGACGGGATCGAGCGCCCGGAGCCCTTCCAGTCGCCGTCGGGCGTCCCCGCGATGAGGACGACCGGCCGGTTGAACCGCTCGACGAGCCGCGAGGCGACGATGCCGATGACGCCCTCGTGCCAGTCCTCGCCTGCGACGACGTACGCGCGGCGGCGGCGGTCGGCGTCCGGCCATTCCTCCACCTTCGCGATCGCCTCGCGCAGGATGCGGCCCTCGACTGCCTGACGCTCGCGGTTGAGCTCCTCGAGCGTGTCGGCGAGCCGGCGCGCCTCCGCCGGATCCGTCGTGAGCAGCAGCTCGAGGGCCGCGCGCGGATGGCCGAGCCGGCCGGCGGCGTTGATGCGCGGCCCGAGGCGGAAGCCGACGGCGCCCGCGTCCGCCGCGGCCGGGTCGACGCCGGCGGCGCGCATGAGCGCCTGCAGCCCCGGCTTCTGCGTGCGGGCGAGCGCCCGGAGCCCGGCGATCGCGAGCGACCGGTTCTCGTCCAGCAGGGGGACGACGTCGGCGATCGTCGCCAGCGCGACGAGGTCGAGGTGGCGCTTCGGAATGTCGGAGTCGACGCCGAAGAGCGCCTGGCCGAGCTTGTAGACGACGCCCGTCCCGCACAACTCCGGGAACGGGTAGCCGGACGGTCGCGTCGCGACGATCGGGCAGTCGGGAAGCGCGTCGCCGGGCCGGTGGTGGTCGGTGACGATCACCTCGAGCCCGCGCGCCTTCGCCTCGGCGACCTCTTCGACCGCCGTGATCCCGCAGTCGACCGTGAGCACGAGGCCGCACCCCTCGTCCGCGAGCCGCGCGAGCGTCTCGGAGCGGACGCCGTAGCCCTCGTCGAAGCGGCTCGGCAGGTGCCAGTCGACGTCGGCGCCGAGCTCGCGCAGAAGAAGGACGGCGAGCGCCGTGGCGGCGATCCCGTCGACGTCGTAGTCGCCGTGGACGCAGATGCGCCGGCCGTCCGCCACGGCGGCGCGGATCCGCTCGCAGGCGGCCTTCATGTCGCCGAGGAGGAACGGATCGTGCGGGGTCGTCTCACCGGCCAGGAACGCCCGCGCGGAAGCCGGTTCGTCGAAGCCGCGCCGGACGAGAACGCCTGCCGTGAGCTCGCTGATCCCCAGCGAGGAAGCGAGCCCGGCCTGCACCTCGTGCGGGCACGGACTGATCGTCCAGGTGCCCTCGTGCATCGGTTGTTGACGGTACGGTCAGCATCGGACGGACAGTGAAAGAGCTCTTTCTCCTCGACCCCTCGGTCACGTTCCTCAACCACGGCTCCTTCGGGGCGACGCCGCGGGCCGTCTTCGAGCGCTACCAGGCCTGGCAGCTCGAGCTCGAGCGCGAGCCGGTGGAGCTCATCGCCCGGCGCCTCGACGGGCTCCTCGCCGAGGCCCGCGGCGAGCTGGCCGGCTACGTCGGCGCCCAGGCCGAGGACCTCACGTTCGTCCAGAACGCGACGACGGGCGTCAACGTGGCCGCGCGGGCGCTCGACCTGCGGCCGGACGACGAGGTGCTCTCCACCGACCTCGAGTACGGCGCGTGCGTGCTCGCGTGGCAGCGGCTCTGCCGCTTCGTCCAGGTCCCGTACGACGAGCTGTTCGAGCACGTGACCGAGCGGACGAAGGCCGTCTTCGTCTCGCACATCACGTCGGAGACGGGCCTGCTCCTCCCGGTCGAGGACATCGTCCGCCGTGCGCGCGCCCTCGGTCTCGCGACGGTCGTCGACGGCGCGCACGCCCCGGGGCAGGTCGACCTCGCCCTCGACGAGCTCGGAGCGGACTTCTACAGCGGGAACTGCCACAAGTGGATGTGCGCGCCGAAGGGCGCCGGGTTCCTGCACGTGCGCCCCGAGTGGCAGGAGCGCGTCGACGGCCCGATCGTGAGCTGGGGCTACGAGGAGCCGGCGACGTTCATCAGCCGCACCGAGCGGCAGGGAACGCGCGACTCGGCCGCGTACCTGAGCGTGCCCGACGCGATCGCCTTCCAGCGTGAGCACGACGTGCGCGAGCGCTGCGTCGCTCTCGCGCGCGAGGCGCGGCGGGACCTGTGCGCGCTATTACGGACGAAGCCGTTGGCGCCCGAGGACATGGTGCTCCAGATGGCGACCGTCCGGCTCCCCGAGCCCGACCCCGATCTCCAGCGGCGGCTCTTCGACGAGCACCGCATCGAGATACCCGTGACGCGCGACGGCACGCTCATGCGCATCTCGATCGCGCCGTACAACGACCGCGCCGACGTCGACGCGCTCCTGTCGGCACTCGCATGAGCCGCCTGGCGGTGCGGCCGGTGCTCGCGGTCGTGCTGCTGCGCTCCGTGCTCGTCCTCGGCTTCGCCGGCCGGTACGGCTGGCAGCGCGACGAGCTCTACTACGCCGTCGCGGGACGGCACCTGCAGGGCGGATACGTCGAGTTCCCGCCCGTCACCGCCCTGCTGTCCGCCTTTGCACGAGTCCTCTTCGGATGGTCGCTCGTCGGCTTCCGCGTCTTCCCGGTCCTCGCCGGAGGCGTCTCGATCGTCGTCGCCGCCCTCGTCGCACGCGACCTCGGCGGCGGACGGCGCGCCCAGGTGCTCGCCGCGGTCGCGGTCGGCTTCTCGCCCATCCTGCTCGCGACGAACGGTCTCTTCCAGCCGGTGTCGTTCGACTCGCTCGCAACCGTCGTCGTCCTGTGGCTCACGCTCCGGCTCTTGCTCGGACGCGGCTCCTGGATCGCACTCGGCGTTGCCGCCGGCATCGGGCTCGAGACGAAGTACACGCTCGCAATCCCGCTCGTCCTCCTCGTGGCGGCGGTGGCGATCTGGAGGCGCGACCTCCTGCGGTCGCGCGGCATGCTCGTCGCGGCGGCGATCGCGGCCGTGCTCTTCGTGCCGAATCTCGTCTGGGAGGCGCAGCACGGCTGGGTCAGCGTCCACTGGTTCGTGAACCCGCCTCCGAGCGCGACCGACGAGTCGCGGCCGGGGTACATCGTCGACCTCCTCGTCACGATGAATCTGTTCGCCGTACCCGCCCTCGTCGCGGGCGTCGTCGCGCTGCATCGCAACCGCGCGCTCCGTCCGCTCGCCTGGACGGCCGTGGGCACGGCGGTCGCATACTTCGCCGTCGGCGGCAAGTCGTACTACGCCGTGCCGCCGCTGCTGTTCGCGCTCGCGGCGGGTGCAGTTCCGTTCGAACGCTGGGCGACCCGGAGGCGCCTCGTCTTGGTCGCCGTCCCGTTCGTCGTCTTCTTCCTCGTGGCGCTGCCGACGGTCGTGCCGGTCCTGCCGTTGCACACGGCGAACGCGCACGGCGTGATCAAGGGCCGGAGCGACTACCAGGACGAGATCGGCTGGCCGCAGCTCGCACACCTCGTCGAGGCCAACGCGGGAGGCAACGACGTGATCCTCGCGAGCAACTACGGCGAGGCCGGGGCGCTCGAGCTGTTCGGTCACGGGCTGACGCCCGTCGCATCGCCGCACGTGACGTTCCGCTACTGGCGCCCGGCCGTGTCGGGCCGGGAAGCGCTCCTCGTCGGCTTCACGCGCGCCGATGCGACGTTCTGCACGCGCTTCCGCGTCGTCGCGCGCATCGCGATGCCGGTCGACAACCAGGAACGGGGCCAGCCTGTCGCGCGCTGCGACCTCCGCGCGAGCCTCGCGCAGCTTTGGCCCGCGCTGGTCGACCGCTTCGGCGCGTGAGCTCAGCCCTCGCGCGGGAGCTTCACGCCGAGGAACGTCAGCAGCACGAGCAGCGCGAGGCCCACGAGCCAGAGCGCGAGCACGAGCCGCGGGCGGCGACTCTCCCGGAGCTGCTGCACCGCCACCTTCCCCCAGAGGATCAGGAGGCCGGCGACGGCGGCCGAGCCGGCGACGATGACGGGCGCGAGATACGCCGCGCGCGAGAACGACCAGCCGAGCGAGAGCGCCGTCGCGACGACGAGCGCGAGTACCGCGCCGACCGCCGCCGGGATGCGAAGTGCACGCACGGCACCAGGGTACGCTTCGCCCGTGGAGACCGAGGCGAACTACAGCTCGGGCGAGGACTACCTCGTCGAGTTCCTCGGCTACAGCTTCAGCTTCAACGCCGAGGATTTCGAGCAGCGCGTGACGGCCGCGGCCGTCAAGCTCGAGCTCATTCCCGGCAACAGGCTCGACGACGACGAGACGGCGGATCTCGTCGAGCTCGTCGAGCGCGACGCGATCGAGGAGCCGCGCAGCGCGCTCGGCCGTTATCTCGTCCACCGCTGGGACGACGTCGCGCTCGTCGGCGGCGAGTCGCTCGTCTACTGGTTGAAGAAGCTCGTCTTCCGCGGCGCGTGGCTCGACCATCACGTGAAGGAGGGCAAGCTCGAGGTCGGCTGGGACGACGCCGCCGCGGAGTTCTCGTACCACGACCCGAACGGCGGGCGGGCGCTGCTCGAGCTGCTGCCGACGCCGAGCTGGCACGAGCTCCAGTACCGGCCGTGACGCCGCGCGCGTACGCCCTCGCAGGCCCCGCATACCTCGCCGCGCTGCTCGCCGTCGACACGCAGGTCGGATACGGCGGCCAGCTCGCGCTCGGCGCACTCACCTGGATCGTGCTGCTCGCCGCGCTCCGCCCCCTCGTCCCGCTCGCTCGCGCGCAGGCGCTCGGGGTCGTCTGCTTCGCCACCGTCGGCGAGGTGACCGGATCCCTCGTGTGGGGCGTCTACCACTACCGGCTGCACAACCTGCCGCTCTTCATCCCGCCGGCGCACGGCGTCGTCTACCTCAGCGGGCTCGCGCTCACGCGCGTCGTGCGGCCCGGGAAGCTCGTCGCCGCCGCGGCGGCCGGGTCCGTCGGCTGGGGGATCGCCGGGCTCACGGTGCTTCCCCGCCTCGACGTCGCCGGCGCCATCGGCGTCCCGCTCCTCTGCGTCTTCCTGTGGCGGTCGCGTGCGCGCGCGACGTACGCCGCGGTGTTCCTCGTCGTCGCGGCGCTCGAGCTGTACGGCACGTCCATCGGCACGTGGCGGTGGGCGCGGACGCTCCCCGGTCTCGGCATCGCCGACGGCAACCCGCCGAGCGGCGTCGCGAGCGGCTACGTGTGGTTCGACGTCATGGCGCTCCTCGTCGCGCCGATTCTCGTACGGGCAGGAGTACGCTTGCGGCGTGCGGCTCGGAGCGATCCTCTGCGTTCCGCTCGGCCACCGGTGGCATACCGCCCGGAGTGACACGTCCTACCCCGTGCTCGAGTGCGACCGCTGCGGGGCACGGCGCGAGGCAACGGGAGGCGACGGCTTCGACAAGCGCGCCGACCTCATCGCGAAGACGGGCCTCGACCCGCGAGTCCGCCGCTAAGCCGACCCGGGCTCGATGCACGCCGTTGAGCCCGGATCAGGGGGCGCCCCGATGGACGGCGCCGCATGCGGTCGGACTTTGTATCCATGGGAACACTCTTCGTGATCGTCACGATCCTCGTCGTCGTCGGCGTCGGTCTCGCCGTCGTCGGTGCGCTCGTCGAGATGAGCCCGCTCGGGCACCATCCCGACGCGTACCGCGACGCGCACGGCCGCCGCGTCGGCGCCAGCCCGCACCTCGACTGACGCCCGAGCTGAGGATCCGCACTTCGGAGGAGGCCGGACCACCGGTCTGCGGGATCGCGCGCGGACGCGACCGCGCCGACCCTCTCGGTATGGGAATGTGGTTCAGCGTCGGCATCGCCGTGATCGTCGCCGTGCCGCTCCTCGTCATGGCATTGCTCGTCGAGAAGCTCGCCCGGCGGCGCTAGAAGAGCCGCGCGTCGGTCTCTGCGGTGGCGCCGACGTGCGCGCGGCCGAGCTTCGTGATCGTGCGCCCCCGCGGCGTGCGCTGGATGAACCCGAGCTGGAGGAGGTACGGCTCGTACACGTCCTCGATCGTGTCCGGCTCTTCGCCGAGCGACACGGCGAGCGTCGAGAGCCCGACCGGGCCGCCGTCGAACTTGCCGACGATCGTGCGCAGGAGCTCGCGGTCGATGCGCTCGAGACCGGCCTGGTCGACCTCGAGCAGCTCGAGCGCCTCGGCGGCGACCGGCGTCGTGATCGAGCCCTGGTGGCGCACCTCGGCGACGTCGCGGACGCGGCGGAGGATGCGGTTCGCGATGCGCGGCGTGCCGCGCGAGCGCCGTGCGATCTCTTCGGCCGCGTCGTCGGCGATCTCGACGCCGAGAATCCGCGCCGAGCGGCGCACGATCGTCGCCAGCTCCACCGGCGCGTAGTAGTCGAGCCGGAACGTCATGCCGAAGCGGTCGCGCAACGGCGTCGTCAGCAGACCGGTGCGCGTCGTCGCACCGATGAGCGTGAACGGCGGCAGGTCGAGCGTCAGCGTGCGCGCCGCCGGGCCCTGCCCGACGATGATGTCGAGGCGGAAGTCCTCGAGGGCCGGATAGAGGATCTCCTCGATCGAGCGGTTGATGCGGTGGATCTCGTCGATGAAGAGCACGTGGCGCGGCTCGAGCGAGGTGAGGATGGCCGCCATGTCGCCCTTGCGCTCGAGCGCCGGCCCGGCGACGGTGCGGATGCCGACGTCGAGCTCCTCGCGGACGATGTGCGCGAGGCTCGTCTTGCCGAGGCCCGGCGGGCCGACGAGCAGCACATGGTCGAGCGCCTCGCCGCGCGCCTTCGCCGCCTCGAGCGCGATCGCGATCTGCTCCTTCACGCGCTCCTGGCCGACGAACTCGTCGAGGCGGCGCGGACGCAGCGTCTGCTCGAACGCGTCGTCTTCCTCGACCGCAACCGGCGCGAGGAACTGCGTGCTCATGCCGCCCTCCGCAGCGCGAGCCGTACGCGCTCCTCGGCGGACAGCTCCGGATCGGTGTCGGCGAGCGCATGCTCGGCGTCGGCCACGGTGTAGCCGAGCTCGACGAGTGCGTCGCGCGCGACGACGTGCGCGTCGTTCGACGGCGAGGCAGGTGCGTCGGCGCCGACGACGCCGAGCTTCTCCTTCAGCTCGAGGACGATCCGCTCCGCCGTCTTCTTGCCGATCCCCGGAATCGCGATGAACCGCGCCGTGTCCTCGCGGACGATGGCGCGGCGGAGCTCCTCCGCCGGCGAGCCGGACACGATCGCGAGCGCAACCTTCGGCCCGATGCCGTTCACCGTCAGCAGCTGGACGAAGAGCTCGCGCTCGGCGCGGTCGGCGAAGCCGTACAGCTGGAGCATGTCCTCGCGCACGTGGAGATACGTCTCGACGGTCAGCTCGTCGGCGCCGCCGGCCTTGCGGACGACGCTCGGCGTCGCGGCGACGAGGTAGCCGACGCCGCCCACGTCGAGGACGAGCCCTTCCGGCGTCGACGCGACCGGCTTCCCCCTGAGCCGCGCGATCACGGGCTCAGCCCGCCATCTTCATGAGCGGCGGCGCGAGCGCGTGGCAGATCGCGACGGCGAGCGCGTCCGCTGCGTGGTTCGGCGTCGGCAGCGCGTCGAGGCCGAGGATCGCCTTCACCATGCGCTGCACCTGCGCCTTCTCCGCACGGCCGTAGCCGCAGACGGCGTGCTTGACCTCGGACGGCGAGTACTCGTTGCACGGGAGCCCCGCGCGTGCGGCGGCGACGAGCACGACGCCGCGCGCCTGTCCGACGGAGAGCGCGGTACGGGCGTCGACGCCGACGAAGGACTCCTCGAGCACGACGGCATCGGGCCGGTGCTCGGCGATGAGGCCGGCCACGCCCTCGTAGATCGCCAGCAGACGCAGCTCGGGGCGCTCGCGGGGAGTCGTGCGCCACCAGCCGTAGTCGATGCCCCTGAGGCGCCCGCCGCTTTCGTGGACGATCCCCCACCCGCAAGCAGCCGTTCCCGGGTCGATGCCGACGACCTTCACGGGGAGAGGTTAGGCAGCGGGTCGGACGATCCTCCTACCCGTTCGGGGGAGACTCGGACGTTCGGGACGTCGCTCGCGTCACGGCTTCGTAACTGGGGAGTGTCCCCTCCGGAACGCAACCGGCCAGGCACCATGCCGCGTCCCGGAGCCGGGGAGTGTCCCCCGTGATCCGCCCGTGTCACGAAATGCTCGCGGATTCAGCCTGCTACGGCTTCGAGCACCCGCTCCGGAATGTCGAAGTTCGCGTAGACGTCCTGGACGTCGTCGTAATCCTCGAGCTGGTCGATGAGCCGCAGGATCTTCTTCGCCTCGTTCTCGTCCGCGACCTCGACGGTCGTCTTCGGGACCATCGTCAGCTCGGCCCCGTCGACGGCGAAGCCGGCATCCTCGATCGCCGCCCGCACGGCCGAGAGCTGCTCGGGTGCGCACGTGACCTGGAAGCTGGACCCGTCGAGCGCGACGTCCTCCGCCCCGCCCTCGGCGGCCGCGAGCGTCAGCTCGTCTTCGTCGACGCCCTCGGCGTCGACGAGCACCATCCCGCGCCGTTCGAACAGCCACGACACCGCCCCGGAGCCGCCGAGGTTGCCGTCGTTCTTCGCGAACGTGTGCCGGACGTCGCTCGCCGTCCGGTTGCGGTTGTCCGTGAGCGCCTCGACGATGATGGCGACGCCGCTCGGCCCGTAGCCCTCGTACACGACGGTCTCGAACGCGCTCGCGTCGGCGTCCGCGCCGGATCCCTTCGCGACCGCACGGTCGATGTTCTCCTTCGGCATCGAGTAGGACTTCGCCTTCTCGATCGCGTTCTGGAGGGCGAGGTTGCCGGCGGGATCGCCGCCGCCCTCCTTCGCAGCGACGATGATCGCGCGCGAGAGCTTCGAGAAGAGCTTGCCGCGCTTCGCGTCGGCCGCTCCCTTCTTGTGCTTGATCGACGACCACTTGCTATGCCCGGACACTCGTCGCCTCCCGTACCTGGTTCAGAAAGAGCTCGTGGATGCGCGTGTCGTCGGTCAGCTCCGGATGGAACGCGGCGACGAGCACGCGGCCCTGCCGCGCGAGCACCGGATGACCGTCGACCTCGGCGAGCACCTCGACGTCAGGGCCCGCGTCCTCGATCCACGGCGCGCGGATGAAGACGCCGCGGAGCGGCTCGCCTTGCCCGATGTCGAGATCGGTCTCGAAGCTCCGCACCTGGCGGCCGAACGCGTTCCGCTGCACCTTGATGTCCGCGAGCCCGAGGTGGTCGCGGTCGAGGACGATCATGCCCGCACACGTGCCGAAGACGGGCGCCTCGAAGCGCCGGAGCGCCTCGTCGAGCCCGTACAGGCGCATGAGCCGCGTGATCGCGGTCGACTCGCCGCCGGGCAGGATGAGGCCGTCGAGGCCCTCGAGCTGCTCGGGGAGCCGCACCTCGACCGGCTCCGCGCCGAGGCGCCGGAGCACGGCCTCGTGCTCGCGGAAGTTGCCCTGCACAGCGAGGACGCCGATCCGAAGCGGCTTCTCCACGCGGGCATTGTAGTTTCGGCTACCCGGTGCGCCGGCGCGACCGGCCGGCGACGCCCAGCAGAACGAGCCAGAAGCCGAGGCAGGCGAACGCGAGCGACGGCGACCAGCCGCTGATCGAGGGCAGCGAGATCGGGAGGCCGGCGATCGTGGTCGTGCCCGCCGTGCTCACGAGGAAGTGGACGGTCGCGCCGAGGAAGCCGACGGTGCCGAGGACGGCCCAGCTCGACCGCTTCGTCGCGTAGGCGAGGGCGACGTAGAGGAGCGACACGGCGGAGATGAGCGCCCAGTCGGTGTCGGTCGCGTGCCACCAGTCGAGAAGCACGCCGCCGACGAGCGCGCCGGAGACGAGGTGGAGCCAGAAGGCGGACGGGCGCCCGCCGAGACCGGCGAAGAAGTAGGCGAAGCCGACGAGGAGCGTGACGACCTTGGTCCACGTCCCGCCGCTCGACACGAGGTCGATGACGAAGTACCAGCCGACGACCGCGGTGATGAGCGTGATGAACGGGAACCCGAAGCGGCGCCGGTCGTCCCATGCCGCCGCGAGGACGAGGAGCTCGAGCGAGAGGCGGGCGAACGAGAAGCTCCCGAACGAGCCGGGCGAGTCGAGCCAGCCGAACCAGTGCCACGCGATCCCGACGAACGCGCCCCACGCGATGACGGACGCGAACGCGAAGATCCCCGCCGCGACCCATCGCCCGCGGGCGCGAAGCCGGTCCGCGATCCCGTACAGGACGACGAGGACGAGCAGCGCCCACCCGGTGAGCGCGCCGCTGCCGTAATGGCCGGAGAGATAGGAGAGCGCCGCGATCGCCGCCGCGAGCACGGTGAGCCCGCCCGTGTACACGAGAAACGACGAGGTCTTCCAGACGGGCTTGCGTGCCTGCACCGCGTGGCCATCATCCGCCTCGCGGCGGACGGAGCGCTACCAGCCGCGCGACTCGAGCAGCTCGCTCGGGTCGAGCGAGGCGGTCGAGATGCCGACCATCGGCTCGCCGAGGCCGGCGGAGACGCGGGCGAGGATCTCGGCGTCGTTGAAGTGCGTCGTCGCCTCGACGATCGCCTTCGCACGCCGCTCCGGATCGCCGGACTTGAAGATGCCGGAGCCGACGAAGACGCCGTCCGCGCCGAGCTGCATGCAGAGCGACGCGTCCGCAGGCGTCGCGATGCCGCCGGCGGTGAACGTCACGACCGGCAGCTTTCCGTTCTCCGCCACCCAGCGGACGAGCTCGTACGGCGCCTGGAGCTTCTTCGCCTCCGAATAGAGCTCCTCCTCGGCGAGCGAGGTGAGCTTGCGGATGTGCCCGAAGACGGAGCGCATGTGCGTGACCGCGTTGACGATGTCGCCCGTTCCCGCCTCGCCCTTCGTGCGGATCATCGCGGCGCCCTCGCCGATGCGACGCAGCGCCTCGCCGAGGTTCGTCGCGCCGCATACGAACGGCACCGTGAAGCGCCACTTGTCGACGTGGTTCTCGAGGTCGGCGGGCGTCAGCACCTCCGACTCGTCGATGTAGTCGATCTCGAGCGCCTGGAGGATCTGCGCCTCGGCGAAGTGGCCGATGCGGCACTTCGCCATGACGGGGATCGTCACGGTCTCCTGGATCTCGCGGATCTTCTCCGGGTCGGACATGCGCGCGACGCCGCCGTCCCGCCTGATGTCGGCGGGGACGCGCTCGAGGGCCATCACGGCGACGGCGCCTGCCGCTTCGGCGATCTTCGCCTGGTCGGCGTCGACGACGTCCATGATCACCCCGCCCTTGAGCATCTCGGCGAGGCCGCTCTTCACGCGCATCGTCCCGTACTCGGTCATGACGTGAGTGTAGCTAGGAGTGGAGGCAGCTCTCGGCGTCCGAGAGCTCCTGCGGTGCCGGCGACACCGTCCAGACGAGCACGGCGTTGTGTTGGGCTTCCATGATGTCGGACATGTGCGGGCGAAGGCGCTTCGGCGCCGCCCGCCGGTACGCCTTCTCCGTCCCCGCCACCGCGCCCGTGCCGTCGGTGAACGCGATCGTCACGACGTTGCCGCTCGGGGAGCGTGCCTGGAGGCCGCCGTTGACCGCGAACCCGGCGATGAAGCCGACCTTCGTCGCGTTCGTCGTCACACCGGTGAAGCCCTTCTGCGTGAAGCAGGCCTCGGAGCCCTTCGCGGTGTACGTCGAGCTCGATCCGCCGCCGCAACCGGCGACGATGAGTAGGACGACGAGTGCGGCGAGCGGGGGGAAACGGCGCACGGAGCGAGTGTAGGGTCAGCCGATGATGGAGCCGTGGGGAACCGACCTCGCCGGCCGTCTCGACGAGCTCACGATCGAGAGCGCCGCGCTCCGGGGGAACCCCCTCGGCGACCCCCATGTGCGCCCGTTGTGGATCTACGAGCCACCGGGCGCGGACGGCGCGACGCTTCCGGCGATCTACCTCATCCAGGGCTTCACGGGCCAGGTGGACATGTGGCGGAACCGATCGCCCTTCCGCCCTACAGTTCCCGAGCTCGTCGACCGTCTCTTCGCCGAGGACGGGTGCCCGGACGCCCGCGTCGTCTTCGTCGACGCGTGGACGTCGTACGGCGGCTCCCAGTTCCTCGACTCGTCCGGCGTGGGCCGCTACCACACATACCTGTGCGAGGACGTCGTCGCCTTCGTCGACGAGCGATACCCGACGGGCCTGCGCGGGATCGCCGGGAAATCGAGCGGCGGGTACGGAGCGATGGTCACGGCGATGCTCCGCCCCGACGTCTTCTCGGGCCTCGCGACGCATGCCGGCGACGCGCTCTTCGAGCTCTGCTACCTGCCCGACTTCCGCGACGCGGTCCGCGCGCTCCGTGATCAGTACGACGGCTCGTTCGAGAAGTTCTGGGCGGACTTCCGCTCACGGCCGGCGCTCTCGAAGAGCAGCGACCACGTCCTCGTCAACACGTACGCGATGGCGGAGTGCTACACGCCCGGCGAGCTGCCCTTCGACGTCGCGACCGGCGAGCTGAAGCAGGACGTGTGGGAGCGCTGGCTCGCCTGGGATCCCGTGCGGATGGTCGACGAGCACGCCGACGCGCTCCGTGGCCTGCGCGCGATCTATGTCGACGCCGGCACACGCGACCAGTTCTACCTCGACCTCGGCGCGGAGGCGTTCCGGCGGGCGCTCGCGCGTATCGGCGTGACCGACATCTCCTTCGAGCTCTTCGACGCCACGCACAGCGCCATCGAGTACCGCTATCCGGGTGCGCTTCGCTACCTCGCCGAGCGGCTGCAGTGAGTCGGCTCGACGCCTGAGGTCGCAGGCTCGGAGACGACGCGCCGTTCTTCGAGCTCTTCCTGCCGCCGCGCGCGGCGAAGGCGGCCGTACCGGTGCTCGGCGCGGTCGCCGTGCTCGGAGCCGCGCTTCTCGCCGTGCGAACGCTCTAGTACTCGGCGTTCTGCTCCCTAGAAGTCGCCGCAGGTCCCGATCTTGATCTCGACGATCCGGTCGGACGGCGACGCCGGATCGCCCTTCGAGCCGTCGACGAAGATCAACCCGTCCGGCGCACGCCAGAGGATCGCGCCCGCCCGCTCGAGGCCGCTGTACGCAGCGCGCACGCGGCCGAGCGTGCTCCCGAGCGTCGCGCCGTTCGACGTCGCGAGGCGCGGGGACACCGGCTTCGGCGACGGCGGCGCATCGAACCGCAGGCCGCCCGAGACGTAGCGGAACCCCGAGAACACGCCGGAGCGGAACTCGACGGCGAGGTCGCCCCACTCCACCTCGGTGTAGCGCGGCCCGCAGCCCGGATTCACCTCACGCTTGGTCGGCGCGCCGAGGCCGGCGCTGAGCGTGGCCACCGCCGCCGCTTTCGGCGCGCCGAAACGTACCCCGCCGATCCCGTGCGGGCCGAGCGCGAGTGCCGCGAGCGCCGCGACCACGCGCTACGCCCTCTGCTGCAGCCCCACGGGGCAGGCCACCCCGGTCCCGCCGAGCCCGCAGTAGCCGTTCGGGTTCTTCGCGAGGTACTGCTGGTGGTACGGCTCCGCGTAGTAGAACGGCCCTGCTTCCGCGAGCTCCGTCGTGATCTCGCCGTAGCCGGCGCGCGTGAGCTCCGCCTGGAACATTGCGCGTGACGCCTCGGCGGCCTCACGCTGCACGTCGCTCGTCCAGTACACCGCGGAGCGGTACTGCGTGCCGGCGTCGTTGCCCTGGCGCATCCCCTGCGTCGGATCGTGGTTCTCCCAGAAGAGCCGCAGGATCTCGTCGTAGCTCGTCTGCTGCGGATCGAACACGACGAGGACGGCCTCCGCGTGGCCGGTCTTCCCGGAGCAGACCTCCTCGTATGTGGGGTTGGGCGTGAAGCCGCCCGCGTAGCCGACTGCGGTCGTGAACACGCCGGGCGCGCGCCAGAACACGCGCTCGGCGCCCCAGAAGCAGCCCATCGCGACGACGGCCCGCTCGAGGCCGTCCGGGAACGGCGGCGCGAGCGGCGTGCCGAGCACCTCGTGCCGTTCCGGCACGGGCATGGCGGCGTCGCGCCCCGGCAGCGCTTCGCCCGCGCTCACCATCTGTGTGGGTTTTGTGAAGAGGAACATGGTGAAAAGCGTACGGATTTACACCCACCTTGCGTCTGAAGTTTCGATGACGGGGTACGGTGGCCGTGGAACCGAGACAGGAGGGTTTGTCTACGTGAGCATGCGCATCGCCCGTGTCGTCGCGGCGTCCTTGATCGTTGTGGGGCTCGCCGCGTCGGCCGCAACCGCCGCTTCGAAGAAGCCTTCGAAGCGCGTGACCACGCATCTGCTCGTCGGTATCAACGACGAGGCGTTCACGCTCTACGGCGACCCGGCCGCCGCGTTCGAGACGCTCACCTCGCTGCACACGCAGGTGCTGCGCGTCAATCTGTACTGGGGCGGCAACAAGTGGGCTGTCGCGAACACGGAGCCGACGGACGCCGCCGATCCGGGTGACCCGGCGTACGACTGGTCGCTGTACGACCGGCTCGACCGCTATGCGGCGACGAACGGGATCAAGCTGCTCTTCTCGGTCGTCTCCACGCCGTCGTGGGCCAATGGCGGCGCCGGCAAGAACCATGCGCCGACGAGCATGTCCGCGCTCCAGACCTTCGCGCGGGCAGCGGCGATGCGTTACAGCGGGACATACGTGCCGCCGCTCGCGCAGCAGGATCCGACGCTCTCCGGGCCGACCGACCCGCTCCCGGCCGTGAAGATGTGGACCGCCTGGAACGAGCCGAATAACCCCGTCTTCCTCGCGCCGCAGTACAAGCGCGTCGGAAAGACATGGCGCGTCGAGAGTGCGTTCCAGTACGCGAAGATCTGCAATGCGATCTACGCGGGCATCCACGCCGGCGCGACCGGCGAGAAGGTCGCTTGCGGCGTCACCGATCCGCGTGGGAACGACAACGCGGGCTCGTCTCGCGCATCGGTCGACCCGCTGAGCTTCCTCATCGCCGCGCACAAGTACGGCATGAAGAAGTTCGACGTGTACGCGCACAACCCGTACGCATCCGCCGGCAACGAGGCGCCGAGCTACGTGCCGAAGGGCAAGACGGCGCGCCGTATCCAGATGGGCAACATCGGCGTGCTCCTCGCGCTCATCAAGAAGTACTACGGGCCGAAGCACCTCTGGATCACGGAGTACGGCTACCAGTCGAACCCGCCCGACCATACGATCATGGGTACGAGCCTGGCGAAGCAGGCGGCCGACCTCAAGCAGGCGTACGCGATCGCGCGCAAGAACCCGCGCATCGACATGCTGCTGTGGTTCCTCGTGCGCGACCAGCCGCAGATCAGCGGCTGGCAGTCCGGCCTGGAGACGGTCGCCGGCGTGCACAAGCCCGCCTGGAACGCGTTCCTGAGCGTCCCCAGGGGCTGATCTGCTCGGCTGGTCCCGGGGCCCCTCGCGGCTCCGGGATCAGCCTTCGAGGAACGCTTCCAGCCGCTCGGCCTCGTCCCTGAGCTCGCGCTGCACCGTGCGCGACAGCGGCGCGAACGGTTCGGCGGCGACGCGGCCCTTGTCGACGCGCCACGTGCCGGCGACGAGCCCGTCGACGAGGAACGTCTGCGCGACATCGCCGTTCGTTCCGATCACCGTCTTCCGGTACGGCTCGGGGAGCACGCGTGTCCGGTCCGCAAACGCGAGGAGGACGTTGTCCCATTTCGGAAGGAAGCGGACGGGCGCCGGCGTGTCGGCGTCCGGCAGCGGCGCGCGCGGCACGTCGAGGAGCTCGCGGCCTCGCTCGTCGCGGAACCGCCGCAGCGGCTCGAGCCGCGTGAGAGCAGCCTTGAGCTCGGGGGCGGGCATCATGCTCCAGGCGTTGATGTCGCGCGCAGTCGCGGGGCCGAACGCCGCGAGGTAGCGACGGAAGATCTCGGCCCTCGCCTCCACCGGGACGTGGTACTCCGGCTCGTCGATCGCGACGAACCGCCCTTCGGGTCGCGCGCGCCAGAGCGCCGTCTCGTGGTGGTGGAGCACATGCGCGCGCACGCGGGCGGCGCGCCACGCGCGGCGTGCGTCGATGCCCCGGAGCCGGTGCTCGCGCTCGATGTAGGCGAGCGCCTCCGCGGTGGTGATGGGACCAGCGGCCGCGAGCGCGCGCACGCCCGGCGCGAGCCGTACGGCAATCGCCGACTGCCACGGGAAGTTCGACTCGCTGAGCGCAGCGCGGAGAAGCGCATAGTCGCGCCGTGTGACGAGATGGAGCGTCTGCCGCATGACCGTCGCCTTGACGACGGCCGCGCGGGCGAGCTCGCGCTCGAGCGCTGCGCGCCGGAAGCTCGTCGTCCGGGTCCAGATGCCGACGTACGGCGCCGACGGCCACTGCGCCTGCATCCCCACGAGCCGCTCGACCACCGCGGTCGGCGAGAGCCGCTTCCGCTCGAGCAGCAGCTGGCGCGCCAGCGTCGCGCGGTTCAGCTCACGCAGTGTGAGGGTGCGCTCCACCACTCGTCAACGCTATCGATGGGCCCGCTTGGATTCGAACCAAGGACCAACGGATTATGAGTCCGCTGCTCTAACCAGCTGAGCTACGGGCCCGGCGGGTGGAGCGTACCGCTGCCGCAGATTCTCCTGAGGAGGGCGGTTCCCCGCTTGCCTCCGGCGGTCCATGCCGCACAATAGAGGCCGCGTGAAGGTCTTCCAGCACGAGAAGCAGCTCCGGACGGCCGGAGGGCTCACGGTGACCGACATCACCGAGGACGTCCAGGCCGCCGTTCGCGCGAGCGGGGTCGTCGAGGGGATCGCGTGCGTGTACTCGCCGCACACGACGTGCTGCGTCCGCGTGAACGAGTTCGAGGACGGCTTCCTCGAGGACTTCACCAGCCTCCTGCGCCGGCTCGTCCCGCACGACACGTACTACGCGCACGACGACTGGGACCGCCGCACGGAGAACATCTGCCCGGAGGACATGGAGATCGGCAACGGCCACTCGCACTGCATGGCGATGCTGCTCGGCACCGCCGGCGAGTCCGTCCCGGTGCGCGACGGCGAGCTACAGCTCGGGACGTGGCAGCGTGTGCTCTTCATCGAGCTCGACCGCGAGCGCGACCGGCGCTGGCTCGTCCAGGTCGTCGGGAACTAACGCTTCAGCAGGACGAGACGAACGAAGTCGTCGCGATCCGCCCGAGCGGAACGGAGACCGTTCGCTGGTCGGACAGCATCAGCTGCACCGAGTGCCCATCGGCCCCCTTGAAGGTGCCGCAGTACGTCCCATTCCCGGTGATCGTGACGGAGAAATTCGCCGGGATCACCGTCGGTGCCGCCCAGGCGTAGCCGATCGCGGCGGCGAGAGCGCTCAGGGAGACGACCGTCAGCAGCCGCGTGACGTTGAGGATGACAATCGTCGTCTTGACCTCCGAGGCGCCGCCCGCCTTACGGTGCAGGTACAGGGGAAACAACTTCGACCGCCTCAACGGGCCGTAGGCGGCGCGCAGCGCGAGCAACGTCGCCGTCACCGCCAGCGCGGCTCCGAACGCGATGAGCCCGCCGACAATGATCCTGTCCGTGTGCGCGAGCTTGTCGACGGTGTCGGTGCCCTTCACAACGACGAGCGTCGGGATGAGCGCGAAAAGGGCGGCGAGCCCGGTCTTCCAACTGGCGGCAGCGGACCGGGCGCGATCGAGCTCGCCGACGGCGAGCTTGTCGCGGTCGGTGGCGCCCTGCTGCTCGTAGAGGCTGATGTCAAGACTCCCCGGCTCCAGATGCCAGCCGGCCGACTCATGGAAGACCACGTTGAACCACGCTCCACACCCGGCCTTGCCGTGCTCGTGCGTGTGCGCGCAGTTGCAGTTCAGCGTCACATCGCCCGATCCCGTCTCTTCCCCCTGTGCGCCGAACTCGCGGCGATGGATGCGGAAGTGGACGTAGTGCGTGCACCGCGGGCAGGGACCCGCGGCGTCGAGCACGTCCTTGCCATCCGCCTTTACGATCAGCTGTTCCAGCTCTGTCGCCGATACGGCGAAGGGCGAGGGGTCATATGCTGTTGACACGTGGCAGACCCTCTCAGGTCGTTGCCACGATTGCAACCAGCGCTACTCGGGCGTGACGTACGCGGCCGTCAGCCCGCCGTCGACGACGAACGTCGCCGCGTTCACATACGACGACTCGTCGCTCGCGAGGAAGAGCGCCGCGTTCACGATCTCGCGCGGCTTCGCCATCCGCCCCATCGGCACGTGCACGAGCCGGCGCTCGGCAGCGCCGGGCGTCTCGCTCCAGATGCGGAGCAGGAGCGGCGTCTCCACCGGCCCCGGGCACAGCGCATTCACGCGCACGCCCTGCCGCGCGAACTGCACGCCGAGCTCCTTGCTCATCGACAGCACTGCGCCCTTCGACGCGGTGTACGAGATCTGCGACGTCGCGGCGCCGACGAGCGCGACGAACGACGCGACGTTGATGACCGAGCCGCCGCCGCGCTCGAGCAGATACGGAATGCCGTGCTTGCAGCAGAGGTAGACGCCGCGTGTGTTCACCGCCTGCACGCGCTCCCACGCTTCGAGCGACGTGCCGAGGATCGAGTCGTCGTCGGCGGGCGAGATGCCCGCGTTGTTGTAGAGAACGTCGATGCCGCCGAGCTCTTTTGCAGCGGCCACGTACATCGCCTGCACGGAGTCCTCGTCGGCGACGTTCACCTGCACCGCGAGCCCGCCGACCGCGTCCGCGACCTTCGTCGCGGCGTCGAGGTCGACGTCGGCGACACACACCTTCGCCCCCTCCTGGGTGAAGAGCTCGGCCGCGTCGGCGCCCATGCCGCCGCCGGCGCCGGTGATCACGCAGACCTTGCCGTCGAGACGACCCACGTCAGCCCTCCGTCGAGTAGTAGACGTTCTTGATCTCGCTGTAGCCGTCCATCGCGTGCATTCCGAGCTCGCGGCCGAAGCCGCTCTGCTTGAAGCCGCCGAACGGCGTCGAGACGCGCACGGACGAGTTCGAGTTGATCGACAGCACTCCGGTCTCGATCGCGCGCGCCACGCGCAGCGCCCGCGCGCCGTCGCGCGTCCAGATCGAGCCGGACAGGCCGTAGTCGGAGTCGTTCGCGATCCGCACCGCCTCGTCCTCGTCGAGGAACGGGATGAGCGCGGCGACCGGCCCGAAGACCTCCTCCCGCGCGATGCGGTCGTCGGGCCCCGCCTCGACGAGCGTGGCCGGGTACCAGAAGCCGGCGCCGTCGGGCGCGTCGCCGCGGAAGAGCGGCTCGCCCTCGACGAACGACGCCACCGTCTCGCGGTGCGCGGCCGAGATGAGCGGGCCCATCTCCGTCTCGTCGAGCTCGGTGTCCCCCACCTTCACGTTGCGCGTCGCCGCGACGAGCAGCTCGGCGAAGCGGTCGTAGGCCGACCGCTCGACGAGGATGCGCGAGCGCGCGCAGCAGTCCTGGCCGGCGTTGTCGAACACCGCATAGGGCGCCGCGGCCGCCGCGCGCTCCAGATCGGCGTCCGCGAACACGACGTTCGCCGACTTGCCACCGAGCTCGAGCGTCACGCGCTTGATCGTCCCCGCTGCGCCGCGCATCACCGCCTGCCCCACCTCGGTGGAGCCGGTGAAGCCGATCTTCGCGACGTCGGGATGCTCGATGAGCCGCTGCCCGACGACCGAGCCCTTCCCGGCGACGACGTTGAGGACGCCCTCCGGGATGCCCGCCTCGAGCGCGAGCTCGGCGAGGCGCAGCGCCGAGAGCGGCGTCAGCTCCGCCGGCTTCAAGACGACGGTGTTCCCGCATGCCAACGCGGGCCCGAGCTTCCACGAGGAGATGTTGAGCGGGAAGTTCCACGGCACGATGAGGCCGACGACGCCGAGCGGCTCGCGGAACGTCATGTCGACCCCGCCGGCGACGGGAATCGTCTCGCCGTGGTGCTTGTCGACCGCCCCCGCGTAGAAGTGGAAGACCTGCGCGACCATGCCGATCTCGCCGCGCGCGCCGGAGATCGGCTTGCCGGCGTTGCGCGACTCGATGCGCGACAGCTCCTCGTGATGCTCCTCGACGAGCGTTGCGAGACGGCGCAGCAGCCGGCCGCGGTCGGCCGGCGCGACCGCGCGCCACGCCGGATACGCGGCCTTCGCACGCGCGACGGCGGCGTCGGTCTCCTCGGCGCTCGCGCCGGGGACCTCTGCGATCGCCGCGCCGGTGGCCGGATTCAGGATCGTGCTCAACGCTTCTCCTCCCGGTAACGCCGCGCCTCCGCGACGAGCGTCTCGAAGAGCCGCGCGTCCTCGCCCGCCTCGGGATGCCAGAGGACGCCGACCGCGAACCGCTTGGCCGGCGCCTCGATCGCCTCGACGAGGCCGTCGTCGGCGCGCGCCGTCTCGACGAGCCCCGGCGCGAGCGTCTTCACGCCCTGGTGGTGGTGGGACATCACCGTCGTCCTGTCGCCGAGCATCCCGGCGAGCTTCGTCCCCGGCGCGATCTCCACGTCGTGCTCGAGGAACTGCCCCGGCGGATCGTGCCGGTGGCCCTCGAGGTGCTGGTCGAGGTCGCCGCCCATGCCGACGTTCAGCACCTGGATGCCGCGGCAGATGCCGAGCACCGGCATGTCGCGGTCGAGCGCGGCCCGCAGAAGCGCGAGCTCTCCGTCGTCGCGCATGCGCACGATCCCCGTCGTCTCCGGGTGCGCGTCCTCGCCGTACAGCGCAGGGTCGACGTCGGAGCCGCCGGTGAAGACGACGGCGTCGAGCGCGTCGAGCGTCTCCTCCACGCCGTCCACCGCCGGCGGCACGAGCAGCGCCCGGCCGCCCGCGCGCTCCACCTCCCGCACGTAGTCGAACGGGATGAGCGCGGCCTCGAGGTCCCAGTACCCCCAGCGCGCTTGTGTGACGTACGTCGTGATGCCTACGACCGGCCTAGCCACGCTCGAACATCCGCTCCCGCTCGTAGCCGGTCACCGTCTTGTCGAAGAGCGCCTGCTCCGTGCGCGCGTAGTTGAGGTAGTGGTCGACGACCTCGTCGCCGAGGAGCTGCCGCGCGACCGTGCTCTGCTCGAGCCGTGCGATCGCCTCGCGCATCGCGTGCGGGAACCGCTCGGCGTCGGAGACGTACGCGTTGCCCTCGAGCGCCGGCCCGAGCTCGAGCTTCTGCTCGATGCCGTACAGGCCCGAGGCGAGGAGCGCGGCGAAGGCGAGGTACGGGTTCGCGTCGGCGCCGGGGATGCGCGTCTCGGCGCGCAGCGCCGCGCCGTGCCCGACGATGCGGAAGCCGCACGTGCGGTTGTCGTACCCCCACGCGAGCGTCGTCGGCGCCCAGCTGCCGGCGGCGAACCGCTTGTACGAGTTGATCGTCGGCGCGACGAAGATGGCGAGATCCGCCGCGCACGCGATCTGCCCGGCGAGGTAATGCTTGAAGACGTCCGACTCGCCGGCGAACGCGGCCTTGCCGTCCTGCCACAGCGACGAGTGGATGTGGCACGAGGAGCCGACCCAGTCGTGATGCGGCTTCGCCATGAACGTGACCGACTGCCCGCGCTGGAAGGCGATCTCCTTCGTGCCGGTCTTGTAGACGACGTGGTCGTCGGCCGCCTTCAGCGCCTCCGCGAAGCGGAAGTTGATCTCGTGCTGGCCCGCCCACGCCTCGCCCTTCGACGACTCGACGACCATCCCGGCCGCCTTCATCGACGTCCGCACCTCGCGGAGGAACGGCTCGTCGTAGCTCGAGCCGAGGATGTGGTAGTCGAGGATGTACGGCACCGACGGCGTGAGGTCGTGGTAGTGCTTCGCGTGCGCCTCGAGGTAGCTCTCGCGGAAGAGGAAGAACTCGAGCTCCGAGCCGAACATCGGCTCGTAGCCCAGCGCGCGCGCCTTCTCCACCTGCGCGCGCAGCACCTGCCGCGGCGACGGCGCGACGGGCGTGCCGTCGTGCCACTCGACGTCGCACTGCACCATCGCGGTCGCCTCGTGCCACGGGATCCGCCGCAGCGTGGCGAGATCCGGCTTCAGGCTGAAGTCGCCGTACCCGCGCTCCCAGCTCGCGATCGCATACCCGGGCACGGGGTCCATCTCCATCTCGAGGGCGAGGAGGTAGTTGCAGCCTTCGCTCCCGTGCCCGCTCTCGAGCTGGTCGAGGAAGAACTCCGCGTCGAGCCGCTTCCCCATGAGCCGGCCCTGCATGTCGGTGAACGCGGCGATGACCGTGTCGATCGCACCCCGTTCCACGTCGGCCCGCAGCTCGTCGAGCGTCAACATGGTGCGACCCTACAACAGCGTCAGTGCGGGACCACGAACAGCCCGGCGATGCCGAGTGCGAACACGACGACCGCGACGACCGAGTCCCGCCCGAGACGGACGAAGCAGCTCTCGTGGCGCAGGATCACGCCGAATGCGTACACGACGGTGAGCGCGATCCCCAGCACCGCGAGCCAGGCGTTCAGAGGGCCCGAGCTCGGGAGGACGGGCTTGGCCGCGATCAGGTCGGCGACGAGGAACAGGACGACCTGGAAGGAGTTGCCGCCGAAGATGTCCGCGACCGCCAGCTCGTTGTCGCCGAGCCGGACGGCGGCTACGCCGGAGCTGATCTCCGGCAGCGCCGAGGCGACGGCGAGGACGGTGGCGCCGAAGATGACGCCGTTGATCCCGGCCCGGTTGGCGAGATCGTTGCCCGTGACCTCGAGGAGGACACCCGCCGCGAGCGTCACCGCGGAGGAGACCGCGAACAGGGCGATCGCGCGCGCCGTCGACTCCGTGAGAGGCAGCGGCTTCTCCTTCGGATGCGGGATCCGCCGGTGCGGCCGGCCCGGCTTGCCGCCGGGCATCTCGACGGACCAGCGCGGCGACTTGCGGGCGGCGTTCAGCGCGTAGATGCCGGCGAACCAGGCGACGGCGATGGCGATCGAGGCGGGACTGACCGGGCCGATCCGCGTCGACTCGGGGAGGAGGGCGCCCATGAGGACGCCGCAGACGACGAAGATGACGAGCAGGCCCTCCATCACCGGCATGAGCGAGCCGACGAGGTAGGTGAGCGCCTGCTTGCGAGACGCGACGGCATCGCAGATGACGAGCACCATCGTCTGCATCGCGATCCCGCCGATGAGATTGCCGGCGGCGAGTCCGAGGTTCCCCTTCGCCGCCGCCGAGACGGTGATCGCGATCTCGGGGAGCGTGCCCGCCACGGCGAGGAGGACGACGCCGCCGAGCGCCTCGCCGAGCCCGAAGCGCCGGTCGATGACGTCGGTCGCCTTCGAGAGCGTCGTCCCGGCGACCCAGGTTGCAACGGCTCCGCCCGCGAAGACGAGGACGAGGAGCGTCGTCGACAACGAGCCCATCCGGCCACAGTTTGGGTTGTCGGTCGGCTGGATTGAAAACGTCCGCTCACAGGCGTAGCGTCGCCCGATCCCCCCCATGTCCAAGGAGGCTGAATTGAGCGCGCAGGCACCGGGGATCCATCCGTCCGACGAGGACGAACGGACCCTCCACAAGCTCGGCTACGCCCAGGTGTTGTTCCGCGAGATGGGCGGCTTCTCGAACTTCGCCATCTCGTTCACGATCATCTCGATCCTCGCCGGCTGCCTCACGTCGTACTTCATCGCGTTCGCCAACGGCGGTCCGGTGGCGGTCACGTGGGGATGGCTGATCGTCGGGTTCTTCGTCGTGCTCGTGGCGATGGCCATGGGCGAGGTGGCGTCGTCGATGCCCACCGCGGGGGCGATCTACTACTGGTCGTCCAAGCTCGGCTCGCCGGCCTGGGGCTGGTTCTCCGGCTGGTTCAACCTCATCGGCCAGATCGGGGTCACCGCAGCCATCGACTACGGCGCGGCGATCTTCTGGACGTCGCTGATGAACCTCTGGTTCCCGAGCGTCAGCACGGGCAGGCACACCGTCTTCCTGACGTTCACGTGCATCGTCGCAGCGCACCTGCTCCTGAACCTGAACGGCGTGCGGCTGCTGGCGATGATCAACTCGATCTCGGCGTGGTGGCACATGCTCGGCGTGCTGGTCATCGTCTTCGCGCTCGCGATCGTGCCGAGCCACCACCAGTCGATCGGCTTCGTCTTCGGCCACACGATCAACGCCTCCGGCTTCAGCGGCCACAACTTCTCGAGCCCGGTCTTCTGGTTCGTCTTCGGGATCGGGTTGCTGATGGCGCAGTACACGTACACCGGCTACGACGCGTCGGCGCACATGAGCGAGGAGACCCGCAAGGCCTCGCGCGCGGCCGCGTGGGGCGTCGTCATGTCGGTCGTCATGTCGGTGATCTTCGGCTTCATCCTCCTCGTCGCGGTGACCTTCGCCGTGCCCGACGTGAGCGGGACGCTCGGGGCCGGCGGCTTCGACGTGACGTACATCTGGCAGCACTCGATGAGCACCCGCTGGGCCGAGGCGCTGCTCGTCATCGCGTGCGTGGCGCAGTTCTTCTGCGGGCTTGCGTCACTCACCGCGGCGTCGCGCATGATGTTCGCGTTCTCCCGTGACGGCGCGGTACCGGGCGGGCGCACGTTCTTCCGCAAGGTGTCGCGGACCCATCGCGTCCCCGTCAACGCCGTGATCGCGATCGCCGTCCTCTCGTGGGCGCTGATGGTGCCGACGTACTGGAACAACACGGTCGGCTACCTCGTCGGCACGTCGATCGCCGTGATCGGGCTCTACATCGCGTACGGGATCCCGATCTTCCTGCGCTGGCGCGCCGGCGACAAGTTCGAGCGCGGCGCATGGTCGCTCGGCGACCACTACAAGTGGATCAACCCGATCGCGTTCCTGTGGATCGTGCTCATCGCGATCCTGTTCATCATGCCGACCGTGCCGACGGGGATCCCATGGCACAGCGGCTTCGACTGGAACGTCGTGAACTACGCGCCGATCACGGTCGGCGGAGTGATCGTGCTCGCCGGCGGCTGGTGGGTCCTGTCGGCGCGCAAGTGGTTCAAGGGGCCGGTGCGGGAGGGCACCGACGAAGAGCTGGCGCGCATCGAGGCCGGCTACGACGCGCCCCCGCAGACGCACCAGCCCGCGGGCGCCTGACATCGCCGCCGAGGGGCGGGCGGTTTCGCCGTCCGCCCCTCGGTAGTTCTCGGCGGCCCGGCTCAGGGCGGCGCCCGATGCCCTTCCGCGCGCAGGGAGCGAGGCTGACGATGTCATCCCAGGAAAGGACGCTCCCATGTTCGAGACGATCGTCTGGGCAACGGATGGGTCCGAGCTCGCCGACCGCGCACTCCAGTCGGTGATCGATCTCGCCCGCACGCACCACTCCAAGATCGTCGCCGTCCACGCGAACGAGCTGCTGAAGGGCCGGTTCGGCGGCGCGCCGCTGCTGAGCGACGAGCCCGAGCTCGTCACGAAGATCCAGGGGCAGGTCGCAGAGCTGCGCGAGCTCGGCCTCGCCGTCGAGCTCAAGATCGTCAACGGGACGCACGACGTGCCCACGCTGATCGGCGAGGCGGCGAGAGAGGTCGACGCCGGGCTCATCGTCGTCGGGACGCACGGATGGGGCGGCTTCCGCTCCGCGGTGCTCGGCAGCGTCGCCCGCGGGCTGCTGCACGCGGCGTGGTGCCCGGTGCTCTCCATCCCCCCGGACCGAGAACACGTCGCGAACGAGAAGACCGATCTCGTCACGACGGCATAGCGGTCTTACCGCCCGCTTAGCCACGCCGCCTACGGTGGCGGTATGAACACGAATCCCCCCTTCCAGGGCCGCGGCTTCGGCTACGGCCCCATGGTCCAGCGCGTCCACGAAGGGAACGGCTCGCTCGCATGGGCGACGTTCGCGCTCGTGGTCCTGCTCGTCCTCATGCTCGGCGCGTATCTCATTGCGACGTACGCCGGGCGCGACCGGCACCGGCACCACCGGCGCATGCTCTTCGGCGGCCCGCGCGGCTTCGGCGGCCGGCCCGACGCGCTCGAGGTCCTGCGCATGCGGTTCGCGAGCGGCCAGATGTCGCGCGACGAGTTCCTGCAGGCGACGGGCGACTTGACGGCGACGGCTCCGACGCTGGAGCAGCCCCCGCCGCCCCAAGCGGCCTAGGGTCAGCCGCCGAGCAACGGGAGCAGCAGAGGCGTGGAGCGCGGCGGCTGCTCGCACGCGACCGGCGCGAGCCACCGCGCCTCCTTCACATGCGCGCTGCACCCACGGGCCGTGACGCGCGACGGCTTGCCGCGGACGAGCACGAGCCTGTGCGCCGTCTGCGTCGTCCGCTGGGCGGGTGCGGGCCAGATCGACGCCGGCGCCGCCGCCGGCGAGAGGAGGAGCGCCGCCGCCGCCGCGGCCGCGATTCGGGCCGTCGTCACGCCGGAAGCGTACGTCATACGGGTTCCTACCGATGTTCGCCGTCCGCCGGATTCGCCATCGTTCGGAAATGCGCTGGAGCAGACGGGATTCGGTCCTCGGCGCGGCGATCTTCGCCGGGCTGGCGCTCGTCGCCGCCGCAGTCGCGGTCGGCTTCGCAGCCGGACACTACGGCGAGCGCGTCAAGACGGTCACCGTCGCCGGCTCGGCCGTCGCGGTGCAACCGCCGTCGCCGGCGCCGGTCAGTCCCGCCGTGGCCGCCGGCGCGCACACCTTCGTCCAGTTCGCCTGTGCGCAGTGCCATGGGAACCTCGGCCGGGGCGGCGTCTCGCCGGACGTGCCCGCCCTCTCGTCCGTCGGCCGCACGCTCACCGTCGCGGCGCTGACGCAGATCATCGACCACGGCCTCGGCGAGTCGGCCAATCCGACGAAGCCGTACATGCCGGTGTGGGGCGCCGTGATCTCGAGCACGCAGGTGCACGACCTCGTCGCCTACATCCGCGCCGGGCTGCCGGCGGTCGCCGACACGCAGCCGGTGGCGATCCCCCGCGGCCAGGGCCAGGCGGTCGCAGGCTCCGCGCTCTACGTCCGGTACGGGTGCATCAACTGCCACGGGCCGAACGGCCTCGGCGGCGTGCCGAACCCGCTGTCGGCGGACAAGACGATCCCGCCGCTCTCCGGTGGGGGCTTCCACCACGACTTCCCGACCGACAAGGCGATCGCCGCGGTCATCCGCAGCGGCAGCGTCATCGGCAAGGCGCCGATCGTGAGCATGCCGCACTGGGGCGGCGTCATCCCGCCGCAGGACGTCCAGGCGCTGATCGCCTATCTCAAGACACTGAAATAGCGTGCGGCGCCGCGGATGCGGCCTCGATCACCGGTGCGAGGACGTCGACGAGCGGCACCCCGCCGGTCTCCTCGAGGTCGTAGCTGCAGTGCCGGATCGGGTGCCGTGAGTGGATGAGGCGCGAGAGGTCGATCGGCGTTCCGGTGACGACGACGTCGCAGTCGCACGCGTCGATCGTCTGCTCGAGCTCGTGCAGCTGGTCGTCGGAGTAGCCCATCGCCGGCAGGACGTCGAGGTCCGGATAGCGCGCCAACACGTCGGAGATCGAGCCGACCGCGTAGGGGCGCGGGTCGACGAGCTCGGCGGCGCCGGCGGCCCGCGCGGCGACCGTGCCGGCGCCGAAGGCCATGCCGCCGTGGGTGAGCGTCGGCCCGTCGTCGACCACGAGGACGCGCTTGCCCTCGATCTCCGGCCCGGGCTCGAGCGTGACCGGCGAGCGCGCGAACACGATGTCGGCGT
Organism: uncultured Actinomycetes bacterium; assembly: GCA_963753295.1. Classification (GTDB taxonomy): domain Bacteria; phylum Actinomycetota; class Thermoleophilia; order Gaiellales; family Gaiellaceae; genus Palsa-739. The sequence goes on along the minus strand of CAVWBZ010000002.1, from coordinate 86,656 downwards.
CCGGGTTGACGCTGCGGACGTCCTCGAGGACGTGCTCGATGGCGCCGATCTCCGCGCTCTCGATCTTGTTGACGACGACGACGTCTGCGAGCCGGAGGTTCGTCTCGCCGGGGTGATAGGCGAGCTCGTGCCCTGCGCGCATCGGATCGACGACGACGATGGTGAGATCCGGCGCGAAGAACGAGAAGTCGTTGTTGCCGCCGTCCCAGATGATGACGTCGGCCTCCGCCTCGGCGCGCGCGAGGATCGCGCCGTAGTCGACGCCGGCGTAGACGATCATCCCGAGCTGGACCGGAAGCTCGTACTCCTCGCGCTCCTCGATGGTCGGGTGCGCCGCGTCGATGTCGTCGAGCGTCGCGAAGCGCTGAACCGCCATCGCCTCGAGGTCGCCGTACGGCATCGGATGCCGCACGAGCGCGACCCGCAGGCCGGCGTCGAGGAGGATCCTCCCGACGCGGCGACTCGTCTGGCTCTTCCCGCAGCCGGTGCGCACCGCAGTCACCGCGACGACCGGCTTCGTGGCCGGGAGCATCGTCGCGCGCGGGCCGAGCAGCCGGAAGTCGGCGCCGGCGGCGAGCACGAGCGAGGCCTTGTGCATGACGTCGGCGTGCGCGAGGTCGGAGTACGCGAGCACGACCTCGTCGACTCCCTGCGTCCGGATGAGCTCGGCGAGCCGCTCCTCGGGGACGATCGGGATCCCGTCCGGGTACAGCGGGCCGGCGAGCGACGCCGGATACCGGCGATCGTCGATGCCGGGGATCTGTGCGGCCGTGAACGCGACGACCCGCGTCTCCGCATCCTCGCGGAAGACGACGTTGAAGTCGTGGAAGTCGCGGCCGCCCGCCCCCATCACGATGACGCTGCGCACGAGATCAGCGTCCGCCCACCGTTGTCGCCGGTCATCGGGAGATAGCCGCAGCGCCGGTCGGCGGCGCCCCCGATGACCGTCCATGCGCGGCGCGCGACCCTGTGAACATGGCGATCGCGCCGGTTTGTGCTGCTCCCACCGATCTCCTGCGCGTCGCGGACCTCACTCCGGCGCAGGTCAACTATCTCCTCGACCTCGCGTCGGCGATGGACGCGGACGTGCACGGCTGGCTCGACGCGCTCCCCGGGCATTCGGTCGCCTGCTACTTCGCGAAGCCGTCGACGCGGACGCGCGTGTCGTTCGCCGCGGCGGCCGCCCGGCTCGGCATGAACGCCATCGTCCTTCGCCCCGACGAGCTCCAGCTCGGCCGCGGCGAGACGATCGCCGACACGGCGCGCACGCTGTCGGCCTACTGCGACGCGATCGTCATCCGGACGTTCGCGCACAGCGATGTCGAGGAGCTCGCCGAGGCCGCCTCGGTGCCGGTGATCAACGCCCTCACCGACGACCATCACCCCTGCCAGGCGCTTGCCGACCTCCTCACCGTCCGCGACTCGCTCGGCCCGCTCGCGGGCCTTCGCCTGGCCTACGTCGGCGACGGCAACAACGTCGCCGCCTCGCTCGTCGAGGCCGGCGCTCTCACCGGCATGGAGGTCGTCGTCGCCTGCCCGCCCGGCTACGAGCCGGACGTCCCCGGCGCCAAGATCACGCACGATCCGCGCGAGGCCGTCCGCGGCGCGCACGCCGTCTACACCGACGTCTGGGTGTCGATGGGCGAGGAGGCCGAGCAGGCCGCCCGCGACGCCGCGCTACGCGCCTACCAGGTCGACGAGGAGCTCTTCGCGCTCGCGCGACCGGACGCGATCTTTCTCCACTGCCTGCCGGCGCACCGCGGTGAGGAGGTGACCGCGGCCGTCATCGACGGGCCGCGCTCCGCCGTGTGGCGCCAGGCGAAGAACCGCGAGTCGACGGAGCAGGCGCTCCTGTACGCGCTCGCCTCCGGCGACTGGGGTTAGCGGCTAGTCGGTCCACCAGCCCGGCGCCATCTCCGCGTCGCGGGGATCGTCGCCCGCGCCGAACGCGAGGAACTCGACTCCGTCGGGGCCCGCCTCGACGTTGCGCATCGTGTCCATGTCGAAGCGGAGCGCGTCCCACTCGCCGACCTCGACGATCTCGTCCCCGACCTTGACGCGGGCAGAGCCGCGGACGACGACGTACACCTCCTCCTGCCCGCTGTGCTTGTGCCCGAAGGGGATGCGGAAGTTCGGGGCGAGCTTCAAGAGGCTCAACCCGAGCGTCTTGCCTTCGATCGGGCCGCGCGCGAAGCGGGCCTCGATCTCGGACGGCATGCCGAACCTCGGCGAGGCGTTCTCCACGTCGCTGCGCAGGTTCTTCTTCGTGTATCCGCTCATGGAGCGGACGTTACCGCGTTCGCCCCTCCCTACTCCTCCTCCGCGGCGATGTCCGCGAGCTCGGCGTCGGCGACCGTGAACAGGTCTTCGGTGCGCAGCCGGACCGAGGTGTCGTGCACACCGGCCTCGAGGACGACATGGTCGACCTCCGCCAGCCTCCGGTCGACGACGACCCGTTCTCCCTCGGGCCCGCCGAACGGCGGGACCGCGCCGAGCTCGAACTCCGGATACGCGTCGGCGAGATCCGCCTCCCCGACGAGTGCGACCGTGTCCACGCCGATGGCGCGCGCGAGCTTCGCGGCGTCGAGCCGGCTCGCCGCAGGCAGAACGGCGCGCACGCGGACGTTCGACTCGTCCGCCAGCACGAGCGTCTTCGCGACCATCTGGGGCATGAGCCCGAGCGCCGCCGCCTCCTCGACCGCGGTGGTCGTGCGCCGGTGTGTCAGCACCTCGAACTCGACGCCGGCATCGCGCAGAACTGCGACGAGCTCGCCGGCCACCGGCACGACCTCCGGCTCCTTCCGCCGGACGGTCGTCGCCTCGCCCGGATAGAGCATCGTCTCGTGACCGTCCTCCCAGCGAACGCGATAGTGGCGGCGGTCGTCCTCGCCGAGGACGTCGAGGATCTCGCCCGTCCGGCCCGGATCGCCGACCCTGCGCCCGCTCACCTCGACCGCGTCCCCGACGGATGCATCGATCTGTGTGAGAGCCACGTCAGCCTCCCTCGCTCGTTCCCCCTTCAACGTGGTCACGCGGGCGGCGCCGCCCCATCGGGGGACGCGCGGATCGGCTACGCGTGACGGCGGGTCGCGCCCGGCAGACGTGCGCCGAGGCGCTTGAGCGCGCGCGTCTCGAGCTGCCGGACGCGCTCGCGCGTGAGCCCGAGCTCGCGCCCGAGCTCCTCGAGCGTCTGCGGCGTGCGGCCTTCGAGGCCGAGCCGGTTCTCGACGATGCGCCGCTCCCTGTCGGGGAGCCCGGCGACCGCCGCCGTGAGCGCCTGCCCGTCTATTGCGGCGTCGATCTCCTCGTACGGGTCGAGGATGCGGTCGTCGCGAACGAAGTCGCCGCGAATCGCTCCGCCCTCGCCCACAGGCTCGTCGAGCGACATGGAGACGGCGGCGACGTCGAGCGCGTCGCTCACCTGCTGCGCCGTCAGGTCGAGCTCGATCGCGAGCTCGTCGTTCGTCGGCTCGCGGCCGAGCTCCTGGCCCATCCGGTCGCGGACGGCGCGGAGCTTCCGCCGGCGCTCGCCGAGGTGAATCGGGAGGCGGATGAGGTCGCCCTGGTTGCGAATGGCGCGCGAGCACGCCTGGCGGATCCACCAGGTCGCGTACGTCGAGAACTTGCAGCCGCGCCGCCAGTCGAACTTCTCGACGGCGCGCGTGAGCCCGATCGTCCCCTCCTGGATCAGGTCCGGCAGCGGCAGGCCCTGCCCCTGGAACGTCTTCGCCACCGACACGACGAGCCTGAGGTTCGACTCGATCATGAGGCGCTTCGCCACCGGGTCGCCCGCCTCTACGCGCTTCGAGAGCGTGACCTCCTCGGCGGGACGGAGGAGACGGTAGCGCCGAAGTCCGTGCAGGAAGAGCTGAAGCGAGTCCGGGGTCACGTCCGCCGCGCCCACCACGCGCACGCTCTCCCGCTCTAACAGCTGACTTTCCACTCGCCTCCTTCTCCGCCGGGCCTCTCGCAGCTTCCGGCGGGCGGGCCGGCCGCAAATCGGCGCCTGCCCCTAGCGGTGCTACGGAAAGCCCGCAACCGAAGGCCGCGTGGGCACCGTCGTCCTCGGCGGCCGCGATGGCGACGATTGCCCCGATGCAGCCTGTAGCCGAAGTCACGAAGACGGAACCCCCCGAAAACCCGGTTCGGCGCTGGCGGCGCGAAGAGCTGCAGCGCGCCGGCTATCCGGCGACGTACGCAGCCCTCCTGAGCAACCTCGAGGAGATCGACCTCCACGTCGCGGTCGAGCTCGTTCGCAGGGGTTGCCCGCTCGAGACCGCGCTCCGCATCCTCCTGTAGCGCGGAAAACGGACGCGGACTTCGCGCACGACCCTCAGGGTCGTCACGGATGGCCGTTCCCCCGAGCGGCTCGAAGCTCCCCACATCATGAGCGGAGCGACGAGCACGGAGCTCAGTCGTACGCTCGCCGGCTCAGACGTGGCCGACGCGATGACGAGCGGTGTCATCAGCTGCTCGCCCGACACCCCGCTGCGGATGGTCGCGCGCATCATGGCGGAGCGCCGCGTCCATGCGGTGTACGTGTTCGACTACGGAGACGAGGACGACGAGACCGTCCAGCTGTGGGGCCTCGTCAGCGACCTCGACGTCGTGGCCGCGGCGGTCGACTACATCGACGCGCGCACCGCCGGCGAGAGCGCCGTCACGCCGCTCGTGGTCGTGCACAGCGACGACGCGCTCGAGGACGCGGCTGCGCTCATGGCGGAGAACGACGCCTCGCACCTCGCCGTGCTCGACCCTGCCACCGACAGGCCGGTCGGCGTCCTCTCGACGCTCGACATCGCCCGAGTCGTCTCGGTGGGAACCTGATGGGCGGCACGATCGCCGACTGGGCCGGGCCCGACGGCTTCTTCGGGATCAGGCTCGAGTCGATCGGCGGCCTCGGCGCCAACCTCGCAGGGCAGATGCTCGCCGAGGCGGGCGTCCTGCGGCAGGGTCTCAACGCCTCGCACTTCTCGTCGTACGGGTCGGAGAAGAAGGGCACGCCGGTGAAGTCCTTCGTGCGCTTCTGTGAGGGCGCGCGAGATATTCGCATCACGAGCCCGATCGAAGCCGCGCAGGTGATCGCCGTCTTCCACGACGCACTCGTGCAGTCGCCGGGATCGCTCGCAGGCATCGCCCCCGGTGGCACGGTGATCGTGAACACGACCACGTCGCCGGACGAGCTTCGCGGGCGGCTCGACGTCGCAGCCGGGACGATCGCGACGGTCGACGCGCTCGGCATCGCCGTCGAGGAGAAGACGCGCGTGAACACCGCGATGCTCGGCGCCGTCGTCAGCGCCTGCCCGTTCCTCGACCTCGACGCCGTGCGCGAGACGATCCGCGAGACGTTCGGGCGCCGCCACCCGGAGGTGGCCGAGGCGAACATCCGCACGTTCGACCGCGGCTACCGCGAGCTCCGGCGCGCGGAGTTCGCGTCGTACGCATCCGCCGCGCCGCCGACGATGGCGACGGCGCCGGCGTTCGGCTACCTCGACGCGCCCCTCGGCGGCGTGCTCCTCGAGCCCGGGAACAGCATCGCGAAGGATCTCAGCACGTCGCGCGAGGGGTTCGTCCCCGAGCTCCTCCTCGACAAGTGCGTCCACTGCGGTCTCTGCGACATCGTCTGCCCGGATCTCTGCCTCGTCTGGGAGGAGCGGCCGGAGGGCGTCCGCCTCCTCGGCATCGACTACCGCTACTGCAAGGGCTGCCGCAAATGCGTCGACGCGTGCCCGACCGGCGCGATCGTCGAGATCCGGGAGGAGCCCGGCTGGGCGGCGGCGCACAGCGTCCCACTCTTCGCGGAGGTGGTCTGACATGGCGGTCGCGGTCGAGAGCCCACGCGCGACGCAGGTGACGGGCTTCCTCTCCGGCAACGAGATGGCGGCGCTCTCGGCCGAGCACATCGACTTCCACCTGATGGGCTACTACCCGATCACGCCGTCGACCGAGATCGCGGAGATCCTCGACAAGCGCAAGGCCGAGGGCCGTCACACGATGGTGATGATCCCCGCCGACGGCGAGCACGGCGCAGCGGGCATCTGCTACGGCGCCGCAGTCGGCGGCGGGCGCGTCTTCAACGCGACGAGCGCACAGGGCCTGCTGTACGGGCTCGAGCAGTACCCCGTGCAGTCGGGGACGCGGTTCCCGATGCTCCTCGACCTCGCGACGCGCACGGTCAGCGGCCCGCTCGACATCCGCGGCGACCACTCCGACGTCTACTTCGCGCTCAACACCGGCTGGCTCATCTTCATGGCGCGCGACCCGCAGGCGGTCTACGACCTGAACGTCTGCGCGCTTCGCGTCGCGGAGCGGGCCGACGTGCGCCTGCCGGCGATCGTCGCGTTCGACGGCTTCTTCACGAGCCACCAGAAGCGGCGCGTGCACACGTTCGCGGATCCCCAGGTGGTGCGCGACTTCCTCGGCCCGTTCGAGGAGACGGTCGCCGTGCTCGATCCACGGCATCCGGTGACCGTCGGGCCGTACATGAACGACCCCGACCTCATCAACAACAAGTTCCAGCTCAACCTCGCGATGGAGGCCGCGCTCGACGCGATCCCCGATGTGTTCGCGGAGTACGAGCGGCTGAGCGGACGGCGGTACGAGCTCGTCGACCGCTACCGGATGGACGACGCGGAGGTCGCGCTCCTGCTCCTGAACTCGGCGGCCGAGACGGCGAAGGACGCGGCCGACCTTCTGCGCAGCGAGGGCGTACGCGCGGGAGTGCTCAGCCCGAACGTCCTCCGCCCCTTCCCCGCGGCCGAGTTGCGCGAGGCGCTGCGCGGTGTGCGCGCCGTCGTCATCGGCGACCGGGCCGACTCGTACGGCTCCCACGGCGGCAACCTCGCGCACGAGGTCAAGTCCGCGTTGAAGGACGACCCGGCCAACCACACGGTGTGCGTCTCGCGGATCTACGGGCTCGGCGGCCGCGACTTCACGCTCGAGGACGCGAGCGCGTTCTTCCGGCTCGCGCTCGACGCGGCCGGCAACGGGCCGGTGCCGGCGCTGTTCGACTACTACGGCGTCGTCCCGGGCGACCCGACGAACCCGCCCAGGCGGCCCGGCCTGCCGGCTCTCACCCGCGAGGAGACGACGAGCGGTCTCATCCACGTCGCGCCGACCGCGGAGACGGGACGGCTGCGCGTCGAGGCGCCGCCCGCCTGGCAGCTCGTCGCGAAGCCGAAGCGCGTCGCCCCCGGCCACGGGGCGTGCCCCGGCTGCGGCGTCTTCCCCGCGCTCGACCAGTTCCTGAAGGGCGTCGAGGGAGACGTCGTCGTCCTCTACCAGACGGGCTGCGCGATGGTCGTCAGCACGGGCTACCCGTACACGTCGCACCGCGTCACGTACGTCCACAACCTTTTCCAGAACGGTGCGGCCACTCTGAGCGGCCTCGTCGAGATGTTCCACGAGCGGCAGCGCCGCGGCGAGCTGCCGGACGGCGACGACATCACCTTCGTGATGGTCAGCGGCGACGGCGGCATGGACATCGGCACCGGCGCGGCGATCGGCACCGCGATCCGCAACCACGGCCTGATCATCGTGGAGTACGACAACCAGGGATACATGAACACCGGCGCGCAGCTGAGCTACTCGACGCCGCTCGGACACCGCACGTCGACGAGCAACGTCGGGCCGGGCGAGCACGGCAAGACGTTCCACCACAAGGACATGCCGCAGATCATGGCGGCGACGAACATCCCGTACGTCTTCACGGGCGTCGAGGGCTTCCCGGACGATCTCCTCGCCAAGGGCGCGAAGGCGCAGTGGTACGCGCGGAACGAGGGGATGGCGTACGGCAAGCTCCTCATCTCCTGCCCGCTCAACTGGCTCACCGCCGACGACGCGGGCGTCAACACCGTGCGCGGCGCCGTCGACTCGTGCTTCTTCCCGCTGTACGAGATCGAGCGGCACGTCACGACGATCACGTACGACCCCGAGCCGCTCGGCCGGCGCATCTCGATGTCGGAATGGCTCGGCTCGATGGGAAAGACGAAGCATCTCTGCCGGCCGGAGTTCGCCGACGACCTCGCGCACATCGAAGGCGAGATCGAACGCCGCTGGGAGCGCCTCAAGGCGATGCACGCCAACCCGCTGCTCTAGGAGACTCGATGCCGACCGTTCTCGAGAAACGCGAGCTCACCCCGGTCACGAAGCTCTTCGTCATCGACGCGCCGCTCGTCGCCGCGCACGCGCAGGCGGGGCAGTTCGTCATCCTTCACCTCGACCCGCACGGCGAGCGCGTGCCGATCAGCCTCACGAACTTCGACGCGGGCAAGGGCACGGTGACGCTCGTCGTTCAGGAGGTCGGCAAGACGAGCAGGATGATCTGCTCGCTCGACGCGGGCGACGAGGTGCTCGATCTCGCCGGGCCGCTCGGCCGTCCCGCCCCGCTCCCGGAGGGCGGCCACGCCGTGCTCGTCGGAGGCGGCTTCGGCGCGGGCGCCATCTATCCGCTCGCGCGCGCGCTGCGGGCGCGCGGCGCGATCGTCACCTCGCTCGTCGGCGCACGCACCGCCGAGCTCGTCATCCTCCGCGATCTCCTCGAGCCCGAGAGCGACGAGTACCTCGTGTGCACGGACGACGGTTCGCTCGGTTACCACGGCTTCACGGCGGCGCTTCTCGGCGAACAGCTCGCGGCCGGAGCGCCGTACACCGTCTGCTACGCGGTCGGGCCGGTGGCGATGATGCGCGCGGTCGCCGAGGTGACGCGGCTGCATGGCCTGCGCACGTACGTCTCGCTCGACCCGATCATGCTCGACGGCACCGGCATGTGCGGCGCATGCCGCATCACCGTCGGCGGCGAGACGAAGTTCGCGTGCGTCGACGGCCCGTTCTTCGACGCGCACGAGGTCGCGTTCGACGAGGCGGTCGTGCGCTCGAAGATGTACGTCGACGAGGAGCGGGTCGCCCTCGAGAGCGCAGGAGCGGCGTAGCGATGCCGATCGTCTATCCCGCCAAGACGCCGATGCCGCAGCTCGACCCCGTCGAGCGGCGGGCGACCTGGGACGAGGTCGCCGTCGGCTACACGGTCGAGCGGGCGCTCGCGGAGGCTCAGCGCTGCGTCCAGTGCCAGGACCCGCTCTGCGAGCACGGCTGCCCCGTCGGCGTGCCGATCAGGGACTTCATCCGCCGGATCGCGCTCGAGGACTTCGCCGGCGCCTCCGCCGTCATCCGCACGCGCAACGTCCTCCCCGCCATCTGCGGCCGCGTCTGCCCTGTCGAGCACCAGTGCGAGCGGTACTGCGCGACGCTCGGCCGGTTCGACCCGGTCGGCATCGGCCGCCTCGAGCGCTTCGTCGCCGACTGGGAGCGCAAGCAGCCGCCCGACGGCGCCGGAGCGAGAGTCGAGCGGCGCGCCGAGAAGATCGCGATCGTCGGCTCGGGGCCCGCGGGCCTCACGGCCGCGAGCGACCTCGCGCAGCTCGGCTACGGCGTCACCGTCTTCGAGGCGCTGCACGCAATCGGCGGCGTCCTCCGGTACGGGATCCCCGAGTTCCGCCTCCCGAAGGCGATCGTCGACGAGGACGTGGAGCGGCTGCGCGGGCTCGGCGTCCATTTCGAGACGAACGTCGTCGTCGGCATGACGCTCACGATCGACGAGCTCCTCGGCCGCCTCGGCTACTCCGCGGTCTTCGTCGGCACCGGCGCCGGCTCGCCGAAGTTCATGGGCCTGCCCGGCGAGAACCTCAAGGGCGTCTATTCCGCGAACGAGTACCTGACGCGCGTGAACCTCATGCGCGCCTACTCGTTCCCCGACTACGACACGCCGGTGAAGCGCCCGACGAAGGCGATCGTCATCGGTGCGGGGGACACGGCGATGGACGCGGTGCGCGTCTCCATCCGGCTCGGTGCGGAGGAGGCGCGCATCGTCTACCGGCGCAGCGAGCGCGAGATGGGTGCGCGCGCCGAGGACTACCGCCGTACGAGCGAGGAGGGCGCGATCTTCGAATGGCTGACGCTGCCGACCGCCTTCCTCGGGGACGACGACGGACGCGTGCGCGCCGTCGAGTGCATCCGCACCGAGCTCGGCGAGCCCGACGAGTCGGGCCGCCGCAGCCCCGTCCCGGTCCCCGGCTCCGAGGTCGTCCTCGAGGCGAACCTCGTCGTCATCGCGCTCGGCACGAACCCCAACCCGCTCGTCCCCCAGACGACGAGCGGGCTCGACACCGACCGGCACGGGTGCATCGTCACGGACCCGGAGACCGGTGCCACGAGCCGGCCCGGCGTCTACGCCGGCGGCGACATCGCAACGGGCGCGGCGACCGTCATCCTCGCGATGGGAGCGGGCCGCCGCGCGGCGACCGCCATCCACTCCTACGTGCAGTCGAGTCGTCAGAAAGGACGTCACAATGGACAGCGACACGATCTCGGCTGATTCGACCGGGTTCTTCCCGCCCGCGATCGGCGAGGCCACGCTCTTCGAAGACCGGCTCGACGCAGCGGTGAGGCTCGCCGCCCGCCTACGCGAGCCGACGGCCGCCGACACGGTCGTCGTCGCGCTCTCGCACGGAGGCGCAGTGGTCGCCGCCGAGGTGGCACGCGAGCTGCATGCGCCCCTCGACGTCGTCGTCGTCCGGAAGATCCGCCATCCGGGAGCGCCCGAGCGCGTGCTCGGCGCAGTGGCCCCCGGCTACGCGGTGTACGTCCGCACCGACTTCGGCCTGACCGCCCGGCAGGTCGCCGTCGCCACCGCGGACGCGCGCAAGGAGCTCGACCACGTCGATGCCCGGCTGCACGGAGCCCGGCACCCGATCGACGTCGCCGGGCACGAGGTTCTCCTCATCGACGACGGCATCACGACCGGCGCCCGCATGGTGACGGCCGCCCGGTGGGCCCGGACGCAGCGCGCACGGCGCATCGTCGCCGCCGTCCCGATCGCCGCCCGCGAGGCGGCGGAGCTCGTCCGTGGCGAGGTCGAGCTGTTCGTCTGCCTGCACGAGCTGGCGTCGCTCGGCGCCGTCGGCATCTGGTACGACGAGTTCGAGGCCGTCCACGACGACGACGTCCTGCGCCTGCTCGCCGACGCGGACAGCGAGCTCGTCTCGGCGGCCGCCGCCGAGGAGCCGCAGCGGCACAAGCTCCACCTCGGCTACAGGAGGCACACGTGACCGTCCACGTCCAGTTCGCGCGTTCCTGCGACGCCGGCTCGGCCCTCGCCGAGCTGCACGGCGTGAGCAAGCCGCCGGTCCGGCACGACGACGCCCTCGAGTTCGACTGCGCGCCCGAGGAGGAAGACGTCGTGATCGTCGAGGTCTCGCACGCGCTCGACGACTGGCTCGAGGAGCACGAGCTTCCCTTCACCGCCGAGCAGACGGACGCGCACACGCTCGTCGTCCGGCCGCCCGCGGGCTAGCGACCGCGTAGGGAAAATCTACGGAGGCACCGCCGCTTCGGCGGCGCGATTCTCGTCGTGCGCTGAGCACCGATCGCCGGTAGGGCGAACCTCCGTCGTGGCGGCCGCAGGCAGAACCAACCGAACGCCGTTGCGACGCAGGGGACGAAAGCGACACCGGCTCGACGAAGGTCAGGAGGGCCCGCGACGACGACCGCGGGCCCTCCTTCTGTGGCCGGCTAGAAGCTGCCGCTGCTCGTCGGCTGGCAGGCGCTGCCGCCGCAGACGTTCGTGCCGTCGGCGGCGGCGGTGACCTTCGTCCCGGAGGCGACGAACGCGCCGCCGCCGGCCACGTTCGACAGGCCGCTCTGGTTCTGGAGCGTGATGACGATCGTCGGGCCGGAGGCCGAGATGGTCGAGCCTGTGTAGCCGTTGTTCGTGCTGACGGTGACGCCGGTGACCTCGCCGATCGAGGGCGTGCCGTTACAGCCGCCGCCGATGGTGATCAGGCCCTGCTTCCGGCACACGTGCACGGCCACGGTCCCCTTCACCGAGACGTCCTGGTTGTAGGTGATCGTGATCGTGTCTCCGTTCTCCGACTTTCCGAGGGTGCCGCCGCCGTTGCCGAGCGTGACGGAGATGGGGACGAAGAGGCGGACGGGGCTGAAGGCGACGGCGTCGGAGGTCCACGGGCCGTCGGAGGTGGAGAGGACTTCGTAGCACCACCAGTCGGCGGCGGCGCCGGCGGAGTCGGCATACGAGGTGGTTGCGGCGGAGACGGTGGTGAGCGCGCTGTAGCTCCCGCAGCTCGCGCTGCTGCCGCTGCCGCCGTCGGCGGCCATGAGCGTCTGGCCGGTGACGGGGTTGGGAGACGGGCTGGCGGCACTCGCGCCGGACGTCCACGCGAGGGTGCGTTGGTCGTTGGCTGCGCCGCCGACGGCGTCGGACAGGGTGGACGGGCCCGGGATCCAGCCGCCGGAGGCGACCGCGTCGGAGTTCTCGGTGTCGGCGGTGAAGACCGCGCCCACGCCGGGCACGCCGCCGGTCGCGAACGAGTAGCCGAGGGAGAGCAGGGCGGCCGCGGCGGCCGCGACGCGCCGCCGGCGCCGCGCTTTTGGTGAGGAGGGAGGCTTGACCACGATAAATCGTTATCCGATCTATCGGGTTCAACGGACTACGATATATCCCTCCCCAGGGGGACACGGGAATGCAGCCGGTATGGCCGACCCCCCTCCTACGTGGCCGCGTGCGTCCGCGCGTCGCCGGCACGCGCCGCCGCCCGCTCGGACGCCGCCTCGGATCTCCGCTCGGCCCCGAGGGCGTGCCAGCCGCCGGCGAGGGCCGCAGCGCCCCCGGCGAGCGCGGCCACGACTCCGACGCGGGCGGCGACGGTCGGCAGCGCCGACAGCGCGACCGCGCGCGTCAGCACCGTGACCATCGTCGCTCCCTCGTAGAGGGCGCCGAAGGCCGCCAGGAAGGCGACGAACACGCGTACCCCCGCATCCGGCCGGACGAGGCCGTAGACCAGCGCGAGCCCGACGAGCGAGGTGAGAGCGATCTCGATCCAGCCGGCGACCGGGACGTTCGGCCTCCCGTACAGCTCGCGTCCGATGCGAAGCGCCCAGACGGGCAGAACCGTGACGAGCGCGATCGCGACGGTGGTGCGCCGGCTGCGCCACGCTGCGAGCATGCCGCCGATCGCGAGCAGCGCGACGGCGGCGAACCACGACACAGAGGACGGAGGCGGCTGATAGTCCAGAACCCCGGCGAGCGCCGTCCGGCGCCCGTCGACGATCACCGGGATCGACCAGGAACCGACGCCGGCGGCGCGGTCGAGCCCCTTGGCGAGCGGCTCGAGGATGTGCAGCCGATGGTCGTGCCACAGGTAGGCGTGCGCGCCGGTGAGGTGGTGCCAGAGCGGGGCCGCGTGCGGATTGGCGCTCGGCCGGAGGTCGAAGCGGTCGACCTTGTCGGCTTCTGCCGTGAGCGAGCGCACGTTGAGCCAGACGCCCCGTTCGTCGAAGCGCAGGAACGGCTCCGATTCGATGCCCGGGACGAGCACCCGGTGCGTCCCGGCGTCGAGCCAGAGGCTCTGGTCGCCGTCGACGACCCGCGTCTCGACACCGGGGATCGGCCGGGTGACCCGGGCGTGAAAGTCGGTCGCGACCGGCAGCGTCTTCCCGACGTGCGCGGACGCCGTCCCCGGGACCGCGAGCACGGCGACGGCCGCGGCGGCGATCAGCCACGGCTTACGCAAGAGCCGCCGCTTGCCGCGCGTACAGCGGGAACGACCGAAGCGCGCGGGAGGGCAGGATGTAGTTCGCGCGCTTGAGGACGAAGATGAACTCGTTGATGCCGTTGTTCACCGTGTCCGTGATCGCAGGGTTGAGGTAGGACGCGTTCGCTGCGTTCATTGCGTTTCGGGTCGTGACGAAGTCCGCGATCGAGCGCTGGATCGAGACGAAGTGCAGCCCGGCAAGTCCGCCGTCGACCGTGTTGAAGTCGCGGCGAATGATGATCGCGCGGCCCTTGCGCCGGGCGCGGGCCGAGGTCTGCGAGTGCCCGACCACTCCGTAGCGGCTCGCCGCTTCCTTGTACTTCCCCGGGTCGCTGGGCGCGTCGTCGGTGAAGCGCGCGACCTGCGCCGGCGTGACCTCCGGTGCGTACATGCGGGCCACCCGCTCCTTCTCGGTCAGTCCGTGGTACCAGGAGTCGAGCCGCAGCCGCATGTAGCTCACCTGCATCGTGGTCCCATCCGCGAACGGATGCTCGGCGATCGTCACGGCGTCCTCGCTCGCCTGGTTCTTCGTGAAGCCGGACTTGAACCCCATGAACAGGGGCGCCGTCTTCGACACCGGATCTCCGCTCGGGATGCCGTTCACGTGCTGGTGCGCGGCCGGCAGCCCCGCGCCGACGAAGCCGGTGCGAGTCTCGCGCCAGCGGAGCGTGCGCGCGAGGCTTCCGTGCACGAGCTCGAGCTCCACCTGCGCGAGCCGCTGCTCGTCGTCGCACGCGAGGTGGATGCAGGTGTCGTAGGCGTCGAACGTCGGGAGCTCGAAGTCCGACAGCTCCTTCGGATGCGGAATGGGCGATCGGACGCCGAGCACGTGCTCGAAGTAGTGCGGCCCCCATCCCACCGTGAACAGCAGCCCGCCGGGGCCCCACGGGTACCTGTGCTCGAGCGACCGCAGCGCCGATTCGAGCGTGCGCACGGACTGCGTCGTCGGCTTTCCGATCACGTCGAAGAAGAGCATCCGGTCGAAACGCGGGGCGACGGCGTTCCCGTAGGCGTCCTTCGCGAGGGATGCGTCCCAGCCGTGCTGCCGTGGCGGAAGCCCCACCCGGGCCGGCGGCAGCGGCGCCAGCGCCTCTGCCGCCTCTGCGATGCCGGTGGTGAGGCCGCCGCCGATGCCGGCGGCGGCAGCGGCGGCGAGGAAGCGGCGGCGGTCGATGCGTTCCGGGCTCATGTCACGCTGCCTTCGGGGTCCTCCGGAGCTCGGGCCGAACGCGGTGCGGCTCGAGCCGAAGGTTCTTGAGCCACGCAGCCCCCCGGCGGCATCTCACAGCGGGACCGTAGCAAGGCCGGTCGGGAGGCCGGTAGCTACCACCGTCACGGAACCGCCACGAGAGCGCGACGGGCCACGCAGCCACGCCGGTCGTCTCGTGACAGAAACGTCAAGGTGGCTGCCACCGGTCTGTCAGCCGAGGTCGAGCTCGATCGACTCGAGCACGATCGACTGGGCGAGCGGGTCGTGCTGGTCGATCTCCTCGACCTCGCAGCGCGCGCCCTCGGCGACGGTGCCGCGGGTGGCGTCGACGAAGTGCTCGACGAAGTGCTCGGGCGTCATGTGCGACATCGGGCCGACGCGCACGTGGACGCCGACGACGCGCCGCGCCGACTCTCGGGCGGCGACCGATTCGATCTCGCGGACGAGGTCCTTCAGCAGGGCCTGCTCGTGCATCAGGCTTCATCCTCCAGCTCTCGGCGGATGGCTGCCGCGACCTTCTCGGCCGCGGCTGCGACCGGTTCCGAGATCCCCGAGCCCGTGTCGAAGCTCGCACCCTCGATGCCGTAGACGATCGTCGCCGCGGGCAGCCGCTTCAGCGCCCGCGCGAGCTCGACGGCGTCGGCGAGCCCGAGGAGATGCGTCGAGCTGCCGGCGAGCGCCGGCGGCAGCGGCCCGTCCGCCGCGACGATCCGCCGGATCGTGCCCGGCTCCGCGTCGGACTGCGTCGCGTCGACGACGATCGCGCGCGCATGGCCCTCCCACGCCGCCAGCAGCGACACCGGCTCACCCTCGCATTCGACGACCGTGACGCCTTCCGGCACCGTCCCGGACAGCGCCCGCGCGACGGCCAGGCCGACCGCATCGTCGCCCCGCATCTCGTTCCCCACTCCGACGACGCACGTCGTCACGAGGAGGTCAGTCTCGCTCGACGTCGAGCGTCAGGAAGTGGGTCGCGCAGGAAATGCAGGGATCGTAGTTGCGGATCGTCTGTTCGCACCGCAGCCGGAGCTCCTCGTCCGGAAGCGACGCATGACTCGAGACGAAGGCGTGGAGGTCTTCCTCGATCGACTTCTGGTTCTGCGAGGTCGGCGGAACGATCTTCGCGTCGAGGATCGAGCCGGCGTCGTCGAGGCGGTAGCGGTGGTAGAGCGTGCCGCGGGGGGCTTCGCTCGCCCCATGTCCCCAGCCCGCGCGCGGCGTGACCTCGATCGCGGGCGTGGCCGGCTCCTCGTACGCCGCAATCAGGCGCAGCGCTTCTTCGCACGCGTGCACGAGCTCGACGGAGCGCACGATGATCGACCGGAAGGGGTTGCGCACGATCGGCTCGAGGCCCACCTCGTCGGCCGACGCGCGCGCTTGAGGGGTAAGCAGCTCGCGGTGCAGCGCGTAGCGTGCACAAGGGCCGACGAGATAGGAACCGCGTTCGCGCAGGCGCGCATGGAGCGCGTTCGAGTGCTCGACGTGCTCCTCGACGACATGGTCGTAAAACTCGGAGATCGGGATGTCGAGACCGAGCGAGGAGATGAGGCGCTCGCCGTGGTCGATCGGATACTCGCCGCCGGCGTCGAGCGCAACGAGCTCGGGCTCCATCTCGAGCTTCGGGAAGTCGAGCGTCGCGACCAGGCGTACGGTCTCCTTCGACTGCTCGAGCGCCCACTCGAGATCGGGCACGAGCGCGTCGAGCTGCGCCTTCGTCGGCGCCTTGTACCAGCCGCCGACGCGCACGTTGATCGGATGGACCTCGCGGCCGCCGACGACGCGCATGACCTCGTTGCCGATCTTCTTCATCCGCAGCGCACGCTCGACGATCTCGGGGTGCGTCTTCGCGAGCTCGACGGCGCTCGCAACGCCGAGGAAGTCCGGCGCATGGAGCATGTACACGTGCAGCGTGTGCGATTCGATCCACTCGCCGCAGTAGAGGATCCGGCGGAGCGCACGACGCTGGCCGTCGACCTCGACGCCGCAGAGCGATTCCATCGCGAGGCACGCCGCCATCTGGTACGCGACCGGGCAGATGCCGCAGATCCGCGCGGTGATGTCGGGCGCCTCGGTGAACTGCCGGCCGCGGAGGAAGGCCTCGAAGAAGCGCGGCGGCTCGTAGATGCGGAGCTTCACCTCGGAGACCTCGCCGTCGCGCATGCGCACGAGCATCCCGCCCTCGCCTTCGACGCGGGCGAGGTAGTCGGTGCGGATGGTCTTGGTCTCACTCATGAAGGGTGGCCTCTCTCCGGAAGGCGGGCGCGTTCGCGGTGATGCCGCGGAAGGCGCGCAGCAGCTGCGCGTCGTCGGCGCCGATCTCCCGCCAGTGGGCTGCAAGGGACTCGGTGTTGGGCTGCTCCATCGGCCCGAAGCACCCGAAGCAGCCGCGCGCGTAGAGCGGGCAGAGCGCGCCGCAGCCTGCGTGGGTCACCGGGCCGAGGCACGCGACGCCCTTCGAGACCATGACGCATGGGACGCCCGCGCGCTTGCACTCGACGCACACGCTGTACG
The DNA here is from genome assembly GCA_963753295.1 of uncultured Actinomycetes bacterium. Classification (GTDB taxonomy): domain Bacteria; phylum Actinomycetota; class Thermoleophilia; order Gaiellales; family Gaiellaceae; genus Palsa-739. The sequence goes on along the minus strand of CAVWBZ010000002.1, from coordinate 69,328 downwards.
CGGGCACGTTCGGGCGCCGCCCGGCGAGGAGCGCACCGACGACCTCGAGCAGCTGCTTCTTGTTGATCGGGCAGCCCTGGAGCTCGAAGTCGACGTGGACGTGGTCGGCGATGGCGGTGGACGTCCGGAGCGTCGAGATGTAGTCGGGGTTCGCGTAGACGGCGGTGATGAAGTCGCCGACATCCGCGAAGTTGCGGAGCGCCTGGATCCCACCGGTCGTCGCGCAGGCGCCGATGGTGACGAGGATCTTCGAGTTGCGCCGGATCTGGTGGATCCGCTCGGCATCGTGCGGGGTCGAGATCGATCCTTCGACGAGGGCGAGGTCGTACGGGCCCTTCTCGGTCGCGCTCGACGCCTCGAGGAAGTACGCGATGTCGACGGCGCCCGCGACCGCGAGCAGCTCGTCCTCGCAGTCGAGGAGGGAGAGCTGGCAGCCGTCGCAGGACGAGAACTTCCAGACGGACAGGCGCGGCTTGCTCACAGCTCGTGCACCTCCAGCAGCGGCGAGAGCTCGTCCCACCGGTAGACGGGGCCGTCGCGGCAGATCAGGGTCGGCCCGAGCTGGCAGTGCCCGCACAGCCCGACGCCGCAGCGCATCGTGCGCTCCATCGAGACCCAGATCCGGTCGGGCGCGACGCCGCGGGCGATGAGCGCGCGCGCCGTGAAGAGCATCATGATCTCGGGCCCGACGACGTAGCAAACCGCTGTCGCGGGATCGAAGCTCGCCTGCGGGACGAGCTTCGTGACGAGGCCGACCTTGCCGGCCCATTCGCGACCGGCCGCGTCGACGGTGATGTCGACGTTGCCGTCGAGCCTGACGCGCCAGCGGTCGAGCTCCTTGCGGAACAGGAGGTCGGCCGGCGTGCGGCCGCCGTAGAGGACGACGACGCGCTCGTAGTCGGAGCGGTGGTGGAGGGCGTGGTAGACGATCGGGCGCAGCGGCGGCAGGCCGACTCCGCCGCCGACGACGACGAGGTCGCGGCCGCGGGCCTCCTCGACCGGCCACGTGTTGCCGAACGGGCCGCGTACACCGATGACGTCGCCGGGCGACGCGGCGCAGAGGGCGTTCGTCACCGCGCCGACCGCGCGGATCGTGTGCACGATCGTCGTGCCGTTCCGCTCGAGGTCTCCGCTCGTCGAGATCGGCACCTCGCCGACCCCGAAGGCGTAGAGCATCGTGAACTGGCCGGGGGCGAGCGGCTCGATCGCGTCGTCGACGGGCTCGAGCTCGAGCGTCCAGTTGTCGTGATTCTCCTTGCGTTTCCGAACGACCCGGTACGGGAGCGGAGTCATGGCGCCGCGGCTCGCGGCGACCGCGTCAGCGACTGCCGTTGCCATACACGTCGAGGAGCTGGATGTAGGAGTTCGTCAGGAGATCGGCGAGATCGCCCGCGAAGCGGCTGAGAAGCTCGTAGCCGAGCGCGGTGTCCTCGGCGCACTTGCCGCGCAGGCACTCGCCGTCGAACTGCACGGCGCGGACGTCCTCCACGGCGCGAGCGCTGAGCCGCCAGCGGTGCGGCGGCACGAGCCACGACCAGCCGAGGATCTCGCCGGGGCCGATCGTCGCGACCGTCGACTGCCCGCGGTTCGGGACGTACGTCTCGAGCGCGGCGAGGCCGTGCCGGATGAGAAAGAACGTGTCGGCGGAGTCGCCTTCCCGGAAGAGCCGCTCGCCTGCGGCGACGGAGACGTTCCTTCCGCAGCCGGCGATCAGCTCGAGCTTGTCCTGGTCGAGCCCGGCGAAGAGCGGGCTCTCGACGATGACGGCGTCAAGCGTGCGCATGGGTCTCCTCCTCGGCGCGGATGGCCCGCACCTCGTCACGGATGTCGATGCCGACGGGACACCAGGCGATGCAGCGGCCGCACCCGACGCAGCCGAGCGAGTCGAACTGGTCCTGCCACGTAGCGAGCTTGTGCGTGAGCCACTGCCGGTAGCGGGCGCGCGTCGTCGGGCGCGTGTTGCCGCCGTGCATCTCGGCGTACTGGAGCGAGAAGCACGTGTCCCAGACGCGCGTGCGCTCAGCGCTCTCGCCGTCGAGCGAGGTCGTGTCGGTGACGTGCGTGCAGAAGCACGTCGGGCAGACGAGCGTGCAGTTGCCGCAGCTCAGGCACCGCTCGGCGACGTCGTCCCAGACCGGGCTCTCGAGGTTGCGCAGGAGCAGGTCGTGGAGGTCGGTCGCGTCGAAGCGGCCCTCCATCTCGTGTGCCGCGCGTGCGACGACGAGGCCTGCGGCCTCGAGGTCGGCGTCCGCAGCGTCGCACGTCGGGAGCTCGTCGAGGACCGCCTCGCCGGCCGGCGAGCCGGCGCGGACGACGAAACGGTGCTCCGGCTCGAGCAGCTCGGTGAGAGCGAGATCGAACGTCCCCCGCGCCTCGGGGCCGCCGCCGACGGACGTGCAGAAGCAGAGCTCGGACGGGTCGCCGCAGTCGACGGCGACGAGGAACGTGTCGGCACGGCGGGCGGCGTAGTCGGCGTCCTGGTGCTCGCCGCCGACGAAGACGCGGTCCTGGATCGCGATCGCCGACAGCTCGCACGGACGAACGCCGAGGAAGGCGGTAGGGCCGGCGTCGGTCACCTCGTCCTCGATCGCGAAGCCGCCGTTCTCGCGCCGCGCCTGCCACAGGCGCACGCTCGGAGGCAGGAGCTCGGCCTTCCACGAATGGGGGCCGACCGCGTAGCCGAAGAGCGCCTCGTCGTCGCGCCGGGCCAGCCGGTACTTCGCCGGCGCCTGCTCGTCCGTCCAGCCGCCGGGGAGGGCGGCGGCCGACTCGATGTCGGCGTAGACGATGGCGCCGTCGCGGACCGTCGGGCCGACGACGCGGTAGCCGCGATCGCGGAGCGCGCCGAAGAGGCTGTCTAGGTCGCCGGCCTGGAGGATCGAGGCCATGGCTCCACCCTCGCGCGGCCCCCCGCAGGTCGCATCGGTACCGGCCCCGGTCGCCGTGCGGATTTCCCGCGATGCCGCACCGTTGCGTCACAGCCACGCTGTTCCCATGGCCTCGGTGGGTGACATGGAGCTGGAGCGCCGCCGCTTTCGGGCGCGCGGAGTCGTGCAGGGTGTCGGGTTCCGGCCCTTCGTCCACCGGCTCGCGCACGCGCACGGACTGTCGGGCTTCGTCCTCAACGACGGCTCCGGCGTCGTCATCGAAGCCGAGGGGCCGGTTGGGGAGCTCGACGCGTTCGCCGCGGAGCTCGTGACCGACGCCCCCGGGCTCGCGCGCGTCGAGTCGCTCGCCGCCGTTCCGGTCGCGCCGAGGCACGAGCGGTCGTTCGCGATCGAGGCGAGCACGGACGGCGGCGGCGCGGCGGCCGTCATCCCGCCGGACGTCGCCACATGCGACGACTGCCTGCGCGAGCTGTTCGACCCGGGCGACCGCCGCTACCGGTATCCGTTCCTCAACTGCACGCAGTGCGGCCCGCGCTTCACGATCGTCCGCTCCGTGCCGTACGACCGCGCCCGCACGACGATGGCCGGCTTCGAGCTCTGCGCCGACTGCAGACGCGAATACGAGGATCCCTCCGACCGGCGCTTCCACGCCGAGCCGATCGCGTGCCCCGTGTGCGGCCCGCGCCTGTCGATGCCGCTCGAGGAGGCCGTCTCGATCCTCCGCGGCGGCGGCATCGTCGCGGTCAAGGGACTCGGCGGCTACCACCTCGCGTGCCAGGCGGCCGACGAGGCGGCCGTCGCGCGCCTGCGTGCGCGCAAGCACAGAGAGGAGAAGCCGTTCGCCCTCATGACCGACGACCCGGACGCGCTGTGCGTCCTCGACGACGACGAGCGCGCCGCGCTCTCCTCGCCGGGGCGGCCGATCGTGCTCGGGCTTCGGCGCGGCGACGCCGCGGTCGCAGAGTCGGTCTCCCCCGGCTCGCCGTGGCTCGGCGTGATGCGCCCCTACACCCCGCTCCACCATCTGCTCTGGCACGACCTCGGCGTCCCGCTCGTGATGACGAGCGGCAATCTCAGCGACGAGCCGATCGCGTTCGACGACGACGAGGCGCGTGTCCGTCTCGGTGGCGTCGCCGACGCGTTCCTCGGCCACGACCGGCCGATCCATCGGCGGTGCGAGGACTCGGTCGTCCGCCGCGGCGCCGTCCTGCGCCGCTCGCGCGGCTACACGCCGCAGCCGCTGCCGCTCCCAGCGCCCTCCCCGGTCCCGCTCGTCGCCGCCGGTGCGGAGCTCAAGAGCACCTTCTGCGTTGCCCGCGACGACGAGGCGTTCCTCTCCGCGCACCTCGGCGACCTCGACTCCGAGCAGGCGTACCGCGCATTCCGCACCGACCTCGCGCTCTATCTCGAGATGCTCGCGATCGAGCCGGCGGCGGTCGCCTGCGACCTCCATCCGGAATACCTCTCGACGAAGTGGGCGCACGAGCAGGGGCTGCCGCTCGTCGAGGTGCAGCATCACCACGCGCACGCGGCGGCGTGCCTCGCCGAGCACGGCGAGCGCGGCCCGGCTCTCGCGCTCGTCTTCGACGGCACCGGCTACGGCCCGGACGGCACGCTCTGGGGCGGCGAGCTCCTGCGCGCCGACCTCGAGGGCTACGAGCGCCTCGCCTGGCTCGACCCGGTCCCGCTCGCCGGCGGCGAGGCCGCCGTGCGCGAGCCGTGGCGGGTCGCGGCGCTCCATCTCGAGCGCGCCGGCCTGCGCGTCCCGTGGCCCGACTGGGAGCGCGTGCGGGAGAGCCTCGCGGTCAACGCACCGCTCGCCTCCGGGATGGGCCGCCTCTTCGACGCAGCCGCGGCCGTGCTCGGCGTCCGCACGAGGATCTCGTACGAGGGCCAGGCGGCGATCGAGCTCGAGCTCCTCGCCGGCGACACCCCCGCCGAGCCCTGGCCGTGGCGCTTCGGCGCGACCACGGCGCTCGTCGCACACGTCGCCGACGAGCTCGTGCGCGGCCGGCCGCGGAACGAGATCGCCGCCGCGTTCCACGAGACCGTCGCCGCCTCGTCGGTGGCCGAGTGCCGTGCGTTCGGCGGCGACACCGTCGTCCTCTCCGGCGGCAGCTTCCAGAACCGGCGGCTTGCCGCATCCATCCGCACGCGCCTCGAGTCCGTCGGCGTCCGCGTGCTCGAACACCGGCTCGTACCGGCCAACGACGGCGGGATCGCCTTCGGCCAGGCGGCCGTGGCGGCAAGGAGGCTCGCATGTGCCTAGGCATCCCCGGTCAAGTGCTCGAGCGGCTCCCCGACGGGCAGGCGAAGGTCGACTTCGGCGGCGTGCGCCGCTCGGTGAGCGTCGCGTTCACGCCGGAGGCCGAGGCCGGCGACTGGGTCCTCGTCCACGTCGGGTTCGCGCTCGCACGCCTCGACGAGGAGGAGGCGCTCGCGACGCTCCAGCTGCTCGGCGAGGCCATCGACGCGGAGCTGTCGGCGTGAAGTACGTCGACGAATACCGGAGCGCGGAGGCGGTGGCGGCGATCGCGGCCGAGCTGCCTGCGCTCGTCGAATCGGGCGCGCACGTGAAGCTCATGGAGGTCTGCGGCGGGCACACGCACGCGATCTACCGCCACGGGCTCGACACGCTCCTCCCGGACGAGGTGGAGCTCGTCCACGGGCCCGGCTGCCCCGTCTGCGTCATCCCGATGGGACGCATCGACGACGCGATCACGATCGCCGAGCGGCCCGAGGTGATCTTCACGAGCTTCGGCGACATGCTGCGCGTCCCCGGCGGGAGACGGCGGTCGCTGCTCGAGGCGAAGGCGCGCGGCGCGGACGTCCGCATCGTGTACTCGCCGCTCGACGCGCTCGCGATCGCGCGCGACAACCCAGGGCGCGAAGTCGTGTTCTTCGGCGTCGGCTTCGAGACGACCGCCCCGGCGATCGCGCTCACGCTCATGCACGCACGCGGGCTCGACCTCCGCAACTTCACCGTCTTCTGCAACCACGTCCTGGTGGCACCCGCGCTCCGCGCGATCCTCGACTCGCCCGACACCGCCATCGACGGCTTCATCGGCCCGGGCCACGTGTCGACGGTCATCGGCACGCGGCCGTACGCGTTCATCGCCGACGAGTACCACCGGCCGGTCGTCGTCGCCGGCTTCGAACCGACGGACATCCTGCAGGCGGTCGCGCTCCTGCTCCGCCAGCTCCGCGACGGCCGGGCGGAGGTCGAGAACCAGTACGGCCGCGTCGTGCGCTACGAGGGGAACCCCGCGGCGCTCGCCGCGCTCGAGCAGGTGTTCACGGTGCGCGACGACTTCGAGTGGCGCGGCCTCGGCGCGATTCCGCACAGCGGCTACCGCATCGCGGACGCGTTCGCGGACTGGGATGCGGAGAACCGCTTCGAGGTTCCGGGCGCGCGCATCGAGGATCCCAAGGCGTGCCGCTGCGGCGACGTCCTGCGCGGGATGGCGAAGCCGTTCGAGTGCAGCGTGTTCGGAACCGCGTGCACGCCGGAGAAGCCGCTCGGCACGTGCATGGTCTCGAGCGAAGGAGCCTGTGCCGCGTACTACGCGTACGGACGGCACCGCCAGAAGGTCGTCGCGTGAGCGACGAGGTCGTCACCCTCGCGCACGGCGCCGGCGGCAAGGCGTCGCGACGGCTCGTCGAGGAGCTCTTCCTCGAGGAGCTGCGCAACCCGCTGCTCGAGCCGCTCGCCGACGCTGCGCTCGTCTCGGCGAACGGGACGCGGCTCGCGTTCACGACCGACTCGTACGTCGTGCGCCCGCTCGTCTTCCCCGGCGGCGACATCGGCGAGCTGGCCGTGAACGGCACCGTCAACGACCTCGCCGTCTCCGGGTCGACACCGCTCGCGCTCACCGCCGCCTTCGTCATCGAGGAGGGCTTCCCGATGGACGAGCTCCGCGCGCTCGCGCGGTCGGCCGCACGGGCGGCGACCGCCGCGGGCGTGTCGATCGTCGCGGGCGACACGAAGGTCGTCGAGCGCGGCGCCGCCGACGGCCTCTACGTCACGACCGCGGGCATCGGGCTCCTCGATCCACGCGTCCAGCTGGATCCGTCCCGCGTACGGCCCGGCGACCGCGTGCTCGTGTCCGGCGGCATCGCCGAGCACGGCATCGCGGTCATGATCGCCCGCGGCAATCTCGCGCTCGAGCTCGACGTCGAGAGCGACACGGCGCCGCTGCACGGAATCGCCGCCGCCCTGTGCGGGCTCGGCGCCGACCTCCGCTGGATGCGCGACCCGACGCGCGGCGGCCTCGCGACGACGCTGAACGAGCTCGCGGCCGGCGCCGGCATGAGCGTCGTCCTCGACGAGGCGGCGATTCCGGTGCGCGACGACGTTCGCTCGGCGTGCGAGCTCCTCGGGATCGACCCGCTCTACGTCGCGAACGAGGGCAAGCTCGTCGCCGTCGTCGCCCCGGAGGTAGCCGAGAAGGCGCTGGCCCTGCTCGGCGAGGGAGCAGCGCTCATCGGCGAGGTCTGCGCCGACGACCTCCCGCTCGTGCTCGCCGAGACGCCGTTCGGCGGGAGCCGCATCGTCGACATGCTCGTCGGCGATCCCCTGCCGCGCATCTGCTGAATCGGTAATTCCGCTGATGGGTCCGGAACGCGTCGATCGGACGCTGAGGACGAAAGGAGGAAGCCATGCGTACCAGACGTGTGTTGCTCCTCGCCTCCATCACGGTGGCGTCGTCGGCGATCTTCGCCGCTGCCGCCTTCGGATCACCGAAGCCTCCGGGCTCCGACTACGGGTGGGCGCAGCCTGGCTGCGCTCCGGCGACGACCTGCTGTGCGCAGCCGTCGTTCGCAGTCGGAACGGTGGCTTTCACCACTCCGGCGATCGGGTCGAGCTACGCATGGTCGCAGCCCGGCGCGGCACCGGCGACGACGCCCTTCGCAGTTCCGGCGGGCGTCTGAGAGCAAGGCGGCGACCGCCCGCCGCCTCGGCTCTCTCAGTGGCCGTTGGTCGAGAAGTGCATGTAGTCCTTCGTCGAGCCGTACCACGAGCCGCCCCAGCCCCAGCCGACGGAGTGGAACACCGCGAGCACCGCCGGCGTCACCATCCCGCGCCGCAGCGGCGTCCGCTTCATGAACGAGACGGCGGTCTTGTCGCGCGTCTGACCGCAGCCGACGTACGGGTTCTCGACCGGGTTGATGTCGATCGCCTCGCCGTAGGCGTGCATCGACCAGCTCCCCGTGCCGGTTCCCTTCGAGCACGGTGACGGCACCGCCTGGCGGCACTCCGTCGAGGCGGTGATGTCGCCGTCCTTCGGCCGGCCCTTCACCGGCCCGTACTCGTCGGAGAGCGCCATGTGGTGGATCGGGAAGCGCATCGTGTAGAGCTGCTCGAACGCGGAGGTGACGGGTGCGACGACCTTCGCGTTGACGATGAGCCGGCCCGTGTGGCGCTTGCCGTCGAAGCCCCAGTACGAGAGCGCGAGGACGCGCAGGCCGGAGAACGGCACCGGGCAGCCGGCGTGCCATTCCTTCGCGGTGATCATCTCGGCGCGCACCGATGCGGGCAGCGGCTTCGACGACGCGTGGAACGCCGGAACGGACAGGACGACGAGCAGCGTGGCGACGAGGCTCTTCACGCTAGGCGGCGAGCACCTGGCGCGCGTACGACTCGTCGACGCAGTCGTTCATGCGCACGACGACGTCGCCGCCGAAGGTGAAGACCTTGTACGTCTCGACCGGGCCGGACCAGGCGGGGTTGTGGATCGTGAACGCCACCGCGACGCGGTCGCCCTCCTCGATCACCTCGCCGAGCTCGAAGCGCCGCCCGCTCGCGTGGTGCTTGCGCAGGCGGTCGACGATCGCGGTCCGGTCGGGGCAGGCTGCCGTCTCGCCGGCCGGGATCCCGACCCAGACCGCGTCGGCTGCGAACAGCCGCTCGAGAGCCGCCATGTCGCCGTCGGCATACGCCGTGAACGCGTGCCGGATCAGCTCCCCCCGATCGCTCACGACTGGATGATGCCATGGGCGGTGCAACGTGGTTAGATCGCCCGAGCGGTATGTGGGCAGACGGGGTTCGGATGACGCGGCGGCGGTTCGTCGCTCTCGGGAGCGCAGCGGGAGCGAGCCTCCTGCTCCCGCGCGGCACGGCGGCGGCTCCGCGCCGCATGGCGGCCGCGGACACGTCGTACGTCAGCCGGCCCGACCTCAACCCGCCGGTCGTCGAGGTCGTCGTGCCGGCGCAGGGCACCGCTCCGGGGTATCTCTTCGTCGCGCCGTTCGACATCACGGCTGCGTCGGCGACGTACACCTCGACGCCGGTGAGCGAGAGCCACTCCGGCCCGCTCATCGTGGACGAGCACGGCGAGCCGGTGTGGTTCCTGCCGCAGGGCGCCGTGACCGCGATGGGCCTGCGCGTGCAGAAGTACGAGGGCCGCGACGTGCTGACGTGGTACGAGGGCACCGTGCTCGGCCCGTACGGCGGCGACTTCGTCGTCTACGACCCGACGTACCACCAGGTGGCGCGCGTGAAGGCCGGGCGCGGCCGCCACGGCGACCTGCACGAGTTCCTGCTCACGCCGCAGAAGACCGCGCTCATCTCGATCTACTACGAGAACGCCGACCGGATCGTCGAGGGGATCGTGCAGGAGGTCGACGTCGCCACGGGGCGCGTGGTGTTCGAGTGGCGCAGCCTGGAGCACGTGGGCCTCGACGAGTCGAACATGACGAACGTCACGGCGGCGGGCAACGTCGACTACTTCCACCTCAACTCGATCGACGTCGACACCGACGGCAACCTCCTCGTCTCGGCCCGCCACACCTCGACCGTGTACAAGGTCGACCGCAAGACGGGGAACGTCATCTGGCGTCTCGGCGGGACGAAGAGCGACTTCTCGATCGACCCCGCCGCGACGTTCGCGTACCAGCACGACGTCCGCCATCATCCGGACGGCACGATCACGATCTTCGACAACAACGCGGCGGCGCCGACGGACAAGACCGGCTCGCGCGGCATGCGCGTCGCGCTCGACATGAAGAAGATGCACGCGTCGTTCGTGCAGGAGTGGAAGCCCGGCGACGGCCGCACGACGTGGGCGATGGGGAACGTCCAGCAGCTCGGCGACGGCGGCGTCTTCGTCGGCTGGGGCACCGCCGGCTCGTTCAGCGAGTTCGACGAGCACGGCGCGCTGCGCTTCGACGCGCGGTTCGCGGACGGCCAGGTCGGCTATCGCGCGTTCCGCTTCGAGTGGAACGCGAAGCCGACCGGCCGGCCGGCGATGGCCGTGCGCCAGAACGGCGACGGGACGATGACCGTCTACGCGAGCTGGAACGGCGCGACCGGCATCACGCACTGGCAGATCCTCACGGGCAAGCACCCGAGCCGGCTGACCGCCGCGGTCACGCATCTCCGCCACGGCTTCGAGACGGCGATGACGTTGCCGTCGACCGGGGGCTACGTGTCCGTCGCCGCCGTCGACGCGGGCGGGCGGCAGCTCGGCGCGGCGCAGCCGCTCGCGCTCTAGAGAGCAGCGCGGACGGTCGCGGCCATCGCGGATGGCAGGTCCGCGACGAGCACGCGGCGCTCGGATACGGTCAGCCGCTGCACGAGCGGGTCGTGGAGATACGACGGCGCGCAGCCGCGCGCCTCGAAGTCGGCGAAGTCCTCGCGGATGATCATGTAGTAGAGATCGGCGGGGTAGGAGGCGGCCGTCGTCGTGTGCGCGACGAACCGCTTCGCGTCGCGGGCGAAGTCCTCCCCGTCCTTCCGGCAGTTCGCCGACCCACCGGGCAAGGAGGCGACCGTGGCCGCCGTGAAGGTTCCGTAGGCGCCGACGGTCTGCGTGTGGCCGTGCGATCCACCGCCCCCGCAGCCCGCGAGCGCGAGCACCGCGAGGAGGCTCAGCCGGCGCACGGCCGTGATGCTAACGGTGTACGGTCGGGGAGTGACGTTCGGGGACATCCGCCAGAGGCTCACGCGCAAGCTCCGCTGCCCGCACTGCAGCCGCCGGCTGAGCCTCTTCCGCCCGCCGACGGAGTGCCCGAGCTGCGGACGGCAGATCTACACGTCCGCCGACCGGCGCCGCCGGTACTGAGTCTCCAACGGTCTCCGGCGGCCATCCGCCCTGCCGTTATGAGGCGTGCGACACTGGGCACGTGACGAGGGCGACTACCCGCGTTGCGATCGTCCTGTCGCTGGTGGCGGCCTCGAGCTTCCTGGTGACGGGCTGCGGCGGCGGGTCGGCGCACAGCGGGGTCGCCAGCCTCGGCAACGGAGAGACGACGACCACTCCCGCCGGCTCGAGCTCCTCCAGCCAGTCGGGGCCTACGGAGGCGCAGTTGCTGCAGTACGCAGTGTGCATGCGCGCCCATCGGATCGGCGACTTCCCGGATCCGGTGCCCTCGCCGCTGGGCGGGTACGACTTTCACGTCCACATCAGCCCGGGGAGCGACCTCGACCCGCATGCACCGCAGTACCAGTCCGCCGACAAGGCCTGCCAGAGGTACCTCCCGCCCGGCTTCGAGAAGACGACTCCCGCCCAGATGGCGGCCAACGCGCTCAAATGGAGCGACTGCATGCGGGCCAACGGGGAGCCCGACTTTCCCGAGCCCAACGGCCAAGGGCTGATCAAGATTGCCACCGACCCGAACTCGCCCAAGTTCCGGAAGGCCGAGAAGGCATGCCGAAGCGTTGGCGGCGGCGGCTTCGACGTGCAGTTCACCGCCAGCTCCGGCGGGCCTGGGTGAACCGAGAGTGAATAGGAACGTTCTGGACGTTCAGCGTGTGCCGATCGAGCGGACGAGCTCGATCACGTCGGCCCCGATCGTGCTCCCGAACGCGACTTTGAAGGTTGCGTCGGTCTGCGATGTATGGCCTTGAAAGAAACCCGGCTGTTGTGCATACGTTCGTCCTCTATCCGGTCGGGGGTTGGCGCCAGGAATTCACCTGCTGCCAACGCCGGGGGAAGGGGTTTCGGCAGGCATGTCTCAGGATCAGAAGCGCGCGCGCGCCTTCGGCGTGCTCTACCTCATCACGTTCGTCACGTCGATTCCGGCGCTGTTCTTGTACGAGACCGTGCTCCGACACAAGGCGAGCTACATCACGGGTGCCGGGCACGACAAGCAGGTTCTGTTCGGAGCTTTGCTGGAGCTGCTGCTCATCATCGCCAACATCGGCACGGCGGTCGTGATCTTCCCGATCCTTAGACGGCAGAATGAGGAGCTGTCGCTCGGCTATGTGGGTGCGCGGGTGTTCGAATGCACGTTCATCCTCGTGGGCATCCTCTGCATGGTCGCGGTCGTCAGCTTGCGCAATCACGCCGTCGGCGCGGCGGGGGGTGGGATCGCGTACACACTTGCGGCGATCAAGGACTGGACTTTCTTGCTCGGACCAGGCTGGGTCGTCGGCTGGGGGAACGGGCTGATCCTCGGCTACCTGATGTATCGCTCCGGCCTCGTGCCACGACGGGCGGCGTGGCTGGGCCTCATCGGCGGGCCGCTGATCATCATCACCGGGACGGCCATCCTGTTCGGCGGCAACCACCCGAGCAGCACGCTGCACGGACTCCAAGGGATCGCGACGATCCCAGAGTTCGCGTGGGAACTCTTCCTCGGCGTGTACTGCACCGTGTGGGGTTTCAAGCGCGACTCCCCCATCCTGTCCGCGCAGAGCGCGCCGAGCTTCTCGGGGGGCCCGGCCCTCGGGAGTGCCTCGTAACGAGTCAGTCGGTGGCGAGTCCGCACTTCCCGGATATCGTGACGGACGCTCGCCCCTGGCGGCGGCTCATGCCGCTGTCGGGGGTGGCGTTCGATCCGTTCTTCGTCATCGGCTGGTTGACAGGCGGTGGGACCGCGCCGCACTACACCGCAACCGGCCGGGCGCGGATCACCTGGGGGCAGTTCATCGCAGCGATCCGGGACGTGCTCGAACGTGCGGCGGCTTCGCTTCCCGGGCCTGCACATCTCGCCCGCGTCGCGGGAGTGTGCCTGCTTGTTGGACTCACGACCGAGACGGGAGTGGTCTCCGTGGGCGGGAGCTCCAGCTTGACCGAAGCGCTGCCTCCCCCACCTCAACCGGAACACCAACGGGAACACCCGCCGAAAGCGGGTGCGCCCGTGCGTCCTGTCGAACCCATACGGCGCGACGAACAGCGCGCGATCACACCGCGGACAGTCGGTCACACGCGAAACGAGGAAGAAAACGCGTTCGAGCAGCCGATCACCGGCCAATCCCGAACGCTAGGCAGAACCATCAAAGTGGAGGCGGCGGGAATCGAACCCGCGTCCGCAGCCGCACCGGATGAGCATCTACAAGCTTAGGCTGCCCTTTGATTTCGCCCGGCGGCCGGAGTGCAGCCGTCCTACCGACGGGCTAGTCATCCTTTGCTGTCGCGCTCCGGGCGATTGACGTTCCCGGTGGCGCCGAGCCCGTTGGTTGGCGCCGCTCCGGGCCACGGGCCCAACCCGGAAGGGCGTCGCCTACTAGTCCCTAGAGACTAGGCAGCGAGTGCGAGATCACGAGGATTCGCATTTGTTGTTTGCCGGTGGATTTACGAGGCCAACCGGCGACCTCGGCTTGCAGCTCAACCGGATGGATCGACCACGTCGAAACCAGGTCGCCCCCGTATGTGTGTTGTCGCACAGTGTAGCTAGGCTCCTGCCGTGCCACTCGAGCGCCCCACGATCGAGAAGCCGGACGGCGACATCCCCTTCGAGCTCGTGATCGACGACCTCGTCGTCGGCGACGGCGACGAGGCGACGGCCGGCAGCAAGGTGACCGTCCACTACACGGGCGTCGCCTTCCGCTCCGGGGACGAGTTCGACGCCTCGTGGAACCGGGGCGAGCCGTTCCGGTTCGCGCTCGGCAAGGGGCAGGTCATCCCCGGCTGGGATCAGGGCGTGGCGGGAATGCGCGTCGGCGGCCGGCGCAAGCTGACCATCCCGTCCGCGCTCGCGTACGGCGCCCGAGGCGCCGGCAACGGCGTCATCGCGCCGCACGAGCCGCTCGTCTTCGTCGTCGACCTGCTCGCGGTCGACTAGAGGGTCAGCGCCGCCGCCCCAGCTCGCGCTCCATCTGCCGCTTCGCGTCGCGGGCGGCGATGTCGCGCCGCTTGTCGTGCAGCTCCTTGCCCTTCGCAAGCGCGAGCTCGACCTTCACGCGCCCGTCCTTGAAGTACATCCGCGTCGGGACGATGGTCGCGCCCTTCTCCCGCACCTGCCCGTACAGCCGGTCGATCTCGCGCCGGTGGAGCAGGAGCTTGCGCGGCCGGTCGGGGTCGTGGTTCGCGCGATTTCCCTGCCCGTACTCGGAGATGTGCACGCCGACGAGCCACGCCTCGCCCTCGTTGACCTCCGCGTACGCCTGCTGGAGCGAGATCTTCCCCTCGCGCAGCGCCTTGACCTCCGTCCCCGCGAGCACGAGCCCCGCCTCGAAGCGGTCGAGGAGGTGGTAGTCGTGCCGCGCGCGGCGGTTGTCGGAGATCAGCTTCTCGCCCGTCGGCTTCGCCATCGGGCAAGTGTAGGGAGCTAGGCGGCTCGGTCTGAAGAGTCCGTGTCCTCGTCCACGAAAAGCTCCACGAGCCGTAGCACCGCGACCCGTGCCTCGTCGGGAAGATCGGCGAGCTCGGGCTCGATCCGGCGCAGTTCTTCATGCCAATCGAGGACCCGATCGTTGTCGGGCTGCCGCATACCTCTACTCATCAGACCGCCGGCGGCGTCGATCCATCCCGAGTTTTCCGCAGGGATGGCGCCGAAAAGGGGTACGCCCTATGCACCGGAGGCCGGCCACGTCGAGGAGCCGAGCGGCTTCACGAACAGCTCGTCCTCCTTCCACAGGTGGACGCGGATGAGCGCGTCGAGGCCGTAGAGGAGCTCCTGGAGCGTCGGCACGTCCTGCTCGTCCGCCTCTGCGAGCTTCGCGATCCACGACCGGATGGCGAGATGGTCGTACGCCATCGACGCCGACGCGAGCGGCGAGCCGCTGCCCGCCTCGGCGAGCGGATAGAGCACCTGCTCGTCGATCCGCGTGTGCGGCTCGATCTTCTCGTGCAGGAAGGCGACGAGGTCGGCGACGAGCGTCAGGCGGTCGCCCGGCTCGAGGCCCGGCAGGGCCCTCGCGGTCGCGCGGAGCTGGTCGGTCCAGGCCCTGAACTCGTCGTGCTTGTCGCTGAATTGCGCCTGGGATGCCATGCCTGCAGCCTGCCGCGAGGCCCCCGGCGGCTGCATCGGGATTTTCCCGTCAGCGGCGTGCGCGGTACCCGCGCGCCATGAAGCAGCGGTCGCAGAGCGTCGCCCACGGGGCCGTCCGGGAGCCGCAGGCGCGGCAGCGGCCGATGGTCGGCTCCGCGATCTCGGCCCGGAGCTCCTCGACGACGCGGGCCGACGCCGCCTCCTCGAGCGCCGCCGCCTTCTCGATCGTCACGCCCCCCACGCCCGGGTACTGGAGCGCGAACCAGCGCAGGATCGAGGCTTCCCGGGCGGCCTGCTCCGCCTCGGAGAGCCCCGCCGCCTGCAGGCGCAGCGGATCGAGGAGCCAGCCGAGGACGGTCTTCTGCGGCTGGTCGCCCGCGAGCGCGCACGCGAGGGTGCCGAGCAGCGGCAGGCCGTCCTCGTCGATCGGCGCCTGCATGAGCTTCCAGACGTCGCGCAGCTCCAGCCGGCGGCGGGAATGGCGCAACGCATCCCGGACGGCGTCGAGCCGCGCGAGCAGCGGCTGGATCGACTCGACCGCGAGCCATCCGTCGACGCTCCAGTAGCGGAGCGCCGCGTTCCGCCACGCGTGCAGCGCCGGCTCGAGATCGTCGACCCGCGTGACGTTCAGGTCGTCGAGCTGCGCGCGCAGGCGCCCGGTGTCGACGACGCGGTAGCCGTAGTGGCCGCCCGGCAGCTCGACGTGCGGCGTGAGCGCGGCGCGGACGAGCTCGGGATCGGGATCGGCCCACGGCACGCCGGTGAGGACGCCGACGTTGCCGCGCTCGTGGAAGCCGAAGCGTCCGGCGCGGCCCGCGATCTGCGCGATCTCCCACGGCTCGAGATCGCGGCGGGCGCGGCCGTCGAACTTCTCCGTCTCCGCGAACAGCAATGTCTCGCACGGCAAGTTGACGCCGTGGCCCAGCACGTCGGTGGCGGCGCAGACCTCGGCGGTGCCGGCGAGGAAGCGGTCGATCTCCTCCCGCCGCGACGCGAGCGGCATCGCGCCGTAGAGCGCAGCCACGCGTCCGGGGTGGAACTGGTTGAGCTCGCCCGCGAGCCCGATGACGGCGCGACGGCTGAACGCGACGACGACGGTCCCCGGCTTCAGGCCGGCGATGCCGCGCCGGCCGACCCAGTCGAGCGGCGCCTTGCGCTCGAAGAAGCGCACGTCGGCGTTCGGGAACGCGTGGCGCACGAGCGGCAGCGCCTCGACCGCGCCGAGCAGGAGGATGTGCCGGTACTCGCCGCCGAGCATGAGGCGCGTCCACGCCGAGCCGCGCTCCTCGTCCTCGGCCCACTGCACCTCGTCGAGGACGAGCGTCTCGCCGCGCATGGGCGCCATTTCCGCCGTGCAGCAGACGATCGGCGCGTCCGGGTTGCCGCGCTCCTCGCCGGTGACGATGCCGACGCGGTCGTCGCCGAGCTCGGCCGAGAGCCGGCGGTGCGCCTCCTGCGCGAGCATCCGCAGCGGCGCCGCGTAGACACCGCGGCCGGACTCGACGAGGAAGCGGAGCGCGTCGTGCGTCTTGCCGGAGTTGGTCGGCCCGAGGTGCGCGACGACCGTCTCCGGCTCGGTCGTCCGGTGCGGCAGGCGGACGGTCAGCTCGGGGACGGGCTTGCTGCGCGGCTCCCGGCGCTCGTGGCGCCGGCTCCGCGACGGTCGTTTCTGGCGGCCCCGGGACATGGAGCCACGGTAGCGGCGCCTCTAGGACGCGGGAAGCGCGAGCGCGTGGAGCGCAACCGCAAGCGCCTCGTCCGTCGGCGTCCGCGGGTCGTCCACCGCATGCAGCTGCGGCACGATGCCGACGTGGGCGATCTCGCTCCCGTCGGGCGTGTAGTACCGCGCGACGGTGAGCATGAGCGCGGCGCCGTTGTCGAGCGGGTCGACAGCCTGGACGACGCCCTTGCCGAACGTCCGCTCGCCGGCGAGCGTCGCGCGCCCGTCCTGGCTCAGCGCGGCGGCGACGATCTCGGCCGAGCTCGCCGTGTACCGGTCGACGAGCACGACGAGCGGCAGATGCGTGACGACGTCGGGCTTCGCGCGGAAGACCTCGTGGACGTAATGCGCGCCGGAGAGCGACACGATGACGCCGTGACCGAGGAAGAGCGACGACACGGCGATCGCCTGGCTGAGGAGGCCGCCGGGGTCGCCGCGGAGGTCGAGGACGAAGCCTCTCGCCCCCTGCTGCTGCAGCCGCCGGACTTCCCGGCCGACGAGCGTGGCCGCGGAGGAACGGAAGACCGCGAGCCGGATGTCGCCCCACCGGGAGCCGTCGTACGAGAGCAGCCGCGCCTGCACGGTCGGCGGCCGCACGAGGCCGCGGGTCACGTCGACGCCGAGCGTGCTGCCGTGACGGAGCAGCCGGAGGTGGACGCGCGTCCCGACCCGGCCGGCGATGCGCGCGACGGCCTGCGCCTCCCCGAGCCCCACCGCGGTGCGGTCGCCGATGCCGACGATCGTGTCGCCGACATGGACGCCCGCGAGCCGCGCCGACCGCGCGACGGAGGCGACGACGAGCCCCTTCGCGGTCGGGAGGACGCCGATGCCGATGCCCGAGTACGCCGCCGCCGTGTCGCGCCGCACGAGCCGGTAGTTCGGCGGATCGAGATACGACGTGTACGGGTCGCCGAGCGCGGAGAGCATCTCGTTCACGGAGCCGAGCTCGAGCACGTGCGCCGGCACCGGCCGGTAGTAGCGCGCCGCGAGCGCTTCCCGGACCTCGTCGACGAGGCTCGGAACGGCGACGGGCGCGGTCGCGCGGTCGGGCTGGGACAGGAGGTACCCGGCCACGAAGGGCCCGGCGAGCAGGAGGGTCGCAGCCGCCAGCATCAAGGCGCGCCGCCGCATATGGCTCGCGAGCATAGAGCGTAGATCGGCCGACCGCTAGGGCCGGCGATCCTCTGGAGCCGCGAGACGATCAGGGCAGACGCGAACGCAAGAGCGTTCGTGGCGGCCGGACCAGCGTTCGATCCTGCCGCAGGCACGATCGAACGCGCAGAACCAAACCGCCGCTGACAGCCCAAGAGCCTGCCGGCTCGGCCGGCGGGCGCTCCCGCGAAGCGGGACCCTTCAGCGGCCGAAAGTGCGCAGCACTTTCGGCCGAGACTAGACCTGGAGGAAGCGGCGCAGCGTGAAGCCGGAGCCGGCGGCTCCCAGGAGGAGGCCGGCGGCGACGAGGGAGAGCGCGTTGATCGCGAACGGGAGCGCGTGCACGTCGCTCGTGCTGTGCAGGTGGCCGAGGATCGACGGCAAGGCCACGGACTTCCCGAGCACGAGGAGGATGACGGCGAAGATCGAGCCGACGAGCCCCTGCAGCAGCCCCTCGAGCATGAACGGGCCGCGCACGAACCAGTTCGTCGCGCCCACGAGCTTCATCACCTCGATCTCGCGACGGCGCGCGAAGATCGAGAGGCGGATCGTGTTCGCGATGAGCAGCGTCGACGCCGTCACGAGCAGCACGATCGCGACGAGGAAGACGATGGAGATCACCTCCGCGACGGTGAGCACCCGCTGCGTCGTCTTGTCTCCCCACGCGACGCTGTTCACGCCGGGCCACAACGCCTTCTGCGTCGGGTCGTGCACCTGCGCCTGGATCTCACGGCCGAGCTTCGGCGAGTCGTTCGCGTTCTTGAGCTTCACCACCCACGAGTCCGGCAGCGGGTTCGACGGCACGTTCGCGTACAAGCTCGGCATCTTCTTCGACTCGGACTTGAACGCCGCCTCCTTGGAGACGAACGTCGCGAGCTTCACACGCGGATCGTTCTTGAGACGCTGCCCCACCTGGTACTCCTGCGCCTGCGTCGGCTGATGCGCGCCCGTCGCGAAGTACACCTTGACGACGAGCTCCCGCTTCACGTGGTTGCTGTACGACAGCACCCACGTGCCGAGCGCGATGAAGAGGCCGAGCAGGAACATCGAGATGAGCACCGTGATCGTCGCCGCGAACGACGTCGAGATGTTCGCGCTGATCGAGGACCACGCCTCGGAGAAGATCAAGCGGACCTTGCTCATTCCGAGGCGTACCCTCCGCGGCGTTCGTCACGCGCGAGCCGGCCGTCCTCGAGCGCGATCACGCGCTTGCGCATCTTGTCGACCATCTCGCGGTCGTGGGTCACCATGAGGATCGTCGTGCCGGCACGGTTGATGCGGTAGAGAAGCTGCATGATCCCGACCGACGTGTCCGGGTCGAGGTTCCCCGTCGGCTCGTCGCAGACGAGGAGCGGCGGGTGGTTGACGACGGCGCGCGCGATCGAGACGCGCTGCTGCTCGCCGCCCGAGAGCTCGTCGGGGAACGAGTTCATCTTGTGCGCGAGGCCGACCATGTTCATGACCTCCGGCACCTTGCGCCGGATCGACGCGCGGCTCTCGCCCTGGACCTTGAGCGCATACGCGACGTTGTCGGCGGCACTGCGGCTCGGGAGCAGCTTGAAGTCCTGGAAGACGCAGCCGACGTTGCGGCGGAGGAGCGGCACCTGGCTGTGCTTGAGGCGCGAGAGGTCACGGCCGCCGACCATGATCCGGCCGGCCGTCGCGTCGATCTCCTTGAGCAGGAGCTTGATGAGCGTCGACTTGCCCGAGCCGGACGCGCCGACGATGAACACGAACTCGCCCTTCTCGATGACGAACGTCACGTCGCGCAGCGCGGCGACGTCGGGCTCGTAGATCTTCGTGACCGCGTCGAACGCGATCATCGCGCCCACGCCGAGCAGCGCCCGCCCGTCCTGCTCGGCCGCCGCTGCCGCTTGTGGCTCTATCTGAAGCTCTGTCACGTCCTCAAACCGGTCGCCAGACCCCGGAACCGGATGCCCGAGTCTAGCGAACCGTTCGGCGCGCTAGCCGCCGTTTCCTGCCGATTGCAGGAGATACGCGCGAATGAAGCCGTCGAGCTCGCCGTCGAGGACGGCCTGCGTGTTCCCCATCTCGAAGTCGGTGCGGTGATCCTTCACGAGCTGGTACGGGTGAAGGACGTAGCTGCGGACGGCGTTGCCGCCGAAACCCATGTTCACGCCGCCGCGCTCGCGGGCGAGCTCCGCCTCGCGCTCCTCCTCCGCCCGCTCGGCGAGCCGCGACCGCAGGATCTTCATCGCCGTCTCCTTGTTCGCCGACTGGCTGCGCTCGTTCTGCACCGAGACGACGAGGTTCGTCGGCAGATGCGTGATGCGCACCGCGCTGTCGGTCTTGTTCACGTGCTGGCCGCCCGCGCCGGACGACCGGAACGTGTCGATGCGAATGTCGTCGTCGTCGATCTCGATCGCCGCCGTGTCCTCGAGCAGCGGAGCGACGATCACCTGCGCGAAGCTCGTGTGCCGGCGGTGCGCCTGGTCGAACGGGCTCAGCCGGACGAGGCGGTGCTTCCCGCGCTCGGCCTTGAGGATCCCGTACGCGTTCTCGCCCTTGACGGTGAGCGTCGCGGACTTGATGCCGTACTCCTCGCCCGGGCTCGTCTCGAGCAGCTCGGTCTTGAAGCCGCGGCGCTCCGCCCAGCGGAGGTACATGCGCAGGATGATCTCCGCCCAGTCCTGCGCGTCCGTTCCACCGGCGTCGGCCTGGATCGTGAGCACCGCGTCACCGGCGTCGTACTCGCCCGAGAAGAGCGCGTCCTCCTGGAGCTGGCCGAGCTCGCGCTGGACGTCGTGGAGGACGGGCAGCAGCTCCTCTTCCGGGAACGAGCCGGCGCCCTCCTGGAGGAACGCGACGTTCCCCTGCAGCTCCTCGTACCGCTGGAGCTTGCGCTGCACGCGCGATGCCTCGGCCGACAGCTTCGCCGCGCGCTGCTGGTCGTTCCAGAAATCGGGCTTCGCGAGCTCTTCCTCGAGCTCCGTGAGACGGGACGTCAGCGAAGCGACGTCAAAGGTAACCACGGACCCAGTCCAGCTGGGCCCCGATCTCCTCGAGCTGCTCGTGCAGCGTGCGTTCGCGTTCGTCTGCCATTGCGCGAACGATGGTAGCGGTCAGAGCCAGCCCTTCTCGATCGCGGCGTCGATCGCCTCGCGCCGGTTCCGCGCTCGGAGCTTCCGGATCGCCGAGCTGAGGTAGTTGCGCACGGTGCCCTCGCTGAGATGGAGCGCCGCGGCGATGTCCGCCGCCGTGTCGTGGCCGACCGCAGCCGCGAGCACCTGGTGCTCGCGCTCCGTCAGCGGACTTTCGCCGTCGGTGATCGCCGAGGCCGCGAGCGCCGGGTCGACGGCGCGACCGCCGGCCGCGACGCTGCGGATGGCGGCGGCCAGCTCGCTCGCGGGGGCATCCTTCAGGAGAAAGCCGCTCGCGCCGTTCTCGAACGCGCGACGCAGGTAGCCCGGGCGGCCGAACGTCGTCACGATGATCACGCGCGTCTGCGGCCGCGCGCGCGTCAGCGCAGCGCAGGCCGCGAGCCCGTCGATCCCAGGCATCTCGATGTCGAGGAGCGCGACGTCCGCCTCGTGCCTCGCGGCCGCGTCGACGACGGCATCGCCGCGCTCGACCTCGGCGACGATCTCGATGTCGGGCTCGAGCGAGAGCAGGCTCGCGAGCGCGCCGCGCACCATCGCCTGGTCCTCGGCGATGAGGACGCGGATCACGTCTGCAGCGGGACGACGAGACGCACGAGAAAGCCGCCGCCCGGAGCGGTTCCCGCCTCGAGCCGGCCGCGGATCGCCTCGACGCGCTCGGCGAGCCCGGCCAGGCCGCTTCCCGCGCGAACGGCGCCCGAGGCCGCCCGGCCGTCGTCCTCGACCTCCATGACCGCCTCCCCCACCCCGTCGCGGATGCGCACCGCGCATCGCTCGGCGCCGCTGTGGCGGACGACATTCGTCGTCGCCTCGCGGACGGCCCACGCGAAGACCTCCTCGACGTCCTGGGGCAGGTCGGCCGGCATCCCCTCCAGCTCGCAGTCGATGCCGGCGGCCGTGAGCGCGCTCCGCGCCCCGGCGAGCGCGTCGTCGAGCGCGAGCTGGCGGTAGCCCTGCACCGCGTCGCGCACCTCGGCGAGCGCCTGCCGGCTGACGTCCTGGACGTCGGCGATCTCGGACGCGGCACGCGCGGGATCGCTCTCGACGAGCCGTGCCGCGAGCTCGCTCTTGAGCGCAATCGTCGACAGGCTGTGCCCGAGCAGGTCGTGCAGGTCGCGCGCGATGCGCAGCCTCTCCTCCGACACGGCGAGGCGGGAGATCTCGCCGCGCGCCCGTCGTAGCTCGCCGTTGACGCGGATCTGACGCGCGAACGCCACCATCATCGCCCCGATCGCGATCTCCGACAGACCCTTCGCGCCGTACGACGAGCTGCTCTCCCCCGCCAGCCTCAGGGCCACGGCGAGACTCACGCCGGTCGTGACGATGACGACGAGGGCCGCGCGGGCCTGCAGGCGCATGCCGACGGCGGCGGCGAAGAACACGTAGAGCAGGTCGAACGACGACGGCGCACCGAGCGCCCGCGTCGCGACCGCGAGGGCGAGCAGGGTCGTGAGCCCGGCGAGCGTCGAGCGCGGGCCGTGCCGGTACCAGCCGCTTCCCGGCCGCACCAGCTCGACGTAGACCGCCAGGAAGAGGGCGAATCCGACCGCGACCGCCGCCAGCCGTGCGGCCGGCAGCGAGCTGCGGGCGAGATCGGCGGTGGGGCCCGTGAGGAAGAGGAGCCCGAGGCCGACGCCCGCGGTGACCCGGAGCCGCCGCGTGGCATCCATCTCGGCCGTGCCGGGGCTTTGCCACGCGACGATCGAGCTCAGGCGCACCACTACGCCTCGACTATGCCCGTTTTGTGTCGCGCACGTATGCGCGCCGGGCGAGCACCGTCGCCCCCGCCGCCCACGCCGCGAGGACGAGCCACCCGTGCGCGCCCCAGCCGGACCCGCCGATGCCGACGTGCGCGGCCTGCACGAGCCAGTACGACGGCAGCAGCTGCGCGATCGCATGCAGCACGCCGTGGTTCCCGAGCGGGAACCAGACCCCGCCGAGGAAGGCGAGCAGGGCGGTCGTGCCGCCGAGTGCCGGACCGACGGAGTCGGCGGTCAGGAGGTGGCCCATGAGGATGCCGAGCGCCGCGAACGGGATGAGCCCGACGAGGATGAGGAACGTCATCCGCAGCCAGTCTCCGGCCGGCAGCCGGACGCCGAGCGCGAAGCCGGCCGCGTAGAGCAGGCCGATCGTGACGAGCGACATCGCATACCCCGTCAGCACCTTCGTCCGGAAGTACGTGCGCGGCGTCAGCGGCGTGATGCGCAATTGCCGGTTCCAGCCGACGGACCGCTCGGCAGCGATGCGCGCACCGGCCGAGAGCATCGCGTTCATCGTCCCGAAGGTGAGCAGCCCGACCATGAAGTACACCGGCGCGGAGATGCCGCTCGAGGCGAGGTTGTGCGTGTGCCGGTTCGGCGCCGCGATGAGGATGTAGAGCACGAGCGGGAAGCCGAACGCGAAGACGAGGAAGCGCCGGTTGCGAAACGTCCGCAGGAGCTCGAAGCGGGTGTACGTGGTGAAGATCATTCGGCTTCCTCCCTTCCGGTCAGCTCGACGAAGGCGTCCTCGAGCCCTGCGCCGGCGATTTCGATGTCGCTCGCGTCCGAGAAGCGCGCGAGCAGGGCTCGGATCGCGACGTCGGAGTCGGAGCAGCTGAGCGTGACCGACTCGCCGTGGCGCTCGACGCGCGTCACGCCGGGGAGCGACTCGAGCTCGGAGACGCTCGCGCGCGGCAGCGTCGCCCTGATCCGCCGGCCTCCGACCATCCCCTTGATCTCGCCCGGCGACCCGTCGGCGACGATGCGTCCGTTCGCCATGAGGATGACGCGATCGGCGTACGCATCCGCCTCCTCGAGGTAATGCGTCGCGAAGAGCACCGTCCGGCCGCCGGATGCGAACTCGCGCATCGTCGCCCAGAACGCGCGCCGCGCCTCGACGTCCATCGCGACGGTGGGCTCGTCGAGGACGAGCAGGTCGGGGTTGCTGACGAGCGCGGCCGCGAAGCGCGCGCGCTGCGTCTCGCCGCCGGAGAGCTTCTGGGTGAGCCGGCCGGCGATCTCGCCGATGCCGGCGAGCTCGATCGCCTCGTCGACGCCGAGCGGCTTGGGGTAGAGCGACGCGACCATCGTGATGAGCTCGCGGACGGAAAGGTCGCGGATGAGCGCGCCCGTCTGGAGCATCGCGCCGATCCGGCCCGACGCGACCGCCTCGCGCGGCGACATGCCGAACACCTGCGCGGAGCCCTCGTCGGGCGGCAGCAGGCCGAGGGTCATGTCGATCGTCGTCGACTTGCCGGCGCCGTTCGGCCCGAGCAGGGCGACGGTCTCGCCGGCGGGCACCGAGATGTCGATGCCGCGCACGGCGTGCACCGTGCCGCCCTCGCCGGCGAAGGACTTCGTCAGGCCGCTCAAGGTCACGCCCCCGGTCGCCGTGACGGGCCTCTCGATTGCTTCGATCATGTCTGCCATGGTGCGTGCCGCCGGACGGCTGCGGTAGAGGCGGCCGTCACGACTTCGATATGACGAACGTCACGGGTCAGGCGCCGTGGCACTTCTTGTACTTCTTGCCCGAGCCGCACCAGCAGGGATCGTTGCGTCCCCGCTTCGTGTGGTCGCCCGTCTGCACGGCCACCGGCGAGAGGCCGAGCGTCGTGCCTGCGGCCGCTCCGATCGCATCCGCGCCGGCGGTGGTCTCGTGCTCGTACGTGACGCCGCCGTTCCCCTGCTGCTGCTGTGCGAGCTCCTGCTGCGCCTGCTCGGGCGCGAGCTCGGCGTGGAAGAGATGGAGCACGACCTCGCTGCGGATCGAGCGGCTGAGCTCCGTGAAGACGCGCTCGCCTTCCGCGGTGTACTCGACGAGCGGGTCCTTCTGTGCCATCGCGCGCAGCCCGATGCCCTCGCGGACGTAGTCCATGTGGTCGAGATGCTCGCGCCAGCGGACGTCGACGACCTGGAGGATGACGAAGCGCTCGAGCTCGCGCATGAGCTCGGAGCCGAACTCCTCCTCCTTCGCCTCGTACTCGTCGCGCGCGTCCGTCTGGAACTCCTCGATGAGCGACTCGCGCGTGATGTCGCCGAGATCCTCCTTGAGCTCCTTCGCGGTGATCTCGGTCTGGTAGAGCGCAGCCATCGCGTTCGTCAGCGCCTCGAGGTCCCATTCCTCGGCGTACGCCTCGTCGGTGAACTGGCGGACGGTGTCCTCGACGACCTCGTCGATCCAGAGCTTCACCTGTTCCGACATGTCGTCGCCCTCGAGCACCTGGCGCCGCTGCTCGTAGATGCGGCCGCGGTGGCGGTTGAGGACGTCGTCGTACTTGAGGACGTTCTTGCGCATGACGAAGTTCTGCTCCTCGACCTTCTTCTGCGCGCCCTCGATCTGCCGGCTGAGGATCTTCGCCTCCATCGGCTGGTCCTCCGGGATCTTGAAGCGTTCCATGATCCCCTTGATCCGGTCGCCGGCGAACAGGCGCACGAGATCGTCCTCGCCGGAGAGGTAGAAGCGCGTCAGGCCGGGGTCGCCCTGGCGGCCGGAGCGGCCGCGCAGCTGGTTGTCGATGCGGCGCGACTCGTGCCGCTCGGTGCCGAGGACGTAGAGCCCGCCGACCTCGAGG
Source organism: uncultured Actinomycetes bacterium (assembly GCA_963753295.1). Lineage (GTDB taxonomy): Bacteria > Actinomycetota > Thermoleophilia > Gaiellales > Gaiellaceae > Palsa-739. Next base: position 43,741 of record CAVWBZ010000002.1, on the reverse strand, counting down.
ACGCCGTCGCCGAGCTTGATGTCGACGCCGCGGCCCGCCATGTTCGTCGCGATCGTGACCGCGCCGGGCTGTCCGGCGTCCTTGATGATCTCCGCCTCGCGCGCGTGCTCCTTCGCGTTCAGGACGTTGTGCTTCACGCCCTGGCGCGTCAGCAGCTGTGACAGATACTCCGACGTCTCGACCGCGATCGTGCCGACGAGGACGGGCTGGCCCTTCTCCACGCGTTCCTTGATGTCGCGTGCGACCGCGGCGAACTTCCCTTCCTTGGTCTTGAAGACGTAGTCCTGCTCGTCGTTGCGCGCCACCGGCACGTTCGTCGGGATCTCGACGACGTTGAGGTTGTAGATCTCGACGAACTCCTTCTCCTCGGTCTTCGCCGTGCCGGTCATGCCGCCGAGCTTGTCGTACAGCCGGAAGTAGTTCTGGAGGGTGATCGTCGCCATCGTCTGGTGCTCTTCCTGGATGCGGACGCCCTCCTTCGCCTCGACGGCCTGGTGGAGGCCCTCGCTCCAGCGGCGGCCCTCCATGATGCGGCCGGTGAACTCGTCGACGATCTTCACCTCGTCGTCCTGGATGACGTAGTCGATGTCGCGTTGGAACAACACCTGCGCCTTCAGCGCCTGGATGAGGTGGTTGACGAGCTGCGAGTTCTGCGGCGCGTAGAGGTTCTCGATCCGCAGCGCGCGCTCGACCTTCGCCACGCCCGCTTCCGTGACGGCGACGGTCTTGTGCTTCTCGTCGTACTCGTAGTCCGCGCCGACCTGCTCTGCGTACCCCTTCGGATCGCCGGGGCTCGAGCGATGCGGGACGAGCTGCGGCGCGACGCGCGCGAAGTCGTAGTAGATCTGCGCCGCGGTCTGCGGCTCACCCGAGATGATGAGCGGCGTGCGCGCCTCGTCGATGAGGATCGAGTCGACCTCGTCCACGATCGCGTACGGATGACCGCGCTGCACGACGCCGTCGAGCGAGACGGCCATGTTGTCGCGCAGGTAGTCGAAGCCGAACTCCGAGTTCGTCCCGAAGGTGACGTCGGCCTGGTAGGCGGCTCGGCGCGGCTCGAACGGCATCATGTTCTCGATCGCTCCCGTCGTCATGCCGAGTGCCGTGTACACGGGAAGCGTCCACTCACGGTCGCGCTTGGCGAGGTAGTCGTTGACGGTGACGAGGTGCGTGCCCTTGCCGTTGAGCGCGTTGAGGTAGAGCGCGTGCACGGCGACGAAGGTCTTGCCCTCGCCGGTCTTCATCTCGGCGATGTCGCCCTCGTGGAGGACGATGCCGCCCATCAGCTGGACGTCGAACGGGCGCACGCCCATCGTGCGCTTGAACGCCTCGCGCACGGCCGCGAACGCCTCGAAGAGGATCTCGTCGAGGCTCTCGCCGTTCGCGACGCGCTCGCGGAGCTCGACCGTCTTCGCAGTGAGATCCGCATCCGAGAGCTTCTCGAACTCCGGCTCGAGCGTGCCGATGTAGGCCGCCTGCTCGGCGAGCCGCTTGAGCCGCCGGCCCTCGCCGACGCGCAGGACCTTCTCGAGGGAACCCAACTGCTGCGACATCCAGGGACAGGGTACCGAGGCCTACAGAGCCGCCGCCTTGACCTCCCAGAGGTCGCCGTCCAGGCGCTCCGCGTGCACCGCGTAGTCGCGGCCCTCGCGCTGGCCGCGGGCCTCCAGCTCGGGGACGGTGCCGAAGACTCGCTCGCCGTCGACGCGAAGGACCCGGTCTTCGGCGGTCTGCGTGAGATCGAGCACGTCGCCGTTCGGGGCGTCGCCGATCTCCATCACCTCGATCCGGCGCGCCTGCACCGCCCAGAGGTCGTCCCGCTGCCGCGCGGCCCGAGCACGGTACGGCGGCTGGAGCTCCCGCTCGACTGCGTCCGCGAGCCCCTGCAGCGAGCTGTCCGGCCCCTCCTCGACGAGCAGCGAGCCGTCGGGGAGGGCGACGAACGTCGCCGCGTCGCCTTCGACGTCGGGCACGACCGCGGCGACGGTCGCGTCCCACTCGCGCGCGCGCTGCACGCCGTGCACGCCGACTTCGCGCCACGGGGCGCTCGACTCGCTCTCGACGAGCCCGCCCTCCCGCGCGAGCCGCTCGTGCAGCGGCTCCTTCCGCCCGAACAGGCTCAAGAGTCTGTCGTCGCGGCTTCGGCGTCGAGTGCGTGCTTGTCGATCTTGCGCTTCGCGGCCTTGCGGTCGCGCTCGTCCTTCACCTGGCGCATCAGCTTCTCGGTGAGCTCGTCGATCGAGATCCTCATGTCGCGCGTCGCCTCGCGGGCGCGCAGCGTGTGACCCTTCAGCCAGACCGTGGCCTCGGCCACCTGGTTGTCCGAGATCGACGGGTTCTTCTCGACGGCGAGCTCCACCTCGACGCGTGCGAGCTTGCTCAGCTGCCGGTCGAGCTTGCCCAACTTCCGTTCGGCATACCTCCTGATGGCGTCGCTCACTTCGAGGTTCTTGCCCTTGACGTTGAGCTCCATCTCGCCTCCTCAGGTGTCTGGATGCGTCTTAACCATATCCCCAGGTACGAACCGCACGCGCGAAGGTGACCACGTCGACGCGGTCGGCGCCGGCGGCGCGAAGTGCAGCGGCGGCTGCGGAGACGGTGGCGCCGGTCGTGTAGACATCGTCGACGAGGATCGCCACGCCGGCGATCCCCCGGACGGAGGTGAACGCGCCGGCGACGTTGCGGCGCCGCTCGACGAGCGACAGGCCGCGCTGGCGCGGCGCCTCGCGCGGCCGCTCGAGGAGCGGCACGCACGGCAGCCGCCACCGCGGCGCCAGCGCTCGGGCGAGCCGTTCGGCCGGATGGTGGCCCCGCTCGCGGCGCCGGCCTGCGTCCGGAGGGACGAAGGTGACGACCTGGGCGTCCGGCCGCGCGACGCGGCCGGCGACGACCTCCGCCGCGTGCTCGGCGAGCCCGCGAAGCCCGCGCTCCTTCCAGCCCGAGACGAAGCGCTGCACGCGGTCGTCGTACGGCACCGCCGCCCGCGCCGACGCGAACGCGAGGCGCCTGCCGGAGCATTCACGGCACCGGCGGACAGCCCACGCCGTCGGCGCGCCGCAACGTTCGCACAGCGGTGGCTCGAGCTGCGCGAAACCGTCGCGGCAGGGGTCGCAGAGAAGCGTGCGCCCGCCGCCGCAGACGAGACAGCGCTGCGGCAGGATCAGATCGAGCACGTCGCGACCATAGGCCGCGAGGTGTTACGTCATTCGAGCGAATACGTGTCGCGCTGCGGCAGCCCGAGGCGGCCGCGCATGAGGTTGTCGGCCTCGAGCAGCTGGTGTGCGTCGCCGATGTCGTACCAGGCGCCGGGGAAGCGATACGCGTACACGGGCACGCGCTTGTGGAGCCACGCGACGAAGAGGCCCGGCTGGTCGGGGGGATTGCCCTCGTCGAGGTACGTCGACACGAGGCGCGCGTGCTCCCGCGTGTACAGGTACGTCGCGGTTGCGGCGAGCGTCGTCGCCGGGTGCGTCGGCTTCTCGACGAAGTCGCGGATGCGGTCGTCTTCGTCGACCTCGACGATGCTGTACTGCCGCACGAGCTCGAGGTCGCCGACGTCGTGCACGGCGACCGCACTGCCGCCGTCCTTGCTCCGCTGGAACGCGACGAAGTCGGCGAGCGAGTAGTCGAAGAGGTTGTCGCCGGCGATCACGAGGAGATCGTCGTCGAGGCCGGCGGCCGTCTGCACGAAGCGCGTGTCGCCGATCGCGCCGAGCCGATCGTCGTTCGAAGTCGTGCCGTCGTTGTGAACGACGACGTCCTTGCCCTCCGCCCAGCGGTCGAACTGGCCGGCGAAGCGCGCGTTCGTCACGAGGTGGACGCGGTCGATGTCCGCCTTGTGGAGCTTGTCGAGCACCCAGTCGACCATCGGCCGTCCGCCGACCGGAAGCAGGTGCTTCGGGATGGTGTCGGTGAGCGGCTGCAGCCGCGTCGCGTAGCCGGCAGCGAGGATCAGGCCGTCCATATGCCGTCCTCGGTGACGATCGCTGTGATGAGCTGCGCGGGCGTGACGTCGAATGCGGGATTCCGTGCCGGAAACCGTGTCGTGATCTCGCGCGGGTCGCGCTCCTCGATCGGGATCTCGGCACCGGTCGGCGTTGCCGGGTCGATGGTCGACGTCGGCGCGACGACGTACAGCGGAATGCCGTGGTGGGCTGCGAGCACCGCGAGACCATAAGTGCCGATCTTGTTGGCTGCGTCGCCGTTCGCGGCGATCCGGTCGGCGCCGGTGACGATCAGGTCGACCTCGCCGGCGGCCATCATCGCCGCGGCCGCGCCGTCCGCGATGACGGTGTGCGGGATGCCCACCGCCTCGAGCTCCCAGGCGGTGAGGCGCGCGCCCTGGAGCAGCGGCCGGGTCTCGTCGACGAGGACGTGCCGAAGCAGGTTGCGCTCCCATGCCGTCCGGAGCGCGCCGACGGCCGAGCCGTAGCCGCCGGTGGCGAGACCGCCGGCGTTGCAGTGCGTGAGCGCGCGCGTTCCCGGAGCGAACAGCTCGGCCGCATGCGCCGACATCCGCCGGCAGCGGTCGACCTCCTCGCGGTGGAGCGCGCGGGCCCGCTCCGGCGTCGGGTCGTCGCGCATCTGCGCGAGCGCCCACGGGAGGTTCACCGCGGTCGGCCGCGATGCCGCGAGCACGCGCTCCGCCTCGACCGGATCCTCGCCGCGCAGCGCGGCGAGCGCGAGCCCGTACGCGGCGGCGACCCCGATCGCCGGCGCCCCCCGAATGGCCATCTCCCGGATCGCCGCAGCCACCTCGGCCGACGAGGCGCACACGAGCTCGACCTTCTCGTCGGGCAGCCTCCGCTGGTCGAGAAGCACGACCCGAGGCGAGTCGCCGACCTCGAGCCGAACGATGTCCTCGGGCTCCAGCTCAGCCACGGGCCGTCAACCTACCGCCGACGCGAAGCGCGCAGCACGACCATCCGCCCAAACGACAAAGAGGCCGCCGGCTTCGCCGGCGGCCGCTCTGCGGAGCACAACCTCCCCAGCCGGGAAAGCGCAGCTTTCCCGGCTGACCCTCAGGTCCCCTCGTCCCACGAGGCGAGGTAGTGCGCCTGCTCCTCCGTGAGCGTGTCGATCTCGACGCCCATGGTCGCGAGCTTCAGGCGCGCGATCTCCTTGTCGATCTCGGCCGGCACGGGATACACCTTGCGGTCGAGCTCGCCTGCATGCTGCACCGCGTACTCGACGCCGAGCGCCTGGTTCGCGAACGACATGTCCATGACGAGGGCCGGGTGGCCTTCCGCAGCGGAGAGATTGACGAGCCGTCCGTCGGCGATGAGGTAGAGCCGGCGCCCGTCGGCGAGCGTGAACTCCTCGACGAACTCACGGGCGACCCGCGTCTCGCTTGCGAGGTCGCGGAGCGCCGGGATGTCGATCTCGACGTTGAAGTGGCCCGTGTTGCAGAGGATGGCGCCGTCCTTCATCAGCTCCATGTGCTGGCGGGCGATGACGTGCTTGTCGCCGGTGGCGGTGCAGAACAGGTCGCCGACCACGGCGGCCTTCTCCATCGGCATGACGTCGAAGCCGTCCATCGACGCCTCGAGCGCCGGCAGCGGATCGACCTCGGTGACGATGACCTGCGCGCCCATGCCGCGGGCGCGCGAGGCGACTCCGCGTCCGACCCAGCCGTAGCCTGCGACGACGAACTTCTTGCCGGCGAGGAGGACGTTCGTCGCGCGGATGATCCCGTCGACGGTCGACTGGCCCGTGCCGTAGCGGTTGTCGAAGAGGTGCTTCGTCTGCGCGGCGTTGACGGCGATGATCGGGAAGCCGAGCTTGCCCTCCGCCTCGAGCGCCTTGAGCCTGATGACGCCGGTGGTCGTCTCCTCCGTGCCGGCGATGATGTCGCCGAGCTGCTCGCGACGCGCCGAGTGGAGCACGCCGATGACGTCGGCGCCGTCGTCCATCGTCAGGTGCGGCTTGTGATCGACCGCCGCCTCGATGTGCGAGTAGTACGTGTCGTGGTCCTCGCCCTTGATCGCGAAGACGGAGATGTCGTACTCCTCGACGAGCGCGGCGGCGACGTCGTCCTGCGTCGAGAGCGGGTTCGAGGCGCAGAGCACCACGTCGGCGCCTCCCGCCTTCAGCGTCCGCATGAGGTTCGCGGTCTCCGTCGTGACGTGCAGGCACGCCGAGATCCTGTGGCCGCTCAGCGGCTGATCGCGCTCGAAGCGCTCGCGAATCGCCGCCAGCACCGGCATCTGCCGGTCGGCCCACTCGATCCGCCGCTTGCCCTCCGCCGCGAGCGCGAGGTCTTTCACGTCGTACCGTTTCGTCGCTGCCATTCGGTCCTTTCGGGTTATGCGGCGAGGAGCCGCTCGTGCTTGCGCTGTTCCCATTCCACCCAGGCGAGGTCGTCGGCGCCCGCGAGCCAGGCGTCGACCGCCCGCTTGAGCTCCGGCTCGCGGCGCAGACGCGCCGCGAACGCGATGTCGCCGATCTCCACTCGGAAGCGGCTGCGCAGCTCGGCGAGCGAGCGCAGCTGGTTCAGCTCCCGCAGGGCGTACCGCCGGTAGCCGGCGGGCGTGCGGGAGGGGACGACGAGGCCGACGCGCTCGAGGTAGCGGAGCATGCGCGGCGACCACCCGGTCCGGGCTGCCGCCTCCGAGACGTGCGTGCCGTCCACGGGTCTACCTTAACACGGATGTGTCAAGGTTCGCTCGTGCCGGCCCGGCCGTACGCGTCTTCGAGCCGGACGACGTCGTCGAGGTGCGGCGTCGAGACCTCGAGGATCGTCGTGTCCTCGAGCGCCGTGACCCGGTGAACGGTGCCCGGCCGGTACCGGAAGCAGTCGCCCGGGGCGATCACCTCCGTCTTGAGGACGGCGTCCCCCACCGCGCCGAGCTCGAGCTTCGCGCGGCCGCTCTCGACGTACCAGCTCTCGTCCTTCTCGCGGTGGAACTGGAGGCTCAGCGACTGGCCGGCGCGGACGAAGAGGATCTTGCCGACGTACGCCTCGCTCTCGGCCCAGATGAGCTCCCAGCCCCACGGCTTCTCGACGCGACGCGGGTCGAAGCGCCACCGGTCGAGGGTCTCGTAGTTCGGGGAGTCGACACTCACGGGAGCATTCTCTGCGGTCTCCAGTCCGGATGCTCGGCCATGAACTCCTCCGCCCGCCGGAGGTCCTTGGGAGTGTTCACCGTGAGCCAGACGCCATGGTGGCGATGGCCGCGGAGCTTCCCCTCGGCGGCGAGCTCGGGGAACGTCGTCAGCTCGTGGTCGCCGCGCTCCGGCAGTCGTGCGAGCGCCTCGTCGCCGAGGGCGTACACGCCCGAGTTGACCCAGTCGGTGAGGAGCGGCGCCTCGCGGAAGCCGGTGACGCGGCCGTCGTCCTCGAGCGCGACGACGCCGAACGGCGAGCGGACCTGCGAGACGACGATCGTCGCGGCGGCGCCGGAGCTCTCGTGCTCGGCGTGGAGCACGGCGAAGTCGACGTCGAGGAGCTCGTCGCCGTTCAGCGCGAGCACGGTGCCGCGCTCGTTGCGCCGCGAGGCCGCGAGCCGCAGCCCGCCGCCGCGGCCGAGCGGCTCGTGCTCGCCGACGGGCTCGATCTCCGCGCCGAGGCCGCCGAGCGCGTTCACGAAGACATCCTCCTGGCCGGCGCGGCAGGCGACGATGATGCGGGTCACCCCCGCCGCGACGAGGCGGCCGACGGTGTACTCGGCGAGCGGATAGCCGGCGACCGGGACGAGCGGTTTCGGCAGCCCGTGTGCCGCCTCCCCCATACGCTCGGCCTTCCCGCCGGCGAGAAGGAGCGCCTCCATCAGAGGGCGAGCTCGGGCGGCCTCACGGGCGAGGCATGCCGCGGACGGCCGATGCCCTCGTACGCGAAGCCCGCCGCCTGCGTCGCCTCCGGGTCGAGGAGGTTGCGGCCGTCGACGATGAGCGGGTTCGCCATCGCTTCGCGCACCTCCTCGGACGCGAGCGACGCGAGCTCCGGCCACTCGGTGACGATCACCGCTGCGTCGGCGTCGTGCACAGCCTCGAGCACGGAGTCGCAGATCTCGACGCCGTCCATGCCCTGCGGGCGCGCGACCGGGTCCCAGGCACGCACCTGCGCGCCCTCGGCGCGGAGCCGGGCCGCGATGACGCGGCTGGGCGCCTCGCGCATGTCGTCGGTGTTCGGCTTGAACGCGAGGCCGAGCAGCGCGACGCGCCTGCCGCGCAGCGAGCCGAGATGCTTCTGGAGCTTCTGGACGACGCGCCGCTTCTGCAGCTCGTTGACCTCCCACACGGCGTGCAGGAGCATGAACGGGTAGCCCTCGTTTCCGGCGAGCTGCTTGAGCGCGGAGACGTCCTTCGGGAAGCACGAGCCGCCGAAGCCGATGCCGGCGCGGAGGAAGTGCGGGCCGAGGCGGTGGTCGAGGCCCACCCCGCGCGCGACGTCTTCCACGTCGGCGCCGACGAGCTCGCAGACGTTCGCGATCTCGTTGATGAAGCTGATGCGCGTCGAGAGGAACGCGTTCGCGGCGAGCTTCACGAGCTCGGCGGAGTAGACGTCGGTGCGGACGATCACGCCGTCGATGCCCTCGTGGAGCTCGACGACGCGATCGCCGTCTGCCGGTTCGAACGCGCCGATGACGATGCGGTCGGGCGTCGCGAAGTCGGCGACGGCGCTTCCTTCGGCGAGGAACTCCGGGTTCGACACGTAGCCGACGTTCGTCAGCCCGCGCGCGTCGAGTCGCGCGCGCACGTGCTCGCCGGTGCCGACGGGCACGGTGCTCTTCATGACGACGACCGGGCGACCGGGAACATCGTCGGGCAGCTCGTCGACGACCGCCCACACGGCGGCGAGGTCCGCGTCGCCGGACTCGGTCGGCGGTGTGCCGACGGCGACGTAGAGGAACTCGGCTCCGTCGACGGCCTCGCGCACGTCGAGCGTGAAGCGCAGCCGGTCCTTGTTGCGGGCGAGCACCTCGTCGAGGCCGGGCTCGTAGATCGGCACGACACCGGCCCGGAGCTGCTCGATCCGCTCGGGGAGGATGTCGCGGATGACGACCTCGTGGCCGAGATCCGCGAAGCAGGCACCGGTCACGAGACCGACGTAGCCGGCTCCGAACATTCCGATCTTGGCCATGGGCCGAAGCCTAGTGCGCAGCCGCGACAGGCTGCAGACCCTTCGCGATGGCGATCATGGTCTCGTTCGAGAGCTCGTCGCGGAGCGTGTTCACGACCCAGTAGGTGGCGCCGCCCTGGTTGATGGCGACCATGTGGATGTTCCCGCCGGTTGTGTACAGGTTGTAGGTGCGGCCCTTGATCCTCTCCTGACCGGTCGGGTGGCGGAGGATCGGTGCGTCCGTCCAGTCGGTCTCGATGACCTGCCAGTAGACGTTGCCGGCGCCCGTGACGAAGGTGAGGACGAGCTCGTGCTTGTGCGGCACGGGCTTGAAGGCCCTCACCGGCTCGAGGTACGCGAGACGCGAGCTGGCCTCGATGACGTTCGGCACGAGCGGGCGGAACGGCAGCTTCGACCGAACCTGCTCGATCGACGACAGCGTCAGGCCCGGGTCGTCCCTGATCGTCGGCGCCTGATACGTCGGCGGCGGCGTGACGTGGGCCTGCGGGTTGGTGAGCTCCCCGTTGAACGCCGAGCCGACGACGACGACGGTCAACGGATTGTTCGCCTGCTGCGCGAACCCGGCCAGCTCGGGCGGAAGCGGCGCGACGTTCGTGTGGTCGCCGAACGCCAGCTTCAGCTCTTTCGCCGCCTGCTTCGCCTCCGGCTGCACCGCGTCGTAGTACACGGTCGTCGCGTAGTAGCTCTGGCTCGGCGCGTCGGCGAGGATCGTCGGCGGCAGCTGCTCGGTGTGGAAGCCGGCGACGCCGAGCTTGTACGTCGTGTCGCGCGCGAGGCCCGGCTGCGTCGTCCCGTTGAGAACGAGCGTCGTGATCTGGCTCGCCTTCAGCGCCGGCTGCTTCGGCGCCTTCGGCTTCTTCCCGAGCGCGACTGCGTTGGCGGCTGCGGCCTGCTGCACGTCCGGGTGCTCGAACGCGTCGACGGCGGTTGCGATGTCCGTCGGCGATGAGATCAACTCGGCGTTGGAGGGGCCGTACGGCTGGAGATTCTGGATGTCGTCCCGGAAGAGATGGCCCGGAGGCAGCTTGTACGCGAGCCCGGCGTACGACTCGATGTCGGACAGGCTCGGAGCGCACGTCGCGCAGTTGCCGCTGCCGACCTCCACGCTGCCCTTGAGCGCGCCGATCAGCTGCGGCACCTGGAAGATCGAGACGCCGGTCGCAAGCCGGGACTTCAGCGCCTCGATGAACAGCTGCTGACGGGCGTTGCGGTACAGGTCGGAGTCGGTGTGACGGAAGCGGACGTAGTCCAGCGCCTGCTGGCCGTCGAGCCTCTGATAGCCCGGCTCGAGGTTGATCGTCGCGTAGCCGGTCGGGCCGCCCTGCGTGTTGAGGTAGCGCTGATCGACGTCCATGTACACGCCGTGGAGCTTGTTGACGAGCAGCTTGAACCCGTGGAAATCGACGGTGACGAGGTAGTTCACCGCGACGCCGGTGAGCTTCTCGACGGTGTTGAGCGTCCCCGCCGGACCGCAACTCGTGAACGCCGTGTTGATGCGATCGGTCGTGATCGGCGTCGTCTGGTCGTGGCAGTAGATCGGCACGACGAGGTCACGCGGGAAGGAGAGCATCGAGAGGGTGTTCTGCTGCGGGTCGGCGCGCATGAGGATGATCGTGTCCGAGCGCGAGCCCGCAGCACCGAACGAATCGACGCCGGCGCGGGCGTCGTATCCGATGAGGAGCGTGGTCGCCGGCTCCGACGGTGACGGTACGGCGTGGAGGAACTTCGTCGACTCCTTCACGGCCTTCGAGTGCGGCGCGAGCGCGTTCAGCGTCTCGTGCGCATACAGGTACAGGCCGCCCGCGAGCCCGGTGCCGACGACGACGAGGCCGAGCAGGATCCAGCCGAACACCGTGGCGACGACCCGCCGTGTCGACCGCCGTGGCGGATCCGGTTGCCGGTACCGGCGCATCGGCTCGAGCGAGCCGGGCGGCAGCACCGCGCGGCCGTTGCCGTTGACGGCCGCGCTGCGGCCGATTCCTCTCTTCAGCGTCGTCCGCACGGGCCCCGGCTGCCTAGGGTAGCGGCGGAGGCGGCCGGGCTCACCGACCGTCCGCGGCTGCGCATGAATAGGCGAGAAATCGTGCCTCTTTCGTCACCATGCCGCACCGGGGCGGCGATAGGCTCGTGCCGACGGGGCGGGAGGTGGGTTCTCCCGGCTGATGACGCGTGTACCTCTATGAGCGGCGGAGCGTCTCAGGCCGGAATGGCCGCCGGCTCGTACGCGAGGTTCGGCCGTAGCCAGCGCTCGGCCTCGGCGAGGGAGACACCCTTGCGCGCCGCATAATCCTCGACCTGGTCGAGGCCGATACGGCCGACGGCGAAGTAGCGCGCCTCCGGATGCGCGAGGTAGATGCCGCTGACGCTTGCGGCCGGCATCATCGCGAACGACTCGGTGAGCAGGATGCCGAGCTCCTCCGCGCCGAGCAGGTCGAAGAGCTTGCGCTTCTCGGTGTGGTCGGGACACGCCGGGTAGCCGAACGCCGGCCGGATGCCGCGATAGCGCTCCGCGGCGAGCTCCTCGGCGGAGAGCTTCCGTCCCGACTCGTACCACGCACGCCGCGCGACCTCGTGCAGGTACTCCGCGAACGCCTCCGCGAGCCGGTCGGCGAGCGCTTTCGCCATGATCGCGTGGTAGTCGTCGTGCTCGGACGCGAAGCGCGCCGCGAGCTCGTCGGCGCCGATCCCGGCGGTCACCGCGAATGCGCCGACGTGGTCGCCGGCCGGCGCGACGACGTCGGCGAGGCAGCGGTTTGGCCGCGAGTCGCCGTAGGCCGACTGCTGCCGCAAGAACGAGAAGCGCGTGTCGCCACCGACGACGACGTCGTCCCCGTCCGACGATGCAGGCCAGAAGCCGAGCACTCCGCGCGCCTGCAGCAGGCCGTCCGACACGATCTCGTCGAGGAGCCGCTGCGCGTCGTCGAAGAGCTCGCGTGCGGCCGGCTGCTCGAGGATCGCGGGGAACTTGCCCTTCAGCTCCCAGGCGTGGAAGAAGAACTGCCAGTCGATGTAGTCGCGAAGCGTGGCGAGATCCGGCTCGACGACACGGGTGCCCGTGAACTCGGGCACCGGCAGGTCGTCGAAGGAGACGCGTTGCGGATTCGCGCGCGCGTCGGCGATCGGCAGGAGCGGCTTGCGCTCACGCTCGGCGTACTGGTCGCGCAGCTGCTCCTGGAGCTCGCGGTTCTCCACGTCGAGCCTGCCTCGGCGCTCGGTGTCGAGCAGGTCGGAGACGACGCCGACGACGCGCGACGCGTCGAGGACGTGGATGACGGGCTGCGCGTACTGCGGCGCGATGCGCACCGCCGTGTGCTGGCGGGACGTCGTCGCGCCGCCGATGAGCAGCGGCAGCGACAGGCCGCGCCGCTCCATCTCGTGCGCGACGTCGACCATGTGGTCGAGCGACGGAGTGATCAGCCCGGACAGACCGACGACGTCGGCGCCGTGCTCCAGCGCGGCGTCGAGGATCGAGTCGCCGGGCACCATGACGCCGAGGTCGAGCACCTCGTAGTTGTTGCAGCCGAGCACGACGCCGACGATGTTCTTGCCGATGTCGTGCACGTCGCCCTTCACCGTCGCGAGCACGACCTTCCCCTGTACGCGGCCGGAGGTCTTCTCGTCCTCCATGTACGGCTCGAGGTAGGCGACTGCGCGCTTCATGGCACGGGCGCTCTTCACGACCTGCGGCAGGAACATCTTCCCGGCGCCGAAGAGGTCGCCGACGACCTTCATGCCCGCCATGAGCGGCCCCTCGATCACGTCGAGCGGCCGCGCCAGCTTCTGCCGCGCCTCCTCGGCGTCCTCCTCGATGAAGTCGACGATCCCGTGCACGAGCGCGAATTCGAGCCGCTTCTCGACCGTGGCGTCACGCCAGGACAGGTCGCGCTCGCGCCGGGTGCCCTCGCCGCGTACGCGCTCCGCGTACTCGACGAGCCGTTCCGTCGCGTCGGGGCGGCGGTTGAAGATCACGTCCTCGACGCGTTCGAGCAGGTCCGGCTCGATGTCCTCGTACACGACGAGCTGGCCGGCGTTGACGATGCCCATGTCGAGGCCGGCCCTGATCGCGTGATAGAGGAACGCCGAGTGCATCGCCTCGCGGACGGCGTCGTTGCCGCGGAACGAGAAGCTCAGGTTCGAGATGCCGCCGCTCGTCTTCGAGCCGGGGCAGCGCTCCTTTATGAGCGGGAGCGCCTCGATGAACGCCTTCGCGAAGTCCACGTGCTCCTCGATCCCGGTCGCCACCGCGAGCACGTTCGAGTCGAAGACGATGTCCTCGGGCGCGAACCCGACCTCGTCGACGAGCAGCCGGTACGCGCGCTCGCAGATCGCGACCTTCCGCTCCACCGTCTCGGCCTGGCCCTTCTCGTCGAAGGCCATGACGACGACGCCCGCGCCGTAGCGGCGCACGGTACGCGCCTGCTCGAGGAACGCCTCCTCCCCCTCCTTCAGGCTGAGCGAGTTGACGACCCCCTTGCCCTGCAGGCACTTCAGCCCGGCCTGGAGCACCGTCCAGCGCGAGCTGTCGACCATGATCGGCAGCCGTGCGATCTCCGGCTCCGTGGCGACGAGGTTGAGGAACGTCGTCATCGCCTGCTCCCCGTCGAGCAGGTCGGCGTCCATGTTCACGTCGATGAGGTTCGCGCCGCCGCGCACCTGCTCGAGCGCGACCTCGAGCGCCTGCTGGAAGTCGCCGCCCTCGATCAGCCGCCGGAAGCGGGCCGAGCCGGTGACGTTCGTGCGCTCGCCGATCATGACGAAGTTCGTGTCCTCGGTGATCGTGAACGGCTCGAGTCCGCTGAACCGCGTGTGCGGCGCAGGCGTCGGGATCCGCCGCGGGGCCACCCCGTCGACGGCCGCCTTGATCGCGCGCACGTGGTCCGGCGTCGTCCCGCAGCAGCCGCCGACGATGTTCACGAGCCCTGCGCGGGCGAACTCGCCGAGGAAACGGCTCGTGTCGGACGGCTGCTCGTCGTGCAGGCCCATCTCGTTCGGCAGCCCCGCGTTCGGATAGCACGCGACCCACGTGTCGGCGACGCGTGAGAGATCCTCGACGAACGGACGCATCTCGGTCGCGCCGAGCGAACAGTTCACGCTCACGACGACGGGCCGCGCGTGCTCGACGGAGACCCACCACGCCTCGACGGTCTGCCCGGAGAGGTTCCGTCCGCTGCGGTCGACGGCGGTGAACGAAAGCCAGAGGGGCAGCTCCGGCGCCGCCTCCTGCGCTGCGACGATCGCCGCCTTCGAGTTGAGCGAGTCGAAGATCGTCTCGATGAGGAGCATGTCCACGCCGCCGTCGCGGAGCGCCGCCATCTGCTCGGTGTACGTCTCGACTACTTGCTCGAAGGTCACCGCGCGGAACGACGCGTCCTCGACCTTCGGCGACAACGAGAGCGTGACGTTGAGCGGCCCGACCGAGCCCGCGACGAGGCCGCCGAACTCGTCGGCGACCTCCCGTGCGATCCGGGCGCCGGCGAGGCTCATCTCCGCCGCGTAGGCTTCGAGCGCGTAGTCGGCCTGCCCGATGCTCGTGGCGGTGAAGGTGTTCGTCGTCGCGATGTCCGCGCCCGCCTCGAAGTAGGCGCGGTGGATGTCGCGCACGATCTCGGGGCGCGTGATGTTGAGGATGTCGGGATCCCCGGCGACGTCGCGCGGGTGGTCGCGGAAGCGCTCCCCGCGGTACGCGTCCTCGCCGCGCACCTCTCGCTGGATGAGCACGCCCCAGGAGCCGTCGAGGACGGCGATGCGCTCGCCGAGAATCGCCTCGAGTTTTTCGCGCGCGTCCCGCAAGTCCCGTCTCCGCTCCCCTAAAGTCCGGGAGCGCCGGGGCGGCGCCCTCGGGCTCTTTAGGCGTTTGGTAACCCGGTCGCCAAGCTGCCTGTCAAAGCTCTCCGGGTATCTGCAGAGTACCAACCCGCCCGTCGGGTAGGGTGCTGCGCTGGATGGCGGAGGAGGTTCACGACGGCGCGTCGCTTCGCGCCGCGCTCGCCGAGATCGCGAGCGATTTCTCGTTCAGCTGGACGTCGGGCGCGCGCCAGCTCTTCGCCGACCTCGCTCCCGAGCGGTTCTCTGAGCTCGGCCACAACCTCACCGCGCTCCTGTCGGAGCTGACCGACGACGACCTCGCGCGCGCGCTGACGCCCGAGTACGCGCTGCGCCTCGGACGCGTCCAGGAGCGGCTGGTGGCGGAGACCGAGCGCGTGACGTGGTGGGAGGAGCACCACAGCGGCGACGACATGCTCGTCGCGTACTTCTCCACCGAGTTCGGCCTCGACCAGATGCTGCCGACGTACTCCGGCGGCCTCGGCATCCTTGCGGGCGACCACCTGAAGGCAGCCTCCGAGCTCGGCGTCCCGCTCGTCGGCGTCGGGCTCTTCTACCGCCGCGGCTACTTCCGGCAGCGGCTCGACGAGGGCGACCGCCAGGTCGAGCGCTATCCGCGCAACGACCCGAGCCGGCTCCCGCTCACGCTCGTGCCGATGGCGCCCACCGTCTTGCTCTCGAACGGCAACGGCGAGCTCGTGCCGGTGCGGCTCGGCGTGTGGCGCGCGCGGGTCGGCCGCGTGTCCCTCTACCTCATCGACACGAAGGTCGAAGGAAACCCCGACTGGGCGCGCGACGCGACCGACACCCTCTACGGCGGCGACCGTGAGAACCGGCTGCGACAGGAGGTCGTGCTCGGTGTCGGGGGCGTCCGCGTGCTGCGCGAGCTCGGCCTTCACCCGACCGTCTTCCACCTGAACGAAGGCCACTCGGCGTTCCTCCAGCTCGAGCGGCTGCGCGAGCTCGTCGAGGACGAAGGCGTCGGCAAGGACGAGGCGCTCGAGCGCCTGCGCGCGTCGACGGTCTTCACGACGCACACGCCCGTCCCGGCCGGGAACGAAGTGTTCGACGGAGAGCTCGCCCGCCGGAACCTCGAGCCGCTCGCCGAGCGCTGCGGCTTCACGTGGGACGAGTTCGCGGAGCTGGGCAAGGTGCATCCCGACGAAACGCGGTTCGGTCTCACACCCTTCGCGCTCAGGACCTCGGCGTACGCGAACGGCGTCTCCGAGCTGCACGGGCAGGTGTCGCGCGAGATGTGGCACGACCTGTGGCCCGACCGGCCTGTCGAGCAGGTGCCGATAACGTCGATCACGAACGGCGTCCACGCTCGGACCTGGATCTCCGACGAGCTCGAGGACCTGCTCGGGCACCTGTCGCCCGACTTCGACCGCGCGCTCGAGCTCGACGACGAAGTGCTCTGGACTGCGCATCGCGCCGCGAAGAAGCGGCTGTTCGAGTTCATCGCGCGCACACGCGGTGCCGGCGGCCTCGATCCGGACGCGCTGACGATCGGATTCGCGCGCCGCTTCGCGACGTACAAGCGCGCCGCCCTCCTGTTCAGCCAGCCGGAGCGGCTCGCGAGGCTCCTCCTCGATCCCCGCCGGCCGATCCAGGTGCTCGTCGCCGGCAAGGCGCACCCGGCGGACGAGGGCGGCAAGGACGTCATCCAGCAGGTCGTCGACTATGCGCGCAGCGAGGGCGGCACCGGCCACGTCGTCTTCCTCGCGGACTACGAGATGACGCTCGCCCGGCGGCTCGTCCAGGGCTGCGACGTCTGGCTGAACACGCCTCGCCGGCCGATGGAGGCCTCGGGGACGTCAGGGATGAAA
Organism: uncultured Actinomycetes bacterium; assembly: GCA_963753295.1. Classification (GTDB taxonomy): domain Bacteria; phylum Actinomycetota; class Thermoleophilia; order Gaiellales; family Gaiellaceae; genus Palsa-739. The sequence continues at coordinate 27,007 of CAVWBZ010000002.1, read as the reverse complement.
GCCGCCCTGAACGGTGGGCTCAACTGCTCCATCCTCGACGGGTGGTGGGCCGAGGGCTACACGCCGGAGCGCGGGTTCGCGATCGGCAACGGAGACGGGGCAAGCACGGAAGAAGAGCAGGACGCGCTCGATGCGGAGTCGCTCTTCACCGTCCTCGAGCAGCAGGTGCTGCCGGCGTTCTATGAGCGCGACGCGCGCGAGCTGCCGTTGCGGTGGATCGAGATGATGCGCCACTCCATCGCCGACCTCGGCGTCCAGTTCAGCACGACGCGCATGGTGCAGGAGTACGTCGAGCGGATGTACCTGCCGGCCTTCCGGACCGCGCTCGCCGCTGCGCTCGAAGCGTCCTAGCGCTCGCTCCAGTAGCGCTTCGCCTCTTCTTCCATCTTCTCGAGGCGCGTGTAGTAGTCGGCGAACTCGTTCAGGTGCGCGCGAGCGATGCGCCCCGTGACGTGCGGATCGTCGTCGGTGACATTCGTGTCCGGGTCGTGGAGCCCGTGCTCCAGCTCGACGTCCATCCCCGCCCGGAACTCCTCGACGTCGAACGGCGAGGTGGCCCAGTCGATGCCGATCTCCTCGCCGATCCGGCGCGCTTCCTCGCTCGTGAAGCGATGTGTCTCCGTCATCAGCCGCCGTGCCCGCTCACGCGAAGCTGGTTCTCCGCATGCCGGATGCGCTGCTCGAGCTGCCACGCGTCGGCGGTGGACTCGCCCGCCTGCACCTTCTCGAGCTCGGCCTGCGCTTCCTCGAGCTGCTGCCTCGCCCGCTCGTCGTCGATCTTGCCCGCACCGACGGCGTCGTCGACGAGCGCGATCGCGCGATCCTCGAGCACCTGGAAGAAACCGGGGCCGGTCGCGAACGTCTGCACGTCCTCGGCATCCATGTCGAGATAGATGCGCGTCGAGCCGGCGTTGAGCATCGCCACGAGCGGCGCGTGACGCGCGAGGACGCCGATCTCCCCCGCCGCGCCCGGCACGACGATCATCTCCGCCTCGCCCTCGAACGCGGCGCCCTCGGGCGTCACGAGCGACACGGAGAACTTCGGATGCTCGGCCATCAGCTCGATTCCTGCATCTTCTTCGCGCGCTCGACGGCTTCCTCGATGGCGCCGACCATGTAGAACGCCTGCTCCGGCAGGTCGTCGTGGTTGCCGTCGAGGATCTCGTTGAAGCTGCGGATCGTGTCTTCGAGCTTCACGTACTTGCCCTCGATGCCGGTGAACTGCTCGGCGACGAAGTTCGGCTGCGAGAGGAACCGCTCGATCTTGCGCGCCCGCTGGACGACGAGCTTGTCCTCGTCCGAGAGCTCGTCGATGCCGAGGATGGCGATGATGTCCTGGAGGTCGCGGTAGCGCTGCAGCACCTCCTGCACACGCGTCGCACAGCGGTAGTGATCCTCCGAGACGATGCCCGGCTGGAGCGCGCGGGACGTCGAGTCGAGCGGGTCGACCGCCGGGTAGATCCCCTTCTCGACGATGGCGCGCGAGAGCACCGTCGTCGAGTCGAGGTGCGCGAACGTGTTCGCAGGCGCGGGGTCGGTGAGGTCGTCCGCCGGCACGTAGATCGCCTGCACGGAGGTGACCGAGCCCGTGCGCGTCGACGTGATGCGCTCCTGCAGCTGCCCCATCTCCGTCGCGAGCGTCGGCTGGTAGCCGACGGCGCTCGGCATGCGGCCGAGCAGCGCCGACACCTCGGATCCCGCCTGCACGAACCGGAAGATGTTGTCGATGAACAGGAGCACGTCCTGGCCCTGGTCGCGGAAGTACTCCGCCATCGTCAGGCCGGACAGGGCGACGCGCAGCCGCGCGCCCGGCGGCTCGTTCATCTGCCCGTAGACGAGCGCGACCTTGTCGAGCACCTTCGACTCGGTCATCTCGATGATGAGGTCGTTGCCCTCGCGCGTTCGCTCACCGACGCCGGAGAAGACGGACACGCCGCCGTGCTCGCGGGCGACGTTGTGGATCAGCTCCTGGATGAGGACCGTCTTGCCGACGCCGGCGCCGCCGAAGAGGCCGATCTTGCCGCCGCGCACGTACGGCGCGATGAGGTCGATGACCTTGATTCCCGTCTCGAAGATCTCCACCTTCGGGGACAGCTCGCCGAACGTCGGCGGGTCGCGGTGGATCGGCCACCGCTCGCCCGTCGCGGCCTCCTTGCCGTCGACGGGGTCGCCGATCACGTTCCAGATGCGGCCGAGCGTCTGGTCGCCGACCGGCACCGAGATGGGCACACCGGTGTCGACGATGTCCGTGCCGCGTGCGAGACCGTCGGTCGAGTCCATCGCGACCGCGCGCACGCGGTCGTCGCCGAGGTGCTGCTGCACCTCCGCGATGACCTCGCGCATGCCGTCCCCGTCGGGGATCTGGATGCTGAGCGCGTGGTTGATCTCCGGCAGCCCGCTCGGGAAGACGGCGTCGAGGACGACGCCCTTGATCTCGATGATCCGGCCGGTGCTCTTTTCGGTCTTCGTAGCGGGCATCTGTCTCCTTAGGCAGTGAGTGCGTCGGCTCCGGCGACGACTTCGAGGATCTCCTGGGTGATCGCCGCCTGGCGGGCGCGGTTCATCTGCAGCGTGTACCGGTCGATGAGCTCGTTCGCGTTCTTCGACGCGTTGCGCATCGCGGTCATCTGGGCGGCGAGGAACGAGGCGGCCGACTCGAGCAGCGCCCGGTAGATCTCGGTCTCGAGATAGACGGGCAGCAGGCGCATGAGGATGTCCTCCGCCTCCGGCTCGTAGATGAAGTCGCCGCGCATCGCCTGGGCCTTCGGGTCTTCGTCGGCCTTCCCCTCGAGCACGTGCTCGGGGATCGGCAAGAGGTCGGTGACCGTCACGCGCTGGACGAGCGGCGACACGTAGCGGTTGTAGACGACGACCACACGGTCGACCTCCTCCGCCGTGTACATCTCCGCGAGCTTGTGCGCGACCGCCTGGGCGTCGTGGTAGGTGGGCTTCTCGACGAACCCCTCCCAGTGCGCAGCGATGTCGTAGCGTCGGAAGCGCAGCGTCGAGCCGCCCTTCCGCCCGACGACGGTCCACACGATCTCATGGCCGGCCCCACGCTCCTCGCGCTCGAGCGCGAAGGCGCGTCGCAGCACCTGGCCGTTGAACGGGCCGGCGAGGCCGCGGTCGCCGCTGACGACGACGACGCCGACACGTCGCTCCTCGCGACGCTGCATGAGCGGCAGGTTGCGGAACGACGACGCCTCGCGCGCCGTGCCGACCATGAGCTCCTGCATGCGGTCGGCGTACGGGCGCATCTCCTCGATCCGCGTCTGCGCGCGCCGCAGCCGCGCGCCCGCCACGAGCTCGAGCGCCTTCGTGATCTTGCGCGTGTTGCGGACGGAGGTGATCCGCCGCCGGATGTCCTGGAGGGAAGCCATCAGATGAGGCCCGACTCCTCCTCGACGTTGAAGGTCTTCTTGAACTTCTCGATCTCGGCGTTGAGCTTCTCGGCGACGTCGTCGGGCATGTCGCCGGTCTCCTTGATCGTCTTGTAGACCGTCCCGTCGGTGCGCAGGTATTCGCGCAGCTCGTCCTGGAAGCGCTGCACCTGCGGCGTCGGGACGTCGTCGAGGTAGCCGTTGACGCCCGCGTAGATGGCGACGACCTGCTCCTCCAGCGGCCACGGCTGGTACTGCGGCTGGTTGAGCGTCGCGACCATCTTCTCGCCACGGGTCAGCGCCTGCTGCGTCGTGCGGTCGAGCTCGGAGCCGAACTGCGCGAATGCCTCCAGCTCGCGGTACTGCGCGAGGTCGAGACGCAGGCGGCCCGCGACCTTGCGCATCGCCTTGATCTGCGCGGAGCCGCCGACGCGCGACACCGAGATGCCGACGTTGACCGCCGGGCGGACGCCCGAGAAGAAGAGGTCGGACTGCAGGAAGATCTGCCCGTCGGTGATCGAGATGACGTTCGTCGGGATGTACGCGGACACGTCGCCCGCCTGCGTCTCGATCACCGGCAGCGCGGTGAGGGAGCCGCCGCCGAGCTCGTCCGACAGCTTGCACGCGCGCTCGAGCAGCCGCGAGTGGAGGTAGAAGACGTCGCCCGGGAACGCCTCGCGGCCCGGCGGGCGCCGCAGCAGGAGCGAGAGCTGGCGGTATGCGTCCGCGTGCTTCGACAGGTCGTCGTACATGACGAGCGCGTGCTTGCCGTTGAAGAGGAAGTGCTCTCCCATCGCGCAGCCGGCGAACGGCGCCATCCACTTGATCGGAGCGGCCTCGTCCGCCGACGCCATGACGATCGTCGTGTACTCCATCGCGCCCGCGTCGCGCAGCCGCTCGTAGATGCCGGCGACGGTCGACGCCTTCTGGCCGATGGCGACGTAGATGCAGTGCACGTCGGTGTCGCGCTGGTTGAGGATCGTGTCGATGAGGATCGCCGTCTTGCCGGTGGAGCGGTCGCCGATGATCAGCTCGCGCTGGCCACGGCCGACGTTCGTCATCGAGTCGATCGCCTTGATGCCGGTCGCGAGCGGCTCCTTCACGGGCTGGCGCGCGATGACGCCCGGCGCCTTGAACTCGAGGGGCCGCGTCTCGGAGGCGTCGATCGCGCCGCGCCCGTCGAGCGGGTTGCCGAGCGGGTCGACGACGCGGCCGAGGAGGGCCTCGCCGACGGGAACGCTCGCGACCTTGCCGCTGCGGCGCACGGTTTCGCCTTCGCTGACCTTCTCCCACTCGCCGAAGAGCGCAGTGCCGACCTGGTCCTCCTCGAGGTTGAACGCAAGCCCGACGACGCCGTGGTCGAACTCGAGCATCTCCATGGCGACGGCGTTCTCGAGCCCGTACACGCGCGCGATGCCGTCGCCGATCGAAAGGACCGTGCCGACCTCGGCGAGGTCGGTCTCGACGTCGTACTGCTCGATCCGTTGACGGAGGATCGACGTGATCTCTTCGGGGCGCAGCTTCAAAGTTCTCTCCTCACCTCTTGACGAGTTCCTGTCTCAGTCGTTCCAATCTCCCGCGGATGCTGGCGTCGACGCGGTACGAGCCGGCCTGGAGCACGATCCCGCCGATGAGGCGAGGATCGACGCTGCGCGTCGCCTCGACCTTGCGGCCGGCCGCCTTCTCGATCTGCGCGACAATCGCGTCCGCTTCCTTGTCGCTCAGCTCGCGCGCGGTCGTGAGCTCGACCGTGAGCCGACGCTCCTCGAGCGCCATGAGCCGCTCGAACTCCCGCGCGATGTCGTCGATCTCCCCCGCGCGGCCCTTCTCGGCGACGAGCAGCAGGAAGTTCTTGAACAGCGGCTCCTCGTCGCCGGCGAGGTCGGCGAGGATGCGCGACTTCACGTGCGACTCGATCTGCGGGTTGCGCAGAACGGCTGCGAGCTCGGGCGACTGCTCGATCGCCACAGCGAAGTCGGCGAGCGCCTCGTGCACCTGGGCGAGCCGGCCGTCCTCCTTGGCGGCTTCGAACAGCGCTTCGGCGTAGATGCGGTGCGCAGCGGCTATGCCGACTCCTCCAGGCGGGAGAAGTCGAGCGAGCCGATCGCCTCGGCGATGAGCTCGTGGTCGCGTTCGGCGTCGAGCGTCTTGCCGACGACGCGAGACGCCGCTTCGAGCGTGAGCTCGGCGACTTCGCCGCGGATCTGCTCGAGCGCGCGCGCCGTCTCGGCCGCGATCTCCTTGCGCGTCTCCTCGAGGCGGCGCTGCCGCTCCTGCTCGGTCTCCTCGCGCATGCGCCTCTCCATCGACTCCCGGGTCCGGCGCGCCTCGGCGAGGATCTGCTCCGCCTCGCTCCGCGCCTGCCCGATCAGCTGGCGATGCTCCTCCAACAGCCGCCGCGCCTCGTCGCGGGCGTTGTCCGCCTCTTCGATCGCGCGCCGGATCTGCTCACGACGCTCGTCGATGAGCTTCTGGATCGCACCGAACGCGTACCGCTTGAGGACGAAGAAGACGATCAGGAAGAAGACGATCGTCCAGATCATCAACCCCGGGATGATCTTCGTGAGCGGGCTGGAGGCTGCGAGCAGCATTACGACACGAGCACGAAGCCGAGGAAGCCGCCGACGAGGCCGTAGAACACGACGGCCTCCGTGAGCGCGAACCCGAGCCACATGATCCCCTGCAGCTCACCGCGCAGCTCGGGCTGGCGGGCGACAGACTGGATCATCGATGCGAACACGGTGCCGATGCCGATGCCGGCGCCGAGCGAGCCGAGTCCCATGCCGAGACCGAACCCCAGGGCCTTGGCGGCCTTGAGGGTGTCCCCTGCTGCGAAGACGAGATGAAGCACTTCTCCTCCTTCAGTGCGCCGGCTCGATCGCCGAGCCGATGTAGATGGCGGTGAGCGCGGCGAAGATGAACGCCTGGATGGTGACGACGATGACGAGCTCGAATGCGTAGAACGCGATCCCGATCGGGAACGAGATCGGGACGGCGATGTAGAACGTGATCCCGCCGAGGATGAAGATCAACCCGATCGAGACGAGGATCAGCATGTGGCCGGCGAGCATGTTCGCGTAGAGCCTGACGCTGAGGCTCACGACGCGGAAGACGTGCGAGATCGTCTCGAGCACGGCCATGAACGGCACCATCGGCTTGGGCACGCCGGCGGGAACGAAGCTCTTGAAGTACTTGAGGCCGTTGTAACGGATGCCCTCGATGTGCGTGAAGACGACGCTGAAGAGCGCCAGCACGAGCGTCACCGAGAGCTGAGAGGTCACCGCATAGATGCCCCACGTCGGCACGCCGTGCCACCTGTCGCCCGTGAGCGGAAGCGGGATGAAGCCGATGATGTTCATCGTCCAGATGAAGAGGAACAGCGACGCGACGTACGGGAACCACCGGCCGATCGCCTTCTGCGGAAGGCCCTGCTCGGCGATCTGCGTCTGCGCGAGCTCGTAGACGGCCTCTCCGATCGTCTGCCTCTTGCTCGGCAGGAGCGCGAGGCGGCTCCGCATCGTGAAGATGCCGATGAAGATCGTCACCGCCGCGCTGATCGCGAGGTAGACGACCGCCTTGTTGATCGACAAGTCGAGCGGGCCGAGATGGATCCCGACCCACTGCTTGAGCTGGAACTCGTCCGCCGGGTTGAAGGTGGTGGCCAGTGCCGAGATCATCGCACCCTCTCCGAGCCGAAGTACTCGACGAGCGAGACGCCGAGGGTCAGCGTGTACGCGAGCGCGTAGAGCACGACGGCGGAGATGCCGAGGCTCTTGTTCGCCACCGTCACGGCGAGGAGGACGACCATGACGCCGATGCCGCGGAACGACATCGCGAGCGCCACCATCCCCGACTTGCGGAGGTGGTCGGCGCCGGTCGGGATCCGCGCGAGCCAGATTCCGAGCGCTTCGCCCGCCGCCCAGAGGACGGCCGCGAGCGCCCAGCCGCCGATCGGAAAGCCGCCGACGAGGAACACGGGCAGACCGAGGACGATCACCGCGGCGCCCGCGAGCGCGGGTGCACGGCGGCCCGGGGCGGGTCGCGGGGTGGAGAACACGCCTGCCATCACGAGAAGTAGCCCTTGAAGCGGCGGTAGACCACGAAGACGCCGGTCGGGATGCCGACGACGACACCGCCGAGCACGCCGAGACCGGTCGACCCGGCCGCCCAGCCGACGCCGGCGCCTCCGGCCGCGCACATGCCTGTGGTGGCGGCCAGGATCGCGCCCGCTTCGACGGGCTGGAACGACGAGCGGGAGGCGGCCTGCATCCGGCGCGAGAATAGCAGGTTGGAGGGCTTCTACAAACCGACTTTGTGACAGCGGAATCCTTCATGACTAAACGGCCTCGCCTTCTGCTCGTGCATGGCAGCGTCGTGAACGGCGAGGTCACGTGGAATGCCCAGCGCCCGCTCGCCGGGCGGTTCGACCTCGTCGTGCCGAACCGGCGCGGCTTCCCACCCGGCCCCGACGTCGCCGGCGTCGACTTCGACGACGAGGCGGTCTGGCTCGAGCAGTGGCTGGAGCCGGGCACACACGTCGCCGGCCACTCCTACGGCGGCCTCATCTCCCTCCTCGCGGCGGCGCGGCGTCCCGAGCTCGTGCGCTCCCTCACGGTCGTCGAGCCGCCGGCGTTCGCGATCGCCCGAGGCGACCCGGCGGTGGACGCGTTCGTCGCCGGCGGCGACCGCCTCTGGAGCGACGGCCCGCGCGACCCGGAGGCGTTCCTCCGCATCTTCCTACGCTCCGTCGGCGCGCACGTGCCGCCCGGCCGGTTCTCCGCCGCGCTCCTGCAGGGCGCGCGGACGCTCATGGTCGAGCGCCGCCCGTGGACGGCCGAGATCCCCCTCGACGCCCTCGCGGCCGCGCCGTTCCCGGTGCTCGCCGTCAGCGGCGGCCACGGCGGGGCCTTCGACGCCGTGTGCGACGTCCTCGAGGCGCGCCTCGGAGCCGAGCGGCTCGTTCTCACCGGCGCCGGCCATTCCCCGCAGCGGCTCGGAGAGCAGTTCAATCAGGCGCTCGAGACGTTCATAGCCCGCGCAGAGGGCGTCGCGCAGCCGTGACATTCCCGTTCCGGTGCCAGGCACGTGCCAGGCAACGGAACGGAACCGTCACAAACTCCGCACCGCCGGCCCCGGAATCCTCGTCTGCACGTGGCCCGGAGCGTTTGCAAGGCGCGCAGCGTGCGGCGCGCAGCCGTCACAGTCCCGTTTCGGTGCCAGGCACGGGCCTGGCATCGAAACGGAATGCTCGCGTGAAACAAACGAGGGTCTCCGCGCGTTTGATCGTCTCGGTGGAAGCCACCGCCGAGCTCGAAGCACCGTCGCGCGACGTCGCTGCGCTCGCCGCCGCCGGCGTCACCGTGGTCCTCTGGGGATCGGCGTTCGTCGGCATCCGGTCGGCGGGTCGAAGCTTCTCGCCGGGCGCGCTCTCGCTCGGCCGGCTCACGGTGGCAGTCGTCGCGCTCGCCGCCGTGGGGCTGATCCGCGGCGAACGGCTGCCGAGCCGCGAAACGCTGCGGGAGATCGGCCTCCCGCTCCTCGGCTGCGGCGTGCTGTGGTTCGGCGCCTACAACATCGCGCTCAACTCCGGCGAGCGCCGCGTGGACGCAGGCACGTCGGCGATGCTCGTCAACGTCGGCCCGATCCTCATCGCCGTCCTCGCCGGCATCCTCCTCCGCGAGGGCTTCCCACGCTCGCTGTTCGCGGGCTGCGCCGTCGCCTTCGCCGGCGTGGCGGTGATCGCCGTCGCGAGCTCGACGCACACCGCGACGACTGCCGGCGTCGTCCTCTGCCTCGTCGCCGCCGTCGCCTACGCGGCAGGCGTCGTCACGCAAAAAGTCGTGCTGCGGCAGCTCTCGCCGCTCCAGACGGTGTTCCTGTGCGCGGTCATCGGCGCGCTCGTGTGCCTGCCGTTCGCACCGCAGCTCGTCCGCGAGCTCGGCGCCGGGCACGGCGGCGCCGAGGGCTGGATGGTCTACCTCGGCCTCGGCCCGACGGCGCTCGGCTTCGTCCTCTGGACGTTCGCGCTCTCGCGCACGAGCGCCGGCAAGCTCGCCGCGACGACGTACCTCGTCCCGCCCGTGTCCGTCCTCCTCGGCTGGGCGTGGCTCGGCGAATCGCCCGCGTCGCTCGCCTACCTCGGCGGCGCGCTCTGCCTCGTCGGCGTCGCGGTCTCTCGCCGGAGGCCGGTGGCAGCCACGTCCGGCTAGGCGGACTTCCGCAGCGGATCGTCCGGCTGCCGGCGCCGCTGGTACGGGTTCGCGATCTTCACGATCTCGAGCACGTAGACGACGTAGAGCGAGATCGCGAGCGCGACGAGCCCGATCGCGCCCGCCTCCACCGTGGGCCAGAGGTGCCACACGCCGTGCTGGCGGTACGGGATGAACCGCGTGCCGAGCGCGCCCGCGGCGAGCGACAGGCACCACGCCCAGATCGTCACCGCCGCGCGCCGCTGCGAGAAGCCGCGGCGCAGGAAGCGGTGATGGAGGTGCGCCTGGTCCCCCTCGAACACCTTCTGCCCGTGCTTGAGGCGGCGCGCGACGACGAACGTCGTGTCGACGATCGGCACCGCGAGCACGAGCAGCGGGAAGAACAGGGCGACGGTCGCCGCCGTCTTGAGCAGACCCTGCACGGACACCGCCGCGAGGACATAGCCGAGGAGGAGCGCACCCGAGTCGCCCATGAAGATCCGCGCCGGATAGAAGTTGTGGCGGAGGAAGCCGAGGCTCGCGCCGAAGACGATGGCGGAGAGGATCGCCGCATCGGGCTTGTCGAGCGAGAGCGCGATGACGGCGAACGTCGCGCCCGCGATCGCCGCGACGCCGGCCGCGAGGCCGTCGAGCCCGTCGAGGAAGTTGAACATGTTCATGATCGCGACGATCCAGAGCACGGTGATCGGCATCCCGACCCACGCCGGCAGCGTCTGGATCCCGACGACCGGGAACGTGAACCGGTCGACCCACACGCCGAAGTAGACGGGGATCGACGCGGCCAGCACCTGGCCGCCGAGCTTCTCGAACCAGCGCAGGCCGCGGAAGTCGTCGACGGCGCCGACCGTCACCGCGACCGCTGCGCCGAGAATGAGCCCGCGCGTCTCGCGGCCGAAGTGGAGGAACGCGAGCGCCGGCACGAAGATCCCGAGGAAGAGCGCGAGGCCGCCGAGTCGCGGCACCGGGCTCCGGTTGACGCGTCGCCCGCCGGGGACGTCGACGACGCCGAGGAGCCGCGCCATCCCGCCCACCGCCGGGGTCAGGAGCACGACGACCACGAGCGCGACGAGCGCCCCCCACAGGACCTGGGGATGGTCGCCGAGCGAATCGAGGACGCTGCGATGGATGACGGCGGCAGCCAGCATCAGCCCGACCTACTTCGTGCCGTAGAGCCGATCTCCCGCGTCGCCCAGCCCCGGGACGATGAAGCCGCGCTCGTTGAGGCCGCGGTCGATCGCCGCGCAGACGATGTGAACGTCCGGATGGTGCTCGTGGACGTGATCGATGCCCGGCGGCGCCGCGACGATGCACACGAGCGTCACCGACTGCGCGCCCGCTTCCTTCACCTTGTCGATCGCCGCGACGCTCGAGTGGCCCGTCGCGAGCATCGGATCGAGGACGATCACGTCGCGCTCGACGAGATCGGTCGGCAGCTTCGCGTAGTACTGGATCGCCTCGAGCGTGTCCTCGTCGCGATACATGCCGATGAACCCGACACGCGCGCTCGAGACGAGCGAGAGCACGCCGTCGAGCATCCCCACACCCGCGCGCAGCACCGGGCACACGGCCACCTTCTTGCCGTGGATCCGCTGCGCGGTCATGCGCTCGAGCGGCGTCTCGATCTCGTGGTCCTCGGTCGGGAAGTCCTTCGTCGCCTCGTACGTGAGGAGCAGCGTGATCTCGTTCGCGAGCTTCCGGAAGTGGACGGTCGGCGTCTCCTTGTCGCGGAGATAGCCGAGCTTGTGCCGGACGAGCGGATGCTCGACCACCGTCACGCGCTTCGTTTCGATCACGCGAACGAGGTGTAGCCGCGGAAGCCGGGGTAGAGCGGCCGCTTCGCGCACAGCGCTTCGACACGGGCGCGCAGCCCGGGGATGTCGGGCGCGTCGGTGAGAGCCTCGGCGATGATCGTCGCCGTCTCACGGAAATCGTCCTCGTCGAAGCCGCGCATCGTCATCGCCGGCGTCCCGATGCGCACGCCGGACGCGACCGTCGGCGGACGCTCGTCGAACGGAACGGTGTTGCGGTTCACCGTGATCTGCACCTCGTGCAGCCGCTCCTCCGCCGCCTTGCCCGTCCACTCAGAGTTGCGTAGGTCGATCTGCATGAGATGCGTGTCGGTGCCGCCGGTGAGGATCTCGATCCCGTTCTCCTGGAGCGTCTCGGCGAGGACGTCCGCGTTCGCGCGCACCTGCCGCTGGTACTCGCGGAACGCCTCGGTCATCGCGATCTTGAAGCACGTCGCCTTGGCGGCGATCGTGTGCATGAGCGGTCCGCCCTGCATGCCGGGGAACACGGCCTTGTCGATCGCCGCCGCATGCTCCTCGCGGCAGAGGATGAATCCCGCGCGCGGGCCGGCGAGCGTCTTGTGGGTCGTCGACGTGACGAAGTCGCAGTGCTCGACGGGGTTCGGATGCAGCCCGGCCGCGACGAGCCCCGCGAAGTGCGCCATGTCGCAGTGCAGGAGCGCGCCGACCTCGTCGGCTATCTCCCGGAACTTGTCCGTCTCGACGGTGCGCGGATACGCGGAGCCGCCGCACACGATGAGCTTCGGCTTGCTCTCCTTCGCGAGCTTCAGCACCTCGTCGTAGTCGACGGTCATCGTGTCGCGCGAGACGCCGTAGCCGACGATCGTGTACAGCTTGCCGCTGAAGTTCACCTTCAGCCCGTGGGTGAGATGGCCGCCGTGGTCGAGGCGTAGCGCGAGGATCGTGTCGCCCGGCTGCAGCACCGACATGTAGACCGCCATGTTCGTCGGAGCGCCCGCGTGCGGCTGCACGTTCGCGTGGTCGGCGCCGAAGAGCTCCTTCGCCCGGTCGACGGCGAGCTGCTCGATCTCGTCGACGACCTCGCAGCCGCCGTAGTAGCGGCGCCCGGGATAGCCCTCGGCGTACTTGTTCGTCGGCACCGACCCGACCGCCTCGAGCACCGACGGCCACGTGAAGTTCTCGGAGGCGATCAGCTCGATCTGGCCGCGCTGGCGCTCGAGCTCGCGGCCGAGGAGGGCGGCGATGTCGGGATCGACCTCGGCCAGGCCGGCCGTCTTGAGGTGCTCGAAGGTCTCCTGGGCCAGCGCCATCGCACGGATCGTATCCGGGACGCCCGGTTCAGCGATCCGGGGTTTCCGCCGATACGTGATCCGTGGGAATCCTGCGGTTGTTCGCCGTGGCTCTGGCTGCGCTCGCGGTCGCCCCGGCGGCGCTCGCGGGGCCGCACCTGTTCGTCGGCGTGGCCGACGACGGCCCCGTCTGGGGCGATCCCGGGACGCAGATGAACCTCGCCCAGACCGCCGGGTTCGACTCGATCCGGATGACGGCGCAATGGGTGTCCGGGAACACGCAGCTCGATCCGGTGGTCGCCGCGAAGCTCCGGGCCGCCACGGCGGCCGCGGAAGCCCGCGGGATCCGGCCGGTCGTCTCGATCTACAACACGAACTCCGTCCAGGCGCCCGGCGACCCGATCCTCCGCTCCGAGTTCGCGCAGTTCGCGCAGAACGTCGTCCTGACGCTCCCCGACGTCGAGACATTCATCGTCGGAAGCGAGCCGAACTCGTCGTACTACTGGCAGCCGCAGTTCGACACGCACGGCGGGGATCTCGCGGCGACGAACTACGAGGCGCTGCTCGCGGAGACCTACGACGCGATCAAGGCGGTGCGGCCGGACGTCACCGTCGTCGGCGGCGCGCTCGACTCGATGGGCACCGACAACCCGAAGAACCGCCCGTCGCACTCCCCCCTCGTCTTCATCCGGGACATGGCGAAGCGCGTACCGGGCGAGCCACCGGACGCGGCCGATCATGGACGTCTTCGACCAGCACATCTACGAGGAGAACTCGTCGCTGCCGCCGAGCATGCCGCACACGAGCTCGACCACGATCGGCGCGGCCGACTACCCGCGCCTCGTGGCCGCCCTCGGGCAGGCCTTCGACGGCACCGCCCAGCCCGGCTCGACCCTCCCGATCGTCTACGGCGAGTTCGGGGTCGAATCGGCGATCCCGGCCAGCGAGCTCTCCCACTACACCGGCCACGAGAACGCGACCGCCAAGCCGGTCGACGAGGCGACGCAGGCCGCCTACTACATCGAGGCGATGAAGCTGGCGATGTGCCAGCCGAACGTCGTCGGGATCATGCTCTTCCACACCGCCGACGAGGCCGACCTCTCCGGATGGCAGTCCGGCGTCTTCTACGCGGACGGGACGCCGAAGTCGTCGCTCGGCGCCGTGCGCGACGCAGCGGCGGCCGCGCGCGCCGGGACGCTCACCTCGTGCCCCGACACGACCGCACCGACGGTGACGGTGGCCCCGCCCGCGGACGGGACGCTCGCCGTCCAGGCGAGCGACGACGTCGGGGTGGGCAAGGTGGAGCTGTACGCGAACGGCGTGCTCACCGGCGTCGACTACGCCGCGCCGTACCGCTTCTCGCTCTCGACGCTCCCGCCCGGCCACGTGTCGCTGCAGGTGAAGGCGTACGACGCCGCCGGCAACGTCGGCGAGGCCGAGATCGCGACGACCGTGGCCGGGGACACCGCACCGCGCACGCTGAGCGGACCGGCCACGATCGTCGGTGGAACCGCGTGGTTCAGCTGGCACGCCCCGAAGACGGGCATGGTCGTCCTCGGTGCGAGCGGTCGCACGCTCACCGTGTACGCCGGCAACAAGCGGCTTGCCTCCGGGCGCGGGCGCATCTCGTTCCCGGCCCAGGCGGGCCTCGTGTACCTCATCGGGGCCGGCGGCGCCGGGCCCGTCACGGTCGCCTGGTCCGGCTAGGGCGCCGCGCCCTCCCGCAGCACCCGCGGCTCGTCGCCGGTGAGGTCGACGACGGTGGACGGGATGCCGGGCAGCTCGCCGGCGTCGACGACCGCGCCGCACGCGTCGCGGATCTCCTTCGGGATGTCCTCGACCCGGCGCGGGTTCGGCCCGCCCGCGACGTTCGCGCTCGTCGCGCAGACGACGCCGACCGCGCGCACGACCTCGGCCGCGTCCGGCGGCAGATCCGGCACGCGCACGCCGATCGCACCGGGATTCGTCCCCGTCAGCCAGACGAAGCGATGCTGCGGGTTCGGCACGACGAGCGTGTACGGCCCCGGCAGGTACTCGGCTGCGAGCGCGACGTCGAGCTCCGGGATGGCTTCGGCGAGCGCGTCGACGCTCGCGGCGAGGATCGCCGAGGGCTTCGACGCATGGCGGCCCTTCAGCCGGTAGATCCGCTCGACCGTCTCCGCCTGGAACGGCCACGCACACAGGCCGTACACGGTGTCGGTCGGAAGGATCACCGGCCGGCGCGTACGGAGCGCGGCGATTGCATCCACAACGGCGGTCAACGTACCCCCTCCACGACGCGTTCAATCCCGCTCAAATCTCGCGTGATCTTCACATTTCTGTATGCGAACGCCTCGAGCGTCGCCGCGACCTGCGCCGCCTGGCCCGCCCCCACCTCGAGCGCGAGCGCCCGCGTCCGCGCCGTCTCGGCGAGACGGTCGTGGAACCCGGTGCCGACGAGGGCGACCTCGGGCTCGTACCGGAGCTCGGGTTGGAGCCCTTCGAGCGTCTCGACGTACGGCGGGTTGGAGACGACGAGGTCCCAGCCGTCCGCCGCCGTCTCGAGGCCTCCCTCGCGCAGCTCGACGTCGAGCCCGAGGCGGTCCGCGTTCTCGCGCGCGAGCGCGAGGGCGTCGCGGGACTCGTCGACCCCCGTGACGTCCGCGTCGGGCCGCTCGTCCTTGAGCGCGAGCGCGATCGCGCCCGAGCCGACGCCGACGTCGAGCACGCGCGGCGACCGCAGCCCGTCGAGGAGCGCGAGCGCCCGCTCGACGAGGATCTCCGTCTCGGGGCGCGGCACGAGCGCGCGCGCGTCCGTCTTCAAGGTCAGCCGGCGGAAGCCCCACTCGCCGAGCACGTATGCGAGCGGCTCCCGGCTCTCCCGGCGGGCAAGGAGCGGCTCGAGACCCACGACGTCGCGGTCGAGGTCGGCGAAGAGCTGCGTCCGCGAGACGCCGAGCAGGTGCGCGACGAGGAGCTCGGCGTCGACGCGCGGCGACGCCGCGCCGGCGGCGCCGATCCTCCGCTCGGCTTCCGCGATGGCTTCCCGCGCGGTCACGCCAGGGCGCGCTGGCGCTCTTCGGCGACGAGTCCCTCGGTGAACGGCTCGAGCTCCCCCTGGAGGACGCGGTCGAGCTGGTGCTGCGTGAGCTTGATCCGGTGGTCGGTGATGCGGTTCTCCGGGAAGTTGTACGTGCGGATCTTCTCCGCGCGGCCGCCGGTGCCGATCTGCGCGTTGCGCGTCGCGTCGAGCTCTGCGCGCTGCTGCTCGAGCTCCCGCTCGTAGAGGCGCGCGCGTAACACTCGCATCGCCTTGTCCTTGTTCTGGAGCTGCGACTTCTCGTCCTGCATCGACACGACGATGCCCGTCGGCAGGTGCGTGATGCGCACGGCGGAGTCGGTCGTGTTCACGGACTGCCCGCCGGGCCCCGTCGACCGGTACACGTCGACCTTCAGGTCGTTCGGGTCGACCTCGACCTCGACCTCCTCCGCCTCCGGCATGACCGCGACGGTCGCCGTCGACGTGTGGATGCGACCCTGGCTCTCGGTCTCGGGCACGCGCTGCACGCGGTGCGTGCCTCCCTCGTACTTGAAGATCGAGTACGCCCCGTCGCCCTTGATCGCGAACGTGACCTCCTTGAAGCCGCCGCCGTCGCTCGGGCTCGAGCCGAGCTCCTCGACCTTGAAGCCGCGCCGCTCCGCGTAGCGGGCGAGCATGCGGTAGACGTCGCCGGCCCACAGCGCCGCCTCGTCGCCGCCGACGCCCTGGCGCACCTCGAGGATGACGTCCTTCCGGTCGGCGGGATCCGTCGGCACCATCGCGAGCCGGAGATCCTCCTCGAGCTTCGCCGTCCGCTCCTCGAGCTCGGGGACGAGCTCGCGCAGGTCGGCGTCGTCGCGCGCGGCGGCGAGGTCCTCGCGGACGGCGCGCCACTCCATCGCGAGCTTGTACGGCGCCTCGAGCTCCTTGAGGCGCCGTCCGGTGTCGGCCGCCTCACGGCGGTCGTTGTAGACGGCGGGATCGGACATCCGCTCCTGCGTCTCGACGTAGTTGCGTTCGATCTCGTCGACGAGGGAATCGAGCGTGGCGGCCACAGAGGCAAGCGTACAGCCACTTCATTTTGTATAGTCAGGCGGTCACCGACCCGAGGGGGGAATGCAAATGTCCGTCGTCGACGAGATCCAGAGCGCGAACGAGAGCTACGCGTCCGGGTTCGACAAGGGGAGCCTGCCGATGCCGCCGGCGCGGCGGCTTGCGGTCGTCACGTGCATGGACGCACGGCTCGACCCGGCGCGCTTCCTCGGGCTCGAGGAGGGAGACGCCCACGTCATCCGGAACGCGGGCGGGATCGTGAACGACGAGACGCTCCGCTCGCTCGTCATCTCGCACCACCTGCTCGGCACGCAGGAGGCGATCGTCATCGGCCACCGCGACTGCGGCATGGTCACGTTCCGGAACAGCGACCTGCACGAGCGGCTCGGCCCCGCGTCGGAGTCGATCGACTTCCAGCCGTTCCCGGACGTCGACGAGCGGGTGCGCCAGAGCGTCGAGACGATCCGGAGCACGCCGCTCCTGCCGGACTCGTTCGGGGCCGCCGGCTTCGTGTACGACGTCGCGACGGGCCGGATCGACCCGGTTTAGACGAGACGCGCGTCGAGCGTGATCTCGGGAACGCCGGCGAGCGCCTTCGACACCGGACAGTTCGCCTTCGCCGTCTCGGCCGCCTCGCGGAACGCGTCCGCGTCGAGGCCCGGGACCTTCCCTGCGACGGTGAGGGCGATCTTCGTGATCCCCTCGCCGGGCTGGAAGGTGACGGTGGCGGACGTCTTCAGCTCGTCCGGCGGGTTGCCGGCCTGAGCGAGCCCGTGCGAGAGCGCCATCGAGAAGCACGCCGCGTGCGCCGCGGCGATGAGCTCCTCGGGGCTCGTCGAGGTCGGCGAGTCTTCGGCCCGGTTCGGCCAGCTGACCTGCTGCTCGCCGATCGCGCCGCTCGTCGTCGACACGATCGTGCCGGAGCCTTCCATGAGGCTCCCCTTCCAATTCACCTCGGCGCGACGATCCGTAGCCACTACGCCATCACCTCCACGCGGGATTCACCGGCAATCTTGCCCTCGAGCTGCAGGACCTCGCTCAGCGCGCGGATCGAGACCTCGAGCTGTTCGAGCGACGGCTCGCGCGTCGTCAGCCGCTGGAGCCACAGTCCGGGCGCGAGGATCGTCATGACGACTCGATTCTGATGCTTTCCGGCGAAGCGGATCACCTCGTACGCGAGGCCCGCGATCACCGGCAGCAGCAGGATGCGCGTCGCGATGAGCCAGTACCAGACGGGCCGGCCGAAGAACGCGAACACGAACACCGCCAGCACCATCACCCAGAGCAGGAACGCCGTGCCGCAGCGCGGATGGATGAGCGAGTACCGCTGCACGATCTCGGGCTCGAGCTCCTCCCCCGCCTCGTAGGCGTTGATCGCCTTGTGCTCGGCGCCGTGGTACTGGAAGACGCGCCGGAGATCGGGCAGAAGCGAGATCAGGCCGAGATAGGCGACGAAGATCGACACGCGGATGAGGCCTTCGACGATGACGAACCAGCCGCCGCTCTTGATCGGCAGCGCCTCGGTGATGAGCCCCGGCGTCACCTTGAAGAGCGCGATCGCGAAGCCGATCGCGATCGCGAACGCGAAGATGAGCGCGCCGCGGGAGAGCTCCGTCTCGACTTCCTTGCCTTCGTCGCCCTCCTCCTGCGCCGCGTAGTTCGCGGAGATGGCGAGGGCGCGGAAGCCGATGGCGAGCGACTCGCCGAGCGCCATGACGCCGCGGATGACCGGCAGCCGCAGGAGCCAGTGGCGCGCCATCCCCGAGTCGATCGACCGCGTCACCTGCGCGATCGTGCCGGCGGGCGTCCGGACCGCGACGGCCCAGTTCCCGGGGCTGCGCATCATCACGCCCTCGAGGACGGCCTGGCCGCCGACGTTGGTCATCCCGCGACCCCTACTTCGTGCGCTTGGCGCGCTCTGCGCGCTCGAGCCGGCGCTGGAAGCGCTCGACCCGGCCGCCGGTGTCGACGAGCTTCTGCTTGCCGGTGTAGAACGGGTGGCACTGCGAGCAGATCTCGACGTGCAGCTCCGGCTTCGTCGACCGGACCTGGAACGTGTTTCCGCACGAGCACGTCACCGTGGAGATGACGTATTCGGGATGGATTCCGGTCTTCATCGTCCAGCCAGGATAGCAGCGGCCTGTTCCGGTACAGCGTTCCCGCCCGAGACGACGACCGCGATTCGGCCGTCCCGATCGACCTTTCCGGCGAGCACCGCTGCGGCGGCCGCCGCGCCGGCGGGCTCGCATGCGAGCTTCGCCCGCGCGTAGAGAAACCGCATTCCATCCTTGATCTCCGCGTCGCTTACGAGGACGGTATCGACCTTTCCGCGGCATATCTCAAGGGGGAGCTCTCCCGCGAACGGAGGTGCGAGGCCGTCGGCGATGGTGCTCGACTCCACCCGGACGCTGTGCCCGGCCTCGAGGCCGGCGGCGAAGGCACGGGAGCCCTCCGGCTCGACCGCGACGACGCGGGCGCGGCCGTCGAGGGCGGTCACGATGCCGGCGATCAGGCCGCCGCCGCCGACTCCGACGACGACGGTGGCGACGTCGGGGACGTCCTCGAGGATCTCGAGCGCCACGGTGCCGTGGCCGGCGACGATGAGCGGGTCGCTGTGGGGGTGAAGGAAGACGCGGCCCTCCCGCTCCGTGACCTCGAGGGCGCGCTCGTACGCGACCGCCGCGTCGGGCGACGAGGTGTCGACGACGGCGCCGTAGCCGCGGGTCGCCTCCACCTTCAGCGGGCTCGCGCTCTCCCACATGGAGACGAGGCAGTCGACGCCCTCCTGCGCGCACGCCCACGCCACCGCCTGCGCGTGGTTCCCGGCCGACCACGTGACGACGCCGGCGCGCCGCTCGTCGGGGGTGAGCGCGAGGACGCGGTTGAGGACGCCGCGCACCTTGAAGGAGCCGGTCTTCTGGAACAGCTCCGCCTTCAGGTCGGCGCCGAGCGACGCCGAGGAGAGCGTCGGCGTCCGGTGCACGCGCCCGCCGATCAGCCGGACACGTGCCCGCTGGACATCATCCGGCGTCAGCATCTCGTCACACCAACGTTTTCGGCTGCCTGGCACCGTGCCTGGCACCGGCGGTGGGAAGCATGACGGTGAACGCGGTCAGACGGCCGGGCTCGCTCACGACTTCGACGCGGCCTCGCATCGCCTCGGTCAGCTCCTTCACGATCGCGAGCCCGAGCCCGGTGCCGACGGGGCGTTCGCGGCCGTAGCGCTCGTGGAGGTAGAAGCGCTCGAACGCGCGGTCGCGCTCCTCCGGGAGGAGGCCCGGCCCGGTGTCCTCGACGCGGAGCAGGCCCGGCGCCGTGATGACGCGCACCTCGCCGCCGCGCGGCGTGAGCCGGAGCGCGTTCTCGACGAGGTTCGACACCACCTGGAGCGCGCGGTCGGCGTCGGCGACCGCGGGCGCCGGGCCGTCGGAGAACGCGGTCAGCCCGACCCCGAACGCGGCCGCCTGCTGCTGGTAGCGGCGGACGGCGTCGGCGGCGACCTCGCCGAGGTCGACGTCGCTCGGGTGGACGCTGAAGTCGGTGCGGTTCATGCGCGCGAGGTCGAGGAGGTCGCGGACGAGCCGTTCGAGCCGCGCCGACTCGGAGGCGACCGTCTCCGCCGCGTCCTGGACGTCGACGGCGCCCTCGGCGAGCGCCTCCGCCCAGCCGCGGATCGCCGTCAGCGGCGTCTTCAGCTCGTGGCTCACGGAGAGCAGGAACGACCGCTCCGCCTCTTGCGCGCGCGTCAGCTGCTCGGCGAGGTCGTTGAACGCGAGCGCGAGCGTCGCGAGCTCGGCGGCGCCCTTGACCGGCACGGGCTCGGGTCGCGTCCCGCGCGCCAGCGTCCGCGCCGCCTCGGCCACGCGGTGCACCGGCCCGGCGATGCGGCTCGAGAGGAGGAGGGCGGCGATGCCTGCGAGGGCGGCGCCGGCGAGCGCGGCGATGAGGAGCGCTTCGACGAACGGCGTCCACTGCGACTTCGTCGAGCTCTTCGGCCGCAGGAGGACGAACGGATGGTTCTTCTCCACCGGCTGCCCCGCGAAGAAGTAGCTCGTCCCGCCGATCGTCACCGAGCCGCGCGCGGGCTTGCCGGCGCTGAGCGCGTCGCGCGCCGACTGCGGCAGGGCGGCCGCGCTCGTCCGGTACGTCTCGTGCTGCTGCGCGAGGTACGGCTGCAGCGGCTTGAGGTACGTGAACGGCTGCAGCGACACGCGCTCGCGCTCGGCGATGAGCGCCGCCTGGTGCTCGACGTCCTGCAGGGTCGCCTCGTCGACGGCGCGGCGCGTGAGCAGGAGCCCGAGCGCGAGGGTGAGCCCGATGCAGAGCACGACGATGAAGGCGATCGCCGCGAACAGCCTCTGTCTGAGACTGGTTCTCATGCGGACGAGCTTACGCGGGGAGGAGCTTGTACCCCGAGCCGCGGACGGTGCGGATCGACTCCGGGTTGCCGAGCTTGCGGCGCAGCTGGGCGACGTGGACGTCGACGGTGCGGGTGCCGCCCGGATACGTCATCCCCCAGACGAGATCGAGCAGCCGCTCGCGCGAGAGCACGATCCCGGGGTGCTCGAGGAAGCACGCGAGGAGGTCGAACTCCTTGCTCGTGAGCTCGACCGTCTCGCCCGGACACCGCGACCTCGCGCGCGTCACGGTGCAGCTCGATGTCGCCGGCGGTCAGCACCTCCTCGACGTTGCGCTGCTCGACGCGGCGGAGAATCGCCTTGATGCGCGCTGCGAGCTCGCGCGGCGAGAACGGCTTCGAGACGTAGTCGTCGGCGCCGAGCTCGAGGCCGGCGACGCGGTCGGGCTCCTCGTCGCGCGCGGTGAGCATGAGGATCGGCACCTTCGACTGCGCGCGCATGTTGCGGCAGACCTCGAAGCCGTCGATGCCGGGCAGGCCGATGTCGAGCACGACGAGCCGGACCGGATGGCGCCGGAGCTCCACGAGCGCCTCCTCGCCCGTGCGCAGCCACAGGACGCGCCAGCCGTCCTGCTGCTCGAGGTACGACTTGACGAGACGCCCGATCGCGTCGTCGTCCTCGACGAGAAGTAAGACGCCCCCGGTCGCCGTCGCGGCCATCTCCTACGGGCCGAAGCCCTCGACCTGGATGTTGTCGGCAGAGCCGGTGGCCGGACGCGAGACGACGACGCGCATCCCGCGCCGTAGCTGCGCGACCGTCCCGGAGCGGAGCCCGAGCTCGACGGTGGCGGTCGACGCGACCGGGATCGTCTGCTGCGTCCCGTCCTTCTCACGGAGCACGACCTGATCGGCCGCAACGGTCACGATCACGCCGCGATCGATCCGCGTCTCCTGGACGCCGGTCGTCGTCTGCCAGATCACGTCGGCACGGATGAGGCGGCCGCCGCCGAACATCTGCTGAAGGATGCCACCCATCGGCAGGGCGAACCCGGTCTGCGCGAGCCAGAAGAACGCGTTGACCGAGACCAGCAGGACTGCGAGGAATGCGAATCGGCGGCGACTCACGCTCGTATCATCGCCCCACGCGCGAAAAGACGCGTAAGGCGTACGTAAATCACGTGACGGTGTACTCGGGCCCGGAGCCGCCCTCGGGCGGGGTGAGCCGCCCGCCCTTGGCGGTGATCGCGCCGCACTGGACGCAGTTCGACGGCGCGACCTGCACCGTCACGGTGCCGTCGCCGCCCTCGGTGCCGAGCTCGTAGACCTGCGCCGGGCACATGTTCACCCAGAGGTCGGCGACCTCGCGCGACACGCGCTTCTCGATCCGGATGTGGTTCGGCTGGTCGTCGCGCGTCTTGTTGCCGGAGAGGAAGACCGACGAGAGCTTGTCGAACGTGAGCGTGCCGTCCGCCGCCGGGTAGCTCTTGCCGCGGTCGCTGCGCAGCAGCGGCTGGTCCGCGTCCGGCTCCGCGCGCATCTTCCCGGGCGCCAGGCGGCCCTTCGACGCGGTCATCGCGCTCGCGAACGCGCCGCCGACGAAGAACCCGCGCCCGAACACCTGCCGCATGTCGCGCACCTCGTACAGGTCCTGCCAGATGAAGCTGTCGCGGATCGCCTCGTCGTAGGAGCCGAGCGACGTCGCGGGCGTCGCGCCGCGCCGGAGCGAGGCGAACGCCGACTCGGCCGCGAGCCGTCCCGACTCGATCGCGTAGTGCACGCCCTTCAGCGTCGGGATGTTCACGAAGCCGGCGCCGTCGCCGCACAGCAGGAGACCCGGCGCGTGCAGGCGCGACGGCAGCGAATGGAAGCCGCCGCTCGGGATCGTCTTCGCGCCCCACGCGACGCGCTCGCCGCCGGCGAGCAGCGCGCGGATCTTCGGATGCGTCTTCAGCTCCTGCAGCACGTCGTGGACGGAGAGGTCCACGTCGCGGTAGTCGAGCCCGACGACCATTCCGATCGTGAGCATGTCGTCGCCCATCGGGTAGACGAACGAGCCGCCGAACTCGCGGTACTTCGCCGCGGTGCGCAACGGCCACCCCATCGTGTGGATGACGCGGTCGAGCGGCTTGGCGACCTTCCAGACCTCCTTCACGCCGAGCTCCCACACCTGCGGCTCGTCGCCGCGCAGGCCGAAGCGGTCGAGCGCGACGCCGGTGAGGTGGCCCTGCGTCCCTTCGGCGAGCACGGTGACCTTCGCGACGATGTCGGAGCCGGGCTCGTAGTTCGCGAGCGGCTCGCCCTCGCGCCCGCGGCCCTTGTCCCCGGTGCGGATGCCGACGGTGCGGCCGTGCGCGACGAGCAGCTTCTCGGCCGCCGTCTCGGGGAGGATCGTCGTCCCGCCCTCCTCGGCGCGCTCGGCGAGCCAGCGGCCGAGCCGCGAGAGCGAGAACACGTAGTTGCCGTGGTTGCGCATCGTCGGCGGCGGCGGGATGCGAACCGCGTTGCGGCGCGTGAGGACGTACACGGACTCGCCGTCGACGCGGCCGTACGACGGCATGTCCTCGAGGCGGTAGCGGTCCTTGAAGAGCCGGCGCAGCGAGCGTGGGTTGACGCACGCGCCGGAGAGGAGATGCGAGCCCGGCTGCTTGCCCTTCTCGACGAGCGCGACGGGCACGTCGCCGAGCCGCTCCGCGACCTCGGGATGCTCCTCGAGCAGCTGTCCGAGGCGGATCGCGCACGCGAGGCCGGCCGGCCCGGCGCCGACGATGAGGACGCCGACCTCGATCCGCTCGTCGGCCGGGTCGGTCGGCTCGCTCACGTAGTCCTGCGCCGCGAAGGGCGGCGGGAACTCGGAGGCGCGAACGATCATGCGCTCTTGCGCTGGTTCAGGAGCTCGGTCAGCTTCGGGACGATCTCGTGGACGTCGCCGACGACGCCGAGATCGGAGAACTCGAAGATCGGCGCGTTCGGGTCCTTGTTGATCGCGACGATGACGTTCGAGCTCTGCATGCCGACCTTGTGCTGGATCGCGCCGGAGATGCCGAGCGCGACGTAGAGCTTCGGCGACACGGTCTTGCCCGTCTGGCCGATCTGCGCGGAGTACGGATACCAGCCGGCGTCGACGACGGCGCGCGTCGCGCCGACGGCGCCGCCGAGCGCGCGCGCGAGCTCCTCGGCGAGGCTGAAGTTCTCCGGTGCGCCGAGGCCGCGGCCGCCGCCGACGACGATCTCCGCGTCCTCGATCGACGGGCCGCTCGACTCCTCGAGCTGCTGGTCGACGATCTTCGCCGCCTGCGAGTGCTCCTCGAGCTCGACGGCGACGTTCTCCACCTGCGGTTCGCCGCTGCCGGAGGGCACCGCGTCGAACGAGCCGGCGCGGAAGAGCCCGACGCGCGGCGACGAGCGCCAGCCGACGTCGACGAGGACGGAGTCCTGGAGCGCCGGGCGCTTGCCGACGAAGTCGCCGGTGAGGTCGACGAGATCCCAGTTGAGGCCGGCGTCGAGGCGCGCGGCGACGCCGGCGGCGACGTCGGCGGCGAGGACGGAGTTCGCGAACAGCACCGCGTCGTAGCCGTTCGCGATCTTCGCGATCACGTCGACGCGCGGCTGCGGGAGCGGCGGATCGAGCGCGGCGTCGTCCGCGACGTACACCTTCTTCGCGCCGTGCTTTCCCGCCTCGGCTGCGAGCGCGGACACGCCGCCGCCGACGAGGACGGCGTCCGCGTCGCCGAGCGACGCCGCCTTCGCGAGCACGCCGAGCGAGCCCTTCTGGATCTCGTCGCCGTGGTGCTCGAGGAAGACGAGGATGCTCATACGAGCCGCTTCTCCGCGAGGAAGTCGACGATCGCCTGCGCCGCGTTCGCGTCGCCTTCGATCTTGCGGGCGTCGCCGCGCGCGGGCGGGTCGCCGAGGCCGAGCACCTCGGTCTTCGAGCCGGCCTCCCCCGCTTCGCCGGCGTCGACGCCGAGGTCGGCGAGCGTGAGCGTCTCGAAGGGCTTCTTCTTCGCGCCCATGATCCCCTTGAGGGACGGGTAGCGCGGCTCGTTGATCGCGTCGCTCACCGCGAGCACGGCCGGGAGCGACGCCTCGATGACGTCGTAGCCGAACTCGGTCTGCCGCTTCACCCGCACGCTGCCGTCCGCGAGCGTCACCTCGGCGGCCTGCGAGACGACCGGCCGGCGGAGGCGCTCGGCGACCGCGGCCCAGAGGACGGCGCCGTCGGCGTCCTCGGCCTGCTGGCCGAAGAGGACGAGATCCGCGCCCTCGCGCTCGAGCGCCGCCGCGAGCACCCTGCTCGTGGCGAGCAGGTCGGAGCCGGCGGCGGCCTCGTCGCTGACGAGCACGGCGCGGTCGGCCCCCATCGCGAGCGCCTTGCGGAGCGAGTCGGCCGCCCTCTCCGGGCCCATCGAGACGACGACGACCTCCCCCTCCCCGTCGCCCTTCAGGCGCAGGGCCTCCTCGACCGCGTTCGCGTCGAAGTGGTTGAGCGCCCCTTCGCCGGAGCGGTCGAGCCGCTTCGACCCGGGATCGATGCGCGCATGGCCCTCGGGGACGTGCTTCACGCACACGGCGATCTTCATCGCGGGCGATCCTATCCCCCCGGTGCCAGGCACGTGCCTGGCACCGGAACGGGAATGTCACGGATGTGCGCCGCGCTCCGCGCGGCTTCCCGGCGAACGGCGCCGTTCGCCGGCGAGGGCTCCGAGCTCGGCGGCAGCGTCGTCTCCGCCCGGGACGGGCGTCGCGAGTGCATCGCTGCCGTGCGCAGTTCGTGACGGTTCCGCTCCGCTGCCTGGCCCGTGCCTGGCACCGGAACGAAGGGCGCACCGCTCACATACGGGTCTTCAACGCCTCGACGTCGGCGACGAAGGTCTTGCTCACCTTGTAGACCCCGACGTTGCGCACCGCCCGCTCGCCCTGGTACCAGGCGGCGAGGGCGAGCCGCTCGTTCCCGCCGAAGACCCCGAGCAGGTGGTGGAGGAGCGTCATGCCGACCTCGACGTTCCCGCTCGCCGTGTGCGGCACCTTGTGGCCGAGGAGGACGTTCTCGACGTACTTCCACGTCGACGGCAGGAGCTGCATGACGCCCTGCGCGCCGACGGACGAGACGACGCCGTTCTGGTAGCCGGACTCCATCCAGGCGAGCGCCCGCGCCAGCTGCGGGTCGACGCCGTAGTGCGCGGCCCAGTAGTCGAGCGACGCGCGCACGGCGGTCGCGTTCGTCGCCGACACCGCGGACGTCCGCTGGACGTGCACGACGGTCGCCGGCAGGCGGAGCTTCGTCCCGACGATGAGGTACCGCGACGGGTCGAGCCGGTTGATGCGCGCGAGCACGCTCAGCGTCGTGTGGTGCCGGCGCGCGATCGCCGTCAGCGAGTCGCCGGGCCTGACGACGTAGCGCTGCACCGTCGCGACCTTCGTCGTCGAGACGGACGCGCGCACGGGGATGCGCGTCTGCAGGCCGAGCGCCGTGTACGTCGCGCGGCCGACCACGCCGTCGGCGGTGAGGTGGAGCTGCCGCTGGTAGCGGCGCAGCCCGCGCACGGTCGGCCCGTCCACGTAGCCGTTCACCGGGACGGGGATGCCGTGCTTCACGAGCAGGAACTGGAGGACGGCGACGTCCCAGCCGAACTCGCCGCGCGTGATCGTGCGCGCGCCGAAGAGCGGCGTGCCGAAGGGCCCGAGCTCGCGGCGCATGTGCGCGTCGGCGAGGCCGGTGACGCGCAGCCCGTGCGTCTTCTGGAACGCGCGGATGGCGTCCACCGTCCGCGGCCCGACGATCGCGTCGATCGGCCCGTCGTAGAGGCCCTGCGCGCGCAGCGCGACCTGCAGCCCCGCGTGCTGCGGATTCAGGACGGCGCCCGCCG
This sequence comes from uncultured Actinomycetes bacterium, assembly GCA_963753295.1. Classification (GTDB taxonomy): domain Bacteria; phylum Actinomycetota; class Thermoleophilia; order Gaiellales; family Gaiellaceae; genus Palsa-739. The sequence continues at coordinate 64 of CAVWBZ010000002.1, read as the reverse complement.
GTGCAGCCGCCGCCCAGGCTGCTGCGAGCGCTCCCGCTATCGCGACCCCCCGGAAGCGCATAGG
>CAVWBZ010000001.1:0-379386 GCA_963753295.1 uncultured Actinomycetes bacterium | reverse complement strand
ACGAGCGACTCCGGGCGTGAAGGACGGCGTGCAGAGCTTCGGTCGGCACAGCCCCTGCCGGTCCGGCGATGATGCACGGGTCGTGGCGGAGCTGACGTCGGCGTTCGTGACCAGCGCCGGCGGTGGACCGCCGGCGCTGAGGGTGCTGCGATGGTGAGCTTGACCCGCTGGTGTGTCGGCCATCGCCGGCACGTGCTCGCCGCCTGGGTGGTGGCGGCGGTCGCGGGCACCGTCGGTGCGCAGCTGGCGGGTCGCACGTACTCGATGAACTTCACGCTCCCGGGCACTGAGTCGCAACGCGTGCTCGACCTCCTCCATTCGGAGTTCCCCGCCCAACAGGGCGACGTGGACATGCTCGTCTTCCACGTCGAGAACGGGACCGTCGACGCCGCGCCGGTGAGAGGCGCGATCGGGCAGGCGCTCGCGCGGGTGAGCACCTTCCGCCACGTTGTCGACGTGGTGAGCCCATATACGCCGGCCGGTGCGGTCCAGGTATCGCGCGACCGGAAGACCGCGTTTGCCACGATCAACTACGCCCGGCGCGCGAACCTCCTGCCGAACGCGACCGGGAAACCTCTCCTGTCGCTGATCCGGACGGTGCACGTGCCCGGTCTGCAGGTGGCCGCCGGCGGACAGGTGGTCGAGAACGCCGAGGGCTTCAACATCGGACCGGCCACGACGGTTGGCGTGCTCGCGGCGCTCGTCATCCTGCTGCTCACGTTCGGGTCGCTGATTGCGGCGGGGATGCCGCTGGTCACGGCCGGCTTCGGGCTGGTGAGCGGCGTGGCCCTGATCGGTTTCGCGACCCACCTGATGGCGGTGCCGATGGTCTCCACCGATCTGGCGCTGATGATCGGGCTCGGCGTCGGCATCGACTACGCACTCTTCATCGTCACGCGGTTCCGTGAGAGCTATCTCGAGAGCGGCGACGTCGAGCGTGCCGTCGTCGAGGCGATGGACACGTCCGGCCGGGCGGTCCTGCTCGCCGGCGCGACCGTCGTCATCGCGCTCCTGGGCATGTTCGCGACCGGGGTCGGCTTCATGTACGGGCTGTCGATCGCCTCCGTGCTCGCGGTCATGCTCACGCTCGCCGCGTCGCTGACCCTGCTCCCGGCGATGCTCTCGCGCTTCGGTACCCGGATCGGCAGCACGCGCCGCCGGTGGCGGCGGCCGCCGGTCTCCGTCGACGCTACCGCCGCAGCGTCGAGGTCGCGCTGGCGCCGCTGGAGCGAGATCGTGCAGGCGCGGCCGTGGACGCTCACGATCGCGTCGCTGCTCGTGATCGGCGTCTTCGTCGCGCCGGTGTTCGCGCTGCGCCTCGACACGAGCGACGCCGGCAACGATCCGGCCGGCACGAGCACGCGCCGCGCGTTCGACATGCTCTCGCACGGGTTCGGCGCCGGCTTCAACGGCCCCCTGCTGCTGCTGGCCGAGCTTCCGGCCGGCAACGACGGGAGCGCCCTCGCCCAGGTGCAACACTCGGTGGCGCAGACAGCGGACGTCGGCGCGGTTACGCCGCCGCGCCTCTCGCCCTCGGGCAGGGTCGCCGTCCTCGAGGCCTACCCCGACTCCGCCCCGCAGGCGCAGGCGACGACGAACCTCGTCAACCGCCTGCGCCGGACCGTCCTGCCGCCGATCGCCCGCCGGACGGGCACGCGAGTCCTCGTCGGCGGCTTCACCGCCGGCTCGATCGACTTCTCCAACGTCCTGGCCGGGAAGCTGCCGCTGTTCATCGCTCTCGTCGTCCTCGTCTCCGCGCTGCTGCTGCTCGTCATGTTCCGCTCGCTCGTGATCCCCATACAGGCGGCCCTCATGAACCTGCTCAGCATCGGCGGCGCTCTCGGTGCGACCGTGGCCGTCTTCCAACGGGGCTGGCTCGGCGGCGCCATAGGCCTGGAGAAGGGGCCGATCGAGCCGTGGATACCGGTGCTGATCTTCGCCGTGGTCTTCGGGCTGTCGATGGACTACGAGGTCTTTCTCGTCTCCCGGGTCCGCGAGGAATGGGTACAACGGGCGGACGCGTCGGCGGCAGTCGCGGACGGCATCGCGTTCACCGGACGGGTGATCAGCGCGGCGGCCGCGATCATGGTCTGCGTCTTCCTCTCCTTCATGCTCGGGAACCAGCGCGTCCTCAAGGAGTTCGGCTTCGGGCTCGCCGCAGCCGTCTTCCTCGATGCGATCGTCGTCCGCTGCGTCCTCCTCCCGGCCGTGCTCGAGCTACTCGGACGCCTGACCTGGCAGATCCCCGCCTGGCTCGACACGCGGCTGCCGCACATCAACATCGAAGGCTCGGCCGCGCGCACGGTCGCCGTCGCCCACGGCACGAGTGAGCGCGCTTCCGCCCGAGCAGACGCACCCCGAGACGAGCCCGAGAACACCTGATCCACGGTTTTCGAGCCGCGTCCATCCGTCGATCTCGTGAGCGCCGGCGTCCGGGGCGAGGAGGTCAGCCGTGGATCAGCGCGCAGTGCGTGGCCTGGTCCAGGGCGGCGTTGAACTCAGCCGAGTTGAAGCCGCCACCGAGCCCGACGAATGCGGCGCCGACGGACTTTCCTTGTCCCGCGATCGCCGTGACGATCGCCAGCCTTCCCTGCATCGCGGCGGCAGGCGCCCTGAGCGCCAGCGCGCGATCTCGCGAGAGCGCCGCTGCGAACACGGCGACAGCCCGCTCCAGCGTCTGCTGGATGGCCGCTCCTTGCGGGAGGTCGGGCGTGCCCGCCCGGCCGAACGCCGTGCGCAGAGAGCCGGCCTCGGCCGTCAGCTGCGCTATCCCTGCGACCAGGGACGCGCGCGTCAACCGAGGCGTCTTCAGAGCGGCGGTGCGGTGCTCGAAGGTGTTCTGCCAGAGATTGAGCGAGCTGCAAACCTGTCCCGCCCAGGCGACCGGCCCGACGGGGGACGCCGCCGCCCGGTGCGGCGCGGCCGTCGCAGCGGCGGCGAGGACGGCAGCCGCCACCAGCGCGGCGCACATACCGGCCGGTGCTCTCGAGAGATGTCGGCGCGCGCTCGCCATCGACTCAGTTGTTGCCGAACGCCGGATCGGACAGGGATGTGGCGAACTGCGCCGTCGTCGTGTCCGTGTGAACCTCGAAGCGGTAGTGCCGGTTGTCTCCGTTCAGCGCGCCGACCGTGCCCGACGCCAGGCCGTAGGTGATCGGGTCGGTCTGGGTGAAGACGATCGGGAAGAGCGAGGCGAAGTGGCCGGGGATCCACGACTGAAGCGTGCCGCTCGGGTCGTTGTAGAAGGTCGTCCACTGGCCGCAGGCGTTCCAGGGGCAGGCCCAGGCGCTCATGTTCGCGGTCGGGATCTGCTTCTTCAGCTCGGCGATCCCCGCCGCGACCTCCGCCGTAACCTGAGCCTCGAACTGCGCCGGTGTCTCCGCAGCAGTGGTCGTCGTCGTCTTCTTCGTCTTGCCGGAGCCGGTCGTCGTCGTCGTGGCGATCGTGCCGAGGCAGTTGTAGTACGCGAAGCACGTGGGGCTGAAGCTCTCCACCTGGCCGGCGGCGAGGGTGATGCTCGTTCCCGCGTCGCTGTAGTCGCCGTGTCCGTCCAGACCCGCGTGGAACGCGATCTCCCAGCGGCCGTTGCCTGCGAGCGTCTTGATCTGAGCCCATGACATGTTGCCGGTGGGATCGTTCGCACCCGGAGTCTTGTTGTCCGCGAACCCGGTGACGACGAACAGCACCGCCTTGAACCCGTACGTCTGAAGCAGCGGATCCCACGCCAGCTCGTCCGTGAGGCCGTCGTCGACGGTGAGCAGGACCGGCTTGACGATTCCGGCCGGCAACGTCCCCGACGTGAGCCACGTCTGATACTGGGCGAGCGTGATCGACTGGTAGCCGTTCGTCTTCAGGTACGAAAGCTCCGCGGTGGCCTCGGCGGCGGTCTGGTCGTAGATGTCCGGCTGCGTGTCGAGCGGGCCTTCGATCCCGTGCCAGTTGATCACCGGCACGTAGACGATCGGGCCCGTCTTCACGGACACGGGCACGGCCGTCGTCACGTTGCCCGCGTTGTCCGTGAGGATCGCCGAGACGGAGTGCAGGCCGGCGGTGAGCGTCGACGTGTCGAAGCTCACCGTGTACAGGTACTGCTGGCCCGCATCCGGCGCCGTGAGCAGGGCGCCGACCGGCGCGCCGTCGACGGTGAACTGGACCGACTTGACGCCGTACGCGGCCGAGGCGTGGACCTGGAAGGTGGTCGGCCCGTTCGTCCGCGCGTACGCATACCCGGCCAGCGGCGCCGGCTGGTACATGACCGCGATCGGCGGCGCGTTGTCGACGGTCACGTTCACCGTCGGGGACGTCGCCTTGAGACCGACCTGATCGGTGGTGGCCACGGCGAGCGTGTGCAGTCCGTCGGCGACCGTCGTCGAGTCCCACTGGAACGTGATGGAGCTGCCCGCAACCGTCGGCGTGAGCGCGCTCGCGACGCCGTCGACGAGAAGCGACGCTGTGAACGGTGCGGTACCGCCCGCCACCGTGGCGGTGACCGTCATCGTCTTGCGTGCGTAGCCCCCGGATGCAGGTGCAGTGATCGCGACCGTCGGCGGACCGGCGCCGATGTTGAAGGCGACCGGCGCGGACGTAGCGCTGTTCCCCGCCGAGTCGGTGGCGACTTCCGTGAGGGTGTGAGCACCGTTGGCGAGCCCGGTCAGGCTCAGCGTCGACGAATACGTGAAGCCGCCGGCTGTGTCGGGTGACGTGAGCGCGGCGCCGACGGTCTTCCCGTCGATCAGATACTGGACGGTCGCAATGCCGTGCGCGTCGGACGCGTGCGCCTGCGCCGGAAGCGAGCCCAAGTAGAAGCTGCCGGCCGCCGGCGCGATCAGATAGGTCGACGGGGGAGTGCGATCGACGGTCACGGTGACCGACGGTGACGTCACGGTCGCCGACTTCGCGTCGGTCACGGCGACGGCGAGCGTGTGCAGTCCGTCGGCCATCTTCGTCGCGTCCCATTGGAACGTGATCGCGCTTCCGCTCACCGTCGGGGCCAAGGCGCTCACGACGCCGTCGACGAGGAGCTTGGCGGTGAACGGGCCGGTGCCGCCGGTCGCCGTCGCGGCCACGGTGACCGTGCCGCTCGCGAAGGTGAAGCCGGGCGGCGCGGTGATCGACGCTGCCGTGAGGGGCGCGAAGCCGATCGTGAACGCAACGGGTGTCGAGGTCGCCGTGTTGCCCGCGTTGTCCGTCGCGACATCCGTCAGTGTGTGCACGCCGTTCGCAAGGCCCGACAGACTGAGGTTCGAGGAGTACGTGTAGCCGCCGGGAGTGTCAGGCGTAAGGAGCGCGTTTCCGACCGCGGCACCGTCGATGAAGTACTGGACGCCGACGATGCCGTATGCATCCGACGCGTTCGCCTGAGCGGGCAGCGAGCCCGTGACGTAGCTGTTCGCCGTGGGCGCGAGCAGCGACGTCGAAGGTTTGGTGTTGTCGACGGTCACCTGGCTCGACGCCGTGGCCGACTTCCCCCGTCCGTCGGTGACGGTCGCCTGGATCGTGTGCGATCCGTCGCTCACCGCTGTCGTGTCCCACGGTGACGTGACGGGATTGCCGTCGAGCGTGAACGCCACCGACGCCGGCCCGACCCCGCTCGTGGCGTCTGCGTGCAGCGCCACCGTGCCGCGCACGAACGACCAGGCCGACGGCGACGTCAGCGAGACCGTCGGGTAGGCCGGGCCCACGTCGACGGCGATCGTCGGAGACGCAAGGGTGGCGCTGTCCGTCGATTCGGTCGCGAGCGCGGAAAGGGTGTGGGCGCCGGCCGCCACGGTGCTCGTGTCCCACGGGATGCTGTACGTGTACTGCGTGACCGTGGTCAGGTCCGGCATTCCGTACGGATTGCCGTCGACGTAGAGCTGAACCGAGAACACGCCCACATCCGCCGAAGCGTTGATCTGGACGTCGACGATGCCGCTGAGCGAGTGGGCACCGTCGAGCGGGCTCGTGACGGACACCTGAATGGCGGCCGCTGCGGGCGATGTGACGAACCCGGCTCCGACGGCCACGACGGCGAGGCCGAGCAGCAGGCGGAGACGCCTGAACAGCTGCGAACCGCCCGCTCGAACCCCATGAGAGAAGACCCACCGCATGGCAGCAAGACTTACCGCTCGAGACGCCGCTCCGACTCCCCGGAGGTCTAGCACCGCCTACGAGCAGGTCCAGGCGTTCGGTGTTTCGGGCCCGCCCCCGCTGCGGCCGGCCATTTCCACCGCGCCTCGCCCCGCGCCATCCTCCCGCGGCTGGACCTGTCCTGGACCTAAGTCCAGGTTGTGCGCTCGTCCCAACGCGACTACGTTCAGCTCTGCGGCAGAGAGGAGCACATTCGTGGCGCGAGGTGTCGTACTTGTCGCAGTCTCCGCTTTGCTCCTTCCCGCACCGGCGGCGGCGCGCGCGGGCGGTCACAAGGTCGGTGCGGTGAAGGCGTTCGACACGACGGCCACCGTCGACGATCCGGCTTGGTTTGCCCGCATGTATGCGCGGGGCTTCCGCCTCTACGTCATGCACTCGACGGCGTGGGGCACCTGCACCCCCTGGCCGAACACGCAGACGCAGCTCGGGCTGGCCGTGGACGCCGGGCTGAAGATAGCCGTCTATACGCGCGACCCGCGCTGCTGGCGCCAGGGCATCGCCGCGGCCGGCCCGTACGCGAGTCGGCTCGAGTTCTTCGCCCTGGACGTCGAGACGGTCCCGGGCGTGCGGGTCACGCAAGCGATGGTCGACGGCGTCGCCTCCATGGGCGTCCGGCCGGTCATCTACTCGGGCGCCGGCATGTGGCCCGAGATCATGGGTGCGGGCAACACGAGGTTCGCAGGCGTTCCCCTCTGGGATACCGACACGGGCCGGCACATGGCGTCTCTGAGCTCGGCGCCGAGCCTCGTCTCTCCCGCGCCGGTGAAGTACGGAGGCTGGAACGCCGCATCGACGATGCGGAAAGGCGTCCAGCAGGCACTCGAGGTGTCGATCGGCGGCATCGCGGTCGACGTCAGCTCATTCGACGGCGGCTTTTTGCGGTAGCGCCGACTCTCGACGACGCATGACATGCGGCGGCCGTGCTTCCTCATGACAAAGGAGAACGTCCGTGAAGAACCTCCGCTATTCCGTGCTCGCAGTCGCTGCCGTGCTCGCGCTTGCAGTCCTCGTTCCGGCCGGCTCCGCGAAGGCGCCGAAACACGGCAACCCGGCACCGGCGACACCGCTCTCGGCGCAGCCGGTCGCCTACCCGGTGCACCACTCGATCGTCGCGACGACGTTCTGGGTGGGCGAGATCTTCGACGGCTCGCTCGCCGACGGATCTCAGGTCTGCTCCACCTACGACTCGCAGTGGGCGTTCCACTGGTCCGGCGGCGTCCGGCTCGGAACGGCGCCGAAGGGCACCGACTGCGTCGGCGCTCCGACCGGCGGCTGCGACGGGGTGCCCTCCGGTTCGGGTCTCTCGTTCGTCTGCGCGACCGAGCGGAGGACGGCCGCCAACGGCTACTTCCCGACCTCACCGCTCGTGCATCCGGCCGAGAACCCGTTCTACCTCGACCTCCCGTTCGACGACGTCAACGATCGCGTCGCGTTCGCCGAGCGCTGCACGGTGATCCCGTGGGCGAGCATGGTCGACCCGACGCACGCGAACTGCAAAAACGAGAACTACAGCTACATGAAGAACCGGTGGGTCGCGATCACCGGCCCGAACGGCGCCACGTGTTACGGGCAGATCGAGGACGCCGGCCCGTCGCACGGCTCGCTCTACCACGACGCGGCGTACGTCTTCGGCTCGAGCGACGTGCAGCCGGTCCAAGGGCACTTCAACGACGCGGGCATGGACGTATCGCCCGCCCTCAACGGGTGCCTCGGCTTCAAGAGCCTCGACGGCGACCACGACAAGGTCAGCTGGCAGTTCGTCGACTCCCCGCCCGCCGGGCCGTGGACGGCGATCGTCACGACGACGCAGGTCGGCTAGCGACGGTCTAGCGGTTGAAGAGCGGTCTCGTGGTCACGACGCGCGACCACGGACCCGACGGCACGCGACCGGCGTCGACGAATTGCCATGCGACCCGGTCGCCGTCGCCGTCCAGCTCCGCGAAGCCGAGGCAGCCGTTCAGGGCGGGCGATACGTCCATGCCCGCGTCGTTGAACTCGCCCTGGACGGGACGGGCGTTCGCGGCGCCGAAGACGTATGCCGCGTCGTGGTAGAGCGAGCCGTGCGATGGGCCGGCGTCCTCGATCTGGCCGTAGCAGACCTTGCCGGTCGGCCCGACGACGCGCACCCAGCGGTTCTTCATGTACGAGAAGCCGTGGTCGGCGCATCGTCCGGCGTACCCCGGCGCGTGCGCCCAGGGGATGACCTTGCAGCGCTCGGCGAAGGCAACTTTGTCGTTGACATCGTCGAACGGAAGGTCGAGGTAGAAGGGGTTCTCGCGCGGGACGACCCGGGTCGGGAAGTATCCGTTCGCCGCCGTGCGGCGCTCGGTGGCGCAGCCGCCGCCGGAGCCGGAGACTCCATCGCAGCCGCCGACGATCGAGCCCGGGCAGCCCGCGTCGGTGGCGGGCACAACGCCGTCGTCGACGCCGGACCAGTGGTAGGCCCACTCGCTGTCGTACGTGGAGCAGACCTGAGATCCGTCGGCGAGCGAGCCGTCGAAGATCTCGCCGACCCAGAACGTCGTCGCGGCGATGTGCCTGTGCCACGGATAGACGCCCGTCTCGGCACCGGACGCTCCCGATGCCGAGACGAGTGTGACCGCGAGCGCGAACAGGCCGCACGCGCGGAGCCTTGCCGGGCTCAGAGCTTCCAGACGGTCTCGGACGCCGCGCCGGCCTTCCCGGTGGCGTTGCGCAGGTCGACGACGAGGTCGCCGCTGCGTGCGAGCGCCTCGTAGTCGATCCCCGAGTGGTCCGTGACGACAGCAACGCAGTCGTAGGCGCCGGTGTCGAGATCGACCGAGTGGAGACCGAGTGCGGCCAGCTCGGGCACGAACGCATCGTGGTAGCTCACGTCCGCTCCGGCGTTGCGGAGCAGCTCGATCAGCTTCAGCGCGGGCGACTCGCGCATGTCGCCGAGATCCTTCTTGTACGCGACGCCGAGCACGAGCACCTTCGACGCCGAGAGCGCCTTGCCCGCGGAGTGGTTGAGGGCCTGCGAGATCAACGAGCGGCAGTGGTAGGGCATGCTCTCGTTGACCTTGCCCGCGAGCTCGATGAACTCGGTCGAGAAGCCGAACTCCCGCGCCTTCCAGGTGAGGTAGAAGGGGTCGATCGGGATGCAGTGGCCGCCGAGCCCCGGCCCCGGCTGGAAGCTCATGAAGCCGAACGGCTTCGTCGCCGCGGCGTCGATCACTTCCCAGACATCGATGCCCATTCGCTCACACAGCTGCGCGAGCTCGTTGACAAGCGCGATGTTGACCGAGCGGAAGATGTTCTCGAGCAGCTTCGTCAGCTCGGCCGCCTCGGGCGTCGAGACCTCGTGCACCGAGTCGATCGCCCCGCCGTAGAGCTCGGCGGCGCGGACCGTGCAGGCCGGCGTGATCCCGCCGACGATCTTCGGCACGGTCTTCGTCGTCCAGTCGACGCGACCCGGATCGACCCGCTCGGGCGAGAACGCGAGGAAGAAGTCCTCGCCGACGGTCAACCCGCTTTCGCGCTCGAGGATCGGAAGCACCTTCTCCCGCGTCGTGCCGGGATAGGTCGTCGACTCGAGCACGACGAGCTGGCCGCGCTGCAGGCGCTTTCCGATCTGCTCGACCGCGCCGAGCACGATCGAGAGGTCGGGCTCACGCTGCTTCGAGAGCGGCGTCGGGAGCGCGATGACGATCGCCTCGACGCTTCGCAGCACGTCGTAGTCGGTTGTCGCGGTGAGCCCGTCCTCGAGGAGCCCGGCGAGCGTCGCCGACGATACGTCCTCGATGTGGCTCTCGCCGCGGAGGATCGCCGCGACGCGTTCTGCCACGACGTCGACGAGGACGACCGGCTTCCCGCTCTCGACGAAGACCTGCGCCAGCGGGAGACCGACGTAGCCGGCACCGATCACCGCGATCTCGGGTGATGCGAGCGGCGTGCGCCGGTCCGGTTCGCGGACGGGATCGACGGTGACCGTGGAGCTCATTGGGCGACCTCGTTTGCGTAGGTGAGACCCTTGCCGAGCGCCCAGCTGGCCGCTTCGGTCCGATTCCTGATCCCGAGCTTCCGGTAGATGCTCGTCAGGTGGAACTTCACCGTCTGCACGGTGACCCACAGCTCCGTCGCGATCGCCTTGTTCGAGAGCCCGCGGGAGACCGCCTTGACGACTTCGAACTCACGCTCGGTCAGGCCGGCCGTCCTCGCGACCGTCTCCGCGTCCATCGCCGGAAGCCCGAGCGCATGGAAGGCGGTTCCGTCGACGGCCTGGCAGATCGCCGAGCCGAGGTCGACCGGGTCGATCGTCTTCAGCACGTAGCCGCAGGCGCCGCGCTTGAACGCACTCTGGATCTGGTCCGGGTCGGAAGACATCGAGCACATGACGACTGCGACGTCCGGGTACAGCTCGCGGATCCGCTGCAGACAGCTCAGACCGTCGACGCCGGGCATCCGCAAGTCGAGCAGGACGACGTCCGGCGCCTCCCGCGCGACCAACGGCAGAACCTCCGGGCCTGAACGGGCCTCGCCGACGATCTCGAATCGCTGGTCGGATTCGAGCGCGTGGCGGGCTCCGGCGAGCATCAGAGCGTGGTCATCGGCGAGTACGATCCTCACGCTCGCCGTCTCTCGGTCGGTGTGGCGGTCACGCCGACGCCGGCGTGACGCATGCCTCCGGGCGTCTGAAACCAGACAACTCCCTCTACATAGGTCATGAATGTGGAACGTCCTTTCGCCGCCGCAGGCGGATCGATGCGATGTAGGGCGTTCTCGAGTGGTGTCGCGAGAACATCTGGCGCCGCGGAACTGATTGTCCGCGGTTAGCGACAAGCCGGGCGCTGGCTTGACCCGGCTCGCCCATCGTATGCACAACACGAGGATCGACGTGTAGGAAATGAGACTGAACGAGCGCGCTGTGTTCGACCGCCGATCACGCGGCCCAGGCGGCGTCGTCGACGAGCCCCTGCGCGAACGCCCAGCGGGCCGTTTCCGTCCTGTTCGCGACGCCGATCTTCCGGTAGACGTTGGTCAGATGGAACTTGACGGTCTGCTCGGTAACCCAGAGCTCCTTGGCGACCGCATCGTTCGAGAGCCCCCGTGCGACCGCCTTGACGATTGTCAGCTCACGCTTCGTGAGGCCCACCGCCTTCGCAGTGCGACGCTCATCGACCGCGGGGAAGCCGAGCGCGTGGTACGCGGTCCCGTCGACCGCCTGACGGATCGCCGACGGGAGGTCGGCGACGTCGATGCTCTTGACGATGTAGCCGCAGGCCCCTCGAGCGAACGCCTCCTGCACCTGCTCGGGCTCGCCGAACATCGACAGCATCACCACCTTGACGTCCGGGTAGCGGGCACGCATCCGCGCGAGGCACGCCATACCGTCCAGCTTCGGCAGCCGAAGGTCCAGCAGGACGACATCCGGCGACTGCTGCCCCACGAGCGGGAGCACTTCGGCGCCGGAACGCACGGCCCCGACGATCTCGAACCCGCCGTCGGCCTCGAGCGCACGCCGGATGCCGGTGAGCACCAGCGGGTGATCGTCTGCAAGCAGGATCTTCGTCGTCGCCATCGAAGCTCCACCATACGGAGGATCCGGGGTAGCTCCCCCACCCAAAGGTCGAGTCTCGTCTGGTCGAGAACCTGGACCTTTCGCCTGTGACGAATCCCGCCGACGACGCCCTTGCTCGCGGCCGGACGCTCGCCCGCGAGCTACGCGGCAGAGACGACTCCCGGATCGCCGATCTCCTCGATGCGCTCTGCGACGAGATCGAACGCGGGCGGCGCCGGCTGGCCCGCGTCGGATTCGACCTCCACGACGAGGGCCTGCAGGACCTCACTGCCCTGCGAAACGACCTCCAGCTCTTCCGCGGTCAGGTTGCGCGCGTGCTCGAGCACTCCCCGGACGTGGAGCGCGTGGTCGGTCGCGTCGACGACTTCCTCGCGCGCGTCGGCAGCCTCGACGCCCTGCTCCGCGAGCTGGCCGCGCCCGGCAGCGTCCCCCCAGCGCTGCAGCATCCGCTCTCGCTGACCCTCGGCGAGATCGTGGCCGCCTTGCCGGGATCGGCCGTCGTCGAAGTAGAGCTGGACCCCGACCTCGACTCGTACGACCTCAGCGACTCGCAGCGCATCGCCGTCGTCCGCGTCGTACAGAGCGCGCTCGCCAACGTGCTCCAGCACAGCGGGGCCACGCGCGCGCGCGTGAGCGTCCGTGCGACCTCGGACGCGCTCGAGGTCGAGGTCCTGGACGACGGCAAGGGCTTCGACGTCGAGGAGTCGCGCCGGCGGGCGGCCGAGGAGCACCGGCTGGGCCTGCTCGGAATGGCGGAGCGGGCGGCGATGCTCGACGGCGAGCTCGCAGTGACGAGCCGCGCGGGCGGCCCGACGCGCGTCTTCCTCCGGCTCCCGAGCCGGCATCTGGACTGAGCGCCGCGGTGCCGTCGCGGCGAAGGCCGCCCTGGGCGCCTTCCTGGTCATAGGTCGAGCTACCTCTACCCATGCGGGGCCGAACGCGCATCCCGGGGGGAACTACGGTCGAGGGGAGATCGAAATCGCTCCCGCCGGCTGATGCATCGAGCAGTCACGCGCGTCGACGGGAGCCGGAAGGAGCCCGTCCATGCCCGCCCGCACCACCGCAGTCCTGATCGCCTGCAAGAACGGCGAAGCCACGATCGGCAGCGCCGTCCGCTCGGCGATCGGACAGGCCGACGTCTACGTCGTCTCGGACGGCTCCGACGACCGGACGCGGGAAGTGGCCGAGGCGGCGGGCGCGCAGGTGCTCTCCCGGGCGACGAGCGGCGGCAAGCCGGCAGCCCTGCGCGCCGGCAGCAACGCCTTCTCGCTACCCGAGAACTACGCGTACGTCGCCGTCCTCGACGACGACACGACGCTCAGCCCCGACTACGTCGCCCGCACGACGCGCAGGATGGACGCCGACGTCAACATCGCCGCGACGTCCGGCCGCATCGACTCGATCTGGGGCCAGCAGCGGAGGTGGAACGCGCTGATCGCGATGCGCGCCTTCATGTACTGGTCGTACCAGACGACGATCAAGCGCGGCCAGAACGCACTCCGGGTCGTCAACGTGATCTGCGGCGCGAACACGGTCTTCAGGGCAGACGTCTTCAAGCTGCTCATCGAGAAGGACGCTCCGTACGCCATCGACGACATGTACTGGCTCGCGGAGATCATCCGGCTGCGCCTCGGACGCGTCTCGTACGTCCACGACGCGCGCTCGTGGACGATCGACCCGCATCGCCTCACCGACTGGTACCGGCAGACGGTCCGTTGGTCGTGGGGCCAGTTCCAGTCGATTCGCGGGCACCGGCTCGGCTGGCCGATCCGCCGGGCACCGGGCCGCCGGCTCGGATTCAGGCTCTCGTGGTTCGACGTCGCGTACCTCGCGCTGCTCGTCGACTGGCTCCCGTACATGCTCGAGCCGCTCCTGCTGCCGCCGCTCGCCTTCTTCCTGCGCAGCTGGATCGACCCGCTCTGGTTCATGGCGTACTACCTCGGCGCAAGCGTCGTCTGGATCGGGATCGCCGCGATCGCGCTCCGCAAGCCGCGTCTCATCGTGCTGGCGCCGGCGCTGATCGTGCTCGACCTCGTCTACCGCCTGGCGATGCTGCACGCCCTCGTGAAGACGATCTTCGCACCGACGATCGAAACATGCGCGTGGGACTCGCCCACACGCTTCGACCTGGAGAACACGTGAGCGCATCGGGCGCAACCGTGACCTCGACCCTGCTCGTCCAACCGCACCAGAAGGAGTCGCTGTGAAGGTTCTCATCACCGGGGGCGCCGGATTCATCGGGTCCCACCTTGCCGAGATGCTGCTCGAGCAGGACAACGAAGTGTTCATCCTCGACGACCTCTCGACCGGATCGCTCGACAACATCCAGCACCTGAGCAGCGACCCGCGCTGCCGTGTCGTGGTCGACAGCGTTCTGCACCACGCAGTGGTCAACGAGCTCGTGCACAAGTCCGACGTCGTCTACCACCTCGCGGCAGCCGTCGGCGTCAAGACGATCGTCGAGCACCCCGTCCGCACGCTCCAGGTCAACCTTCAGGGCACGGAGCGCGTTCTCGACGCCTGCCGGCGCTTCGACAAGCCGGTGCTCGTCGCGTCGACCTCCGAGGTCTACGGCGACCACCGTTCCGAAGTGCCGCTGACCGAGACCGCCCGCCGGATCTACGGCGCGACGACCCAGAAGCGCTGGGCCTACGCCGACTCGAAGGCGATGGACGAGTTCCTCGCGCTCGCCTACCACGAGGAGCACCAGATGCAGGCGGTGATCGTGCGCCTGTTCAACACGGTGGGGCCGCGGCAGACCGGCATGTACGGCATGGTCGTGCCGCGCTTCGTCGAACGCGCCCTCCGGAACGACCCGATCGAGATCTACGGCGACGGCCGGCAGACGCGCTGCTTCTGCCACGTCCACGACACGATCCGGGCCATGCACGACCTGATGAGCGGCATCGACCGGACTTCCGGCGAGATCTTCAACGTCGGCGCCAACAACCAGATCTCGATCCTCGGCCTCGCCGACACGATCAAGGAGATGACCGGCTCGACCTCGGAGACCGTCCACGTGCCGTTCACCGAGGTATACGGCACCGGAATCGAGGACATGCTGCACCGCGTCCCGTCCACCGACAAGGTGCGCGCCGCAATCGGCTGGACGCCCGAGTTCTCGCTCGACGAGATCCTCTCGGACGTCATCGGCGGCGTCACTGCGGAAGAGCTGCTCGCGGCCTGAAGGTCGACGAGAAAGCTCGAAGAAACGGAGCCCAGAGATGTGCGGAATCATCGGATACGTCGGAGAGCGGGCCTGCACGCCGCTCCTGATGAACGGGCTCACGCAGCTCGAGTACCGCGGATACGACTCCGCCGGGATCACCGTCGGTGAGCCCGGTGGCCTGCGCTCGCTGCGGGCCGTCGGGCCGCTCGACAACCTCAAGCTGGCCCTCCGCTCGCAGGACTCCGAATCCCGCCACGGGGTCGGCCACACGCGCTGGGCCACGCACGGCGGTGTGACGGTCGAGAACGCGCATCCGCTCACCGGCTGCGGCGAGCACGACGTCGCGATCGTCCTCAACGGCATCGTCGAGAATCACGCGCTGCTCCAGCGCGAGCTCGTGCGCGACGGGCATACGTTCACGTCCGAGACGGACGCCGAGGTCGTCGCGCACCTCGTCGAGCGCAGCTACTCCGGCGACCTCGCGGCTGCGGTTGCGGCCGCGTACGCGCAGCTGGAGGGCCACTTCGCCTTCGTCGTGATCCACCGCCGCCACCCCGACGAGCTCGTCGCGACGCGACGCCAGTGCCCGCTCGTCGTCGGCGTCGGCGACGGCGAGCACTTCCTCGCGTCGAACGCGGCGGCGTTCATCGGCGAGACGCGCCTCGTCCAGTTCCCGGAGGACGGCGACATTGTCGTCGTGACGCCGGGCGGCGCCGGCTTCCGCGCCGCCGACGGCTCCGTGGCCGAGCGCGAGCTCGTCGAGCTCGACTGGAGCGACGAGCCGGCGGAGAAGCTCGGGTACGACACCTTCATGCTCAAGGAGATCCACGAGCAGCCCGAAGCGGTGGCGAACACCGTCCGCGACCGCACGCGCAACGGCCGCATCGAGCTCGACGGGCTCGGCCTGAGCGACGACGAGCTTCGGCGCCTCCGTCGCATCGTCGTCCTTTCGGCGGGCACGTCCTACCATGCCGGCGTCGTCGGCCGCTACGCGCTCGAGGAGTGGGCGCGCGTCGCCGTCGAGCCCGACATCGCGAGCGAGTGGCTCTACCGGAACCCGGTGCTCGAGCCCGACACGCTCGTCGTCGGCATCTCCCAGTCGGGCGAGACGCGCGACACGATCTCCGCGATGCAGCTCGCCCGGGCCAGGGGGGCGCGCACGCTCGCGATCACGAACATGGCCGACTCTCAGATCACCCGCGAGGTCGACTCGGTGCTCTACACGCATGCGGGCCTCGAGATCTCGGTCGCGGCGTCGAAGACGTTCACCGCGCAGGTCTCGCTCCTCTACGTCGTCGCGCTCAAGCTCGCGCAGGCCAGGGGAACGCTGCCCGAGGCGGAGATCGCCTCCCTTCTGGCGGAGGTCGCGGCGCTCCCGCGCAAGATGGCCGAGTTCCTCAACGGCGACCATCCGATCGAGGAGATCGCGGAGGCCCATTACGACAAGCCGTTCTTCCTCTTTCTCGGCCGCCACGTCGGCCTGCCGGTCGCGCTCGAAGGCGCCCTCAAGCTGAAGGAAGTCTCGTACATCCCCGCCGACGCCTATTCGGCAGGCGAGATGAAGCACGGTCCGATCGCGCTGCTCGACAAGGAGACGCCGGTCGTCGTCGTGGCAACCGACTCGCACGTGTACGAGAAGGTCGTGTCCAACATTCAGGAGACCCGAGCACGCGGGGCACAGGTAGTGGCGATCGCGACCGAGGGGAACGACAGCATGCAATACCTCGCCGACGACGTCATCTACGTCCCGAAGACGCACCCGTTCCTGCAGGCAGCCCTGGCGATCCTGCCGCTCCAGCTGCTCGCGTATCGCGTAGCCGAGCTCCGCGGGCTGAACGTCGACCGGCCGCGGAATCTCGCCAAGACCGTCACGGTCGAGTGAGCCCGCCCGGGTCTCGCTAGCGCGCAGAGCCGCGGCCGAGCGCCCAGCGGGTGGCTTCGGTGCGGTTCGTCACGCGCAGCTTGCGATAGATGCTCGTCAGGTGGAACTTCACGGTCTGGACGGTCACGCGCAGCTCGGCGGCGACGGCCTTGTTGGAGAGCCCGCGCGCCACCGCTTCGAGGACGTCCGTCTCGCGAAGGGTGAGAGTGGCCGTGCGCTCGGGCGCCCGGCGAGCGGCGTGCGGAGCGGGCGGCAGCAGCGGCGGCGCGCTCGGGCTCGACGAGACGGCCTGGCGAATCGCCGGACCGAGATCTGCTGCACTGATCCGCTCGAGCAGGAAGCCGCAGGCACCGGCCTGGAAGGCCTGCTCGATGAGGGCGCGGTCGGAGGACATCGAGCACATCACGATCCGCGTGTCGGGATAGAGGCTGCGTAGCAGCCTCGCGCACGCGAGCCCGCCGACGCCGGGGATGTTCATGTCGAGCAGGACGACCTCGGGGCGCAGCGCCGAGACGCGTCCGGCGAGGTCGGCGCTGTCGTACACCTCGCCGATGACGTCGAAGCCGTCGTCGTCCGCGAGTGCTTGTCGCACCCCCGCAAAGACGAGGCCCTCGCCGTGTGCGATCAGGATTCTCATTCGCAGTCCGTTACTGACCGTATGTCGGAAGCGGCGCCCCTCCCCTGAACGAAGGTCGAGGATCGCGCACCGCCCGCGTAGACGTGCAGGCATCCCGCTGCCGGCGCGGTCCCGCCGGCCGGCGAGAAGCACGCCTCTCGGGGAGCGCCTACCACCCGTCGGTCTAGGAAGATCCGGCCCGGGGTGGCCGACACTGGTCGTGGGTCCGATCTCGATGGGATCTCATCGTTGAGACCCACAGCAGGCCCGCAACGGCTCGAAGAGGAGGAAACGATGAGTGGACATGTGAAGGCACTGCCGTTCACGGGTCTTGCGACGCTGCCACTGGCCGCGATCGGCCTGGTCCTGAGCGGTTTCGGTCTCGTGATGACGAAGATGCGGCCGCGCAAGAACGTCGCCGGCTAGGACGCGGCCGAATGCGCCGCAAGATCGGGTTCCTGCTCCTCGGCTCCGGCGGACTGCTGCTCGTGTGGCTCGCCGTGACCATCTGGTGGGGGGACCCGATCACGTCGCTCTACACGCACTACGAGCAGGGCAAGCTCGCGTCGAAGCTCACCGCGGTCGATCGCAGCTGGCCCGCGACGACCCGCCCGCTGGCGACTCCCGCGAGCTCGGCGGCGGCTCGGCGTGCGCAGATCGACCTGCGCACGAAGCAGGAGGCGACCGCGTTCACGCGGTCCCGCGCCGACGGAGACCCGATCGGGCGGATCGTCATCCCCCGCCTGCACCTCAACATGGTCGTGGTCGAGGGAACGTCCGAGTCCGACCTCTCCCGCGGGCCGGGCCATTACGACGCCGCCTCGGGCCAGTCGACCTCGCTCCCCGGGATGGGCGGCGTGATCGGGATCGCCGGACATCGGACGACGTACCTCCATCCCTTCCGGCACATCGACGACCTGAAGGGTGGAGACGAGATCTACCTCGTGATGCCGTACGGCACGTTCCGCTACACGGTGTATCGCCACGAGGTCGTCAGCTCGACCGACTGGTCGATCCTCCGCTCACGGCCGTTCGAGGAGCTCGTGCTGAGCGCCTGCCACCCGCTCTACTCCGCGTCACACCGCTGGGTCGTGTTCGCGCGCCTCAGTCACGCCCCCGGTCTGACGCGCTCGTAGCGCCTTCGCTCACTCCTGCTCGACTCGGTCGTGCTCGGCCCGGACGTCGGCGCGGAGATGGCTGACGCCGCATGCGTGGCATACGAAGCTCTCGTCCGAGCCGTCGACGATCCCGAGGCCGAGCTTCCGCGCGACGGCGCCGATCGTCTCGAGCCACGTCTCGTCGGCGGTGCCCCGAAGCGCAACCAGGTACTCGGCTCCACAGGGGCACCGATAGCGAACGGCGCCTTGAGGCATCGACATTGAGACCATCCTCTCGCACCGATGCACGTCTTCGGTGATGCGCGTCCGGGCTTCGTGAGTCTATGCCTGCAGCGACGGGCGCTGCAAGCCGAGGAGCCACGACCCATCAACTGAAGTGGAAGCACGATGGAAACCGCGCGAGACAGCAGTCATGTTGCCGTCACGGGCAAGATCGGAGAATCTCCCGAGCCGCCCCGGAAACCCGGCGGAAACGGCCGGGTGCGACCAGCCGAAAGATGCCGCCTCGGCAGGCGACGTGAGTCAGGCGGATGGGTGAAGCTCAATACGACCGTTTCGTCTCACCTGTCACGCACGCGCCGGGCGGTTCGCTCGGGTCGGACTAGAGCCGGCGCGCGCCGTCGTAGGTGGCGCCGCCTTGTGCGAGCGGTGAGATCTTCACGACGTCGCCGGTCTGGGGCGCGTGAACGATCTCGCCGTCGCCGATGTAGATGCCGACGTGACTCAGGTCGTCGTAGAAGACGAGGTCGCCCGGTTCGAGCTCGTCCCGCGGCACGGGTGCGCCGTAGCCGTGCTGGGCCGCTGCCTGGTGTGGAAGCTCGACGCCGAGCTGGGAATAGACGTACATCACCAGCCCGGAGCAGTCGAAGCCTGTCGCCGGCGAGGCACCGCCCCATTGGTAGGGAATGCCGAGGTAGCGGAGCGCGATCGCCGCCGCCTGCGGATACCCGGGACCGAGCGTCGCCGCGGTCGTGGCCGCCGTAGTCGTCGGGGTCTCCGGCGTCGCGAGGGTCGTGGCGGCCGGCGTCGGCGCCGGCGGCCCGGGGGCGGCAGAGGCGGTCGTCGTCTGGGTCGTGGCCGCCGGGCGAGCGGCGGCGCGCTCGGCTGCCGCACGGGCGGCAGCGATGCGGGCGGCCTGCTCGCGGGCGAGGCGGGCACGGGCGGCACGGGCGAGTGCCTGCTCCCGCGCGGCCTCGCGCGCTCTCAACACCGCCACCTCCGATTGCACCGACGCGAGCAGACGGCGCCGCTTCGCGAGCATCGTTCCGATCTGCTTCCGCTCGCGGGCGAGCTTTGCGACCGTACGGCGGCGCGTCCGCTCCGTCGTCTGCAGCCGGACGCGGCTCGCGGCGAGCGTCCCCTGCCAGCGCTGCGCCTGCTCGGCGACGCGTTTGTCGTATGCGTCGATCGTCTGAGCCGCCTCGATCCGGTCGACGAGATCGGAGACGCTCGCAGCGCCGACGACGATCTCCGCCAACGTCGGCTGCCCGCCTTCGTAGACCGCCACGAGCACGCGCGCCAGCCTGGCTTCGGCGAGGCGCGTCTCACGACGAGCGCGCTCCAGCGCGCGCTCGTTCCCGGCAAGCTGCCGCTCGCTCGCCGCCAACTGGATGCGCGCGCCGTCCCACCGGTCGACGACCGCACCGAAACCGACATCGAGCGCATTCACCCTCCGAAGCACCGCCTGCGCCTCCGCACGCTTCGCCCGCAGCGTCGGCGACTCCGCCCCGGCGGCCGCCCCCGCCCCCACGCCCGCCATCAGCGCAACCCCGACCACCATCGCCGCAATCGTTCGCACGCTCGCGCCCTTCGCGGCCGCCCACGCGAATCCTGTGTGCCCCGGCGGGCTACTCGACGAGCGACTCGATCTGCTTGGCGAGCTTGTTCTCGATCTCGAAGGTCCACGCCGTCTCGGCCACGTCGACGACGAGGAACAGATCGGAGAGCAATAGCGTCTCGAGCGCCGTGCTCGAGCCACTTGCCGATGCCGATCCGGACGGTGGAGTCGCCGGGATCGCCGGAGACGACGATCGACAGCGCACGATCGGCGGCGATGGCCTTGAAGCCTTCCGACTGCAGATAGCTCGCGATCTTCGCCGCGAGGTCGTTGAGGTCTGCGTTCTTGCCCTGGAAGCGCTGGACCTTCTCGCCGATCATGATCGTCTCCTCGGCCTGCCGGATTGACGTCGGGCTCACGCCTCCGCTCGACGATCCGGCCTGTGCAGGGGATTCTCGGCCCGGTAGCGTGACCCGGTGGCCAGCAGCGAGAAGACCGGTCTCTCTGTCGGCGTCAGGCTGCGGCGCCCTGCCCGCAGCTATGACTTGCATCAGCACCTGACGCTGCTGTTCGTCTGCGCGGTCGCGACGGTCATCTTCACGCGCGGCTTTCTCGCCGCGACCGGCTACCCGCAGGTCGGCGGCTCGAAGCTGCACATCGCGCACGTGCTCTGGGGAGGGCTGCTGCTGCTGGCGGCGCTGCTCACCACGCTCGCCCTCCTGAGCCCGGCGGCAAAGCCGACCGCTGCGGTCCTGGGCGGTGTCGGCTTCGGCCTCTTCATCGACGAGGTCGGCAAGTTCGTCACGAAGGACGTGAACTACTTCTACCGGCCGGCAATCGCGATCATCTACGTCTGCTTCGTCGTCTTGTTCGGTGTCATCCGCTGGCTGTCGCGCCGCGGCTTCAGCGCGCAGGAGGCGACGCTGAGCGGGCTCGACGCGCTCGAGCGCGCCGCCGTCGGCGCCCTGAGCGCGCAGCGGCGCACGCACATCCTCGACCTGATGCACAGCACCGGGGCCGACACCCCGCTGGCGCAGAGCGTGCGCGACCTGCTCGAGCGGACGGCCGGCGAGGCCGAGCAGCGGCCGCCCCTGACACAACGGCTCTCCAGGTCGCTGGCACGGCTCTGGATTCCGCTCAGCGGGCACCGCCTGTTCCGCCAGGGAGTGTTCGCCCTCCTCGGCGTAGCGGCGGCAATCTCGGCAGCCGAAGCAGGCTGGCTGCTGCGCGACGGCATCGGCCACCTCTCCTTCAGCCAACGCGCGTTCGCGGTGACGACGGTCGTCGCCGATCTCGCGCTCGTGATCGGCGCCGTCAGGCTGTCCCGGTCGCTGCTCTCGGCATTGCACTGGTACGACCACGCGGTACTGCTCGAGATCACCGTCGCCCAGGTCTTCCTGTACACATCGGAGCAGCTCGCGGCCACACTCAACCTCGTCGCTCTCCTGGTCGTCTGGAGCCTCATCCGCTGGACGATCCAGTTCGAGACCGCGAGACCGTCGAGCTAGCGGTCGGCCAGGACGAGTCCGAACCCGGGACTTGCAGGGAGGCTCAGAACGCCGTTCGCGAGGCGGTAGCCGCCGGCGTCGACGCCGTCGGTCTCGCCGGGCACGCCTTCGACGGTCGGGACGTTGCCGAGGCCGGCTGCGAGCTGGCTCGCGTAAAAGGTCTTGAGCGGTGAGCCCCACGCGTGCGGTGAGGCCTCGACGCCGAGCTCGACGAGGCGCGGCATGAGCCGCCGCCAGGGGGTGATGCCGTACCCCATGACGTCGAAGAGAGCGACGTCGACGAGACCTTTCCCCGCGAGCTCGAGGAAGCGGTGCTCGATCGACGCTTGGTCTTCGCCCTCGGCTATCGGCGCCTCCCCTTCCGCGATCAGCGCGCACGCTCCCGCCGCGGTCAGCGACGACCGCAGCGCAATCAGGTCGGGCTCGTTCTCCGGGAACGGCTCCTCGATCCAGTAGAGGTCGCAGTCGAGCACAGCGTCGAGATAGGACGCGAAGCCGTCGGCGGTGTAGCCGTCGTTGGCGTCGACGAGGATCGTGCAGTCGGGGAAGCGGCGTCGCACGGCACGGGTGACCTCGATGTCGCGCCGGCGGCCGGCTTCCGTCTCGAGCCAGCGATGGCCGCGCCCGATCTTGAGCTTGAACGCGCGGAAGCCGAGCGCGTAGTCGTCGGCGCAGCACGTGAGGACGGCGTCGATGCCGGCCGGGCTCTCCGGCGGGTCGAGGTCGGCCTGGTAGATCGCGCCGTCGTAGCAGGGCACGCGCGGCCTGCCGCGGCCGCCGAGCAGCTCGTAGACGGGAACGCCGAGAATGACGCCGGCGAGATCGTGGAGCGCTGCGTCGTAGGGCAGCGCCGCGTCGTCGATGACGCCGACGTGCGGATCGAAGAGGTCGCCGATGCGGCGGCCGATCAGGCGTTGGGCGGTCTCGACCGCTGTGACGAGGCCCCAGCCGGTGGCGCCCGAGTCGGTATGCATGACCGCCGCCGCCTCGGTGACGCCGGTTCCGTGGTCGAGGAGCCGGGCGTTGCGGCCGATCCGGCGCGGATAGCGGCTCCGAATCTGCACTGGCTCGATGCGTTCGAGCCGCTCGTCGTGGAGGCCGCTCACTTACCGACGCGAGTCGAGGAGGAGCCGGTGCAACTCGAGGTCTCGGCCGTCGGGCGAGCGACCGGAGAGCTCGTGCCGAAGCGCGCGGACGTAATGCTGCGTGAGTCGCGGGAGCGGGCTGTCGGAGGCCCAGGCAATCACCGCGCCGTGCTTCGGGAGGCAGCGAGCAGCCATCGCCTGGTGATCGAGGACCACCAGGCCTCCGTCCCGGAGATGGAACCGCGTGGCCTTCGACGGCTCCGACGCCTGCCAGCTCGTGAGGATCCGTATCGAGATCTCTCTCGTGCCCGAGCTTCCTCCGAAGTTCGCTTCGAAGGCCGTCGGCAGCGATGCGACGGAGCCGACCTCGCCGGAATCGATGCGCACGAACCGCACGAGAATGCTGAGCGCGTTGATGCCCGAGTCGAGCCAGCTGTCTCCGAAGGTAGCCGCGGGCAGATGGGGATCGAGGAACTCCGCTTCGATCCGGACGACGTCCCTCATCTCCACCGCGAGATTCCCGAGGGCCCACTCGACCTCGGGGGCGTACGCCGCGTGGTAGACGCCCCTCAGCTCGACACCTGCTCGAGCCGCGGCGCGAATCAGCTCCCGAACGTCGTCCGACGTGGTCGCGATCGGCTTCTCGACGAGGAGCATTCGCGGACCGCCACGCTCGATCACGGCACGACAGACGTCGTAGTGCGTCGGCGTCGGCGTGCTCACGACGATCACGTCCGCGTCGGCCCGCTCGAGCAGCTCGTCGAGCGAGCCGACCGTCGCGATCCTCTGCTCGAACCGCTTCCGCGCCTCCGGATCGACGTCGCAACCTGCGATCGGCCGCCCCAGGTCGGGCGCGTGCGCGCAGGCGTCGAGGTGGTGGCTTGCGATCTTCCCGAGCCCGATCCACGAGATCCTCGGAGTCACCGGCGTACTGTGCCACCGCGACGTCGCGCGGCCGGTGACTTGCGCAAGCGCGGCAAGCTGTCGTATCGTCAGCTGAGATCACGGAAGGGAAGGGCCGATGCCGGACGATCGCGACCTGCGGCCCAACCGTGTCCCGCTCGACGGGAGTGAGCGTCAGCCGGTCCCGGGCGCGCGCCGCGTCGGCGACGTCGACCCGCAGAGCGAAGTCGAGGTGACGATCGTCGTGCGCCGCCCGGCCGGCGGCGAGCCCGGTGCGCCTGCAGACGCCGCCGACATGGCCGCGGTCGAGCGCTTCGTGCGCGACGCCGGCATGGAGGTCGTCTCGGCCGACGCCGCGCGCCGCGTCGTCGCCGTGCGCGCGACCGCCGCGCAGGCGGCCGCCGCATTCGACGTCCAGCTCGCGCACTACGAGGCCGAGGGCGTCAGCTACCGCGGACGCGAAGGGGCCGTCCATCTCCCGGCGGACGTCGCCGAGCGGATCGACGCGGTCCTCGGTCTCGACGACCGCCCGCAGGCGCACATCCACCTGAAGCGCGGCGCGCCGATCGCCGAGGACGCGCTTCCGGACGCGGCGCCGGACGCGGCGCCGGCGCATCCCGTGCCGCTCTGGCCCGCGCAGGTCGCGACGCTCTACTCCTTCCCCACCGGCGTCGACGGCACGGGAGAGACGATCGGGATCATCGAGCTGGGCGGCGGCTACCGCGACAGCGAGCTCGACACGTACTTCGCGAAGGTCGGCGTGCACCGGCCGCAGGTCGTCGCCGTTCCCGTCGACCGCGGGAGCAACGCTCCGGGCGGCGACGCCGACGGCGAGGTGCTGCTCGACATCGAGGTCTGCGGCGCGATCGCGCCCGGGGCGACGATCGCCGTCTACTTCGCCGATCCTTCCGACCGCGGCTTCTACGACGCCCTCTCCACTGCGGTGCACGACACGACGCACAAGCCGTCTGTGATCACGATCAGCTGGGGCGGGCCCGAGGACTCGTGGACGGCGCAGGCGCGGCGGGTGTTCGACGACGTCCTCGCGGACGCGGTCGCACTCGGGGTCACCGTGTTCGCCGCGGCCGGCGACCACGGCGCCGGAGACGCCGGCGGGGACGGCAGGGCGCACGTCGACTTCCCTGCCGCCAGCCCGCACATGGTCGCCTGCGGAGGGACGACGCTCGTCGGCCGCGACGGCGCGGCCGTTTCGGAGACGGCGTGGAACGACGGCGACGGCTGGGCGACGGGAGGCGGGATCAGCGATGCGTTCCCCGTCCCGGCGTGGCAGACCGTGCAGCTCCCCGCCGACCTCAACGGGACCGGAAAGCCCGGACGCGGCGTCCCCGACGTCGCCGGCAACGCCGACATCACGTCCGGCTACATCGTCCTCGTCGACGGCAAGTACTCGCCGACTGGCGGGACGAGCGCGGTCGCGCCGCTCTACGCAGCGCTGACCGCGCTGCTCAACGAGTCACTGGGGCATCCGGTGGGAGACCTCCTGCCGGCGCTGTACGGCACTCCGGCGAATGCGGGCGTCTTCCGCGACGTCACCGCGGGCGACAACGCGGTGCCGAAGAGCCAATACGGACCGAAGACGCCGGGCTACGCGGCCGGACCCGGCTGGGACGCGTGCACCGGACTCGGAAGCGTGCACGGCGCGGCGCTCCTCGCCCACCTGAAAGCAGCGGCCGCAGTCGCGACGGCCTGAAGACGGCGGCATTCAGCGGCTGATCGCCTTCGCCTCGTCGCGAACGCGCTTCAGCGTCTTCATCACGTCGTCGCCGCCGCGGCCGAAGAGATCGTGGAGGCGCACGTACTCCGCATAGAGCGCGTCGTAGCCGCGCCGACTCCCGTCGTTCGGGAGATACGTCTCGGCGACGGGCGCCGCCATCCGTTCCGACGCCTCCACGATCGAGCTGTATGCGCCGCCGGCGACGGCGCCGAACATCGCCGCGCCGCGCGCAGGCGCATTCTGTGACGCGGATACGTCGATGGGACGCCCGAGCACGTCGGCATAGGTCTGCATCAGCAGGCGGTTGCGGTTGGGCAGCCCGCCGCACGCCACGATCCGGTCGACGGGGACGCCCCCGCGCTCGAAGGCGTCGACGATCACTCTCGTGCCGTACGCGGTCGCCTCGAGGAGCGCGCGGTAGACCTCGTGCGGACGCGTCGACAGCGAGAGACCGACGACGAGCCCCGCGAGATCGGCGTCGACGAGCACGGAGCGGTTGCCGTTCCACCAGTCGAGCGCGAGCAGACCGCTCTCGCCGACCGCGAGCGCCGCCGCCTGCTCCTCGAGCACCTGATGCACGCCCACACCGCGCTGCTGCGCAAGCTCGTGAACGTACGGCGGCACGGCGTTCTCGACGAACCAGGCGAAGATGTCGCCGACGGCCGACTGGCCTGCTTCGTAGCCGAAGAGGCCCGGCACGACGCCGTCCTCGACGACACCGCACATCCCCTCGACCGAGGCGAGACCGTCGCCGAGGAGGATGTGGCAGTTGCTCGTCCCCATGATCACGACGAGCTCGCCCGGCGCGATGCACCCGACGGCGGGAGCGGACACGTGCGCGTCGACGTTTGCGATCGCCACCGGCGTGCCGGGCAGCAGCCCCGTCCACGCGGCGGCGCGCTCGTCGATGCCGCCCGCGCGCCCGCCGATGGCGTCGATGCGGCGGGACATCTTCTCGTCGACGACGTCCGCGAAGCGCGGATCGAGCGCCGCGAAGTACTCCCGCGACGGGAAGCCGTCCGCCTTCGACCAGATCGCCTTGTGACCGGCGGTGGTGACATTGCGCGTCTCGACGCCCGTGAGCTGCCACACGATCCAGTCGGCTGCCTCGATGAGACGGTCGGCTCGCGCGTACGCCTCCGGATCCTCGTGGAGGATCTGCAGCGCCTTCGGGAAGAACCACTCGGACGAGATCTTGCCGCCGTACCGTGACAGCCACGGTTCGCCGCGGCGCCGGGCGACGGCGTTGACCTCGTCGGCCTCCGGCTGCGCGGCATGGTGCTTCCAGAGCTTCACCCACGCGTGCGGACGAAGGCGGAGATCGGGCAGCTCGCACAACGGCGTACCGTCCGCGGTCGTCGGGAGCATCGTGCACGAGGTGAAGTCGATGCCGACTCCGACGACTTCCTCCGGCCGGATGGCGGCGAGCACCTCGGGCACGGCGTGCATCAGCGTGCGCACGTAGTCGGCGGGATCCTGCAACGCCCACTCCGGCTCGAGCTCGACGTCGGAATCGGGAAGGCGCTCGTCGATGACGCCGTTCGCGTACGCGTAGACGGAGGCGGCCACCTCCGAGCCGTCCGCGCAGTCGACGAGCACGGCGCGGCCGGACTCGGTGCCGAAATCGATCCCGAGGGCGTACCGGCGGCTCACGGCTCGATCACGACCTTCAGGCCGCGGCGCTCGCGCAGCGCGGCGAAGGCGTCCGGCCATTCGTCGAGCGCGTACCGGCCGCTGACGAGCGGCGAAAGGTCGACGCGTCCCTCCGCCGCGAGCCGGAGCGCGCGCGGGAGGTCGGCCGCCGTCATCCGCCGCGACAGGAGCATCGTCAGGCCCTTGCGCCGCGCAGCCGACGCGCGGAAGCAGGTGCGGTCGTCGTCGGGGATGCCGACGAGGACGAGACGTCCGCCCGGCCGGAGCGAGGCGACGGCGTCGTCGACGGCGCCGTCGTCGCCGGCCGCCTCGAAGGCGACCTCGAGCCCCTCGTCGAGTGCGAGGTCGCCGGCGAGGAGGGTATGCGTGGCGCCGAGCTCCTCGGCCGCCGCGACGCGGTGGGCGAGCA
Source organism: uncultured Actinomycetes bacterium (assembly GCA_963753295.1). GTDB lineage: Bacteria > Actinomycetota > Thermoleophilia > Gaiellales > Gaiellaceae > Palsa-739. The sequence goes on along the minus strand of CAVWBZ010000001.1, from coordinate 351,863 downwards.
CGTCGGTGGCGACGATCGGCGACGCGCCCACCATGCGCAGGAGCTGGACGAGAAGAAGGCCGAGCGGACCGCAGCCGAAGACGCCGGCGCCCGCGCCGGGACGGACGTGCCCGAGGTCGAGCGCGTGCAGCGCCACGCCGAGCGGCTCCGCGAGCGCCGCTTCGACGTCGGTGAGCGTCTCCGGCACCGGATGCACGAGGCGCTCGGGCCACGGAACGAGCGTGCGCAGGGCGCCGTCGGTCGAGCCGTGGCCGGCGAAGCGCACGGCCGGGCAGAGATGCTCGAGCCCGGCCAGGCAGAGATCGCACGCGCCGCACGGGACGGCGGGATCGACGGCGACGCGTTCGCCCGCGCGCGCACCGGAGGCGACGACGCCCGCGAACTCGTGCCCGAGGACGAGGGGTCGCTCGAGCTGCGCGTCGCCGATGCCGCCCTCGAGCAGCCAGTGCCGGTCCGAGCCGCAGAGACCCACGGCAGAGACGCGGACGAGCACCTCGCCCGGCGCCGGCGACGGGTCCGGCTCGTCGTGCAGTCGCAGCTCGCCCGGCCCGTGCAGCCGGAGCGCCCTCACCGGGTCTGCCCGTAGTAGGCGCCCGGCCCGTGCTTGCGGCCGAAGTGCCGCCGGCGCAGCTCGTCGCCGATCGGAAGGACGTCGGCGCGCACCTGCCGCGTGCGCAGCGCCCCGGCCGCCACCTCCTCGAGCGCGATCGCGTTCTCGACCGCCTCCTCCACCGAGGCTCCCCACACGAACGGCCCGTGCGAGGCGACGAGAACCGCCGGCCGGTGAAGCGGCGCGAGCTCGAGGCGCGCGAACGTCTCCACGATCACCGCGCCCGTCGCCCGCTCGTACTCGCCTTCGATCTCCGCGACGGTGAGCGGACGCGTCACGGGGACGGCGCCGTCGAAATGGTCAGCGTGCGTCGTCCCGTAGCAGGGGATCTCCTCGCCCGCCTGCGCCCAGGCGGTGGCGAAGGAGGAGTGCGTGTGCACGATCCCGCCGACGTCGAGCCACGCGCGGTAGAGGTGAAGGTGCGTGGGCGTGTCCGACGACGGCCGCGTCGCGCCGTCCACCACCGCCCCGCTCTCGATGTCGACGACGGCGATCGCAGCAGGCATGAGCTCGTCGTAGGAGACGCCGCTCGGCTTGATCGCCATCACGCCCGCGTCGCGGTCGACGGCGCTCGCGTTTCCGAAGGTGAGGACGACGAGCCCGGCGCGGCCGAGCGCCAGGTTCGCCTCGAGGACGCTCTCGCGCAACGCTGCGTGCAGCACTAGAGCCCTCCGGCCAGCCGGTAGTACGCCTGGTTCCAGCGCAGCTCGTTGGCGAGGGCGCGGATCCGGGTCGCGTCGTCGATGACGAGCAGCTCGATGCCGGCGATCTCGGCGAAGTCGGCGAACGCCTCGGCTCCGACCGCCCGGCACAGCACGCTGTGGTGCGGGCCGCCGGCGCGAAGCCACCCCTCGGTCGCGGTGGCGAAGTCGGGCTTCGGCCGCCACAACGCCCGCGCCACCGGCAGCCGGGGAAGGTCGTGCTTCGGCTCCACGACCTCGACCTCGTTCACCACCAGCCGGAAGCGGTCGCCGAGGTCGAGCATCGCGGCGACGACCGCCGGGCCGGGCGCGGCGGTGAAGACGAGCCGCACCGGGTCGGCCTTACCGCCGATCGAGAGCGGATGGATCTCACACGACGGCCGCTCCGCCGCGATCGACGGGCACACCTCGAGCATGTGCGCGCCGAGCACGGCCGGGCCGTCGGGCGCGAGGTCGTACGTGTAGTCCTCCATGAAAGACGTTCCGCCGGCGAGGCCGCTGCTCATGACCTTCGCGATGCGGACGAGAGCTGCCGTCTTCCAATCACCCTCCCCCGCAAAGCCATACCCATCAGCCATCAGCCGCTGCGGGGCGATGCCCGGCAGCTGCGTCAGGCCGACAAGATCCTCGAACGTGTCCGTGAACGCCCGAAACCCGCCCGCGTCGAGGAATCCGCGCAGCCCCACCTCGATCCGGGCGGCGTCGCGCAGAGACTCGCGGCGGTCGCCGCCGGCAGCAAGAGCCGGGGCGAGGTCGTAATCCTCCTCATAGCAGGCGACCACACCGTCCACGTCCGCCTCCGAAACGTCCGCGACCGCGGCCGCAAGCGCGCCGACGCCGTACCCGTTGACGGACACGCCGAGCCGGATCTGGGCTTCGACCTTGTCCCCTTCGGTGACCGCGACATCGCGCATGTTGTCGCCGAAGCGCGCGACCTGAAGCGACTGAGCCTCGCGCCAGCCCGCAGCCGCACGCGTCCACGTCCCGACGCGCGCCGCCACCTCGGGATCACGCCAGTGACCGACGACCGTCTTGCGGCGCAGACGCATACGCGTCTCCAAAAACGCGAACTCCCGGTCCCCGTGCGCGGACTGGTTCAGGTTCATGTAGTCCATGTCGATCTCCACCCACGGCAGGTCACGGTCGAACTGCGTGTGGAGATGGAGCAGCGGCTTCTGCAGCGCACCCAACCCCGCAATCCACATCCTCGCCGGCGAAAACGTATGCATCCACACGATCACACCAACACACACATCCGAAGCATTCGCCTCACGCACCACCGCAAGGATCCCCCCAGAGCTCGTCGCGACCGCCCTGTGCACCACCCGCACCGGAACCTCCGGCTGCGCATCCAAACCAGCAGCCACCTCACGCGCATGCACCTCAACCTGCCGCAGCGTCGCCTCGCCGTACATCTCCTGGCTCCCGGTGACAAGCCAGACCTCGAGGTGCCCGAGCATCTCAGGCGCCCGAGCTCGAGACGTCCTCGAGCTGGCTGCGGTAGCTCGAGATCATGATCTCGGTGAGCTTCTCGAGCGACGTCTCGTGCACCTGCTGGTCGATGGTGATGCGACCGCCCTGCATGACGTTGATGCGGTCGCAGAGCTCGAAGAGATGCGCGTAGTTGTGGTCGATCACGATGATCGAGACCCGGCCGCTCTTGGCGAGATCCTTGACGAGGTCGATGATGAGCCTCGACTCGCGTGCGCCCATGGCGGCGAGCGGCTCGTCGAGCAGCAGGATCTTCGTCGCTGCACGCACGGACCGGGCGACCGCGACCGCCTGTCTCTGGCCGCCCGAGAGCTGCTCGGCCTCGGCCTCGACGCTCGGCACGTGCACGTTGATGTCGTCGAGGTACTGGCGCGCGAGCTTGCGCATCGCTCGCTTGTCGAGGAGCCGGAGCGGGCCCATCGTCGTCAGCTCGTGGCCGAGGAACAGATTGAGGTACACCGGGAGCTGCGGAATCAGCGCGAGATCCTGGTAGACCGTCTCGATCCCGTGCGCGCGGGCGGCCGCGACCGAGTGGAAGCGGACGCGCTCGCCGCCGAGGATGACGTCGCCGCCGTCCTGCTGGTGAAAGCCGGCCAGGATCTTCACGAGCGTGCTCTTGCCGGCGCCGTTGTCGCCGACGAGCCCGAGCACCTCACCCTGGCGCAGGACGAGGTCGATGCCGCGGAGGACGACGAGCGCGCCGAAGCGCTTGGTCACGCCGCGCACCTCGAGCGCGAGCTCGTCCGACCCGGGCGTCGGCTGCACGGGCTGGACGCTCATGTTCCCCTCGATCGGGCGATCAGCTTGTCGAACTGCGCGTTCAGCGCCATCGCGAAGATGATGACGACGCCGACCCACACGTAGAAGTCGTTCGTGCTGACGCCGATGAGCGTCAGCCCGTCCTCGAGGACGCCGATGAGGATCGCGCCGATGAAGGCCCCGATCACCGTCCCGCGCCCGCCGGTGAGCGCGGTGCCGCCGATGACACAGGCGCCGACCGCGTAGAGGATGTAGTCGACGCCGAAGTTGCCGGGGTCGAGGCTCCCGTACTTGACGGCGTCGACGATGCCGACGAGGCCGGAGAGGAAGGAGCAGAGCACGAAGGCCCACACCTTGACGCGCCGGACGGGTATGCCCGCCTCGGCGGCGCCGAGCAGATTGCCGCCCGTGGCGATGATCCGGACGCCGAAGCGTGTGCGTCTGAGCAGCACGGTCCCGAGGATCGTGATCACGAGCACCCAGATGATCTCCGACCACAACCAGGAGCCCATCAGCTGGCTCGAGAAGCTCGGCGACCCGTTCGACGCCGACAGCGGGATCGGCGTCCCCTGCGTCATGTCGGAGTAGATGAGCACGAGCCCGAAGAGCACGAAGTTCATCGCCAGGGTCGTGACGAAGGACGGCACGTTCAGGCGAACCGTGATCAGCCCGTTGATCGCGCCGACGCCGCAGCACACGGCGAGCGCGATCAGGATGGAGAGCGCGATCGGCAGTCCGAGGTTGTGCATCCAGTACTCGACCCACGGGGCGAACAGGAACACCTGGCCGGCCGACAGGTCGATCTCGGCGAGCACGAGCAGCATTACCTCGCCGACGGCGATCGCACCGATCGGCCCCGCGTAGCCGGAGGCCGAACTGAGGCTGAGGGAGTCGGTGAACGTCGACCCGGCCCTGATGGTGAAGTACGCGAACAGCCCGACGGTGATCAGGACCGGCGTGAGCTCACGCTGGTAGAGGAATAGGCGAAGGACGCGACGCCCGATCGACGCAGCTTCACGCTGTTGCCCCGGCGGCTCGGCCGCCGGGGCAACAGCACTCTGTGTTGGAGCGCCCAAATGCACGCTCGCGATTGCTAGTGCGGGATCGAAGCAGGCGGCTTCAGGGTCTTCTGCTTCGCGTTCGTTCCCTCGAACCTGTTCTGCGCGAGGTACGGCGCGACCGTCCCCTTCACCACGATGCCGAGTCCCGTGTCGGTGTTGGTCGGCTTCATCAGCCCGCCAGACACGTTGAACAGGTACATCTGCATGATCGTGTCGAAGCCCTGCAGGTAGGCCTGCTGGTCGATCGTGAAGGTCAGGTTGCCGTCGTTGACGCCCTGCACGACCGGCGTCCCGACGTCCCAACCTGCCCCGCCGACCTTCCCCTTCAGGTTGTTCTTCTGGATGAACTGCGCGATCGCGTCGCTGTCTCCGCTGTCCACACCGAACATGAACTTCACGTTCTTGTGTCCGGCGTACCACGCGGAGATCTTGTTGTACTCGGGTGCACCCTCGGTCGCCGAGGTCCCGACCTCGATGAAGTCGACGCCGGCCTTGACGAGAACCGGCTTCGCGCCGTCGATGCGAGGCTGGATGTTCCCCGTTCCCGGAGTCGCGATGATGCCGGCGACGAGATCGCCCTTCTTGACCCCGGTCTTGAGGATCTGCTCCGCAACCGCGGCGCCGGCGGTCAGGTTGTTCTGGCCCACGTACGCCTGGCGGTTGTTCTTCACCCCCGCCGACACGTCGGCGTTGTACGCGATCACGGGGATGCCGTGGCTCAGCGCACTGTCGACCGGGGCGTTGAAGGCGGTGTTGTCGATGAGGCAGCACCCGATGCCGTTCACCTTGCCGGCGATGGCGGTGTTGAACGCCGCCACCATCTGGGAGACGAGCGAGCTCGCCGAGCCGGTCCACTGGTACGAGCAGCCGGTCAGGGCGCACGCGTCCTGGATGCCGTAGATCGTCGCGGTGAAGAACGAGTTCGTCGTGACGTGGTTGACCATCACGAACTTGTACTTCGGGTGGCTGGCGAAGAACGCGTTGTCGCTGTTGCGCTTGTACGTCGCCGCGCCCGCGCCCTGCTCGCCCAGGATGTCCGCGAGGCCGCCGTAGAGCGGTACAGCTGCAGCTGCTACACCTGCCCGGCGGAGGAAGCGCCGCCGCGAGAACTCACGTTGCTCCTTGCTGACCTCGTCGTGCCCGTCTGCTGCCATCGCTCCTCCTTCTTCCCTTCGGTGTCGTCCCGATCGAACCGGCCTGCTGTCCCCTTAGAGCGACGGCGTCTCGGTCGGGCACTTTCCAAAGCGTCAGATCAATATTCGTATATAACAACTCTCGATAGATTTCACAAGCGTTGATCCCCGAAGCCACGCCGATCCTGGCCCCCGGCCGCGTCAACCTCATCGGGGAGCACACCGATTACTCCGGCGGGCTCGTCCTGCCGGTCGCCGTCGATCGCGGCGTGACGGTGCGGTGGCGGCCGGACGCGCACGCCATCCGGCTCCGGTCGGCCGCATTTCCGGAGGCGGTGGAGCTCAGGCCCGACGGAACGCCGCCGCCCGGCCTCGACGGCTGGGGCCGTTACGCGGCCGCCGTCGCCGCGCTGCTCGCCGAACGGGGGCGGCCCGCGGTCGGGCTCGAGGGCGTCGTGTCCTCGACGCTGCCGATCGGCGCCGGGCTTTCGTCTTCGGCGGCGCTGACGGTCGCGGTCGGGCTCGCCCTGTGCCGGGCGGCGGAGTTCGAGCTGCCGCGACTCGAGCTCGCGCACGTCGCGCGCGAGGCCGAGCATCGGGCGGTCGGCGTGCCGGTCGGCCTCATGGACCCGGCGGTGTGCCTGCTCGGCCGCCGCGACCACGCACTCCTGCTCGACTGCGCCACCGAGGAGCACCGGCTCATCCCGATGCCCGCGGACATCGCCGTCGTCGTCCTCGACTCGGGTGTCCGCCACCGGCTCGAGCATTCCGGTTACGCGACGCGCCGCGCCGAGCTCGAACGTGCGCTCCCGGCCCTCGGCGGCGCCCGCCCGTCGGAGGTCACGGTGGAGCAGGCAGAGGCCGCGGCGCGAGCTGCAGGCGTCGACGAGGTCGCACGGCGGCGGCTGCGCCACGTCGTCTCCGAGAACGAGCGCGTGCGGGCGTGCGTGCGCGTGCTCGACGCCGCCGGCGGGCCGGACCGGCGCGCGCTGAGCACGCTCTTCCGCGACGGGCACGCAAGCCTTCGCGACGACTTCGAGGTCTCCACACCCGAGCTCGACCTCCTCGTCGAGCTGGCCTGCGAGCACGGCGCGCTCGCCGCGCGCATGACGGGCGGCGGCTTCGGCGGGTCGGTCGTCGCACTCGCCGAAAACGGCGAGGCGGAGGCCTTCGCGGCCGCGGTGACGGAGGCGTACGTCGCGCGCACCGGCCGCGACGGCGCGGGTTACGTCTGCGCCACGGCCGACGCCGCCGGGTAGCCGGCTACCAGAGCTGGTGCACCTGCGGTGCGACGCGCCGCCGGTAGAGATCGGCGATCGCGTCGTGGGTCGCCGCGGGCAGCGGCGGCAGCTCCGCCGCGGCGGCGTTCGCGCGCGCCTGCTCCGGCGTCTTCGCTCCCGGGATCGTCGTCGAGACGGCGTCGAAGTCGAGGATCCAGCGCAGGGCGAGCTGCGCGAGCGTCGCCTCGGCGGGCACGAGCGGACGGAGCTCCTCCACGGCCTCGAGCCCGGTCTCGAAGTCGACGCCCGAGAAGGTCTCGCCGACGTCGAAGCTCTCGCCGTGACGGTTGTAGGCGCGGTGGTCGTCGTCGCCGAAGCGCGTATCGCGTCCGAACTTCCCCGTCAACAGCCCCGATGCGAGCGGGACGCGCACGATCACGCCCACGTCGCGCTCCGCGGCCTGCCGGAAGAACAGCTCGGCGGGGCGCTGCCGGAACATGTTGAAGATGATCTGGACCGTGGCGACCCCCGCGTACTCGATCGCCTTCAGCGCCTCCTCCACCTTTTCGACGCTGACCCCGTACGCGCGCACGAGCCCCTCGTCGACGAGACGGTCGCAGGCGTCGAAGACCGACGGCGTGTAGTACGTCTCCCAGGGAAGGCAGTGGAGCTGCACGAGATCGACGGTCTCGACGCCGAGGTTCTCGCGCGACCGCTCGATCCAGCTCCGGAAGTTCTCGTACGTGTACAGCGAGAGGTCGAGCGGCACCCGCCGTCCGAACTTCGTCGCCACGACGAGCGGCTCCGATCGCTCGCGCAGGAGCTGCCCGACGAGGCGCTCGGAGCGGCCGTCGCCGTACACGTCGGCGGTGTCGATGAAGGTCACGCCGGCCTCGACCGCCGCGTGGAGGGCCGCCAGAGACTCTCCATCGTCGACCGCGCCCCAGTCGGCGCCGATGCCCCATGCTCCGAAACCGATCTCGGAGACCTGGTATCCCGTCTTCCCGAGCCTTCTCATCTTCATCCTTGCGCTTTCCATTATTGTCGGAAGCGACGATACTACGCTCGATTACGAAACCATGAGGCCGCTACCCAGGCACGTGCTCGTCCATTCCGACGGGAGACGGCTGCTCGTGTACGGGGAGCTGCGGGGCTCCCTCGCCGAGGAGGGGCCCGGCGCGCCGGACGACGGCTCGGCGATCCACAAGCGCCTCGACGTGTTCACCGAGTCGTGGGTCGGGATCGCGCCGGCGCGGAACATGCGGCCGCTCGACTCGCCGGCGGAGAGCGCGCCCCCCGAGGGCTGCCCCTTCTGTCCGGGCGGGATCGAGGTCCCGTTCTCATACGACGCCGCCGTCTTCGACAACCGGTTCCCATCGTTCCGTCCCGACCCGCCGCCGGCGCCGCTCCTCGACGGTCCGACCGGGCCGGCACACGGGCGCTGCGAGATCGTTCTCTACACCGACCGGCACGACGCTTCGTTCAGCGATCTGTCGCCGACCGAGCTCGCGCGCGTCGTCTCGATCTGGATCGACCGCGGACGCGACCTCTGGGCGGATCCAGCGCACGCATACGTCTGCGTCTTCGAGAACCGGGGCGCCGAGGTCGGCGCCACGATCGCGCACCCGCACGGGCAGATCTACGCGCTCGACCACCTCCCACCGGTCACGGCGGCGAAGTCCGAGGCCCACCGGCACCACCGCCGGCGCGAGGGACGCTGCCTCTCCTGCGACGTGACGCGGGCCGGCGACCGCTCCGAGCGCGTCGTCTCCGCAAACGAGAGCTTCGTCGTGGCCGTGCCGTTCGCGGCGCGGTGGCCCTTCGAGGTGGCGATCCGGGCGCGCCGGCACGGGCTCCGGCGGCTGGGCGACCTCGTCCCCGAGGAGCAGCGCGACCTCGCCCTCGCCCTCCGCGACGTCACGCGCCGGTACGACGCGCTCTTCGACTTCCAGCTGCCGTACATGATGGTCGCGCAGGAGGCGCCGCACGATCAGCCCGACTGGCACCTCGCCTTCGAGCTGTACCCCCTGCACCGGGCCCCCGGAGTGACGAAGATCCGCGCAAGCGTGGAGACGGGGCTCGGACTCTTCCTCAACGACGTCGCGCCGGAGGATGCGGCGCGGAGGCTCGCCGCCCTGAACGTTCCGGCCGAGCCGATCGAGCTCGATGCGCTCTTCGCGGTGACGCAGTCCGAGGCGGCGATGCTCTCGTGAGCGCAGAGGCGACAGAGCCGCCGGTCCCCGCCTCGCTGCGACGCGAGCGCATGCTCGCGGAGATCAAGGAGCGCGAGTTCGTGCGCGTCGGCGAGCTGAGCAGCCGGTTCGGGGTCTCGGAGGTGACCGTGCGCGGGGACCTCGACTCCCTCGCCGCCGGGGGCAAGGTGCACCGGGTCCGCGGTGGCGCGATCCCGCGGTCGATCCCGCACCGCGAGCAGCCGTTCGAGGACAGCATCTCGAGCTTCGCGGCGGAGAAGGTGGCGATCGGCCAGGCTGCGGCCGCCTTGCTCGAGAACGGCGAAACGGTGCTCGTCGACGTCGGGACGACGGCGGCGACAGCGGCCCGCGCGATCGCGGCTCGGACGGAGCTCAGCGACGTGGTCGTCTTCACGAACGGGCTGAAGACCGCGCTCGAGCTCGAGCCGGCGACCCCGCGGATCACCGTGGTCGTGCTGGGCGGGACGCTGCGCCCCCTGCAGCATTCGCTCGTCGATCCGCTCGCGACGCTCATCCTCGACCAGATCTCGGTCAAGACGGTGCTGCTCGGCTGCAACGGCGTCGACCCGATCGGAGGCGTCACGAACATCAACCTCCCCGAGGCCGCGTTGAAGCAGCGGATGCTGGCGGTCGCGACGCGGAAGGTCGTGCTCGCAGACGGGAGCAAGCTCGGCCGCGTCGAGGTGGCACGCCTGTGCAGCGTCACCGACCTCGACCTGATCATCACCGGCCCGTCGGCCGATCCGGCGGTGGTCGAGGCGTTGCGGGAACGCGGCTGCGACGTTCGCGTCGTCGGTTAGTCGCCGCGCCCTCGTTCGGCCCGGCTGTGCACGACGCGGACGCCGAAGCGCGCAGCTCCCGGCGACGACCCGCTGACGAGACCTGCTCCGAGCGACTCGGCGATCGCGCGCACGCGCGGCTCCGCCTCCGGGCGCCCGAGAACGACGACGGCGCCGCCGTTCCCTCCTCCGCTCACGCGCGCTCCGACCAGCCCCTGGCGCAGGCCCGCTTCGCGCACGACCTCGACGATCTCGTCCGTCCGCGGCACGCCGAGCCCGCAGCGCGAGTACCCGGCATGCGACTCGTACATGAGCTCGCCGATCCGGCGGCAGGCGTCGTCGTCGGGCACCTCGTCGAGCAGAGCGAGGAGCTCGGACGCCCGTGCGTGCTCCTCGAGCGGGAAGAGCGTCGCGGCGCGCACGCCGTACTCGACTGCCGGCTCCACCGCGCTCACCGGATCCGTGATGCCCTCGCGCAGCCGGAGGAAGTCGGCGCCCAGCATGCGCTGCGGCAGCAACCTCGCGTCGACGTCGTCGCGCTCGAGCTCCGCGAGATGCCCGGCTGCGCACTCGAGCAGCGCATGCCCCATGAACGCCGCGCAGCGGACGCGGCGATAGGCGTCCCCGGACACCGCGTGCGGCAGCCCGGAGTCGATCGCCCACGCGGCGAGCGTGGGCGGCAGAGGCACGGACGCGACGATCTCGGCCGGACGGCAGAGGAGCGCGAGCAGCTCGCCTTCTTCGCCGTGCATGACCGCCATCTGGTCCATGACGCCGCACGGCGCGCCGGCGAAGATCTGCTCGGCGCGCTGCGCGAGCAGCGCGAGCTCGCGCGATCCGAGCGCCACACCGAGGCAGGCGGTGACCGCACGCAGGACCGCGACCTCGACCGCCGCCGACGAGCCGAGCCCCTTCGCCTCCGGGATCGTGGAGGAGATGAGCACGCGCAGCCCGGTGAGCGGCAGGCCGTGCTCGCGGACGAGGAGCGCGACCGGGCCGAGGACGTACGCGCCCCACGCGTCCCGGCCGGTGAACGTCGCCGCGAGCTCGTCGAGCGAAGCGTGCGCGAGCACGTCCGGGTCGGCTGCGATGCGTCTTCCGCCGCTGACGGCGACGACGCGCCCGTCGTCGGTCGGCTGCGCTGCCGCGAGCGCTGCGACGCGCAAGGGCAGCTCGAGCACGAGCCCGCCGGAGTAGTCGGAGATCCCGCCGAGGATGTCGAGCCGGCCCGGTGCGCGCGCAACGGCGACCGGGGCCCCGGACGCGAAGAACGCGCTCGAGCCGACGTCGCGGCAGAACGACTCGACCTCGCCCGGATCGAGGCGCGTGGGCCGTCCGGCGCCCAGCATCGGCGTCGCCATGGCCGAAGTCTCGCCGATCGCCCGCCGCCCGGCGAGGGAGACTTCCGCGGGTGACCACCTCCATCCAGCGGCGACCGTTCGGGAAGACGCCTGACGGCAAGGCGGTCGACCTGTTCGTGCTCGGCGGTTCGGGCGGCGTCGAGGCGTCGATCCTGACGTACGGCGCAGCGCTGCAGGCGCTCTTGGCCCCGGACCGCGAGGGGCACCGGGTGAACGTCGCCCTCGGATTCGCAACGCTCGCCGGCTACGTCGAGAGCGCCGGCCACTACTTCGGCGCAACGGTCGGCCGGTATGCGAACCGCATCGCGGCAGCGCGGTTCGCGCTCGACGGCGTCGTCCACGAGCTCGACCGCAACGACGGGGAGAACTGCCTCCACGGCGGCGCGGGCGGATTCCACACGCGTGTGTGGAACGTCGTCGAGGCCGGAGACGGAGTGCTCCGGCTCGCCTATTCGAGCCCGGACGGCGAGATGGGATTCCCGGCCGACCTCGACGTCCGCGTCGACTACCGCCTCGAGGGCGCCGAGCTGCGCATCGACTACGAAGCCTCGACGTCCGCGCCCACGGTCGTGAGCCTCACGAACCACACGTGCTGGAACCTCGCCGGTGAGGGAAGCGGCTCCGTCGACGGGCATGTGCTGACGCTGAACGCTTCCGCGTTCACACCGGTCGACGCGAACCTCATCCCCACCGGCGAGATCCGTCCCGTCGGGGGTACGCCGCTCGACTTCCGCGTCCCGACGCCGATCGGCGCGCGCGGCTGCAGGTACGACCACAACGTCGTCGTCGACCGAAGCGACGGCTCGCTCGCGCCGGCCGCGATCGTGCTGGAGCCGGCGAGCGGACGGACACTCGAGGTGCTGACCACCGAGCCGGGGTTGCAGCTCTACACGGGAGTGGCCCTCGACGGCTCGCTCATCGGAACGAGCGGCCGGCCGTACCGGCGAGGCGACTGCTTCGCGCTCGAGACCCAGCACTTTCCCGATTCGCCGAACCGCCCCGGCTTTCCGTCGACGGTGCTGCGCCCCGGCGAGACGTTCAGGTCGACGACGGTGTACCGGTTCAGAACGTCGGCTTGAGCGTCATGTCGAGGACGATGAGGATGAGGAGGACGGTGTCGAAGCGGAACACCGTGAACAGACGCTGCACGCGCCGGGCGACCTGCTCCGATTGCGGCCCGAACTCCATGGCAGCCTTGTCGATCCTCCCGAGCTCGGGGCCGACGAACCCGACTCCGACGCCCGACGCGATCGCCCAGCCGCCGAGTGCGAGATCGATCCAGACCTGTCCCCATCCCCAGCCGCCCTTCTGGACGAGCGCAACGCCGAAGCCGAAGACGGCGAACAACGCCGGTGTGTACACGCGGGTGCCGATCCACGCGCCGAGCTTGCCGAGCGCCGCGAGCGTCTCGGCGTCGCGACGACGCTCGAAGACGATGCCGAGCGTGGTCAAGGTGACGTCGCCGCCGACCCAGATGACGGCCGCGATCACGTGGAACGCCTTGTAGATCGCGTACGAGTCGGGCGCATACCAGAGGAGCGCGATCACTCCCACGATGAGGACGAGGCCCGCGAGGAGCGCGGACTGCGCGGTCTTGGGACGCTCGGGCGCGGCGCCGGAGAGCTCGGTCACGTAGAGAGATGTCTAGCAAGGCCGCCGCTGTCGAGCAACGACGTAGCGAGCCCGACGACGACTGCGACGCCCAGGATCGCCCCGCCCACGGAGAGCGTGCCCGTGTCTGCGCCGGTCGGCTTGGCCACCATGTCGGCGACCGTGAGGTACAGCACCGTGAGCTCGACGAGTGCGAGCGACCGCAGCAGCCGCGCCGCCCGAAGGGGATGCGTTCCGCCGCGCCGCATCCGGCGGACGAGCGGCACCCGCACGGCGACGTTGGAAACGACCATGAGCGCGAAGGCGGCGAAGCCGATGTCGATCCAGAGCCGGTCCGGCCAGTGCCCGTTCTGCTTGGCGGCAATCCCGAAGCCGAGCGTCGCGAGCGAAGCGGGCGCGAACACGCGCGGGCCGAGCCAGGCCCCGATCGCGCCGAGACGCTCGCCGACCACGGCGTCGCGCGCACGCTGGGAGTAGATCCCGAGCAGTGCAAGCGTCGTGCCGGTGCCGAGCCAGACGATCACGCTCGTCACGTGGAGAAACAGCCAGACGTCGTATTGGCTCACCTGTGACCTCCTTCCGATCCGGGTCGTCATCCGTATGACGCAGATCGGACGCGCGATGTGACATCGCGCGATAATGGCCCGCGGATTCATCGGTGCCGTCCCTCTCCACCCACGTCCTCGACACCGCCCTCGGCCGGCCCGCGGCCGGCGTCCGCGTGGAGCTGACAAACGGCGGCGAGCAGGTCGCCGCCGCCGAGACGGACGCGGACGGCCGCGCGCGCCTCGGCGACGATCTCGCCGCCGGCACGTACCGGCTCGCGTTCGCACCGCCGTCGCCGTTCTTCACCCGGGTCGAGCTCGAGATCGTGCTCACGGACGGGCATTACCACGTCCCGCTCCTCTTCAGTCCGTACGGATGCGCGAGCTACCGCGGCAGCTGACCGCGGACGAGCTGGCCGAGCTGTTCGAAGGGCGGACGCGCTTCGTCGAGCGCCTCGCCGCCGAAGACGATCCGCTCACGCGCGCGCGCACGCTCGTACACGAGCTCACGCTCGCGGAGAAGAAGGAGATCCTCGACGCACATCCGGCGATCGGGCAGCGCACCGGCCTCTCCGCGCGGAGCGCCGCGGAGCAGGGAAGCGGCGACGACCCCGCCGTCCTCGCCGAGCTCGCCCGCTTGAACGTGGAATACGAAGCCCGTCACGGCTTCCGCTTCGTCGTCTTCGTCGACCGGCGGCCGAAGGCCGAGATCCTCGAGGTGCTGCGCGTCCGCCTTCCGAACCCGACCGACGAGGAGCGCGAGACGGCGCTCGGCGAGCTCGTCGCGATCGCCGAGGACCGCTGGTGCTCGCGGTAGACCCGTACCTCGTCGACTGGCTCGACCTCGTCTTCCGCTGGTTCCACGTCGCCGCGGCGATCGTCTGGATCGGCACGTCGTTCTACTTCGTCGCGCTCGACAACCATCTCGAGGAACCGGCCCATGCCGACCGCGAGCGGGGTGTGGGCGGCGAGACGTGGGAGATCCACGGCGGCGGCTTCTACCGGATCGACAAGTACCGCGTCGCGCCGCTGCGGCTGCCGGAGCCGCTGCACTGGTTCAAGTGGGAGGCGTACTGGACGTGGCTCTCCGGCTTCACGCTCTTCGTCGTCCTCTACTACCTCCAGCCGCGCACCTACCTCATCGACCCGACCGTGTCGAACCTCGTGCCGTGGGAGGCGATCGCGATCTCGCTCGGCGGGCTCGCGCTCGCCTGGGTCGTCTACGACGTCCTCTGCCGCACGATCGGCAGCGAGCTCCTGCTCGGCGCCCTGATCCTCGGCGGCGTGGCGGCGACCGCGTACGGAGCGTCGCGTCTGCTCGCGCCGCGCGCCGCGTATCTCCAGGTCGGCGCAATGCTCGGCACGATCATGGCGGCGAACGTCTTCTTCGTGATCATCCCCGCGCACCGCGAGCTCATCGCCGCGAAGATGGCCGGTCGCGAGCCCGACCCGGCGGCGAACGTGCGTGGCAAACGCCGCTCCGTTCACAACAACTACTTCACACTGCCGGTGCTGTTCGCAATGCTCGCCGGCCACTTTCCGTTCACGTACGGGCACGCGCACAGCTGGCTCATCCTCGTGATCCTGATGGTCATCGGCGCATACATCCGCGTGTACTTCAACAACCGGCACGCCGGCCGGACGCTGTGGTGGATCCCGCTCACGGCGGCGGCGGCGCTCGCCGGGCTTGCCGTCTGGATGCGACCGGCGCCGACGCCCGCAGCGACCGTGCCCGTCAGGTTCACGCGCATCTTTCCGATCGTCGAGCAGCGCTGCGCGTTCTGCCACTCGATGCACCCGCGCTCGACGCAGTTCACGTCGGCGCCGAAGGGAATCCTTCTCGACACGGCACAGGAGATCGCGTCGCAGGCCCCGCTGATCGAAACGGTCGCGGTCCAGTCGACGGTGATGCCGTTCGGGAACGCGACGCACATGACGCCGGCCGAGCGGGAGCTGCTCGGCCAGTGGATCGCGCAGGGCGCGAAGACCCGCTAGAGACGAGCCAGCGCGTCGGCGAGCACGTCGACGGCGAGCGCGACGTCCTCGTCGCTCGTGAGCTCGTCGGCGTGGTGCGAGATGCCGCCGTTCCCGCTGCGCACGAAGAGCATCCCGCTCTCGACTCCCGCCGCCGCGAGGATGCCGGCGTCGTGTCCGGCGCCGGACGCGAGCTCGACGAGCGGCAGCCCGCGCGCCGCAATCGCCGCGCGCAGCGCGTCCTGCACGGCCGCCGCCGTCGCCACCGGCTCGACGCGGTACGTCGGCTCGAGGCCGAGTGCCGCTATCAGCTCCTCGAACCGCGCGGCGTCGGGCGCGCGTGCGTCGACGGAGACGACGACGCGGTCGGGGATGACGTTGAGCGCGCCCGGCTCGACCTCGATGCGGCCGACGGTGGCGACGGCGCCTTCGATCTGCTCGGCCGTGTCCCGGATGCGGAGGACGAGCCCGGCGGCCTCGACGAGCGCGTCGGCGCGCCCCTTCATCGGCACCGTGCCCGCGTGGCCGGCGCGCCCGTGCGTGACGAGCTCGCCGCGGGCGATGCCCGCGATGGCGGTGACGACGGCGAGCGGGTCGCCCCGCTCGAGCAGGACCGGGCCCTGCTCGATGTGCAGCTCGACGTAGCGGCGCGGCAGCCGGCCGGAAGCGACGCGCGCGCGCGATCCGGCGCACCCCCGCTCCTCGTCGCGGAACACGACCGCTGATCCGCGCCCGGCGCGCGCGACGGCGTCGATCGCGGCGACGACGCCGAGCATGCCGTCGTACTTGCCGCCGCCCGGCACCGAGTCGAGGTGCGATCCGGCCCACACGCCGTCGTCGACACCGCTGCGGCCGACGAGATTCCCGGCGTCGTCGGCCTCGACCGTCAGACCCGCCTCCTCCATCCACCCGCGCGCGAGGCGGTGCGCCTCGTCCTCCTCCGCGGAGTAGCCGATCTTGTCGCCGAGCGCGTACAGCGCGTCGAGGCGCTCTAGGACACGGCTCACGCGAGAGAGAATAGTCCCGTGCCCGACGTCGACCTCCACATCCGCGGCGGCGAGCCGGAGGTCGCCGTCGACGACGGTCGCGTCGTCGCGGTCGGGCCGGGGCTGGACGTCACGGCGCGGGAAACCATCGACGCGACGGGATTGCAGGTCCTTCCGGGCGCCGTCGACGCGCACGTGCATTTCAACGATCCGGGCCGCGCCGACTGGGAGGGTTGGGCGAGCGGGACGGCCGCCGCCGCCGCCGGCGGGACGACGTGCGTGATCGACATGCCGCTCAACGCGCATCCGCCCACGGTCGACGCAGCCGCGTTCCGGGCGAAGCTCGACGCGGCGAGCGCCGCTGCCGTCACCGACTTCGCGCTCTGGGGCGGGCTCGTGCCGGGGAACGCGCGGCACATGGCGGAGCTCGCGGAGCTCGGCGTCGTCGGCTTCAAGGCGTTCATGGCCCCGAGCGGGATCGACGACTTCGAGGCCGCCGACGACGAGACGCTCGCCGTCGGCATGATCGAGGCGGCGCGGCTCGGGCTCCCGGTGGCCGTGCATGCGGAGGATCCGGCGCTGCTGGGGAATCCCGCCGGCCGCGGGTGGCGCGACTACGCCGCGAGCCGGCCGCCGGAGGCCGAGCTCGAGGCACTCGCACGCGCGATCCGGCTCGCCGAGACCACGCGCTGCTCGCTCCATATCGTGCACGTGTCCACGGGGCGCGGCGTGCGCCTGGTGACCGAGGCTCGTGCGCGCGGCGTCGACGTGAGCTGCGAGACGTGCCCGCACTACTTCGTGCTCGACGAGGACGACCTCCTCGCGCTCGGCGCGGTTGCGAAGTGCGCGCCGCCGTTGCGCGCGCGCGCCGACCGCGACGACCTGCGCGCCGAGCTCGCGGGCGGCGCCGTCGACCTCGTCGCGAGCGACCACTCGCCGTCGCCGCCGGCGCTGAAGGAAGGCGACGACGCGTTCGCCGTCTGGGGCGGCATCTCCGGCTGCCAGTCGCTCGTCTCGCTGACGCTCGGCGAGGGCTTCCCCCATGCGCTCGTGAGCGAGCGTCCCGCTGATCGCTTCCGCCTTCCGGGCAAGGGCCGGCTCGAGCCGGGCGCCGACGCCGACATCGTGCTCGTTGCGCCGGTCGAGTGGGAGCTGACAGTGGACGATCTGCGCTACCGCCACAAGCACAGCCCCTACGTCGGCCGGCGCATGCGCATACGCGCCGGCCGCGCGTGGCTGCGCGGACGACCGATCGGCGAACAGCGCGGACGCCTGGTTAAGGTCTCCTCCTGATGCTCGAGATCGTCGCCGCCGGCATGACGTTCGTCGCCCGCTTCGAGGAGGAGCTGGCGCCGCAGACGGTCGCCGCGTTCCGCGCCATGCTGCCGCTCGACGACCGGATCATCCACTGCCGCTGGAGCGGCGAGTCGAACTGGATCCCGTGGGGCGACCGGGACATGGGCATCGGCTCCGAGAACGCCACGAGCTACCCGCATCCGGGCGAGCTCGCGCTCTATCCCGGCGGCGTGAGCGAGACCGAGCTCCTCTTTCCGTACGGCTACTGCAACTTCGCGAGCAAGGCGGGGCAGCTCTCCGCGAACCACTTCGCGACGCTCGTCGAGGGCCAGGAGCAGCTGCGCGACCTCGGCCGCCTGACCCTCTGGGAGGGCGCCCAGCCGATCTCGTTCCGCGAGACCGGCTAGGCGCTGTCCGCGAGCCGCGTCAGTGCGACGCGGAGACGACCGGGCGCGCAGAGGCCGGGCGGCGCGTCCGCGCGAGCAACGAGCCCACGCCATAGACGGCCGCGAGCCCGACGAGGCCGTAGACGATCCGCGTCCCCGCGTTCGTCTGGCCGAAGTCGAGGCCAAAGACCGCCGCGACGAGGTCGAACTTCGCGATCGAGACGAGGCCCCAGTTGAGTGCGCCGACGATCACGAGCGCCGCGGCGAGCATGTCGAGCTTCTTCATGTCGTGTACCTCCTGTATAGATGTTGTTCAGGTCGAGGGCGCCAATGTAGCGGGTGGTGGCCGCTCTTGTCAAGATGTTGTACAAGTTCTGTATAGTCGGCGGCGATGACACAAGAGACCCTCTTGCGGATCGGCGAGCTCAGCAGGCGCTCCGGAGTAAGCCCGGAGCTCCTGCGCGCCTGGGAGCGCCGCTACGGGCTGCTCCGGCCCGTGCGCTCACCGGGCGGCCTGCGCCTCTACTCGCTCGACGATCTCGACCGCGTGCAGCTCATGCGGCGGCACATCGCGGGCGGGGTCGCCGCCGCGGAGGCAGCGGCCCTCACGGTTCGGGCCGCCGGCAGCGAGGGCGCGACCGAGACGGAGCTGCAACCGGCGGCGGCGCGTCGCGACCTCGCCGCGGCGATCGCCGGCTTCGACGAGCCGCGAGCCCAGGTCGTGATCGACCGCGTGCTCGCGACCGCGACCGTGGACTCGCTGCTCTCCGACGTCCTCCTTCCGTACCTCCACGAGCTCGGCGACCGGTGGGAACGTGGCGAGGCCTCGATCGCCGAAGAGCACTTCGCGTCGAGCCTGCTCCGCGGACGGCTACTCGGCCTCGCACGAGGATGGGGGCAGGGGCTCGGAGCCAGGGCCCTGCTGGCCTGCGCTCCGGGGGAACGTCACGACCTCGCCCTCCTCGCGTTCGGGATCGCGCTGCGCGCGCGGGGCTGGCGCATCGCTTTCCTCGGCGCCGACACCCCGATCGAGACCCTCGTCGATGCCGCTCATTCGCTCGATCCGGCGCTCATCCTGCTGAGCGCTGTGACGAGCGAGCGCTTCGCGCCGATCGCCACGGAACTGGATGCCCTCTCGCAGGACTACCGGCTCGCGCTCGGCGGCCCGGGAGCACGACGCGCGAACGTCAGCGGGAACGACGTGCTCCTCCTGCCAGGCGATCCGGTCGCCGAAGCGGACCGCGTATCCGGCGCTCTGTCTCCAGGCGCCTGACCTTCACGCGTACGCACGTCCGGAGCCGGCGACGCGAGCTCGGCGCGCGCAGCAGCGCCGAGCTCGCGTCACGCGTCTTCCGTCTCGGGCCGACTCCTACGTCGGCATCGCCGGAGGCTGCGACGACGTCTCGGCTCCGGGATCGGACGCCGGCGTCTCTTCGGCGAGCTTCGCCTTCAGGTCCTTGATCTTCTGCACGTACGTCGCGAACTCCGGACGGTCGAGGTCACCCGACTCGACGAGCTCGAACGCCTTCTCCCCGAGCTCTCCGTAGGTCGCGTGCAGCTCGCGCTTCGTCTGGACTTCCTCGACGCCTTCCTTCGCCTTGACGGCCGCCTGCTCCGCCGCGGCCTTGGCCTTGTCGAGCAGCTTCATCGTCTCTCCTTCATGTCAGGAGCGAGCCCAGGAGCCCGCCCTTCTCGTCCGAACCGCCCCGTCCGGCCGCCGCGAGCACGCGCCGCGCCGTCCGCGTGAACGGAAGCGTCTGCAGCGTCACCTTGCCCGGCCCCGTGAAGTGCACGAGGAACAGGCCCTCGCCGCCGAAGAGGCTCTTCGTGACGCCGCCCTGCAGCTTCACCTCGTAGCGGACGCTCGGGTCGACCGCGACCATGCAGCCGGTGTCCACCTGCATCGTCTGGCCCTCCGCCAGGTCGAAGTCGAGGAAGTCGCCGCCGCCGTGGATCCACACCGTTCCCTTGCCGCGCAGCTTCTGGAGGAAGAATCCTTCGCCTCCGCCGGTGAGGCCCGCGCCGAGCGAGCGCGCCGTGACCGCGTCGATCTCGACCTCGCCCACATGGCCGAGGTATGCGTGCTTCTCGCAGATGACCTCGCCGTCGAGCTCGATCTGCCGGATGGAGCCGGGGAACGGCCCGCAGATCCCGACCGCGCCGGCGCCGCGCGCCGTATAGGTGGCGAGGAAGAGACTCTCGCCCGCGAGCAGCTTCCGCTTCAGACCGCCGGCGACGCCGCCGGGCATCTCGACGTCCATCGTCACGTCGCCGGAGACGAACATCATCGCGCCCGCCTCGCTCCGCAGCGTCTCGCCCGGCTCGAGCGACACGATCACGACCGGCGCCTGGCCTTCTCGTATCGCCGCCTGCATCGACTCCTCCCTTCGAGAAAGGCGTGCCCTGCGCACGGGAGCATCGAGCTTATCGACGCTCCCGTGCATCGGGGAGGTTGCGGATCAGGCGGCGTCTTCGAGCACGACGAGGTCCTCGACGCCGGCGGCCGGAGCGGCGGCCGGCGCCGGCCGGACGAGCGACGCGGCGATGAGCACGCCCACGATGAGCAGGCCGGTGAGCCCGTAGAGCCCCGTCTGCAGGCCGTGGTCGAGGCCGGCGCCGGAGGAGGCGACGTCGGCGGGATGCGACTGGAGGTACGAGGACGACGAGCTCGCGACGATGGCGCTCGCCGCGGCGAGGCCGATCGCGCCGCCGATCTGGCGGCTCGTGTTGATGAGCCCGGAGGCGACGCCGGCGTCGGCGCGCTCGACGCCCGCGAGGCCCGCGATCGTGATCGGCACGAAGGCGAGCCCCATGCCGGCGCCGCCGAGCACGAAGCCCGGGAACAGATCCCAGAAGTAGTGCCCGTGCACCGGCAGGCGCGTGAGCAACGCAACCGACAGCACCGACGAGGCGACGCCGGCCGTGAGCGTTCCACGCACGCCGATCCTGCCGACGACCGCTTGCGCGACGTTCGAGGCGACGACGACCGTGAGCGCGAACGCGGCGAAGGCCGCACCGGTCTGCACGGCGGAGTAGCCGAGGACGTCCTGGAGGTAGAGCGTCAGGAGGAAGAACTCCGAGAACGCGACCGCGCTGACGATCGCCATCATCGCGTTCGCGGCCGCGAGCGTCCGCAGGCGGAACATCCGCATCGGCAGGAGCGGCGAGCGCGAGCGCAGCTCGATGACGACGAACGCGGCCACGAGCGCAACCGCGCCGGCGAGCAGGAGGAGCGTCGTCGGGGAGCCCCAGCCGTCGCTCGTCGCCCGCGTCATCGCGTACACGAGGAGCATGAGGCCGGCCGTGATCGACGTCGCGCCCGCGACGTCGAAGTGGCGGTGCCGGAGATCGGCGCGGCTCTCGTGCAGCAGCACCGGGGCGAGCACGATCGCGGCGGCGCCGACCGGGACGTTGATGAAGAAGATCCAGGACCAGCTCAGGTACGAGGTGAGCACACCGCCGAGCAGCACGCCGGCGGCCGCGCCACTGCCCGACGCGGCCGCGTAGATGCCGAGCGCGAGGTTCCGCTCGCGCCCTTCGGCGAACCGCGTCATGAGGAGGGACAGCGCGGCCGGCGCGAGCAGCGCGCCGCCGAGCCCCTGAACGGCGCGGAAGGCGATGAGCGACGACTCCGACCACGCGAGCCCGCAGAGGAGCGAGCTGGCGGCGAAGAGCGCCAGGCCCGCCATGAACAGGCGCCGCCGCCCGAGCAGGTCGGCGAGCCGTCCGCCGAGGAGCAGAGCGCCGCCGAAGAGGAGCGCGTAGGCGGAGACCACCCACTGCAGGCTCGTCTGCGAGAAGCCGAGATCCGACTTGATCGAGGGCAGCGCGACGTTCACGATGGCGACGTCGAGAACGACCATGAACTGTGCGGTGACGATGAGCGCGAGCGCACTCCAGCGCCCGCGATCGGTCTTGGTGGCAAGACTCACTAGTTGATCCCCCGAATCGTTGAGATAGGAAACATTGTGAAGTTCCAACGGTTGTCCGAGCTACGCTATTCCCGGTGACGATCGAGAAGCCAGCCGATCCCGGCCTCCCCGAGGAGCTCGTGCAATCGACGACGTTCCTCCTCAAGCGGCTCGGGTTCCGCGCCAAGGAGCAGGCGCTCGAGGCGTACGAGGAGACGGGCCTCGGGCCGTACCACCACGCCGTCCTCGCCGTCCTCGCCGAGGCGCCGCCCGAGACGCAGGGCGAGATCGCGGACGCGCTCGGGTACGACCGGGGACAGCTCGTCGGGATCCTCGACGAGCTCGAGGAGCAGGGGCTCGTCGAGCGCCGCCGCGACCCGAACGACCGCCGCCGCCACACCGTGCGCGTCACGCCCGAGGGCACACGCGTGCACGCGGAGCTCCGCGCGCTCGCCGAGCGTCTGGAAGCGGACTTCCTCGCCGACCTGAACGACGAGCAGCGCGCCGAGCTGCACGAGCTTCTGCGCCTCGTCGCGCGCCGCCACCTGCCGCATCTGCAGTAGCGCCGGCGTGGACGACCGGCCCTCGCTCGCGACCGTGGTACGCGAATGGGGTCGAATCGGCTGCATCGGCTTCGGCGGCCCGCCGGCCCACATCGCGCTCCTGCGCCGGCTGTGCGTCGAGCGGCGGCAATGGATCGACGCACCCGAGTTCGAGGACGCGATCGCGGCGTGCAACCTCCTGCCGGGGCCGGCCTCGACGCAGCTGGCGATCTTCTGCGCGCGGCGCGTGCGCGGACGCGCGGGTGCGCTCGCCGGCGGCGCCGCGTTCATCCTCCCCGGCCTCGTCTTGATCCTCGCGCTCTCCGCGCTCTTCCTCGCCGGCTCGCCGCCGCGCTGGGTGCGAGGCGCCGGCGCGGGCGCGGGCGCGGCGGTCGCGGTTGTCGCCGTGCAGGCCGGCCTGAGCCTCCTGCCCGACAGCCGCCGGCGCGCGCAGAGCCTCCTCCGCTGGCTCGTCTACCTCGTGCTCGGCGGCGTCGCGGCGGCGACGATCGGGCCGTGGCTCGTGCTCGTCCTCGTCGCGTGCGGTGCGTTCGAGCTCACGCTGCGACACGTGCGCCACGACGCCGTCGGCATCGGGCCGCTCGTATGGGTCGCGTTCAAGGTCGGTGCGCTGTCGTACGGCGGCGGCTTCGTGATCGTGCCGCTCATGCAGTCGGACTCCGTCACGCACTACCACTGGCTGACGAGCGGCCAGTTCCTCAACGCGGTCGCGCTCGGCCAGGTGACGCCGGGGCCGGTCGTGCAGACGGTCGCGGCCGTCGGCTACGCGGCAGCCGGCGTCGGAGGCGGCCTCCTCGCCGCGCTCGTCGCGTTCTCGCCGTCGTTCCTGTTCGTCCTCCTCGGCGCGGAGCGGTTCGGGCGACTGCGCGAGAACCGCGATGCACTGGCATTCCTCGGCGGCGCGGGTCCGGCGGCGATCGGCGCCATCCTCGGCGTCGCCGTCCCGCTCGCGCGGGCCTTGTCGGAGACGTGGCAGTACGGCGTCCTCGCCGGCGCGGCGGTGTGCATGCTCGCGCTGCGTCGTGGCGTCGTCCCGACGCTCGTCCTCGCCGGGGTCGCCGGCGTCGCGGTCGCGCTCGCGGGCGGGAAGCTCCCGCACTGACGCTGCGGAGGTCTGCGGATGGCGGTACGGCAGGGCACGCCTAGCGTTGCCCCATGGCGCTGATCCACGACGGGAACCGCCGCTGGTGGACGCTCGGCGCGGTCGCCTTCTCCCTGTTCATGATCATGCTCGACAACACGATCGTGAACGTCGCGCTGCCGTCGATCGGGCGCGGCCTGAAGGTCGGTGTCTCCGAGCTCGAGTGGGTGGTGAACGGCTACACGCTCACGTTCGCAGTCCTCATGCTCACCGGCGGCCGGCTCGCCGACCTGTACGGCCGCCGGCTCGTGTTCAGCTCCGGTCTCGCGCTCTTCACGGCCTCGTCGCTCGCCTGCGGGCTCGCCCCGAACATCGGGACGCTCATCGCCGCGCGCAGCTTCCAGGGCGCCGGGGGTGCGCTCATGATGCCGGCGACGCTGTCGATCATCAGCGCATCGTTCCCGGCCGAGGAGCGCGGCACGGCGATCGGCATCTGGGCCGGCGTATCCGGAAGCGCACTCGCGATCGGGCCGCTCGTCGGCGGCCTGCTCACCCAGCACGTCGGCTGGAGCTGGATCTTCTTCGTGAACGTCCCGGTCGGAGCGGTCGCGCTCGTCGCGTCCTTCTTCCTCGTTCCCGAGAGCCGCGGGGCCGACGCCGGACAGCGCCCCGATCTCACCGGCCTCGTCACCTCGGGCGGCGGGCTGCTCGCGCTCACGTACGCGCTCATCGAGGCGAACAAGCACGGCTGGACCTCGGCGACGATCCTCGCGCTGTTCGCCGCAGCAGTGCTGCTCCTCGCCGCATTCGTCGCCGTCGAGCGCCACGGCCGGGCGCCGATGCTCGACATCGGCCTGTTCGGAAAGCGGACGTTCACCGGCGCGAACATCGCGGCGCTGCTCGTCTCGCTCGCGATGTTCGGCATCTTCTTCTTCGTCTCGCTCTACATGCAGAACATCCTCGGCTACAGCCCCGTGCACGCCGGCAAGATCTTCCTGCCGATGACGGTGCTCACCGTCGTCTCGGCGCCGCTCGCAGGGAAGGCCACGGACATCTTCGGGCCGCGCTGGCCGATCTCGATCGGGATGCTGCTGCTCGCGATCGCGTTGACGATGTTCTCGCGGCTCGGCGCGCACTCCGGCTTCTACGACCTGCTGCCGGCGATGCTCGTCGGCGGCGTCGGCATGGGCATCGCGATGGGGCCGATGACGACCGCGGCGCTCAGCGCGGTGAGCGTCGGCGAGGCCGGCGTCGCAGCCGGGGTCGTGAACACCTCGCGCCAGGTCGGCGGCACGCTCGGGATCGCAGTGATGGGCGCAATCGTCGCCGCGCGTGAGTCGGTTTCACCGTCCGATCCCCGTTTCGCCGTGCAGTTCCTCCACGGCTTCCACGACGCGCTCCTCGCCGGAGCGGGAATCGCGCTCGTCGGCGCTCTCCTGTCCGCCGCCCTCGTCAGGCGCATACGCACCGCGCCCGGTGCGGGGCGCCTACGTGTCGCGCCGAACGAGTAGGACGGCGGCGATCGCGACGGCGGCCGCGATGTAGGCGAGGAAGATCGCGAGACCGCCCGCCGGCGAGAGGCTGTGCGGGCCGTGGGTCAGCTGGAAGATCGAGCGGCCGGCGCTGTTCGGGATCCACGGGTTGATCGCGTTCTGCCAGCTCGTCGGGAACACGTTGAGGAGCGGCGGGATGACGAAGAACAGACCGACGAACGTGGCGATGCCGCCTGCGGTGTTGCGGACGATCGCGCCGAGCGCGAGGCAGAACACGCCGAAGAGCATCGCGTAGAGGGCGCCGCCGACGACCGAGCGCAGGATGCCGTTGGCGGAGAGCGAGGTCTGGAGGATGTCGTGCTTCGACAGGATCGCCTGGCTCGCCCAGAACGCCACGAGGACCGACGGCAGCATGAGGAGGAACGAGACGACGCCGAAGACGACGATCTTCGCCCACAGCACCGGCAGGCGCTTCGGCACGGCGGTGAAGCTCGCGCGGATCATCCCGGTCGAGTATTCGCCGGTGACGACGAGGACGCCGAGCACGCCGATTGCGAGCTGCGAGAGGTTGACGCCGGCGAGGGCGATGTCGAGCGGATGCCGGTCGGCGCGCTCGCGCAGGCTCATGTGGCCCCAGTGCGACGACGTGACGGCGGCGAAGATCGCCGGCAGGCCGATCGTCAGCACGACGGCCGCGAAGAGCGACCAGCGCGTCGAACGGAGCGAGTGGAGCTTCGTCCACTCGGAGGCGATCACGCGGAGCTGCGTGACGCGCCCGGTCTGCTCGAGGCGCGGGACGACCGGTGCGGCGACGCTGCTCACGCCGCCTCCGCGGCCTTGAACTCGACGTCGTCGCGCGTGAGCTCCATGAACGCCTCCTCGAGCGACGCCTGCAGGAGCGTGAGCTCGTGCAGCACGATGTCGTTCGCGGCCGCGATCTCGCCGACCTTGTCGCTCGTGATGCCCGCGACCTCGATGACGCCCGGCTCCTCGCTCGTAACGGTGATTCCGGGCCCGCCGACCAGCTGGCGCAGGCGATCCGCCTGCGGCGAGCGCACCCGGACGACTGCGCCGGATGCACGCCGCACGAACTCCTCGACGCTCGTGTCGGCGATGAGCTTGCCGCGCCCGATGACGATGAGGTGGTCGGCGGTCACGGCCATCTCGCTCATCAGGTGCGACGAGACGAAGACGGCGCGACCCTCGGCGGCGAGCGACTTCAGGAGGTTGCGGATCCAGTGGATGCCCTCGGGGTCGAGCCCGTTCACCGGCTCGTCGAGCAGCAGCGTGTGCGGATCGCCGAGGAGCGCAGTCGCGATGCCGAGCCGCTGGCCCATGCCGAGGGAGAACTGACCCGCGCGCTTGCGCGCCACGTCGTGCAGGCCGACGAGGTCGATGAGCTCGTCGACGCGCTTGCGGCCGATGCCGTGCGTCTGCGCGAGCGCGAGCAGGTGGTAGTAGGCGGAGCGCCCCGTGTGGACGGAGCGCGCCTCGAGGA
Organism: uncultured Actinomycetes bacterium; assembly: GCA_963753295.1. GTDB lineage: Bacteria > Actinomycetota > Thermoleophilia > Gaiellales > Gaiellaceae > Palsa-739. Next base: position 325,191 of record CAVWBZ010000001.1, on the reverse strand, counting down.
GCGCGCCCACCTCGTGCAGAGGCGCCTTGTGCTCGCGGTAGTGCTTGCCGTTGACGGTGACGTCGCCGCTCGTCGCCCGGTCGAGCCCGAGGACGAGCCGCATGGTCGTCGACTTGCCCGACCCGTTCGGACCGAGGAAGCCCGTGACGTGGCCGGGCTTCACCGTGAAGGTCAGGTCGTCGACGGCGCGCTTGTCGCCGTAGTCCTTGACGAGGGCACGGGCTTCGATCACGTTCGCACCGTAGCCGCGCCGGCCTCCGACGATAGGACGAGTCGGCATCCTCCGAAAGGATGAGACTCAGCCGAGGCGCGTGCCTGCGACCGGGTCGAACACGTGCGCTTCTCCTGCCACCGGCCGCAGGCTCACGCGGGCGCCCCGCTCCGGCGCGGCTTTCGCAACGGCGCGGGCGACGAGCTTCGTCTCCTCGCCGGCGATGTCGGCGGCGCAGAAGACCCACGCGTCCGCCCCGACCTCCTCGACGACCTCGACACGCGCGGGAATCCCCTCCGGGGCGAGCTCGAGCGCTTCCGGCCTGACGCCGACGACGAGCTCGCCGAAGCCGCCCTCGCCGGCGGCCGAGGGGATCGGGATGGCCGTGCCTCCGAGCGTGAGCGTCCCGTTCGACCCGACCGGGACCGTAATGAGGTTCATCGCCGGCGAGCCGATGAAGCCGGCGACGAACGTGTTCACGGGCTGTTCGTAGAGCACGCGCGGCGCGTCGCACTGTTGCAGCCGGCCGTGGTTCATCACCGCGACGCGGTTGCCGAGCGTCATCGCCTCCGCCTGGTCGTGCGTGACGTACACCGTCGTGACGCCGAGCCGCGCCTGCAGGGCGGCGATGTCGGCGCGCATCTGCACGCGCAGCTTCGCGTCGAGGTTCGAGAGCGGCTCGTCCATGAGGAACACGCTCGCGGCGCGGACGATCGCCCGACCCATTGCGACGCGCTGGCGCTGGCCGCCGGACAGCTGCCCCGGCTTGCGCTCGAGATACTCGCTGAGGCCGAGCATCTCGGCAGCCTCGCGCACGCGGCGATCGCGCTCCGCCTTCTTCACGCGCGCGATCTTCAGGGGGAAGCCGATGTTCGCGGCGACGCTCAGGTACGGATAGAGCGCATAGTTCTGGAACACCATCGCGACGTCGCGCTCCTTCGGCGGGTCGTCGGTGACGTCCCTGCCGCCGATCATCACCGCGCCCGCCGCAACCTCCTCGAGGCCGGCGAGCATGCGCAACGCCGTCGTCTTGCCGGATCCCGACGGCCCGACGAGCACGACGAACTCGCCGTCCTCGACGTGCAGGTCCAGGCAGTCGACGGCCGGCGCCTGCGTCCCGGCGTAGATGCAGGACGCACGATCGAAGCGGACGTCAGCCATCCTCTCCTCCTCCGACGACGACGGTGTCGGCGGCCGCGGCCGCCAGGCTGGTGCGGACACGAACGTATGCCTCGGGGGCGGCACCGAGCGCGTCGAGTGCGAGCAGGGCCGCTCCGAGGATCGGCGGCGCCGTCGTCGCGCGCACCGCGATCGCAGGCCCGACCGGCGCAAGTCCGCGCTCGATGGCTGCGATGAGGCTCGGCTCGGCGTGCCGCAGGAGCCCACCGCCGAGCAGCACGTCGACCGGCTCGCACTCGAGGCCGAGTCGCACGACGGCGACGCGGGCGAGGGCGACGACCTCGTCGACGAGATGGTCGACGATCGACCGCGCCACCGGATCGTCCGCGGCCGCCGCGAAGACGACCGGAGCGAGCTCCATCGCGCGCGACTCGTCGATACGGCCGAAGTGCATCGCCTCTGCGAGCTCGCTCGGCGTCGAGACGCCGAAGTGCGCCGGTACGTCCCGCTCGAGAACCGACTTCGGGCCGCGGCCGTCCTCGCTCCGCGCGGCGGCGGAGACCGCCTCGCGGCCGACGTCCGCGCCACCGCCCCAGTCGCCGCTCGTCCAGCCGAGCGCCGCGAAGCGCGCCCGGCGGCCGTCGGGCGCCACGCCGACGCAGTTCATCCCCGCGCCGCACACGACGGCGACGCCCCAGCGGGCGTCGGTGCCGGCGCGCAGGACCGCGAACGTGTCGTTGTCGACGGACACGTGCCCGGCCCAGCCGCGCTGCTCGATCGCACGGTGCGCGGCCTCCTCCTCGACGGGATAGTCGACGCCGGCGAGCAGGAGCTCCGCGACGTCCGCCGGGAGCTCGACGCCGGCGTCGGCGCGCGCCCGTTCGAGCAGGCCCTCGATGACGGCCAGTGCGCCGTCGAGGCCGAGGTGGTGCGGCGAGCTGCCGCCGCCGCGCGCGATCGCCGTGACGTCGCCGTCCTCGCGCACGATCGCGACGTCGGTCTTCGAGTTGCCGCCGTCGACCGCGATCGCGTGCCTCATCGCGCGACCTCCTCGAGAAGCAGCGACTCCACGAGCCCGTCGACCCGGTCGATCTGACCGACGAGCGGATGCGCGAGCAGCGCCAGGCGCGCCGTCACCGGGTCGCGCGTCACCGCCGCGTCCCGCGCGAGCCGCTCGTACGCCGCGACGTGCTGGACGAGCCCGAGCAGCTCCGGCGCGAGAGGCGCCTGCGGCAGCGGGTGCGGCCCGTGCCTGTCGATGCGCGCGGGCACCTCGACGACGTCGTCCGGCTGGAGCCCGGCGAGCGTCGAGCCGTTGCGCGTGTCGACGACGTGCACCGCGCCGTCGCCGGCATGGAGCGAAGCGACGAGCCCGACGGCGGCCTCGCTGTAGTACGCGCCGCCGCGCCGGTCGAGCAGCGCCGGCTTCTCGGCAAGCCGAGGGTCGCGGTACATCTCCAGCAGCTCGCGCTCGATCTCGGCCACCTCCTGCGCGCGCGGGATGCCGTGCCGCTGCTCGGCGAGGACGCGGTCGTGCGCGTAGAAGTAGTGCAGGTAGTACGACGGGATCGCGCCGAGCTCGTCGAGGAGCCGGCGCGGCAGGCCGATGTGCTCGGCGAGCTCGTCGCCGTGCTCCGCGAGGAGGTCGCGCAGGACGTCGCGCCCGTCCACGCGGACCGCACGGATCCAGGTCAGATGGTTCAGCCCGACCTGGTCGACGGCGACGCGGTCGGGCTCGAGCCCGAGCATGCCGGCGATGGCGCGCTGGAAGCCGATGGCCACGTTGCACAGACCGACGGCGCGATGGCCGGCGTCGAGCAGCGCGCGCGTGACGATGCCGACGGGATTCGTGAAGTCGACGATCCACGCGCCGGGCACGGCGCGCTCCGCAACGCGCTCGGCGATCTCGAGCACGACGGGAACCGTGCGCATCGCCTTCGCGAAGCCGCCGGCCCCGGTCGTCTCCTGGCCGATGCACCCGCACGGAAGCGGAATCGTCTCGTCGCGCAGGCGGGCGCTCTGTCCGCCGACCCGGATCTGGAAGAGGACGAAGTCCGCCCCCTCGATCGCACGGTCGAGATCGCCGGTACGCACGAGGTCGCCGCCGTAGCTCTGGCGCGCGAGCATGCGCTCCGCGAGCCCGCCCACGACGTCGAGCCGCTCGGCGTCGACGTCGTGCAGCGCGAACTCGTCGACGGGGAGGCGCGTGAGATGCGAGACGAGCTCGGGCGTGTACGTCGAGCCGGCGCCGATGACGGCGAGCTTCATCCCTTCACTCCCGTCAGGGTTACGCCCTCGACGAACGCACGCTGCGCGAGGAAGAAGAGGACGATCACCGGCGCCATCACGAGCAGCGTCGCGGCCATCGTCAGGTTCCACTGCACCTGGTGAAGCGAGCGGAACTCCGACAGGCCGATGGACAGCACCCAGTGGTGCGGCGCTTCCCCCGAGTACAGGAGCGGCAGGAAGAAGTCGTTGAACGTGTAGAGGAACGAGAAGAGGGCGACGGCGGCGATCGCCGGCTTCGCAAGACGCGAGACGACCGTCGTGAGGATCCGCAGCTCGCCGCAGCCGTCGACGCGCGCGGCATCCATGTACTCCTCGGGGATCGTCAGGAAGAACTGCCGCAGCAGGAAGATCGAGAATGCGTCGCCGAACCAGTTGGGGATGATCACCGGCCAGAGCGTGCCGATGAAGTCGAACCCGAACGGGTGGAACTTCGCCCACATGACGTACAGCGGGACGACCGTCACCTGCGGCGGGAGCATGAGCGCGATGAGGACGACGATGAAAGCGAAGTCACGCCCGCGCCAGCGCAGGCGCGCGAGGGCGTAGGCGACCGGGACGCTCGACACGACGACGCCCAGCGTCGCGAGCACGGAGTACTCGAACGTGTTGAACGTCCACCGCCAGAGCGGCGCCTTCGTGAAGACGCTGACGAAGTTGTGCCACGCGAACGGATGCGGCCAGAGGTGCGACGACAGCGCCTGATCGTTCGTCATGAGCGCCGTGAGCGTGATGAAGACGAACGGGAGGAGGAACGCGAGCGACGCCGCGACGAGGACGCTGTGGTTCGCGACCGTGACGAGCAGCCGCTTGCGGCGGACCTTCGCCGGCGGCCGGCGGCGGACGAGCGGGGCGACGGCGTCGACCGTGCTCATCTCGCTCCCGAGTGCACCCAGCGGCGCGAGTTGAGGACGATCGCCAGCGTCACGACGAACGAGACGGCGAAGAGGAACATCGCCATCGCGGACGCGTAGCCCATCTGGAAGTCGGTGAAGCCGTGCTGATAGAGGAGCACGGGGTACATGAGCGTCGAGTCGAGCGGATAGCCGAGGCTGACCGCCGTCACGTCCGCAGCCTGGGAAGCCTGTCCCGACGCGACGCCGGCGGCGACGTACGCCTGCGTGAAGTACTGCAGCCCCTGGATGACGCCGAGGACGGCTGCGAACAGGAGCACCGGGCTGATCGACGGGAGGGTGACGTACCGGAGCCGTTGCAGGGGCCCGGCTCCGTCGAGCTGCGCCGACTCGTACAGCGTCCGCGGGACGTCGAGCACCGCCGCGAGGAAGATGATCATCGTGTTGCCGACGCCCCAGACGCCGAGCATCACGAGCGACGGCTTCGCCCACGACGGATCCTGGAACCACAGCGGGCCCGAGATCCCGAGGTGCGAGAGGATCGTGTTCACCGGCCCGGTGGCGGGGTTGAGGATGAAGACGAAGCCGAGCGTTGCGGCCACGGGCGGCGCGAGCGCCGGCAGGTAGAAGATCGTCCGGAAGATCCCGACGCCCGCCCGCGCACGCGCGAGCATGAGCGCGAGGCCGAATGCCGCCAGCACCTGGAGCGGCACGAGCACGCCGATCATCCAGAGGGTGTTCTTCACCGCAGTCCACGTCTGCGGATCGACGCTGAAGAGGTAGCGGTAGTTCGCGAGCCCGACCCACCGCGGCGGCGAGAGCAGGTCGTAGTGGTTGAGCGAGAGGTACGCGCTCATCACGAGCGGGTAGCCGAAGAAGAGGGAGAAGCCGACGAGCCAGGGCCCCATGAGGAGGAGCACGAGGCGGCGGCGTCGCCACGCCGCTCGCTTCCTGGCTCGCCGGCGGTCCAGCGGTACGGCGACGGCTTCTACGGAACGCCTCCGCCCTTGGCCTGTGCGACCTGTGCGTCGAGCTGCTTGTCGAGCGACGAGAGCCCGCCCGCCAGGTTCTTCACCGTCCCAGCCTGCCACTTCGTCGCGAAGTTCTGGACGGCGTTCGTGTACGACGCGCCGGACGCCTCGATCGGCGACGTCCCCGACTTCGGGTTCGCGAAGATCTTGAGGAACGTCGCGAAATGCACGTCGGGGACGAGCTCCTTCGAGTGCGTCGACGCGGTGGTCGACGGCACGTTCTTGATCGCGTTGGAGAACTCGGCGAGCGCGTGCGTGTTCGTCGCCACCCACTTGACGAAGTCCCACGCCTGCTGCGTGTGCTTGCCGTTCTTCGGGATCCCGATGATCGTGCCGTTGATGTACCCGGAGCCGTACAGGCTCGGGGTCGCGGCCGGCATCGGCGCCGTCCCGTAGTCGAGCGACGGGTGCTCCGCCTTGATGAAGGCGACGCGCCATTCCCCGTCGAGGTTCATCGCGACCTTGCCCACCTCGAACGCATTCGAGGCGGAGAACTCGTCACCGAGCCCCGCCTGGAACTTCACGAGGTTGTTGTACCCGTACCAGTCGATGAGCTTCTTCTGCCACGTCAGCCACTTCGTCCACGCCGAATCCGTGGCGAGATGCGCCTTCCCGCTCGAGTCGGTGTACGTGCCGCCCCACGGGAGGATCCACCGCTCGGGGACGTTCTCGTAGAAACCGATGAACGGGTCGATCCCGACCTGCTTCAGCGAGCCGTCGGGGTTGCGGACCGTGAGCTTCTTCGCGTCCGCGGTCAGCTCGGCGATCGTCTTCGGCGGGCCGGCGATGCCCGCTTTCTTGAACAGCGTCTTGTTGTAGTAGAGGCCGTACGTGTCGGCCAGGAGCGGCAGCGCGCATTTCTTGCCGCCGTACTGGGTGTAGTAGTTCGTCGTCGCCGGGAACATCGAGGTGCTGATCCCCGACTGCTTCATCAGCGACGAGAGGTCGATCCAACCCCCGGTGCCGCAGTAGATGCCGACGTCATAGGAGTTGAACGAGCTGACGACGTCCGGCGCGGTGCCCGCCCGGATCGCCGCGACGATCTTGTCGTCGTTGATGCTCCCGACGACGCTGAGCGCCACGTCGGGGTTCGCCTTCTGGTACTCGGCGGCCAGCTTCTTGAAGGCGCTGAGCTCGCGTGCGCTCCAGCCCACCCAGACGGTGAGCTTCGTCGCCGCAGTCCCGGAGCGGTGCGTTCCGGCGCCGGACGCACTGCCGGCGAGCGTGAGCGTGAGCGCGAGCAACGCCGCGGCCGTGGCCACGCGTTTCATTCGCAACCTCCTCCCTCCTGAATGGTGCTCGTTAGACACCTTTACGAGATGACCCTACGACCTCGTCAAAACGCTGTCAACGTCGCTTGCGTCGGTAAGGCTTCTTGACGACAATGGTGCTTGTGGCGACCCCGCCGCTGCTCAAGCGCCTCAACGAGGAATCGGTCCTCCAGACGATCCGGGCCGGCGCGCCGATCTCCCGCGCGCAGATCTCGCGGCGGGCGGGCATCTCGAAGCCGACCGTCTCCCTCGCGCTCCAGTCGCTCCTCGACGCCGGGCTCGTCCGCGAGGCGACGCCGCCGGGCGGCCCGCGCTACGGCGCCGTCTATTTCGAGCCGATCGACGAGGCGGCGCTCGTCCTCGGCATCGACCTCGGCGCGCGCTTCCTCCGGGGCGTCCTCGGGGACCTCGCCGGGCACATCCGCGCGCGGCAGGACGTCGAGCTGAACGGCGCCGACGCGGATCGCGCGCTCGACGCGATCGTCGGGCTGCGCGACGGACTCGCCGAGGCGTCGGGACTCCCGGCCGGCGCCGTGGACGAGGTCGTCGTCGGCGTGCCGGGCGTCGTCGAGCAGGGCAGCGGCGCGATCCGGCTCGCCCTGAACGTCGCCGGCCTCGACGGGCGCCGCTTCGGCGCCGAGCTGCAGGAGCGGCTCGGCGTCGCGGTCACGGTCGAGAACGACGTGAACCTCGCCGCGCTCGGCGAAGGACGCCTCGGCGTCGCCCACGGCGTCGACGACTACGTCTTCCTCTCGGTCGGCACCGGCCTCGGAGCGGGGCTCGTTCTCCGCGGGGAGCTGCAGCGCGGTCACCACGGCGCCGCCGGCGAGCTCGACTACGTGCGGGTGGGCCTCGAGCAGGAGCTCGACCCGTGCGCGGCCGCCCTCGCCGCGGTGGCGAAGCGGCTTGCGCGGACGGACGGCGCGCGGACGACGCTGCGCGCGCCCTACGACGCGCGCGCCGTGTTCGCCGCGGCGCGCGGCGGTGACGCCGTCGCGCGCGCGGTCGTCGCCGAGGAGGCGCGGCGCATCGCGCTGCACATCGTCCCGATCGCGGCCGTCACGGACATCGGCCTCGTCGTCCTCGGCGGCGGCATCGGCGCGAACGCCGAGCTGCTTCCCACGGTGCGCTCGCTCCTCGCCGGCTGGCTCGCCTACCCGCCGCGCGTCGAGATCTCGAGCCTCGGCGACGGGGCCGTGCTCACCGGCGCCGTCTCGGTCGGGCTCCGCTCGGCGCTCGAGAACGTCTTCCTGAGCCGCCGCTTGACCTCGCAAATCAAATCGGTATAGTCCGATTTGATATGGCGACCGCCACCGCCGACCCGGTCTCGTGCTGCGCGCCGCTCGCGGCGACCGTGCTCACCGCCGAAGAGGCAGCCGCCACCGCGGCGCTCTTCGCCGCGCTCGGCAACCCGGCCCGGGTCCGCCTCGTCAACCTCCTCGCGGGGAGCGACGAGCCGATCTGTCTCTGCAACCTCGTCGAGCCGCTCGGGCTCGCGCAGGCGACGGTCTCCGAACACCTCAAGCGCCTCGTCGAGGCGGGCCTCGTGCTGCGCGAGGAGCGCGGCAAGTGGAGCTTCTTCTCGCTCGACGCCACTGCATTCGAGCGCGTGTCCGCGCTCGCCGACCTACCGAAGGGAGCGAGCTGCCGATGACCACCACCGCCGAGGAGCTGCGCGAGGAAGTCCGGCGCCGTTACGCCGAGTCGGCGCTGGCGGTCGTACAGCCGTCGTCGTCGTGCAGCTGCTGCTCGGGCGAGAGCGCGAGCGGCGCGACCCAGGCCGTGTTCGGAGATGCGCTCTATGACGCCGAGCAGCGTGGCGAGCTTCCGGACGCTGCGGTGCTCGCGTCGCTCGGCTGCGGCAATCCCGTCGCCGTCGCCGACCTCGACGAAGGCGAGACGGTGCTCGACCTCGGCTCCGGCGGCGGCATCGACGTCATCTTGTCCGCGAAGCGCGTCGGTCCCTCCGGCGTCGCATACGGGCTCGACATGACGGACGAGATGCTCGCGCTCGCGCAGCGGAACGCGCGCGATGCCGGCATGACGAACGTCCACTTCCTCAAGGGCGTCATCGAGCAGATCCCGCTGCCGGCGGGCTCGGTCGACGTCGTCATCTCGAACTGCGTCATCAACCTGTCGGGCGACAAGGCGGCGGTGCTCGCGGAGATCGCCCGCGTGCTCAGGCCCGGCGGCCGTGTCGGCGTCAGCGACGTCGTCGCGGAGGACCACCTCACGCCCGACGACCGCGCTGCACGCGGCTCGTTCGTCGGGTGCATCGCCGGCGCGCTCTCCCGGAGCGAGTACGTCGCCGGGCTCGAGGCCGCGGGCCTCGAGGACGTGAGCATCGAGTTCACGCACGCGGTCGCGGACGGCATGCACGGCGCCATCGTCAAGGCCCGCAAACCCGAGTGAATCTCGCGCTCGTCCGTATCCTCACCGCGGAGGCGATCGGGACGTTCGCGCTCGTGTTCGCCGGCTGCGGCGCGATCATGGTCGACGCGAAGACGCACGAGCTCGGCCACGTCGGCGTGGCGATCACGTTCGGGCTCGTGATCATGTTCGGGATCTACGCGGTCGGGCACATCAGCGGCGCGCACTTCAACGCCGCCGTCACGTTCGCGTTCGCCGTGACGCGGCACTTCCCGTGGCCACGCGCGATCGCGTACTGGTGCGCACAGCTCCTCGGCGCCGTCGCAGCGGCGGCGCTCCTCCGCGCGTCGCTCGGAAACGTCGCGCACGTCGGGGCGACGCTGCCGTCCGGTTCGCAGGGGCAGTCGTTCCTCTGGGAGCTCGTCATGAGCGCGTTCCTCATGTTCATCGTCCTCGCGGTCGCCACCGACACGCGGGCCGTCGGCGAGGCCGCGGCGATCGCGATCGGCGGGACGATCGGCCTGGACGCGATGTTCGGAGGCCCCGTCTCGGGCGCGTCGATGAACCCGATGCGCTCGCTCGGGCCCGCCCTCGTGTCCGGCGACCTGCACGCGCTCTGGCTCTACTTCGTCGCGCCGGTCGCCGGCGCGTCCGCCGGCGGCCTCGCGTACCAGTTCGTCCGGGGAGAGCAGCCGGCGTGAACGTCCTGTTCGTCTGCACCGCGAACGGCGGCAGGAGCGTCATGGCCGAACGGCTGCTCCGTCGCGGGGCCGGCGGCCGGCACGCTGCGCGCTCCGCCGGGAGCAACCCCGGCACGACGGCCCACCCGCAGGTGCTCGAGGTGCTCGCCGAGATCGGCATCGACGCCTCCGACCACGTGCCGCGCAAACTGGACGCCGAGGCAATCGAGTGGGCCGACGTCGTCGTCGCAACCTGCGACGACGCGTGCCCGGTCGTCCCGGGCAAGCGCTACGTCGCCTGGCAGCTTCCCGATCCGAAGCACGAGCCGATCGAGCGCGTGCGGGAGATTCGTGACGACATCGACCACCGAGTCCGCGAGCTCGTCTCCGAGCTCGACCGGCAGAGCGCATAGGAGGAAATCGGTGAAATACGTGCTCTTCGTCTGCACGCACAACGCGGGCCGCTCTCAGATCGCGCAGGCGTTCTTCGAGCGATACGCGCCCGAGGACGTCCGAGCGGAGTCGGCCGGCCAGGAGCCCGCGGACGCGATCTGGCCCGAGGTGGTCGAGGCGATGCGCGAGGTCGGCATCGATCTGTCGAGCAGGCGGCCGAAGAAGATCGATCTCGAGATGCAGCTCCACGCCGACTGGGCGATCACCCTCGCCTGCGGCGGCACGTGCCCGTACGTCCCCGGGATCGTCGAGGACTGGGACATCCCCGACCCCGCCGACCGGCCGCTCGCGGAAGTGCGCGAGATCCGCGACGAGCTCGAGCGCCGCGTTCGCGATCTCGTCGACAACCGCCTGGATGCGATCCGCAACGACCGCAGCGCACACAACCGCCGCCTCGCGCAACTCCTCCCGTCGCTCGTGGAGGAGTTCGAGGGACGACGCTCGCCGGAGCAGATCCGCACCTGCGCCGACGCCGTCCTCGGCCGCTACGACGAGGCGCCCGTCCGCTCGTTCATGCTCACGCTCGCCGACCGCGCGACCCGCGAGTGTCTCCACGCCGACCGCTGCTACGAGGTGGCGGTCTAGGGAAGGCGCGGCGCCCAGAGCGCGCCGAGCCCGACGGCGAGGAGCAGCAGCAGCGCCGCGCCGGCGACGAAGTCGGACGTCACTTCCTCGTGCGCCGGCACGCGGCCGAGGCTCGAGCCGAGCTTCGAGTACGCGTCCTTCGCGGCGCCTGCCGTCTGCGCCCGGTAGAACGCCCCGCCCGTGTCCTGCGCGATCGCGTGCAGCGTCACCGGGTCGGGCGCAAGCGCCTGACTGAGGCCCTGGCCGCCCCCGAACGCGCCCCCGCCGCCGAAGAGGGGGAAGTTCGTGATCCTGCCGCCCTTCGTTCCGAGCGCGACCGTGTAGATGGGAATGCCGGCGCGGCGCGCGATGTCGGCTCCCTGCAGCGGCTGCAGCTCTCCGCGCGTCTGGTGGCCGTCGGAGAGGAAGAGGATCGTGACGAGCGTGCTCGACGGCGACGGCGGCGCGGCCACGGGGTGGTAGGCGGCGAGCCCCCGGCTGCTTCCGATCCCCGCCGAGCTCAGCCCGAGCTTCACCGCGGCGGCGAGCGCGTCGCCGATCGCCGTCCCGCCGCCGCCCCCGATCTGGACGCCGGCGTCGTCGACCGCCTGCAGCACGAGCGCGTGGTCCCTCGTCGGCGGCGCCGCGACCTCAGCCTCGCCGGCGAAGAGGATGAGCGCGAGCCGGACACGCGACGGCACCTTCTTCAGGAAGATGCGGAGCGCCTGCTGCGCTGCCGCGAGTCGCGTCGGCTTGACGTCGTTCGCCTGCATGGAGCCGGAGACGTCGAGCACGAGAACGATCGTCGCGCGGTCGTCCGTCGCCGTCGTGCGAACGTGCGGCCGTGCGACGGCGACGCAGAGCGTCGCGACGGCAAGGAGGAACACGACCGCCGGCACGAGACGGCGCCACTGCCGTCCGCCGGCGACGGACGCGAGCAGGTCGACGTTCGTGTACCGCACGGCGTAGCGCATGCGCTGCCGCTCTGCGAGCAGGTACAGGCCGACCGCGAGCGGCACCGCGAGCAGCAGAAGGAGGAACAGCGGCTGCGAGAAGGTCACGCCGCCACCGCACAGTCGAGGTCGACCTGGACGACGGTGCGCACGGATGCGGCGGCCGCGCGAACGGTGACGAAGACGCGACCGCCGCCGATGCGCTGCGTCACGACGACGCTGCGCATCTGCGCGGTCCCCGGGGCGGCGCTGCTGTAGAAGCCGACGGCATGGCTCGCGCCGGCGAGGCGCTTGCCGGCCGGGCAGCGCTCGACGAACCGGTGCACGCCGGGGCGGACGGCGAGCTGGACCGCCGTCGGCGCGAGCGGCTGACCCGGGGGGAGGGGCCGGTGCGCAGTGGGAAAGCGCTGCCCGCCGCCGGACGCCGGGATGCAGCCGATGTGCGGGCGGAACGCGGCGGGGCCCGTGACCGCCAGGACGCGGGCGAGGAAGACGGCGGACGTCGAGGTCGTGATGCCCGGGTTGACGGGACTTCCGAGCGCGCCGCGGAAGGCGACGTCGACGTGCCTGCTGGTGAGCTCGGCGTCGAGCCCGGCGACGACGAAGCGCTTCGGGCACGTGAGCTCGTACCGGACCTCGGCGGCGCCCGCGGCGACGACCCATGGGCCCGCGACGGGGACGCAGACCTGCAGCCCGCGGCACTCGTTCGTCGCGGCCGCCCCGGCGGCCGTCGCCGCCGCGACCGCGCACGCCGCGGCGAGAGCTGCAGCCCATCTCACGGGACCCTCCTCAGCCGCAGCGCCGAGAGCGCTCCGCCCGCGAGCATGAGCACGAGCGCACCGCCGGCGAAGAGGTCCGTCACCTCGCGGCTCTCGGTCTTGTGGCCGATGCGCGTCGCCAGGTGCCGGTAGACGCTCGCGAGCGCCTTCGCCGACCGGGCGCGGAAGAACTCGCCGCCGGTCGCGCGCGCAACCTGCTGGAGGGTGCCGGGGCTCGGCGGCACGCGGATCTGTGCGGTGTAGCCGCCGACGAGCGGCTCCTGGACGACCCCGTTCGCCGTCCCGAGCAGCACGGTCGACACCGGGACGTTCAGCGCCTTCGCGCGCTTCTCGGCCTGCGCCGGGCTCACGCGGCCGCCGTCGCGCGTGCCGTCGGAGAGGAGCAAGACCGACTCGGGCGGCACCGTCCCGTCGGTCGCGCGCTCGCGCCTGCCGAGGCTCGCAGCGAGCGCGACCGCGTCGCCGATCGCCGTGCCCTCGCCCGGGTTGAGGTCTGCGAGCGCCTGCCGGACGAGCGAGCGGTCCAGCGTCGGCGGCACCGCCACGAACGCGCGGCTGCCGAAGCCGACGACCGCGACGGAGTACGTCGCGGGGATCTCGTCGAGGAACGCGGCGGCGGCGCGCTGCGCGGCGATCATGCGCGACGGGGCGATGTCGTGCGCCTGCATCGACCGCGAGACGTCGATCGCGAGCACGACCGTCGCCTCGCGCCGCGGGACGGTGATGGTCGCGTGCGGCCGCGCGAAGCCGACGATGAGCGCGGTCAGCGCGACGAGGAAGAGCGCGGGCGGCACGAGGCGCAGCCGCCCCGGTGCGCGGTCGACGAGGTTCGGGAGGAGCGCGAGGCTCGTGAACGCCGACGCCGACCGGGCGCGGCGACGGTCGTTCAGGAGCCACAGCCCGGCGGCGGCGGGGACGGCGACGAGCGCGACGAGGATCAGCGGATGACCGAAGCTCACCGGCGCGTCCCGAGGAAGACGGCGAACGGCCGCAGCCACTCGCCCGCCGTCGAGAGGACGAGATGGGGGACGCCGAGCGCCGTGAACATCCGCGCCACTCCGCTCCGCTCTTCGGCCGCGGCGGCCGCGAACCGCTCGCGCAACGCGGTGCTGCGCGTGTCGACGCGCACCTGCCTGCCCGTCTCGGGATCGACGAGCCACAGCTCGCCGACGTCGGGGAGCTCCTGCTCGCGCGGGTCGCGGATCTCGACGGCGAGGACGTCGTGGCGGTCGAGCAGCTGCAGGAGCGGCGTCCGCCAGTCGAGCGGCCCGCGGAAGTCGGAGACGACCACGACGATGCCGCGCTGCCGCGCGATCGCCCCGGCGCGGACGAACGCAGCGCCGAGCGAAGTCGCGCCGACCGTGCCGTCCTCCGGCTCGCGTCCGAGCGTCGTGAGCAGCCCGAGGAGGCCGTTGCGTCCCTGGGTCGGCGGCAGCGTCGCCGGGGTCCCGTCGCCGAAGGTGACGACGCCGAGGCGGTTGCCGCGCCGCGTCGCGATGTGTCCGACCGCGATCGCCACCCCTGCTGCGACGTCGGCCTTGCGCCGCTCCGCGGTGCCGAACTGCATCGACGGCGACGTGTCGAGCACGAGCCACGTGACGAGCACCCGTTCGGCGAGCTGCACGCGAACGTGCGGCTCGCCCGTGCGCGCGGTGACGTTCCACTCGATGAGCCGCACGTCGTCGCCGGGCGCGTACGGCCGCACCTGCGCGAGCTCGGTCCCGGGGCCGTGGCGTGCGGAGCGATAGTCGCCCGCGAGCATCCCTTCGAGCCGCCGCGCGATGTCCATCTGCAGCGCGCGCAGCAGCTCGGGCGGAAGTGCGCCCGGGCCCGGCCGCTCGGGCGTGGCCTCGCCGAGCAGCCCCGCGACGTTCACGTCGCGGCGCGGTGCGCGAGCTCGACTTCGGGTATCGGCACGACCTCCAGCACGCGGTCGAGGACCGAGTCCGGGGTCACACCCTCCGCGAGCGCCTGATAGCTCAGCACGAGCCGGTGGCGAAGCGCGTCCTTCGCGAGCGCCCGCACGTCCTCGGCCGTCGCGTAGTCGCGTCCGCGCAGGAGCGCGAGCGCGCGCGACGCCTGCGTGATGCTGATCGGCCCGCGCGGGCTCGCGCCGTACGAGACGTAGCCGGCGAGCTCGGACAGGCCCGCGTTCTCGGGCGCTCGCGTCGCCGCAGCGAGCGAGACCGCGTAGCTGACGAGCGCCGGGTCGACGTACACGTCGAAGACGGCGGCCTGTAGCTCCCGCAGCGCGTCGAGGCTGAGCATCTCCCGCAGCTCGGGCTGCGCTGCGAGCTGGCGCTGCACGATCGTCAGCTCTTCGTCGTGCTCCGGGTAGTCGATGAGGATCTTCAGCATGAACCGGTCGACCTGCGCCTCCGGCAGCGGGTAGGTGCCCTCGGACTCGATCGGGTTCTGCGTCGCGAGCACGAGGAACGGCGACGGCACCGGATGCGACGTGTGCGCGATCGTCACCTGCCGCTCCTGCATCACTTCGAGCAGCGCGCTCTGCACCTTCGCCGGCGCGCGGTTGATCTCGTCCGCCAGGAGGAAGTTGCAGAAGACCGGGCCGAGCTCGGTGTCGAACGTCCCGTTGTCGGGCCGGTACACGCGCGTGCCGACGAGGTCGGCGGGTACGAGGTCGGGCGTGAACTGGATGCGCGCGAACGAGCCGCCGAGCACCGCGGCGGTCGTCTTGACCGTCAGCGTCTTCGCGAGCCCCGGGACGCCTTCGATGAGCAGATGTCCCTGCGCGAGCAGGCACACGAGCACGCGCTCGAGCATCGCGTCCTGCCCCGCGATGACACGGCGGATCTCGAAGAGCGCCTGCTCCAACCGGTCCTCTGGCACGGTTGCCTCCTCCGCTCGGGTGAGCCGTGATTGTTCCAGGTCGAGGTAAGTACGGGGTGAGGACGGCGGCGGTTCACGGCAGAGCGACCACCTCGTCGCAGCGGTCGAGCCCGTAGCCGGCGTGGCTGATGAGCAGGACGCCGCGGCCCTCGGCGGCGAGCTCGAGGATCGTGTCGACGACGCCGGCGGCGGTCGGCTCGTCGAGATGGGCGCCCGGCTCGTCGAACACGAGGAAGCGCGCCGGCGACAGGAACGCGCGCGCGAGCGCTATCCGCTGGCGCTGGCCGCCCGAGACGAGGAGGCCCTGCTCGCCGACGAACGTGTCGAGGCCCTCCGGCAGCGTGTCGATCCAATCGAGGGCGCCGGCGCGGCGAAGCGCGTCGCGCAGCGCGGCGTCGTCGGCGTCCTGCCGCGCGATCCGGAGGTTCTCTCGGATCGACGTCGCGAACAGGTGCGCGTCCTGGCCGGAGAGGAGAACCGTCGCGCGCACGTCCTCCTGCCGATATTCCCTCGCGTCCCGTCCGTCGAGGTAGACGGCGCCGCCGTCGGGATCGCGGAAGCGGACGAGGCAGTGCGCGAGCGTCGTCTTGCCCGCGCCGCTCGGGCCGGTGAGCGCCACCGTCCGGCCGGCGCGCAGCTCGAGGTCGACGCCCGCGAACACGCCGTCGACGGCGAGCGACTCCGCGCGCAGCACGAGCCCCGCCGGCGCCGGGACGGGCGTCTCCGGGTCTTGCACGGGCGGGGCGCGGTCGACGAGCTCGAACAGGCGCTCCGCCGACGCCTCCGTCGCCCCCAGGTGCTCGGCGGCGACGGGGAGCGGCCGGATCGCCTCGAAGCTCGCGAGGGCGAGGAGCGCGAGCATGCCGAGGAGGACGCCGTGCACGGTCGTGACGACGAGAACCGCGGCGAGCGTGAGCCCGGCGAGCAGCGTCACCATTCCCTCGCCGAGGCCCTCGGCGAGCGCGGTGCGCCGGCGGATCCGCGTCAGCGACGACTCGCGCGCGGCGACGACCGCGAGCGCCTCGTCGCGGCGGCCGTCGACCGCGAGCTGCGGCGCGGCCTCGAGCGCCTCGAGCACGTCGGTGAGGAGCGCCGCGCGCGCCGGCGCCTCGCGGCGGCCGGTCGAGCGGACGACGCGCGCGGCGGCGAGCGGAACGAGCACGCCTCCCGCGAGCAGCGCGAGCGCGAGCACGCCGGCCGCGCGCGGATCGACGAGCAGGGCCGCGACGACGGCCCCGAGACCGACGACGACTGCGACGACCGGCGGCCCGAGCGCGCGCACGAACACGTGCTGGAGCTCGTCGACGTCGTCGACGAACCGTCCGAGCAGGTCGCCGGTCCGCGCTCCGACCGGCAGGCCGTCCGGCACGAGCGGCTCGAGGCGCTCGAAGAAGACGGCACGCATCCGGTCGAGGAGCCGCAGCGCGGCGTCGTGCGACGCGAGCCGCTCGAAGTACCGCAGGACGCCGCGCGACAGCCCGAAGAACTGCACGCCGACGATGGCGACCGCGAGCGAGAGGACCGGCGGCCGGAGCGCGGCCCGCGAGATGAGATACCCGGATGTGCTCATGAGCGCGACGCCGGCGCCGACGGCGAGGGCGCCGAGCGCGACGCCGACCGCGAGACGCCGCCGAAGCGGACGCGCGGTCGCGAGGACGCGGACGAGCGCGCCGCTCACGCGACCGCCTCGAGGACGCCGTGCACGCCGAGGTCGATCACGCGGTCCGCGATCTCGACGAGCCGCGCGTCGTGCGTCGCGAACACGACGGTCGTGTCGCGCGGGAGCTCTGCGATCGCGCGCGTCACGAGCGCGGCGCTCGCCCCGTCCAGGTGCGTCGTCGGCTCGTCGAGCAGCAGCAGCGGCCTGCCGGTCGCAAGTGCGCGCGCGAGCGCGAGCCGGCGGATCTCGCCCGCCGAGAGCGGCGTGCGCTCGCCGAGGACGGCGTCGAGCCCGTCCGGCAGGGCGGTGACGACGGAGGCCGCGGCGGCGAGCTCGAGTGCACGCCAGAGCTCCGCGTCGGTCCGGTCGCCGAGCGCGCCGCGAACGGTTCCCGCCGCGAGTCGCGGCCGCTGCGGCAGCCACGCGACGCCGCTTCGCCACGCGTCCGGGTCCACGCGCGCGAGATCGATGCCGCCGACGACGATCCGGCCGGCGTCAGGCTCGAGCAGGCGGAGCAGCAGCGCGAGCAGGCTCGTCTTGCCGGCGCCGCTCGGGCCGGCGACGGCGACCCGCTCGCCCGGCTCGACGACCGCCGAGATCCCGAGGAGGGCCGCGGCAGGGCGGCCGGGGTACCACAGCGTCACCCGCTCGAGCCGGATCGCCGCCTCGCGCGGGTCGGGTGCCGGGAGCGGTTCCTCCGGCGTGCGCACGGCCGGCGGCAGGTCGAGCAGCGCGAACACGCGGCCGGCGGCCGCGAGCCCGTCTGCGCTCGCGTGGAACTGTGCGGCGGCGTTCCGAAGCGGGCCGTAGTACTCGGGTGCGAGCACGAGGATCGCGAGCGCCGGGGCAAGCGCGATCCCGCCGTCGACGAGACGGATGCCGATCTCGGCCGCGATGACCGCGGTGCTCATCGTCGCCGCGAGCTCGAGGACGAGCGCAGACAGGAAGGCGATCCGCAGCGTGCCCATCGTCTCGATCCGGTACGCGTCGGAGACGGCGGCGATCGTCGCCGACTGCGCCTTCCCGCGCCCGAACGCGCGCAGCGTCGGCAGGCCGCGAACGACGTCGAGGAAGTACGCCGACAGGTGAGAGAGCGTCGCGAACCTCTTCAGCGTCCGCGCCTCGGTCGCCTTCCCGACGAGCGCGCCGAAGACGGGGATGAGCGGCAAGGTGACCGCCATCAGGACCGCGGACGCGACGTCGTGCCACACGACCCAGGCGAAGATCGACGCCGGGACGACGGCCGAGAGCACGAGCTGCGGCAGGAAGCGGGCGAAATACGGGTCGAGCGCGTCGAGCCCGCCGACCGCAGCGGCGGCGAGCTCTCCGGCGGGCATCTCCGGCACGCCGCCCGGCCGGGCTGCGAGCAGATGCGCAAGGAGCTTCGCGCGCAGCTGCGCGCCGACGGCGAGCGCGGTGATGCGCCCGCCGCTCTCGAGCGCCCACGCGATCGCCGCCCGCACGACGGTGGCGGCGACGAGCGCGACGAGGTCGTCCCTCACGGCCGAGAGCTCCTGCCGGTGCAGGAACAGCGCGGCGACGATCCGGCCGAGCGTGACCGCCTGCGTGACGATGCAGGCGGCGGCAACGAGGCCGAGGACGGCGGTCGCGAGCAGAAAACGGCGGGCGGCAGGCGCCTCGCGGAGCAGCCGGGGGTCGACGGGACGCATTACACGTCGCGCCCGTGCCAGGCACCCGAGTTTGACGCGACGGAAGCAAGGACCGAACACCTGGTGCCTGGCACGGGTGAACCTTACGGTTGCTTCTTGCCCAGAGGCGTGCGTCCGAGCAGCTCGAGCGGCGAGCGCACGTCGGCCGCATCTCCGTCGCCGAGGCGGGCGCGGAAGACCCAGTACGACCAGGTCTGGTAGAGCAGGACGATCGGCGTGAGCACGATCGCGATGATCGACATCACCGTGAGCGTGTAGTGCGACGAGCTCGTCGTGAAGATCGTCGGGCTGAGCGCGTTGCCCGTGCTCGACACGATCACGCGCGGGTACAGGTTGAGGAAGAGCGTCAGCGTGAGCAACGCGATCGACACGGTCGTCGCCGTGAACGCGAAGCCCGGCCTGCCCGCGCGCACGAAGGCCGCTGCGCCGAACGGCAGGAACATCGCCGCGATCGGGACGATGCCGGGAACGAGTCCCTTGTTGTGTGCGCTCGCTGCATTGGCGTAGGTCCACACGAGGAAGCCGAAGACGAGGAGGGACGCGGGCAGCGCGAGCCGCATGGCGGTGTCGTGCGCGCGACGCTCGAGCGCGCCGGTCGTGCGCAATCCGAGGAAGAGCGCGCCGTGGAAGGCGAAGAGCGCGAGCGTGGTCAGGCCGCCGAAGAGCGCGTACGGGTGCAGGAGGGTGAGCAGGTTGCCGGTGAAGTCGCCCTTGGCGTCGATCGGCACGCCGTGGACGATGTCCGCGAACGCGACGCCCCAGAGAAGCGCCGGTACGGCGCTCGAGACGGCGAGGGTGAGATCCCAGCGGCGGCGCCACTCCTCCTCCGGACGCTTGTTGCGGTACTCGATCGCGACGCCGCGCACGATGATGCCGACGAGCACGAGGAAGAGTGCGAGGTAGAAGCCGGAGAAGAGCGTCGCGTACCAGCCGGGGAACGCTGCGAACGTCGCGCCGCCGGCGACGAGCAGCCACACCTCGTTGCCGTCCCAGACCGGGCCGATCGTGCGGATGAGCGTCCCGCGCTCACGGACGTCGCGGCCGACGAAGGGCAGGAGCATGCCGACGCCGAAGTCGAATCCCTCGAGGACGAAGTAGCCCGTCCACAGGACGACGATGAGGAAGAACCAGAACGTCTGCAGGTTCCAGTAGCCGTGCGTGGATGCGGCGAGCGTGAGCATCAGTAGGTGAGCGCCGGGATGCGGGGCGCCTTCCCCTCCTCGTCGGGGGCGTACGTGCCGGCGCCGTCGGGACCTGCCTTCGCGGCGCCGATCATGAGCTTCGCCTCGACGGCGGCGAGCACGCCGTAGAGCAGGGTGAAGCCGGCGAGCGTCAGCCCGACCGACCACGGACCCACCGTCGGCGACACGGCGTTCTTCGTGAGCAGGAGCCCCTGAACCACCCACGGCTGGCGGCCCATCTCGGTGAAGAGCCACCCGCAGAGGTTCGCGACCATCGGCAGGCCGATGCCGGCGATCGCGAGCCGGTGGAAGCGGTCGCTGCGCTCGAGCCGGCCGGGTGTGCGCGCGAGCCACAGTCCGCCTGCGGCGAAGAGGACCGCGAGGAAGCCGAGGCCGGCCATGATCCGGAACGTCCAGTACGTGACGCCGACGATCGGTTCGTAGTTTCCGGGCCCGTACTTCTGCACGTCGGCGGCCTGGATGTCGTTGATGCCGAGCACCGTGGAGTTCCACGAGTTGTTCGAAAGGATCGAGAGCCCGTGCGGGATGGCGATGCTGACGAGGCTCTTGTTCGGATGCTTCTCCCACGGGCCGATGTCGAAGAGCGAGAAGCGCGCGCCGCGCTCCGTGTTGTAGAGCGCCTCGGCGGCGGCCATCTTCATCGGCTGCTGCTTCGTCATCAGCTGCGCCTGCGCATGGCCGAGGAGGACGGTGGCCACGCCCGCGGCGAGCGTCGTCCAGAGCGCGATGCGTGCGACCGGCGCGAAGAGGGTCGCGTCGCCGCGCCTGCGCAGGTGCCAGGCCGCCACGCCGAGCACGAGCATCGCGGCGGTGAGCCCCGCCGCGGCGATCGTGTGGCCGAACGCGCGGATGAGCGTCGAGTTGGTGAGGATCTTGAAGATCGACGTCATCTCCGCGCGGTGGGTGACCGGGTTGAGCTTGTAGCCGACCGGGTGCTGCATCCACGAGTTGGCCGCGAGGATGAAGTACGCGGACGCGGTGGAGCCGATCGCGACGAGCCAGAGCATCCCGAGGTGCACCTTCGGCTTGAGGTACTCCCAGCCGAAGATCCAGAGACCGAGGAACGTCGACTCGATGAAGAACGCCGCCAGGCCCTCGATCGCGAGCGGCGCGCCGAAGATGTCGCCGACATAGCGCGAGTACGCCGACCAGTTCATCCCGAACTGGAACTCCTGCACGATGCCGGTGACGACGCCGAGGGCGAAGTTGATGAGGAAGAGCTTCCCGAAGAAGCGCGTCAGCCGCAGCCACCGCTCGTCGCCGGTGCGATACCAGGCGGTTTGCATCCCGACGAGGAACCACACGAGCCCGATCGTCAGCGGGACGAAGAGGAAGTGGTACAGCGTCGTGACCGCGAACTGCCAGCGCGCGAGATCGAGCGCGTTCATGTCCTGGAGGCTGCCAAGCCGGCTCCCGGTTCACCATCCGGTGGAACTACGGATCGCCGCTATCGTCGAGGCATGACGAAGAAACTCGCACTGCTCTGCATCGCCGCCGCGGTCGTCGCCGCGCCGGCCGCCGCGGCTGGGACGGCGACGAAGGTCACCGTCACCGCCACGGAATTCCACTTCAAGCTCTCGAAAGCGTCCGTCCCGCACGGCAAGGTCACGTTCGTGCTCGTGAACAAAGGCACGATCGGCCACGACTTCAAGATCGCCGGCAAGAAGACGCCGGTCATCGAGCCGGGCAAGACCGCCAAGCTCACGGTGACGCTGAAGCCGGGGAAGTACCTCTATCTGTGCACGGTGCCCGGCCACGCCGCCGCCGGCATGAAGGGCACGCTCACGGTGAAGTAGGCGGCTCGACCGGCGCCGACGCGTCGAATGCGCGGTAGGTCTCGTGCATGAAGTGCGCGGTCGTCGTCATGTGCAGATCGACCGTGTGCAGCGTCCGCTTGTCGACCGTGATCTGGAACCACGCAGGCGTGCGCGGATCGAAGAACGAGATCCGCCACGCCGTGCGTGTGCTCCCGATCACGTAGGCGTCCGTCGCCGTCTGCCAGACCGGCACCGGCTGGCGGAGCGTGGCCGTCTGGGCGGACTCGATCCAGCGGCCGCCGGGAGCCCTGTCCCAGCGGCGACCTCCGATGATCACGGCCTCGTAGCCGTGGCGGACGCGGTAGGCGAGCCGGTCCGGGGCGACCGCGCGCCACGTGCTGACGACGGAGTGCGTCTCGTCCGACGCGAGCCGGTCGAAGAACACGAGCGAGCGGAGCGAGCGCCACACGCGTCCGGCGCGGGCGACGAGCGCGGCTGCAGGGGCCGGCGGCCACTGCGACGGCAGCGCAACGCTCCAGCGCGTCGCCGCCTTCGGGCCGCGCACCCTGAGGTCGATCGAACGGGTGCGCGCAACGGCCGCGCGGTAGCAGCCGGCTCCGCACGAAAGCGCGCGCGTACCGCCGACGTCGACCGACAGCCCGCGCACGCCGGCGCCCTGCTGCCCGACGACGGACGCCTGCACGAGAAGGCGGCTGCCGCGCGGGACGACGGCGAGCGCGAGCGCATCGGGCCCGTCCTCACGGCTGAACACGACGGCTCCCGGCGGCGGAGCCGGGAAGCGCGGCGACGGCCGCGCGGGTGCACGCGCGGACGCGGCCGGCGCCGCGCTCGCTCCCGAGACCGAGACCGGGCCCGGCGTCCGGTGGAGGAGGACGGCAGCGACCGCGACCGCCGCCACGCCGGCCGCGAGGGCCGCGACGGCTGCGACGAGCCGCGCGAGGACTGCCGGCGCCATTCGGGCAAGGCTATCCGCGCGTGCGCTCTAGCTCGGCTCGACGGCTTCGTCGTACTGCTCGCCGCCGACGCGCAGCACGCGGGCGAACGAGGTCGGCAGCCACCAGTTCCAGGAGCCGAGCAGGCGCATGAGCGCGGGCACGAGCAGCGCGCGGATCACGGTCGCGTCGAAGATGATGCCGGCCGCGAGCCCGATGCCGAACTGCTTGATGTCGGTGCCGGGGCTCATCGACAGCACGAAGAACGCGAACATCAGGATCGCGGCTGCGCTCGTGACGAGCTTCCCGGTGCGCGCAAGCCCGAGTGCGATCGCCTTCGGCGTGTCGCCGATCTCGTCGTACGCCTCGCGCATGCGCGTGAGCATGAAGACCTCGTAGTCCATCGAGAGCCCGAAGAGGAACGCGAAGATCATCAATGGGATCCACGGGATGATCGACTGCGTCGCGGGGACGCCCCAGATCGCGTTCGAGCCGTGCCCCAGCTGGAAGATGAAGACGATGATCCCGAAGGCGGCGCCGAGCGAGATGAGGTTCAGCAGCGCAGCCTTGATCGGCAGCACGATCGAGCGGAACGCGCGCATCAGCAGCAGGATCGTCAACAGCACGACGAAGCCGAGCACGTACGGGAAGTTGCCGTACACGGCGTGGACGAAGTCGCGGTCGGCCGGCGCGATACCGCCGAGCGTCGCGTCGGTCCCGTTCAGCGTCCGGTGGACGCGCGTGACGAGGCTCTGGATGTGCTTGCTCGACCCGTCGACGTTCGGGAACGCCTCGACGATCGAGTCGCCGCCCTTGCGCCACTGCGGGCCGGTCGGCGCGACGGCCGCGACGATGCCGGGCGTCGCGCGCAGCTTCGCAGCGATCGGCCCCGGAGCTGCGCCGTGCTCGACGAGCACGTTGAACGGCTCGATCACGCCGGGCGAGATGCCCGCGGCCGCGAGCGCGTCGCGGCCGACGATCGCGTCGCCGCTGCCCGGCATGTCCTTCGCCTGCGCCTCGCTCGGGTTGAGCTGGACGCCGAAGAAGACGAGGACGCCGACGACGGCGAGCCCCGCGACGGCGACGGCGGCGGGCCGGCGCATGACGAAGTTTGCCCAGCGACCCCACGGGCCGTCCTCGGGATGGCCGCGGTCGACGAACCGCTTCGGCAGCAGCCTCATGCTGTTGATCCGCGTGCCGAGCACCGCGAGCAGCGCCGGCAGCAGCGTGATGGCGGCGATGACGGAGACGGCGGGGATGAGCATGCCGCCGATGCCGATCGAGCGGATGAACGGCAGCGGCAGGACGATCATCGACAGCAGGCCGACGGCGACGGTCGAGCCGGAGACGATCACGGATCGGCCGGCATGCGTCATCGTCTGGACGAGCGCCGCCTCGACGTCCTCGCCTTCGCGCAGCTCGTCGCGGAAGCGGAAGATCATGAGGAGCGCGTAGTCGATCGCGACGCCGAGGCCGACGAGCGCGATGAGGAACTGGACGATGATCGACACGCTCGTCAGGTACGTGAGCGCCCAGACGAGCGAGAAGGTGTTCAGGATCGCCGCGATCGCCACGGCGATCGGCATGAGCACCGCCGGCAGCGTGCCGAAGACGAAGAAGAGGATGACGAGCGCGCCGCCGCCGCCGATGAGCCCTTCGGTGAGCACGCTCGGCCCCTTGCCGCCGCCCGACGACGCCGCCACGAGCGCGTCGCGGCCGGTGAGGTTCGCGGTCACGCCCGCCGGAGTGGCGCTCTTGAGCGCCGCGCGCGTCTGCTTGATGTGCGTGTCCGAGCTGAAGTTCGGCGTGCCCGGCGGGTAGATCTCGGCGAAGGTCGTATGTCCGTCCTTCGACACGTAGGCGCGGCTGCCCGTCGAGAAATACGACGAGACGCGCGAACCGGGATTCACGGCCGCCGCCTTCTCGACCGCCGCCTCGATGCCGGTTGCCTTCGTCACGTCGCCCTTCGAATGGAACACGGCGACGAGCGCGGCCTGCTGCCCCGTGCCGAACCTCTCCAGCGTGCGCTGGTTCGCCTCGTACGCCGAGAACCCGGGGATGGAGAAGCTCTGGTACCAGCGCTTCGACACCTGAGAGGCGGAGAAGGCGCCGAAGAGCGTCAGGACGACCCACACGCCGATGACGGCCTTGCGGCGGCGGACGATCAGGTGCGCGAGCCCGGCGAGCATCCACCCAGACCGTAGCCAGCGGAATGGTATGATGTCAAATCATTGACTCTCAAATGAAACATGTCGCCGCCGAGCCTGCATTGGCATTGCGTCAGCTCGTCTTCACCGCGAAGGACGTTCGCACTGCCTTCGAGGCGGCGCTCGAGCGGGCCGGCGGCTCCCTCGGCATCTGGATCGTCCTCAACGCGGTCAGCGACGAGGGGTTCATCAGCCACCGTATCCTCGCGACGCGCGCCCACGTCGACGGCGCGACGATCACGCACCACGTCGACCGCGCCGAGGAGCTCGGCCTCGTGCTGCGCGAGGTCGACCCGTCCGACCGCCGTGTGAAGCGGCTCCGCCTCACGCCGGCCGGCGTGAAGCTGCACAAGAAGCTCCTGGCCGAGGTCAATGGTCTCGCAAAACGGACGCTTTCCGGTATCCCGGAGCGCGACCTCGCTGCCCTCGCGCGCACGCTCGACGCGATTCGGATCAATATCGAGGAATGATTCTCGCCGTCGACCAGGGCACGACCGGAACGACGTGCCTCGTGGTCGACGACGAGCTGGAGGTGCTCGGGCGCGGCTACGCGCCGGTGGCAGTCGCGACGCCGCAGCCCGGCCGGGTCGAACAGGACCCGCTGGAGCTGTGGGCGAGCGTCGAAGCCGCCGCGCAGGCGGCGCTCGACTCGTGCGGGGCGTCGATGCGCGACGTCGAGGCGCTCGGCATCGCGAACCAGCGCGAGACGACGATCCTGTGGGACCGCGCGACGGGCGAGCCGCTCCATCCCGCGATCGTCTGGCAGGACCGGCGCACCGCCGCGCGCTGCCGCGAGCTGCCGGCGGACGAGATCCGCAAGCGCACCGGGCTGACGCCGGACCCGTACTTCTCGGCGACGAAGCTCGAGTGGCTCCTCCACGAGACGGGACGCAGCGGCGGCGTCGCGTTCGGAACGGTCGACACGTGGCTGCTCTGGCTGCTCACCGGCGGCGCAGTGCACGCGACCGACCCCTCGAACGCGTCGCGCACGATGCTGCTCGATCTCGCGACGCTCGCCTGGGACGACGAGCTGCTGGCGCTCTTCGGCGTGCCTCGCGACGTCCTTCCCGAGGTGCGGGCGGAGATCGATGTCGAGGGCGTGCTGCTCGGCGAGCGCGTCCGCGTCACCGCCCTCGCCGGCGACCAGCAGGCGTCGCTCTACGCGCACGGCGGCGCGAAGGCGACGATCGGCACGGGCGCGTTCGTCCTCGTGCACACCGGCGACGACTGCTCGCCGGCGCCGCACGGCCTCGTGCGGACCGCCGCGGCCGGCGGCGGGTACGCCCTCGAGGGCTCGATCTTCGTCGCCGCCGCCGGGCTCGAGTGGCTCCGCGGCGTCTTCGACGTCGACCCGTTCACGGTCGGGGTCGACTCGACGGAGGGCGTCTACTTCGTGCCGGCGCTCACGGGGCTCGGCTCGCCGCACTGGGCGCCGGAGGCGCGCGGAGTCATGTGCGGCCTCTCCCGCACGACGCGGCGCGAGCATCTCGTGCGGGCGGCGCTGGAGGCGATCGCGTTCCAGGTGGCCGACGTCCTCGACGCGCTTCCCGAGCGTCCGGACGTTCTGCGCGTCGACGGCGGCGCCTCGGCGAATGTCTTTCTGATGCAGTTCCTCGCCGACGCGACGGGCGGCCCTGTCGAGGCCTCCGCCGAGGCGGAGATGACCGCGCTCGGCGCCGCGGCGCTCGCTGCGCGGCGACCCGCACCGCTACGGACGGCCGCTCGCTACGAGCCGGAGCGCGACGTGTCGGCGCTCGTCGCGGGCTGGCGCGAGGCGGTCGCCCTCACGCTCGCCTGATCGTCCTGGCCGCGGCGGAGGACGAACCCGCCGACGACGAGCAGCAGCACCTCGACGAGCGTGATCGCCACGCGGTTGAGCAGCGTTGCTCCGAGCGCAGCGCCGGGCGTCGTCACGGCGAGCATGAGCCCGTACATCGAGCCCTCGCGCGCGCCCAGACCGGACGGTGCGAAGAACGCGAGCACGGCGACGATCGCGCCGACCGCCGACACGCCGCCGAGGAAGACGATCGTGCTCACCGCCGGACGCGCATGGACGGCGCGGAGCAGGAACCACAAGCCGAGGCCGCCGATCACCCAGGTGCCCGCGTAGAAGAGGAGAAGCGTCACCATCGTGGACGTGCGGAGCGGCGGGAGCTCCCGGTAGCCGAGACGGCGCAGGAACCGCGAGGCGAGCGGACGGAAGACGCGCGGATGCAGCAGCACCGCGACGACGAGGCCGAAGACGGCGATCGGCACGATCGGCCCGTTGACGCCGTGCACCCAGGCGAGCGACACGGCGAACACGAGCACGCCGGCGACGGCGGAGAGCCCCGCCTCGACGAGCATCGCCGACGTCACGAGCGCACCGTCGGTGACGCCGGCACGCCGCATCGCCACGACGCGCGCCGCGGGCGTCCACACTCCGCCGGGCACGTACTTGGCGAGCATCGACACCATCTCGGCGCGCAGCGAGATCGGGTAGGACACCTGGACGCCCCAGTCCTCGAGGATGCGCATCCACCCGATCACGAACACGAGGTAGTACGCCGCGACCGCGACACACCCGAGCACGAAGTACATGGGGTCGGCGTCGCGCAGATCCTGCCCGGCTGCGTGGAAGGAACCGCGCACCGCCCACCCCACGGAGCCGAGGAAGATCGCGAGCAGAGCGAGCTGCGCGGCGACCATGAGCCGTGGATGCGCCTGTGCGTACCGGCGAAGCGCTGCTAGGTGAGGTGCGATTCGAGCCACTCGCACGTCAAACGGTACGCGTGGACCTCGTTCGCGTAGCGCGTGAAGCCGTGGCCCTCGTCGTCGAAGACGACGTACTCGACCTCGCGGCCGAGCTCACGGAGCCGCTCGACCATCTGATCGGACTCGGACTTGACGACGCGCGGATCCTTGGCGCCCTGGAGCACGAGCAAGGCCGCCCGCACCTGGTCGACGTACGTGATCGGCGAGCGCTCGCGCAGGAACTCCTCCTCGGTGTCGGGGTCGCCGACCCACTCGGCCATGAAGCGCAGCCATTGCGGCGGGACGGCGCGCACGAACGTGACGAGGTTGGCGGGGCCCACGATGTCGACCGCGGCGCGCCAGTACTCCGGCAGTCGCGTCACGCAGGTGAGCGTCGCGAAGCCGCCGTACGAGCCGCCGAGGACCGCGAGCCGGCCGGGGTCGACGAACGGCTGCGCCTTGAGCCACTCGGCGGCATGCCGCCAGTCCTCGAGGTCGCCGCCGCCCCAGTCGTGGTGGATGAGCTTCTGGTACGTCTTGCCGTAGCCGGTCGAGCCGCGGACGTTCGTCGCGAGCACGCCGATGCCGCGGGAGACGAGGTACTGGACGTACGGCCGGTAGATCGGTCGCTCCTGCGCCTCCGGCCCGCCGTGGATGAGCACCGCGAACGGCGACGGCCCGCCGCCGTCCGGTCGGTACAGCCAGGCCGGGATCTGCCGGCCGTCGAAGCTCTCGAAGCGGATGAGCTCGGGCTCGCGCAGCTCGAGCGAGGACAGGCCCGCCGCGCGCATCTCGGTCACGGGCAGCGCATCGCCGGTCGCCGTGTCGACGACGAACACCTCCGCCGGGCGGCTCGGCTGATCCCAGACGAGCGCGAGGCGGGAACCGTCGCGGGAGAGCGACATGCCGGAGCCGAGCATGGAGGCCGCGCCCGGCGGCAGCTTCGGCTCGGGCAGGTCGGCGCCGCGCTCGAGATCGCGGACGTGCAGCTTCCCCCAGCCGTCGACGTTCTCCATCCACGCGAGCACCCGTCCGTTCGCCGAGCCGGCAACCTCGTCGATGTCGCGCTCGGGCGTCTCGATCCACGCGCGCGCGTTCGTGGCGAGCGTGTGAAACGCGAGGCCGGAGAACTCGCGCCCGTCGTCCGTCAGGAGATAGAAGCCGGAGCCGTCCGCTTTCCAGGGGCCGGGCAGGAACTTCGCGTCGCCCTCATGCGGTGTCGCCTCGACCGCGTCGCCGGAGGCGACGTCGACGATCCAGATCGAGAAGTCGGTGTTCGAGCGGAACTCGACGGCGAGGAGCTTCGACCCGTCGGGCGAGAAGCTCACCGCGAATGCGTACATCCCCTCGCCGAAGAGGTAGCGCGGCTCGTCCTCGCCCTCCCGCCAGATGTACACCTCGCCGTCGGTCGGCGTCCGCCGGTTGCCCGAGAACGCGAAGCTCTTTCCGTCCGGCGCCCACGACAGCGGCGAGAGCTCGTGCTGCACCTGCGGCAGGTCGGTGAGCCGCTCCGGCCAGCCGCCCTCCGCCGGGACGCGGTAGAGCTGGTGGAACTCGTCGCCGTCGTGGTCGGCGTGGAAGAGGATCGTGCCGTCCTCGCGCACCGCCACGCCGCGGACGGAGTTGTCGACGAACGTCGTCAGCTGCTCGGGCCAGCCGCCGTCGAGCTCCGCCGACCACAGGTTGAACTGCCCCGAGATGTTCGAGACGAAGAGCACCCGCTCGCCGTCGGGCGTGAGCTCCGCGACCGGGTACAGGCGGCGGTGGGCGAAGAACTGTTCGAAGGGCGGCTTCGTCACGGCGCGGAGCCTACAGACGCAGAACGGCCGCGCCCCGGACAGCGCCGCTGCGCAAGCGGTCGAGTGCGATGTTCGCATCCTCGAGCGCGAAGGCCTCGATCTCCGTGCGCACCGGGACCTGCGGCGCGAGCGCGAGGAACTCGTCGCCGTCGCGGCGGGTGAGGTTCGCGACGGAGCAGACGGCGCGCTCCTCCCAAAGGAGCTCATACGGGAACGACGGGATGTCGCTCATGTGGATGCCGGCGCACACGACGCTGCCGCCCTTCGCGAGGGCGGCGAGCGCGGCGGGGACGAGCGAGCCGACCGGCGCGAAGACGATCGCCGCGTCGAGCTCCTCCGGCGGGCGCTCGTCCGACCAGCCCGCCCACTCGCACCCGAGCTCGAGCGCGAACGCGCGCGCGTCCGCGTCGCCGCGACGCACGAAGCCGAAGAGGCGGCGGCCCTGGTGGCGCGCGACCTGCGCGACGATGTGCGCCGAGGCGCCGAAGCCGTACAGGCCGAGCCGCTCGGCGTCGCCCGCGAAGCGGAGCGAGCGCCAGCCGATGAGGCCGGCGCAGAGAAGCGGCGCAGCCTGCAGGTCCGGATAGCCGTCCGGGATCGGGAAGCAGAAGCGCTCGTCGGCGACGGCGTACTCCGCGTACCCGCCGTCGAGGTCGTAGCCGGTGAAGCGCGCGCCGTCGCAGAGGTTCTCGCGACCGCTGGTGCAATAGCGGCACGTGCCGTCGGTCCAGCCGAGCCACGGCACGCCGAGCCGGCGTCCGTCCGCGGTCTCGCCGACGATCTGGTGGCCGGGGACGAGCGGCAGCTTCGGGCGCGGCAGCTCGCCGTCGACGACGTGCAGGTCGGTGCGGCAGACACCGCACGCAAGGACGCGCAACAGCACCTGGCCCGGACCGGCCGCGGGCACGGGCACGTCGCGGAGCTCGAGCGGCTCGCCGGGGCGGGAGAGGACCATCGCGCGCACGAGTAGATTCTCGCCGTGCAGAGCACCCTCCCGTACGGCTGGTACACGGATCCGGAGATCCTCCGCCGCGAGCAGGAGCTGATCTTCCGTGACACGTGGCAGTACGCGGGCCACGTCGGGCAGCTCCCGGAGCCGGGGATGTACTTCGCCGGGCATGCGGGCCGCACGCCGGTGGTCGTGACGCGCGCCCGCGACGGGGTGCTGCGCGCGTTCGTGAACGTCTGCAGGCATCGCGGCTTCCCGGTCGCCCAGGGCGCCGGCAGGCGCGAGACGCTGCAGTGCCCGTACCACGCGTGGACGTACGGCCTCGACGGCTCGTTGCGGAGCGCGCCGCGCTCGGACGAGGAGCCCGGCTTCTGCCGCGACGAGCTCGGCCTCCGTCCGGCGGCGGTCGACACGTGGGGCCCGTTCCTCTTCGTGAACGTCGGGCAGGAGCCCGAGCCGCTCGCGGATGCGCTCGGCTCGATGCCGGCACAGGTCGCGGAGCTCGGGCTCGACGTCGACGACCTCGTGTTCCACAGCCGCTGGGTCGCCGACATCGAGGCGAACTGGAAGATCGTCTGCGAGAACTTCCTCGAGTGCTACCACTGCCAGGTCGCCCACCCGGCGTTCGCAGAGGTGATCGACACCTCGACCGAGGCGTACGCGCTCTCGACCGAAGGACGGCTCTCGAGCCAGCGCGGGCCGGTGCGCGCGGGCGTCGAGCTCGACGGCGAGCTCCAGCGGTCGCAGTTCCACTTCCTCTGGCCGAACCTCGGCGTGAACATCTTCGCCGGCCACCCGAACATCTCGATCGGCCCGATGATCCCGCTGGCGCCCGACCGGACGCACCGCTTCCTCGACTACTTCTTCGGCTCGGACGTCGAGGCGGCGTGGATAGACGACCTCATGGCGTTCGACACGCAGGTCGGGATCGAGGACCGCGGGCTCGTCGAGGGCGTCCAGCAGGGAATGGCGAGCGGCGCCCTCGACCACGGCGTCCTCATGGGCCGCAGCGAGCAGCTCATCGGGCACTTCCAGCAGCTCACGGCCGCTGCGCTAGAGGTCCCGAGCCGGCCGTTGTAGATTCAGCCCTTCCCGCGACTCATAGGAGGGTGACTTTGAAGCGTCTTCTCCCGGCCGTGCTCCTTGCGGCCCTCGTCGCCGTTCCGGCTGCGACCGCCCGGCCGGCGGCGCCGCCGACCATGCACTCGGGCCAGCTCGTCGTCGCGTTCGGCGACCCGGCCGTCGGCTTCGCGTCCGGCACCGTCCGGGGCAGCAAGATCACGAACCCCCGCGGCTACGAGGTCGACCTCGCCACCGCGGTCGCGAAGGGCCTCGGCCTGACGCCCGTGTGGATGTACACGCCATGGAACAGCCTGTTCGCGCCCGGCACGAAGAAGTTCGACATCTCCTTCCAGGAGGCGACCATCACCGCCCAGCGGAAGCGCACCGTCGACTTCACCTCGTCGTACCTGAATGCGAACCAGGGCGTGCTCATCTCGAAGCAGACGACGCCGCCGAAGAGCATCGCCGACCTCGCGAAGCTGCAGACGTGCGCCCAGACGAACACGACGGGCCTCGACTGGATCAACGCGCATCTGCATCCGAGCAAGAAGCCGCTGACGTATCCGACGACGACGGCGGCGTTCCAGGCCGTGCAGCTGAACCAGTGCCAGGCGTTGATCCTCGACGTGCCGATCGTCGCGCTCGAGCGTAAGTCGAACCCGACGAAGTACGGCGCGGTCGCCGGTCAGATCGTCACGCACGAGCAGTACGGCGCGGTGCTCCAGAAGGGCTCCAAGCTGACGATGCTCGTCGACGCGCAGATCAAGAAGCTCACGGCGAACGGAACGATCGCGAAGCTCCAAAAGAAGTGGTTCAACCTGGACTTCGCGGCCATCCCCGTCCTGAAGTAGCGACGTGCACGCGCTCCACCAGGTCTATCGCGCGTTCTTCTACCCGCACAGCTTCCGGCTGGCGCTGCCGGACGTCTGGGCAGGGTTCCAGGTGAACATCAAGATGATGTTCATCGCGGAGGCGCTCGTCCTGGTGCTCGCGCTCGCACTCGCGATCGTCCGCGGTCTGCCGGGGCCCGCAGCGAGACCGCTGCGGGCCCTGGCGATCGTCTACACCGACTTCTTCCGTGGCACGCCGCTCATCCTCGTCGCGTTCCTCATCGGGTTCGGCGTGCCCGGCCTGCAGCTCGGCGCCATCTCGAACCAGCAGGTGATCGTGTACGGCATCGCCGCGCTCACGCTCGTCTACACGGCGTACGTGACGGAGGTCTACCGCGCCGGCATCGAGTCGGTGCATCCGAGCCAGCGGGCGGCCGCGCGATCGCTCGGCCTGAACTACTGGCAGACGATGCGCTACGTCATCATCCCGCAGGCGGTGCGGCGCGTCATCCCGCCGCTGCTCAACGACTTCGTCGGCCTGCAGAAGGACACCGCGATCATCTCGGTCATCGGCGTCGCCGAGTCCGTCCAGAGCGCGCAGCAGTTCTCGACGCAGAACGGCGACTTCCCGTCGCTCCTCGTCGCAGCCATGTTCTTCGTCCTGCTCACGATCCCGCTCGCGCGCTTCACCGACCATCTCGTCGCGCAGCGCGAGCGGCGCGAGCGAGCCCTGGCGTTCTGACGATGAGCACTAACGGCTCCACGCCGTTCGTGCATCTGCGCGGCGTCAGCAAGTACTTCGGCTCGCTCTGCGTGCTCGACAAGATCGACCTCGACGTCCCCGAGCACAACGTCGTCTGCCTCATCGGCGCCTCCGGATCCGGCAAGTCGACGCTCCTGCGCTGCATCAACCGGCTCGAGCGCGTCGAGGAGGGCGAGATCGCGGTCGACGGCGAGCTCGTCACCGACGACAAGGTCGACGTCAACGCGCTGCGGAAGAAGGTCGGGATCGTCTTCCAGGCCTACAACCTCTTCCCGCACATGACCGTCCTCCAGAACGTGACGCTCGCGCCGCGGAAGGCCGGCGGCTTCACGCGGACCGGCGCCGAGCAGCACGCGCGCGCGCTCCTCCGCCGCATCGGCCTGGAGGCGAAGGCGGACGAGTATCCCGACCGCCTCAGCGGCGGCCAGCAGCAGCGCGTCGCGATCGTGCGCGCGCTCGCGATGGGACCGAAGGTGCTGCTCCTCGACGAGATCACGAGCGCGCTCGACCCGCAGCTCGTCGCCGAAGTGCTCGGGCTCGTGCGCGAGCTCGCGGAGAGCGGCATGACGATGATCGTGGCGACGCACGAGATGGGCTTCGCGCGCGAGGTCGCCGACAAGGTGTGCTTCCTCGACGCCGGGCAGATCCTCGAGGAGGGGCCGCCGGCGGAGATCTTCACCGAGCCGCGCGAGTCGCGGACGCGCGAGTTTCTCTCGCGCGTGCTCGAGGCGGAGAAGCTCGCGTGACCGCCGTGCGCAGCAAGGCGCCTCTCGGCATCGCGGCGTTCATCGGCATCCCCCTGTTCTTCTCGTCGCTCATGTCGGCGTCGCTCGCGATCGAGCGGCCGCGCGTCGTCCAGTGGCGCGACGGCGCGATCCTGCGCGCGCGGTACCACGACCCGGCGGCGGGGAACGAGCTCCGCATCTGGCTGTGGGCGCTGCTCCCGCCGCTGCTGCTCGTCGCCGCCGGCTGGATCGCGACGCGGCTGCCGCTCGGCTTCTACGTCGCCTGCGTCGCGGCGATCGTCGACGCAATGGCGGTCGTGCACAAGACGAAGACGTGGGAGGCACACCACACGGCGCGGTTCCCGCCGGGCGTCGACCTCATCCCGACGAGCTCGATCTCGAACCGCTACGACGCGGGCGAATGGGAGGCGCAGGCGCGGCAGACCGCGCTCAGCCTCGAGCACTGGACGATCGGCGTCGCGCTCGCCGCGATGCTCGTGGCGGTGCTGCTCACCGTGCGCCGGCACTTCGTCTCGCGCCGCCTCATCGAATCGTTCGGCCAGCTCGAAGGCGTCCATGCAACGGACGCAACCCCGCCCGGACTCACCTGAACGCGCTCTGCGGAGCACAAACCCCTCCCACGCGAAGAGCGTCAGCTCTTCGCGTGGCCAAGCAGCGTTCGGGCCGTGTCGTGCGCGACCTCGTCGCGCTCGGCCCACAAGCGTTCCGCGAGGAAGCCGAGGACGTCGCGGATCGACACGATGCCGACGAGGTTCCCGCCTTCGACGACGGGCAGGTGGCGCAGGTTCCGCTCGCCCATGAGCTGCGCGGCCGCGAGGATCCCGTCCTCGGCGGTGATCGTGAGCGGGTTCGGCGTCATCACGTCGCGCAGCACGATCGAGCCAAAGCTCACGCCGGTGCCGGCGAGCTTGAGGACGTCACGCTCGGTGAAGATGCCGACCGGCGTGGTGCCCTCGGTGACGACGACCGATCCGACGCCGGCCTCGACCATCGCCCGGATGGCATCCGCCGCCGTCTGATCCGGCGTCGCCGTCACGAGCCGTACGCGCATCACACCGCCGATCTGCATCGTCCCTCCCCGCGTCGTGGTCTGGTGACAATCGGCACGATACTTCACTCGGCCGGTCTGGGGTGAGTAGGATCGCGATGGGAATCGAGCGGAGGAGGGATGCCCGTGGCAGGGGTCACATTCGATCGCGTGACCAAGACGTACGCCGACGGAACGACCGCGGTGAACGCGCTCGATCTCGAGATCAACGACGGCGAGTTCATGGTCCTCGTCGGCCCGTCCGGCTGCGGCAAGACGACCGCGCTCCGGATGGTGGCGGGCCTCGAGGAGATCTCCCGGGGCGTCCTGAAGATCGGCGACCGGGTCGTGAACCACGTCCCCTCCCGCGACCGCGACATCGCCATGGTCTTCCAGAGCTACGCCCTCTACCCGCACCTCTCGGTCTACGACAACATCGCGTTCGGCTTACGGATCAAGAAGCTCCCGAAGGACGAGATCGAGAAGCGGGTCGCGAACGCCGCCCGCATCCTCGGGCTCGAGCCGTTCCTGAAGCGCAAGCCGCGGGCGCTCTCCGGCGGTCAGCGCCAGCGGGTGGCGATGGGGCGCGCGATCGTCCGCGAGCCGGCCGCCTTCCTCATGGACGAGCCGCTGTCGAACCTCGACGCGAAGCTGCGCGTCCAGATGCGAGCGGAGATCGCCGGCCTCCAGCACGAGCTCGGCGTCACCACCGTCTACGTCACGCACGACCAGGTCGAGGCGATGACGATGGGCGACCGCGTCGCCGTCATGCGGAAGGGCGAGCTCCAACAGGTCGCGGACCCGCAGACGCTGTACGACCGGCCGCTCAACCTCTTCGTCGGCGGCTTCATCGGCAGCCCGGCGATGAACATGGTCGAGGCGACCCTCCACCGGCAGAACGGCGGACTCATCGCAAAGGTCGGCGACGAGTCGATCGAGATCGAAGCCGCGGAGCTGCAGGCGCGGCCGGGCCTCGCCGCGTACGAAGGCCGGCAGGTCGTCCTCGGCATCCGGCCCGAGGATCTCGAGGATGCGGCGCTCGTCTCCGGCGAGACCACCTCGCACCGCCTCCGCGGCCATGCCGACCTCACCGAGGCGCTCGGCTCGGAGATCATGGTGCATTTCTCCATCAAGGCCCGTCACGCCATGACGGAGGAAGTGCGCGAGCTCGCCGAGGACGTCGGCGACGAGCGCGCAATCGAGCAGAGCGACGGCGACACCGCGACGCTCGTCGGGCGCTTCGGCGCGCGCTCGCGCGTCCGTCCCGGCCAGGACGTCGAGGTCGCGGTGGACACGCGCTCGCTCCACTTCTTCGACCCGCAGACCGGAATGGGAATCTACGAAGGAACAGCCAGCAGCACGAAAGGAGACGTATGACCCGCACACGCATCGCGGTCGTCGCCGCAGCAGCAGTAGCGACCGCGCTGCTCGTCGCCGGGCTCGCAGGCGCCCGCACGAGTACACCCGCCAGGGCGCACCAGAATCTGGCGGTGTCGGGCTCGATCAGCTTCGACGGCATCTGGACGTCGTCGTCCGGCCAGAAGCAGTTCCAGGACGTGATCAACGCCTTCGAGAAGATCTACCCGAAGGTCCACGTCAACTACAAGCCGGTCGGCAACAACCTCCCGACCGTGCTCGCGACGGCCGTCGCCGGCGGACATCCGCCCGACATGGCCGACATCGCGCAGCCGGGCACGATCGCCCAGTTCGCCAAGCAGGGGAAGCTCAAGCCGATCACGTACGCGAAGTCGACGATGTCGAAGTACTTCGCGCCCGCGTGGACGCAGCTCGGCACCTTCAGCGGCAAGCTGTACGCGCTGCCCTTCAAGGCGGCCAACAAGTCGGTCGTCTGGTACAACGTCCCCGCGTTCAAGGCGGCGGGCGTGATGCCGCCGAAGACGTTCGCGCAGCTCCTGAAGGACGCGCAGACGATCAAGGCGTCGGGCACGCCGGCCTACTCGATCGGCGGATCCGACGGCTGGACGCTCACCGACATGTTCGAGAACATCTACCTGCGCACGTTCGGCGCGGCGAAGTACGACGCGCTGAGCCAGCACAAGATCAAGTGGACCGACCCGTCGGTGAAGACGGCGCTGACGACGATGGCGAAGATCGTCGGTGACACGTCGAACATCTACGGCGGGACGTCCGGCGCCCTGCAGTACGGCTTCAACGACTCGGTCACGAACGCGTTCTCGTCTCCTGCGAAGGCGGCGATGGTGTTCGAGGCGGACTTCGTCGGCGGCGTCATCACCTCGTCGACGAAGGCGAAGCCGAAGACGGGCTTCAACACGTTCACGTGGCCGTCGATCACGCCCGGCCCCGACGCGAGCGCGGTCGAGATCGCGGGCGACCTGTTCGTCACGTTCCGCGACAACCCGGCGATCGAGGCGTTCGTGAAGTACCTCGCGACGCCGCAGGCCGCGGAGATCTGGGCGAAGCAGGGCGGCTTCGGCACCGGCAACCACAACGTGCCGGCGAGCATCTATCCGGACCCGATCACCCGCGCGACCGAGGCTCCGATCCTGTCGGCGAAGTCGGTCGTGTTCGACATGTCCGACAACCAGCCGCCGGCGTTCGGCGCCACGACGGGTCAGGGCGAGTGGGGCCTCTTCCAGACGTTCCTGAAGAACCCCAAGAACATCAGCGGAATCCAAAAGCAGCTCGAGGCCGCGGCAGCAGCGGCGTACAAGAAGTAACGACGTGAGCGCTGGGGGAATCACAGCGGAGCCGCCCGTGGTGGCGGCTCCGCCCCCCACCGGCGAGCCGGGCAAGCTCGGCCGCTACCTCGTGGGCGCGTTCTTCCTGGCGCCCGCGCTCTTCATGCTCGGCGTCTGGATGGTCTATCCGGCCGTCTACACCATCATCAGGAGCTTCTTCGGCCCGACGGGCTTCTTCGGCCACTGGGTCGGCATCGGCAACTACAAGACGCTGTTCACGACGTCGACGTTGACGACGGCGATCAAGAACAACGCCATCTGGGTCGCGGTCGTGCCGGCGATGGTGACCGCCGTCGGCCTCGTCTTCGCCGTGCTGACGGAGCGGATCCGCTGGGCGGTCGCGTTCAAGACCGCGGTGTTCCTGCCCATGGCGATCTCTGCGTTCGCCACCGGCGTGACGTGGCGGATCATGTACCAGCAGGATCCGGGCCTCGGCGCGATCAACGCGCTCGGCAAGACGATCTCCGGCGCGTTCAGCCCGGCGGGCGTGCTCTCGTCGGCGTCGCCGTCGATTCCCGCCCTGCAGTCCAAAGGCGGCGCGCTCGTGCTCAAGACGCCGGTCCATCCGAACGGCGTCGCGCTGCTCGGCCTCACCGGGATTGCGCCCGACCAGGTGCCGAAGAGCGCCGCGCAGGCGGTCAAGCCCGCGCCCAAGCCCGGTGACGTCGTCGGCACCGTCTGGCGCGACTTCAAGCCGGGCGGCGGCAAGGCCGGCGTCGTCGAGACGGGCGAGCTCGGGCTCCCGGGCGTCACCGTCGAGCTGCGCACCGCGTCGGGCAAGGTCGTGCAGTCGACGAAGTCGAAGCCGGACGGCACCTTCGACTTCGCGAAGGTCCCGGCAGGCACGTACAACGCCGCCATCGGCGCGCAGACGTTCGCGAAGCCGTTCGGCGGCTTCGCCTGGCTCGGCCCGAACCTCATCGTGCCGTCGCTCCTCATCGCATACATCTGGATCTGGGCCGGGTTCGCCATGGTCGTCATCGGCGCCGGCCTCGCCGCCATGCCCCGCGACGTGCTCGAGGCGGCACGGACGGACGGCGCCACCGAGTGGCAGACGTTCCGCCGCGTCACCGTTCCGCTGTTGATGCCGGTCCTGAGCGTCGTCTTCGTCACGATGATCATCAACGTCCTCAAGGTGTTCGACATCGTGTACGCGCTCGCGCCGGAGTCGGAGTACGCCAAGGCGAACGTCATCGCGCTCGCGATGTACTTCACGGCCTTCCAGGGGGCAGGAAACTTCGGCGTCGGCTCTGCGATCGCCGTCTTCCTCTTCTTGCTCGTCATCCCGGTCCTCGCGCTCAACATCCGACGCTTCAAGAGGGAGGCCTAGTGGCCGCCGTCGCACCGGCGATCGAGATCCCCGACCCCAGCGACGCCCTCTCGGCGAAGATCCTGCGCGCGATCACGCGGACGCCGGTGAACATCGTTCTCGTCGTCCTCGGCGCGGCGTGGCTCGTGCCGACGATCGGGCTCTTCATCACCTCGATCCTGCCCGCGTCGGCGGACGCGTCGAGCGGCTGGTGGCAGATCTTCTCGCACCCGAGCCTCGCCACCTGGTCGAACTACGACGCGCTGTTCCACAACTCCGGTCTCATCACCGCCCTGAAGACGACCGCGTACATCGCGGTCGGCAACACGGTCCTCGTCGTCATCCTCGGGGCCCTCGCGGGTTACGCGTTCGCCTGGCTCGACTTCCCGGGAAGGGACTGGCTCTTCATCGGTGTGATCGGCCTGCTGGTCGTGCCGCTGCAGATGGCGCTCATCCCGATGTTCAAGCTCTACGACACGTTCGGGCTCTTCGACACGTGGTACGGGATCGCGCTCTTCCACACCGCCTTCGGACTGCCGTTCGCGATCTTCCTGCTGCGAAACTTCTTCGTCGGCCTGCCGAAGGACATCCTCGAGTCGGCGCGCATCGACGGCGCCAACGAGATCGTCATCTTCGTGCGGCTCATTCTGCCGCTCGGACTGCCGGCGATCGCGTCGCTCGCGATCTTCCAGTTCCTCTGGACGTGGAACGACCTGCTCGTCGCCCTGACGTTCGGGCAGAACACGACACCGATCACGGTCTGGATCGCCGGGCAGCTGCGCGAGTTCGGAACGAGCATCGACATCATCGCCCCGGCGTCGTTCATCTCGCTCGTCATCCCGCTCTGCGTGTTCCTCGCGTTCCAGCGCTACTTCGTCCAAGGCCTGCTCGCCGGCTCGGTCAAGTAATGCCGGTCGCCGTCGTCGGGTCCGGCCTCGCCGGATTCACGGCGTATCAGGCGCTGCGCCGGGAATTCGAGCCGGAGGAGATCGTCGTCTTCGGGACCGACGACGACCCGGCCGCCTCGTTCCGGCGGTGCGCGGCGGCGATCCGGCAGCGCGAGATGCGCTCCGAGAGCGACGGCCACTGCCTGCCGGCGGCGTTCCCCGGTCTCTCGTTCCGCTCGGCCGTGCGACGCCGCTCGCTCCGGCCGGTCGTGGGCGCGATCGCCGACCGCTACCACCCGACGGTGGACGACTTCCTCGGCCACGTCGAGGAGCTGCGCGAGCGGAGCGGCTGGGACCGGAGCCTCCGCCGCATCCGGATCGAACGCGTGCGAGCGGTCGAGGGCGGATTCGAGCTCGACGCCCACGGCGTCTTCCCCCACGTGCTGCTCGCTCCCGGCCATCCCGGCCTGAACGTCCCCGACGAGCTGCGCGAAGACCCGCGCGCCGTCCACTCGTACGAGCCGCACGGCTACGAGGACACGGTCACCGTCGTCGGGGCCGGGCTCGCCGCGGCGACCGAGTGGCTGAACGCGCTCGCGGCCGGGTCGGAGGTCGTATCGGTGCGGCGCCGCGAGCCGATCCGCCGCCCGCTCAACGTCCCGCGCGAGTACTTCTCGCGCCGCGGGCTCTCCGGCTACCACCGGCTCGGCCCGGACGAGCGCGCGGCGCGCCTCCGCACGCTGCTCGCCCCCTCCTTCCCGCCCGGCCGCGTGTGGGACGAGCCGATCGCGACCGCGACGATGGAGGGGCGCTTCCGCGTCGAGAGCTCCGTGAACGGGACGCGGCAGGTGATCTGCGCGACCGGATTCCGGCACGGCTTCCAACACGACCCGCTGCTCGCGCGCCTCGCCGGCGAGCATGCGCTCGAGACCGTGGACGGCTGGATCGTGCTCGACCGCGACGGCAGCGTGCCCGCGCTCACGAATGCGCACCGCACGCTCGCGCTCGCCGGGGTCGTGGCCCAGTGGGCGTTCCCGGCCGCCGACACCCTTTCGGGCGCGCGGTACGTCGCCCACGGCTTCCTCGCACGGGTGAGGTCATGTCCTACTCGCTGAGAGGACGGATCGAGTCGCGCGTCGCCGCGTTTCTGCCGGTTCTCGCAGCCGCGTGCGTCCTCGCGGCCGCGGAGCACCGCTGGTGGCCGGTGGAGGCCGCCGGCCTCATGCTCGGCATCGGCCTCGCGCTCGACGTCCAGGCGTACCACCGGCTGCTTCCGTACCAGCCCGGATGGACGGCGCTCCCGCTCGGCCTCGCCGAGCTCGCCCTCCTCCTCGTGCTCATGAGCGTCGCCGGCGTCGCAGCGCCGCGGTCGCAGGCGCTCGCGCTCTTCGCCGGCGCGTGGCTCTGGACGCAGCTGCTCGGCCACGCCGGCTTCCCGTTGCTCCGGCTGTCCTACGCCGAGGACGGCGGCGAGCTCGGCCGGCTCGGAGCCGTTGCAGCGGTCTCTGCCGCTGCGGTACTCGCCGGGGCGGGGGCGACCGCATATGCGCTGCGCCCGCCGGTCGTCCACCTCGCCGCGGGCGTCCACCAGGGCCCGCTCGTCATCAGCCGGCGCGAGGTGCTCGTCGGTGCGCCCGGCGCAGTCGTTCGCGGCGGCATCGTCGTCCGCGCCTCGGGCGTGCGGATCGAGAACGTCTCCGTCGTCGGCGGCGAGAACGGGATCACCGTCGACGGCTATCGCGGAACCGTGCTCGACGGCGTGTCCGTCTCCGGCTCGAAGCTCGACGGGATCCACGTGCGCATGGCCGGCGTCGTCATCAAGAACTGCACGGTCGACATGACCGGAAACCCGCTCGGCCAGGGAATCGACATCTCCTACACGATGGACATGGGCCCGACGATGGTCGAGGGCTGCACGGTGACCGGCGGCATGGAGGGAATCACGACGCATTCGTCGATGACGCAGGTGATGGACAACCACGTCAGCCGCACGACGATGCGCGGCATCTCCGTCACCGAGATGTCGATGGGGATGGTCATGGACAACGAGGTGCGCGACGCGCACGGCGTCGGCATCTGGTGCAACGACCGGTCGTTGTGCTCGATCGAGCACAACACCGTGGTCGACACGTCCGGGACGGGCTTCGGCGTCCTCGCGAGCTTCCAGTCCGAGGCCGATCTGCGCGGGAACGAGCTTGCCGCGAACCCGGTGCCGTTCAGCGCGATCATCGATTCGCAGGTCGCCACCACCCATTAGGGGGTTCACCAGCCCGTAACACTCGTGCTATCGTTAACCAGGTTAACGATATGCCCGAGACCACGACCGAGATAGACCCGCTGGCCCTCGCGGAAGCGCTCCGTCCGACACTCCTCCAGGTCGGGCGGGAGCTGCGCCGCGAGGCCCGTGCTGTCGGCATCTCCCCCGAACAGGTCTCGCTCCTCGTCACCATCAGGCACGAGCCCGGGATCGGCATCCGCGCACTCGCTGCGAAGGAGCGAGTGTCGCCGCCGGCGATGTCGAAGCACGTCGACCGCCTCGAGCGGGACGGGCTCGTGGCACGCACGACGAGGGACGACGACCGGCGGTGTGTCGGCATGACGCTCACCGCCGAGGGCCAGAAGGTGCTCCGGCGGGTGCGGTCGCGGCGCACCGCCTGGCTGACCGCGCGGCTCCGTGAGCTCGACCCCGAGGAGCTCGCCGCGATCGACGCCGCGGCCGAACCCCTGCGCAAGCTGCTGCCGGAGGAGGAGCGGCGATGACCGCGGCGATCGCGCGCTTCAACTCGCGCACCTTCTCGAGCCTCCG
Organism: uncultured Actinomycetes bacterium; assembly: GCA_963753295.1. Taxonomy (GTDB): domain Bacteria; phylum Actinomycetota; class Thermoleophilia; order Gaiellales; family Gaiellaceae; genus Palsa-739. The sequence continues at coordinate 282,690 of CAVWBZ010000001.1, read as the reverse complement.
CTACCGGAACTACAAGCTCTTCTTCAGCGGCCAGCTCGTCTCCCAGACCGGATCGTGGATGCAGCGGATCGCGCTCGGCTGGTACATCCTGCAGCTCACGCACAACGACGCGTTCGCCGTCGGGCTCATGGCGTTCGCCCAGTTTCTCCCCTACTCGATCTTCGGATTGTTCGCCGGCGTCTTCACGGACCGCCTCGACGCGCGCCGCCTCGTCATCGCGACGCAGGTCCTGCAGACGGTGTTCGCCGCGGTCCTCACGTGGATCGCGCTGGACGGCATCGCGCGCCCGTGGATGCTGTACGCGATCGCCTTCGCCAACGGCACAGTGCTCGTGCTCGATGTGCCGTCGCGCCAGCAGCTCACCTATCGCATGGTCGGGCGCGACACACTGCCGAACGCGATCGCGCTCAACTCGAGCCTGTTCAATGCCTCGCGCATCTTCGGTCCGTCGGTGGCCGGGATCATGCTCGGGTTCGCCGGCGTCGGCGCGTGCTTCCTCGTCAACACGATCAGCTTCTTCGCCGTCCTGATCGGGCTCCTGGCGATGCGGACGCGCGACTTCTTCCCGGTCGAGCAGTTCGAGCGGCCGCGGATTCTCGCCGGGACACGGGAAGGCATCGCCTACGTCCGCCGGCAGCCGCGCATGCTCGCCGTCCTCGGGCTGACCGTCGTGCTGAGCACGTTCTGCTTCAACTTCAACGTCACGCTCCCGGTGCTCGCGAAGCTCACGCTGCACGGCCAGGGCACCGTGTACGGCTTCCTGTCCGCCGTGTTCGGTGCCGGGGCGCTCGCCGGCGCCCTGCTCGCGGCCTCTCGTGCGCGCGCATCGACGCGCGTGATGATCACCGGCGCACTCGTCTTCACCACCGCCGAGCTCCTGCTCGGGCCGGCGCACAACGCCTACGCCGCGGGCGCGCTGCTCTTCCTCGTCGGAGCGGGCTTCACCGCCTGGTCGGCGAACTCGAACGCCTCGATGCAGCTCGCCGCGCCCGACCACCTGCGCGGCCGGATCATCGGCCTCTACTTCTACGCCTTCAACGGCACGGGGCCGGTTGCGGGACTCCTCGCCGGCTGGCTCTGCGCCCGCGGCGGGACGGAGCTCGCCTTCGTCGTCGCCGGCATCATCGGCATCGCCGCAGCCGGGGCCGCGGGGGCCGCCCTCCGCCGCCGGCCCCCGATCGAGATTCCGCGACGCGCGCAAGTTTCTGCCGGGACGGGCATCTCAACATCCTGAGGCCGGGCGGTGGGCCGCAGCCCGTCCGGCCTCTTCTCCCTCGGGAAGCTGCGCTTCCCTCGGGTCTGGGTTGTGCTCCGCAGAGCGCCCGCGGGCGGAGCCCGCGGGCTCTTATGGGTTTCGGCGACGGTTGAGTGCTGCGCGGGCGGTGGGGCCTACGGCCTCCCCACCCGCTGGTGCGGCCTCCGCTAACGCTGCGCGTTAGCTGCGGCCCTTTAGGGTTCTCTTTGTGCTGCCGGACTACCCGTTTGCGTCGCATTGGCTCGAGGTCGATGGGTTGCGCATGCACTACGTCGACGAGGGCTCGGGTCCGGTGGTGCTCCTTCTGCACGGGGAGCCCACTTGGTCCTTTCTCTGGCGCAAGATCATTCCGCCCGTCGTCGGCGCGGGATACCGGGCGGTGGCGCCCGACCTCATCGGGTTCGGGCGGTCGGACAAGCCGGGCGACGTCGGCTGGTACTCGTACGACCGGCACGTCGCCTCCGTCGAGCGGCTCGTCGATGCTCTCGGGCTCGACGGGATCACGCTCGTCGTGCACGACTGGGGTGGGCCGGTCGGCCTCCGCTTCGCGGTCGAGCACGACGCGCTCGTCGACCGGCTCGTCATCCTCGACACCGGCATCGGCGGCGGGAAGCCGCCGAGCACGACGTGGCTGCGCTTCCGCGAGGTCGTGCGCGCAGCCGGCGGCGCCGTCGACCCGGCGCGGCTCGTCGAATCCGGCACCGTGCACGGTCTCGCCGACGAGGTCCGCGCCGCCTACGCCGAGCCGTTCCCGACGCCCGACTCGAAGGCGGGAGTGCTCGCGTTCCCCGATCTCGTGCCCGCCGAGGAGGATCACCCGAACACGGCGCCGATGAACCGTGTCCGCGACGCGCTCCGCTCGTGGACGAAACCGGCGCTCGTCGTGTGGGGAGCCGACGACCGGGCCCTCCCCCCGGCGCTCGCCCATGGATTCGCCGAGCTCCTCCCCGGCGCGGGCGAGCCGGTGGTGCTGGCGGGCGCAGGCCATTTCCTCCAGGAGGACGCGCCGGCCGAGGTTGCCTCGGCGATTGTTGCGTTTCTGGACTGAGGTCTACAGTGAGAGCAGGATCGATGGTCGCTCTGCGTGACTTCAGGCTCGGCGCGGCCGTGTTCGCGGCCGAGTTCGTGTTGAGCGGGGCCTTCCTCGTGACGTCGTCGACCGTCGTGCACTACGCGCTGTACGAGGTCTTCGGCGGCGTCGCCTTCGGGGCGGTCATCTGGGCCGTCCGCCACTACCGTCCACAGCCGGCGTTGCCGTGGCTCGTCTTCGCCGGCGGCATCGCGCTGTTCATCGCCGGGGACGTGCTGACCGACGTCTACCCGCACTGGACGTCCCCGTCGCCGGCCGACGGCTTCTATCTCGGTGCGTACCCCCTCTTCGCCGCCATGGCCGTCATGCTCGTCGTCTCCTCGGGCGGCTACCGGCGCATCGGGGCGATCGCCGACGGGTTGATCGTGACGCTCGCGTTCGCCGTCTTCCAGTGGATCCTCGTCATGTCCCCCGTTCTTCACGAGCACGGCTCGCTCAGCGGGAAGATCGTGCTCGGCGGCCTCTACCCGTTCATGGACATCCTCCTGCTCGGCGCATACGCGGGGTTCTTCGCCTCGCCGGCATGGCGGACTCCAGCCTTCGCCCTGCTCGTCCTCGGCATGGCGATGCAGCTGATCGGCGACGAGGCGACGGGGCTGGCGGAGCCGTCGCACAACGTGACCGGTACGTGGGCGGCCGCACCGTGGGCGCTCTCGTACGTCTTCTGGGGAATCGCGGTGCTGCACCCGTCGATGCGCGAGCTCTCGCTGCTCCGACCGAGCATCGTCTCGGCACGTCAGCCGCTGGCGCACCGTGTCGCTCGCCGCCGCGCTCGTCACAGCGCCGGTGGCCCGCCTCATCGGCGACGTCCGCGGGGAGTCGATCGGCGTGTACGTGGTGGCGGTGCTCGGCGTCTTGCTCGCACTCCTCGTCGTCGCTCGGCTCACCGGCATCCTGCGCGCGCTCGAGCGGATCCGCGCGCGTGAGGTAGCCGCGCGACTCATGGCCGAGGACGCGCACCGCCTGCTCGTCGACCAGAACGCTCGGCTCGTCGAGGCCGACCGGCTGAAGGACGAGTTCGTCGCGCTCGTCTCCCACGACCTGCGCACGCCGCTGACGTCGATCATCGGCTACGTCGAGCTCGCGCTCGACGAGGAGGGCGTCGCACCGCTCGACCCCGAACGCCACGGCTTCCTCGAAGTCGTGGCGCGGAGCTCGGACCGGCTGCTGCGCCTCGTCGACGACCTGCTGCTCGCAGCCCGTCTGCAGTCGGGTCAGCTGAAGCTGACGCTCGAGGAGGTCGACATCGTCGAGATCTGCGAGCAGGCGACGCTCGAGATGCGCGCCCGCGCGGAGCAGAAGAACGTGAGGCTGTCGTGCACAGGACAAGGACCGATCACAGTCCGGGGCGACCGCCGCCGTCTCCTCCAGCTCCTCGACAACCTCATCTCGAACGGGATCAAGTTCACGCCCGGGGGCGGCGACGTGGACACCCGCGTCGCGCACGCCGGAGAGAGTGTGTCGGTCGAGGTCCTCGACACGGGGATCGGAATCGAGCCCGGCGAGGAGGAGCGCGTGTTCGAACGCTTCTACCGGTCGCCCGGCGCGGTCAGCGCCCAGGTTCAGGGAACCGGCCTCGGTCTCTTCATCGTGCGGGCCGTCGCCGAGGCGCACGGCGGCAGGATCTCGGCCGCACGGCGCGCGGGCGGCGGCAGCGTCTTCCGGCTCGAGCTGCCGCAGCGCGTCGCAGCCTCGACCGCCGAGCCGGAGCTCGTCGCGTGAGCCTCCCCCTGGTGCTCGTCGCCGAGGACGACGAGGACATCCTCCTCCTTGTCGCGACCCGGCTGAAGCGCGACGGATTCGACGTCGTCACGGCGCGCACCGGGGACGAGGCTCTGGCGCTCGCCCGCGAGCGCCGGCCGGTCGTCGCCGTCCTCGACATCGGCATGCCCCCGCCCGACGGCATCGAGGTGGTCAAGCAGATCCGCGCAGACATCGAGCTGCGAGCGATGCAGCTCGTGCTGCTCACCGCGAAGGCCCAGGAGGCGGACGTCCGGCGCGGCTTCGAGGCGGGCGCCGACGCGTACGTGCGCAAGCCGTTCTCGCCGGCCGAGCTCTCGGCCCGCGTCAAGGCGCTCGCGGGTCTCGACTAGGCGGGCTTCGTCGGCGACGTGTACCGGTAGCCGAATCCGCGCACGGTCTCGATCGGCACCGACTCCGGCGCGTCGGGCGAGAGCTTCCGGCGCAGGTAACCGATGTAGAGCTTCACCTGGTCGCCGCCGACGCCGTACGAGTCGCCCCAGACGAGCTCGAGCAACTGCTCGCGGCTCAGTACCTGGCGCGGATTGCGGACGAATGTCGAGAGCAGCCGGAACTCGAGCGGCGTGAGCTGCACCTCCCGCTCGTCGACCGTCACGCGATGCTGCCCCCAGTCGATCGTGAGGAAGCCGTCGCCGTACGAATCCATCTGCTCGGTGCGCCCGGCGCGAACCGCCCGGCGAAGCTGCGCCTGCACGCGCGCGACGAGCTCCTGCTTGCCGAACGGCTTCACGACGTAGTCGTCCGCGCCGGCCTGGAGTCCCCGGACGCGCTCGAGCTCGTCGGCGCGCGCGGTGAGCATGATCACCGGCACGTCCGACATGTCGCGGATCCGGTCGAGCATCTGCCAGCCGTCCATGACCGGCATCGAAACGTCGAGGATGACGAGGTCGGGCCGCCGCGCATGGAACTCGCGCAGGCCCTCCCGGCCGTCCGGAGCGTCGTAGACGGTCGCTCCTGCGCGCTCGAGCAGCGTCCGGACGAGGCCCCGGATGTCGTGGTCGTCGTCGACTACGAGGATCCGGGCGGCGCTCATACCTCTTTCATACCACGCTCAGTCGCCGGGACCACACCGCGGGGCAAAGCTTCACCTCGTGGCGACCATCCTGATCGTTGATCCTGATCCGGCCAACAGGTCGCTACTCGAGCTACTCGTCCTGCGGCTCGGTCACAGACCGATCGGTCAGCGCGAGCTGGCCGAGGGCGAGGAGCCCGACCTCATGCTGCTCGAGCCCGCTTCCAGACCGGGTCTGCGGCTTGCTTACCGGCTCCGGGAGCGGCTCCTGCGGCTGCCGATCCTCTGCGTCAGTATCGAACCGCCGGGTGAGGATACGTCCGATCTCGACGTCGTCGACTACGTGATGAAGCCGTTCCGCCGTTCGACGCTCGAGCTTGCGCTCGAGCGTGCTCTCATCAACGTGCGGAACGCCCAAGAGGTTCGGCAATCGGCGTAGGCTGGGCGCGTTTCCCCCAACGCGCCCAGCCTATAGCCGGAAAGTGCTTCGCACTTTCCGGCTGGGATAGTTCCCGCTTCGCGGGGAGAGCTCGCGGGCAAAGCCCGCGAGCTCTTATGAGTCTCGGCAACGGCCTCGTTCTGCGCGTGCGGTCGTGCCTGCGGCAGGACCGCACGCTCAGTCCGGCCTCCGCTAACGCTGCGCGTTAGCTGCGGCCCTGGATGCACGAGCCCGCCACGCGGCCTACCCCGGCTCAGGGCCGGAGCGAACGCGAAGCGTTCGAGCCGGCCGCACCAGCGCGCGGGGACGGGCGAAGCCCGCCACCGCGCGCGCAGAACGAGACCGTCGCCTCCAGCTCAAAGAGCTCGCGGGCTTCGCCCGCGAGCGCTCCCGCGAAGCGGGACCCTTTAGCAGCTGAAAGTGCGAAGCACTTTCAGCTGATCTGCCAGGTCTCGCCGCTGTGCAGCAGCGTCGCGAGGTCGCCCTCGCCGCGCTTGGCCGTCGCGGTCGCGAGCTGCTCGGCCATGAGGTCGTCGTAGACGGGCCGCTCGACGTCGCGGAAGACGCCGACGGGCGTGCCGCCGTGCGTGTCCTGCGTCACGCGTGAGAGCGCGAAGGCGAGAGCAGCGCCCTCGTGGCGGGCGTCGTGCACGAGCACGCCGTCCTCGTCCGCGCCGCACTCCTCGATCGAGCCGTCCGAGCGCTGGCGCAGCGCCTTCGCGCGCTCGGGCCCCCACGTGATCGGCTCGCCGTCGCGCAGCGGAATGCGGTTGACGCCTTCCTTGTCGTCGCGGACGAACGCGAAGGCGTCGTCGTTGAAGATCGGGCAGTTCTGGAAGATCTCGACGAACGCGCTGCCCCGGTGCTCGGCCGCGGCGCGGAGCACAGACGTCATCCCGGCCTTGTCGGTGTCGATCGCGCGCGCGACGAACGTCGCCTCCGCGCCGATCGCGAGGCTCAGCGGGTTGAACGGAAAGTCGAGCGAGCCCATCGGCGTCGACTTCGTCACCTTGCCGAGCTCGCTCGTCGGCGAGTACTGGCCCTTCGTGAGGCCGTAGATGCGGTTGTTGAAGAGCAGGATCTTCAGGTTGACGTTCCGGCGCAGCGCATGGATGAGGTGATTGCCGCCGATCGAGAGCGCGTCGCCGTCGCCCGTCACGACCCACACCGAGAGATCGGGCCGCGTCGTCGCCAGGCCGGTCGCGATCGCCGGCGCGCGCCCGTGGATCGAATGCATGCCGTACGTGTTCATGTAGTACGGGAAGCGGGCCGCGCAGCCGATCCCGGAGATGAACACCGTGCGCTCGCGTTCGATTCCGAGCTCCGGCATGAACGACTGCATGGCGGCGAGGATCGCGTAGTCGCCGCAGCCCGGGCACCAGCGCACCTCCTGGTCGGTGCGGTAGTCCTTCGCAGTCAGCGTGAGCTTGCCGTTGCCGTCAGCCATGGATGAGCAACGCCTCGATCGCGTCCGCAACCTCGGCCGCGCGCAGCGGCAGGCCGCGCACGCGGTTGTAGCCGATCGCATCCACGAGGAACTCCGCGCGGACGAGCTTCAACAGCTGCCCGAGGTTCATCTCCGGCACGAGCACCTTGTCGTACGCGCGCAGGACATCCCCGGTGTTCCGCGGGAACGGGTTCAGATGCCGCAGGTGTGCGTGCGCGACCTTTTCGCCGGACTGGCGCACGCGCCGGCATGCGGCGGCGATCGGGCCGTAGGTGCCGCCCCAGCCGAGCACGAGCACGCGCGCGTCCCCGTCGGGGTCGTCGACCTCGAGCTCCGGGATGTCGGCGGCGATCCCGGCGACCTTCTGCGCGCGCAGGAGCGTCATGAGATCGTGGTTGTCGGGGTCGTACGAGACGTTGCCGGTGCGGTCGGCCTTCTCGAGGCCGCCGATGCGGTGCTCGAGCCCCGGCGTTCCCGGTAGCGCCCACGGCCGCGCGAGCGTCGCCTCGTCGCGCAGGTACGGCAGGAACTCGTCGCCGGCGTTCGGCTCGGTCGCGAAGCTCGTAGAGATGTCGGGAAGCGACTCGACCTCGGGCAGGAGCCACGGCTCCGAGCCGTTCGCGAGGTATGCGTCCGACAGGAGGTACACGGGCGTGCGGTACTTGAGCGCGATGCGGCACGCCTCGATCGCCGCGTCGAAGCACTCGGACGGCGTCCGCGCGGCGACGACCGGCACCGGCGACTCCGAGTTGCGGCCGAAGAGCACCATGAGCAGGTCGCCCTGCTCGGGCTTCGTCGGCATTCCCGTGGACGGGCCCGCGCGCTGGATGTCGCAGATGACGAGCGGCAGCTCGAGCATGATCGCGAGCCCGATCGTCTCCGCCTTCAGCACGACACCGGGGCCGGCCGACGTCGTCACGGCGAGCGAGCCGCCGAACGCCGCGCCGACCGCCGCACCGGCGGCGGCGATCTCGTCCTCGGCCTGGAACGTCCGGACGCCGAAGTGCTTGTAGCCCGCGAGCTCCTCGAGGATCGCGCTTGCCGGCGTGATCGGGTAGGCGCCGAGGAAGAGCGGCAGGCCGGAGAGCCTCGAGGCGGCCACGAGGCCGAGCGAGAGCGCCTGGTTGCCGGTGATGTTCCGGTACGTCCCGGGCTGCATCTTCGCCGGCTTGATCTCGTACGTGACCGCGAACGTCTCGGTCGTCTCGCCGAACGCGTACCCGGCCTGGAGCGCCTTCACGTTCGCCTCGGCGATCTCCGGCCGCTTCGCGAACTTCTCCTCGAGGAAGGCGACGGTCGCGTCGATCGAGCGGCCGTACAGCCACGACATGAGCCCGAGCGCGAACATGTTCTTCGAGCGCTCCGCCTCGCGCGGCGTCACGCCCTCGATGCCCTTGAGCGCGCCCACCGTCAGCGTCGTCAGCGGCACCGAGTGCAGCTGGTACTCGTCGAGCGAGCCGTCCTCGAGCGGGTTCACCGCGTAGCCCGCCTTCTGGAGGTTGCGGTCGTTGAACGCGTCCGAGTTGACGATGAGCGTGCCGCCCTTCGGCAGATCCTTGATGTTCGTCTTCAGCGCCGCCGGGTTCATCGCGACGAGCACGTTCGGCGCGTCGCCCGGGGTGAGGATGTCGAAGTCGGCGAAGTGCACCTGGAACCCGGACACGCCGGGGAGCGAGCCGGCGGGCGCCCGGATCTCGGCCGGGAAGTCCGGGAACGTCGAGATGTCGTTCCCGAGCAGCGCGGTCTCGGAGGTGAACTGGGCGCCCGTGAGCTGCATGCCGTCGCCGGAGTCGCCCGCGAAGCGGACGATCACCTGGGAGAGCTGCTCGACGGGCTTGGCCTTGGCCATTCAGAGAGTTGTAGCTCAGATCTCCGACGTCAGGATTACGGGATTTCCCGACGGATCGCGGCCCTCGGCCCCGCCCAGCCGCGCCGAGACCCGTTCCAGCTCGTCCGGATCGGGAACGACGATCGTGAAACGGCGCAACGCAGCCGTTCCGGGAGGCGCGGGCGGCGCGCCGCGGCTCTCCCAGACGTTCGCGCCGACGTGATGGTGGTAGCCGCCGGCGGAGAGGAAGGCGGCCGAGGGGCCGAGCTGGGCCATGACGCCGAAGCCGAGGACGTCGCGGTAGAAGCGCACCGTCTCGTCCACGTCCGAGACGCGCAGGTGGACGTGGCCGACCGTCGTGCCTGCCGGGAGACCGTCGAACTGCTCCTCGGCGGGATCGGCCAGCTCGCCCAGCAGGCCGTCGACGTCGAGCGGCTCCGTCGTCATGCGCTCGAACACCTGCCCCTCCCACAGCTCACGTGGCCGGTCCGCGTAGATCTCGATCCCATGGTGGTCCGGGTCGCGGAGGTAGATCGCCTCGCTCACGTAGTGGTCGGAGAGCCCGGTCAGTGCGACGCGGTCGCGTGCGGCGTGGGCGAGCCAGCGGGCGAGGCTCGCCCGGTCCGGGACGAGCAGCGCGACGTGGTAGAGGCCCGCGAAGCCGTCGGCGGGGCGAGCGCCGACCTCCTCGACGAGCCGGACGAGCGGCTCGGCGCCGCCGAGCGCCGCCGTCCCGTCCTCGCGCGCGAGCAGCCGCAGTCCGATGTCGCGCTGCCAGTACTCGAGCGACCGCTCGAGATCCGACACCGTCAGCTCGACGGGCCCCATGCGCGTCGCCGGCGCGATCTCCATCAGCCCTGATTGTGCTTGAGGTCGGCCTCCCGCCGCTGGGCGTCGGCGAGCGACAGTGCTCCGCTGCAGACCTTCGCGTTCAGCTCGTTCTCGATCTTGTCGACGGCGGCAGCGCGCGGGTACGGCTCCGGCCAGAGGTTGCGCGGGTCGGTCGGGTCGCCGCCGAGCTCGAGGCTGACGAGATGATCCTCCTGGTACGCCGATGGCGGGCCTGTCTCGCCGTACGCGCGCATCTGCTCGAGCTTCAGCTCGTTCGTGTAGCTCACCGGCGGGCGCACGGTCGCCGTCCAGCCATGGACGCAGACGGTCGAGCGGATGGTCGCCTGCGTGACGTCCGGGTTGAGGATCCCCGGCGTCCGCACCGGATCGGCGACGACGACGCCGTGCGCGGGCGCCCCACGATGGAGTCGAAGCGCGACCGCGAGGACGAGCAGCGCCGCGGCCGCAAGCACGAGCGCGTGTCGAAGCCTCACCCAGCCGACGGTACGGCGCGCGCAGGCGCGCCCGCAAGACGCTCTTGCGGGCCTGTCCGGACGAGCAATGCGCCTGCGAGACCCCACACGACGTACGCCACCCACGGGTCGCCGATCACGTCCGTCTGGACGGCGAGCGCGAGCACGGCCGCGAACGCAGCCGTCATCCGGACGGCCCGCCGGCGCCAGAGCCCGAACAGGATTGCGAGCACCCACGCGATCCAGAGCGCGGCGCCGAGCACGCCGGTCTCCGCCCCCATCTCCGTGTAGTTCGACTCGCCCGCCTTGAGCGGCGTGCCGGTGCGCGACGCGGTCTGGCCGACGTTGCCGAGCCCGAAGCCCTGCGGGTGATGGATCACGGTGTGGATGCCGTCCTTCAGCGCCGTCCAGTGCTCGTGGAGCGACGGCTCCTTCTCCGAGAGCGCGTTCCCGCTCACCGGACCGGTCGCCGCCTTCGCCTGCTGCCGCTGGTGGACGATGTCCTGCTTCGTCCAGTGTCCGGTCGGCCCGATGGACGGGAAGACGTAGGCCCAGCCGACCGCGACCGCGGCGACCGCGACGGCGAGCGCGAGCGGCCGCGCGTCCCACGCGCCGAGCGCGAGCACGATGAGCGCGCCTGCGAGCGCGAGGAGGGAGGAGCGGGAGAACGTGAACAGCAGCCCGGCGAACGCGACTGCCGCGAACGGCACCGCGAGCCGGCGGCGCGGGACGAGCAGAAGCGCGACCACCATCAGGTACCCCGACGCGAGCGGGCTGAGGAAGGTCGAGACGAGCCGGCGCAGGAAGTGCAGCTCGGAGCCGGTGTTGAAGATGAAGTTCTCCGGCAGCCCGCCCGTTCCGTGGTAGTCGTAGCCGAGCTGCTTGTGGAAGTAGGCGACGACGCCGTTCGTGCGCCACCAGCCGATCGAGACGGTGTAGACGTCGACGAGCCCGAGCGCGGCGACGAAGGCGGCGGTGCCGAGCAGCACCCAGGCGAGCCGGCGCAGCTCCGCTCGCCCGAGATGGAGCGAACGGCCGAGGAAGAACGCGCCCACGGGCACGAGGTCGTGCTTCGCGGCGAGCCCGATCGCGTGGCGGCCGGCGGTGCCGCCGAGCGCCGACTGCGGCACGAGCGCGTAGATGACGACGACGACGGCGTACGCGAGCGCGAGCCAGTCGACCACGCGCGGACGGAACGGCAGGCGTCGTGCGCGAGCCGCGTCGAGCAGCACGCGCGCGAGCGCGACCGCGAGCAGGATCTCCTTCCACGCCGCGATCGCCGTCAGCGTCGAGCCGCGAACACCGGCCGTGTAGAGCGCAGCCATGACCGCGTTGTGCAGCGCGAGCCCGACGACGAAGACGTAGAACGCGGCGACGGGGCGGCGCCAGACGGCTGCCGCCGCGACGGCCAAGAGCGCGACGTAGACAACGAGCTCCAGGGCCGTCACGGCGGCAACGGTACAACGGGTCGGCTCTAGGCCGGGCCCCAGGGCATCTCGCCCGCGAGGATCGCGAGAAGCGCGAGCACGGCGAGAACGAGCGCGAACCTGACGGTCAGAAAGTTCCGAAGCATGTGGGTTCATCCTCCCTTCGAATGAATCGGGGATGACTTGGGACAACAGGAAGCATGAAACACGGACAAGACGGAGCGGCCCATTGACGACCGCCCGAGAAGCGACGACAATCGGTTCAGATGGCGCCCGAGACCACTCCAGGCGCGGGCGAGACCATCGGGCAGCGGCTCAAGCGCCTCCGGTTGGAGCGCGGCTTGTCCCAGCGGGAGCTGGCCGCTCCTGGGGTTTCGTACGCGTACATCTCCCGGATCGAGGCCGGAACCCGGCAGCCGTCGGTGAAAGCCTTGCGGAAGCTCGCCGCGAAGCTCGGCGTGTCCGCCGACTACCTCGAGACCGGCTCGGAGCTCGATCCGGCCGGCGCGCGCGAGCTGCGCCTCACCGATCTCGAGCTCGCAGTCCGGCTCGGCGAGTCCGAGGGCGTCGAGCAGGGCCTCGAGGAGATCCTCATCGACGCGATCGCAACCGCGGACGAGCCCGTCGCCTTCCGCGCACGAGTCGCGCTCGCCGCGCTCCGCGAGGTCGCGGAGGACATGCTCGGCGCGATGGCGTATCTCGAAGCCGCCGTCGCGGACGATGCCTTCCGCCCCGTCGACCACGTCGACGTGTACTCGCAGCTCGGCCGCGCGTACGCGGCCGTCGGCCGGCCGCAGCAGGCCGTCGAGCTGTTCGAGCGCTGCCTGGAGACCTCGGTGGGGAACGACGCCGCGCTGGCACGGTACGCGGCGATGCTGAGCTATGCCCTCACCGACGCCGGCGACATTGCACGAGCCGAAGAGGTCGTGCAAAACGTCCTTGCCCGAATGCGCGACACCGAAGACCCGTACATGCGCGTACGGCTGTACTGGTCGCTCGCGCGCCTCGCGGCCACCGAAGGCCGCGGCGCCGTCGCGCTTGCGAACATCCGCAAGGCGATCGCGCTGCTCGAGACGACCGAAGACGCGCTCAACCTCGCGCGCGCACACGTGCTCGCGGCGAAGATCGTGCTCGATCGCGGCGACGCGCAGCCCGCCGCCGAGCACCTCGATCAGGCGAAGCGCCTCTTCGGCTCGCCCGCCAACCAGGATCTCGTCGAGATGAAGACCCTGCGCTCGCGGATCGCCGCTGTGGAGGGCGACGCCGATGCCGCCGTCGAGCTCGCCCGCGAGGCGCTCGCCGTCGAGTCGTCGAAACCGGATCGCGGCCTCGCTCTCGTCGTGCTCGCGGACGGCCTCGCGTTGCGCGGCAACAGCCACGACGCCGACGTCGCGTACCGCGAAGCGGTCGAGGCGCTCGAGACGGCCGGTCGGTGGCGGGCCGCGGCGAACGCCTGCCGTGCCTGGGGGAACGTGCTGCGCGAGAACGGACGCGAGACCGAAGCACTCGACGTGCTCGACCGCGCCGCCGACCTCGGCATGCGCGCGGCACCGCAGTCACACGCAGAGCGTTGACGCTCGAGCTCGCGGTCACGCCGCGCGGCCCCTACTCGCTCGCACTCTCGGCACGCATGGCGAGCGACGCGACGCGCACGTTCCGCGACGGGCTGCTCACGCAGGCGCTCGCCGTCGACGGCCGCGTGGAGCTCGCGCGGGCCTGGCAGTCTCCGGACGGCGCGGTGACCATCCGCGCCGAGTCGGCGGCCGCCGCCGACCGCGTGCGCTGGCTGCTCGCCCTCGACGACGACCACTCCGGGTTCCTCGCCCGCGTCCGGAGCGACCGGCTTCTCGGCCGCGCGTCGCGCGAGCTGCGGGGTCTGCGCCCCGTCCGCGTGCCGACCGTCGCGCACGCGCTGCTGCGCGCGTTCTGCGGCCAGCTCATCGAGGCGAGACGTGCGCGCCGCCTCGAGCACACGATCGTGCGGACGCTGTGCGCGGCAGGGCCGGAGAACCTGCACGCCTCGCCGACCGCGGCTGACCTCGGCGCGCTCGCGCCGGCGCAGCTCCGCGCGCTCGGCCTGCACGCGCGCCGGGCCGCGTCGCTCGTGCGGCTCTGCCGGTCGCTCGAGCTCGAGCGCCTGCACGGCGCACCCACGGAGGCGATCGCGCGCCGGCTCGGACGCGAACGCGGTCTCGGGCCGTGGTCGGTCGGCGTCGTCTGCCTCGAAGGGCTCGGCCGCTTCGACCACGGGCTCGTCGGCGACCTCGGCCTCGTCAAGCTCCTGCGCGCGCTGCGCGGCCGGCCGGTCGAGGGCTGGGAGACGGCGGAGCTGCTCGCGCCGTACGGGGAATGGAGCGGTCTCGCGAGCGTCTACCTCCTCGCCGGCTTCTCCCGCGGGCTGCTCTCGTTCGACACCGCGGCCGCCGCCTAGGCAGACTGCGCCCTGATGGCGCAACCGATCGCGATCCTCGGCTGCGGGCGCATCGGCGAGGCCCTCCTCGCCGGCCTCGTGAGCGCGGGCTGGACCGACGTGGCCGCGACCTCCCGGCGGGAGGCGCGCGCGGCGGAGCTGCGCGAGCGCTACGGCATCGACGCGACGACCTCGAACGCGGACGCGATCCGCGGCGCGAAGATCGTCGTCGTCGCCGTGAAGCCGCAGGACATCGACGCGCTCCTGACCGAGGCGAGGCCGCTGCTCGAGCCGGGGCAGACCGTCCTCTCGGTCGCGGCGGCCATCCCGACCGCTCAGATCGAGGCGCGCATCCCGGACGGCATCCCCGTCGTCCGGGCGATGCCCAACGCCCCTTCAGTCGTGCACGAGGGAATGGCCGGCATCTGCGCCGGGTCGCATGCCGGCGAGGCGGAGCTCGCGCTCGCCGAGGACGTTCTCGCGCATCTCGGCCGCGTCGTCCGGGTGCCCGAGCAGTCGATGGACGCGATCACGGCGCTCTCGGGATCGGGCCCGGCGTACTTCGCGCTGCTCGCCGAAGCGATGATCGAGGCGGGCATCCTGCTCGGGCTCCCGCGCGAGACGAGCACGACGCTCGTCGTGCAGACGATGCTCGGCACCGCCACACAGCTGCGCGACACCGGCATCCACCCGGTGCAGCTGCGCGAGTCGGTGACGAGCCCGGGCGGCACGACCATCGCCGCCATCCGCGAGCTCGAGCAGGCGGGCGTCCGCGCCGCGCTCCTCAACGCCGTGCAGGCGGCGATGACGCGCGCGCAGGAGCTCGCGAGCGCGCATGAGTGAAGTCGACGTCGTCGTCGCGGAGGACGTCGACGGCGCCGCCGCAATCGTCGCCGATCGCCTCGCGGCCGCCGCGCGGAACGGCGGACACGTCGTGCTCACGGGCGGGTCGACGCCGGAGCGTGCGTACGAGCTGACGGCCGAGCGGGAGCGCGACTGGAGCCGCGTCGAGCTCTGGTGGGGCGACGAGCGCTGCGTGCCGCCCGACGACGAACGGTCGAACTACGGCATGGCGAAGCGCGCCCTGCTCGACCGCGTGTCCGAGCAGCCCGCCGCCGTCCACCGCATGCGCGGCGAGCTCGGGCGGGACGCGGGCGCGGAGGACTACGACCGCGAGCTCGGCGACCTCGCCCGCTTCGACCTCCTCCTGCTCGGACTAGGCCCCGACGGGCATCTCGCCTCGCTCTACCCGAACGAGCCGACGCTCGACGAGAGCGAGCGGCGCGTCATCGGCGCGGAGGCGAAGCTCGAGCCGTTCGTCGACCGCATCACCCTGACGCTGCCGGTGCTGCGCGCAGCCCACGCCGTCCTCTTCCTCGTCACCGGCGCCGACAAGGCGGACGCGGCGGCGCGGGCATTCGCCGGCGAGCCTTCGCGTGCGACGCCCGGCAGCCTCGTCCGCGCGGTGAGCGGGACGACGACCGTCGTGCTCGACCGCGCCGCCGCGGCGAAGTTCTAGGGCAGGCGCGTCGACGGCGGCAGCTCGACCGCCAGGTCGCGCGCGGCCGCGAGGATCTGCAGCACGAGCACGGTGTCGGCGACGGCGGCGTCCTCGAGGAAGTCGTCGCGCCGCTCGAACGACGCGAGCACGCTCTCGACCGCGACCGCGTACCCGGTGCGGTCGAGCCCGGCGATCATGAGCAGGGCGTCGGCGACGTCGCGCGGGAAGTCGAGGCGTCCGACGAGCGTCTCGGCAAGCACGCGTGCCTCGGCATCCCGGCCGAGGACGAGCAGCGCGAGCGTTCCCGCGTAGCGGCCGATCGGCGACTCCGACCGCGTGGCGCCCCGCTCGATCGTCCAGTTCGCGGTCGCGTGCGCGTCGGCGCCCGCGAGCAGTTGCGCCTTCATCGCCGCGATCGGGCGCCCCCACGAGTCCGGCGGCGCCACCGCCCAGCTCTCGTGGTAGCGCATCGCCGCCTGGCGAAGCCACGTCGCCGCCTCGTCACGGCGCCCGTCCATCAACAGGCAGAGCCCGGCCGCCCACGCGGCGTTCGCGAGCTGGGTGAGCTGGCGCTGGTCGGCGCCGCGCTTCTCGCCGCCCTCGTAGCGGGCGGTTGCGGCCGCCGCCTGCTCGCTCCAGCTCATGCCTGGGAGTGTACGAGCGTCTGATTGACTATTCAGTCATGCGGGAGATGCGCGAGGTCTTCTTCGTCGACGGGGTGCGCACGCCGTTCGGAAAGGCCGGTCCGAAGGGCCAGTTCTGGCGGACGCGCGCCGACGACATGGCGGTCAAGGCAGTGCGCGAGCTCGTCCGCCGCAACCCGGAGATCCCGCCGGAGCGGATCGGCGACGTCGTCTTCGCCGCCACGGCGCAGGTCGGCGACCAGGGCCTCACGCTCGGCCGGGACGTCGGCCTTCTCGCCGGCATCCCCGAGACCGTCCCCGGCTTCGCGGTCGACCGGATGTGCGCCGGCGCGCTGACCGCGATCACCGCAGCGGCGGGCGAGATCGCCCTCGGTGCGGCCGACGTCGCGCTCGCCGGCGGCGTCGAGCACATGGGCCACCACCCGATGGGCGACGACGTCGACTTCAACCCGCGTTTCGTCTCCGAGCGGCTCATCGACGAGTCCGCGGCGGTGATGGGCCGGACCGCCGAGAACCTCCACGACCGCTTCCCCGCGATCACGCGTGAGCGCGCGGACGCCTTCGCGCTCGCGTCGCAGCAGCGCGCGGCCGCCGCGTGGGCGAACGGCGTCATGCGCGAGACGGTCGTGCCGATGGCGGTGTTCACCGACGACGGCTGGAAGATCGCCGAGCGCGACGAGTTCCTCCGCGCAGACACGAGCCTCGACGGCCTCGCCGCGCTGAAGCCGGCCTTCCGCGCCGGCGGCCGCGTCACCGCCGGCAACTCCGCCGGGCTCACGGACGGCGCGACCGCCGCCTTCCTCGCCGCCGAGGACACGATCCAGGAGCTCGGCCTGCAGCCGAAGCTGCGGCTCGTCGCGTACGCGTACGCCGGCGTCGAGCCGCATCTCATGGGCATCGGGCCCGTGCCCGCGACGAAGCGCGCACTCGAGCAGGCGGGGATCGGCCTCGACGACGTCGACCTCTTCGAGCTGAACGAGCCGTTCGCGGCGCAGGTGCTGACCTGGTGCGACGAGCTCGGCGTCGCGGCCGACGACCCGCGCCTCAATCCGTACGGCGGCGCGATCGCCTGCGGCCATCCGCTCGCGGCGACCGGCGTCCGCCTCGTCGCCCAGCTCGCCCACGGCCTGCGCGAGCGTGGCGGCCGCTACGGGCTGACCGCGCTCTGCATCGGCATGGGGATGGGCGCAGCGCTTCTCTGGGAGAACGTTCAGTAGTGGCGGACACCGTCTTCAAGCTGAACCGCGCCGGCACGGTCGCCCTCGTCACGATCGACAACGGCGAGGACTACCGGATACCGACGACGCTCGGCCGCTCCGCATTCGAGTCCGCCGTCGCCGTCGTCGACGAGCTCGAGCGCGGCGACTGGACCGCGGCGGTGTTCACCGGCAAGCCGTTCGTGTTCTGCGTCGGCGCCGACATCGACGAGTTCACGAAGGTGCGGTCGCCGGAGGAAGCGCTCGAGGGGACACGCGCCGGCCACGGCCTGTTCGCACGCATCCGCGCGCTGCCGTTCCCGACGGTGGCCGCGATCAACGGTGCCTGCCTCGGCGGCGGGCTCGAGCTCGCGCTCCACTGCGACGCGCGGACGATCGCCGCGAACGTACGCCACGTCGGCTTCCCCGAGGTCGCGCTCTCGATCATCCCCGGCTGGGGCGGGACGCAGCTGCTGCCGCGGCTCGTCGGACCGGAGGCGGCGGCGAAGGTGATCGTCCTCAACCCGCTGCGCCAGAACAAGTTGCTCACCGCCGCGGACGCGGTCGAGCTGGGCATCGCCGACGAGCTGATCGCACCGGTCGAGTTCGTCGACGAGTCGCTCGAGTACGCGCGCTCGCTCTCGAAGGCGGAGCGCGCCGTCCCCGACTGGTCCGACCTCGACAACGTCGTGCGCAAGGCGCGCTCGCGCGTCGACGACGCGGTACACGGCGCGACGCGCGCGCCGTACGTTGCGCTCGATCTCATCGCCGGCGCGCGCGACTGGTCGCTCGAGGACGGCTACGCCGCGGAGGAGCAGGCGATGGCCGGCCTGATGACGGCAGCGCAGGCGCAGGCGTCCGCGTACGCCTTCACCGTCGTCGAGCGGCGGTCGAAGCGGCCGCCGAACCTGCCCGACGCGAAGCCGCGCCCGGTGCAGAAGATCGGCATCGTCGGCGCGGGGCTCATGGCCACCCAGCTCGCGACGCTCTTCCTCAAGCGGCTCGAGGTCCCGCTCGTGCTCCGCGACATCGACCGGTCACGCATCGACACGGCGCTCGAGTCGATCCGCGGCGAGGTCAAGCCGTTCCTCGCCACGATCGTCGACGGCGGCACCGGCTGGGAGCAGTTCGCAGGCTGTGACCTCGTACTCGAGGCGGTGTTCGAGGAGCTCGACGTCAAGCGCGAGGTACTCGCCGAGGTACGGAAGGTCGCGCCCGACGCGATCCTCGCCACGAACACGTCGTCGCTCTCCGTCGAAGAGATGGGCGCAGACGTCGGCCTGCACTTCTTCAACCCGGTCGCGATGATGCCGCTCGTCGAGATCGCGCGCACGTCGCGGACGACCGACGAGCAGCTCGCCACCGCGTGGGACGTCGTCAAGAAGCTGCGCAAGCGCGGCGTGCTCGTCGCCGACGCACCCGGCTTCGTGGTCAACCGCCTCCTGACGCGCATGACGACGGTCCTCATGGAGGCGATCGAGAGCGGCAGCACCGTCGACGAGGTCGACGAGGCGATCCTCTCCCTCGGCATGCCGATGGCTCCCTCCGTCCTGCGGGAGATGGTCGGCCCCGCGGTCGCGCAGCACGTCCTCGAGACGATGCACCGCTCCTGGCCGGATCGCTTCCCGCTCGCGCCCGCCTCGGGGGAGCGCCGCACGCTCGACGAGATTCGCGAGGAGGCGCTCGCGGCGGTGGCCGACGAGACCCGGCACCTCCTTGCCGAAGGCGTCGTCGCCGACCCCGCCGACGTGGACGCCTGCCTCATCCTCGGCGCCGGCTGGCCACTGTTCCTCGGCGGCGCGGTCACCGGGTACGGCAAGATCCCCGTGTAGTGGCAGACGACTGGCGCATCCGCATCGAGGTCGAGGACGAGCACGGCCGGCTGCTCGAGCGCCTCGGCGTCGAGCTCGACGACGAAGCGCGCGAGCTCGCCGGGGAGCTCGAACGGCACCGTCTGGCCGTGTCGCGCGACGGAGACACGATCTTCGTCTACGCCGCGTCCGGGACGGAGGCGGAGCAGGCGCAGGCGGTGATCGCGTCCGTCCTCGGAACGCTCGGCCTGCGCGCGCAGGCGAGCCGGATCGAGCACTGGCTCGAGGACGAGGAGCGCTGGGACGACGAGCCGCCGGGCGAGAGCTGGGAGAAGGAGGAGCTCGATCGCGGCTACGCGCCGTGGGAGGTGCGCGTGCGCTGCGCGTCCCGGCAGGAGGCGAAAGCGCTCACGGAACAGCTGGAAGGCGAGGGCTACCGGCCGGTGCGCCTCTTCGACCACGTGATCGTCGGAACGGCCGCGAAGGAGGACGCCGACGCCCTGGCCGAACGGCTGCACGGAAGCGTCGAGCCGGGCGGCGAGGTCGTCTGGGAGGTCACGCCCGGCAACCCGTTCGCCGTCTTCGGCGGCCTCGGCCAGTAGGAGTACCGTCCGACCGGACGATTGACGCCCCCGGGACACCCGGTATGCTTCCCAGAGCGCGGCTCGCCAGTCCAGGGGACTCGTCGAGCGGCGCCGACCTTTGGAAGCTCCGGCAGCACCTGAGCGTGCTGCGCATATGCAGGAAGCCATTCAGCAGCCGACGACCTTTACGGAGGCGAGCGATCCGCTCGCCGCAGCCGCATACCGCGCGGAAGCGTGGGCCGGCGAGCCGTTCCTCCGGGACGGCGAGGAGCCCGCGCAGGCGCTCGCGCCCGGAACGGCGCGAAGGCGCGCGCTCGACGAGGCGGCGGCGGAGATCGACGAGGGCAAGCGCTCGCCCAGCCCGCAGTGGAAGGTGCGCTTCGGCCTCATGCTCGGGCTCGAGCGCGTGCTCGCCGAGCCGGAGCCGCGCACGAAATCGGGCACGGCGCTCCGCCGCCATCAGGTCGACGCGCTCGCCGGCATGCTCACCGAGCTCATCGCGGCGAGCCAGCGCGAAGACGAGAACGGCAACGGCCACGCCCTCAGCGCGGACGAGCTCGCCGAGATCGACGAGGAGGCCGCCGACGAGGACGAGACGCTCGTCGTCTCCTCCGAGGACGCGGAGGAGGACGAGCCCGAGGAGCTCTCGCCGGAGCAGGATCCCGGCGCGGTTCGCCGCTATCGCTTCCGCCACCCGACCGCGTCGGGCAAGACGATCGCCGCCGCCGGCTTCGTCGAGGCGGCCCGCACGCTCGGCGTGCTCATCCTCACGCACCGCCGCCTGCTCGTCTCGCAGTTCCAGCGCGACCTGACGACCGAGGGCTACGCGGACCGCTTCACCGACGCGATCGAGGTCGGCAAGGAGCCCGCGCACACGAATCCGCTGACGATCCAGACGTACGCATGGTTCGCGCGCCACGTCGACACGATCAGCCGCGACGCGTACCAGCTCATCATTTGCGACGAGGCGCACACCGCGCTCGGCGAGAAGACGTCCGCAGCGATCCGCTCGTTCCCGGAGCCCGTCTACATCGGCATGACGGCGACGGAGCAGCTCATCGCGAAACAGGTCTCCGACGTCTTCCCGGCCTCGGTCGACGACCTGCCGCTCCAGGACGCCGCGCGACGTGGATTGATCGCGCCGCTGCGCTGCCTGCGCGTGCCGCCGGTCGCCGCGATCAACTCCGTGCCGATCGTCGGCGGCGACTTCGACCAGGAGATCCTCGCCAAGACCCTCGACCACCAGGCGCTGAACCAGGCGGCCGCGAGCCTCTACCGCGACCGCTTCGACAACACGCCGGGCATCGTCTACGCGGCAGGCGTCGACCACGCGTACAACCTCGCGCAGGAGTTCCGCGCCGCCGGCATCAAGGCCGAGGCCGTTTCGGGGCGCACTCCGCCGGTGCGTCTCGCCGAGACGCTCGCGGCGTACGAGCGCGGCGAGATCAACGTGCTCATCAACGCGCAGCTGCTCGCAGAGGGCTGGAACTCCCCGCGCGCGACCGTGTGCATGCATCTCGCGCCGACGGCGTCGCGCCGTGTCTACCAGCAGCGCGTCGGCCGCATCATGCGCATGCACCCGCGTAAGGAGGCCGGCATCGTCGTCGACTTCGTCCCGAAGGGCGCGACGCACAACGAGCGCGTCGTGTCGCTGCACTCGCTCCTCGACGCGGACTTCTACCGCGAAGGCGCACGTGTGACGCCCGCACCGCGGCGCCGCTCGCAGCGCCGTGCGCGCCGCCGCCTCACGCCCGCGCCGTGGCTCGTGCCGGTGACGCCGGACGTGCGCAGGCGCATCGCCGTCATCCAGCGCGAGTGGCAGCGCGTCGACCCGCGCTTCCTCGACGACGACGAGCAGCGCTACTGGGCGACGATCGCCGGCCGCCAGATCCGTTTCGACGAGCGCGCGTCGTTCGTCCAGAAGCTCACCGAAGGACGCGCGAGCAAGGGCGCTCTCGAACAGTTCCTCGCCACGTGCGCGGCCGAGAACCCGAACCGCCGGCTCCGTCTGATGGCGCTGCAGGACCGCGTGTCCATGCGCGTCGAGCGCGCCGACTTCGACGACCTCGTCACGCTCGTGTCGCAGGCGCCGACATGGGAGAAGGAGCGCCTTGCCGGCATACGGGTGCTGCTGCGCGCGATCGCGGAGGGAAAGCCCGACGCGCCCGACCAGATTCTCGCCCGGTGGACGTGGCGGCTCGCGCGCGCGACGCGCAAGGTGCAGGACCGGCGCGCGTCGAGCGAGTACCCGGAGGCCAAGCGGCTCCTCGGCGCGCTCGCCAACTCGCGCGGGCACCGGCACGAGGAGAACGCGGCGAGGCTCGTCCAGACCGCGCTCGAGCAGCCGATTCAGGTCGGCGCGGCACTGCTCGCGTCGGGCGAGGGCTACACGCCGCGGTCGACGAAGCTGCTCGACGACGCGCGCGAGCGTCTCGGCGAGATCCACGAGGTCGCGCTCGCGCTGTCCGAGAACTTGCCGGCGCCGAAGCAGCCGTCGAGCGCGCGCCGCCGCCGGAGGCGCCGCAAGAAGAAGCCGGGCGTCGAGGGCGAGGCGGCGCAGGCCACGCCGGCCGCGCAGCAGCAGACGGCGGCACCCGACGAGCAGCAGCAGCCGGCCGCGAAGCGGCGGCGCAGGCGGCGCAAGCCGTCAGCGGGAACGGTCGCGGAAACGGGCGAGGGCCAGAAGGCCGAAGCCGGCCGCAACGAGCACGGCGCCGATGACGGCCCACTCCGTCTTGCCGGTCATGAACGACCCGCCGATCGCGCCGATGCCCTGCCCGAAGAACACCGCGCCGGCGAGGAGTAAGACGAGACCGGCGGCGCCGGCGATCCCGCGCAGGACCAACGACTAGCCCGCAGGCCCCTCGGGCCCGTCCTCGCCGTTCTCCTCCTCGCGCTCGCGGAGAAACCGCGTCAGCTCCGCGGCGAGCGTCTCGCCGGACGGAAGGTCGCTCTCGGTCGCGAGCGCATCGACGCGCTGCTCGAGCTCCTCGACGTACGCCGCCGTCTCCGCGTCGGTCGAGACCGCCTCGCTCACCTGCTCGGCGTACTCGTCCGCCGCGTGCTCGAGCTCCTCCACGTCGACGTCGAGCTGCATGAGCTCGCCGAAGCGCCGCACGAGCGCAAGCGCGGCGCGCGGGCTCGGCGCGAGCGAGACATAGTGCGGAACGGCGGCCCACAAGCTGACGGAGGGAATGTCCGCCGACTTGCAGAGATCGTGCACGATGCCGACGATCCCGGTCGGCCCCTCGTAGCGCGACGCGTCGAGGCCGAGCTCGGCGACGAGCGCGGGGTCGGTCGCCGCCGCGGTCACGGGTGCAGGCCGTGTGTGCGGCACGTCGGCGAGGAGCGAGCCGAAGGTCACGAGCATCTCGACACCGAGATCCTGCGCCAGCTCGAGCACGAGCCCGGAGAACGTCCGCCAGCGGAGGTTCGGCTCGATGCCGAGCAGCAGGATCGCGTCGCGGTCCGCCCCCGGGATCGACGCGTGGAAGAACGCGTTGTCCGGCCAGTCGATCTTGCGCGTCTCGCCCTCGACGAGCGAAACGTGCGGGCGCACCGACTGGAAGTCGAAGAAGTTCTCCGGCTCGATCTCGGCGAAGCGCGCCGCCTCCCACTGCTTGGCGAGGTACGCGGCGCCGAGCGACGCGCCCTGTCCGCCGTCGTTCCATCCGCGGAACGCGGCGATGAGCACCGGCCGACGCAGCCGCGGCCTGAACGTGACATTCAGCTCAGACATTCCCCGAGTCTAGTGGGCGCGCCACTGGTGATCGACCGGTCGCCACAGCCGGGCGACCAGTCCCACGGTCCACGCGAAGAGCAGCGCGCCCGCGGCGACGTGCAGCACCACCACCCACCACGGCACGGTGCCGTAGGTCCGGTACTGGAGCTCGCCGAGCCCCATCTGTGCGAGGAGGACGACGAGGAGACCGGCGCAGCCGCGAATGAGCCACGGGATTTCACGCCTGCGCACCCACGCCCAGCCGGCGAGCACGAGGAAGACGATGCCGAAGGCGGCGACGGCGCGGACGTGGAGCCACACCGCGGAATGGAACGTGCCGAGCCGCGGGACCACCTTCGTCCCCGAACTGCCGGGGAAGCGGCCGGCGGCGGTTGCAAGCGTCCCCGTCACGACGAGCACGGCGACCGCCGCGAGAAGCACCGCGCCGCCGCTGCGTGCAAGCGCAGGCAGCGCGGATGGACCGCCGCGCAGGAGCCGCGCCGCCTCGAGCGCGGCGAGCACCGCGAGACCGAGCACGGTGAGCGAGAGCAGCAGGTGCGAGATGACGAGGTACGGATTGAGGTCGTAGTAGACCGTGACCGCGCCGAGCGGCGCCTGCGCGAGCGTGCCGGCGAAGACGGCGGCCGCGAGCAGCTTCCCGCGCCGGCCGAGCCCGCGCGTCCGCCAGGCCGCGAGTGCGAGGCCGAGCGTCGAGAGGACGGTCAGCGCCGAGACGACGCGGTTCGAGAACTCGATGTCGGAGTGGTAGCCCTTCGGGAGCGCATGCGTGCTGTTGCACGTCGGCCAGTGCGGGCAGCCGAGACCGGAGCCCGTGAGGCGCACGGTGGCGCCGGTGGCGACGATCACGACGAGCATCCCGACCGTCCACCACGCGATCCGGCGGAACCAGAGCGGCGAGAGCTCGAACGTGCGGCGGCTGACTGCTGCTAAACTAACGTTCACGTAAGAATGAGTTTTCTTCGGAGTCGTCGACATAGCCAGCAGTTCAAGTGGTGGGTGCTCTCCTGCACCAGCCTGGGGATGCTCCTGGCGACCGTCAACTCGGGCACCCTCATCATCGCATTGCCGGACCTCGAGCGCAGCCTGCACACGACGCTGCTGCAGCTCGTCTGGGTGATCCTCGTCTACATGATCGTCTCGACCGTCCTCGTGCTGACGGCCGGACGGCTCTCCGACCTCTTCGGGCGCAAGCACGCGTACGTGCTCGGCTTCCTCGTCTTCTCGGCCGCCTCGCTCGGCGCCGGCTTCTCCGGCAGCGGGACGACCCTCATCCTCTGGCGCGTCCTCCAGGGCGTGGGCGGCGCATTCCTCTTCGCGAACGCGGCCGCGCTCGTCACGGACGCGTTCCCGAAGGAGGAGCTCGGGCTCGCGATGGGCACGAACACGATGGTCGCGGCCGTCGGTCTCGTCATCGGGCCGGTGCTCGGCGGCGCGCTCGTCGCGATCCACTGGCCGTGGGTGTTCTGGTTCAACGTCCCGCTCGGCCTGCTCGGCTCTGCGTGGGCGTACCTCGTCCTCCACGAGATCTCCGGCCGGGACACCGAACGCGGGCTCGACCTGCTGGGAACCTCGACGTTCGTCGTCGGGCTCACGGGGCTCGTGCTCGCGCTCTCGAAGGGCGGCCTGTCCGGATGGAACAACGCGCTCGTCATCGGCGGCTTCGCCGCGGCCGTCGTGCTCCTGCCGATCTTCGTTCTCATCGAGCGCCACGGGCGCTCGCCCATGCTCGACCTGACGCTCTTCCGCGACCGCCTCTTCGCGGCGGCGTCCGCGGCCGCCTTCATCAACGGTCTCTCGCGCTTCGCGCTCATGTTCCTCTTCGTCTTCTACTTCCAGGGCCCGCAGGGCAAATCGCCGATCGTCGCCGGCGTCGAGCTCGCGCCGCTCGCGATCGGAATGCTCATCTCGTCCCCGCTCGCCGGCATGGTCGCCGACCGGCGCGGCTCGCGCGGGCTCGCCGCGCTCGGCATGGTCGTCTCCGCCGCCGGGCTCGCGGGCATGACGATGCTGCAGGCGCACACCGCCTATGTGTGGAGTGCGCTCTGGCTCGCACTCGTCGGCATCGGCTCGGGCATGTTCAACAGCCCGAACACGGCGGCGATGATGGGCGTCGTCCCCGTCCACCGCCGCGGCATCGCAGCGGGCGCACGCGTCATGCTGCAGAACACCGGGGCAGTGATCTCGATCGCATTCGTCATGGCGATCGTGACGTCGGCGGTGCCGACGAAGGTCCTCTTCGCGATCTTCTCCGGCATCACGTCGGGCCTCTCGACGAAGCAGCTCGACCCGTTCATCGCGAACATGCACATGGCGTTGTGGGTCCTCACCGGCGTGTCGCTCCTCGGCGCGGCGGTCTCGATGCTGCGCCCCGCGCATGTGGGGCAGGTCGCGCCCGACGAGATCTTCGAGGCGGCCGCGTGATCCGCATCGGCGAGGTCGCGGAGCGCACCGGGCTCACCCCGCGCACGATCCGCTACTACGAGGAGATCGGCCTCCTGCCGGCGCCCGCCGAGCGGCGCAAGGGCACGCATCGCGCCTACGGCGACGACGACGTCGAGCGCCTGAACGAGCTGAAGCGGCTGCGCGAGCTCCTGAACCTCTCGCTCGACGAGCTGAAGCAGCTCGTCGAGGCGGAGGAGGCGCGCGCCGCGATCCGCAAGCAGTTCCACGCGACCGAGTCGGACGCAGAGCGGCTGCGGCTGCTCGACGCGGCCCTCCCGCACGTCGAAACGCAGCTCTCGCTCGTTCGCGCGCGTCTCGGCGAGCTGCAACGGCTCGAGTCCGAGCTCGTCGCGAAGCGGAAGTCGATCCTCGCGCGAAAGCGTTCGCTTACGTAACGGCGACGCCGCTGCCGGCCTCGACCGCGCCGACGCGGCGCAGGAAGAGGTCGCGCGCGCGGAACTCGGTCTCGAGCGAGAGGCCCTTGTCGGCCGGAAGCGAGATGAGCAGGCCGCCCGCGGTCTGCGCGTCGTAGCCGAGCGCGAGCAGCTCCTCCGGAACGCCGTCCGCCTCCACCGGCGCGAACTCGCGGTTCCGGCCGTCGCCGCCCGTGCGAACGCCCGCCCGCGCCGCTTCGAGCGCGCCGGCGAGCGCCGGCAGCGCCGCCGCGTCGAGGACGATGCGCACGCCGCTGCGGTCGGCCATCTCGTGCGCATGCCCGAACAGGCCGAAGCCGGTCACGTCGGTGACCGCGTTCGGCGAGAACGGGCGCAGGGCGTCGGCCGCCGCGGCGTTGAGGGTCGTCATCCACCGCACCGCCTCGCCCGCGTCGCCCTTCGCGGCGAGCACGAGCCCGGTGCCGAGCGGCTTCGTGAGGAAGAGCGCGTCGCCGGCCTGCGCGCCGGACTTCGGCCAGATCCCGTCGGGGTGCACGGTGCCGACGACGGCGAGGCCGTACTTCGGCTCCGCGTCGCGGATGGTGTGTCCGCCGGCGAGCACGGCGCCGGCCGCCTGCACCTGCTCGGCCGCCGCCGCGAAGACGGCCGCGGGCACCTCGTTCGGGAGCTCCTCGGGGAAGGCGGCGATCGAGAGCGCGAGAAGCGGCGTCCCGCCCATCGCGAACACGTCGTTGAGCGCATTCGTCGCGGCGATGCAGCCGAAGGTCGCCGGATCGTCGACGAGCGGCGGGAAGAAGTCGACGGTGAATACGAGCGCGCGCTCGTCGTCGAGCTTGTACACGGCCGCGTCGTCGGCGGGGTCGAGCCCGACGAGGAGGTTCTCCGCCTCCGCGGGGACGAAGCCGCGCAAGAGCTCCTCGAGGCGCGACGCGGAGTACTTCGCCGCGCAGCCGCCGCCGGCGGTGAGACCCGTGAGGACCGGAGTCTCCATCCGGATTACTGTACGTCGCATGGAACGGGCAGCGCTCGTGACGGGAGGCTCGTCGGGCATCGGCCTGGCGATCGCGCGCGCGCTGAAGGACGACGGGTTCGATCTGACCCTCGTCTCGAGACGCGTAGAGAAGGTCGAAGCCGCCGCCGCCGAGCTCGGCGCGACGGCGATCGCAGCCGACGTCTCGAAGGTCGAGGACTGCGAGCGGCTCGTCGCCGAGCACCGGGAGCGGTACGGCCGGCTCGACATGCTCGTCAACTCCGCCGGCGTCGGCATCGCCGGCACGGTCGATTCGCTGCCGGCGAAGCACCTCGACCTCCAGCTCGGCGTCAACCTGCGCGGGCTCTTCCTCGTCACCCAGGCGGCGATCCCGATGCTGCGCGAGTCGCACGGCTGGATCGTCAACCTCGCCTCCATCGCCGGCACGGTTCCGACGCCCGGCCTCGCCACCTACGGCGCGACGAAGGCCGCCGTCATCGCGCTGACGCGCTCGCTCAACGGGGAGCTCGACGATGCAGGCGTACGAGCCTGCGCGATCTGCCCGGCGTTCGTCGACACGCCCATGGCGGAGTGGTCGGGCATCCCCGCCGGCGAGATGATCCGACCCGAGGACTGCGCCGAGGTCGTGCGCATGCTTCTTCGCCTCGGCCCGCACGCGCGCGTGCCCCAGGTCGTCATCGAAGGCACCGGGACGAACACCGGATGAGACGCCGTCCGCTCGGCAGGACGGGCCGCGAGGTGTCGGAGCTCGGCTACGGCGCCTGGGGCATCGGGCAGTTCATGTGGCTCGGCGCCGAGGACGACGAGTCGCTGCGCGCGTTGAGGCGCGCCTTCGAGCTCGGAGTCGACTTCGTCGACACCGCCCTCGGCTACGGCGAGGGCCACAGCGAGCGCCTCGTCGGACAGGCGGTGCGCGACTTCGGCGGAGACGTCAGGGTGGCGTCGAAGATTCCGCCGAAGAACTACCAGTGGCCGGCGCGTGCGGGCGTCCACGCCGACGAGGCGTTCCCCGCCGACTGGATCCTCGAGTGCACGGAGACGAGCCTCCGCAATCTCGGGCTCGACACGATCGACGTGCAGCAGTTCCACGTGTGGTCGGACGAGTGGGTCGACCAGGGGAGCTGGCGGGAAGGGATCGAGAGGCTCAAGGCCGACGGCAAGATCCGCGACTTCGGCGTCTCGATCAACGACCACCAGCCGGAGAATGCGCTACGCCTCGTCGACTCCGGCGCCGTCGACACCGTGCAGGTGATCTACAACGTCTTCGACCAGAGCCCGGCCGACCGGCTCTTCCCCGCGACGATCGAGGCGGGCGTCGGCGTCATCGTCCGCGTGCCGTTCGACGAGGGATCGCTCACGGGACGCATCCGCCCCGACACGACGTTCCCGGAGGGCGATTGGCGCAACAACTACTTCCGCGGCGACCGCAAGCAGGAGGTCTGGGAGCGCGTCACCGCGATCGCCGAGGAGCTCGCGGTGCCCGTCGAGAACATGCCCGAGATCGCGCTTCGCTTCTGCCTCGCGCACCCGGCCGTGTCGACCGTCATCCCGGGCATGCGCTCGGTGCGCAACGTCGAGGCGAACACGGTCGCAGCGGGGCTCGGGCCGCTCGACGAGCACACGCTCGACGTGCTGGCCCGGCACCGCTGGGACCGGAACTTCTACGCCTAGCCCTAGGCCGGGGTCTTCTCCCTCGGCTGCGGGACGATCCGGATGTAGGGCTTCGGCTCCTTCCACTCGCCGAAGATCTCCTTCGCCTCGTCGTTCGAGACCGAGCCGGAGATGATGACGTCGTCTCCCTGCTGCCACTGCGCAGGCGTGCCGACCTTGTGCGCGGCCGTCAGCTGGAGCGAGTCGATGACGCGAAGCACCTCGTCGAAGTTGCGTCCGGTCGTCATCGGGTAGACGAGGATGAGCTTGACCTTCTTGTCCGGGCCGATGACGAAGACGTTGCGCACCGTCTGGTTGTCGGCCGGCGTGCGCTGCGTCGGATCGCCCGAGACGCTCGACGGGAGCATCCCGTACAGCTTCGACACGTTGAAGTCGGCGTCGCTGATGATCGGATAGTTGGGGGCGTGCCCCTGCGTCTCCTCGATGTCGCGCGCCCAGTCCTCATGCCGGTCGAGCGGGTCGACCGAGAGGCCGATGACCTTCACGCCGCGCTTGTCGAACTCGGGCTTGATCTTCGCCATGTAGCCGAGCTCGGTCGTGCAGATCGGCGTGAAGTCCTTCGGGTGCGAGAAGAGGACCGCCCACGAGTCGCCGATCCAGTCGTGGAAGCGGATCCGTCCCTCGGTCGTCTCCGCCTCGAAATCCGGCGCGGTGTCACCGAGCTGCAAAGCCATTGCGACTCCTTCCCTGACCACTTTCCCTTTTGAAGTAATACCGGTCCTAGCTTACAGACCGGCGGTGGTCCAAGCGATGGACCATCCGGCGGCCGGGCGACGCGTTATGCATCAGTCGCCCGGTGGACCCCGCTCGGACCGTATATGCCCGCGCAGCGGATCATCGCCGCGCTCGCGGGCAAGGGGAAGATTTCCGTTCGAGCCGCCGTAGGCCGAACGACAGAGGTTCTGAGAAGCCGCAGGCTCGGGGACCGCCCTCAACCGGGCGCGGTCCCCCTTTCATGCGCCTACCAGTAACCGCCGTCGCTGAGGCCGCCCGGATGGACCCTCGCCACCATCATCGCGATGAGCGCCGCGACCATGATGAGCGTGATGAGCCGTGCCTTGGTCAAGTGATTCACCTCCCCTCCCCCGTTAGAACCGAACATCCTGGAGCGCCTCTGCCGCGGTGCGGTAGAGGTGCGCTGCAAGCCTGTCGTCGCCACGCCGCGCCGCGAGGTCGCCACGAGCGACCCATGCGGCGGCGCGATGGCTGGCCGAGCCTAGCTGGCCGAAGCTTGCCTCGGCAGCGGCGAACGCCGCCTCGGCCTCGTCGAGCCGGTCCTGCTCGAGAAGCGCCCGGCCGAGCACGAGATGCGCGCTGCCGGTCTCGTCGAGGTAGTCGTCGCGGCCCTCGAGCAGGCGCAGCGCATGCCTCGCCTGCTCTTCCGCCTGCACGACGTCGCCCGTGCGCAGATGGATCTGCGCGAGCGACGAGACCGCGCGGCCGGCCTCGACCTCCATGCCGGTCTCGAGCGCGATGCCGAATGCTTCCTTCAGCAGACCGATCGCCTCGTCGGTCTTGCCGAGCATGAAGTTGAAGCCGCCGAGGTTGTTCTTCAGCTGGCCGACGTGCACGAGGTCGGACAGCTCCTCGTACGCCGCGCGCGCCTTCTCGGCGTAGTTGCGCGCGAGGATCCAATGTCCCTCGCGGTCGGCGACCATCGAGGCCTGGAAATACGCGTCCCCGATCGTGCGCGGGTCGGCGGCGTCCTCGGCGAGCTGGAGCGCGCGCTCGATGTCCTCGCGCGCGGCCTCGTAGTCGCGCTGCCGGCGCCAGCAGCGCGAGCGCCAGGAGAGGATGTTCGAGCGAAGCGAGTCGGACGGCATTCCCGAGCGCTCGGCGAGCGCGAGCGACTCGTTCAGCAGGCCGAGGGCCGTCTGGACGCTGTTGAGCTGATAGCGGCAGACGCCGAGCGCGAAGTACACCTCGGCACGCTCGAGGTCGGAGAAATTGGCGGACTCGACGATGCCGCGCGCGTCGTTCAGCAGGTCGAGGGCCGTGCGCAGGGCGCCGATGCGCATCTGCGTGCGGCCGGCGCCGACGAGCGCGCGGACCTCGATCTCGGGAATGCCCGTCGCCCGCGACGCGGGCACGAGCGTCTCGTACTCGGCGGCGGCATCCTCGTTCCGGTGCGCCTCGATCATCGTCTCGGCACGTGCGAGCGCCGCCTCGAGGCGCCCCCGCTCGTCGGTGGCGACACCGTTCGCGAGGAAGCCGGCGTCGCAGCCGAGACGCGACGCGAGCCACTCGACCGTCTCGCCCGTCGGGCGCGTCTTGCCGCGCTCGATCTGGGAGACGTACTCCTTCGAGAACCGGTCGCCGGCGAGCTCGCTCTGGGTCAGCCCAGCGGCAACGCGCAGCTGTCGGAGCCGCTCGCCAAGGCGAAGTACGGCGGACGCTGCAGTGCGGCTGCTGCGGATCGCGGTCTCTCGGGCCATACCTGTGAGGTGAAGTGAACCTTACGCTTCACCAAAACGCAAGGCGTCCGCCCGAGCCATCCCCCGAAAAGGGCATATTCAAGCCGTATGGCCAGTGAACTAGCCGAAAAGCGAATGTACTTGACCGCCGCACTTGACTCGTCCCGGAAGGCGACGTATAGTGCGTCCACCTTGCAGCCAAGCCGGACGCCAGGCGGGTTTGCAGGGGGCGCGTCGCCGCAACCCAGCGATTCAGGGAAACCCGGCTGAGCCGCAGAGCCGGGGCCCCGAGAAGCCGCAGGGAGTACGCGCCTCTAACAGAAAAAGGCCCCGGAGCCGCAGCCGGGGCCTTTTCTTTACCCGGTCGGAAGTGCTGCGCACTTCCGACCGACGAGACCCCGCGAAGAGCACTGGTCGGCGCATGGTCGTGCTGCTCCGCCTCCGCGTAAGCCGTCGGCCTTCGTCGACCCTTCGGACATAGGTCTACGGCCTCGGTAGTGCGTCTCTCCTAGGCGCGCATCCAGTCGAGGCGGGCGGATCGAATCCGCGTCACGTCGGCATCGTCGAGGAGGCCGACGCGGCGGCCGACCATGCCGAAGAGGCCGCCGGCCATGAAGACCCACGCCTCGGCCTCGGGATCGCGGTCGGGATGGAGCGACCCGTCCTCCTGGCCGCGCCGGATCACGTCGGCGAGGAAGTCGTGCACCTCGCGCATGTGCTTGCGCAGGTGCTTCCGCAGCTCGGGGTCGTCCGCCGCCTCGCCGAGCGCCTGGACCCACATCTCCGCGAGCTGGAACTTGCAGTCGCGCACCGAGAAGTGACCCCGCCCCATGTCCTCGAAGCCGCCCGCGACCGAGGGCGAGCCGAGGAGGAGCTCCTCCCACTTCGCTCTGGCCTTCGACCAGACGTGGTCGAGCGCGGCGAGGTAGAGCTCGCGCTTCGACGCGAAGTGCCGGTAGAGGATCGGCTCCGACACACCCGCCGCCCGCGCGATCTCGGCGGTCGTCGTCCCGCGGTAGCTCCCCTCGGTGAAGACCGTGATCGCCGTCTCGATGAGATGGCGGCGGCGGTCGGCCGCCGCCATGCGAACGGGAACGACGCTCACGCCGCCTCGACGTTCGCGCCCATCTCGCGGATGTGCGCCCGTTCCACCGCGGGCTGCGTGCGCACGAGGACGATCGCTACGACGGCTGCGGCGAACGCGATACCGGCGCTCACGAGGAGCGCCGCGTGCATCCCGTTCACGTACTCCTGCCTGCCGAGGAGCGAGCGCGTCGACGTGCCGGCGGGCAGGTAGGACGCGAGGATGGCGCCCATCGCGGCGATGCCGAGCGCACCGCCGACCTGGCGGAAGCTGTTCAGCACGCCCGAGCCGACACCGGCCTTGTCGACCGGAACGGAGGCCATCGCCGCCGAGGTCATCGGGGACATCGTCATCGCCATGCCGACGCCGCCGATGACCATCGCCGGCAGAAGCGTCCAGAAGTCCGAGTGAACGCCGGCCCGCTGGTAGAAGAGCAGCGAGATGCCGAGCAGGGTCATGCCGCCTCCCATGAGCCAGCGCGACCCGACGCGATCCGATGCACGCCCCGCGAACGGCGCGACGACGATGATGAGCAGCGTCATCGGCAGGAACATCGCGCCCGCCTTCGTCGGCGAGTAGCCGAGCACGTTCTGGACGTAGAGCGAGACGTAGAAGAAGACGCCGAACATCCCGAGCGAGACCATGAGGGCGACGATGTTCGCGCCGACGAAGGCGCCGTTCTTGAACAGCGAGAGGTCGAGCATCGGCAGCCGCTGGCGGTGCTCGAGGAG
Organism: uncultured Actinomycetes bacterium; assembly: GCA_963753295.1. Classification (GTDB taxonomy): domain Bacteria; phylum Actinomycetota; class Thermoleophilia; order Gaiellales; family Gaiellaceae; genus Palsa-739. The sequence continues at coordinate 249,511 of CAVWBZ010000001.1, read as the reverse complement.
GACGAATGCCGCCATCAGGCCGGCGGCGGCGACGAACAGGCCGACGATCTCCGGCGACGACCAGCCGTGACGGTTGCCCTCGATGAGCGCGTACGTCAGCGCGAACAGGCTGCCGCCGGACGTCAGCAGGCCTGGGATGTCGATGCTCTGCTCGCGCGAGGTGTCGCGCGACTCGGTGATGAAGATGCGCGAGGCGACGATGCCCGCCGCGCCCACCGGGACGTTGACGAAGAAGATCCAGTTCCAGTTGATGTTGTCGACGATCAGGCCGCCCGCGAGGGGGCCGATGGCCAGGGCCATGGCGGAGACGCCGGCCCAGATGCCGATCGCGGTGCCGCGCAGGCGCGGTGGGAACGTCGCGGTGATGATCGACAGCGTCGCCGGGGTCATGAGCGCCGCGCCGATCCCCTGCACGGCGCGCGCGCCGATGAGGAAGCCTGCGGTCGGCGCGAGCCCGCAGGCGAGCGAGGAGAGCGTGAACACGACGAGCCCGACGACGAAGATGCGCCGGCGCCCGAAGAGGTCGGCGAGCTTCCCGCCGGTGATGAGCAGCGACGCGAAGACGAGCGCGTAGGCCGTCACGATCCACTCGAGCGACGCGATCGACATCTTCAGGTCGCGCTCGATCGACGGCAGCGCTACGTTCACGACGGTGTTGTCGAGCATGATCATGAAGAGGCCGAACGCCACCGCCGCGAGCGTCCACCACTTCTTGTTCTCCTCCGCGAAGATACGAGCCTTCAAGACTTCCCCCTCACCGGTTAGCATCCACTAAGTTAGTGCATACTAGCAACAGCGGCTATGTCTGGGCGCCGACGCCCGAGATCGTCGAGCGCGCGAACGTCACGCGGCTCGCGCGCCGGCTCGCCGCGGACGGCTACCACGAGCTCCACCGCATCTCGGTCGAGGACCCGGAGCGCTTCTGGCCGGCCGTCGTCGACGACCTCGAGATCGAGTTCTCGGAGCCGTGGACGGCCGTCCTCGACGACTCCCGCGGGCCCGAGTGGACGACGTGGTTCGTCGGCGGCCGGGTCAACATCGCCCGCGCGTGCCTCCACCGCTGGGCCGGCGACGGGGAGGCTCTCGTCGGGCTGTACGAAGACGGCGTGCGCGAGTCGCTGACCTGGAACGAGGCGTCGCGGCAGGCGACGCAGCTCGCGGAGGCGCTCGTCGAGCTCGGCGTCGAGGAGGGCGACCGGGTGGCGATCTTCATGCCGATGTGCCCGGCCGTCGCCGTCGCGTCGCACGCGTGCGCGCACGTCGGCGCCGTTCAGGTGCCGATCTTCTCCGGCTTCGCGGCGCCGGCGATCGCGTCGCGGCTCGAGGACGCGCAGGCCAAGGTCGTCATCTGCGCCGACTGGTCGCTGCGCCGCGGCAAGCGGATGGAGATGCGCGCCGTCCTCGACGAGACCGGCGAGCACACCGTGATCGAGTGGAACCGCGAGACCCGCACGTGGCCCGAGGTCGTGACGAAGCAGCCGGGAACGCTGCCGCCGCGCGAGGTGGACAGCGAGGCTCCGTACCTCCTCGCATACACGTCGGGGACGACCGGACGGCCGAAGGGCGCGCTCCACGTGCAGGGCGGGTTCCTCGTCTCGATCGCGCGGGAGCCTGCGTACCAGTGCGACGTGAAGGCGGGCGACCGCGTCCACTTCGCAACGGACATGGGCTGGATCATGGGGCCGTGGACCGTCGTCGGGTGCGGCGCGGCCGGGGCGACGATCGTGTTCTCCGAAGGCGCGCCGGACTTCCCGCCCGACCGGCTCTGGCGGCTCGTCGAGTCGGAGCACGTGACCATGCTCGGCCTCTCGCCGACGCTCGTCCGGGCGCTCATCCCGCATGGCGACCCGCAGGCGGACCTGTCGTCGCTGCGCGCCTTCTGCACGACGGGGGAGCCGTGGAACCCCGACCCGTACCGCTGGCTCTTCGAGCAGGTCGGGGGCTCGCGCGTGCCGATCGTGAACGTCTCGGGCGGCACCGAGGTGGGCGCGTGCTTCCTCACGACCGTCATCACCGAGCCGGTCAAGCCCGTCGCCCTCGGCTTCCCCGCGCTCGGCCTGGACATGGACGTCGTCGACGTGCAGGGCCGACCGGTGCGCGGCGAGGTGGGCGAGCTCGTCTGCCGGCGTCCCTGGCCGGGTATGACGCGCGGCATCTGGGGCGATCCGGAGCGCTACCTCGACGCGTACTGGCGCCGCTTTCCCGGCATCTGGACGCACGGCGACTGGGCCTCGATCGACGAGGACGGCTACTGGTTCCTCCACGGGCGCAGCGACGACACGCTGAACATCGCCGGCAAGCGCATCGGCCCGGCCGAGCTCGAGTCGGCCGCGATCGCGAGCGGCATCGTCGCCGAGGCAGCGGCGGTCGGCATCCCGCACGAGGTGAAGGGCGAAGTGGCGTGGATCTTCTGCGTCGCGCTGCCCGGAGAGGAGCGGGACGGCGCGCGCGTCGCGGCGGCCGTTTCGGACGCGCTCGGCAAGGCGTTCAAGCCGGACCGCGTCGTGTGGGTGGGCGCGCTTCCGAAGACGCGCTCGGCGAAGATCGTGCGCCGGGCGGTGCGCTCGCGCGCGCTCGGCGAGGATCCCGGCGATCTCTCGTCGCTCGAGAACCCCGAGTCCCTGGAGGAGATCGCAGATGCTGTCCGCTGAGCTGAGGGGAACGGCGCTCGTCACCGGCGGCGGCCGCGGGATCGGCGCGAACGTCGCGCGCGAGCTCGCCCGCGCCGGAATGGAGGTGGCGGTCACCGGCCGCACCGCCGACCAGGTTCATGCCGTCGCGGAGGAGATCGGCGGGCGCGCGCTCGTCGGCGACGTGTCGAAGCGCGAGGACGTCGCGCGCTGGGCGGGCGACCTCGGCGAACTCGACCTGCTCGTCAACAACGCCGGCATCTCCGGCCCCGACGATCCGCTCGCGGACGTCGACGCGTGGTGGCACGTCTTCGAGGTGAACGTGCTCGGCACGTACATGTGCTGCCGCGCCTTCGCGCCGCTCATGGTCGAGCGCGGCGGCGGGCGCATCGTCAACGTCGCGTCCGGCTCTGCATACCTGCCGCCGCGGGAGGGGCCGAGCAACACCGCGTACCCGGCGAGCAAGGCGGCCGTCCACCGCTTTTCCGAGATGCTCGCCGCATCGCTCGCCCCGCAGAACGTGTTCGTGTTCTCCATCTCGCCGGGTCTCGTCAAAACGTCGATGACGGCGTGGCTCGGCGACGACGCACCGTGGACCCCGCCCGAGTGCGCACCGCGGCTCGTGCACGCGCTCGCGACCGGAGAGTTCGACGCGCTCGCCGGCCGCTACCTCCACGCGGAGCACGACCCGCCGGAGACGCTGCGCGAGCGGATGGCCGCGATCCTCGCGGACGATCTGAACGCGATCCGGCTGCGACGGTAGATGGACGTCGCGGCGCTGCCGGCGGCGATCGCCGTCCGGCGGCCCGGTGCTCGAGGCGGACGTCCGCCGGCGCCTGCAGGTTTTCGCCTGATAGTCTCAAACCTGTGAGGCTCGCACTCGCCCAGATCAACCCCACCGTGGGGGACCTCGAGGGGAACCGCGCGCTCATCCTCGACCGGCTCGAGCAGGCGCGGGAGACCGGCGCCGACGTCGCCATCTTCCCCGAGCTCGCGGTCACCGGCTACCCGCCCGAGGACCTCCTCCTGCGGCCCGGCTTCGTGCGGGCAGCGAAGCGCTCCCTCGAGCAGATCGCGCAGGCGTCGCGCGGCATCACGCTGCTCGTCGGTACGCCGCACCTCGACCGCGACCTCTACAACGCGTGCGCGGTCTGCAGCGGCGGCGAGCTGAAGGCGCTCGTGAGGAAGCGCTTCCTCCCCAACTACGGCGTCTTCGACGAGTTCCGCTACTTCGCGCCCGGCCACGACCTCTACCTCTTCGAGCACGGCGACGCGCTCGTCGGCGTCACCGTGTGCGAGGACATGTGGCAGCCGGGGCCGCCCGCCACCGACCTCGCACTCGCCGGCGCACAGCTCCTCGTCAACATCTCCGCCTCTCCGTTCCACGTCGGCAAGGACCGGGAGCGCGAGGAGATGTTCCGCACGCGCGCGCGCGACAGCAACGCATACGTCGCGTTCTGCAACACCGTCGGCGGGCAGGACGAGCTCATCTTCGACGGCCACTCCGCCGTCATCGACGACGAGGGCGACGTCATCGCACGCGCACCGGGGTTCGAGGAGGCGCTGCTCGTCGTCGACGTCGACCTCTCGAGCGTCGTCGCCCGGCGGCTGACCGACGCCCGCCGGCGCGCGCTCGCGAAGGATCGCGGCGACCTCGGCCCGGTGACGACGATCCACGTCGGCGCGCCGCACGCGCACGCGACGGCGGCGGCCCCCGTCCTCGAGCCGTTCGCGGACGAGATCGAGCAGATGCGGCAGGCGCTCGTGCTCGGGCTCGGCGACTACGTCGCGAAGAACGGCTTCTCGGACGTGCTCGTCGGCGTCTCCGGCGGCATCGACTCGGCGCTGACCGTTGCGCTCGCCGTGGAGGCGCTCGGCGCCGGCCGCGTGCACTGCGTGTCGATGCCCTCGCGCTACTCCTCGCCGGCGACGCGTGCCGACGCGCGCGCGCTCGCCGAAGGCCTCGGCTGCGACTTCCGCGAGATCGAGATCGAGCCGATGGTCGAGTCGTTCCTCGGAGCGCTCGCGCCGAGCTTCGCGGGCCGCGAGCCCGACCTCACCGAGGAGAACCTCCAGGCGCGCATCCGCGGCACGCTGCTCATGGCGCTCTCGAACAAGTACGGCTGGCTCCTCGTCGCCACCGGCAACAAGTCGGAGCTCTCGGTCGGATACGCCACGCTGTACGGCGACATGGCCGGCGGCTTCGCGCTGCTGAAGGACGTCTTCAAGACCGACGTCTTCCGGCTGTCGCGGCACTTGAACGAACAGGCCCGCCACGCGCTGATCCCGCCGTCGATCATCGACCGTGCGCCGAGCGCGGAGCTGCGCGCGGATCAGCTCGACGAGGACTCCCTCCCGCCGTACTCGGCGCTCGACAAGGTGCTCGAGGCCTACGTCGAACAGGACCGCTCGCTCGAGGAGCTGTCGACGGACGGCTTCGACCCCGACGTCGTCGAGCGCGCCGTCGCGATGATCGACCGCGCCGAGTACAAGCGCCGCCAGGCGCCTCCGGGTGTGCGACTCCGCCCGAAGGCCTTCGGGCGCGATCGCCGCACCCCGATCACGAACCGCTGGCGCAGCTGACTCTCAAGCGGCGCTCGCGGCGCGCCGATACCTGAACCGCCATGCACAAGGCGGGCATCCTCGCGTGGGCGCTGCTCAGTGCCGGGCTGATGGCGATCGGCGCCTTCGGCCCGTGGCTGAACGCGCTCGGCGTCCTCTCCCTCACCGGCTGGGACGTGCAGAAAAAGGAGGCAGGGGCGCTCATCACGATCGCGCTCCTCGGCGGCCTCATGGTCTTCCTCGGCCGGACCACGAGCTCGGCAGGCGTCTGGGCGCTCTTCGCCGGCCTCGCCGGCCTCGTGCTCACCGTCTGGGAGCACCACCGCATCACCTCCGCGCTCGGCGGAGTCGACCCTCGGTACCAGACGCTCGAGAAGGCGCTCATCCATATCGGCTGGGGCCTCGACCTCGCGATCGCCGCCTCCATCAGCCTCATGCTCGCCGGCCTCGCGTCGTTCTTCTTCGAGCCGGCCGGCCGCCGCGAGCCGGCGACCGGATACAAGTCGACCGTGCCGACCCTTCCCGCCGGCTGGTACCGCGACCCGAACGACGAGGCGCTGCTGCGGTACTGGAACGGCTTCGGCTGGACGACTCAGACGGCCAAGCCGGCGAGCTGACGGAACCAGCGGAGCCGTTCGGCCCACGGCACCGCCGCGTTCGCCGGCGAGGTCGACGGCAGGACGAACAGCCGCGTCTCGCCGAGCATGCGCTCCTGCACGCCGAGCTCGGGTCGCTCGCCGAAGAGCCCCCGGTAGGCCTCCTTGCCGACGAACGCGATCCACGCCGGGTGGAAGGCGCACGCCACCCGCTCGATCCGCGCCCGGTCGAAGTCCGCCTTGCGCAGGTCGCCGGAGCCGGGCGTCGTGCGCGCGGCGGCGTTCGTCGCGCCGATCCCTTCCTTCAGGAGCTCGAACTGCTCCGCCGGCTCGTACAGCCTCGACGTGAAGCCGGCCGCGTGCAGGAGCCGCCAGAAGTCGTTGCGCGGGTTCGCGAAGTGCGCGCGGGCCGCATCCGAGACGCGGCCCGGGTTGATGCCGCAGAACACCACCCGCAGGTCCGGCGCGAGAATGTCGGGTACTGCGCTACGCAGCTTCGTCGTCGACGCGCGCGTCGATCCGGTCCTCGAAGAGCTGCCGCAGGGCCTCGCCGGACACCGAGGTCGGATACCGGGGACGCCGAGGTTCGAGCTTCACGATCGTCACCGTCGCCTCCGAGCTCCCGTAGCAACGGGCCCAGCACTCGGCCTCCGACAGCGTTCTGAGCCGCCGCACGCATGCAGCCTAGGACCCGCCCCGGACGGCACTACGTCTCGAGCGCCGCCATCGTGAGACCGCGGTCGCGCAGCTGCTCCCAGTACAGCTCCGCGTGCTCGCGGTCGCCCGACCACACGATCGCCTGGCCGGTGTCGTGGATCCGGTTCGCGAGCCGCATGCCCGCGTCGAAGTCCACACCCGGCAGGACGGACGAGAGCGCGAACGCCACCCCGTCGAACGTGTTGTGGTCGTCGTTCAGGACGATGACGCGCCACGCGCGGCCGAGGGCGCTCCGGTCGCCGCGGTCCACCCGCTCCTTCGGAGGCGCGAGAGTGCTCACGGGCCACAGGGTAGTGTCAACCTCATGGCCGCAATCGCCTTCGACGTCGGCGCCGTCCGCGCGCGATTCTCCGCGCTCCAGGGGCCGACGGCCTTCTTCGACGGCCCGGGCGGGACACAGTGTCCGGACTCCGTCATCGATGCGATCTCCGGGTACCTGCGCGAGTCGAACGCGAACCTCGGCGGCCCGTTCGGCAACAGCCGCCGCAGCGACGCGCTCGTCGCCGGGGCGCGGCTGACGGCGGCGTCGTTCCTCGGGTGCGACCCCGGCGAGACGACGTTCGGCGCCAACATGACGACGCTGAACTTCGCGCTCTCGCGCGCCGCCGGCCGAACGCTGCGCGCCGGCGACGAGATCCTCGTCACGCGGCTCGACCACGACGCGAACGTCTCGCCGTGGCTCGAGCTCGCGCACGACCTCGACCTCACGGTTCACGTCGTCGACGTCCACGACGACACGACGCTCGACATGGACGACCTCGAGCGTCTCATCGGCGAGCGTACTCGTGTCGTCGCCTTTCCGCTCGCGTCGAACGCAGTCGGCACGCTCACCCCCGCGGCGCGGATCGTCGAGCTCGCACACGACGCGGGCGCGCTCGCGTGGGCCGACGCGGTGCACTACGCGCCGCACGGCCCGATCGACGTCGAAGCACTCGGCGTCGACGTCCTCGTCTGCTCGCCGTACAAGTTCTTCGGCCCGCACCTCGGGCTCGCGTACGTCCGCGACGCGCTCGCCGACTCGTGGCGCACGTACAAGGTTCGGCCGGCTCACCACCGCTTCGAGACGGGCACGCTCGCGCACGAGCTGCTCGCGGGCTTCGTCGCCGCCGTCGACTACATCGGCTCGGTCGGCTGGCCGGCGATCCAGGCGCACGAGCGCGCCCTCGGCGAGCGGTTCCTCGCCGGACTGCCGGAACGCTGCACGCTGTACGGGCTCCCGACGACGGACGGCCGCGTCCCGACGTTCGCGTTCACCGTCGACGGGATCGCGCCGCGCACGGTCGCCGAGCGGCTCGCCGAACGCGACCTCGCCGTCTGGGACGGGAACTACTACGCGGTCGAGGTGATGGACCGGCTCGGCCTCGGCGAGGAGGGCGCCGTCCGCGCCGGCTTCGCCCACTACAACACGACCGACGAGGTCGACCGGCTCCTGCACGCGCTGGAGGCCATGTGACCGACGTCGTCGAGCTGCTTACCGAGCTCATCCGCTTCGACACGACGAACCCGCCCGGGAACGAAGCCGCGTGCATCGCGTACGTGCAGCGGCTCGTCGAGGAAGCCGGCGTCGAGACGCGCATCGTCGCGAAGGACGACGCGCGCCCGAACCTCATCGCGCGCGTGCCGGGGGCGGGCGAGGCGCCTCCGCTCCTCCTGTACGGCCACGTCGACGTCGTCACCACCGCCGGACAGCAGTGGTCGCATCCGCCCTTCGCCGGCGAGCTCGTCGACGGCTGGGTCTGGGGCCGCGGCGCGCTCGACATGAAGGGCGGCGTCGCGATGCTCGTCGACGCGTTCCTCCGCGCGGCACGGGGCGAGCTGAAGCCGCGCGGGGACGTGATCCTCGCCGTGCTGAGCGACGAGGAGAACGGCGGCGACTTCGGCGCGCGCTTCCTCGCCGACGAGCACGCCGACCTGTTCGTGGGCGTGAAGCACGCGCTCGGCGAGTTCGGCGGTGCGCGCGTCCCGGTGGGCGGCCGCAGCTTCTATCCCATCCAGGTCGCCGAGAAGCAGATCTGCTGGCTGAAGGGAACCGTCCACGGGCCGGGCGGGCACGCAGCGATCGGCGTGCGCGGCAGCGCGATGGGCAAGGTCGGCCGCATCCTCGCGCGGCTCGACTCCCGGCGGCTGCCGGTGCACGTGACCCCGGTGGCGCGCGCGCAGATCGAGGCGATGGCGAACGCCCTGCCGCGGCCGCAGTCGCTCGTGCTCCGCTCCCTCCTCGACCCGCGGCTCGCGGAGATCACGCTGCGTGCGCCGCTGCCGGAGCTGCGGCCGCTCGACCGCATGCTGCGCAACACCGTGAGCGCGACGATCGTCCACGGCGGCGAGAAGATCAACGTCGTCCCGTCGGTGGTCGAGCTCGAGCTCGACGCGCGCTCGCTCCCGGGATTCGGGCCTGCCGACGTCATCCGTGAGATCCACGCGCTCGTCGGCCCGGAGCTCGAGCTCGACGTCGTGCGCCACGACCCGTATCCGGCGCACTCCGACCTGTCGCAGCTCGACGCGCTGTCGACGATCCTCCGCGAGCTCGATCCGGACGCGGTGCCGGTGCCGATGCTCCAGGCCGGCGTGACCGACGGGCGCTTCTTCGCGTCCATCGGCATCCAGACGTACGGCTTCCTGCCGCTGAACCTCCCGGACGGCTTCGACTTCCTCAAGGTCGTCCACGCCGCCGACGAGCGCGTTCCCGCGGACGCGGTCCGATTCGGCGCCGAGGCGGTGGGCCGGGTCCTCGAGCGGTACGCCGCGTGAAGCTCCTCGTCCTCGGCGGAACGAAGTTCCTCGGCCGCGCGGTCGTCGACGCGGCGCTCGCGGCGGGCGCCGAGGTGACCCTGTTCAACCGCGGCCAGACGAACCCGGGCCTCTATCCCGAGGCAGAGAGGCTGCACGGCGACCTCGCCGAGAGCCTCGACGCCCTGCGGAGGCGCGCGTGGGACGCCGTCGTCGACCTCGACCCGACGCAGCTGCCGCGGCACACGCGCCGCCGTGCCGAGCTGCTCGCGGACTCGGCCGGCCACTACGTCTTCGTCTCGACCATCTCCGTGTACGCCGACGCGTCGAAGCCGCTCGACGAGTCGTCGCCGGTGCTCGAGCCGCCCGATCCCGAGCCGGAGACGTTCGACGCGGATCAGTACGGCGGCCTCAAGGTCGGCTCCGAGCGCGCGGTGCTCGACGTGTTCGGCGAGCGGGCCGCCGTCGTGCGGCCCGGGCTCATCGCCGGGCCCTACGACCCGACCGACCGGTTCACGTACTGGCCGCGCCGGCTCGCCGAGGGCGGAGACGTCCTCGCGCCGGGCGATCCGGCGCAGCCGGTGCAGCTCGTCGACGCGCGCGACCTCGGCGACTTCCTCATCCGGGTCGCCGGGCGTTGCATCGCCGGGGTCTTCAACGCCACCGGGCCGGCGGAGCCGCTGACCCTCGGCGAGACGCTCGTGCGCATCGCGCCCGGCGCGAGACTCGTGTGGGTCGACGACGCGAAGCTCCTCGAGGCCGGAGTCGGCCCGTGGATGGAGCTGCCGCTCTGGCTTCCGGGCGAGGAGTACGCCGGGCTGCTGCGGGCGGACGTCTCCCGCGCCGTCGCCGCGGGACTTGCGTTCCGGCCGCTCGAGGACACGGCCCGCGACACGCTCGCGTGGAGCCTCGAGGCGGGCGAGCAGCGGCCGACGCTCACGCGCGAGCGCGAGCGCGAGCTCCTCGCCTAGGCCTCGGCCTTCCCCGCGGCCGCTGCGGCGGCCCAGCGCGGGTCGTGCCGGTGGATGCGGTCCGGCTCCCTGCCGCGCGCATCGGCGATGTGCACCGCGAGCCGCTGGAAGACGACGACGTCGACGACCGGGTGGCGCGTCGGCACGAGCGTGACGTCGCAGCCGAGCGCCCGCAGGGCGGCGGCGGCAGGGCCGGCGCGCTCCGCTGCGCGCCCCTCGCCCTCGAGGACGAACGCGCGCACGGACTCGTCGACCGCGGCGAGATACCCGTGCAGAAGCTGCTCGGTCTCGTACACCTCCGCCGCCACCCACGCGCCTTCGCGCAGCTTGAGCACCGCCTCGTGCGCCGTCGGCAGGTCGCGCCCGGCGCCGGCGACGAGGAAGCGCTCCTGCTCGCCCACGGCCGGAAGATCGGCCTCGAGCGCCGCCGCGACGGCGGCCGGAAGCCACGAGACGTCCTCGCCCTCGAGCGCCGCGATCGCCGCGACGGCGCACGTGTAGCTCGCCGTGTGGCACCAGCTCTCCTCGATCGCGGGCGTGCACACGACCACCTCGTCGCAGAGGTCGGCGATCGGCCCGTCCGCCGTGCCGGTGACGAGCCACTTCGGCCCGCGCCACGCACGCGCGGCCTCGAGCGTGAGCGGCGTCGTCCCCTCGTGGGAGACGAGGACGAGCAGGTCGGCGTCGCGCTCGGGAGCGAGCACGAGCTCGAGCGCCTGAACCGCCTCCCCGCCGGTCCACGCCGCATGGAACGACGTGCCGCAGCCGGTGAAGAGGAGGCGCGCGCCGTCGGGGAAGCGCGAGCCGGTCGGTACCTGCGCGAGCCACTCGGGCTGGGCGGCCATCGCCGCCTTCGTCTGCTCTCCGGCCACAGTGCGTCTATACCATCGATCGCGTGGAGGGGTTCCCGTTCGTGCACCGCGAGACCGTGCGCTTCCGCGACCTGGACGGCATGGGCCACGTGAACAACGCCGTCTACTCGACGTACCTCGAGCAGGCGCGGCTCGCGTGGTTCGGCGCCGGCGAGGAGATGCCCCTGACCGACGTGATCCTCGCCCGGACGGAGATCGACTTCCGCTCGCCGCTCGCCGTCGGCGAGACGGTGTCCATCGGCGTGCGCCCATCACGGCTCGGCACGAAGAGCTTCGAGCTCGAGTACGAGCTCCGCTCGGACGAACGCCTCGTCGCCGAGGCGAAGAGCGTCCTCGTCGGCTACGACTACGCGAGCGGATCGAGCAGGGCTATTCCCGACCGCTGGCGAAAGAGGCTGTCGGCGTGAGCATGTTCGAGCGGACAGTCCTCGATAACGGCCTGCGCGTCCTGACCGCGGACCTGCCGTATGCGCAGTCGGTGACGTGCATGGTCATGATCGCCGCCGGCTCGCGGTACGAGACCGCCGACTCGAACGGCATCGCGCACTTCGCCGAGCACATGTTCTTCAAGGGGACGGAGCGGCGCCCGACCGCGCGCGACATCGCAGGTGAGATCGACGCGATCGGCGGCGAGTTCAACGCCTTCACCGGCAAGGAGGCGACGGCGTACTACGTCAGGTGCGCGGCCGAGCACCGCGACGTCGCGCTCGACGTCATCGTCGACATGCTCCGCAACTCGCGCTTCGACGGCGAGGAGATCGAGCGCGAGAAGGGTGTGATCGTCGAGGAGATGAACATGTACTTCGACACGCCGCGCGACTACATCAGCGGGGTGTACGAGTCGCTCCTCTACGGCGATCAGCCGCTCGGCTGGGACATCCTCGGCCGCAAGGAGACCGTGCGCGGCGCGAGCCGCGACACGTTCCTCTCGTATCTCGGCAGCTGGTACCACCCGGAACGCATGGTCGCCGGCATCGCCGGGCGCATCGGCGGCGACGCGGTCGAGCGCCTGCAGTCGCTGCTCGGCGACCTGCCGGCGGTGAAGACGGATACGCCTGCGCCGGTCGAGCCGTACGCGAACGGGCGCGTGAAGGTGTTCACGAAGCAGTCGGACCAGGCGCACATCATCCTCGGCGTGCCGAGCTACCCGCTCGAGCATCCGGACCGCTACGCGCTGCAGATGGTCGCCACCGTGCTCGGCGGCGGCATGTCGTCGAGACTCTTCACCGAGGTGCGCGAGCGGCGCGGCCTCGCCTATTACGTCTTCGGCGCGAACCACAGTTACACGGACACGGGGTCGCTCTACTCGCAGGCCGGCGTCGACATCAATCGCATCGACGAGGCGGTGTCGACGGTCGCCGCGGAGCTGAAGGGCATGGCCGCCGCACCGGTGCCCGCCGACGAGCTCGAGAAGGCGCGCAGCTTCGCGAAGGGACGCTTCGTGCTCCAGCTCGAGAACCCGCAGGGGCTCATCATGTTCGGGCTGCGCAAGGAGGTCCTCGAGCAGCGCGCGCCCGATCCGGAGGAAGTGCTCGCCGGCGTCTCCGCGGTGACGGCCGAGGACGTGCAGCGCGTCGCGCAGGACATCGTCGCCGAAGACCGGCTGCGGCTCGCGGTGATCGGGCCGTTCGACGACGCCGAGCGGTTCGACAAGCTGCTCTAGTCAGTCCGCGTCGAGCGAGTAGATCTCCAGCCCACCGGGAGCCCGGAGGAGGAATCGCTCCGGCAAGCCGTTCCGGCTCGTCCAGACCTCGCTCCAGGTGTTGCGGAGCACGTACAGCGTGCCGTCACGGCCCCAGAAGACGGAGAGGCCTCGTCCGACCGTCCTCGGGCGACCGCCTGCCGCGGGGATCGTGATCACACGTTGCCCCGTGAGCTCGGCCGCGATCGTCCGGCCGTCCGGCGACCAGCGCGCATCGGACGTCGCCCCGGCGGCGACGAGCACGCGCGATTTCCCGGTTGCGTTCTCGACGATGCGCAAGCGATAGTCGTCCTTCGGGTTCGGCGCCTCGTCGAACATGATCCGCTGCCGGCCGTCCGGTGAGAACACGGGCCCCTGCACACCCTGCGAAGGGCCGGTGAAGAGCGTCCGCGTCGCATGTGTCGCGGCGACGGTCTCGAAGACGGAGAAGCGGCAGCAGCCCGCCGTACCCGGCTTGCCACCGGAGCTCGACCAGATGAGCGAACGCCCGCCTGTCGTCCACTCGACCGGCCCGGCCAGCGCCCACGGACGCGCGGGCGCGAGCGGCGACGGCGGCGAGCCGTCGATCGGGACGTACAGGAACTCGTTCGTCTGCGGGCCGACGCCGCCGACGTCGAGCCCGGTGCCGTCCGGCGTCCAGATGAACGAGGGCTGCGTACAGGCGGTGTTGCAACCGGCCTCGTGCGCGACGAGCAGGCGGGCGTTCGAGCCGTCGGCGTCCTCGACGTGCACGCCGGCCGGGTCGGACCAGGCAATCGACTGCCCGTTCGGGGACCACTCGCCGTTCACGGCCACGTAGCCGGCCGTGCCGATCTGCCGTACGAGCGATCCGCTTCGATCGACGAGCACGAGGCGCGGCGGTTGGTGACCTCCGACGTCGCGCGCGAGGGTGAGCAGGAAGCGAGACGGAGGCGCGGCGCCCGCCGACGGCACGGCGACGGCCAGGAGGGCGAGGAATGCGACAAGACCTCCGCGCACGACGCAAATCGTGGCCGACGATTGTTGACGAACCGTGAAGCTCTAGCATCGGGCTGTGCGCAGGCCACGCGGACCGCTGTGGCACAACGGCGACTTCCTGCTGCTCTGGGGCGCGCAGAGCGTCAGCGAGCTCGGCAGCCAGGTGACCGGGCTCGCGCTGCCGCTGGCCGCCATCTTCGTCGTCCACGCGACGACCTTCGAGGTCGCGGCGCTCAACGTCGTCGACTTCCTGCCGTTCGCGTTGTTCAGCCTTCCCGCCGGCGTCTGGGTGGACCGGCTCCGGCGCAGGCCGCTCATGATCGCCGCCGACTGGGGCCGGGCAGCCGCGCTCGGCTCGATCCCGGTCGTCTATGCGCTGGGAGGCCTCACCGTCGGGCAGCTCTTCGCCGTCGGTTTCGTCGCGGGAACGCTCACCGTCTTCTTCGACGTCTCGTACCAGACGATCCTCCCGACGCTCGTCGAGCGCTCGCAGCTCGGCGACGCGAACTCGAAGCTCGAGGTGAGCAACTCGGGCGCGCAGCTTGCCGGGCCAGGTCTCGCAGGCGTGCTCGTGGGTGCCATCACGGCGCCGTACGCGATCGCCGCCGACGCGGCGAGCTTCGTCGTCTCGGCGCTCGTGCTCGGCACGATCAGGCGAGTCGAGGTGCTGCCGGAGCGGGTCGCCGGCGTGCAGCGGCGGATGCGCACGGAGATCGCGGAGGGGCTGCGCTTCGTCGTCGGGAATCCGATCCTGCGCTCGATGATGCTCTGGGTCGCCGCGAACAACTTCTTCACGACGATGCTGGTCTCGATCCTTCTCGTGTTCGCCGTGCGGGATCTCCACCTCCACGCGGCGACGATCGGGCTGATGCTCTCGCTCGTCAACATCGGCACGCTGCTCGGCGCCCTCACGGCGACGCGGCTGGCGCGCCGCCTCGGCCTCGGCTCGGCGATGATCCTGCTCGCGGCGGTCGGCGGGCTCGGCAACCTCCTCATCCCGTTCGCGCGCGACGGCTACGCGATCACGTTCATCGTCGTCGCCCGGCTCACGTTCGCCTACTGCGCGATCGCGGCGAACGTCAACGGCATCAGCCTCTACCAGACGATCACGCCCGACCGCCTGCTCGGCCGAGCGAACGCGTCGCGCCGCTTCGTCGTGTGGGGCGTGATTCCGATCGGTGGGCTCGCCGGGGGCGCCCTCGGCTCGACCATCGGGCTCCGCCCGACGCTGCTCATCGGCGCGATCGGAGCCGCGCTCTCGTTCCTGCCACTCGTCGCCTCGCCGCTCCGGCGCATCCGCGTCGTCGAGGACGCGGAGGCGTTCGTCTAGAGAGTGGCTGGCCTTGGTCGGCGGTCCAGTCAGCACCTATCCCGGAGCCGCCCGTCAGAGTGCTTTCAACCCGGCCGGAAGCTGTCTTCTTCTATCAACGTTCGCGGACGGCCCCCGGATACCTACCCGATCGTGGCCAGGTCGGCCGCGAGGAGCGCCCTGTCGTCCTCGTCGTCGATCTCCTCACCCGCCGCGCTCGCACGCGCGAGCCACTCGCGTGCCTGCGGCTCGTCGCCGGCGACCGCGTGCGCACGCGCCATCGCCTCGAACGCGAACGGCAGGTCGAACTCCTCCAGCTCCGACGGAGCCGACTCGGCGAGGGCGAGGCAGCGGCGCGCGTGGTGCAGCGCCGGCTCCGCCCGGCCGAGCACGGCGTAGACGCGCGAGCACTGCCACTCGCTGCGCACGCGGTTGGCGACCGTGCCGACGAGCGACCAGTGGTACGCGGAGGCGTGCGCGCAGTGGAGGAGCTCGTCGTCCTGCGCCGGCGTCCGACCGTCCTTCTCCATCAGCGTCCACGTCCTGTTGAAGAGCTCGACGCCGAGCCGCCGGTGCCCTTCCGGGTCGAGCGATTCCGAGCGGATGCCCATCACGGTCTCCTTTCCGTCGATCAGCAGCCGGTGCGTCCCCGTACCGGAGAGTCGAGGATGTTCAGGTGTACGGTTCGGACGTGACCCCGTCGCCGGCGATGCCACTGCGTAAGCGCATCGCGCTCATCGCGCACGACAACCGCAAGCCCGACCTCGTCGAGTGGGCCCGTTTCAATCGGGGCACGCTTGCCCGGCACGAGCTGTACGCGACCGGCACGACCGGGGCGCTCGTCGCGGACGAGCTCGATCTGACGGTGCATCGATTTCTGAGCGGCCCGCTCGGCGGCGACCAACAGATCGGAGCGGCGATCGCCGAAGGACGCATCGACTTCGTCGTCTTCTTCTGGGATCCGCTCGAACCGCAACCCCACGACGTCGACGTCAAGGCGCTGCTGCGCATCACCGTCGTCTGCAACGTCCCGATCGCGTGCAACCGCTCGACGGCCGACTTCCTGCTCTCCAGCCCGCTGATGAACGAGGAGTACCAGCCCGTAGCTGCCGGAGTGTGAGGGGCGCCGCTCACGCGGCGCCCCCGCCACCTACGACTCGTCCGAGCTCTCGCTGTCGGCTCGGTGCTTGATCTCCTCGACGACGGTCGGGTCGGCGAGCGTCGTCGTGTCGCCGAGCTGGCGGTTGTTCGCCACGTCCCGCAGGAGACGGCGCATGATCTTGCCGCTGCGGGTCTTCGGCAGCTCCGGCGTGAAGACGATGTTCGCCGGCTTCGCGATCGCACCGATCTTCTTCGCGACGTGATTGCGCAGCTCCTCGAGCTTCTCGACGGAGCCTTCCGCGCCGCCCTTCAACGTCACGTACGCGACGATCGCCTCGCCGGTCACCGAGTCGGCGCGCGAACACACCGCCGCCTCGGCGACCTCCTGGTGGTCGACGAGCGCCGACTCCACCTCGATCGTCGAGATGCGATGACCGGAGACGTTCATGACGTCGTCGACGCGGCCGAGGAGCCAGAAGTCCCCGTCCTGGTCGATCCGGGCGCCGTCCCCGGCGAAGTACACGTCCGGGTACTTCGACCAGTACGTCTCGCGGTAGCGCTTGTCGTCGCCGAAGATGCCGCGCAGCATCGACGGCCACGGCTTCTTCAGGACGAGGTAGCCGCCCCCTCCGGGGCCTACCTCCTCGCCCTGCTCGCTGAAGACGGCCGCCGCGATGCCCGGGAACGGCTTCGTCGCCGATCCGGGCTTCAGCGTCGTGACTCCCGGCAGCGGCGTGATGAGGACCATCCCCGTCTCCGTCTGCCACCACGTGTCGACGATCGGCGTGCGGTCGCCGCCGATGTGCTCGCGGTACCAGATCCACGCCTCCGGGTTGATCGGCTCGCCGACCGACCCGAGCAGGCGCAGTGACTTGAGGTCGTGCTTCTGCGCGTACTCGGGCCCCCACTTCATGTGCGAGCGGATTGCCGTCGGAGCGGTGTAGAGGATCGTCACCTTGTAGCGCTCGATGATCGACCACCACCGGTCCTTGTCGGGGAAGTCCGGCGTGCCCTCGTACATCACCGACGTCGCCTGGTTGCACAGCGGCCCGTACACGATGTAGCTGTGGCCGGTGATCCAGCCGATGTCGGCAGCGCACCAGTACACGTCCTCGTCGCGCTTCAGGTCGAAGATGTAGTTGTGCGTCGTCGACGTGCCGACGAGGTAGCCGGCCGTCGTGTGGATGATCCCCTTCGGCTTCGCCGTCGTCCCGCTCGTGTACATGAGGAACAGCAGGTCCTCGCTGTCCATCGGCTCGCACGGGCACGAGGACGGGTCGTCCGACACGTCTCCCTCGAGATCGTGCAGCCAGTGGTCGCGGCCCTCCTGCATCGGGACGTCGTTGCCGGTGCGGCGGAGGACGACGCTGTGCTTCACACCCGGCGCCGCCGCCATCGCCTCGTCGACCGTCTTCTTCAACGGCACGGTCGAACCGCGCCTCCATGCCTCGTCCTGCGTGATCACGACCTCGCACTTCATGTCGTTCATGCGCCCAGAGAGGGAGTCGGCCGAGAAGCCGCCGAACACGACCGTGTGCGGCGCGCCGATGCGCGTGCACGCGAGCATCGCCACGGCGAGCTCCGGAACCATGCCCATGTAGATGGCGACCGGCGTCCCCTTCTTCACGCCGACCTTCTTCAGCGCGTTGGCGAAGCGGACGACGTCCCGCTGGAGATCGGCGTACGTGATCTCCCGGCGGTCGTCCACGGGCTCGCCCTCCCAGTAGATGGCGACTTTCGATCCCTGGCCGGCCTCGACGTGCCGGTCGACGCAGTTGAAGCAGACGTTGAGCTTCCCGCCGAGGTAGAACTTCGCGTACGGGGGCTCCCACTCGTACAGCTTCGAGAAGGGCTCGAACCAGGTGACGCGCTCACGGCCCTCACGCTCCCAGAACGTCTCGAAGTCCTGGTCGTAGATGTCCGGTTGCGCGTTCGCCTGCTTCGCGAACTCCGGAGGCGGCGGGTACCGCCGCTCCTCCAGGAGCATCGTCTCGATCGCGTGACTCGTCTCGGTCGCCAAGATCGGCCTCCTCTCAGTGGGGCGGATGCCTCGGGATCCTATTGATCGCCGCGGGAGGTCCGGCGCCGCCCGGCCTCGGGGGAGGTCCGGGCGGCGCCGAAGAGCCTCTGGGTCAGGTCATCATGGGCTTGCCGACGGGGAGCACCGTCCGGCCCGCCTGGTTGTTCCAGACGACCGCCGCGGAGGTGTACCAGGCGACGGCGGCCGTGACGATGCCCATCCAGCCGCCCGCGTGCACCCACCACAGGTGCTTGCCGTCGGTGTGGGCGGCGTTGAAGTTGCCGATCACGAGCAGCAGCTCCGTGATCTCAAGTGTGAGGAAGACGGCGAACACGGCCATGTTCACCCGCATGCTCCCGATGAGCATGTACGTGTTGAACATCAGGAACGCGAACAGGAACCATGCGGCCGCGTTCGAGAGGTCGTTGCCCTTGTAGCTGCCGAGGAAGCCCGTCGTCAGCGCCAGGATGACGAACAGGCCGAACGACATCCAGAAGGCGCCGTACGTCGAGAACGCCGTCGCGCCGAAGACGTTCCGGTTCCGGAACTCCCACATGCCGGCCAGGAGCTGCGCGAGGCCGCCGTAGAAGATCGCCGGGCCGACCCAGATGAGGTCGGGGATCCACGACGCGTTGTGTCCGCTCAGCAGGAACGTCGTGAGTGCAAACCCTGCCAACCCCAACGCGGCCGGGTCGGCGGCGGGCGTGCTCTCCACCAGCTGGACCGGCCGCTCAGAGCTCATTGCGCTCATGCAAGGTCCTCCCTGTAGTCGGCGTCGGCGCGCGACCCACTCTCGGGCCGCCGGCGGCGCCGAAGTGACAGGCGGCACTTTCGCGCATCCGTCGGACGGACGTCAAGCGGCGTGCGATGATTTGCTACGGCTCGAGGTCGTACGGGTATTGCGTGATCGTCTCGGCGCCGTCATCGGTGATGACGAGGATGTCCTCCAGACGCACGCCGCCGTACCCCGCGCGATAGAGCCCGGGCTCGATCGTGATGACGTCCCCGGGAAGGAGCTCGTCGCTCGTGCGGGAGACGTGGGGGCGCTCGTGCACCTCGAGGCCGACACCGTGGCCGAGGCCGTGGAAGAAGCCGCTGTGGATGACCTCGCCGGGCTTCTTCGTCAGCGGCGTCGCGTAGCCGTGCTCGGCGAAGAGGTCGCACACCATCCGCATGAGGTCGCGCCCGTCGACGCCGGGGCCTGCGGCCGCGCTGGCGAGGTCGACGGCCTCCTTGGCGAGGCGGTGGTATTCGCGCAGCTCGTCCGGGACGTCCCCGACGACGTACGTGCGCGTCATGTCGGTGAAGACGGCGGTCTCACGGTCGCGCGGGAAGATGTCGAAGACGATCGCCTCACCGGCGAGGATCGGGCCCGAGCCCATGTCGTGCCCGACCGCGCCCTGTGCGCCGTGGGCGACGATGAACTCGTCCGCGAACGCGCCGTGCTCGCTGAACACGCGTTCGATCTCGATCTTCAGACGCTCGCACGTGAGCGGCTCGCCGCCGAGGACGAGGGCACCGCCCGCGACCTCCGACCGGCGCAGCATCTCGCGCGCGACGTCGAGTGCCGCCTCGCACGCGCGCTGCGCACGGCGCAGCCCCGCGAGCTCGGTCGGATTCTTCCTTCGACGGCGGCCCTCGAAGAGCGCGCGGTCGCTGTCGACCTCGATGCCGTTCGCGCGCAGATGGTCGGCGAGCTCGAGCGGGAACGTCGGCGGCGTGACCGCGCGCGCGACTCCGAGCTCCTGGCAGGCGCGGAG
Organism: uncultured Actinomycetes bacterium; assembly: GCA_963753295.1. Taxonomy (GTDB): domain Bacteria; phylum Actinomycetota; class Thermoleophilia; order Gaiellales; family Gaiellaceae; genus Palsa-739. The sequence goes on along the minus strand of CAVWBZ010000001.1, from coordinate 229,584 downwards.
GTAGACCTCGAGCGCCGCGTCTTCCGCGGGCATCCCGGCGGCGAGCAGCTCGTCGATCCCGAAGCGCTCGGGCGGGAGCGTCTCGATGTCCGGCGCCGCCTTCGAGATCCGCTCGATCTCGAACGCAGTGACGACGACCGTGCGCTTGCCGCCGTGCTCGACGTAGAGGAACGCGTCGGGGACGGCGACCGGCACCTCGTGGCGCATCTCCGGCGAGCGGATCGAGTCGGCATGGATGAGGACCGAGTCGGCCATGATCCGATCGTATAGTCCACGCGATGGCGCTCTTCCGGCCCGAGGACGAGGAGAAGGTTCGCGAGCTGCTCGACGCACTCGAACGGCCCGTCGAGCTCCTCGTCGCGCTCGGCCCCGAGGAGACGCCGCTTCACGGCGCGCGCGACGTCGACTTCGGCGCCGAGACGGTGCGCGTCGTCGAGGAGCTCTGCGCGCTGTCGAGCTCGCTCTCCTGCCGCGTCGAGGAGAAGCCCGAGGGGGTCGCACGGTTCCCGGCCGTCCTCGTCCGGCCCGAGGGCGAGGACGTCGGCGTCCGCTACGACGGGCTGCCGTGGGGTTACGAGCTCAGCTCGCTCGTCGGCGCGGTGCTCGAGGCCGGGCGCCGCGAGCCCTCGCTCCGCCCCGAGTCGCTCGAGCTGCTCGCCGGCCTCGACCGCGACCTCGCGATCGACGTCTTCGTCACCCCTACCTGACCGCATTGCCCGCCGGCCGTGCTGCTGGCGTACCGATGCGCACTCGCCTCGCCGCGGATCACCGCCGCCGCGGTCGAGTCGACCGAGTTCCCGACGCTCGCCGAGGAGATGGAGGTCTGGGCGGTGCCGCGGATCGTGGTCAACGGCGTGCCGCAGTGGGACGGCGCCGTGCCGGAGAAGGTCTTCCTCGAGCGGCTTCTCGCTGCGACGTTCGGCTGACCGCCACGGGTAAAGTCGAGATGGTGGAGCCGCTGGAGCGCGCACGCGAGCTCTTCGTCGCCTTCGAAGAGCAGCTGGACGCCGAGCTTCCCGCCGGCGCCGAGATCTTCGACGCGCACACCCATCTCGGCAACGACATCGACGGCATGACCGGCCGGTACGAGGAGCTCGAGGAGATCCTCGACCGCTGGCGCATGTCGGGCTGCTTCATGTTCTGCCTCGACGAGCCCGACCGGCATCCCGGCTTCCGCGCCGGAAACGACCGCACGCTCGCGTTCGCGGAACGCTCGGAGGGGCGGATGATCCCGTTCGTCCGGCTCGACCTCACCGAGGATCCGATCGCCGAGGCCGAACGCTGCCTCGACCGCGGCGCCCGCGGCATCAAGCTGCACCCGCGCGCGCAGAAGTTCATGCTCGACGACGAGCGGCTCGCTCCGGTGTTCGCGATCGCGGCGGAACGGCGCGTGCCGATCCTCATCCACGGGGGCCGGGGGCTGCCTCCGATCGCCGACCACCTCCGCCGGCTCGTCGACGCGTATCCGGCCGCGCAGCTGATCATCGCGCACGCCGGCATCGCCGACCTGTCCGGGCTCGCCGGGAACTTCGCCGGCACCGCAGGCGTCTTCTTCGACACCTCCGTGTGGAGCGCGATCGACCTGCTCGGCCTCCTCCGCCTCGTCCCACCCGAGCAGATCGTCTACGCGTCCGACTACCCGTACGGCGGCCAGCCGAACTCGCTCCTCCTGTCGCTGCGGACGGCACGCGTCTCGGGCATGACGGAGGAGCAGGTCGTCGGGATGCTCGCGGGGAACGCAAGGCGGATCCTGAACGCCGAGCCCCCGCTCGAGCCCTCGTATCCGCAGGGCGCGGAGACGCTCGAGCAGTCGATGCCGCTCGCACGCATCCATCAGTACCTGACGATGGCGTTCTCGCTCCTCTTCGTCCGCCAGCAGGACTCGTTCGGCGCGCTCGGGCTGGCGCTCAACGCGACGTACGAGCGCAACGGTCACGCCGGCGAGGCGCTCGAGCAGATCCGCGAGCTGCTCGTCGGCGCGAGCGACCTGTGGCGCACGCTGCCCGACGCCGAGGACGAGGCCGAGATTCGCATCGTCGCGCGCACGACCTCGCGTCTCATCCATCTGGCCGACGTGCTGGCGGTGACGTCGAGTGCCTGAGCTCCGGCTCACCGTGAACGGCCACGAGCAGCGGCTCGACGCGCCGGTCGGGACGAGCCTCGCGCAGGTCCTCCGCGAGCGACTGGGTCTGACGGGAACGAAGATCGCCTGCAACGAAGGCCATTGCGGCGCATGCACGGTCCAGGTCGGCGGAACGCCGGTGTTGTCGTGCATCACGCTCGCGCACGCCGTCGACGGCGAGGTGACGACGATCGAAGGGCTGCGCGACCACCCGCTCGTCGCCGCGTTCGTCCGCACCGACGCGGTGCAGTGCGGCTTCTGCACGCCCGGCCAGGTGGTCGCGGCAGCTGCGCTCGTCGCCGCGAACCCCGACCCGTCGCCGGACGAGATACGGCATTCGATGGCCGGGAACATCTGCCGCTGCGGCACGTATCCCAAGATCGAAGAGGCGATCCGCTCGTGGCGCGACTGATCCGCACCGAGAAGGAGGTCGAAGGCCGGTTCGAGGAGGTCTGGCTCGTCGTCGAGGAGGATCCGCTCGAGCAGTGGCCCGCGGGGCCGCGCGACGTCGTCGGCCGGCCGGCGCTGCGGAAGACCGCGCTCGAGCGCGTCCGCGGCGAGGCGCGCTTCACCGCCGACATCCGCCTGCCCGGAATGCTCCAGGCGGCGATCCTCCGCTCCCCGTACGCGCACGCGCGCGTGAAGCGGATCGACCTCGCGCCGGCGCTCGATCTCCCCGGCGTCCACGCCGCGGTCGGCCCGGACGACGCGCCCGGCCTCGACCGTGAGGCCGGCTACGCGGGCGCGCCCGTCGCCGCCGTCGCGGCCGAGACCTTCGGGCAGGCCCGCGCCGCCCTCGAGGCGATCGCGGTGGAATGGGAGCGGCTCGAGGTCGTCACCGATCCCGAGGAGGCGGTCCGGCGCGAGCTCTTCGCCGCCGAGCCGGTCCGGTACGAGCGCGGCGACGTTCGAGCGCGCGCTCGCCGAGGCCGACGTCGTCGTCGAGGGCACGTACCGGACGCAGGTCGTGCTCCACAACTCGATGGAGACGCACCAGTCCGTGTGCGAGTGGGTCGGCGACCGGCTCGACGTCTACACGTCGACGCAGTACGTCTGGGGCGTACGCGACGAGGTCGCCCGCGAGCTCGGGATCCCCGCCGACCGGGTGCGCGTCGTCTGCGAGTACATGGGCGGCGGGTTCGGCTCGAAGAACTCCGCCGGCGAGTACACGTTCGTCGCCGCCGAGCTCGCGCGCCGAACCGGACGCCCCGTTCGCTGCGCGCTCACACGTGCCGAGGAGAACGTCGCCGCGGGCAATCGCAACGCCACGATCCAGAAGCTGACGGCGGCCGCGCGGAGCGACGGGACGATCGTCGCGCTCGGCGGCGAGTTCATCAACGCGCTCGGCTGGGGCGGCTGGTCGGCGTCGACCGAAGGTCCGCTGAAGATGCTGTACGCGTGCGACAACGTGCGTGCGGTGCGGTACACGGCGAAGCTGAACACGCCGCCGATGAAGGCGTTCCGCGCGCCCGGCTTCGTCGAGGGCACGTTCGGGCTCGAGTGCCTCATCGACGAGCTCGCGGCCGAGCTCGACCTCGATCCGCTCGAGCTGCGCCGGAAGAACTACGCGAGCTCCAACGACGGGACGCCGTTCTCGTCGAAGAACCTCGCCGAGTGCTACGCGCTCGCCGAGAAGCACTGGGAGCGGCGACACGACGTGCACGCGCGCTCCGACGGAACGTGGAAGCGCGGCGTCGGGATGGCGAGCCAGATCTGGTACGGCGGCGGCGGACCGCCGTCGTACGCGTGGATGCGCGCCGGCTCCGACGGCCGCATCATGGTCGTGACGGCGATGCAGGACATCGGCACCGGCACGCGGACGGCGATGGCGCAGATCGCCGCCGAGGAGCTCGGCGTTTCGCTCGACCGGGTCGAGGTCTCGCTCGGCGACACGTCGCGCGGCCCGTACGCGACGCTCTCGGCGGGATCGTCGACGACGCCGTCCGTCGGGCCGGCGGTACGCGCCGCCGCCGCCGACCTGAAGCGGCAGATCGTCGAGATCGCCGCACAGCGCTACGACCTCGAGGAGCGAGTGCTCGACATCCGCGGCGGACGCATCGTCTCCGCCGACGGGAATCTCTCGGTCGAGCTCGACGAGTTCCTGTCGCTGCTCGGCAGCGCGCAGATCCTCGGCAAGGGCGCGCGCGGCCCGAACCCGACCGGCATGAGCGTGCTCACGTTCGGCGTGCACGTCGCCGAGGTCGCCGTCGACGTCGAGACCGGCGAGGTGCGCGTCGAGCGCGTCGCCGCCGTCCACGACGTCGGCCGCATCGTGAACCCGCTCGGCGCAGGAAGCCAGGTGGAGGGCGGGATCATCCAGGGAATCGGCCACACGCTCTCGGAGGTGCGGCTCCTCGACGAGGAGACGGGCCGCGTGCTGACGCAGTCCCTCGACGCATATCGCATGCCGACGATGGCCGACGTTCCCGAGATCGTGTGCGAGTTCGTCGACAAGCCCGACGAGCACCTGACGAGCCTCGGCTCGAAGGGCCTCGGCGAGCCGCCGATCGTCCCCGTCGCCGCAGCGATCGCGAACGCCATCCGCGACGCGACCGGCGCGGACGTCCACGAGCTGCCGATCTCGCGGGAGGAGCTGCTGCGCGCGCTGCGCGAGGCGGCGGAAAGGGAACGGCGTGGAGCTCCTGCGGCCGTCTAGCGTCGCCGAGCTCGACGGCGGGCTCTTCCTCCACGGCGGCACCGAAGTGGTGCCCCTCCTCCGGGACGGGATCCTGCACGCGAGCACGCTCGTCGACGTCCGCGGCGTCGTCCCGCGCGGGGTCGACGGCGGCAGGATCGGAGCCGGCACGACGCTCGCCGAGCTCGAGTCGGACCCCCATGTGCCCGGCGCGCTCCGCGAGGCCTGCCGCCTCGCCGCGTCGCCGCAGCTGCGGAACATGAGCTCGATCGGGGGCAACCTCCTCCAGTCGACCCGCTGCTGGTACTGGCGGCTGAAGTACCCGTGCCGCCTGCACGGCGGCGACCGCTGCCACGCCCGGGAAGGCGAGCACCGCGAGCATGCGATCTTCGGAAACGACTTCTGCGCGTCGGCTCACCCGTCGGACATCGCGGCGGCACTGCTCGCGCTCGACGCGCGCCTGCACACGACCCGCCGCGAGCTGCCGCTCGGCGAGCTCTACCGGCTGCCGGACGAGGCCGACCGGAGCACGACGACGCTCGAGCCGGGGGAGCTCATCCTCGAGGTCGAGCTGCCGCCGGTCGAGGCGAGCGTGTACCTGAAGGCGATGGACCGCAAGCGCTGGTCGTTCCCGCAGGTCGGCGTGGCCGCGGTGAGGAGCGCAAATGGGACGCGCATCGCCCTCGCCGGCGTCGCGCCGATCCCGTGGCTCCTCGGGAGCCCGGACGACATCGCCCGGGCGACGCCGCTGCCGCGGACGGCCTGGAAGGCCGACGTCGCCCGGGCGCTCGTCCGGCGGGCGCTCGCCCAACTTCCCTGAGCTGAGATAAGGTTCCCGGCCCGGAATGCGGACGCGGCTCCTCATCCTCCTCGCCGTCGCCGGCATCGCATGCACCATCGCGGTGGCGGCCGGCGCGCGCGGCAAACGCACGGCGACGTCCATCGTGCCCCACCTCCCGGCGCTGCCGGCGAAGGGACTCTCGCCCTCGAACCGGTGCCCGATCCCGGCGAAGCTCCGGCCCGCCTTCGTGCGGGCCGCGAACGACACCGGCTTCCAGCTGTCGATGCTCGTCGCCGTCGCCCAGGTCGAATCCCGGCTCCAGCCGAACGCGGTGTCGTCGCAAGACGCCCGCGGGCTGCTCCAGGTGATGCCGGCAACCGGCGCGTCCCTGAACCTCAACGTCGACAAGCCGGCGCTGAACGTGCTCGCCGGCGCGCGCTACCTCAGACTGCTCCTCGACCGCTACGCGCGCACCGACCTCGCGCTCGCCGCGTACAACGTCGGGCCGACGGCGATCGACAAGGCCGACGGCGTCCTCGGCCCCGCCGGCATGCACTACGTGCTCGACGTCGAGAACCGCTGGTCCGCGCTGGCGGGCTGTTCTTAGTCGTCGAAAGTGCTGCGCACTTTCGACGATCTGGGCACCCGCTTCGCGGGAGCGCTCGCGGGCTGAGCCCGCGAGCTCTTGGGGTAGCGGGCGACGGTTTCGTTCTGCGCGTCCGGTCGCGCCTTCGGCGGGACCGGACGCTTCGTCCGGCCCGCCCTAACGCTTCGCGTTAGCGCGGACCCTGGACCGAACAGCGATGATGGCGTCGTGGTGTACGCCGTGGTGTTGGCTGCGGGCGCTTCGTCCCGGTATGGGAGCTCGCCGCCGAAGCAGCAGGTGCTCTTGCCGCCTGTCCTCGCGGCGCTCGAGCACACGTCGATCGACGGCATCGTCGTCGTCACCGGGGCGCACGGGATCGACGTCGCTGTGCGCACGATTCACTGTCCCGAGTGGGAGCGCGGCGCCGGGGCGTCGCTCCGCTGCGGGCTGGCCGCGCTGCCAGGCGATGCCGAGGCGGCTCTCGTCGTGCTCGCCGACGGGCCCGGTCTCGACCCGCGCGCGGTCGACCGTGTCGTGGCGTCGTGGCGCGACGGGGGCGGGGACGTCGTCGCCGCGTCGTACGACGGCGTACGTCTGCACCCGGTGCTCATCGCGCGCGCCGCGTGGGCGAAGGTGCCGGATGCCGGCGCACGGTCGCTCTCGGCCCGGCTCGTCGACTGCACCGACCTCACGCCGCCCGGCGACGTCGATGAGCAGCCTTCGGCCTAGGGCGCGCACGACCGACCCGGCGGGGCGCGACTGGGAGATCTACGCGTACCGGGAGCGCGTGCGGCCGGAGTCGGGCAGGCTCCGCGGAGTGAGGCGGCTGTTCGCGCGACGGGCGCGCGACTGGACCGTCGAGGCCGTGAGCTGGTCGCCCTACCCCATCAGGCACCGGTGGACGGTCTCCGCGCAGCTGAGAGGGCAGGTACTCGCGTCGGTGGAGGGTCAGCTCGCACGCGGCGACCATCCGCGGCCGCGGAACGCGAAGCAGAAGACCGTGTAGCTCAGTCGAGCGGGATGCGCAGCGCCGCAAGCTTCAGCTTGAGCGCAGCCGGCATCGGCTCGCTCACGGCCTGGCGCACGTACACGCGCAGGCTCTCTTCGAAGCGGTACCGCCGCCGGCACCAGTCGCACTCGTCGAGATGCATCTCCGCCTCGACCTTCTCAGCCTCGCTGAGAATGTGGTCGAGATACGGCTGCATCATCTCTTCGCAGTGCGCGCAGGGGTCGTCGTGGTGGCCCATCATGAACCCTCCTCCAACACGGATTCGGCGAGCTCACGCTTGAGGATGCGGCGTCCTCGGTGCAGCCGCGACATCACGGTCCCAATCGGGATGTCGAGGATCTGCGCCGCGTCCTGGTAGCTGAAGTCACCGATGTCGACCAGCACGATCACATCGCGGAAGTCGTGCGGCACCGTGGAGAGCGCCGACACGATGTCGTCCTGCGAAAGCCGCTCGACGACGCGCTCCTCGTCGGACAATCCTCCGTCCGACTCCGCGAGCTTGTCGTAGAGAAAATAGTCGTTCGCCTCGAGCCCCTGCATCGGCGGTGTGCGCTGTGCACGACGACCGCGGTCGATGTTGAGATTCGTGAGGATGCGCAGAAGCCACGCGCGCAGGTTCGTCCCGGGCTGGTACGAGCGCCAGCTTCGAAATGCACGCGCGTACGTCTCCTGGACGAGCTCGTCGGCGTCCTCGCGCGAGCCGGCGAGATGGCGCGCGACGCGATACACCTGGTCGGAGAGCGCAAGCGCCTCTTCCTCGAAACGCACGCGATCGCGGGCGGTCGCAGCTATACGCGTAGCGTCCGACGCCTCGGCCATGCGGGGCACAGTAGCAACAGGCATTTGATCGTTAGAACGCGCGGAGAGCGCGCGCGATTCCCGCTCAGGCAGGGATGGAGAGCTCGCGGAAGCCCGACTTCTCCATCGCCGCGAGGAGCGCCTCGCGCGTCGTCTTGTCGTCGTCCCAGGTGAGCGTGACCTCTCCCATGAGCGTCGCGTTCGCGGCCTCGAGACCGTCGAGACCCGTGAGCGCGCCGGCGAGCCGCGCGACGCAGCGCTCGCAGCGGATGCCGCTCACGTGCAGCGTCTCCGTCTTCGCAGCCACGGGGTCAGCCTATCGTCCGGCCGGCGAGGTCCGCCGCGACGGCGTCGACACCGGCGGCAGCCGCAACCTCGAGCTGGCGCAGCGCCTCGGGCGCGGGTGGCTCCCCGCCCAGGAGCTCGGCGGCCAGCGCTCCCGCGAGGACGACGCGGTCGCCGTCCGGGTGGATCAGCTCTGCTCCGAGGCCGGAGCGCGCCGCCGCCCACCGGTTCTGGAGGTAGTCGCCGCGCGCCGCGGGATCCCCGGTGCGCGGGGCTGCGCGCTCGACGAGCGAGACGATGAGATCCGCGAGCAGGGCGGTTCGCTCGAGGGAGGTGGGCTGGTCGGCGATGCGCACCTCGAGCGTGCCGAAGCGGGGATGCGGACGGACGTCCCACCAGATGCGCGTGTGGTCCGCGATCACGCCGAGCGCCGTGAGGCGCTCGACCCAGGCTTCCCACCCCGCGTACGAGCCGAACGCCGGCGGCGCCCCGGCGCGCGGAAGCTCGGCGAGCAGGAATGCGCGCGTCGACTGCATGCCGGTGCGGTCGCCTTCGACGAACGGCGAGTTCGCGGAGAGCGCGAGCACGACGGGTAGCCACGGGAGCACTGCCTCGAGGCGCTCGTAGCACCCGTCGGCGGTCTCCACGCCGACGTGTACGTGCAGGCCGTTGACGCCCTGCCGGCGCGCCGCGTAGCCGACGTCCTCGACCATCGCGAGGTAGCGCTTCTCCTGGACGACCGGCAACGAGTCGAACGTCGCGGTGGGGTGGGTGCCGGCAGCCGCGATCGCGAGCCCGTTCGCAGCGGCGATGCGCGCGGCTGCGGCGCGCAGTGCGCGCACCGACTCGATCGCCTCCGGCACGTCGGCGCAGATGCCCGTGCTCAGCTCCACGACGGACGCGTGCAGCTCGGTCTTGAGCTTCCCCGGCAGGTCGAGCTCGTCGGACTCGCGGACGAAGAGCTCGACCGCGTCGGCGGGCATGAGCGTCGCCGCGTCGAGGATCATCAGCTCCTCTTCGATGCCGACGGTCAGCGGCGCCGACTCGCCGAAGTGCGACTCGATCACGGGGGCTTACTTGCGGATGCCGTGCACCGGGCGTCCCGCAGCCTCCCACGCGTAGTACGAGGCGCTCGGGCCGAAGCCCGACTCGTACGTGACGACGTGGGGATTGCGGCCGACCTCTTTCGCGCGACCCGCGTGGCGAAGGAGGTTCGGGTCGTCGCGCTCTTCCCAGACGAGCACGAGATGCGCAGCCGTCATGAACTCCGCGACGTACGTGCACCCGGGCGCGGGGCAGGGGAACGGATCGGTGCGCACGCAGTACCAGCCGGAGTGATCGTCTTCTTCACCGGTCCAGAGCTCCTCGTCCTCCTCGAGCAGCTCGACCTCCTCGGCCGTACGAACGTGACCCCGCCGAAACTCCTCCCGTTCCACAGCGCCGAAGGGTAGCGCCGCCGGGTAGACGCCCGGGGGCGTGCGGCCGGTGCCGAAGCGAAACTGCCGCAGCCCTTGAGGCTGCTTGCCCACGCGATCTAGCCTCCGACCACGATGAGGTCGCCGGGCGTGCTTCTAGCTCTGCTGTTCCTGGTCACGGCGTGTGGTTCCGGCACGCACGACAGCCCGGTCCGCGTGACCTTGACAGCGAAGAACCATCAACCGCGCCTCACCTTGACGGGGCTGAACAACCAACCACCGCCGAGCGAGCAGTGGTGGTATTGCGTGAAGATCAGGACGGCCGCGGGGAAGCCGGTCCCGGCGCCTATCCAGCTCCGTCTCCAGATCCTCTTGGGCCGCACCCCGGTCGAGGAGGTCGGCCTCGTCTCGCTCAAGAGGGGATACGCAAACTGGTGCGGATCGATCGGAGGCGAGTACAACGTGCTGGAGGCAGCGCCGAGCGGGAAGGTGCTCGCGTTCCAGGTAGTCGTGAAGACGATGGGCGTGACGGTCAGGCGGAACTGGCCGATCCTTGTACGCGTCGTGCGCTGACTTCGCGCCTTGGAACGAGCAGCTCCTTTGTGCAAGCGCGTTGTCGCCCGAGGCGTCACGCCGAAGACTCACGCCCCGGAGCCGGACATAACGCGAAGCGTTAAGGCCGGCCGGACGAAGCGTGTGGTCCCGCCGCAGGCGCGACCACACGCGCAGAACCAAACCCGTCGCCGCCAGTCGTAAGAGGCCGGCGGCTTTGCCGCCGGCCGCTCCCGCGAAGCGGGTACCTCCAAACGGCGACGGAACGCAGTTCCGGCGCCGACTTTAGAGTCGGGGGCCCCGGGCAGGCGGTCGGGGCCCCCGTCTCATGCCCCCGCGGGCCGCGCTGGCCTGCGACCGGTGCGAGGGCCGGCCCCAAAGAGTGCGGGGCCGTTCGTGGGGACGGTCAACATCGCGTCGAGAGCGGTTGCCGTCCGAGCTTCACGTGCAAGGTCATGGTCTTCGTGCCGCGGACGACGAGGAGCGCGAGCGAGTCGCCGGGCTTCTTCTGCGCGACGATCTGGCGGAGCATGTCGACGGAGCCGACGGGTACGCCGTCGGCCTTGACGATGATGTCGCCGCCGAGCGGCCACGTGTCGCCGGCCACGGTCACCTGCTGCTTCGCGCCGCGCAGCCCGGCGGCGGCAGCACCCGTCTTCGCGCAGACCGTGCTCACGAGCAGGCCGCGGCTGACCGGCAGGCGGAAGAGCTTCGCGACGGACGGCGTGATCGCGCGCGCCTGCACGCCGACGAACGGGTGCTGGACGTAGCCGTGCGCGATGAGCTGCGCGACGACCGTGCTGACGGTGTTCACGGGGATCGCGAAGCCGATGCCGATGTTGCCGGCGTCCGAGCCGGTCGTCTGGATCTGCGACGTGACGCCGATGACCTGGCCGCGCGCGTTCAGCAGCGGCCCGCCTGAGTTGCCGTGGTTCAGCGCCGCGTCGGTCTGGATCGCGTGGTCGATCGGCGCGCCGTTCGGCGCGTAGATCCGACGCTCGAGCGCGCTGACGATGCCGCTGGTGATCGACCGGTCCTCGCCGAGCGGGTTGCCGATGGCGACGACCGCGTCGCCGACGCGAACGAGGTCGGAGTCGCCGAGCGTGAGCGGCGTCAGCGCGCGTGAGGTCGCGCGCACCTGCAGGACGGCGATGTCCGTGGACGGGTCGCGGCCGACGATGCGCGCGGGCAACCGCTCCTGGTTCGAGAAGCTGACCTCGACGCGGCTCGCTCCCTGGACGACGTGGTAGTTCGTGACGATGTGCCCGGCCTTGTCGACGACGAAGCCTGACCCGAGCGCCCGCTGCGTCTGCACCGTCGGCCCGCCGAACCCGAACGGGTCGAGGAACGGGCTCGTCTGCGTCCGGACGCGGCTCGTCGCCGTCACCTGGACGACGCCCGGCGCGTCTCGGTCGTAGATGTCGTGGATGGAGAGCGGCTTCGACGCGGTTGCGAACGACGCCGGCTCCGGTTCGGAGAGGCTCGCGGGGGCGGCGATCTCCCGGTAGGTCGTCGTCGAGGATCCGAAGGCGCCGAAGGCGGCCGCACCGCCGAGGGCGATGGCCGCGCCAACGGCTCCCGTCGCCACGAGCAGTCCGACCATGCGCGTCCGATCGCCCACGCTCCAGGTCTACCAACGCGTGCGTTCAAGGCCCGTTGCGGGCCGTTAAGCGTGCGTTAAGCCGGGACGCCGCCCGCGGGCGTGCCGCCGCCGCGGAGGTTGCGTGCGCTCTGCTCTGCGGCGTGGAGGCAGAACGTCTCCTGGTCCGACGCGGACACGCCCGTCGCCGCGTAGCTGTACACGCCGGAGAGCACGTTCCCGACGCGCTGGTAGACGACGAAGAAGACATCGTCGACGCGCTTGCCCTTGACCGTTCCCGTGCGGTGGACGCGGACCGCGACGGAGCCCTTGACGAGCTTCGAGTCGTGGACGAGCGTCAGCTGGTATCTGAGCGGCGGTGCGCCTTCGAACGCGATGGGCGTCTTCGGGCACGTGGCGACGTGCTGCGCGACCTCGCGCATCGCCTGCGCCGCACCGCCGGGCTTGTAGCGGACGACCTCGTTCGAGAGCGCGAGCTTCGCGTTCTGGCGGAGGTAGTTGACCTGGAGCCGCTCGACGCGCAGCGACTCGCTCGGATAGTTCTTCGTCCCGCAGAGGTCGAGCGTCCGCTGCGCCGTCCCCTGGCCGTCCGGGCGCTGCTGGACGACGTAGCCGGGCCCGACCTGCGCAGGCCGGAGCGCCACCTTCGCGAGGTTCGGCTGGACGGCGGCGGCGACCGCGAGCAGGGCCAGAACAGGCATGTCCAAAGATTACGCACGATGGCCGGGTTCGACGCACGCCGCAGCTCCAGCGGTCTCTGCTTGAATCGAGACATGGCCGATCCTGCGCGAATCCACGTCGGCGAGGCGGCGTACTCGATCTTCCGGCTCCCCGAGCGGGCCGGCCGCCTCCCGTACACGCTGCGGATCCTGCTCGAGAACGTGCTCCGAAACGGCGGCGACCCGGACGCCGTCGCCGGCTGGGAGCCGGCCGCCGCGCCCGCGCGCGAGATCTCGTTCATGCCGGCGCGGGTGTTGCTCCAGGACTTCACCGGCGTCCCAGCGGTCGTCGATCTCGCCGCGATGCGCGACGCGATGCGCGACCAGGGCGGCGACCCGGCGAAGATCAACCCGCTCATCCCGGCGGAGCTCGTCATCGACCACTCGGTGCAGGTGGACGAGTTCGCCACCCGCTTCGCGGTCGAGCGCAACGTCGAGCTCGAGTTCGAGCGCAACCGCGAGCGGTACGCGTTCCTGCGCTGGGGCCAGCAGGCGTTCGACACGCTCGAGGTCGTCCCGCCGAACACCGGCATCTGCCATCAGGTGAACCTCGAGTACCTCGCGCGCGTCGTCGAGTCGCGCGACGGCGTCGCGTTCCCGGACACCGTCGTCGGCACCGACTCGCACACGACGATGGTGAACGGGCTCGGCGTCCTCGGCTGGGGCGTCGGCGGCATCGAGGCCGAGGCGGCGATGCTCGGCGAGGCGGTGGCGATGCTCGTGCCGCAGGTCGTCGGCTTCCGCATGACGGGCGCGCTGCGCGAGGGCGCGACCGCGACCGACCTCGTCCTCACGGTGACGGAGATGCTCCGCCGCACCGGCGTCGTCGGGAAGTTCGTCGAGTACTTCGGGCCCGGCGTTCCCTCGCTCGCGCTCGCCGACCGCGCGACGCTCGGGAACATGAGCCCCGAGTACGGCGCGACCTGCGGCTTCTTCCCGGTGGACGACGTGACGCTCGAGTACCTCCGCCTCACCGGCCGGCCGCCGGAGCGTGTCGCGCTCGTCGAGGCGTACTGCAAGGAGAACATGCTCTGGCACGAGCCCGCCGAGCACCCCGAGTACTCGCAGGTGGTCGAGCTCGACCTCGACGACGTCGAGCCGTCGATCGCGGGACCGCGCCGGCCGCAGGACCGTGTGCCGCTCGCGACCGCGAAGTCGGCCTTCATCGAGGCGCTGAGCTCGTTCGGCGTCGACTACGAGAACGGCACGTACGACAAGGAGATGGCCGACTCGTTCCCGGCGAGCGACCCCCCGACCTTCGACGGCGTCACCGACGGCGCACCCCGGACGGGCACGACCGCCGTCGCGGAGAAGAAGCGCGTCGGCGTCCCCGGCAAGGATTACGCGCTCGAGCACGGCTCCGTCGTCATCGCCGCGATCACGTCGTGCACGAACACCTCGAATCCGTCGGTGATGATCGCGGCCGGCCTCGTCGCGAAGAAGGCGATCGAGCGCGGCCTGACGCGCAAGCCGTGGGTGAAGTCGTCGCTCGCGCCCGGCTCGAAGGTCGTCACCGAGTACTACGAACGCGCCGGCCTCGACCGGTATCTCGACGAGCTCGGCTTCAACACCGTCGGCTACGGCTGCACGACGTGCATCGGGAACTCCGGCCCGCTGCCGGAGGAGATCTCGGCCGCGGTCGGCGAGGGCGACCTCGTCGTGTGCGCAGTCCTCTCCGGCAACCGGAACTTCGAGGCGCGCATCCACGGCGAGGTGAAGGCGAACTACCTCGCGTCCCCGCCCCTCGTCGTCGCGTACGCGCTCGCGGGAAGGATGGACATCGACCTCGTGAACGAGCCGATCGAGGGCGACGTGTACCTCCGCGACCTCTGGCCGACGCGCGCGGAGATCGACGCGACCATCGCCGGCTGCGTCGACGGCGCGATGTTCACGAAGACGTATGCGGACGTCTACACGGGCGACGACCGGTGGCGCGCGCTCGAGACCCCGCCGGGCGAGCTCTACGCGTGGGATCCGGCCTCGACGTACGTGCGCCTGCCGCCCTACTTCGACGGGATGCCCGCCCAGCCCGGAACGGTCGAGGACATCCACGGGGCGCGCTGCCTCGTCGTGCTCGGCGACTCGGTCACGACCGACCACATCTCCCCCGCGGGCGCCATCCGCCCCGACTCGCCGGCCGGGACGTATCTCGTCGAGCACGGCGTCGAGCGCCGCGACTTCAACTCGTACGGATCGCGGCGCGGCAACCACGAGGTGATGGTGCGCGGGACGTTCGCGAACGTGCGGCTGCGGAACCAGCTCGTCGAGGGGAGCGAGGGCACCTGGACCGTGCACCTGCCCGATGGTGCGGAGACGACGATCTTCGACGCCGCCATGCGCTATCGCGAGGAAGGCGTGCCGACGATCGTCATCGCCGGCAAGGAGTACGGGTCCGGGTCGTCGCGCGACTGGGCGGCGAAGGGGCCGAACCTCCTCGGCGTCCGCGCGGCGATCGCGGAGTCGTACGAGCGGATCCACCGCTCGAACCTCCTGATGATGGGCATCCTTCCGCTCCAGTTCATGGACGGCGAGAGCCGGGAGTCGCTCGACCTCACGGGGCGCGAGGAGTTCTCGATCGTCGGCGTCGACAACGGCGACGCTTCGGAGGTCACGGTGCGCGCCGACGACAAGGAGTTCCGTGCCCGTGTACGGCTCGACACGCCGCGCGAGCGTGAATACTTGAGACATGGCGGCATCCTCCGGTTCGTCCTCCGCCGGCTCCTCGCAGGCTGACGAGCTCTGGCGCCTCGTGGGCGCGGCCGCCGGGCCCGCCGGCGAGCTGACGCCGCTGCTCGAGAAGGTGCGCGACCACGCGTGGCGCATCACCGACCGGGACGTCGCCGGCCTCGACGCCGACGCGCTGTACGAGGCCGTCCTGCCGGTCGCGTTCGCGGCCGCGGACGAGAAGCGCCGGCGCGCACACGAGGCGATCGATGCGCGTTGAGCTGAAGCACAGCTCGGAGATGGCTGCGCGCATCGCCGAGCTCCGCGAGCGCGACGGCTACGTCTCCGACATCTCGCTCGCGCTCCGCTTCCGGCCGGAGCTGTTCGGCGAGCCGATCTCCGCGTACTTCCAGGAGGTGATGAAGAAGCCGTCCGACTGGAGCGAGGCAGAGCGCGAGCTGTTCGCCGCGTTCGTCTCCAAGCTCAACCAGTGCCCCTTCTGAACGGAGGCCCACGGCGCGGTCGCGTCGTACGCCCTCGGAGACACGGAGCTCGTCGACGCGGTTCTCGACGACTACGAGACCGCGCCGATCGACGAACGGCTGCGGGGTGCGCTGCACTTCCTCGCGACGCTCGATCCCACGCACGCGCTTGCGGCAGGCGTGTCGCGGCAGGCGCTGCGCGACGCCGCCGACGTCCAGGCGGGCTTCGAGCTGATCACGCGCTTCGCGGACGCGATCGGCGCCAAGCCGCACTCGGAGGCGGGCCTGACGCGCGAGCAGGCGATGGCCCACGAGGGGCGATTCTTCGAAGAGGGGTACGCCTAGCGCGAAGCGTCGCGGCGCGCTTCTTCTTCAGAGCTCCACCGTCGTAAGCGTGCTCGGGCTCGACTCCGGACGCAAGAGTCTCCGGTAGCCGTGTCTGGCCGCTTCGCCTACGCCCCGAGAACGCCGACCTCGTAGCCCTTCGCCTTCAGGTCGGCGACGGCCTTCTCCGCCGCCTTCAGCTGCGGCAGGGTCTCGATCGCACCGGCCGCCTTCTGCACGGCCGCCGCATTGCCGGACGTCGCCGTCTTCTTCACGTTCTCGAGGCCCGTCTGGATGGCGCGCAGCGCGGCGACGATCGCGGTGTTGTCGGCCTCGGCGTCCTTCGGCGCCTTCGCGGCGGCGAGGTCGTCGGCAGCCTTCTTCACCGACGCCTCGGCCGCGTCCACCTTCGTCGCGAGCTGCGCGAGCGACGTGACGCTCGTCGAGCCGGTGAGCGCGCTCACCGCCTGCTGCAGCGCCTTGCCGTCGGTCTGCAGCCTCTGCTGGTACGCCGTCTTCGACATCCTGCCGCTGCCGCCGCAGGCGGCGAGGAGGACGGCGGCGAGGACGAGAACGGAGAGGCGGCGCATCGGCAACGCGTACCCTACGCTGCGCGGGAGGCAAACCCGGGGTGCCGCGGCAGCGGCTGAGATCACACCCGTCGAACCTGATCCGGCTCGTACCGGCGAAGGGAGGATCCGAAGTGCAGGAGCAGACACCGAGCTGGGGAGTCGAACCGGTCCCGGAAGAGCTGCACGTCCTGAGCGGGCTCGACTCGACGCTGCTCTGGGGCAACCTTTCCGTCTCGCTGCTCGTCATCGTCATCGGCGCGCTACTCGTGCCGGCGCTCTCGCTCCGCGACGCGCTGCTCGCGATCCTCGTCGGCGCGGTCGCGGGCAACCTCCTCCTCGCCGTCGCCGCGCTCATCGGCGCCGACGCGCGCGTGCCGGGCATGGTGCTCCTGCGCGCGCCGCTCGGACGCCGCGGGTCGTACCTGCCGACGGGGCTCAACGTCGCGCAGAACGTCGGCTGGTCGACGTTCGAGCTCATCATCATCGCCACCGCCGCCGGGGCGGCCTCGCAGCATCTCTTCCACTGGCACGGCCGCTGGTTCTGGACGCTCGTGTTCGGCGTGCTCAGCTGGGGCCTCGGCATGCTCGGTCCGATCGGGTTCGTGCGCCGCTATCTCCGCAAGGTCGCGTCGTGGGCGCTGCTCTTCTCGATGGCGTACCTCACGTACTGGGCGATCTCGAAGTCGCATCTGCACGCGTTCTGGGCGCAGCCCGGCAAGGGCGGGTTCCCGTCCTTCGGCCAGGCGGTCGACCTCGTCATCGGCAGCGTCGTCTCGTGGACGCCGCTCGCGGCCGACTACACGCGCTTCTCGCGCACGCGCCGCGGCGCGGCGTTCGGTGCGGGCTTCGGCTACTTCGTGCCGACGGTCTGGTGCATCGGGCTCGGCATCCTCATCGTGCTCGCGCGCGGCGTGTCCGACGCGCAGGCGCTGCCGGCCGCCGTCGCCGCGGCGGGAGGCGTCGCGTTCGTGGCACTCGTGGCGATCACGATCGACGAGAGCGAGAAGGCGTTCGCGGACATCTACTCGACCGCCGTGTCGCTCCAGAACTTCCTGCCACGCGTGTCGCAGCGCCTGCTCATCACCGTCGTCTCGGTCGTCGCGACGGGCCTGGCGCTCGCGCTCAACCTCGGGAACTACCAGAACTTCCTCTACCTGCTCGGCTCGTTCTTCGTACCGCTCTTCGGCGTCCTCGTCGCCGACTGGCTGGCGGCTCGCGCGCACTACTCCGCCGCGGACGTCTTCGACGGCCCCGAGTGGAGGCCGGCCCAGCTCGTCGCGTGGCTCGTCGGCTTCGGCCTGTACCAGTGGCTCTCGCCGGTCGGCCCGGCGTGGTGGACGAGGCTCGTGGCGCACACGCACCCGCTGAGCGTGACCTTCACGGCCTCGCTCCCGAGCTTCGCGGCCGCGTTCCTCCTCTGTCTAGCCCTTACCCTTCCGGCTCGTGCAACTCGCCGTCATCGGGCATCTCTCGCGTGACGTGATCGCCGGCGGCGTGCCATGCATCGGCGGCGCGCCGTGGCATGCAGGCCGCGCGTATCGGGCGCTCGGTGCGGACGCGCGCATCGTCGCCAAGTGCGGCCAGGCGGAGGCGATCGAGTTCAGCCGCGAGCTCGAGACGCTCGGGCTGCCGTTCGACCTCATCGTCGCGGGCGAGACGACGGCGTTCTCGTTCTCGTACGACGCCGCAGGCACGCGGACGATGCACGTGGACGCGCTCGGCGAGCCCTGGCGCGAGGAGGAGCTACGCGTCGGCGACGTCGAGTGGCTCCACGTCGCCCCGCTCCTGCGCGGGCAGATCGACCTCGGAATGCTCTCGGCGCCGCACATCCTCCTCGACGCGCAGGGGCTCGTCCGGCCGGCGCATACCGGTCCCCTCCGGCTCGACGGCGACTTCGACCGCACGCAGCTCCGCCATGTGTCGATGCTCAAGCTCGCCGACGAGGAGGCGGCGGTCATCGGCCGGGCCGACGTGCCGGAGACGATCGTCACGCACGGCGTCCGCGGCGCGACGGTGAACGGCACGCACGTTCCGGCCGATCCGGTCGACTGCGACCCGACCGGCGCCGGCGACATGTTCGCCGCCGCCTATCTCGTCGCGCGTGCCGACGGCGCCGATCCGATCGCCGCCACCCGGCGGGCCGCCGCCGTCGTCGCAGAACTCCTGCGGTGATCGCCGCCGTCGACACCGTCGAGGGCGTCGTGCTCGTCGACGTCGAGGAGGAGGCGATCCTCGGCCCCGGCCACGAGCTGCCCGAGGAGGAGGAGGCGCCGCAGGTGGCGCTGCCGCGGGTCGTCGCCACCGCAGCCGCCGGCTCGACCGTCGTCGCCCTGCTCGACCGGCGACCGCCGCTCGCGATCTCGAACGACGGCGGGGCGACGTGGCGCGAGGCCGGCGGCGGGCTCCCCGTCGGTTTCGCGGTCGCGGTCGCGGAGGACGATCCGGACCGGATGCTCTATGCCGGGCGCAACCGGCTCTACCTGTCGACGAACGGCGGCGTCTTCTGGCGGTCGCTCGCGGTCGAGCTCGCGGACGTCGTCGCGCTCGCCTGGATCGACTGATCAGAGTCGGAATTCGCCGCGCGCGACGATGACGGCGGAGCCGCCGACCTCGATGTGCTCGGCCGAGTGCGCGCACGCGTACAGCGTCGACGGGCGGGCGATCTCCGCGCCCTGCGAGATCTCGATCTCGTCGCCGAAGGCGATCTCGCCGTGCCGCGCGAGGTGAAGCGCGAGCGGGCCGGCGGCCGAGCCGGTCGCAGGGTCCTCGGCAACGCCGAACTCGGGCGCGAACATGCGTGTCTTCCAGCGCTTCCCGGAGCCGGCGAAGCAGTTGATGCCGAAGTCGCCGAAGCCGGCGAGCCGCTGCCCGTCCAGGCGCAGCGCCGCGACCTCGTCCTCGGAGGCGAGCGCGACGTAGACGTGTCGCAGGCCGTTGTCGTACACCTCGACGGGGAGCCGCGAGCGGACGCCGAGCGCGTCCTGCAGCTCGTCCGCCCGGGCGAATGCCTCGATCGCCGGCGTGGGCTGCGCCATGCGCCCGAAGACGATGCGCGCCCCCTCGCGCTCGAGCTGCACCGGAACGATTCCGCGTCCCGTCTCGATCCGGATCTCGATGAGCTGGAGCGGGCCGGCGAGGACGAACGCGGTGCCGAGCGTCGGATGGCCGGCAAAGGGCACCTCCTTCGCCGGGGTGAAGATCCGCATCTTCACGTGGCCGCCGGCCTCGGGCGGGAAGACGAACGTCGTCTCGGAGAAGTTCATCTCGCGCGCGAGATCCTGGAGCCGCTCCTCCGGGATGCCGCGCGCATCGGTGAAGACGGCGAGCTGATTGCCCGCGAGCGGGACGTCGGTGAAGACGTCGGCGACGACGTACCGGTAGCCGGCCACGGGCGCCAGACTATCGTTGGTTCCGCGATGCGACTCCTCATCGTCCGCCACGCCGAGGCCGCCCCGGGGGAACCCGACGAGCTCCGTCCCCTCACGCGCAGCGGCCGCGTGCATGCGCGCGCGCTCGGAGAGCGGCTGCGCGACGCGGGGGTCGCACCGGACGCCGTCCTCACGAGCCCGCTCCTGCGCGCGCGAGAGACGGCGGCGGCGCTCGGGCTCGGCGACCCGGAGATCGACGACCGCCTTGCGCCGGGCGCCCTGCCCGAGGAGTTCCGGGAGGCGGCGCACGGGCACGGCGACACCGTCGTCCTCATCGGCCACCAGCCCGACTGCAGCCAGGCGGTGCTCGCGCTCGCCGGTGTCGAGGTGCCGTTCCCGCCCGCCGGCTACCACGAGATCGAGCTGTGAGCGCGATCTCCGTGCGCGGCTTGCGCAAGGCGTACGGCCCCCTCGAGGCCGTCCGCGGCGTCGACTTCGACATCGAGGAGGGCGAGGTCTTCGGCCTGCTCGGGCCGAACGGCGCGGGGAAGACGACGACGGTCGAGATCCTCGAGGGCTACCGGCGGCGCGACGCGGGCGATGTGTCGGTGCTCGGGCACGATCCGGAACGGCCCGGCCGCGAGTTCCGGCAGCGGATCGGCGTCGTCCTCCAGCAGGCGCAGCTCTGGCCGACGCTGACCGTGCGCGAGACGCATGCCGTCTTCGCCGGCTACTACGAGACGCCGCGCGACGTCGACGAGGTGGTGGAGCTCGTCGGGCTCGCCGACAAGCGCGACGCGCGCGTGAAGACGCTCTCGGGCGGGCAGAAGCGCCGCCTCGACCTCGGCGTCGCGCTCGTCGGCGACCCCGACCTCGTGTTCCTCGACGAGCCGACGACCGGCTTCGACCCCGCCGCCCGACGGGCGGCGTGGGAGATGATCCGCTCGCTGCGCGCGCTCGGGAAGACGGTACTCCTCACGACGCACTATCTCGACGAGGCGGAGCAGCTCGCCGACCGGGTCGCGGTGCTCCGCGAGGGGCAGATCGTCCGCATCGGGACGCCGCGCGAGCTGACGACGGGCGACAACGAAGTCGAGATCCGCTACCGCCGGAACGGCGAGGAGGCGGTCGTGCGGACGGCCGAGCCGACGCGCGTGCTCCACGAGCTGACGTCGGCGGCGATCGCCCGCGGCGAGGAGCTCGAGCGGCTCGAGGTCCGCCGGCCGACGCTCGAAGACGTCTACCTCGCGCTCGTCGACGAGACGGACGAATGAGGCTCTACCTCCATCAGCTGAAGACGGAGCAGCTCGTGTACTGGCGGTCGCGGGAGGCGGCGGTGTTCACGTTCATCTTCCCGCTGCTCCTGTTCGTGCTCCTCGGGTCGGTGTATTCGGGGCACATCTACGGCGTGCCGGCCTCGCAGGCGTTGCTTGCGGCGCTCCTGGGGTATGGATGCGCCATGGTGGCGTTCGCCGGGCTCTCCATCACCCTCGTGCTGCGGCGGGAGCAGGCGATCCTCAAGCGGCTGCGCGCGACGCCGCTGCCGCCGGTCACGTACATCGCGGCGCTCCTCAGCTCGACCCTCGTCGTCTTCGCGCTCGAGACGGTCGCCCTCTTCCTGCTCGGCCGCGCGGTCTTCGGGACGCCGTTCCCGGCGCGCGTCGGCTCGCTCGCGCTCCTCGTCGTTCTCGGCTCGGTGTGCTTCGCGGCCTTGGGCGTCGGGCTCAGCGGGCTCATCCGCTCCGGCGAGGGGTCGTCGGCGGTCGTGAACCTCATCGTCCTGCCGATGGCCTTCCTGACCGGTGCGTTCGGCCCCACGCGCCACTACCCGCACTTCCTGCGCATCGTCGGCGACGTGCTGCCGCTGAAGTACCTCGTCGATCTCTCGAACGCCGTCTACCTCCACAAGCACTCGTTCTGGTCGCAGGGGACCGCGATCGGCGTGCTGCTCGCCTGGGGCGCCGCGGGGGTCGTCGTCGCGCTGTTCAAGTTCCGCTGGGAGCCGAGAGAGACGTGAGCGCGGAGCCCGCGATCGCCTTCCGTGTCGGCGAGCACGACCGGCCCGGTCTCGAGGTCCGCGTCAACTTCGGCCTGCTCACGGGCCGGACGGTGATGCGGGCGGAGATCGAAGACCTCGCACGCGCGTTGCAGCCGCTCACCCCGTCGTTCGAGATCGTCTCCGAGGAACGGCACGAATTCGCGAACGACGTCGAGATGTCCGTGCACCAGGTCGTCGTCGAGATCGCCGAGCCGACCGCCGACCTCGCGATGGACGTCGTCGCGGCGGCCGAGCGCTGGGCGCGGGCGTGCTTCGCCGCGCGCCACTCGGATCTCAGCGAGACCTAGCGGCGGTCAGCGCGAGCCGGGTGAGCGAGCGCGGCATGTGCTGCGCCTGCTCGGTGGTCGTGCGCAGCGCGTCGACGAACTCCTCGACGTCCTCGTCGGAGATCGTCAGCGGCGGCAGCACCTTCAGCACGGCCATCTTGTGTCCGGCGACCTGCGTGAGGATGCGGTGGTCGGAGAAGAGCGGCACGACGACGAGCTGCGCGAACAGCCCGGCCTGCGCACGCTCGAGGAGGCGGTACGTCACGCCGTGCCCCTCGAACTCGATCGCCCACATGAGGCCGAGTCCGCGCACCTCGCGGACGACGTCGAGCTCCTCGACGAGCGGCTCGGTGAGCTCCATGAGCTTCGCGCCGAGGCGCGCGGACCGCTCGACGAGCCGTTCGTCGTCGAGCTCCTTCAGCGTCGCGAGGCCGGCGACCATCGCCAGCTCGTTCGGCGCGAAGGTCGAGCCGTGCGAGACGGCGTGCTCCATCGAGTCGTAGACCGCTTCGTGCACCGCGCGCGACATGAGGAGCGCGCCGACCGGGACGTAGCCGCCGGAGAGCGACTTCGCGACGGGGACGAGGTCCGGCTCGAGCCCCCAGTGCTCGAACGCGAACATCTTCCCGGTGCGGCCGAAGCCGGTCTGCACCTCGTCGACGCAGAAGAGCGTGCCGTAACGGCGGCAGAGCTCCTGCGCGCCCTCGAGGTAGCCGGTGGGCGGCACGTTGACACCCTTGCCCTGGATCGGCTCGACGATGAACACCGCGACGTCCTCGCGCGCCAGCTCGCGTTCGAGGGGCTCGAGCTCGCCGAACGGCACGCGGTCGAAGCCGGGCAGGAGCGGGCCGAAGCGGTCGGTGAACTCGGGGTTGCCGTTCGCCGACAGCGAGCCGAGCGTCAGGCCGTGGAACGCGTGGTCGGTCGAGATGACGCGCGCGCGCTTCGTCGCGGCGCGACCGAGCTTGAGCGCCGCTTCGACGGCTTCGGTGCCGCTGCTCGTGAAGAGGCACCGCTCGAGCCGTGCCGGGGTGCGCGCGAGCAGCTCCTGCGCGAGCAGTCCGGGAAGCGCGGTGACGCCCATGGCGAGCATCCCGGGTGTGTCGAGGTCGAGGGCGTCGACGAGCGCCGAGCGGACAGCGCGGTTGTTGCGGCCGACGTTGTACATCCCGAAGCCGCCGAGCATGTCGAGGTAGCGGGTGCCGTCGGCGTCGTAGAGATACGCGCCCTCGGCGCGGATCCACGGCCGGTCGAAGCCGATCGTCCGCAACACGCGCACGAACTGCGGGTTGATCGTCTTCGCCCACAGATCGAGGTCGCCGTCGCCGGCGCCGTCGAGCAGCGACCGCACGTCGAGCCCGCTCATATGCCTTGAATCTACCGCCGTCTAGGCGATGGCGGCGCGGATCGACTGCTCCGGGCCTTCGAGGCTGATCTCGCTGATCGCGGCGACGCGCCGGATGAGCGCGAGCGCGGCGCGGTTGTCCCCGGTCGCAAGCGCGGTGATCTCGGTGATACCGGCGGCGCGGGCGTCGTCGAGGAGGAGGCGCGTCAGCGCCGAGCCGATTCCGCGCTGCTGGTAGCTGTCGGCCACGACGAACGCGATCTCGGCGCTGTGCCCGTCCGTGCGGGCGAGCTGGGCGAGGCCCGCGGGCTCGGGGTCGCCGACGACGTGCGCGACAAGCGCGTGGTGGCGCGCGCCGACGGTGGCGAGCGTCTCGAGCTCCGCGCCGGAGAGGCAAGGCTTCGCCGCGTTGAACCGCCTGCGCCGGGAGTCGTCGCCGAGGCGGGCGAAGACGGCCGCGACGGTCGCCACATCCCCGTTCCGCAAGGGGCGGACGAGGATGACGGGGCCGTGGGGTATCTCGATGGCGCGGGTTTGCATAGTGAGTTGGAAAAACCTACCCTCATGGGTTGGAAAAGTCAACCTGCTGTGGCAGACTTCCGAACGTGAACGAGCCGGAGACCATTCCCCGCAGCTGCACGGTCGCCTCGTCCCTCGCCGTGATCGGCGAGAAGTGGTCGCTGCTCGTCATCCGAGAGCTCTCCCTCGGCGTCCACCGCTTCGACGCGATCCAGCGGAACACGGGCGCGCCGCGGGACATCCTCACGACGCGGCTGCGGCGGCTCGAGGCGGAGGGCGTCGTCGAGAAGCGGCTCTACCAGGAGCACCCGCCGCGGCACGAGTACCGGCTCACGCGGGCGGGGAACGAGCTGCGGCCGATCCTCCTCGCGCTCGCGCAGTGGGGCGACCGCTGGACGCCTGTCGAAGGCAGCGCGAAGTGGGTGCACGAGTGCGGCCACGACCTCGAGGTGCACACCACGTGCGCCGCCTGCGGCGGCGAGGTGACGGGCTTCGACCTGCGCCTCCAGCGCGCCGCCCAGATCACGGCGTAACCTCGGCTCGACATCGAGCCCGGGAGAAGCCATGCGCCCTCAGATCCTGAAGGACTTCCAGCAGTTCCTCCTGCGCGGCAACGTCGTCGACCTCGCAGTCGGGGTCGTCATCGGCGTCGCGTTCGGCGCTGTCGTGACGGCTCTCGTCGCCGACCTGCTGACGCCGCTCATCGCGGCGATCTTCGGATCGCACGACTTCAGCGGTCTGACGTTCACGATCCACGGCAGCCGGTTCCTGTACGGCGACTTCATCAACAAGGTGATCGCGTTCGTCAGCGTCGCGGCGGCGGTGTTCTTCTTCGTCGTCCGTCCGGTGAACGCGCTCATGGCGCGCCGGCGCACCGAGCCGCCGGTCGACGAGACGACGCGCACGTGCCCGGAGTGCCTGAGCGAGATCCCGGTGGAGGCGCGTCGCTGCGCCTTCTGCACCTCGGAGGTGGCGCCGGCAGCCGCCTAGACTTCAGCCGCTCCGCCCCCGTAGCTCAGTGGATAGAGCATCGGTTTCCTAAACCGTGTGCGCTGGTTCGATTCCGGCCGGGGGCACTGCGTTTCCCGCTACGCGTTCCGCGCGCAGGCTCAGGTCGGCCACCGCGCTGAACGTCCTGCCGGCGAGGCGACCGCGCCGAACGAGAGCCACGCACAGAGCGCGGCCACGGGCAGCTCGACGAGCGTGGCCATCGCGACGGCAATCGCGAGCGCGCCGCCCGCGGCGGTGCTCGTGTCGAACCACGCGTCGGCGCAGAGCAGCGCGGAGGTGAAGGCCGCGCTGACCGCGATCCGCCGGTCACCGCGCAAGAGCAGGAGCCCCGTGAGCAGGAGCCCGACGCCCTCTGCGCCGTCGAGCCCGATCCACGCCCTCGACCAGCCGGAGATCGTCGTCGTGGCCGGCAGCCAGCGATCGAGGACGAAGAGCCACGGCAGCATCGCGGCGCCGGCAAGCACGAGCGCGCCCGCGAGCCGCCGTCGACGCGTGTCGTCCACCATGTCCCCAGCTTCGCCACCCGGCCTACGCCGGCGCCATGGGGATTCACCCGGAGACGCCCCGGATCCACCCCTGGAGCCACGCGAACCGTCACTAGTCTCGTGGGGGATGTTGCTTCTCGTGACCGGAGCGAGCGGGGTGGGGAAGTCGACGGTCCGGCGGCTCGTCGCCGACGAGCTGAAGCCGGCCGTTCGAGCCGTGGAGCTGGCCCAGATCGTCGAGATCCCCGCCCGGTTCGACCTTGGCCGGCGG
The DNA here is from genome assembly GCA_963753295.1 of uncultured Actinomycetes bacterium. Lineage (GTDB taxonomy): Bacteria > Actinomycetota > Thermoleophilia > Gaiellales > Gaiellaceae > Palsa-739. The sequence goes on along the minus strand of CAVWBZ010000001.1, from coordinate 203,716 downwards.
CAACGGTCCGTCGAGCGGGCCGTCCAGGTCGCTCTGGTGGAACAGGAGGCCGGGCGTCATCTTCTCCTCGCGGGCGACCCGGTGCCGCCGGGCGAGGTGCTTGCGGCTCCCTCCTCCAACCGGCTCGACGGCTTCGCCGCCTGCCTGCTCGACTGCGCGCCCGACGAGCACGAGCGGCGCCTCCTGGCCCGAGGCGACCCAGCAGCGTTGCTCCCGCACCACCTCGCCTTCGCCGAGTGGATGCGCGGTCACGCCCGCGACCCGAGCCACCGCATCGAGGTCATCGCACGCGGCTGGGCGGAGATGCGCTGGGAGCGGCTTCCGCGAAGCTGGGATGTCGAAGAGGTCGATACGACCGACCTGTCACCGGCGGACGTGGCGGCGAGGGTGCTCGCCTGGTCTCGTGGTGTGTTGCGCCCGGCTCAGCGAGAGAGCAGCTAGCGACTGGGGTTCGCCCAGCGAGACTCGCAGCTCGGCCGGCACGTACGGCTCGCTGCGCGTGTAGTACCGAGCGAACCGCCAGCCGGTGCTCGCGAGCTTCAGCGCCACCGGCGGTAGAAGCAGAGCCCGAGGAACACGTGCACGTTGAGGTACGTGCGCAGCGCCAGGGTCGTCAGCGCACCCGCCCTAGTCTGGCAGCGCGCGCTCGAACGCGGCGCGCTCGGCGTCCGCGAGCGGCCGCGAGCGGCCCGTGTTCTCGTCGCGCGCGACGATGACCGCCTTCGCCTCCGCCGCCGTCTCGCCCGCGCGCGTGAGCACCGCCTCGCGCGTGACGACGCTCGACGTTCCGATCCGTTGGAGACCGCAGCGCGCGACGACCGTGTCGTCGGCGAGCGTCAGCTCGCGGCGGTAGTCGATCTCGATCCGCGCGACGACGTAGCCCCACACACCGGCTGGATCGCCGAGCGTCCTGCCGAGCCACTCGTCCCGCACCTCTTCGAGATACGTGAGGAAGACGACGTGGTTCACATGGCTGAACGCGTCGAGGTCGGCCCAGCGGATCTCGATCTCCTTCTCGTGATCCACGTCAACGCTCCGTGAAGCGCTCGGCCGCGTCACGTGCGGCCGCGGTTTGCGCGAGCAGCCCGTACGCGAGCCGTTCGACCAGCAGCGCGCCCTCGTGCGACGACTCGGCGGCCGCGTCGATCGCCTGCTTCGCCACCGCGACCGCCGCCGCCGGCTGCGCGGCGAGCGCCTGCGCCACCTCGAGCGCGCGCTCGAGCGCGGCGCCCTCCGCGACCACCTCGGTGAGGAGCCCGGCAGCGAGCGATGCGCGTGCGTCCCACCGCTCGCCGAGCAGGATGAGCTCCTTCGCGCGCGCGGCGCCGAGCAGGCGCGCCGCACGCGCCGTGCCGCCGGAGCTCGGAAGGATCCCGATCCCGACCTCGGGGAAGCCGAGCATCGCCGTCTCGTCGGCGATGCGGAAGTCGGTCGCGAGCGCGAGCTCGAGCCCGCCGCCGAGGCAGTAGCCGTGGATCGCGCTGATCGTCGGCTGCGGCAGCGACGCGAGCTGCTCGTAGACGGCGCCGCTCTCGCGGTAGTAGCGAAGCACCGCGTCCGCGTCGCGATCGGCGAACTCCGAGATGTCGGCGCCGGCGGAGAACGCACGCCCTTCGCCAGTGAGGACGACACAGGAGCTCGCGCGCACTTCGTCGCCGGCGAGCGCGTCCTGCAACGCGCGCTCCACCGCCGTCGAGATCGCGTTCAGCTTCTCCGCACGAGAGAGGCGCACGATGCAGACGGCGCCTTCCCGCTCCACCCGCACCAGCTCGGTCACCGCAGCAGGTCCTTGATCTCCTCGGCGGCCGCGAGCGCCCTCGCCCCCGTCTCCGGCAGCCGCTCCCGCGGCAAGCGGTGCTCCGTCCCCCAGACGCTCACGATCGCGACCGGCCGCCCCTGCTCCGACAGGACCGGCGCCGACGCGCCGAACAGCGACTCCTCCAGCTCGCCGACGCAGATCGCCCAGCCGTCTTGCCGCACCTGGTCGAGCTCGTCCTCGAGCCGGCGGCGATCGGTGACGGTCGTCTCCGTGTACCGCTCGAGCCGCCGCGGCAAGACAACCCGGCGCTCCTCGTCGGTGAGGAAGGCGAGATACGCCTTCCCGGTCGACGTCGCATGGAGCGGGACCGAGCGGCCGAACCAGTTCGGCGCCATGATCTGCGGCGGATCGACCTGGTCGACGTACACGAGGTTGAACCGCTTCGCGACGGCGAGGTTCGTCGCCTCGACGGTGTCGCGCGCAAGCCGCTCGAGCACCGGCCGCGCGCGCCGGACGAGCGGATCGAGCTCGGCGCCGGCTGCGATCCGCAGGAACGCGTACCCGAGGCTGTAGCGCTGGCTCACCGGGTCGCGCTCGATGAGCCCGTGTGCGTCGAGCGTCGCGAGGAGCCGCCAGGCGGTGCTCCGGTTGAGCCCGCACGCAGCGGCGAGCTCGACCACCGTCGGCGGATGGCTGCTGTCGGCGATCGCCTTCAGCAGCGCCGCCGCACGGTCGACCGACTGGATCGTGCGTGTGCGCCCGCCGGCCGGCGCGAGATCGGGAGACTGTTTCATGATCGGCAGCATCGTCGCACAGTGCGAACCGTCATGACGACGGCGCGAGCCGCACGACCTCGCGCAGAAACGGCACGCCGTCGCCCGCATCCGGCGCGTCGAGCTCCTCCGCGTACCGGCGTCCGTCCCAGACCGCAGCCGCGATCGTCGACGGCGCGAGCGCGTCTCCGACCGCGCAGACCGAGAGCAGCCCGCCGTCCGCCCACTCGTCCCGCCGCGCGACGAGCTCCTCCACGATCGCGTCCTGCGGCAGCCGCGCGGTGACGAGAACGACGGCGTCGCAGGCGAGCGACCGCTCCCGCCGCGTGTACGCGCAGGCGAGGCGCGCGGTGCCGCCGTCCACGCCGGCGAGCGCATGCGCGGTGACGAGCTCGACGCCCATCTCGACGAGCCGGCGGTGGATGCGCGGGTGCTCCATCGTGTTCACCGTCCACTCGGACACGCGCGAGGCCGGCGTGACGAGCGTGACGGCGCGCCCCTCCGCGGCGAGGAGCTCGGCGAGCGCGCCGCCGAGGTAGTAGTGGTCGTCGTCGAAGAGCAGCACCCGCTCGCCGGCGGGCCGGCGCCCGGCGAGCAGGTCGTCGGGCGTGAGCACCTCGACGCCGTCGAGCGCGATCGGCCGGAGGTGCATGCGGCCGACGCCGTCGTCGCGCCAGCGGGCGCCCGTGGCGACCGCGACGTGCTGGAACCCGTAGCCGAGGATCTCGCCGGCCGAGACCGCGCTCTCGAGCGCCTGCTCCACCGACGCGAGCTGCGCGAGCTGCGACCGGCGGTAGTCGACGACGCGGATCCACGCCGCGAGCCCGGGCAGGCGCGCCTCGAGCGCGACGCGACCGCCGAGCTCGCGCGTCGCCTCGGCGAGCACGACGTCGTAGCCGCGCTTCCCGAGCGCCATCGCCGCCTCCAGGCCCGCCGGCCCCGCGCCGACGACGAGCACCTTCGCGTCCGATCCGCGCGGCCGGAACCGCTCGGGATGCCAGCCGCGCCGCCACTCCTCGCCCATCGACGGGTTCTGCGTGCACCGGATCGGCGTCGCCGTCCAGTCGCCGGTGACGCAGACGTTGCAGCCGATGCACTCGCGGATGTCCTCGAACCTGCCCTCCTCCACCTTCTTCGGCAGGAACGGATCGGCGATCGACGGGCGCGCGGCGCCGATGAGGTCGAGGACGCCGTCGCGGACGAGCCGCACCATCGTGTCGGGCGAGGTCAGCCGGCCGACGCCGACGACCGGCTTCGACGTCAGCGCCTTGATGCCGCGGAAGTGCTCCTCGGTCCACGCCTCGGGACCGAATCGCGACGTGAGCGAATCGTCCTCCCAGTAGCCGACCATGACGTCCCAGACGTCGGGCAGCTCGCCCACGAGTGCGAACGTCTCCTCGATCGCGCCGCGCTCGATCCCCTCCGGGCCGAGGAGCTCGTCGACGACGATCCGGCACGCGACCGCGGCACGCCCCTCGCACTCCTCGCGCGTGTCCTCGAGCACCTCGCGCAGCAGGCGCGCGCGGTTCGCCGCGCTGCCGCCGTACTCGTCTCTGCGGTCGTTCGTCCGCGGCGACAGGAAGTGCTGGAGCGTCGTCAGCCCGTGCGCGGCGTACACGTACACGAGGTCGTAGCCGGCCGCGAGCGAGCGGCGCACTGCCTGCCGGTGCCGGCGGCGCAGCGCGATGAGATCGTCACGCGTCATCCGCCGCGCCTGCACCGGCTCGTAGCCGGTGACCGGGAGATGCGCCGGCCCCTGCGGCGGCACGCGGCCGTAGAGATTCCCCGAGCTCATGCCGCTGTGCACGAGCTCGATGCCGGCGAGCGCGCCGTGCGCGTGCACGTGCTCGACGAGGCGCGCATGCGCGGGAACGTCGGCGTCGTCCCAGAGCCGCCCCTCGACGAACCCGCCCACGTCGGAATCGGAGTGGATCTCCACCTCCTCCGTGCACACGACCGCCCAGCCGCCCTCCGCCTTCACACCGCGCATGACCGCGTGCGCAGTCGGGTCGCGGTGCCCCATGCCGTTGCAGTGCGGGACCTGGAAGAAGCGGTTGCGCGCCGTCACCGGGCCGAGCCGGACCGGCTCGAACAGCACGTCGTAACGGGGATCGCGGCTCAACGGAAGAGGCTGCGCGCGACGACGAGGCGCATGATGTCGCTCGTCCCGTCCCAGATCTCGTCGAGCTTCGCGTCGCGGAACCACTTCTGCGCGAGCGAATCGCGGATGTAGCCGGCGCCGCCGAGCGTCATCACCGCGGCGGAGGTCGCGAAGACCGACGCCTCCGAGGCGGCGAGCTTCGCCATCGCGGCCTCCGTCGAGAACGGCTTCCCGTCGTCGGCGAGGCCCGCGGCGTGGAGCGTCATGAGCCGCGCCTGGTCGAGCTTCACCTTCGCATCCGCGAGGCGGAACGAGACGGCCTGGAACTCGTGGATCTTCCGCCCGAACGCCTCGCGCTCGCGCGCGTGCTCGACGGCGAGCTCGAGCGCTGCGCGGCCGAGGCCGACCGCCGACGCCGCGAGCTGCACGCGCGCGACGTCGAACACGTGCATGAGTCCCGTGAACGCGCCGCCGACGTCGCCGAGGAGGCGGTCGTCCGGGAGGAAGCACTCCTCGAAGACGAGCTCGCCGGCGGGGAAGCAGCGGCTCCCCATCTTCGGCAGGCGGGGTCCGCGCACGAAGCCCGCATCGCCCCGCTCGACGACGAACGCGGTGATGCCGCGCGAGCGCGAGCCCGGCTCGGCGGTGGCGAAGACGATGCAGATGTCGGCGACGGGCGCGTTGCCGATGAACTTCTTGCGCCCGTCGATCACCCAGCCGCCGTCCACCTTCCGCGCCGTCGTCTCGATCGCGGCCGAGTCCGAGCCGTGCTCCGGCTCGGTGATCGCCACCGAGCAGGCCGGCGGCTCATGCCCGGACAGCGGCGGCAGCCAGCGGCGCTTCTGCTCCTCCGAGCCGAGCGCGAGGACCGGCCCGGCGAAGAACCCGCCCTGCGCGATCACCCAGAACATCGGCGAGTCGCCCCACGTCAGCTCCTCGATCACCGCGCACCGGTCGCGCAGCCGCTCGACGCCCCCGCCCCCGTACTCCGCCGGGAGGTCGTAGGAGGCGAGCCCGAGCTCGGCCGCCTTCCGCAGCGGCTCGAGCGGGTACTCCTCGCTCTCGTCGTACGCGAGCGCGGAGGGGCGCATCACCTCCTCCGCGAACGAGCGTGCACGCGCCACCCATGCGGCGAGATCCCGGGAAGAAGCGGCGGTTGCGTTCATATTACGAACCTGCGGCGAGCATGGCGGACACTAGCCCTCGACGCGGAGGGCGGTCAAGCCGCGCCTTGACGCCGTCCGCGGGGCCAACCTAAGCTCTCCTCGTCGCTCTATGTGCACAGACGGTTCACCACTCGCACGATGAACTGGGAGGCGTTCGTGACCTGCGCCGTCACCGGCGCGGGCGACACCGCCGGCCGGAGCGAGCACGTGCCGGTCACCCCGGAGCAGATCGCAGCCTCCGCGATCGACGCCGCGCGGGCGGGGGCGGCGGTCGTCCACATCCACGTGCGCGATCCCGAGACCGGCAGGGGCGCGCGCGACCCGGCGCTCTACCGCGACGCCGTCGAGCGCATCCGCAGCTCGGGGGTGGACGTCGTGCTCAACCTCACCGCGGGCATGGGCGGCGACCTCGTCCTCGGCGGCGAGGACGCACCGCTGCCGCCGGACCCGGACGGAACCGACATGGCGGGCGCCGCCGAGCGGCTCGCCCACGTCGCCGAGCTGCTGCCGGAGATCTGCACGCTCGACTGCGGGACGATGAACTTCGCCGCCGGGGGCGAGTACGTGATGGTGAACACGCCGGGGATGCTGCGGGCGATGGCGGCGCGCGTCCGCGAGCTCGGCGTGCGCCCGGAGCTCGAGGTCTTCGACACCGGCCATCTCGTCTTCGTCGAGGAGCTCATCCGCGACGGGCTCATCGACGACCCGCCGCTCGTCCAGCTCTGCACCGGCATTCCGTACGGCGCTCCCGACGATCTCGGGACGCTGCTCGCGATGGTCAACCGGCTGCCGCCGAACGCGGTCTTCTCCGCCTTCTCCATCGGCCGCATGCAGCTGCCGTTCGTGCCGCTCGCGGTCCTCGCCGGCGGGAACGTCCGCGTCGGCCTCGAGGACAACCTCTATCTCGAGCGCGGGCGCCTCGCGACGAACGCCGACCTCGTCGAGCGCGCGACGGCGATCCTCTCGGCGATGAACGTCCGCGTCCTCGGCCCCGGCGAAGTGCGCGAGAAGCTCGCGCTCCGCCGTGGCTGAGGGCGTGCGCACCGTCGCGCTTCTCGGCGGCGGAGTCATCGGCGGCGGATGGGCGGCGCGATTCGCGCTCAACGGCGTCGACGTCCGCGTCTACGATCCGGACCCGGCGGCGGAGCAGAAGCTCGGCGCGGTGCTCGACAACGCGCGGACTGCGTACGCCGACCTCACGCTCGCGCCGCTGCCGCCGGAGGGCGCCGTCGTCTTGACGGGCTCGCTCGAGGAGGCCGTCGCAGGCGCGGACCTCGTGCAGGAGTCGGCCCCGGAGCGGCTCGAGCTGAAGCAGGAGCTGCTCGCCGCCGCCGACCGCGCGGCGGAGCCGGAGGCGCTCGTGTGCTCGTCCACATCGGGACTGCGCCCGACAGCGCTGCAGGAGGCGATGTCGCGTCCCGAGCGCTTCCTCGTCGCCCATCCGTTCAACCCGGTCTACCTGCTTCCGCTCGTCGAGCTGTGCGCGGGCGCGCGAACCGACCCCGCCGCCGTCGACCGGGCGCGCGACGTCTTCGGCGCGATCGGCATGCACCCGCTCGTCGTGCGCACCGAGATCGACGGCTTCCTCGCCGACCGGCTGCTCGAGGCGCTCTGGCGCGAGGCGCTGTGGCTCGTCCACGACGACGTGGCGACCGTCGCCGAGGTGGACGACGCGATCCGCTACGGCGCGGGGCTCCGCTGGGCGTTCATGGGGACGTTCCTCACCTACCGGATCGCCGGCGGCGAGGACGGCATGCGACACTTCCTGCGCCAGTTCGGCCCCGCCCTGTCGTGGCCGTGGACGAAGCTCACCGACGTTCCCGAGCTGACAGAGGCGCTCGTCGACACGGTCGCCGCGCAGTCGGACGAGCAGGCGGAGGGACGGTCGATCCGCGATCTCGAGCGGCTGCGCGATCGTGCGCTCGTACGCCTGCTGCACGCGCTTCGCGTCGAGGAGACGGGCGCCGGCGCGACGCTCGCCGCCTGGGAGCGCGGCCTGCTCGGCGCGGCGCCGACGGCGAGCACGAACGGGGAGGGGCCGCTCGGCCTGTACGGCACGCGCGTGCCCGCCGACTGGATCGACTACAACGGCCACGTGCACGAGAGCCGCTACCTGCAGCTCTTCGCGTCCGCGAGCGACGCGCTCCTCGGCGCGATCGGCGCGGACGGCGCGTACGTCGAATCGAGTGGGAGCTACCACACGGTCGAGACGCACCTGTTCCACCGCCGTGCGCTCGGTGCGGGCGAGCGCGTCCACGTGACGACGCAGGTGCTCGACGCCGACGAGAAGCGGCTGCACGTGTTCCACGTCCTCCTGCGCGACGGCGAGACGGAGCCGGTGGCCACAGCCGAGCAGATGCTGCTCCACGTGGACGCCGGCACCGGTCGTGCCGCGCCGGCGCGAGACGACGTGCGCACGCGCGCCGCGGAGCTCGCGGCGGCGCACGCATCCCTGCCGCGGCCGGACCACGCCGGCCGCGTCGGCGTCCGTTGACGCGCGACCTCCGGCCGCTCTTCGAGCCGCGCTCGGTCGCGATCGTCGGCGTATCCGCCGACCCGGCGAAGTGGGGGTACTGGTTCGCGCGCGACGCGGCCGCCGGCGCGCACCGCCGGACCGTCCTCCTCGTCGGACGGAGCGGCGGCGAGCTGCACGGCCTCCCGGTCTACGAAAGCCTCGCGAACCTGCCCGAGCCGCCCGAGCTCGTCGTCCTCAGCGTTCCCGCGCACGGCCTCGAGCACGCCGTCGACGAGGCGCTCGCGGCCGGCGCGCGCGCGCTCGTCGCGGTCGCGGCAGGCCTCGGCGAGCTCGGCGGCGAAGGCACCGTGCGCGAGCGGGCTCTCGTCGAGCGCGTGCGTGCGGCCGGCGCGGTGCTCCTCGGCCCGAACTGCCTCGGTGTCTTCGACGCGGGCGGCGAGCTCCAGCTGGCGTCGAACCCGCTGCCGGCCGGCCCGTTCGGCTTCGTCTCGCAGAGCGGCAACGTCATGCTCGAGACGGCGCTCCTGCTCGCCGACCTGGGCCTCGGCTTCTCGCGCGCGGCGTCGATCGGGAACCAGGCGGACATCGACGCCGCCGACGTGGTCGCGGCGCTCGGCGACCACGACGCGACGCGTGCGATCGGCGTCTATTGCGAGGACTTCCACGACGGTCGCGCCTTCGCGGAGACGGCGCGCAAGACGGGGAAGCCCGTCGTGCTCATGACCGTCGGCCGCACGGCCGCGGCGGTGCGCGCCGCGCGCACGCACACCGGGTCGCTGACGAGCGACCTCGACGCCGTCGACGCCGCATGCCGCGCGGCCGGCGTCCACCGCGTCGACACGCCGCGGCAGCTCGTCGACACCCTCTGCGCACTGCTCGCAGCCGATCGTCCGCGCGGACGGCGCGTCGCGGTCGTCGGCGACGGCGGCGGCTACGGGGCGATCGCGAGCGACCTCCTCGGCGCCCGCGGGCTCGAGCAACCGGAGCTGGCGGCCGCAACGCAGGCCGCACTGCGGGAGATGCTGCCGCCGACGGCGGCGACCGGAAACCCCGTCGACCTGGCCGGCGCGGGCGAGCAGGACGTCGGCAGCTTCGCCCGGACCACCTCCCTGCTCCTGCGCGCGGACGAAATCGACGCCGTGCTCTTCACGGCGTACTTCGGCGGCTACAGCAGCCTCTCGGACGAGCTGCGCGCGCGCGAGCTCGAGGTCGCAGCGCAGCTCGCGGCCGCGGCCGCGGAGACCGGCAAGCCGCTCGTCGTCCACACCATGCACTGGGACGCGCCGCCCGCGCGCGCGCTGCGCGCCGCAGGGGTTCCGACGTATCGCGCGATCGAGTCGGCCGTCGCCGCACTGGCGACGCTCGCGTCGGACGCGGAAGCGGAGCGAAGGCCGCTCCCCTCGCTGCCGGCGCCGGAGCCGCCGCTACCCGACCACGGCTACGCCGCAGCCCGCGAGGCGCTGGCCGCGGCCGGCGTCCCGTTCGCTCCCGCGCGCATCGTGAACGACGGCGACGAGGCGGCCGAGGCGGCCGCCGAGGTCGGCTACCCCGTCGTCCTCAAGGCGCTCGGCCGGCTGCACAAGTCGGACGCAGGCGGAGTCGTCCTCGGGCTGCGCGACGCGGAGGAGCTCCGGCGGGCGGTCGCCGATCTCGCCCGGCGGCTCTCTCCGCCCGCGTTCTCGGTGGAGGCTGCCGAGGACACCGCCGCGGGCTTCGAGATCCTCGCCGGCGCGCGACGCGACCCCCGCTTCGGGCCTGTCGTCCTCGTCGCCGCCGGCGGCGTCCACACGGAGGTCCTGCGCGACACGGCGTTCGCCCTCGCCCCGGTCGACGCGACGGAGGCGGAGCGCCTGCTTCTCTCGCTGGCCTCGGCGCCGCTCCTCGCCGGCGCGCGCGGGCGTGCGCCGCTCGACGTCGCAGCCGCAGGCGCAGCCGTCGCAGCACTGTCGCGCTTCGCGGCGGCGCATCCGGAGATCGCCGAGGTGGAGGTCAACCCGCTGCTCGTCCGCGCCGCGGGAGCCGTCGGCCTCGACGCGCGGATCCTCTAGCCGGCCCCGAGCTCGAGCACCGCGCCGGCCTCGGGAGCGAGCGCCCCGGCGGCGGCCGCGGGCGCCGTGCCGGGGGAGGGCCGCAGCACGCGCAGCTCGTCCGCCGGGAAGTGCACCTGCACCGCGGTCCCCTGGGCGAACGCGCGCGGGGTCCCGTCGTTGACGAACAGCGCCTGCACGACGTCGCCGGTCGCGAGCCGCACGACGAGCTGCTCGACCGACCCGAGATAGACGACCCGCTCGATCATCCCCGGGACGCGGTTCGGGCCCGTCGACTCGTACGGCTCGATGCGCACGCGCTCCGGCCGGATGACGACGCGCGTCCCGCCGCGGCTGCCGACTTCGCCGCGGGCGGCGTGGATGACGAAGTCGCCGAGCCGCGTGCGGCACCGTCCGGCATCCTCCCCTTCGGCGTGGACCTGCATGAGGTTCGAGACGCCGAGGAAGTCGGCGACGAACTCCGTCTCCGGCTCCTCGTACATCGTCGCCGGCGTCGCGACCTGCTCGACACGGCCGCCGGACATGACGGCGATCCGGTCGGACATGGTCAGCGCCTCCTCCTGGTCGTGCGTGACGTAGACGAACGTGATCCCGAACCGCTCCTGGATGCCCTTCAGCTCCAGCTGCAGGGCCTTGCGCAGCTTCGCGTCGAGCGCGCCGAGCGGTTCGTCGAGGAGCAGGACGGACGGGTTGAGCACGAGCGCGCGCGCGAGAGCGACGCGCTGCTGCTGGCCGCCGGAGAGCTGCACAGGCCGGCGATGGCCGTAGCCGTCGAGCCGCACCGCCTCGAGCACTGAGTCGACCCGCTGCCGGATCTCGCCGCGCCGCACGCGCTGACGCCGCAGCCCGAACGCGACGTTGTCGAACACGTCGAGGTGCGGGAAGAGCGCGTAGCTCTGGAACACCGTGTTGACCTTCCGGCGGTGCGGGGGCGTCGCCGCCATGTCGACGCCGTCGAGCACGATGCGGCCGTCGTCGGGACGCTCGAAGCCCGCGATGAGGCGAAGCGTCGTCGTCTTGCCGCATCCCGACGGCCCGAGGAGCGAGAAGAACTCGCCGGCGCGGATCGCGAGGTCGATGCCGTCGACGGCGGTGACGTCGGCGAACGCCTTCCGCAGCTGGACGAGCTCGACCGCACCGTCGATCGGCCGCGTCTCCATCAGATCTCCAGTGCCGCGATCTCGCGGAGAGCCGACCCCTGACCGGCGCTCTGCATCGTGGAGACGCGGCGGTACACGAGGAACGCGAGACCGACGGCGAGGAACGTCGCGACGACCATCACGGTCGCGAGCGCGTTCAGCGCCGGCGTGGCCGTCCCACGGACGCTCGAGTAGATCTTGATCGGCACGGTCTGCGTCGACGAGTTCGACGACAGGTAGTCGGTGACGACGAAGTCGTCGATCGAGAGCGCGAACACGACCATGAGGCTGGCGAAGATCGCCGGCGCGAGCAACGGCAGGAGGACGAGCCGCAGCGCACCGAGCGGCGACGCGCCGAGATCGCGCGCCGCCTCCTCGTACTCCTTGCCGATCGAGAGCAGCCGGCTGCGGACGACGACGACGACGTACGAGATCGAGAACGTGACCTGGCCGAGGACCTGCGCGGTCGTGCCGAGCGGGAGCTTGTACAGCGTCACGAAGACGAGGAGCAGCGACACCGCCATGACGATCTCCGGCGTCACGAGCGGGAAGAGCATGAGGAAGTTCACCGGGCGGGCACCGTACCCCACCCAGCGCGTCAGGCCAAGCGCGAGGCCGACGCCGAGCGGCACCGCGATCGCCATGTCGAGCACCGCCAGCTTGAGGCTCTGCTCGAGCGCGCCGCGCATCGACGGGTCGTGGAGGACGGACAGGTTCGGGTCGCCCCAGTACCAGCGCATCGAGAATCCCTGCCACACGCTGCGCGACCGTCCGTCGTTGAAGGAGAAGAGGACCGCGATGACGACCGGGACGATCGACCACACCATGTATGCCCACGTGACGACGCCGAGCAGCCGTGGCTGCCCCCACGGGTTTGCCCACCAGTCCCGCGTGCGCCTCACGCCGCCGCCTCGGTCCGCGACGCCCGGACGGTGATCCACAGGTAGTACGACATGATCGCCCCGAGCAGCACCGACAGCACGACGACGAGGGACGCGCCGACGGTGCGCTGCGGGCCGCCCTGGAAGAAGAGGTTGATCTGGTTGCCGATCATCGTCGTTTTCGGCGAGCCGGAGATGACGTCGTTCGTGTAGTAGTCGCCGAACATCGGCAGCGCGATGAGCACGCTCGCGGCGAGGATCCCGTGCCGGCTGAGCGGCAGGGTCACGTGCAGGAACGTCGAGATCGGGTTGGCGCCGAGGTCGCGCCCCGCCTCGAGCACCTGCGGCGAGATCCGGTCGAGCGTCGCGTACAGCGGCAGGATCAGATACGGGACGTACCCGTAGATCAGTGCGAGCACGACCGACGACGCCTGGCCGTCGAGCCAGCCGTACGGCTGCGAGATGACGCCGACGTCGAGCAGCGTCCTGTTGACCAGACCGTCCGGGAGCAGTAGGCCGATCCACGCCAGCATCCGCATGAGGTAGCTGATCCAGAAGGGGACGATGAGCAGCACGAGCAGCAGGGCCTTCGTCCGGCGCGCATGGCGCGCGAGGTAGTACGCAACCGGGTAGCCGATGGCAAGGCAGCCCACGAGCGAGATGGCGACGTACGCGAACGTCCGCACGAAGACGATCCAGAACGGGCGGCCGGGGCGGAAGCCGTCGAGGACGCTGCGCATCGTCGCCGCGTGCCAGTGCAGCGGGTCCCACACGGGAATCGGGTTGCTGAAGATGGGGTCGACCCGCCCGAACGCGACCGCGAGCACCGCGTACGTCGGGACGAGGAACAGGAGCACGAGCCAGGCCGCGCCCGGGAGCGCGAAGCTCGGCCAGAACCAGCGGCGGACCACCGTCCTTCCCGCGCCCTCCGCTCAGCCGGCCTTGAAGGCCGACCAGGCGTCCTGCCACACCGTCTGACCCTGCGTCGTGAGCGGCAGCAGCGTGAGCCCGTTCGTGAAGTCGGACTCGCGGACGATCGTCGACTCGAGGTTCTTCGGGATGTATCCCTGCGCGACGACACGCGCCGGATCGACGACGTTCAGCGGCGGCATGTACCCCATCCAGGAGAAGTTCTCGAGGCCCTTCTTGTTGTCGAGGACGAAGTCGAGGAAGTGGTGGGCGAGCACGGGATTCTTCGCGCCGCGCAGCACCGTCATCATGTCGCTGCCGACGACGGCGTGCTTCTCGGGCCGCCAGTAGCTGATCACGTCGACGGGCACGCCCTTCGGCATGTAGCTCGGAGCGCCCGCCATGTCACCGGACCACGCCTGGGTGATCCAGGTCTTGCCGGTGGGGATGTCGGTGTAGTCGGTGACGTTCGTCTTCACGTTCACGAGGCTCGTCAGCTGCTTGAGGTCGGAGCTCGCGCGATCGACGAGCGTCTTGCTCTCGGTGTTCACGTCCATCATGTGCCGGTGCAGGAGCCCGAGCGCGAGGGCTTCCCGCTGGTCGTCGAGGATCGCGACCTTGCCGCTGTACGGGTGCGCGCGCCAGAAGAAGTCGTACGGATTCGGGAGGCTCGCAGGCTGCGTCTTGACCTTGTCGTTCCGCCACGCGATCCCCGTCGTGTAGATCATGTACGGGACCGTGTAGTGCGAGCCGCGATCGTAGAACGGGCTCTGCAGCGACGTCCACACGTTCTTCAGGTTGGGCAGGTAGTGGTGGTTCAGCGGCTGGACGAGCTTGCCCGCCACCGCCCGCGAGAGGTAGTCGACGGTCGGGAACCACACGTCGAACCCGGCCTGCCCCGACGTGAGCTTCGCGAGAGCCTCCTCCTCGTTCTCGAACGTCGTGACTTTGACGCTCACCTTGTACGCCTTCTCGAAGTCCTTCACGACCTTCGGGTTGATGTAGTCGGCCCAGTTGAAGATCTGGAGCGGCCCGCGCTCCGGGCTCTTGCCGGAGGCGATCGGCTCGTTGTCGGAGTAGATCGGGAGCGTGACCGGGTGGTCGCGCCGCGCCAGCGGGATCCCGCCGGGCCCCATGAGCGGGGCGGAGCCGACCGAGCCCAGCGCGCCGGCCGCGCGGAACAGCCCGTCGGCGCCCGACAACGCGGCGATCGTTCCCCCGGATGCGAAGAGGAACTGCCTCCTCGTCGTCCTGCGCTCGCGCGGGTGCATGGAACTCCTCCCTCCGTCGGTTGCACAATGCAAACCGACGTAGCACGATGTGTCAAGCTTCGCGTGGCCGTCCACGCTGTTTGTATGCTTGCACACAAGGTATGAAAGTGCCGCTCCCGACACTCCCCGGCCGCGACTACCACGCCCCCGAGGTGTTCGAGCAGGAGCGCGAGAAGGTCTTCTTCCGGGAGTGGTTCTACGCCGGGCGGGCCGCCGACGCGCCCGAGCCGGGGGACTTCCTGACGATCGACGTGGTCGGCGAGAGCGTGCTCGTCGTCCGGGGGAAGGACGGCGCGCTGCGGGGCTTCTACAACGTCTGCCGCCACCGGGGCTCGCGCCTGTGCGACCCGGAGAGCAGGGGCCACGCAAAGGGCGCCGTCAAGTGCCCCTACCACGCGTGGACGTACGCGTACGACGGCAGCCTCGTCGGGACGCCGATGGTCGGCAAGGACGAGCTCGACCGCTCCCGGCTGGGTCTCTGGCCCGTCGCCGTGGACGTCTGGCAGGGCTTCCTCTTTGTCCACCTCGGCCGGCCGGCGCAGTCGGTGCGGGAGGACTTCGAGCACCAGAACGACAGGCCGCTGCAGTACGAAGCGTGGCGGATGGACGAGCTGCGCACGGCCCACTCGACCGTCAGCGAGGTCGCCGCGAACTGGAAGATCATCGTCGAGAACTACAACGAGTGCCTCCACTGCCCCGGCGTGCATCCGGAGCTCGTCGCGGTCGCCCCGGCGTTCAGGCGCGGCGAGGTCTTCGAGGAGGGCCGCGACGACTGGGGCGTCTCGATCGCCGGCGGCGGCGCCGGCTACACGGCGTCGGGGACGACGACGCTGCCGGTGATGCCCGGGCTCACCGACCAGCAGGCGAGCTCGATGTACGGCGCGAGCATCTTCCCGAACATGTTCCTCGACCTGACGGGGACGGTCGTGATCGCGACGCGGATCCAGCCGCGCGGGCCGGAGCGGACGACGATGGTCACGGACTACCTCTTCCGTCCCGAGGCGATCGACGAGCCGGACTTCGACCCGAGCGAGGTCGTCGAGTTCGCCGAGCTCGTCGCACACCAGGACTACGTCGTGTGCGAGCGCGTGCAGCAGGGTGTGCGCTCGCGGGCGTTCACGCACGGCGTCTACGCCGAGAAGGACGCGCTGCCGTACGCGTTCAACCGGAAGTACCTCGCGGCGCGCGACCGGCCCTAGCCGGGATGGCGCGGACGCCTGCGATCGCCGCCGCCGAGAAGGCCGGCATTCGCTTCTCGCTGCACGAGTACGCGCACGACCCGGGCGCGGACTCGTACGCCCTCGAGGCCGCCGACAAGCTCGGCGTCGACGCGGCGAGGCTGTTCAAGACGCTCGTCGTTTCCGTCGACGGCAGCCTCGAGGTCGCCTGCGTGCCGGCGACCGCGAAGCTCGACCTGAAGGCGCTCGGGAAGCGCGCAGCGCTCGCCGGCGAGGAGCACGCCGAGCGGACGACGGGCTACGTCAGCGGAGGCATCAGCCCGCTCGGGCAGCGGCGGCCGCTCCCGACGCACGTCGACGCGTCGGCGCTCGACCACGAGACCGTGTACGTCAGCGCCGGCCGCCGCGGCCTGCAGATCGAGCTCGATCCGCACGACCTCGTGCGTCACACGAACGCACGGGTGCACGCCATCGCCGGCTGAGCATCCGGAAGACCGGCGGATGCGCGAGCATGCCTCCGTGCAGCCGCTGCGCATCGGAGTGATCGGGGCCGGGATCGTCGGCCTCGCGGTCGCTCGGCGGCTCGTCGAGCTCGAGCCCGACGCGACGATCGAGGTCTTCGAGAAGGAGCGCGAGGTGGCGCTCCACCAGACCGGCCGCAACAGCGGCGTCGTGCATGCGGGGATCTACTACGCGCCCGGCTCGCTCAAGGCCCAGTTGTGCCGGCGCGGCGTCGAGCTCCTGCGCGCGTACGCCGAGAGCCGCGGCATCCCGATCCGCGACTGCGGCAAGCTCGTCGTCGCGCTCGACGCCGGCGAGGTCGTGCGCCTGCGGGAGCTCGAGCGACGGGGAACCGCGAACGGCGTCTCCGGTCTCCGCTGGCTGGAGAACGACGAACTCCGCGAGGTCGAGCCGCACGCAGCCGGGGTCGCCGGCCTGCACTCTCCCACCACGGCGATCACCGACTACCGCGCCGTCGCCGAGGCGTTCGCCGCCGACGTGCGCGCGGCCGGCGGGGCGATCCACCTCGGCGCCGAGGTGACCGGCATCGACGCCGGCCGCGTCCACACAGCCGTCGACACCTTCGCCTTCGACCGGCTCGTCATCTGCGCTGGGCTCCAGTCGGACCGTGTCGCCCGCCTCGCCGGCGACGAGCGCGCACCCGCGATCGTCCCCTTCCGCGGCGAGTACTACCGGCTCGCCCCGGAGCGCGAGGCGCTCGTCCGCGGCCTCCTCTACCCGGTACCCGATCCCGCGTACCCGTTCCTCGGCGTCCACTTCACGACGCGCGTCCACGGCGGCGTCGACGTCGGCCCCAACGCCGTGCTCGCCTTCGCCCGCGAGGGATACCGGCTGCGCGACATCCGGTTCGCCGACACGGCGGAGACGTTGCGCTACCGCGGCTTCCGCCCGCTCGCACGCCGGCACTGGCGCATGGGCCTGCACGAGTTCCGCGGCGCGCTCTTCAAGCAGGCCTTCGCCGCCGAGGCGCGCCGCTACCTGCCGGAGCTGTCCGCCGACGATCTCGTCCCCGCGCCCGCCGGCGTGCGCGCGCAGGCGCTCGACCCCGACGGCAGCCTCGTCGACGACTTCCGCATCCACCACGTCGGCGCCGTGACCGCCGTGCGCAACGCCCCCTCTCCCGCCGCGACCTCGAGCATGGCGATCGCCGAGCACATCGCCGCGCACGTCCTGGACGGGAGATGATGGCGTCGATGCGGGACGCGACAGCTGCGGCGAAAGCCCTGGGCCCGCACGATGCCGCAGTGGTCCTCGGCTCGGGCTGGAAGGACGCCGTGTCCGAGCTTCCGAGCGCCGGCGAGGACGTCCTCCTGTCGAACCTCCCCGGCTTCGCTGCGCCGGCGGTCGAGGGCCACGGCGACACCGCCCGCTCGCTCCGGTCGGGCGACGTCCGGGTGCTCGCGTTCACCGGCCGCTCGCACTACTACGAGTCACGCGACGTCGGGCTCGTCGCGCATGCGGTGCGCACCGCCGCCGCCGCCGGCTGCCGCACCGTCGTGCTCACGAGCGCGAGCGGCGGCATCCGCGACGACCTCCACGCCGGCGAGCTCGTGCTCGTCTCGGATCACATCAACCTCACGGGCGCGTCCCCGCTCGCCGGAGCCGACTTCGTCGACCTCACCGATCTCTACTCCGCGCGGCTGCGCACGCTCTGCCACGCGGTCGACCCCGACCTCCGCGAGGGAGTGTACGCGGGCTACTGGGGGCCGAACTTCGAGACCCCGGCGGAGATCCGCGCCTACCGGACGATGGGCGCCGACATCGTCGGCATGTCGACCGTGCTCGAGGCGATCGCGGCGCGGGCGGCCGGGATGGAGGTGCTCGCGCTCTCCCTCGTGACGAACCGTGCCGCCGGCCTCGGCGGCCGTCTCGACCATGCCGACGTGCTCGAGACGGCGGCTGCGTCGGTCGACCGGATGCGCGCGCTGCTCACCGCGCTCCTCCCGCGCCTCGTCTAGTCACCCGTCCGAGTGTCCGCAGATCCGGCCGTGGACCCGATATCTCGCTCGCATGAGATGGCTCTTGCTTGCAGCCGCACTGGGCGCCGCCGTGCTGACGGCCGCCTCTCCCGCCGCCGCCGCTCCGTCCGCGCAGCAGTCCTGGGCGTCGGATGCGAACAAGGTCTGCGCCGTCTGGATCGCCAAGGCGAAGAAGGAGTTCGGCTCGCCCGTCACGCCCGCCCAGCTCTACTCCTTCGCCCACAAGGCTAAGACGCTCGAGGCGCAGGAGCTCGTCGCGCTCCAGAAGATCCCGGGCCGCTCGGACGCCGGAACCGCCGCGCTCGCCGCCGTCCGCGTCGACATCGCCGAGATCGGCTCTGCCATCGCGGCGTGGGATCGAGGCAAGCCGGCCCAGTTCGTCACGATCCTCAAGCGCTATCTGAACGACGGACGCCCGAAGTCCGCATTCGCGATCGCCGGCGCGAGCCAGTGCGGCTGACGCAGTAGCTCAGCGACGCAGACAGCGAAGCAGCGCATCCGCCGCCGTGCCGGCGCAGAGCCCCGATCGCACGTAGACCGACGACTGGTCGGTGGAGACGCCGACCGCGCGGGACGCCGGCACACCCGTGAGGGAGCGCACGTCCACGTTCGCCGCCGCCACGCCGCAGCCGTGCACCACACCGATTCCGAGCGCGATCGCCTGGACGAAGCCGGAGGCGTCCCGCGCGACGTATGTCCGCCCCTCGTAGAGGAGCGAGGCGGCGCACGGCTTTCCGCTCGAGCCGCCGCTGAGGACGACCGGCGCGACGAGGGCGGCTCCGATCACGACGGCCACGGCGAGACCGACGATCACCCGGATTCTGCGGCTTCTTAACGGCATCTCACGTCGGCGGGCACACTTGTCATTGGAATGCTCGTGCTGGTGACAGACGACGACCGCGCCGTGCGCGAGGCGCTCGAGCGCGCCCTGCAGCTCGCAGGCTACGAGGTCGAGCTCGCCTCCGACGGCGACTCGGCGCTCGCGGCGATCGAGCGGCGCACGCCCGACGCGGTGGTCCTGGACATCATGATGCCGGGACTCGACGGCCTCGACGTGACACGCCGGCTGCGGCGGACGGGGAACCGGGTCCCGATCCTCCTCCTCACCGCCCGCGACGCCGTCGACGACCGCGTCGAGGGCCTCGACGCCGGCGCCGACGACTACCTCCCGAAGCCGTTCGCGCTCGACGAGCTCCTCGCGCGCATCCGGGCCCTGCTGCGGCGGGCGCTCGACAAGGAGCCCGCCGACGTCCTGCGCTTCGCGGACCTCACCTTCGACCTCGGCTCCATGGACGCCCGCCGCGGCGGCCGCCGCTTCGAGCTGACGACGACCGAGGCGCACCTCCTCGAGCTCTTCATGCGGAACCCGCGGCAGGTGCTCCCGCGCTCGCTCATCTACGAGCGCGTCTGGGGCTACGACTTCAGCCATTCGTCGAACGCGCTCGACGTGTACGTCGGATATCTGCGCCGCAAGCTCGAGGCGGAAGGCGAAGACCGCCTCATCCATACCGTTCGCGGCATGGGCTACGTCCTGCGCGAGCCGTGAGCCTCCGGCTCCGACTCACCCTCGTCGCCGCGACCGTGGTCGCGATCGTCGTCGCGTCCGCCTCGGTGACGACGTATTTCGTCATGCGGCACGAGCTCTATTCGCAGGTCGACAAGGAGCTCGCGCAGCACGCACAGGATCCGCGCGAGGTCTTCCGGGGGCCGAGCCCGTTCGGGGGCGACTACGTCACCCTCGTCAGCCCCAGCGGCAGGTTCGCCGCCGGGCTCGAGCAGGGCGTGCCCATCGACGCACGCGTGCGCCGCGTCGCCGCCGGCTCGCAGAGCCCCTACTACCGCAACGTCAACGTCCTTCAATACCACCTGCGCCAGGTGGTCGTCCCGCTCACGGGCGGAGGCGCCGTCATCGTCTCCCGGGTCGTCAACTCCATCGACCACGACCTCAGCCGGCTGCGATTCATCCTGCTGCTCGTGTCGCTCGGCGGCGTCTTCGCCGCCGCGCTGGCGGGCGCGCTCGTCTCGCGCGCGACGCTCGCCCCGGTGCGGCGCCTGACCGCGGCCGCCGAACGCATCGCACGCACGCGCGATCCGAGCGAACGCGTCCCCGAGACGGGCCGCAGCGAGATCTCGCGCCTCGGCGCGTCCTTCAACACGATGCTCGCGGCGCTCGACGACGCGATCGAGACGCAGAGGCGCTTCGTCGCGGACGCGTCGCACGAGCTGCGCACGCCGCTGACGAGCATCCAGACGAACATCGAGGTGCTGAAGCAGCAGGATCGCCTCGCGCCCGACGCGCGCGACCGCCTCTACGCCGACCTGCAGCGCGAGGCCCATGAGATGCGGGATCTCATCGCGGGACTGCTCGAGCTCGCGCGCAGCGAGCACGGGGGCGGCGCGCACACGACGGTCCAACTCGACGAAGTCGTCGAGGCGGCAGCCGAACGGGCGCGGGCGCGGTTCCCGCAGGTTGCCTTCGAGACGAGCGTCGAGCCGACGCAGGTGGACGGGTCGCGCGACCGGCTGGAGCGCGCCGTCTGGAACCTGCTCGAGAACGCCGGCAAGTGGAGCGGGCCCGGCGCGACCGTCGAGGTCGGGCTCGGCGGCGGCGAGCTGCGCGTCCGCGACCACGGCCCTGGCATCGCAGCCGAAGACCGGGAACACGTCTTCGACCGCTTCTACCGCGCCACTGCAGCTCGCTCGCTGCCCGGCTCCGGCCTCGGCCTCGCCATCGTCCGCGAGGTCGCAGAGGCGCACGGCGGCAGCGTCGTCGCCGAGGACGCGCCGGGTGGCGGCGCACTGCTCCGCTTCCGTCTGAACGGATCCGTAACGAACTCTTAGGCCCGCCTCATTTCCGCCTGGTGAGATGGGTGCTGCAGCAGCAAGAACCCTCCCCTCGAGCCGGTTCCTCCGAAGCAGTCCGGCGCCTCCTCCTTCCTTCCCCTGCAGAGGAGGCGCCGGACGAACCGGCGCCCGCACCCCTAGGGGCGGCGGAGCACGAGCAGCGACCGGTCGGGCACGACCACCTCGGCGCGGGCGGCGAGGAACCCGTCGGCAGGAGCGTGCCCGGTCGCCAGCTCGACCTGCCAGCGCGCCCCGAAGCGCCGGGTGGGCAGCGTGAACGCGACCGGCTCCGAATGTGCGTTGAAGAGGAGCAGGAACGAGTCGTCGCGCACCTCCTCGCCGTGCGCCGTCCGCGACGGGATCTCGGCGCCGTTCAGGAAGACCCCGAGCGTCCGGCCGTTCTCCTGCTGCCAGTCGCGCTGCGTCATGCGCCTTCCGTCCGGGCGGAACCACCACACGTCGGGAAGCCCGGAACCGCGCGTCTCGGTGCCGGAGAGGAACGTGTCGCGACGAAACACTGGATGCTCGCGGCGCAGCCGGATGAGCCGTCGCACGAACTCGAGCAGGTCGCCGTCGGCGCGCCCCCAGTCGAACCACGAGATCTCGTTGTCCTGGCACCAGGCGTTGTTGTTCCCGTGCTGCGTCCGGCCGATCTCGTCGCCGCCGAGCATCATCGGGATGCCCTGCGACAGCAGCAGCGTGGCGAAGAAGTTCCGCTGCTGCCGCGCACGCAGCGCCTTGATCGCAGGATCGTCGGTGTCGCCCTCGACGCCGTGATTCCAGGAGCGGTTGTCGTCGGTGCCGTCGTGGTTGCCTTCGCCGTTCGCCTCGTTGTGCTTGTGGTTGTACGAAACGAGGTCGCGCAGGGTGAAGCCGTCGTGCGCGGTGACGAAGTTGATCGACGCGAACGGCTCGCGCCCGTCCGCCTGGTAGAGGTCGCTCGAACCGGTGAAGCGCCACGCGAACGCTCCGAGGTTGCCGCTTCCCTTCCAGAAGTCGCGCATCGTGTCGCGGTACGGGCCGTTCCACTCGGCCCACAGCACCGGGAAGTTCCCGACCTGGTAGCCGCCGGGGCCGACGTCCCACGGCTCCGCGATGAGCTTCACCTGCGAGATGACCGGGTCCTGGTGGATCGTGTCGAAGAACGTCGAGAGACGGTCGACCTCGTAGAACTCGCGCGCGAGCGCGGAGGCGAGGTCGAAGCGGAAGCCGTCGACGTGGCACTCGTTCACCCAGTAGCGGAGCGAATCCATGATCAGGCGCAGCACCGACGGATGCGCAGGGTTGAGCGAGTTGCCGGTGCCCGTGAAGTCCTGGTAGAAGCGCGGATGGTCCGGCATGAGCCGGTAGTACGACACGTTGTCGACGCCCTTGAACCCGAGCATCGGCCCGAGGTGGTTGCCCTCGGCGGTGTGGTTGTAGACGACGTCGAGGATCACCTCGATGCCGGCGCGGTGGAACGCCTTCACCATGCCCTTGAACTCGCGCAACTGCTCGCCGAGCGTGCCCGTTGCGGAGTAGAGCGCGTGCGGCGCGAGATAGCCGATGGACGAGTAACCCCAGTAGTTCGTCAGGCCCTTGTCGTGCAGGAACTGCTCGTCGGCGATGTGGTGGATCGGCAGCAGCTCGACGGCGGTGACGCCGAGCTCGCGGAAGTACGCGAGCGCGGGCTCGGAAGCGAGCCCCGCGTACGTGCCTTGCAGGTCGTCGCGCACATGCGGGTGCCGGCGCGTGAATCCCTTCGTGTGCACCTCGTAGATGACCGTGTCGTGCCACGGCGTCGCCGGGGGACGGTCGTCCTCCCAGTCGAAGCGCTCGTCGACGACGACGCCCTTCGGGATCGCGTCCGCGTCGTCCTCGTCGTCGAGGTCGAGGTCCGCGTCGGGGTCGGGGCCGGGGACGTACGGCAGGACGTTGGCCTGCTCCCAGCGCACCGGGCCCTCGATCGCCTTCGCGTACGGGTCGATGAGGAGCTTGTGCGGATTGAACCGCCGGCCGGACGCGGGGTCGTACCGGCCGTGCACGCGGTAGCCGTACAGCTGCCCGGGGCCTACACCGGGGAGGTAGCAGTGCCAGTTGAACGCGGTGCGCTCGGTCACCCGGATGCGCGTCTCGGCGCCGGCACCGTCGAAGAGGCAGAGCTCGACGCCCTCCGCGTTCTCGGAGAAGATCGAGAAGTTCGTTCCCGCGCCGTCCCAGGACGGGCCGAGCGGAAACGGCGTGCCGGGCCAGACCACCATGCGCTACGCGAGCTCGACCGTGGCGGTCTCGTGGGGTAGCAGCTCCTCCTCGTCGGGATGCGCGGCGCGGCGCGCCAGGAACCACTCCACCGCACGTGGAATGCCCATGCCGAGAGAGACCTTGGGCTCGTAGCCGAGCAGCGCACCGGCCTTCGAGAGATCGGCGACGTAGTGCGTCACCTCGCCGACGAGCGACGGGGCGAGCGTCATCTGCGGCTCGACGCCGAGCTCCCGGGCGATGAGCTCCGCTGCTTGCACGAGAGAGCTGCCGCTGCCGTACGCGAGATTGATCGTCTCGTTCACGACCTCCCCGGAGGCGAGCGCCTCGATGCCGCGTACGACGCCCTCGACACAGTCGTCGACGTACGTGAAGTCGAGCATCTTCTCGTTTCCGCCGTAGACGGTGATCGGCTCTCCGCGCCTGATCCGGTGCATGAAGAGCGGCAGTACACGGACCATCCGGTGGAGATCGTTGTCGAAGCGGCCGTACACGTTCGAGAAGCGGAAGACGAGATACGGGAGGTCGTAGCAGCGGGCATATGCGTAGACGAACGCTTCGCCCGCGATCTTCGAGGCGGCGTACGTCGACGCTGCGAACCCGAAGTCGGCGCTCGTCTCGACGTACTCCTCGGAGCTGTGGACATCGCCGTAGACCTCGCGGCTCGAGGCGAAGACGATCGGCACCCGGTGCTGCCTCGCGTATTCGAGGACGTTGAAGGTCATGACGGTGTTCTCGAGCGCGCGGACGGGCTCGCGGACGAGCTCGTGCACCTTGGCGTGAGCGGCGAGATGGACGATGAGGTCGGCGGGCGGGAACTCGAACGTCACGTGCTGCATCGACAGGTCCTGGAGCAGGTAGCGGAAGTCGTCCGTCCACGCGTTGGGCCGTTTGTCGACGCCGAACACGTCGTGCCCGTCGCGGAGCAGACGGAGCGCGAGATTCGTCCCGATCTGCCCCGACGATCCGGTGACGAGCACGCGCATCGTCAACGGCCCACGGCGTAGCCCTGCATGCCGCGCGGGTTCGCGCCGGCCCGGAGCTGCCCGTCGGGGTCGCGGGCGACCGCGCTCACGCGGCCGAGCGACCAGGGGCCGGACTCCTCGACGTCATGGCCGCGCGCCCGGAGCCCGGCCATCGTCTCTCGGCCCGCGCGAGCCTCGACGGCAACGTGCCGCGGCCGGGTCTCGCGTGGATAGAACGAGCTCGGGAAGGCTTCCGTGTGGTGGTTCGGCGCGTCGATCGCGGCCTGGAGGTCCATGCCGAAGTGGACGTGCGCGAGGAAGACGTGCAGCGTCCACTGGTCCTGCTGGTCGCCGCCGGGTGTGCCGAGCGCGAGCACCGGCTCGCCGTCGCGGGCGACGAGCGTCGGCGAGAGCGTCGTCCGCGGGCGCTTCCCCGGCTCGAGCGAGTTCGGCAGCCCCTCCTCGAGCCAGAACATCTGCGCCCGCGTGCCGAGGCAGAAGCCGAGCTCCGGGATGACGGGCGCGCCCCACAGCCAGCCGCCGCTCGGCGTGGCCGAGACCATGTTCCCCCAGCGGTCGACGACGTCGAGGTGCACGGTGTCGCCGCGCGTCGGCTCGCCGACACCGGGAGCGGCCGCCATGGCCGCGACGGGCGCCGGGAGTCGCGGAGCGTCGCCGCCGGGACGCAGCTCGGCGGACGACCCGTCGCCGACGAGGCGGCGGCGTTCGTCGGCATACGCGCGCGAGAGAAGCATCTCCATCGGCACGTCGACGAAGTCCGGGTCGCCGTACCACGCCTCGCGGTCGGCGAACGCGAGCTTCGCGCACTCGGTGACGGTGTGGATGTAGTCCGCGGTCGCGTGGCCCATCGCGGCGAGGTCGAAGCCTTCGAGCAGCCGCAACTGCTGGAGGAACACGGGCGCCTGGCTCCACGGGCCGGCCTTGAGCACGGTGAGGCCGTGGTAGTCGACGGCGAGCGGCTCCTCGAGCGTCGCCCGCCAGTCGCGCAGGTCCTCCTCGGCGAGCAGGCCGCCGTGCCTCGAGCCGGAACTGTCCATCCACTCGCGCTCCTGGAACGCGACGATCGCCTCGGCGACGAAGCCGCCGTACCACTCCTCGAGCGGGTCGGCGGCGGCGGCGAGACGGCGGTACGTCTGCGCGAGCTGCGGGTTGCGGTGGAGCTTTCGCGGCTCGAGCGCGGAGAAGTACACCTCCGCGGAGGTCGTCCACTCGTCGCGGAACAGCGACTCGACGTTCCGGATCGCACCGGCGATCTGCGGCAGGACGGGGTAGCCGTTCTCCGCGTACCCGATCGCGAAGCGCATGACGTCGGCGAGCGGCATCGTGCCGAAGTCGCGGAGCATCGTCAGCCAGCCGCCGAACGCGCCGGGGACGACGGCGGCGAGCGGCCCGGTGCCGGGAACGAGCGTCAGACCCTCGTCGCGGTAGCGCGTGATCGTCGCGGCGCGCGGGGCGGGCCCCTGCGCGCAGAGCACGATGGGCTCACGGCGCGAGACCGGCCACAGGATCGCCGGCAGGTCGCCGCCCGGGCCGTTCAGGTGCGGCTCGACGACCTGAAGCGTGAGGCCGGCGGCGACGGCAGCGTCGAAGGCGTTGCCGCCCTGCTCGAGCACGGCCATGCCCGCCGCGGAGGCGAGCCAGTGCGTCGAAGCGACCATGCCGAAGGTGCCGCGAAGCTCGGGGCGGGTCGTGAACACGCCCGGACGATAGTGGAGGCCGAGGTCCGGTCGGTAACAGTGCTCTCTGGAAAGATTTGCCGCGCGCGCCGCGGGATACGCCATCATCCGAAACGGTGAGAGTCGCCGCGGCCGTCGTCCCCGTGCTCGTCGGGCTCATCGGGCTTCCGACCGGAAGCACGGCGCAGCCGCAGGTGCTGCTGGTCCCGAACGTCGTCGCACTCGGGCATACGAGTCGGATCAGCGTCTCCGGCGTCACCGGCGCCACGCTGCAGGCGCGCCTCGCCGGCGCCTCGGCGAAAGGCGGCGTACCTGTGCGCTGGACGACGCTCCACCGCGTGCACGGCGTCTGGCGGGGCACGCTGCCCGCGCCCGAGCTGCGCGGCGTCTACCCGGTCGAGCTTCGCGTTCGCTCCGGCTCGCCGGTGCTGCGCGCCGACGCGTGGCTCCTTCGCGTGTTCGCGCGCGGGACGCTGGCGGCGCCGGCGTTCCACACGCCGGAGCAGGTCGCGCGCTGGTGGGTGCTCAACCGCGCCGGACGCGCGCGGCTCGTCGCGATGCGCCGCTGGCCGCGGCCCGCGTTCGACCTGCGCGACAAGCGGCTGCACCAGCTCCTCGTCCTCGCGTACTCGCCGGCCGGCCGGCCGGCGGTGCGCGACCGGCTCGGCATCTTCATCACCGCCGTCCGCGACGGCTACGGCGGCGAGTGGCGCTTCCTCGAGGCGACGGCGACGCCGTAGGTGCAGGTCGGGCGAGAGGACGCTCGACCAGCCCAACGCCTCCACGCTCCAACGCCTCACTCCAACCTTGCGAGCGCCTCCTGGACGGCCTGGACCCAGTCGTGCCACATGGCAGGGTCGGCCGTCATGGCGTCGGCAAAGAACGCGGGTTGGGTGTCGGACAGTACGTCCGAGAGCGCAGCCTCGGGGAACCTATCCCAGTACTTCTGAAGAAAACAACGCATGGCGTCAAACGCCTGCCGTTCGGACAGCCGCTTCACTACGAGCAGGAAAGAGGCACACCGACGCGCCTTCCCGCTCGTGTACGTCGAGCCGAGAGACGGGGCTGTCCGGAGAAGAGCCGACCGGCGCCCTGCTCTCCGGCCCTACTCCGGCACGAACCACACGGCGCCGAGCGGCGGCAGCGTGACGAGCGCGGAGAACGGCTGGTCGTGCCAGCCGATCGGCTCGGCGGCGACGCCGCCGAGGTTGCCGACGCCCGAGCCGCCGTAGAAGCCCGAGTCGGTGTTGAGCAGCTCGCGCCAGCGGCAGCAGAGCGGCATGCCGACGCGGTACTCGTAGCGCGGCACCGGCGAGAGGTTCAGCACGCACACGACCGGCCGCTCGCCCGCGTCGTCGAGCCGCGCGAACGCGACGACGTTCGCCGCCGCGTCGTTCGCCTCGAGCCAGCGGAAGCCGCTCGCGTCGAAGTCGCGCTCCCAGAGCGCGGGCGTGTCGCGGTAGATGCGGTTGAGATCGCGCACGAGCGACTGCACGCCGGCGTGCTCGGCGTACTCGAGCAGGTTCCAGTGCAGCGATCCCTCCGCGTTCCACTCCTCCCACTCGGCGAGCTCGCCGCCCATGAAGAGCAGCTTCTTGCCGGGGTGCGCCCACATGTACGCGTACAGGGCGCGGAGGTTCGCGAACTTCTGCCAGCGGTCACCCGGCATCTTGTCGAGCAGCGACCGCTTCCCGTGCACGACCTCGTCGTGCGACAGCGGCAGGATGAAGTTCTCGCTGAACGCGTACAGGAGCGAGAACGTCAGCGTGTGGTGGTGGAAGCTGCGGTAGACGGGATCCTTCTGGAAGTACACGAGCGTGTCGTGCATCCAGCCCATGTTCCACTTGAAGCCGAAGCCGAGCCCGCCGAGGTACGTCGGCCGCGACACACCCGGCCACGCCGTCGACTCCTCCGCCGCGGAGACGACACCCGGAACACGCGCGAAGAGCGTCTCGTTCAGCTCCTTCAGGAACGCGACCGCCTCGAGATCCTCGCGTCCGCCGAACTCGTTCGGGATCCACTCGCCCGCCTTCCGCGAGTAGTCGAGGTACAGCATCGACGCGACCGCGTCGACGCGGATGCCGTCGGCATGGTGCTCGCGCAGCCAGTAGAGCGCGTTCGAGAGGAGGAAGTTCCTCACCTCGCTACGGCCGAGGTTGAACACGAGCGTGCCCCAGTCCGGATGCGCGCCGCGCCGCGGGTCCGCATGCTCGTACAGGTGCGTGCCGTCGAAGAGAGCGAGCGCCCAGTCGTCGCGCGGGAAGTGCGCGGGCACCCAGTCGAGGATCACGCCGATGCCGCGCTCGTGCATGCGCTCGACGAACGAGCGGAAGTCGTCCGGCGTGCCGAAGCGCGACGTCGGAGCGAAGTAGCCGGTGACCTGGTAGCCCCACGAGCCGGAGAACGGGTGCTCCATCACCGGCAGGAGCTCGACGTGCGTGAACCCGAGGTCGGAGACGTAGTCGGCGAGCTCGTCGGCGAGCTCGAGATACGTGAGCGGCCGGTTGTCCTCGAGCGGGTTGCGCCGCCACGACCCGAGATGGACCTCGTAGATCGACATCGGCGCACGCAGCGGCTCGGTCGCCGCGCGCTGCTCGAGCCAGCCGCCGTCGGCCCACTCGTGCTCGGAGCGAAAGACGCGGGACGCGTTCCCCGGCGGGACCTCGCTGTGGAACGCGACGGGGTCGGCCTTCAGCCGCAGCCGGCCCTCCTGGGTGCGGATCTCGAACTTGTACTGCGCGCCGCTCTCGACGCCCGGCAGGAACAGCTCCCAGACGCCGGACGCGCCGAGCGAGCGCATCGGATGCAGCCGGCCGTCCCACGAGTTGAAGTCGCCGACGACGGAGACCGAGCGGGCATTCGGCGCCCAGACGGCGAACGCGGTGCCGGTTACGCCGTCGAGCTCGCGGACGTGCGCGCCGAGCTTCTCGTACAGCTCCTCGTGGCGCCCCTCCATGACGAGATGCAGGTCGAGCTCGCCGAGCGTCGGCAGGAACGCGTACGGGTCGCGCTGCGTGAACGTGTCGCCGTTCGGGTACTCGACTTCGATCTCGTACTCGAGCGGCAGCTTCGCCTTCGGGAGCATCGCCTCCCAGAGCCCGGCGGGATCCTTCAGCTTCGCCTCCACCGCACCCGGTTGGACGCGCACCGCCTGCGCCTCGGGCCGGAACGCACGCACGACGACCCCGCCGTCGGCCTCGTGCGCGCCGAGGACCGCATGCGGGTCGGCGCCGAGCTCGATCACGCGGCCATCGGCTCCTCGATGAGCCGCTGGATGCCGCGTACGGGGATCCCGACCCAGCCGGGCCGGTTGTCGAGCTCGTACTGGAGCTCGTACACGGCCTTCTCCAGCTCGAACACCGCGAGCAGCCGCTCGATCGCGGACTGCCCGGCGGGCAGCAGCGACGGCTCGACCGTCTCGAAGTAGCCCTCCAGGAACTGCGCGCGCGCTTCGTCCTCCCAGCCGTCAGGGGGGTCGGTGCCGCGCAGGAGCGACACCGCGCTCGCCGCGTACGCGAACGACCGCAGCATCCCCGCGACGTCGCGCAGCACCGACCGCTTGCGGCGGCGCTCGGCGAGCGAGCGCGCCGGCTCGCCCTCGAAGTCGAGGATGACCCAGTCGTCGCCGGCCCACATGGTCTGGCCGAGGTGGTAGTCGCCGTGCACACGGATGAACTGCCCGGCCGCGCCCGTGTACGTGAGCTGGCGCAGCTGGTCGCGCACCTCCTCGCCGCGGCCGGCGATCGGCGCCACCGACTCCTCCTCGTCGGGCAACGTGAGGAACACGCGCGCGATCTCCTCGTCGACGGTCGCCGTGAGGAGCCCGAGCGACTCGACGCTCGGCGTCTCGGGACTGAACGCCGCGTCGGTCGGATCGGACGCGAGCACGCTGTGCATGTCGCCGGTCACCTCGCCGAGCCGTCGCAACCGGCCGAGGAACCGGTCCGGATCCTCGGCGAGCGCGTCGAGTGCGAGATCCCAGCCGTCGAGCCCGCCGCGAACGTATTCCTGGACGATCCCGAGCGTTGCGGTGAGCGGCCCGCCCGCATATGCGTACCAGCCGCCGAGAGCGGCGATGTTCTGGAAACCGTGCTCGGTGAGGAAGCGCAGCATCTCGAGCTCGGGGTTGATCCCGGGCTCGAGCCGGCGGAAGGCCTTGATGATGAGCTCGTCGTCGAAGACGACCGACGTGTTCGACTGCTCGGCGCCGACGTCGCGCGCGTCCTTCAGCTCGCGCCCGAGGCCGGCGTAGCCCTCGACCGGGCGGAACTCGCAGATTCCCTCCGCACCGTGCAGCGTGAGGCCGGAGCGCATCGCGCTCACGAGCTCGCGCGCGAGGCTCGCGTCCTTCAGTCCGTCGATCTCGATCGACTCGCCGCGCAGCGAGTAGAGGAGCTGGTAGATGTCGTGCGCGCCGGTGTCGTAGCGCATCTCGACGAGTGCGAGCGCGAACTGCGGCTCGGCGGTGCGGAGGACGACGGAGTCGACGACCTGCGCGTGCGCGACGTCGCGCGACTTCGCTCCGTACCACCGTTGCTGCGTGACGTGGTCGATGAGCGCCTGCTCATCGAACCTCATGCGGCCTGCCTCAGACGGAACCAGAAGAACCCCCTCGGTGCGAGTGTCAGCAGGTACGGGAGCTCCCCGATCGCCGGGAAGCTCGTGCGGCCGAACATCTCCTCCGGGACCATACCCGCGTACTCCGAGAGGTCGAGCTGGACGGGCTGGGCGGAGCGGGCGACGTTGTGGACGCAGAGGATGACGTCCTCCTCCCAGCGCCGGATGTGGGCGAAGATCCGCGGGTTGTCGGAGCGCAGCGGCTCGTAGCTGCCGAGCCCGAAGACTGGATGCTCCTTCCGCAGGGCGATGAAACGGTGGAGCCAGCGGAGGAACGACGCCGGCGACCGGAGCTGGGCCTCGATGTTCACCGCCTGGTAGCCGTAGACCGGGTCCATGAGCGGCTGGAGGTAGAGCTGAGCCCAGTCGGCGCGGGAGAAGCCGGCGTTGCGGTCGCCCGTCCACTGCATCGGCGTCCGGACCCCGTCGCGGTCGCCGAGATAGACGTTGTCCCCCATGCCGATCTCATCCCCGTAATAGAGGACGGGCGAACCCGGCAACGAGAACAGAACGGCGTGCATGAGCTCGATCTCGTCGCGGCTGCCGTCCAGGAGCGGCGCGAGCCGGCGCCGGATCCCGAGGTTGAGCTTCATCCGGGGATCCTTCGCGTACTCCGCGTACATGTAGTCCCGCTCCTCGTCGGTGACCATCTCGAGCGTGAGCTCGTCGTGGTTCCGCAGGAAGAGGCCCCACTGGCAGTTGTCCGGGATGCCGGGCGTGCTGCCGAGGATCTCGTACATCGGAGTGGCGTCCTCGCGCCGCACCGCCATGAACATGCGCGGCATGACGGGGAAGTGGAACGCCATGTGGCACTCGTCGCCGTCGCCGAAGTACTGAACGACGTCGGCCGGCCACTGGTTCGCCTCCGCGAGGAGGACGCGGTCGGGATAGCGCGCGTCCACCTCGGTGCGCACACGCTTCAGGTACGCGTGCGTCGCCGGGAGGTTCTCGCTGCTCGTCCCCTCCTCTTCGAAGAGGTACGGGACGGCGTCGAGGCGGAAGCCGTCGATGCCGAGGTCGAGCCAGAAGCGCAGGACGTTCAGCATCGCCTCCTGCACCTCGGGGTTCTCGAAGTTGAGGTCGGGCTGGTGGCTGAAGAACCGGTGCCAGTAGTACTGGCCGCGCACCGGGTCGAACGTCCAGTTCGACGACTCGGTGTCGACGAAGATGATGCGCGCGTCCCTGTACGGCTCGTCCGTGTCGCTCCACACGTACCAGTCGCCCCTCGGCCCGGTCGGATCGGCGCGCGACTCCTGAAACCACGGATGGTCGGAGGAGGTGTGGTTCATGACGAGGTCGGCGATGACACGGATGCCGCGCTGGTGCGCCTGCTCGACGAAGTCCTTGAAGTCCTCGACCGTCCCGTAGTCGGGATGGATGTTGTAGAAGTCGGCGATGTCGTAACCGCCGTCGCGCAGCGGCGACGGGTACATCGGCAGGAGCCAGATGCAGTCGACGCCGAGCCACTGGAGGTAGTCGAGCTTCTCGATGAGCCCGCGGAAGTCGCCGGAGCCGTCGTCGTTGCCGTCGAAGAAGCCGCGGATGTGCACCTCGTAGAAGACGGCCCGCTTGAACCACAGCGGATCGCGCTCGAACCACTGCTCAGACATGCCAGCCCTCGCGGACGCGCTCGGCCGCCTCGTCGAGCTGCGCGCGGTCGCGGACGCGGTAGTCGGACGGGAAGCGCAGACCGAACCCGTCGCCGGCGTACCGCGGGATCACGTGCAGATGCACGTGGAAGACTTCCTGCCCGGCCACGACGCCGTCGGCGAGGTGGAAGTTCACGCCCTCGCAGCGGAGCGACGACGCGCGAAGCGCTGCGGCGCCGCGCATCCCGACGCGGAACAGCTGCGCGCCGTCCTCCGGATCGAGCTCGGCGAGATACGCGCCGTGGGCGCGCGGCACGACGAGCAGGTGCCCCGGAGTGATGGGACGGTGGTCGAGGAACGTCATCGTGCGCTCGTCCTCGTGGACGACGCTTGCGGGAGCATCGCCCGCGACGATCTCACAGAACACGCAGGACATGACTCCTTCCCGGTGGAAGCTCGACGAAGTTGCGTCCGATGTGCCAGGTCCACTCGTCGTCGGACACGAGGTCGCGTACACGGTATGCCGGCGGTAGCCCCGTCGACACCGGCAGGATGCAGACGCCCTGCTGGGTGGCCGCGGGATCGAGGTTGACGACGACGATCACGTCGTTGCCCGGCTCGTGCTTCAGATAGCCGAACAGCTGCTCGTTCTCCGTCTCGAGGAAGGAGACGTTGTCGAGGCGCTGGAGCGCCGGGTTCTCCCGCCGCGCGCGGTTCAGCGACGCGACGAGGGGGAGCAGCGGTCCATCGAGCGCGCGCTCCTTCGTCTCGTATTTCTCCGAGTCGAGGTACTCCTCGCTCCCCGCGCGCACCGGAACGTCCTCGAAGCTCTCGAAGCCGGAGTAGATGCCGTACGACGGCGACAGCGTCGCCGCGAGCACGAGTCGCGCCTCGAACGCGGGCGGGCCGCCGTGCTGGAGGTATTCGTGGAGGATGTCGGGCGTGTTCGCGAACGCGTTCGGGCGGTAGAACTCCTTCCAGTCGAGCCACTGGCCCATGAGCTCGAGCAGCTCCCAGCGCGTGTTCTTCCACGTGAAGTACGTGTAGCTCTGCGCGAACCCGGCCTTCGCGAGCGTCGTCATCATCGCGGGCCGCGTGAACGCCTCGGCGAGGAAGATCACCTCGGGGTGGTCGCGCCGCACCTCCGCGACGAGCCACTCCCAGAACGGGACGGGCTTCGTGTGCGGGTTGTCGACGCGGAACACGGTGACGCCGCGCTCGACCCACACGAGGACGACGTCGCGCAGCGCGGCCCAGAGGCCCTTCCAGTCCTCGGAGTCGAAGTTGACGTTGTAGATGTCCTGGTAGCGCTTCGGCGGGTTCTCGGCGTACTTGAGCGTGCCGTCGGGCCGGCGGTTGAACCACTCCGGATGCGCCTTCAGCCACGGGTGGTCGGGCGAGCACTGGATGGCGAAGTCGATGGCGATCTCGATTCCGTGCGTCTTCGCGTCGGCGACGAGCCGCTCGAACTCGGCGACGGTCCCGAGCTCGGGATGGATCGCCTCGTGCCCGCCCTCCTCCGACCCGATCGCCCACGGGCTGCCGGGGTCCTGCGGGCGTGCGTCGAGGGTGTTGTTGCGGCCCTTGCGGTTCGTGTGCCCGATCGGGTGGACCGGCGGAAGGTAGACGACGTCGAAGCCGAGCTCCGCGAACCGCGGCAGGAGCCTGCGAACGCCCTCGAAGCCGCCCCACGAGCGCGGGAAGAGCTCGTACCACGCGCCGAAGCGCGCGAGCTCGCGGTCGACGTCGACGCAGAGCACCTGCGAGGTCGCGGTGCCGTGCCGGTCGCCCGCGGGCGCAGCGAGCGCCTCCTCGACGGTCAGCGACGCGCGGCCGAGCAGGACGGCCCCCTCGGAGAGCTCGCCGCTCAGGTCGTCCTGCCCGCCCTCGACCTTCCGGCGCAGCTCCTCCTGGAACGACGCGACGCGGTCGGTCCACGCCTCGACGCGGAACGACCACACCCCGGGCCGGTCGACGACGAAGAGCCCGACCCAGTGGTCGTTCGGCTGCGGCTCGAGCGGGAGCTCGAGCCAGCGCGCCGTGCCCGGCGGCCGGTAGCGGACGGCCGCGCCGAGCACGTCGTGGCCGTCGCGGAAGATCCGCGCGT
This sequence comes from uncultured Actinomycetes bacterium, assembly GCA_963753295.1. Taxonomy (GTDB): domain Bacteria; phylum Actinomycetota; class Thermoleophilia; order Gaiellales; family Gaiellaceae; genus Palsa-739. Next base: position 169,457 of record CAVWBZ010000001.1, on the reverse strand, counting down.
GGACGGCGACGCGGTCGCCGACGACGCGCTTCACGGGGAAGCGCCCGCCGTCGACCTGCGGGGTCACCTCGAGGATCTGGATCCTCGACGGCGGAGCGGTCGTCTTCGGCAGGGGCACGCAGGAAGTCTCACGTATCGGGGAGGATCGGAAACGTGAAGCTGTTCCGGTCCTCCGGCATCCTGCTGCATCCGACCTCTCTGCCGGGCGGCAAGCTCGGCGGCGAGGCATACCGCTTCGTCGACTGGCTCGCCGCCGCCGGCCAGTCGTGGTGGCAGATGCTCCCGCTCGGACCGCCGGACGAATTCGCCTCCCCCTACCGCACGACATCGGCGTTCGCCGGGTCGGCGGCGCTCCTCGCCGAGCCCGAGGCGCCCGTCTCGACCGCGGAGGTCGAGGACTTCGTCGCCCGGCATCCGTACTGGTCGGCCGAGTGGACGGGATTCGCGGGCGCCGGCTCCCTCGCCGACCAGGTGCGCTTCGAGCGCGAGTGGAGCGCGCTGCGGGCGTATGCCCGCAAGCGCGGCGTCCGGCTGATCGGCGACGTCCCGATCTACGTCTCCGACGCCGGGGCAGACGTGGCCGCGTGGCCGGAGCTGTTCGCCCACGGGGAGGTGGCGGGCGCGCCGCCCGACTCGCTGAGCGCGAACGGGCAGCACTGGGGCAACCCGTTGTATGCGTGGCCCGCGCACCGCGCGAGCGGCTACCGCTGGTGGATCGAGCGCTTCGCGCGCACGTACGAGCTCGTCGACGTCGCGCGCATCGACCACTTCCGCGGCTTTGTCTCCTACTGGGCGATCCCCGCGCACCACAAGACCGCACGGCGCGGCCACTGGCGCCGCGGGCCCGGCATCGACCTCTTCCGCGCGGTCGAACGCGCCCTCGGCAGCCTGCAGGTGATCGCGGAGGACCTCGGGGTGATCACGCCGGCCGTATACCGGCTCCGCGACGAGCTCGGCCTGCCCGGCATGGTCGTCCTCCACTGGGCGTTCGGCGGCAAGCCGTCGAACCTCCACGCACCGGCGAACCATCGCGTGAACTCCGTCGTGTACACGAGCACGCACGACACGGACACGACCGTCGGCTGGTACGCCGACCTGAGCGCGAAGGAGCGCGCCGTCGTCCCCGTCGATCCGAACGAGCCGCACTGGGGACTGATCGAGATCGCGATGCGGTCGCGCGCGTCGCTCGCGATCGTGCCGGCGCAGGACGTCCTCGGCCTCGGCAGCGAGGCCCGCATGAACCGCCCCGGGCAGGTGTACGGCAACTGGGTCTGGCAGCTCGAGCCCGGGCAGCTCGGCCCGGATGCCGCCGCCCGGCTCCGCGACGCCACCGAGCGGGGTCGCCGGCTGGTGTCGAAGCGGTAGCGGTCCGGCTCCGGACCCGGGAGAAGCGCGGGCGCGACGGAAGAGTGGTTGCAGATGCAGAGCGCCCACGCTGCCGAGCTCGTCCTCGCAGCCGGCTGCTTCGCGGCCGCACTCGCCTGTAGCGCGTGCGGATGGCGTGCGCTCCTGCCCGGCGGCGTCTCGTTCGTCGACGCGTGCGCGCGCTTCGGCTGCGGCTCGCTCGCGAACACGTTCCTGCCTGCGCGTGCAGGCGACGTCGTGCGCCTCTCGCTCTTCAGCCGGGTCGTGCCGGGCGGCATGCTCGGAGTCGCCGGCGCGGTCGCGACGTTCGGCGTCGCCCGCTGGCTGGCCGTCCTCCCGCTCGGGATCGGCGCCGCCGGCTCCTCGCTTCCGCCGGAGGCGTACGCAGGCCCCGCCGCCGCGCTCGCCGTCGCCGTCGTGCTCGCGCGCCGCGCACCGCGTCGTCGCGCTTCGTGCCGGTCATATGCCGCCGCGGGCATCTTCGCGGGAACGACGCTCGGCGCGCGCCTCGCCGGCGTCGCTCTCGCCGGCGAGGCGATCGGCGTGCCGCGTCCGTTCGCCGCCGCGCTCCTCGTCGTCCCGGCGCTCGAGATCGCGGGAACGATCTCGGTCCTGCCGGCCAACCTCGGCGTCGCCGAGGGCGCCGGCGCGCTCGCGCTGCACGCGCACGGCCTGCCGCTGGGTCGGGCGGCCGTCGCGGCGCTCGCGCTCCACGCGGTCGAGACCGCGGCCGGCATCGCGTTCGGCGGCGCCGGCGCCGGCTTGCTCCTGCGCCGTTCACCGCTCCTGCACCGCATCGTCACCATCCGTCCGACCACGCTGTGGAAAACCGCGGCCACACTGATCTCGAGAATGCGCCGCAAGATCGAGCCGCTGCTCTGCGAGCTCCACGCACATACACGCTGGAGCGACGGCGCACTCACCGTTCCGGAGCTCGTCGACCTGTACGGGCGAAACGGCTTCGACGTGCTCTGCATCACCGATCACGTCAACCGCACCGACGACCCCTGGCTCCCCGCCGACGCGATCGCGCGCGGACTGACCCCGCACAACCATCCGGACTACCTTGCGGAGGTCGGGGCGCAGGCGGAGCGCGCGCGCCGCGACTACGACCTGCTCCTCCTGCCGGGGCTCGAGCTGACGGTCAACGACCTCGATCCACGACTCGCCGCGCATGCCGTCGCCGTCGGCTGCCGCGCCTACGTCGGCGTCGACGGAGGCATCGACGCCGCACTCGTGCAGGCGCGTGGCGAAGGGGCGGCGCTCGTCGCCGCCCATCCGTATCGGACCCGCCGGGGGCCGATGCCCTCGCGGATCACGCTCCGCTGGTCACGCGACTGGCGGACGCTCCGCCATTTCGTCGACCGCTGGGAGCTCTTCAACCGGCACGACCTCTACGGGTGGGTCGCCGAGCGCGGCCTGCCCGCGGTGGCGGCCGGCGACTTCCATCGCCCCGAGCATCTCCACGGCTGGAAGACGCTGCTGCCGTGCGCGAAGGACGAGTCCGAGGTGGTCGGGTATCTCCGGTCGGCGAGACCGACGTTCCTCGCGCGCATCGACCCGCCCGCCGAGCTCTCCCGCGCTGCCTGAAACGGCATGCGCCCCGTCGGGAACGGGGCGCACACCGTTTCGCGGCGTCTACGGAGGGTTCGGGACGAACCTACGTGGGGGCGCCGGGTCCGGTGGGCGGCGGTCCGGTAACGGTCCGGTGAACGACGAAGCGGGGACGCTCCCGGGGCTAAGGTCATCCCGACGATGGAGGCGACCGCCGAGTACGAACGCAAGCTCGAGGCGCCGGAGGGCTTCGAGCTCCCCGACCTCGGCGGCGAGCCGCTCGAGACTCGCATCTTCACCTCCGTCTACCACGACACGCCCGAGCGCTCGCTCGCGCACGCCGGCCTGACGCTGAGGCGGCGGACCGAGCGCGGCCGGAGCGTCTGGCAGCTGAAGCTCCCGGCGGGAGACGCCCGCCTCGAGCTCGAGGAGCCGGGCGGCCCCGTCGGCCCGCCGCCGGAGCTGGCCCGCCTCCTGACCGCGCACCTCCGGCACGGCCCGGTCTCGCCGGTCGCCGAGCTGCGCACGCGCCGCCACGGCGCGCTCGTCGCCCGTGACGGGACGACCGCCGAGGTGACGATCGACGACGTCGCCGTCATGGACGCGCTTCGCGTCGTCGAGGAGTTCGTCGAGGTCGAGGTCGAGCTGCGCGCCGGCAAGCGGAAGGAGCTCGACGCGATCGCGGGCGCCCTCGAGGACGCGGGCGCCCGGCCGAGCGACGGGATGCCGAAGGTCTTTCGCGTGCTGCGACTGCCGGTGACGGAAGCCACACCCGGCGACGCGCTCGCTGCGTTGCGCGCGCGCCTGCGCATGCAGCTGCGGGAGATCCTCTCCCACGATCCCGGTACGCGGCTCGGACGCGACCCCGAGAGCTTGCACGACATGCGCGTCGCCGTCCGCCGTTCGCGCGCGCTGCTGCGCGCCGGCTCGAAGCTCTACAGCGACGACGTGAGCGCGCTCGCAGACGAGCTGCGCTGGCTCGGCGAGAAGCTCGGCGCCGTGCGCGACCTCGACGTCCTGCTCGAGCGGCTGCGCGCCGACGTCGGAGAGCTCGACGCAGACGATCGCGTGTCCGGTCGCACGCTCCTGCGCACGCTCGAGCGGCGGCGCGGGGCGACCCGCACGTCGCTGCTGAAGGCGCTCGCCGGCGAGCGCTACCTCACGTTGCTCGACGACTTCGCCGCGGCCGTCGAACGGCTCGAACCGAGCGGCGCCGACCTCACCGTCGGCGACCTCGCGCGGCGGGAGCTGAAGAAGCTGCGCACGCGGGTCCGCGCGACGGGCGACGATCCGGCCGACGACGAGCTGCATGCGCTCCGCAAGCGCGGGAAGCGCGTCCGGTACGCGTACGAGCTCGCGGGCGACGACGCGGTCGTCAAGCGGGCGAAGGCGTTCCAGGACGTGCTCGGCGAACATCAGGACTCGGTCGTCGCCGAGGCGACCCTACGCGGGCTCGCCACGGCACCGGAGAAGGCGCTCGCCGCCGGCCGGCTGATCGAGCGCGAGCGCGGGAAGCGGGCGGATGCCCGCGCCGCCTGGCGCAGCGCGTGGCGCCGGCTCGAGCGCTCGGCGAGATGACCGTCCGGGCGGCGGGAGGCCTCGTCTTCCGCGGCGGCGACGTGCTGCTCGTGCACCGGCCGCGGTACGACGACTGGACGTTCCCGAAGGGGAAGGCGGACGAGGACGAGTCGGACGAGGAGTGCGCGCTGCGCGAGGTGCACGAGGAGACGGGGCTTCGGTGCGCGCTCGACGACGAGATCGGCGTCACGGAGTACGTCGACGCGAAAGGCAGGCCGAAACGCGTCCGCTGGTGGCGCATGCACCCGCTCGCCGACGACGGCTTCATCCCGAACGCGGAGGTGGACGAGCTGCGCTGGCTCGACGCGGACGCTGCGCGCGCGCTCCTGACGTACGAGCGCGACCTCGCGCTTCTCTAGGCTGCGAGCTCGGCCGCGAAGGCGAGCAGCGCGCCCTCGCGAATGCCGCCGTCGCACACGTGGAGCGGGACGCCGAGCCGGCCCTGCACCTCGGTGAGGAGCGCGAGACCGGCGGGAAGGATCCGCACACGCGTTCGATGGACGCCGTAGCGCCGTGCGATCGCCTGCTGCGACTTCGTCTCGACGAGGCGGCGCGCCTCGGCGAGCTCGTCCGCCCCGAGCCACGAGCCGACGAGCCGGCGCGCGGCGCGTGCGCTGCCGCCGACGGCCAGCGCGGCCTGCACGCGCGGCGGGTCGACCGACGCGAACGCCTGCGCAGCCTCGGCCGCCGCAGCGACGGAGTCCTCGACGCGGGCCGTGAGACGCACGGAGCCGAGATCGACGGAGCGGATCCACTCCGGGCTCGCATCCGGCGAGCCGACTGCGATCTCGGTCGACGCCCCGCCGACGTCGCACACCGCGATCGAGCGCGGCAGCGTCACGTCGGCCGTCGCAACGGCACCGGCATACGCGAGCCGCCCCTCCTCTTCGGTGGTGAGCACCCGAACGGAGTGGGCGGCTGCCCGCGTCAGCGCGTCGACGAGCTCGTCCGCGTTGCCGCTCTGACGGCCCGGGGCGGTGAGGAAGACGTCGAGCGTCTCCGCACCGCCGCTTCGCGCCACAGTGCAGAGCTTTCGCACCGCCTTGGCCGCGGTGGCGATGCTGACGTCGGAGACCGCTCCGCGCTGCTCGATCTCCGCGCCGAGCGCGAGCCGTACCCGCTCCTTCGCGAGCGGGACGATCTCACGCCCCTCGACCTGGGCCAGGAGCAGGCGAATCGTGTTCGAGCCGACGTCGACGACCCCGATGCGCATGTCCGTCCATCCTAGGTCCCCCACCGGAGGGCGGGTGAACATCTTGGTGTACAGCAGGTGACGAAGCCGTGAAAAGCTCGTTACCAACGGGCTACTAGCGCGTGTTGCGCGCGAGCGTCACGCGACGGCGCGCACGTCGCATCATCGTCGCCTGCGCCGAGCGCTCGCGCTCGTCCTTCTTCGCGCGGACGCGCACGTACGTGCCGTCCTGCTGCAGCTCCCACGACGCCGCCGTGTCCGCGAGGAGGGTGTCGATCGTCGCCGCGAGCTCCGCCTGGATCGCCGGATCCTCGACGGGCGTCACGACCTCGACCCGATGGTCGAGGTTGCGCGGCATGAGGTCGGCGCTGCCGAGGTAGTAGGCGCTCCGCTCGCCCGCCTCGAACACGAACAGCCGGCTGTGCTCGAGGAATCGGCCGAGGACGCTGCGGACGCGGATGTTCTCGCTCAGCCCCGGCACGCCCGGCCGCAGGGAGCAGATCCCGCGCACGAGCAGGTCGATCCGCGCGCCCGCCTGGGACGCCGCGTACAGCTCGTCGATCACCTCGACGTGCGTCAGGCCGTTCACCTTGATCTTGATCCGCGCCTTGCGTCCGGCACGGGCGGCGTCGCCGACCCCGCGGATCTCCTCGATGAGGCGCTGCCGCAGCGTGAACGGCGCGACGAGGAGCTTGCGGAAGCGGGCGGGCCGGCCGAAGCCGGTGACGTAGTTGAAGAGATCCGCGACGTCGGCGCCGATGTCCTCGTCGGCGGTGAAGAGGCCGAAGTCCTCGTAGCCGCGCGCGGTGACGCTGTTGTAGTTGCCGGTGCCGAGGTGCACGTACCGGCGCAGGCCGCCCGGCTCGCGGCGCACGACCATCGTCATCTTCGCGTGGATCTTCAGCGAGGAGAACCCGTACGCGACGTGGACGCCCGCCTGCTCCATCGCGCGCGACCATTCGATGTTCCGTCGCTCGTCGCCGCGCGCTTTCAGCTCGACGAGACACACGGTCTGCTTGCCGTTCTCCGACGCCTCGATGAGCGCCGGCACGAGCGGCGACTCGTCGTTCGTCCGGTAGACCGTCGACTTGAGCGCGATGACGTCCGGGTCGTTCGCGCTCTCGTGTGCGAACGACTCGAAGCTCGCGGCGAACGAGTCGTACGGGTGATGCACGAGGATGTCCCCCGCCCGGATGAGCGCGAACTGCTCCTCTGCGTCGACGTTGGCGAGCGGCGGGCGTGCGAGCGGGACCCACGAGTCGACCTTCAGGTCGGGACGGTCGAGCTTCGCCAGCTCGTCGGCGTCCTCGAGGTCGAGCATCCCGGTCACCGGATAGACGAGATCGTCGGCGACGCCCAGACCCTGCTGCAGCCGTGTGCGCAGCGCACGCGACATCGACGCGGACACCTCGAGGCGGGTCACCTCGCCGAAGCGGCGCCGGCGGAGCTCGACTTCGACCGCCTCGAGCAGGTCGTCGGCCTCGTCGGAGACCTCGAGGTCGGCATCGCGCGTGACGCGGAAGAGCGACCGCTCGAGGATGTCCATCCCCGGGAAGAGCGACGGCAGGAAGTGGGTGAGCACCTGCTCGAGCGGGACGAGTCGGCCGGCGCCCCCGACGGGAAGGAACCGCGGCAGGCCCTCGGGCACCTTCACGCGCGCGAACCGCTCCTCGCCGGTCTCCGGATCGCGCGCGAAGACGGCGAGGCTCACCGAGAGAGCCGAGATGTAAGGGAACGGCTGCCCGGGCCCGACCGCGAGCGGCGTCAGCACGGGGAAGATCTCGTCCTCGTACCGGCGCTCGAGCTCCGCCCGCTCGGCGGCGCTCAGATCGTCGACGCCCGACACGACGATCCCTTCGGCGGCGAGGGCGGGGCAGAGCTTCTCCGCCCAGATCCCTGCCTGCTCGGCGTACAGGTCGAGGACGCGGGTGCGGGCCTCGGCGAGCGTCTGCTGCGCCAGCCGGCCGTCGGGCGAGCGGACGGTGACACCGGCGGCCGCCTGACCGGTGAGCCCGGCGATCCGGACCATGAAGAACTCGTCGAGCATGAGGGAGAAGATGGAGCAGAACCACACGCGCTGGAGCAGCGGCAGGTCCTCGTCGGCCGCGAGCGCGAGCACGCGGGCGTCGTAGTCGAGGAACGCGAGCTCCCGGTTGATCAGCCGGTCGACGGCGGCAAGCGTCCTCTTCTTCGTCCTGACCGCTGCCATCGGACCGATCACGATACGCGCTCCGCGAGCTTCGCGAAGGGTTGCGGTCCGGTTACGAGACGGCGAAGTAGATCGCTGCCGCCGTACCGGCGGCGGCGCAGTAGACCGCGAACGGCGTCAGCGTCCGCGTCTCGAAGTACCGCATGAGGAAGCGGACGGCGAGGTACGCCGTCACCGCCGAGCAGACGGCGCCCACCGCCGCGGGCCCGCGCACGCCGTTGCCCTGGGACCCGGCGAGCTGCGGCAGTTTCAGGGCGGCGGCGGCAAGGATGATCGGCGTGGCGAGGAGGAACGCGAACCGCGCCGCGTCCTTGTGCGAGAGGCCGACGAGCAGGCCGCCGCCGATCGACGCGCCGGAGCGCGAGAAGCCCGGGATGAGCGCGAGCGCCTGGGCGGCGCCGACGAGGGCGCTGTCGCGCCAGCCGACCGTGTGCGCGATGCGCACGTCGTCGTCGTCGCTCGTGACCGGCGCACGGCGGCGCAGCAGCTCCGCGCCGTAGAGGACGAGGCCGTTCAGCGCGAGGAAGATGGCGGCCCATTGTGGTGACGCGAAGAGCGTCCGCAGCTTGTCCTGGAGGGTGAGGCCGAGGATGCCGGCCGGGATCGTCCCCACGACGAGCAGCCAGCCGAGCTTCGCGTCGGCGTCGTCCGGCGCGATCTCCCGGTCGCGGAGGGAGCGGCCCAGACCCTTGACGATCCGCACCCAGTCGCGCCAGAAGAAGCCGAGCAGCACGAGCGCCGTGGCGAGGTGCAGGGCGACGAGGAAGCTGAGGAAGTACGGTGCGTTCTGGTGGATGTTCCAGCCGACGAGCTTCGGAAGGATGACCGTGTGGCCGAGGCTCGAGACCGGGAAGAGCTCGGACACGCCCTGCAGCAGGCCGAGCACCGCCCCCTGGAAGTAGCTGATCGGCACTAGGACGTCGAGCGCGACTTCTTCGGGCCGGTGTTGAACCAGGCGAAGGCGAAGCACGCGAGCCCGACGAGGAACGAAGCGATGCCGTGCTTCGCGTGGTGGTGGTTCGAGCCTGCCTGGTGACCCGGGAAGAACGACGGCAGCGACTTCGCCGGCTCAGCCCAGTAGACGGCCGCGATGGCGATCAGGACGATTCCGGCGGCGATCGCGAGTGCGACGAGCAGACGGCGGTTGGGCACGGCGCGATTCTAGTGATCCGGGTCGAGCGCGTACGCAAGAGCGACGCCGGGGAGCACCACGACGAGGGCCCACCATTGGAGCAGCAGCACCGCGGCGCCGGAGGCACCGATCGCCGTAGCCGCACCGCACCGCCGCAACGCCGTCACGGCGCGAGCCTCGCGCGCCGCCCGCGGCGCGTGGGCTACGACCTGGTGACGATCGCGTTACGGACCGGCTAAGAGGCTCTAGATGCGCCGCCAGAGCGGCCGCAGCAGCGGGTCGGTCACCCGCTCGACGAGGCGGACGAGGAGCCCGACGAGCGGCCGGCCGAGCCGCACGACGAGAAGAGCGGACGCCGTCCCGACCAGGAGTCCCGCCGCGACGTCGCCCGGATAGTGCGCGCCGATGAACAGGCGGCCGGCGGCGATGACGAGCGCGAAGACGAGGAACACGGCGCCCGCGACCGGCTCGATCAACAGCACCGCGACCGCGATGGCGAACGACGCGCTCGCGTGGTCGCTCGGGAACGACGCATCGTGCGAGCTGATCCACGGATGGGCGATCCGGTGGGCGAGGAACGGCCGCTCCCGGAACCACAGCGCGGCGATGACGCGATTCACGGCAAGCGCGACACCGGCCGAGATCAGGGCGCTGCCGGCTGCGAGCTTCCATTTGCGGCTGCCGCCGGGCGGAGCGAAGAGCCACAGGCCGCACGTGACGATGACCATGAACGGGATGCTCGCCGCCTCGACTCCGTGGAAGAGGCTCCCGACCCAGTGGTGGTGCAGGGAGACGCCGTAGATCGCCTTGTACAGCCGCCAGTCCACGGCGGACAGGTTAGGCAGCCGGATGTGAAGCGTCGGTGAACTCGCGGAACTCGGCCGTCAGCAGGTAGGCCGTCTGCTCCCCGATGTCCACCGCCCGGTCGCCGATCCGCTCGATCGTCCGGGCGACGACGACCATGCGCAGACCCCACTCGCGATGATCCGGGTCGGCCATGACGTCGACGAGCCGCTCGACGAACCGCCGGTTGGCGCGATCGATGAGCTCGTCCAGCTCGACGAGGCTCTCGGCGCCGGCGAGGTCGCGGCGCGCGAACGAGTCGAGGGCGACGCGGAGCATCTCCTCCGCCCGCTCGCCCATCTCGACGAGGACCGAGGAGAGCGCCGGGTCGGCCTCGACGTCGGCCACCATCCGCGACAGCTTCGCGATCGTGACGCAGCCGTCGCCGCTCCGCTCGAGCAGGAGGTTGATGTGGAGGATCGCCAGGAGCAGGCGCAGGTCCCGCGCGACCGGGGTCTGCAGCGCGAGCATCGCCTGGATCGCGCCCTCGATGCCGAGGAAGAGCTGGTCGATCTCGTCGTCGAAGGCGACGACTTCGTCGGCGAGCTCGACGTCCCGCTCCTGGAGCGCCCGGACGGCGCCGTGGACCGCCGAGAGGACACGCTGGCCCTCCTCCTGGAGCTGGGCTTCGATCCGGTCGAGGGCCTCGTCGATCGACACCGCGACACCGTACACCTCATGGGCAGTGCATTTTCAGGGTACGTCACCACTCCGTAACCGTCCTGCAACAGCCCCGTATCCCACTCCGGCCCGGGTGATCCGTACGTTGGCCGCGGAACCCAGAAGGAGGAGGAATTTCAATGCCGAAACTCGGCACTTCGATTCGCATCACCGGCGCCGTCGCGGCCATCGCGCTCCTCGCGGTCGTCGTCGCCGGGGCGGCAAGCGCAAAGCCCGCACGCCAGTCCGGCACCATCATCTCGGGCGCCGGCAGCACCTTCGTCGCGCCGCTCATCGCGCAGTGGATCTCACCGATCGGCTCGGCCTACGGCTACGAGTTGCAGTACAGCGCCGTCGGCTCGGGCGCCGGAATCACGTCGATCACGTCGCGCACGGTCGACTTCGGTGCGAGCGACGCACCGCTGAGCCCCGACCAGTTCACCGCCTGCAACGGGTGCGAGCAGATCCCGTGGGCGCTCGGCGCGACCGCCGTGCTCTACAACCTTCCCGGCGTCAAGAATCTGCTGCACATGGACGGTCCGACGCTGTCGAAGATCTTCATGGGCCAGATCAAGACTTGGAACGACCCGGCGATCGCGAAGTTGAATCCGGGCGTCTCGCTGCCGGGCACCGCGATCACCATCGCGCACCGCTCGGACAACTCGGGCACGACCTACAACTTCACCGACTACCTCTCCCACGTCAGTCCGCCCTGGAAGACGCAGATCGGCACGGGCGTCGCCGTCAACTGGCCCGTCGGCTCTGCCGGCAAGGGCAGCTCGGGCGTCGCCGGCATCGTCGCCGGAACGCCGGGGGCCATCGGCTACGCGGACATCGCGTACGCACTGACCAACCACTTGAAGTACTTCGCCATGAAGAACGCAGCCGGGAAGTTCACGACGCCGGGTCTGCGTGCAATGGTTTCGGCCGCCGAGAGCGACGTGCATCCGGCGGCGGACAACTCGCTGTCGATCGTTGATCCGCCGGCGAGCAAGAAGTACATCAATGCGTATCCGATCTGCACCTTCACCTACGTGATCGTGCCGCTCACGTCGAGCAAGGCGGCCGACCTGAAGAAGTTCCTCTTCTGGGCGGTCACGAAGGGCCAGACCTACGGCCCGCGGATTCTCTTCCAGCCGCTCCCGAAGCCGGTGCTGAGCGTGGACGAGAAGGCGATCGCCAAGATCCACTCGTAGTAGAGAATCCAACTTCGGAACCCGATTGGCTTCCATCGACGCAACGACCGAGGTAACCCGCCGCCCCTTCACGGGGCGGCGGGTGCGCTTCGGCGACGTCGTACTTCAGGTCGTCGCCGGGGCAGCGGCCGTGGCAGTGACGGTGCTGGTCGGGCTGATCGTGTGGAAGGTGATCGACGGGGCGCGGCTGTCGCTGTCGACGTATGGCCTCGGCTTCATCTCGCGCATCGCCTGGAACCCGGTCGTCGGCCACGAGATCTACGGCGCCGGGAGCTTCCTGTTCGGCACCGCGATCACATCCTTCTTCGCGCTCCTGCTGGCGACACCGCTCGCGATGGGGATCGCGCTCTTCCTCACCGAGCTTGCTCCGCGGGCGATCCAGGCCCCTGTGACCGCGCTCGTCGAGACGCTGGCCGCCGTGCCGAGCGTCGTCATCGGCCTGTGGGGGATTCTCGTGCTCGGCCCCGCGCTGCGAACGAACATCGAGAGCTGGCTGCACTCGGCCTTCGGCTTCATTCCGCTGTTCGGCGCGCCGTCGGCGTCGGGAGCGAGCATCTTCACGGCGATCATCGTCCTGACGATCATGATCCTGCCGATCGTCTCGAGCATCAGTCGCGAGCTCTTCCTCGGTGTGCCGTCCGAGCTCAAAGAGGGTGCGCTCGCGCTCGGCACCACGCGCTGGGAGATGGTGCGCGGCGTCGTGTTCCCATACGCGCGCGGCGGGATTGCGGCGGCGCTGATCCTCGGACTCGGCCGCGCGATGGGCGAGGCCATCGCCGTCACGCAGGTGATCGGCGGCGGAGTCTTCATCCACTGGAGCCTGTTCGGTCAGGGCGACACGCTCGCGAGCAAGATCGCGGCCTCGTACCAGGGCTCGACGACGAACCTCTCGACCTCCTCCCTCGTCTACCTCGGACTGATCCTGCTGGTCTTCTCCCTGCTGGCGAACATCACCGCACAGGTGATCGTGCGCCGCGTCGCGCGGAAGCACGGCGTCTCCCGTGGAGGCCACGCGTGAGCGCTCAGGCCATCACCGGACCCAACCTCCGCCTCGACCGGCTGCCGCGGCGACGCGCCGTGAATCGCATCATGGAGGGGCTCGCGTGGCTCGCGGCGGCGATCGCGGTCGCGATCCTCGGCGTCGTCGTCTGGTCGGTCGCGAGCAAGGGTTGGAGCGAGCTCAACCTGAACCTGCTGACGAAGGCGCCGATCCCGTTCAGCCTCACGAACGCCCCGCAGGGGCTTGCGAACGCGTTCGCCGGGTCGATCGTGATCGTCGGAGTCGCCACTGCGATGGCGCTTCCCGTCGGCATCCTCGTCGCCGTCTACCTCAACGAGTTCGCACCTGCGTCGATCCGGAACGGCGTCAGCCTCGTGCTCGACATCCTCAACGGCGTCCCGGCGATCGTCGTCGGCATCTTCGTATTCGGCCTCTTCGTCGTCGGGCACGGCCAGAACGGCTTCGACGGCTCGTTCGCGCTCGCGTGCCTCATGCTCCCCCTCGTCGCGCGAACGACGATGGAGGTCCTCGCACTCGTTCCGAACGCGCTCCGGGAGGCGAGCCTCGGCCTGGGCATCCCGCAGTGGCGAACGACCCTCAGCATCATTCTTCCGCAGACGCTGGGCGGCATCCTGACCGGAACGGTGCTCGCGGTTGCCCGGGTCGCCGGCGAGACGGCGCCGCTGCTCTTCACCTCGTCCCTCGTCGGCACGCAGACGAGCTGGGATCCCCATCACGCGTTGCAGTCGATTCCGGTGGCGATCTTCGAGCTCTCGGAGTCGCCCGACCCGGCCGACCACGCTCGCGCCTGGGCGGCCGCGCTCGTACTTCTCATGTTCATCCTGGTCGCGAGCCTGGGGGCGCGATGGCTCGCAATGCGAAGCCGGGCCAAGATGGTCGCCCGTTGATGGAAGGAGCCGAAGACATGTCGACTACGATCGAGCCAGCAGTGAGGGTCGAGACACGCCGACAGCCGATGCCGCCGCGCGAGCGGCTCGAGACGATCTTCCACGTCGACGGCCTCGACGCGCTCTACGGCGGCAAGGCGGCGATCAAGGGCGTGACGATCGAGGTGTACAAGAACTTCGTCACCGCCATCATCGGACCGTCCGGCTGCGGCAAGAGCACGTTCGTCCGCTGCTTCAACCGGATGAACGACTTGATCCCGGGCTTCAGGCAGACGGGAACGATCCGCTACCACGGCCAGGACATCTGCGCGGCGAACATCGACCCGGTGGCCGTGCGCCGGAACATCGGCATGGTCTTCCAGCGCCCGAACCCGTTCCCGAAATCGATCTACGACAACGTCGCGTGGGGCTGCCGCGTGCTCGGCATGAAGGACGGTCTCGACGAGCGCGTCGAGCGCGCGCTCACCCAGGCGGCGCTGTGGGACGAGGTGAAGGACCGGCTCAAGGCAAGCGGGCTCTCGCTCTCCGGAGGCCAGCAGCAGCGGCTCTGCATCGCGCGTGCGATCGCCGTCGAGCCTGACGTCGTGCTGATGGACGAGCCGGCGGCATCGCTCGACCCGATCGCAACGCAGGCGATCGAGCAGCTCATGCACGAGCTGAAGAGCGAGTACACGTTCATCATCGTCACGCACAACATGCAGCAGGCGGCGCGCGTCGCCGACATGACTGCGTTCTTCTCCATTTCGCGCGGCGAAGAAGGCAAGCGCTACGGCGAGCTCATCGAGTACGACGCGACCGAGAAGATCTTCACTGCGCCGTCCGACAAGCGCACCGAGGACTACGTCACCGGTCGGTTCGGATGAAGTGCCGCGCGCGCTCGTCCGGCCTCCGCTAACGCGTCGCGTCAGCTCGGGCCAGTAGTTGCTGCTCCGGCGGCCTGCCCGCCGCGGATAGATCGGGCCAGAAGCGCCGCGCCCAGAGCGCGACGTAGACGAGCGACACGAGCACGGGCACCTCGATCAACGGCCCGACGACGCCGGCGAGCGCCTGACCGGAGGTTGCTCCGAAGACGCCGACGGCGACGGCGATCGCAAGCTCGAAGTCGTTGCTGGCGACGGTGAAGCCCATGCTCGCCGTCTGCGCGTACGGCAGCCCGATCAGCTTCCCGATCACGAAACCGGCGACCCACATCACGGCGAAGTACACGAGGAGCGGGAGCGCGATGCGCGCAACATCGAGCGGCTGCGACGTGATCGTGTCGCCCTGGATCGCGAACAGGAGCACGATCGTGAACAGCAGCCCGTAGAGGGTGATCGGGCTGATGCGCGGGATAAACGTCCTCTCGTACCACTCGCGTCCCTTGCGCCTGATGCCGATCCGGCGGGTGAGGAACCCGGCGGTGAGCGGGATGCCGAGGAAGATCAGCACCGTCTTCGCGACCTCCCAGATGCCGACCCGGAACCCTTGCGTATCGAGACCCAGCCAACGCGGCAGGACGGTCAGGTAGAAGTAGCCGAGGAGCGAGTAGGCGGCCACCTGGAAGAGGGCGTTGAAGACGACCAGCAGCGCGGTGCGGTCGCGGTCGCCCTTCGCGAGGTCGTTCCAGATCAGCACCATCGCGATACAGCGGGCGAGCCCGACGATGATGACGCCGGCGCGATACGCGGGCTGGTTCGGGAGCAGCAGCCAGGCGAGCGCGAACATGAGCGCGGGGCCGACCACCCACGAGAGAAGGAGCGACGTCCCGAAGAACACCCTGTTCGAGACGCCGTCGTGCCGCGCGTGCCCGATCTCCTCGTAGCGCACCTTTGCGAGGACGGGGTACATCATCAGCAGCAGGCCGAGCGCGATCGGCAGCGACACGGTGCCGACCTGGAGCTTGTTCAGGCCGTCGTTCAGGCTCGGGATCAACCTGCCGACACCGAGCCCGGCCCCCATCGCCATGCCGATCCAGAGCGGCAGGAAGCGATCGAGTGTCGAGAGCTTGCGAAGAACAGCCGCGTCGTCAGACGCAGCCACTCGCGTCCACCTCCACGGCTTCTCCGAGGAGGACGCCGACGAGCTCGTGCAACCCGGCGAGGCGGTCGCGGCCGGCGCAGTAGCAGGTGCGCAGCCCCTCGATCTCGCCGACGACGAAGCCGGCGTCCTTGAGGATCTTCAGGTGCTGCGACACGGTCGCCTGTGCAAGCCCGAGCTCGTCGACGAGCTGGCCGCAATAGCAGGCGTCACGCGCGAGCAGCAGCCGCATGATCCGGACGCGCGCCGGATGTCCGAGCGCCTTCGCAAGCAGCGCGACCTCGTGCTCGAGCTCCACGGCGACCGTCATGACGCCGCCGGAGCGTGCACCGGGGCGGTCTGGTGCGGACAGCCGTACAGCGTCCCGCCGACGCGAAACGACCCCGCCTGCTCGAGATGGTCGAGACAGAGAGCAACGCCGCAGTGGTGGCAGACGCCGACGGCCGGGACGCTTACGTGCTTCTTCGCACATTCGAAACAGTTCACCGCTCGCCTCCTCGGACGTGATCGTCCATCGCAGATGAACGATCGCCCGCCGCCGCCCGCGCGGCATCGGGAGTTCGGAGCCGGACGGCCGCGACTTTCTACGGAGCTACGGGAACCTGCAAACGATCTCGAGGCCCACGTCTTGGGCGCCCCGCGCGTCCACTGACCCACCTGCTGCATTGACCACGTGCTTCACGATCGCGAGGCCGAGGCCGGTGCCGCGCGACGTGCGCGCCTGGTCGGCGCGGTAGAAGCGCTCGAACAGCCGCTGCAGGTCGCTCTCGCGCACGCCGTTGCCGTCGTCGGCGACGACGAGCATCGGCGCGGCGCCCTCGCGGGTCACGAGGATGCGGCACGTCGCGCCGGGGCCGGCGTAGCGAATCGCGTTCTGCACGAGGTTCTCGACGATGACGCGGATCATCCGCGGACGCAGCGGCAGCTCGATCTCGGCGCCGCCGCTGACCATGAGCGTGATCTCGGCGTGCTCGGCGCGATCGGCGTACGCCGACGCGACCTCCTGGACGATCGGCAGCGCGAGCGTTCGCCCCAGCGTCACGACCTCGCGCCCGGTCTCGAGCTCGCCGAGGAAGAGCACGTCGTCGATGAGCTCGCCCGCCTGCTGGATCTCCTTCTGCGCCTGCGCGACGAGGTCGTCCACGTCGGCTCCCGGCAGCGTCGCCGTCTCGAGGAGGGCGAGCAGCCGGGCGAGCGGCGTCCGCAGCTCGTGCGACACCGCCGCGGTGAACCCGGCCCGAAGCTCCTGGTAGGCCGACAGCTCCGGCACGGCGGCGAGGTAGAGGACGAGCGGACGCGGGCTGACGTCGAGCGCGTCCTCGGCGATCCGCCGGCCCGGGGTCGGCTCGCCGAGCGCCGCCGCGGCGGCCGGGCTCGCCCCGACGAGCCTGCGCTCGCTGTCGAGGACGACGACGGGGCCTTCGAGGGCGGCCAGGAGCGCGCGCGCTCTCTCGGCCTCCTCGTTCACCACCCCTTCACCACTCCGTCACCCTCCCGCGACCCGTCGAAACCGGATAGACCCGGATAATGATGCCGATGCCGAAGGTCCTCATTGTCGAGGACGACGAGGTGATCGCCCAGGGGATGGCGCGCCACCTCGGCGCCGCCGGGTTCGACGCCGTCTGGGTGGGCAACGGCGAGCAGGGCCTTGCGCGCCTCCGCTACGAGCAGCCCGACGCCTGCGTGCTCGACCTCATGCTGCCGGGCCTCGACGGCTGGAAGCTCATCGAGACGGTGCGCGCGGAGGGGATCGCAACGCCCGTCGTCGTCGTCTCCGCCCGCGGGACCGAGCACGACCGCGTGCACGCGCTCGAGATCGGCGCGGACGACTACCTCGTGAAGCCGTTCTCGATGAAGGAGCTCGTCGCCCGAGTCCGCGCCGCCGCACGCCGGGGCATCCGCCGCGAAGAGACGCCCCGCGGCGAGCCGATCGAGATCGAGGAGCTGCGCATCGACCCGCGCGAGGTGCAGGCATACGTCAACGGCACGAGCGCCGAGCTGACGCCCACCGAGTTCCGCCTCCTCTACCAGCTCGCCCTGGAGCAGGGCCGCGTCGCCACACGCGACGAGCTGCTCCAGAAGCTCTGGGGGCGCCGCGAGTCGCACCGCGACCGCACGGTCGACGTTTTCGTCCGCCGGCTGCGCGAGAAGATCGACCAGCAGGCGCCGAGCCACACGTTCATCCAGACGCGGTACGGCGTCGGGTACAAGCTCGAAGCCGTACCCAAGTAGTCACAGCGCGTTCACCAGAGCGAATCCCACGGCCGGCCGGGCCGGCCGCACGATCCTTGCGATGCGGTTCGTCGTCATCGCCCACCGGTGCACCGACACGAACGAGGCGCTCGCAGCTTCCGCCGAGACGCTGGGCGTCGCCGCGGCGGTGCTGCCCCCGCGCGACGCGCTCCGTCTTCTCGAGCCGGGAGACGTCGCGCTGGGGCGGCTCGACGTTCGCGAAGGCCTCGACGGCATCGAGAGCGGCTCCCTCGAGCTCGAGCGGCTCACCGCCGCGGGCGTCGAGGTGCTCAACCGCCCGAGCACGCTCGTCGCCGCGCACGACAAGCTGCTCACGGCGCGCGCGCTGCGCCTCGCCGGCCTGCCGCACCCGCACACGTGGCTCATCGCCGAGGGGATGCCGACCCCGGCGCCGGAGCTGCCGCTCGTTCTCAAGCCGCGCTTCGGCAGCTGGGGGCGCGACGTGGTCCTCTGCCGCACGGCGGAGGACCTTCGCGCGGCACTCGACCGCGCGGCCTTCCGCGGCTGGTTCCGGGAGCACGGCGCGCTCGCGCAGGAGCTCGTCCCGCCCCTCGGCTGGGATCTCCGTGTCGTCGTCGCCGGCGGGCGTGTCGTCGGTGCCGCGCGCCGCGTCGCCGCCGCCGGCGAGTGGCGCACGAACGTCGCGCTCGGGGCACGCACGGAGCCGGTCGCAGCGCCGCCGCTCGCGCGGACGCTCGCCATCGCCGCCGCCGCGGCCATCCGGGGCGACCTCGTCGGCGTCGACCTGCTGCCGACGCACAACGGCTACGTCATCTCCGAGGTGAACGGCGCGGTCGACTTCCGGCCCGCGTACGGCCTCACCGGCGAGGACGTCTACGCCGAGACCGTCCTCGAGCTCCTCCGCGTCGCGCGCGGCCGCCGCGCAACCGCGCTCGTCCCCGCCTAGATGGTTGATCGATAGATGCGGTCGCCGCGGGGAGGGCTTGCACCAAGCAGTGGGGACGACTCGACCGGTGCCAGGGCCGGTGGGCCTTGGTGCCGGGCGAGGCGGCCGCAATGCGCCGTGTGCAGGGCCCCAGCCGCGGCGGCCTCGATCTGTCGATCAACCATCTAGCTCCTCGTACGGCTTCGGCTCGAGGCCGGTGACGACGCCGCGCGTGCCGCCCGACTCGTAGACGACGTCGACGGTCTCGTGGCGCCGGTACGTGCCCGCGATCCCGAGCCACATGGACAGCCAGCGCCAGAAGCCGAGGCTGCCCTCCTGCGCGATCGGCCGTGGGAAGACGAGGGAGCGGCCGACGACCTCGTAATCGACGCCACGAGCCTGCAGCACACCATTTACGAAAACTTGGAAGTCCCCGGGGACATGGGGCGGCAGATCGACGGACGCACGCTCGGCCACCTCCATAGAATGCACGCGGGTTGCGCCGGAAGCTGTCGCTCTCCGCATTCGCCGTTCTCGCCGCGCTGGCGACGGCGCACGTTGCCGCTGCCACGAACGGCGGTTTCACGCCCGTCGCTCCGAACTCGCCGAACGCGAGCCACATCACGACCGCGTACTACGTGATCCTCGGCTTCACGGCAGCGATCTTCGTGCTCGTCGAAGGGCTCCTCGTCGTCTTCGTGCTCAAGTACCGCAGCCGCGGGCGTGGCCGCACCTCGGACGCCGCGCAGGTCCACGGCCACACGCGCCTCGAGGTGATCTGGACGGTCGTGCCGGTCGTGATCCTCGCGGTCATCGCCACCGTCATCTTCGTCGAGCTGCCCGGCATCTCGAACGCGCCCGCCGCCGCCGACCCGCTGCGCGTCACCGTCGAGGGGCACCAGTACTACTGGCAGTTCGACTATCCGAACGGCGCACGCACGATCAACGACCTCTACGTCCCGGTCGGACGCGTCGTCGACCTGAAGGTCGTGTCCTCGGACGTCATCCACAGCTGGTGGATCCCGGCGCTGGGCGGCAAGATCCAGGCGCTGCCGGGGATCACGAACCAGACGTGGTTCAAGGCGGAGCGCGAAGGCACCTTCATCGGGCAGTGCGCGGAGCTCTGCGGCCTCTACCACGCGGCGATGAACGCCCGCGTCATCGTCACGAGCGACGCGGAGTACCAGAGGAACGTCGCGTCGGCGCCGGCCGGTCTCGGCCGCGCCGAGTTCCACGGCGTGTGCGCGACGTGCCACGGGATGACCGGCCAGGGCGCGTACGGGCCGAATCTCTCGAACAACCCGCTGCTGACGCAGACGTCCGGCCTGCTCTCGATCGTCGAGAACGGCCGCGGGAAGATGCCCGCGGTGGGCGACACGTGGACGCCGAAGCAGCTGCACGCGCTCGCCGCCTATGTAAAGACGCACGTCTACAAGGGAGCGGCGAGTGGCGGTTAACACCCAAGCGGCGTACCCGGTGACGTGGAAGAACGGCCGCGTCGCGAGCTGGCTCGTGACGGTCGACCACAAGCGCATCGGGATCATGTACATCCTCACGTCGCTCGGCTTCTTCGTGCTCGGCGGCATCCTCGCCGTCCTCATGCGCGCGCAGCTCGCCGCGCCGAACGAGACCCTCCTGACGAAGAACTCGTACAACGAGACGCTGACGATGCACGGCACGACGATGATCTTCCTCGTCGTCGTCCCGATCATGGCCGGCTTCGGGAACTTCCTCGTCCCGCTCATGATCGGCGCGCGCGACATGGCGTTCCCGCGCCTGAACGCGCTCGGGTTCTGGCTCTTCCTGCTCGGCGGCATCGTCCTGTGGTCGAGCTGGTTCGCGACCGGCGGCACCGCCAAGGCGGGCTGGTGGTCGTACCCGACGCTCTCGGAGGCGCAGTTCAGCCCCGGGCACGGCCAGGACTACTGGATCCTCAGCATCCACATCCTCACGCTGTCGTCGCTCGCAGGTGCGATCAACTTCGTCGTCACGATCGTCAACATGCGCACGCGCGGCATGACGTGGATGCGCATGCCGCTGTTCATCTGGGCAATGCTCACGTACGGGATCCTGCTGCTCGTCGCGCTGCCCACGCTGTCGGCGGCGGTGACGATGCTGCTGCTCGACCGCCGCGGCTACACGCACTTCTTCATCCCGTCGCAGGGCGGGAACGTCGTGCTCTACCAGCACATGTTCTGGTTCTTCGGGCACCCCGAGGTGTACATCATGGTGCTGCCCGCCTTCGGGATGATCTCCGAGATCCTGCCGGTGTTCTCGCGCAAGCCGATCTTCGGCTACAAGGCGGTCGCGTTCTCCACGCTCGGCATCGCGTTCTTCTCCCTGCTCGTCTGGGCCCATCACATGTTCACGGTCGGGCTCGGTACCGGCCTCGACAGCTTCTTCATGATCTCGTCGATGATCATCGCCGTCCCGACCGGGATCAAGATCTTCAACTGGCTCGCGACCACGTGGCGCGGCAACCTCATCTTCGACACGCCGCTGCTGTTCGCCATCGGCTTCCTCGCGCTCTTCACCATGGGCGGCCTCTCGGGCATCTTCCTCGCCGCGTTCCCGGTGGACTGGCAGGTGAACGACTCGTACTACGTCGTCGCGCACTTCCACTACGTCGCGTTCGGCGGGATCGTGTTCGCGCTCTTCGCCGGCCTCCACTACTGGTGGCCGAAGATGTTCGGGCGGATCCTCGACGAGCGGCTCGGGAAGCTGTGCTTCTGGCTCATGTTCGTCGGCTTCAACCTCACGTTCCTGCCGCAGCACATGCTCGGGCTGCTCGGGATGCCGCGGCGGGTCTACACGTACCACCACGGTGGGCTCTGGGAGATCTACAACATGCTCTCGACGATCGGCTCGGGGATCCTGACGATCTCGATCGCCGTGTTCGTCGTGAACGTGTATCGCACGCACGTCCTGCGCCTCGGCGTCCGCGCGAACAACGACCCGTGGCTCGCGGACACGCTCGAGTGGTACACGACCTCGCCTCCGCCGCCGCACAACTTCGACACCGTCCCGTACGTGACGAGCGCGCGGCCGCTGCGCGACCTGCGCGTCCGGCTCGCGGAGGAGACGTGAGCTCGGTCGCACCCGGCCCTTGGCTGCGCGTCTGCGCAGTCATCACCGCGGCGGGAGCGGTCCTCGCCGTCGTCTCGGGCGCGGCGCATCTCGGCGTGGCGCACCGCCTCCTCGCGGCGCTCGTCGCGCCACCGCTCGCCGCCCTGCTCGTCTCCGCCTGGCTCGCCCACCGGCGCCTCGTCCCGGCGGTGCTCGCGTCGTCGGCGCTGTTCGCCGCCGCCGCCGGACTGCACGGCACACGCGCGCACGCGGTGTTCGCGGCGCTGGCGCTCGCCGCGCTCCTCGTCGTCGCCGTCCAGAGCATGCGCGGGGAACGCGTCGCCTGGGGATCGTGGCGCGACTACGTGACGCTGACGAAGCCGCGGATCATGAGCCTGCTCCTCGTCACCGGCGTGTGCGGGATGATCGCGGGCGCGAAGGGCTGGCCCGGAACGGAGACGGCCGTCGCGCTGACGGTCGGCCTCGCCCTCGCGTGCGGCGGCGCGAGCGCCCTGAACCACGTGCTCGACCGCGACATCGACCCGCTCATGGGCGAGCGGACGAAGCGAAGGCCGGTCGCGTCCGGCCGGGTCGCGCCGAGCCGCGCGCTCGAGTTCGGCCTCGCGCTCTCCGCGCTGTCGTTCGTGCTGCTCGCGAGCACGGTGAACGTCCTCACCGCCGTCCTCGCGCTCGTCGGGAACCTCTTCTACGTCCTCGTGTACACGCGCTGGCTCAAGCGCACGACGTCGCAGAACATCGTCATCGGCGGCGCCGCCGGCGCGGTCCCGCCGCTCGTCGGCTGGGCGGCCGCGACGGGTCACGTCGGGATCGCGGCGCTCGTCCTCTTCGCGATCGTGTTCGTATGGACGCCGCCCCACTTCTGGGCGCTCGCCATCCTCATCAAGGACAACTACGCGAACGCGAAGGTGCCGATGCTGCCGGTCGTGCGCGGAGAGCGGGAGACGACGCGGCAGATCGTGCTGTACTCGCTCGTCCTCGTCTGCGTCACGCTGCTGCCGTGGGCGCTCGGCGGAGCCGGGCTGCTCTACGTCGCCGCCGCCCTCGCGCTCGGGGCGGTCTTCCTCTGGCTCGCCGAGCGGCTCCGCCGCGACACGACCCCGCGGCGGGCGGCGCTCCTCTTCCACTACTCGCTCCTCTACCTCGCGCTGCTCTTCGTAGCGCTGGCCCTCGACCTCGCGCTGTGACGCCCATGGACAACGACCTCGCGCGCAGGAACAGCCGCCTCGGCTGGCTCCTCTTCGGCGTTTTCGTGCTGCTCTTCGCCGGGAGCTTCGGGGTGGCCTTCCTGTACCTCCACTTCTCCTAAAGTCAGCGGCCCCTCAGGCCGATGAGCGGTCTGATGAGGCGTTTGCCGTTCCTGCTCGTGGCCGTCCTGGCCGCCGTTGCGCTGGCGGGAGCCGCTCCGGTCGCGCGGTCTGCCGCGCTCTCGTGCCCCAGCGAGCCGCGCGGAACCGACCACACGCTCACGACTCCGCACTTCACGGTCGCATACGCCACCGACGTCGACCCGTCTTCCGGTACGGCGTGCACGGACTATTCGTCCGAGACGCAGGCAGGCGACATCGCCGCCTACGCCGAGCGTGCGTATGCGACGTTCACGTCCTGGGGATACACACCACCCGCCGCGCCCACCAAGATCACGGTGACCGCGCTCAACACAACGACCGTCGGAGCCACGCTCGAGGGATACGCCAGCGCGAGCGGCATCACGGTGGCGACGCCGACCGAGATCGGCCAGAGCTACACGTCGGTGACCGGCCTCTCGCTCGCCCAAGAGGAGCAGAAGGTCGTCGCGAACGAGGTGTTCGTGGTCTTCGAGCTCCAGACGTGGCCCGCGCCCAGCAACGGCGACTACTGGCTTCTCGACGGCGCGGCGCAATGGGCGGCCTTCCAGAGCATCGGCTACCCCAGCGGATCCGTGCTCACGACGCTCGGACCGCCGGACATCGCCCTCGACTGCCGGGACTCTCTCCTCGCCGGCGCCCCCGCTCGGGGCCTTCCGCATGTGCGATCCCGACCTCTGGACGGAACAGGGATACACGCGCTGGGCCTTCTACCAGATGCTCGCGAACAAGTACGGCCCCGGCTTCGTCAAGACCGTTCTCGCCGACGGCGCCTCCGGCATGAGCGCCACGAACGCTCTGTCGGCTGCGATCGCCGCGAAAGGCAGCTCGCTCGCGAGCGCCTTCACGGACTACTCGAAGGACCTCATGAACGGCAGCTTCGGCGTCTCGGGGCTCTCTGCTGTGCGTCCCCCCGCATATGACACCTTCCCAGTCGGGGACGTGACTATTCCGGTCGTATCGACAGACCCCCCGACAACGGTCGACACGATTCCGGTCGACCACCTCGCCGCCCGCTACGTCGCGTTCGAGCGCGGCACCGGCGCCGCCGGGGCCGGCGCGGACGCCTGCTACGCCTCGACGCTGACGGTGACGGTGACGCTCACGATCGCCGGAACGGCTTCCCAGTTCAGCTCGATCTCGTCCCAGCCGTACTTCTACTGGGACGTCTCCGGCAGCAGCCCGCAGGCGCTCTCGATCTCGAGCGACGGGAAGACCGCCACGTTGAGCAACGTTCCGTGGGACACGTGTGACTGGGGGGCGACGACGCGCGGCTGGCTGTCGCTGCCGAACGCGAGCACGAGCACCGACGCGGCCGACTTCAAGGTGACGACGTCTCAGACCGTCAACTTCAACGCGCCGGCGGCTGCCAGCCCGCCCCCGACGCAGACGTCGATCTGGGGCGCAACCGTCCCCGTGCCGACGACCGACGTCGCCCCGACCATCGACGTTTTCGGGCCCGAGCTGCTCAAGGTGTCGGCGGCGTCGCGGGTCATCCGGCTCATCGTCGATTCGAGCGGCCCCGGCTCGCTCAGTGCGTCGCTCGGCTCGACGCGGCTCGGGACGAGCGGGCTCCGCGCCGGCAACAACGACGTCCGCTTCACCGTTCCGGCAAGCATGGTCACCGCGCTCCGCAAGTCGGCGGCGGTGACGAACGTCCTCACGCTGACGCCGATGTCCAGCAGCGGCGCGGCCGCCGGGACAGCCGGTCACGCGGCATGTCTCGATCGCTGCGGCCAAGGCGAAGCCGAAGCCGAAGAAGCCCAAGAAGTAGAGTCGCCCCGTGGAGGGGATCTGGCTCGCCCGGCCCGACGAGCCGCGTGACGGGGTCCCCGTCGCCGTCAAGGATCTCCTCGACACGGAAGGGCTCGTGACGACGTACGGGTCGGCTCTCTTCGCCGAGCACGTACCCGCACGGAGCGCGGCCGCCGTCGTCAGCGCTCGAGGCGGCAGGCTACGCCGTCGCGGGGAAGACGAACCTGCACGAGTTCGCGTACGGAATCTCGTCGCAGAACCCGCACTTCGGCACGGTCCCGAACCCGCGCCGTTCCCCGGCCGCCTCGCCGGCGGCTCGAGCGGCGGCTCGGCGGCGGCGGTCGCGGCGGGGGACGTCGAGCTCGCGCTCGGCACCGACTCGGGCGGCTCGATCCGGATCCCTGCGGCGTGGTGCGGCGTCGTCGGCTTCAAGCCGACGTACGGCCTCGTGCCCGCCGACGGCTGCTTCCCGCTCGCGCCGAGCTACGACCACGTCGGCCCGATCGCCTCGAGCGTGGACGGATGCATCGAGCTCATGGGCGCGCTCGCGCCGGAGCTCCGGCCGGCCGCGCTCGACTCGCTCGCCGGATCTCCGCGTCGGCATCGCGTGGCTCGAGCACGCCGACCCCCTCGTCCGCGACCGCGTCGAGGAGGCCGCAGCGCGCTTCCCGAATCGGCGGCCGGTCGACTTTCCGCTGCACGACCCCCGCGAGTACCGGCTGTTCATGCGCGAGGTCGCCGACGTCCACCGCGTCCTCTTCCCCGAGCGGGCGGACGAGTACGGCGAGAACGTCCGCGGGAAGCTCGAGCGCTGCCTGCGGGTCACGGACGACGAGGTCGCCACCGCGCGCCGCGCACGCGACGCGTATCGGAGCCGCTGCGAAGCGGCCGTGGAAGGGCTCGACCTGCTCGTCACCCCCACGATCGGCTTCGTCGCCCCGCCGGCGGACGCCGACGAGCTCGAGATCCGGGAGCGCGGGATCGCATTCACGTTCCCGTTCGACTCGCTCGGCTGGCCGGCGCTCGCGCTTCCCGTGCGGCGCGGCCGAGGAAGGCCTGCCGGCCTCGATTCAACTCGTCGGCCGCCCGGGCGACGACTCGCTCGTCCTCGCCGCCGGCCGCCCTGCTCGCATCCCCCGTTTGAGGGAGTCGCGCGGCTCCACTACTGCCGACACAGACAAGGAGACGATGCGTACCGCCCGTCTCCTCCCGTTGCTCGCCGCGCTCGCTCGCGCTGGCGGTCCTCGCCGGTTCCGCCCACTCGGCGACGAGCGCCCCGACCGGCCTCCACGGCTTCCTCCTGCGCGCCGACGAGCCGCAGCAGACGAGCTTCTCGCGCACACCCTCGTTCGCCTGGAACCCCGTCCCCGGTGCTCTCAGCTACGACTTCCAGCTCTCCCTCAGCGATCACGTTCCGCGACAACTCGATCATCTACGCGCCCTCGAACCTGGCTGAGCCCGGTCGACGCGCCGCAGATCATGCTCCCGTGGATCACCGGCAACTCCGCATGCTCTCTATGCGCGGGTTCGCGCGATCACGTCCGACGGCGCGACGCCGTGGAGCGCGAACTTCGGATTCGACATGGTTCCGCCGGCCGCGCCGACCCCGCTCGCCGGATATCCGGGCCTGCTCCGCTGGACGCCGGTCGCGGGCGCGGCACGGATACGAGGTCTGGCTCATCGACGCGAAGAAGATCGAGTACTCGACGACGAACTCGCTCGACGAGCGCGAGTTCTACACCTTCCACCCGACCACGGCCGTGGACGGGGACGGTCCGCTGGCGCATCCGCGCGCTGCGCATCGACACCGGCGGAGCGATCAAACGGACTTCCGGCGGTCACGTACGGCGCGTGGAGTCCCATCTACACGTCCACGAACCCGGCGATCACCGGCGGCGCGATCACGCTCAAGGCACGGTGTCGGACATCTTCTCGAACGGCAGCGCAGGCTCGCCCGCGCACAAGCTCATGCCGGGCTTCCTCTGGACGGGCAACCAGACGATCGACGGGAAGGCCGTCGAGCTCTACCGCGTCTATGTCTTCACCGACAAGCAGTGCTTGAACCGCGTCTACACGAGCGCGGTGATCGGAAGCCAGGCGTATTCGCCCCGCCCACTCGGACCGCTGGCGCTGCCGACGACGAGCGCCGGCGTGGCCGCAGCGCACGCCAGCTACCTCCCGGACGGGGCGGAGCCGCCGAGCTTCACCTACGACGAGCCATGGACGCCATCAAGACGACCGAGTCCGCGAGCGACGCGACGCCGACGACGACGGCGCCCGCGAGTCCGGGCGCAACGCCGTCGACCGCTTCTGCACCTTCGTCGGCCCGACGACGGCGTCGACCTCCCCAGCGGAGGGGGCAACAGCCCCGTCGCCCAGTTCCTCGCCGGAACGCGCACGGGCGCGCCGACCGACCTCTGGGACACGAACTGGCCGTCGAGCGGCTACTACTGGACGGTCGTCGGGGTTCGCCGCCACTGCGCCGCCGGCGGACTCGACGACCGTCGGTGCGACCGGCGCTGCCAAGGACGCGTCGATCCTGCCGGTCGCGAACGGCGGGGGCTTCAACCCCGGCGACCTGATCACGATCGGAGCGATCGGCGGCGGTGACCGCCGTGTCGGGCAACACGCTCACCCTCTCCCTCGGGCTGCTCTTCGGGCACGCTGCTCGGTGAGCCCGTCGTCCGCACGGGCGGAACCTCTTCATACAAGGACGTCGAGCTGCCGCAGGACGTCTGCGCGGCAGGACGCGTCATGCGTTTCGGCAAGGAGAGCGAGCCGTCGCTCGTCGCCGGCGGCGACCTGTTCGCAAGCGGCCTTTCGTCCGACGGGCGTCTCGCCTCGGGCTGTCCACACGACCGCTTTCTATGGGCAGCCGCTCGTCTCGTGGACGCCGGCGCTCGGCGCAGAGGACTACGAGGTGCAGTGGAGCAAGACGCAGTCCGTTCTGCCCGCGGCGACCGGCGCCGGGGCCCGGGCAAGATGACCTCGACGACCTCGGCCGTGCTCCCGGTCGGCTCCCGGCACCTGGTGGTACCGCGTCCGCGGCTTCGACTACTCGCTTCCGACGGGCGCGCAGCAGATGTCGTGGTCCGACCCGGTGAAGCTCGTCGTCGCGACGCCGAAGTTCAAGATCGTCGGCGGGACGAGTGCCTCCTCGAGCTCCACGTCGACGGTGAAGGCGACCGCCCTCAGGTACAGCGCCGGCGGCGTCTCGCTCACCCTGCCGGCCGGATGGACGAAGCAGACGGTCTCGGGCGCGCTCTTCGCGGCCGCACGCGGGACCGGCACGACGGCCACGCTGGCGAAGAAGGCCGGCCGGGGCGCGCTGAGCCTCGCCCAGTGGACGCAGGCGCTCGTCGCGGACGCAAAGAACAAGGGCGCCCTCGGCCTGCAGAGCAAGACCGTCAAGGAGCCGGGCGGGACGGCCGTCTACCTCAGCTATCAGTGGACGGACACGAAGGGGAAGAAGCACTCGATGCGCCAGTACGCCTTCGACGCCGGCGCGAGCTCGTACTTCCTCCAGCTCGACACGACGACGAGCGCGTCCTCCTTCGCGCAGATCGCCGCCAGCTTCCGCCACCCGTAGCCTCGATAGGCTCGCGCGGATGCGCGCCGACCTCGCCTTCGCCCTGCAGCTCGCCGACGCCGCCGATGCACTGACGATCCCGCGCTTCCGCTCGGCCGACCTCCACGTCGAGACGAAGCCCGACCTCACGCCTGTGACCGACGCCGACCGCGCCGTCGAACGGGCGATCCGCGAGCTCGTCGCCGCCGAGCGCCCAGGCGAGGGCGTCTTCGGCGAGGAGGAGGGCGACGACGGCGGCCGCGTCCGCTGGATCGTCGACCCGATCGACGGGACCCGGAACTTCCTCCGCGGCCTGCCCGTCTGGGCGACGCTCGTCGCCCTCGAACGGGACGGACGGGTCGTCTGCTCGGTCGTCTCCGCGCCTGCGCTCGGCCACCGCTGGTGGGCCGCCGCCGGCGAGGGGGCCTGGCGCGACGGCGAGCGCATCCACGTCTCGGCGGTCGAGCGGCTCGCCGACGCCGCCGTCGCCTGCACGTACGGGCGCGATCTGGCCGCGGCCGAGCCGCGTGTGTGGCACGCACGCGGGCTCGGCGATTTCTGGCAGCACGTCCTCGTCGCCGAAGGCGCGCTCGACGGCGCCGTCGACGCGCACCTCAAGGTCTGGGACTTCACGGCGGTCGGCCTGATCGTCGCGGAGGCCGGTGGGCGGACGGGAGCGCTCGACGGCGGCGCGGCGCGTGCAGACGAGCAGTTCGTCTCCTCGAACGGCGCCGTCCACGACGAGCTGCTCGAGGTCCTGCGCTAGCGGCGGCGGAATCCGCGGCGGCGGCGCAAGGTGGGCCGTGCGGGAAGCGGGAGGCCGTTGACGAGCGCGGACGGGACGTGCTGCGTGAGCCAGACGGCGAGCCGCTGGTCGCCGATCGCCTGCGCGGCGGCGGATATGCCCACCGACCGCACGTCGGGTGCATGCGCGTCGCTCGCGATGAGGTGGGCGAGACCCGACTCGACGAGCCGCGTGCCGGTCGAGCGGGCGCGGCCGCCCAGACGGCCGTCGAGCGATGCGGCCGTGACCTGGACGACGGCTCCGGCGTCGACGAGCGGACGCAGCTGCTCCGGTTCGGCCTGGACGTCCGCGTTCCGCTCGGGGTGCGCGATCACGACGCGGAAGCCGCGCAGCTGGAGCGTGAAGACGAGGTCGGGCAGGCCGAGCGGCCAGCCGATGTACGGAAACTCGAGGAGAAGCACCGACGGGTTGCCGCCGAGGCCGAAGCGGCGCAGCGTCTCGTCGTCGAGCGTGGCGGCGAAGACGAGGTCGAGCTCTCCGCCCGGGAGGACCTCGACGTCGACTCCTTCCGCGCGTGCGGCCGCGTTCACCTCCGCGACGAGCCGCTCCATGTCGGCCGGCGAGGTCGGATAGTCGTCGCGCACGTGCGGCGTCGCCGCGATCTGCTCGATCCCGTCCGCCTTCGCCGCCCGCAAGAGCTCGATGCTGGCCGCGAGGGTGGTGACGCCGTCGTCGATCCCGGGTAGGACGTGAGAATGGAGGTCGATCACGGCTCTGGATCCTTGCATGTGCGTGCTCTGATCGCCCTCCTCCTGGCGTTGGCGCTGCCGGCGGCCGCGGGCGCCGGCATCCACGTGCACGGGAACCGGCTCGTCGACGACGCGGGCCGCACCGTCCGGCTGCTCGGCGTCAACCGCTCCGGCGCCGAATACGCGTGCATCCAGGGCTGGGGACTCTTCGACGGCCCGACCGACGCGGCGTCGATCGCGGCGATGCGCTCATGGCGTATCGACGCCGTGCGCATCCCGCTGAACGAGGACTGCTGGCTCGGGATCAACGGCGTGAAGGCGCAGTACGGCGGGGCGGCCTACCGTGCGGCGATCAAGGGATTCGTCGCGCGGCTGAACGCGGCGAAGCTCACAGCGGTGCTCGACCTGCACTGGAACGCGCCCGGAGCGCAGCCCGCCACCGGGCAAGAGCCGATGCCGGACGCCGACCACTCGCCCGCCTTCTGGCGCTCCGTCGCGCAGACGTTCCGCGCGAACGGGAACGTCGTCTTCGACCTCTACAACGAGCCGCATGACGTCACGTGGAGCTGCTGGCGCAACGGCTGCGGGCAGTGGGCGGGCATGCAGCAGCTCGTCGACGCGGTGCGGTCGACCGGCGCGCGGCAGCCGCTCATGCTCGGCGGCCTCGCGTGGTCGAACGACCTCTCCGGCTGGCTGCGCTGGCGCCCGCACGACCCGTTGCACCAGCTCGTCGCGTCCTTCCACCTCTACAACTTCAACACGTGTGACAACGCGGCCTGCTGGCAGAGCACGGTCGGCCCCGTCGCCAAGGTCGTTCCCGTCGTCACCGGCGAGCTCGGCGAGAACGATTGCGCGCACGGCTTCATCGACACGTACATGCCGTGGGCCGACGCGCACGGGGTCTCCTACCTCGCGTGGACGTGGGACACGTGGAACTGCAACAGCGGACCGGCGCTCATCACCGGCTACGACGGGACGCCGACGCCATTCGGCGACGGCTTCCGCGCGCACCTGGCATCACTGCACGGCGGCTAGGACCGCGGCCTCGTAGACCGGGTCGCGCGAGAAGCGGTCGAGCTCGTCCGAGAGGACGTCGCTCGGGAGCGGCGGGTCGCCGGGCGGGAACGGCGCCGGCTTGCCGTCGAGGTCGATTCCCTCGAGCCGTTGCGCATCGACGTGCTCCAGGTCGATGTCGTCGCGGCCGAGCCTCGAGCGCAGCCAGCCGGCGATGAGGAGCCCCTGCGCGCGCGTTCCCGTGACGCGCACGGTGCCGACGTCGGCGACGGCGGGCCAGAGCGTCGCGAGCAGGGCGCGCCAGCGTGACGTGCGCGCCCAGGCGATGTCGGAGACGACGGCGCGGCCGAAGAGGGTCGCGAGGTTCGCGTACGGGTACGGCAGGTCGTCCCACTCGGTCGAGTCGACGATGAGGCGGTCGGTGACGTCGATGAGCTGCTCCAGCTCCTGCGCACCCCAGGGCGGCTCCCCGCGCCAGCGCAGGAACACCGGCAGGTCGGAGATGAGCAGCGGCTCGACGATGCTCGCCGGCGCCTTCGCGCGCATGCCGCGGAGCCGCAGCTCGATGACCTCCGAGCACACCTCGCGCTCCACGCCGGGAACGGCGTAGCACTCGAGCGCGACGGTCGCGTCGATCCCGTCCGAGCCGGCGTTCGGCTCCGGCAGCAGCAGGATCGTCCGCGACGGATGCCGCTCGGCCATGCCGCTCAAGGCCGCGCGCGCCCGGTCGGCCCACTCCTCCGGCACCCAGGCCATGTGCGTCATCACGCTCGTGCGCAGGCTCGGGCTGCCGCCCTCGGACGCGGTCGCGCCGCGCAGCTCGGCGATCGCACGGTCGACGTCCGACAGGCGGACGTCCTCGCCGGTCCAGTCGGTCAGTGCCGGCGCCATGAACGCCCGTCGCGCCGGAGGAGCTCGTCGGAGCTCGGCGGCCCCCACGTCCCGGCGGCGTAGTTCGGAAATGCGGGCCGGTCGCGCTGCCATGCCGCCACGATCGAGTCGACGAGCAGCCATTGCTCGTCCACCTCGTCCGCGCGCGTGAACAGGGTTCCGTCGCCGAGCATCGTGTCGAGGATCAGCCGCTCGTACGCCTCCGGCATCCCGGTCCTGAACGCGCCGCCGTAGAGGAAGTCCATGTGGACGGTGCGGATCGTCATGCCCTGCCCGGGGACCTTCGCGCCGATGGCGAGCGACACGCCCTCGTCCGGCTGCACGTGCACGAGCAGCACGTTCGGCCGCAGCCCCTCCGCCGAGGTGTCCTCGAACGGCGGGTGCGGCGCGCGCTTGAACTGGATCGCGATCGTCGTCTCGCGCCGCGCGAGCCGCTTGCCCATGCGCACGTAGAACGGCGTGTCGGCCCAGCGCCAGTTGTCGACGTACAGCTTCGCGGCGACGAACGTCTCCGTCATCGAGCTCGGAGCGACCCCGGCCTCCTCGCGGTACGCCGGCACCTCCTCGCCCTCGATGAAGCCGCGGCCGTACTGGCCGCGCACGACCGACTTCGGCCCCGGCGTGTGCAGCGCCTTCAGCACCTTCACCTTCTCGCTGTGCACGGAGTCGGCGGCGAAGTCGATCGGCGGCTCCATCGCCGTCAGGGCGAGCAGCTGCAGAAGGTGGTTCTGGAAGATGTCGCGCATGGCGCCCGCCTGCTCGTAGTAACCGGCGCGCCCTTCGATGCCGATCGACTCGGCGACGGTGATCTGTACGTGGTCGATGAACTGCCTGTTCCAGATCGGCTCGAAGACGCCGTTCGCGAACCGCAGCGCGAGCATGTTCTGGACCGTCTCCTTGCCGAGGTAGTGGTCGATCCGGAAGATCTCGCTCTCGTCGAAGTGCTCCCACAGGAGCTTGTTCAGCTCGCGCGCCGACGCGAGGTCGTGGCCGAACGGCTTCTCGACGATGAGCCGCGTCCAGCCGGTCGTGCTGCGCCGCTCGCCGAGCGCCCGGACGATCGTCGGGAACGCGGGCGGCGGGACGGCGAGGTAGTAGACACGGTTGCCGCCGAGCCGGTTCTCCCGGTCGCACCGCTCGACGAGCTCTTCGAGCGCGCCCTCGCCGCCCTCGTCGGCGAAATCCGTCGCGACGTAGTGCATCGTCGCGGAGAGCTCGTCCCACACGTCCTGCCGGAACTCGTCGCGACCGTGCTGCTGCACCGCCTGCTGCATCTCCGCACGCCACGAGTCGTCGTCGCCCTCGGTGCGCGCGACGCCGATGATCGCGAAGCGCGGGGGGAGGAGGCGCCGGAACGCAAGCGCGTAGAGCGCGGGCATGAGCTTCTTGTGCGTGAGGTCGCCGGACGCGCCGAAGATGACGAGCGCGCACGGGTCCGGCGTGCGCCGGAGCGACAGTCCGGCCTCGAGCGGATTCTCCTGCTGGTGGGCTGTCTCCGTCACTGCTCCGGGCTCTTCTCGAGGTGGCCGCCGAACGCGTGGCGCATCGCCGAGAGGACGCGGTTGCCCCAGTCGGCCTCGCCGCGCGACGCGAACCGGTCGAACAGCGACGCCGCCAGTACCGGCGCCGGCACTCCCTCCTCGACGGCGGCCTGCACCGTCCAGCGGCCCTCGCCGGAGTCGCTCACACGGCCCGCGTACTCGTCGAGGTCCGGCGACGTGTTCAACGCCTGCGCGGTGAGATCGAGCAGCCACGACGAGACGACGGAGCCGCGGCGCCACACCTCCGTGATCGCAGCGACGTCGAGCTCGTACTTGTAGTGGTCGGGGTCGCGGAGCGGCGTCGTCTCGGCGTCCGTCTCCTGCGCGCGCAGTCCGACGTTCGCGTGCTTGAGGACGTTGAGACCCTCGGCGTACGCCTGCATCAGGCCGTACTCGATCCCGTTGTGGACCATCTTCACGAAGTGGCCCGCGCCGGACGGGCCGCAGTGGAGCCAGCCCTGCTCCTCGGGCGGAGGGTCTCCCTCGCGCCCCGGCGTCCGGGCGGCGGCGCCGACTCCCGGTGCCAGTGCCTCGAACACGGGCACGAGACGATCAACCGCCTCGTCGTCGCCGCCGATCATCATGCAGTAGCCGCGCTCGCGGCCCCACACGCCACCGCTGACGCCGACGTCCACGTAGTGGATCTTCCGCTCGCGGAGCGCGCCCGAGCGGCGGAGGTCGTCGACGTAGTACGAGTTCCCGCCGTCGACGATCGTGTCGCCTTCGGCGAGGTGCGGCGCGAGGTCGCCCACGATCGAGTCGACGAGGCCCGCCGGCACCATCAGCCAGACCGCGCGCGGCGCGTCGAGCTGCCGCACGAGCTCGTCGAGCGACGACGCGGTCGAGTCGACGTTCGGGTCGAACGTCCTCACGTCATGACCGGCTGCCTTCAGGCGCTCCGTCATGTTCGCTCCCATGCGGCCGAGGCCGACCATCCCGAGTTGCATCAGCTCTCCTCGATGTGGATGCGCGCGACGCGCCGGCCGCGCTCCTTCAGCGATTCGTAGTCGCCCGCGGCCTGCGCACGGATCAGCCGGCGGAACCCGAACGGCTTGCCGGGGATCGGCAGCTCCTCGCCGCCACCGTCGACGACCTGCAGGAAGAGGCCCGTGTTCGGCCCGCCCTTGTGCAGCTGGCCCGTCGAATGGAGGTAGCGCGGGCCGTAGCCGTGCGTGACGACGCAGCCGCTCTTCCGCAACGTCGAGACGAGCGCGTCGATACGCCGGTCGTTCTCGTCGTTCGGAGGCAGGAACGCCTGCACGCAGATGTAGTCGCCCTCCTGTGCCTGCGCGACGAGCTCGCCGATCGACCCTTCCGGCTCGAGCGCCGGCTCCCGCCCGGTCGCGAGCACCTCGTTCGTCTTGTCCTTCGCCGCCTGCACGTCCGGCTGGTCGAACGGGTTGATCTCGAGATACGTCGCGGCGACGGCGACCGCGAACTCCCAGCGGAAGAACTCGCCCCCCAATGCGGTCGCATCCGCGAGCTCCGGCGTCGCGGCTTGCCGGTCCAGGCCGTCGGGCGACTCGCCGGGCGCCGGCACGAGCCCCTTGCCCTGCTTGCCGGTGGACTCGGCGATGAGCTGCTCCGCCCAGAGGCCGAAGCCGCCGGGCGTCTCGGCGATGCAGATCTTGTCCCGCCCGTCGCGCCAGCCGGCGCCGAAGGCGCGGCCGAGCTCGTAGCCCGGGTTGCCCTCGTCGCGCCGGCAGCGCTCCGCCATCGCCTCGGCGCTCGCGAGCAGCGCCTCCACATCGATTCCCGCGAGCGCGGCGGGGACGATCCCGAACGGCGAGAGCGCGGAGTAGCGGCCGCCGATCGTCGGCTCCCCCTGGAAGACGTGCCGGAACCCGCGCTCCTGCGCAAGCGCCTCGAGCGACGATCCCGGATCGGTGATCGCAACCCACTGCTCGCCCTTGCCGGTCTTCTTCCAGAAGTAGTCCGAGTGCGAGCGCGTCTCCAGCGTCGAGCCGGACTTCGACGCGGAGACGAACAGCGTCCGATCGAGGTCGATCCGCTCCTCGAGCGCACGGATCGCGGTCGGGTGAGTCGTGTCGAGCACGTGCAGCGACGTCGCGCCGAACGTTCCCCCGAGGACTTCGGGCGCGAGGCTCGACCCGCCCATGCCGAGCAGCACGATCGTGTCGAGCCCATCCGCACGGACGGCGGCCGCGAGCTCCACGAGGCCGCCGACCCGCTCGTGCATGCGGCGCGGCTCGTCGAGCCAGCCGAGCCACTTCGCCTCGTCGGCGCCGGTCCAGACCGTCGCATCGCGCTCCCAGATGCGGTCGATGGCGTCGCTGCGCTCGGTCATGGCTATACGGCTGCGAGCGACTCGCGCTTGGCCTTGACGCCGTCGAGGAGCTCGGCGAACGAATCGGCGAACTTCTGGACGCCCTCCAGCTCGAGCGTCTTCGTCACGTCGTCGTAGTCGACGCCCGCCTTCGCGATGTCCGCGAGCAGCGCGTGCGCCTTCTTGACGCCCTTCTGCACCGTGTCCCCGCGCACCTCGCCGTGGTCCTGGAACGCGCTGATCGTCTCCTCGGGCATCGTGTTCACCGTCTGCGGCCCGATCAGCTCCTCGACGTACATGACGTCGCGGTAGGCAGGGTTCTTCGTCGACGTCGAGGCCCACAGGCAGCGCTGTGGATTCGCGCCCTTGCCGGCGAGAAAGTCCCAGCGCGCGCCGGAGAACGCCTCCTCGTAGTGCTCGTACGCGAGCTTCGCGTTCGCGACCGCGAGCTTGCCGCGCAACGCGAGCGCATCCTTCGAGCCGACCGCCTCCAGCCGTTTGTCGGCCTCCGTGTCGACGCGGGAGACGAAGAAGCTCGCCACCGAGTACACGCCCTTCGGGCTGCCGCCGGCCGCGACGAGCCGCTCGAGCCCGCGGAGATACGCCTCGACGACCTCGGCATAGCGTTCGAGCGAGAAGATGAGCGTGACGTTGATGTTCTTGCCGTGCGCGACGCAGTCCTCGATCGCGCCGAGGCCGGGCTTCGTGGCCGGGATCTTCACGTAGAGGTTCGGCCGGTCCAGCCACGCGTGCAGCCGCATCGCCTCGTCGAAGGTCCCCTCGCGGTCGTACGCAAGCGTCGGATCGACCTCCCACGAGACGAAGCCGTCGTAGCCGGTCTGCTCGTGCACGGGCGCGAGCAGGTCGAGCGCCGCCTCGACGTCACGCGCCGACAGCTGCAGGAAGATCTCCTTCGGGTCGGTCTCGTGCTCGAGCAGCTCCTTCAGCTGCTCGTCATACCGCTCACCCGAGGCGATCGCCTTCTGGAAGATCGTCGGGTTGGAGGTGACGCCGACGACGGCGTCCTCGCGCATCATCCGCGCGAGCTCGCCCTCCTCGAGCATGTCCCTCGAGAGGTAGTCGATCCAGACCGACTGCCCGTGCTTCGAGAGCTCGTGCAGGTTCGACTCAGCCATTCGCCATCGCCCTTTCCATCGCTTCGATCTTCTTCAGCCGCTCGACGTAGCGGTCACCGCCGTTGAAGCGCGCTCCGAGGAACGTCCGCACGAGGTCGGCGGCGAGGCTCGGGCCCACGACCTCGGAGCCGAGGCAGAGCACGTTCATGTCGTCGTGCTCGACGCCCTGGTGGGCCGAGTACACGTCGTGGCAGATCGCTGCCCGGATGCCGGCGACCTTGCACGCGGCCACAGCCGCGCCCACGCCGGAGCCACAGACGAGCACGCCGCGCTCGGCGCGCCCGTCGAGGATGGCGTCGCCGATCTCCTGCGCCTTGTCCGGATAGTCGATCCGCACGGCGTCCGTGTCGGTGCCGAGGTCGACGATCTCGGCGTCGGCGTCCCGGAGCGTGGCCAGGACGCAGTCGCGGAGGTGCACGCCGCGGTGATCGAACGCGACCGCGACGTTCACGAGACGCGTTCGCGCAGCGCGAGCGCCCGCGCGACGACGTTGTCGACCGTGTAACCGAACTTCTCGAGCACGGTCGGGCCCGGCGCGGAGGCGCCGAAGTGCTCGATCGACAACGAGTCTCCCTCGTCGCCGACCCAACGCTTCCAGCCGAGCGCGACGCCGGCCTCGATCGAAAGCCGCGCCTTCACATCGGGCGGCAGGACCTCGTCGCGGTAGTCGGAAGGCTGCGCCTCGAAGAGCTCCCAGCACGGCATCGAGACGACGCGCGTCGGGATGTCGATCTTCTGCGCGGCCTCGACCGCGAGCGCGACCTCGGAACCGGTGGCGAGCAGGATCAGCTCGGGAGCGTCGTCCGGGTCGTGGACGACGTACGCACCGCGCGCGACACCTTCGACGGTGGTCCCGGCGAGCGTCGGCACCTTCTGCCGGGTGAGCGCAAGGCCGACGGGGCCGTCCTCGCGCTCGAGCGCGACCTTCCACGCACCGACGGTCTCGGTCGCGTCCGCCGGCCGCACGAACCAGAGGAACGGGATCGCGCGCAGCGCGGCGTAGTGCTCCACCGGCTGGTGCGTCGGCCCGTCTTCGCCGAGGCCGACGGAGTCGTGCGTCCACACGAAGAGCGACGTCAAGTTGGAGAGCGCCGCGAGACGCACGGCGTTGCGCTGGTAGTCGCTGAAGATGAGGAACGTCGAGCTGTACGGCTTCAACATCCCGTTGTGCAGGGAGATCCCGTTGACGATGGCGCCGCTCGCGAACTCGCGGATGCCGAACGGGATGTTGCGGCCGGCGTGCGTCGCGCTGAAGAGGCCGCCGCCCTTGAACTCCGTCTTCGTCGACTCGACGAGGTCGGCCGCGCCGCCGACCATCGTCGGCGTGAAGTGCTTGATCGCGTCCATCACCTTCGCGCCGGCGTCGCGCGTGGCGATGCTCTCGCCGGGCTCGAACTGCGGCAACGCCTCGACCCAGCCGGGCAACGGCTTGCCGGTGTTCACCTGGTCCCAGCGCTCGCGCAGGCCGGGATACTTCGCCGACCACGCGTCGAGCTTCTGCTGCCAGGCCCCCTCGAGCGCGATGCCGCGCTCGACGCCGTTCATGTGGGTGGCGACCTCCTCCGGGACGACGAACTTCTCGTCGGGATCCCAGCCGAGCGCGACCTTCGTCGCGCGCACCTCTTCCTCTCCGAGCGGGGAGCCGTGCGACTTCGCGGTGTCCATCGCGTGCGGCGCCGGATAGGCGATGTGCGAGTGGACGATGACGAGCGACGGCCGGGACGCCTCCGCCTTCGCGTTCGCGATCGTCTCGCGCAGCTCGTCCAGCGAGTTCACGTCGTCGACGTGCTGCACGTGCCAGCCCTGCGCCTCGAACCGCTTGCCGCGGTCCTCCGTGAAGGAGATCGACGTCGTGCCGTCGATGGTGATGTGGTTGTCGTCATAGAAGTAGACGAGCTTTCCGAGGCCAAGCGTCCCCGCGATCGACGCCGCCTCGTTCGAGACGCCTTCCATGAGGTCGCCGTCGGAGCAGATGACGTACGTCCGGTGGTCGACGATCTCGTCGTACGGGCGGTTGAAGAGCTCCGCGAGGAACCGCTCCGCGATTCCGAAGCCGACACCGTTCGCGAATCCTTGTCCGAGCGGTCCCGTCGTCGCCTCGATCCCCGCGGTGTGGTGCACCTCGGGGTGCCCGGGCGTGAGCGACTCCCACTGCCGGAAGCGCTTCAGCTCCTCGAGCGAGAGGTCGTAGCCGGAGAGGTGGAGCGCGGCGTACTGGAGGATGCACGCGTGCCCGGCCGAGAGGACGAAGCGGTCGCGGTCGGGCCAGTGCGGGTTCGCCGGGTTGTGATCCATGACCTCCGCGTAGAGGAGGTAGGCGAGCGGCGCGAGCGCCATCGCCGTTCCCGGATGGCCGGCGTTGGCCTGCTGCACGGCGTCCATCGCCAGCGTGCGGATCGTGTCGATGGAGCGCTGCTCGATCTCGGTGTTCGCCACGGACGGAACGATATGCGCCGCACTACCCTTGGTGCGTCATGGCCGTCGTCATCGCCTCGAACCTCAGGAAGGAGCTCGCCGGATCGTTACTTTTCGACGGCGTCTCGTTCAGCGTGGAGCGGCGCGACCGGGTGGCGCTCTCCGGCCCGAACGGGGCCGGGAAGACGACGCTGCTCCGGATCCTCGCGGGCCAGACCGAGAAGCACGGCGGCGAGCTCGCCTTCGAGAAGGACACGCGGATCGCGCTCCACGACCAGCGGCCGCCGCTCGAGCGCGCCCTCTCGCTCCGCGAGTACGTCCTCTCGGGCGCCCAGGACCTCATCGCGGTCGAGGGCGAGCTGCGCTCCCTCGAGGAGGCGATGGCCGGGGGCGTCCACGACCAGGGGACGCTGAACCGGTACGCGGCCGCGCAGGCGCGCCTCGAGCACGCAGGCGGCTACGGCTGGCGCGACCGGGCCGCCTCCGTCCTCCGCGGGCTCGGGTTCGCCGAGGGCGACCTCGACCGGCCCCTGCGGACCTTCTCGGGCGGCGAGCTGACGCGCGCCTCGCTCGCGCGTGCGCTCGGCGGCGACCCCGACCTGCTCCTCCTCGACGAGCCGACGAACCACCTCGACGTCGCGAGCCTCGAGTGGCTCGAGCGCGAGCTGCAGACGCTCGACGCCGCGGTGATCCTCGTCGCGCACGATCGCTGGTTCCTCGAAGCCGTCACGACGGCGACGCTCGAGCTCTCCGCCGGCCGGGCGACGTTCTTCCCCGGCCCGTGGCACGCCTGGCGGCGCGAGAAGGCGGCGCGGGCGCTGCACGCGCAGAAGGAGGTCGCGCGCGTCGAGGCGGACATCGCGCGGCTCGAGCGCTTCGTCGAGCGCTTCCGGGCGAAGAAGGACAAGGCGAAGCAGGCGCAGGCGAAGCTCACACACATCGGCCGGCTGCAGCACGAGCGCGCCCAGGCGGCGGACGAGATCGCGCTCCTGACACGGCGCTCGCGCACGCTCGGCTTCGAGTTCCTCCGCCCCGCGCGCAGCGGGCGCACCGTCGTCGAGGCCGACGGGCTCGACCTCACGATCGCCGACCGCACGCTCCTCCGCGGCGCGAGCTTCGCGCTCGAGCGCGGCGAGCACGTCGCGCTCGTCGGACCGAACGGCTCCGGGAAGACGACGCTGCTCGAGGCGATCGTCGCCGAGCGCGGCCCGCGGCTCGGACACGGAGTCCAGGTCGGCTACTTCTCGCAGCAGGAGATGGAGCTCGACACGCGCGGCTCGGTGCTCCAGTGCGTGCAGACGATGACGGGGCTCTCGCGCCCCGACGCGCAGTCGTTGCTCGGACGCTTTCTCTTCTCCGGCTGGGACGAGCACGAGAAGCACGTCACGGTGCTCTCGGGCGGGGAGCGGCGGCGACTCGCGCTCGCGGTGACGGTCGCCTCCGGCGCGAACTTCCTCGTGCTCGACGAGCCGACGAACCATCTCGACCTCGAGAGCCGCGAGGCGCTCGAGGCCGCGCTCGAGGCGTTCCCCGGAACCGTGCTGCTCGTGTCGCACGACCGCGCGCTGCTCGACGCGATCGCGGAGCGCACGCTCGCGATCGAGGACGGCGAGCTCCACCCGTACGACGGCGGCTGGGCGGAGATGCTCCGCCGCCGCGAGGAGCGGGCCGCGCGCGCGGCCGCTGCGCCGCCGGAGCCGAAGCCTGCAAAACCCCGTAGGCCGGCGCCCAAGCCGAAGCGGCGCGCCGGCGAGCTCGAGCGGATCGAGGCCGAGATCGCGGCGCGCGAGGCGGAGGTCGCAGAGCTCGAGCAGCGGCTCGCCGAGGACTGGTCGGACGTCGACGTGCTGGCGGAGCACAAGCGCAGCCGCGACGCGCTCGCGGCGCTATTCGAGCGGTGGGAGGCGCTTTTCGAAGCACAGACTGAGCGCACGTGAGTCGTACGGCGGGTAGCACGGGATGCGCTCGTACCCGGCCGAGCGGTACAGGCCGAGCGCCGCGGACTGGAGGTCTCCGGTCTCGAGCACGATCCCGCGGTAGCCGAGATCGCGCGCCGTCGCCTCGAGCTCGACGAGCACGCGCCGACCGAGGCCGCGCCCGCGGGCGGCGGGGACGACGTACATGCGCTTCAGCTCCGCCCGCTCGGCGTCGAAGCGGGCGAGCCCGCCGCACGCCACCGCCACGCCGCCGTCGTCGC
The DNA here is from genome assembly GCA_963753295.1 of uncultured Actinomycetes bacterium. Classification (GTDB taxonomy): domain Bacteria; phylum Actinomycetota; class Thermoleophilia; order Gaiellales; family Gaiellaceae; genus Palsa-739. Next base: position 127,937 of record CAVWBZ010000001.1, on the reverse strand, counting down.
GGACGACGAGGAACACGCCGTCGGGCGGGACGAACATCGAGGCCTCCCGCGCCGGCCCGATGTCGGCTTCGCCCTCGTAGAGGCCGCGCATCTCCTCCTGCTGCGCCGTTGCGAGCGCCTGCACGTCGGGCGAGCCGAAGGGCTCAGGCCCAGAACGCATCGAACGCGGAGTCGAGCGGCACCGCGGTGACCTCCTTCAGCCGGCCGTCCTCGCAGCGGATGACGAGCGCCTGGTCGACGTCGAGGTCGATGCCGTTGCGGTTTCCCATCGCGCGGTAGATCGCCACCGCCCAGTCGTCGTCGGCGAGCACCGTGTGCAGCCGGCTGCGATACGTGCCCTCGGTCTCGAGGCCTGTGCGCCGGAGGAACTCGACGACCTCGCGCGGCCCCCGGTACTCGCCGCTCATGATCGTGTTGCCGGGAACGCGCCACACGACGTCGCGCGCGAGCGCGGCGGCGATCACCTTCGGGTCGCGCCCGAACGCGGCGAAGAGGCGGCGGATCAGGGCGGCGTTCGGATGGTCGCCGTTCACGTGCTCTCTTCGAGCGTCGCGACGACCGCCTCCGCGATCACCTTCAACGGACGGCCGGAAGACTGGCTCGCCTTGCGCAGTCGCGCGAACGCGTCCTGCTCGGAGAGGCTCTCCTTCTCCATGAGCAACCCCTTCGCGCGCTCGATGATCTTGCGGGCGGCGAGCGCTTCCGCCAGCGACTCCGCCTCCTCGCGCAGCGCCTGCAGCTCGTCGTGGCGTGCGCGGGCGGCGCGGATGGCGGGGAGCAGGTCCTGCTCGCGGAACGGCTTGACGAGGTATCCGAAGACGCCCGCCTCGACTGCGCGCGAGACGAGCTCCTCCTGCCCGTAGGCGGTGAGCATGACGATCGGGATCGGCCGTTCGTCGAGGATCCGCCGCGCGGCCTCGATGCCGTCGAGGCGCGGCATCTTCACGTCCATGATCGCGAGGTCGGGCTGCTCGGACCGCGCGAGGGCGACCGCCTCCTCGCCGTCGCGCGCCTCCGCGCACACGTCGAAGCCCGCACGGATGAGCAGGTCGCGGAGGTCGAGACGGATGATCGTCTCGTCTTCGGCTACGAGGATCCTCACGACGCCATCGTCGCATTACGCAAGCGGATGCCGCTGAAGTCGAGCGTCGACGACGTCACTCGCTCCCAGAAGGCAGGCAGATCCTCCTCCGTCCCGAGCTCGATGCCGGCCGCCTCGTGTCGTCCGACGAGGTCGCCGAGCGCGACCATCTCGACCGGCTCGACGGCCCGGTCCGCGATCCAGAACCGGTCCCAGCGCTCGAACGGCTCTTCGGGAAGGCGGTAGGCGACCACCCGCGACGACCGCATCTCGTCGACCCATGCAGGCTCGACGACGTGCACGCGCCGTTCGCGGGCGCCGCCGAGGAACCGGACGACGTCGTCGTCGGCCGTCGAGCTGCATGCCCAGAAGGTCGCGCGGGGGCACTCGCGCGGGAACCAGTAGAGCGGCAGATGACGCGTGTCGATCGCCCAGACCTTGCCGTCGCGCGGCTCGAATCGACGGATCGAATCGTCCTCGCTCACGTGCCAGAGCGCGGGCGGGCCTTCGCCGCGGTACGGAGGAGCGGGCTCCATCACGCGAGACCGCGCAGCACGCCCGCCGGCTCCGGCCAGTGGAGCAGCGCGGCGCCCTCGGCGGCTGTGCACCAGCGATAGTCGTCGTGCTCCCAGTCGAGCTCGGGCTCCCAGCCGGGCGGCGCGTCGGCGAGATAGCAGTCCACGTCGACGGCGTCGTAGCGGAACGGCCGCCCAAGCGCCAGCACGTCGACGACGAGCCCGGTCTCCTCGGCGAGCTCGCGGGCCGCGGCGACCGGGAAGCTCTCGCCTTCCTCGACGCCTCCGGCGACGACGTGCCAGTACGCGTCGTTCTCGGGCGAGCGGTGGAGGACGAGGAACTCCTCGCCGCGGCGGACGAAGACCGCCACCTCGCGCGTCCTCGTCATGCCGGGAAGACGACCTCCGCGCGGGTGCCGCCGTCGCTGCGCAGGCCGAAGGTCCCGTGCAGCTCGTCACGAACGAGTGCGTGCACGATCGAGAGGCCGGTGCCCGCAGGCGAGCCGGCCGGCCCCGGCCCGTCGTCGCCGATCGCGAGCACGACGTCGCCGTCGCGGCGCGCGAGCTCGATGCGCACGTCGCCTGCACCGTGCTCGAGCGCGTTCTGCATGAGCTCGCTGAAGACGAGCGCGAGCGCAGTCGCGCGCGTGCCGGCGAGCGACACCGCCTCCAGCGTCGCGGTCACGTTGCGTCCCGCGCCGAGGCCCTGTACGAGCATCGCGCGCAGGCGATCGATGAGCTCGGAGAGGTCGACGTCCTCCTCGCGCTGCTCGGTGAGCGCCTCGTGGACGGCGGCAATCGCGAGGATCCGGTTGACCGAGTGCTCGAGCGCCTCGCGCGGGTCGACGCCCTCCGCCCGTGACTGCAGACGAAGAAGAGAGGCGACCGTCTGCAGGTTGTTCTTCACGCGGTGGTGGATCTCTTGCGCGAGCACGCCGCGCATGACCGCGCGCCCGTGCTCGAGCGCAACGGCCGCGTGGTGCGCGATCGCCTCGAGGAGCGCGCGGTCGTCGTCGGAGAAGGGCGCGTCGCGGTCGGCGACGAGCTCGCCGATCTGCCGGCCGCGCCACCGCAGCGGCGTGCGGACCGCATGCGCGCCCGCGCGCCCCTCCGGCCACGCGATGCGGCCGTCCTCGAGCACGAGCGCCGCACCGGTCGCCGACACGGCGTCCATCGTCGTCTTCACGATCGCCTCGAGCGACTCCTCGAGGTAGAGCGACTCCGAGACGGCCTCCGAGATGCGCGCGAGAGCCTCGAGCTCGACGACGCGTCGCTGCGCCTGTGCATAGAGCTGCGCGTGCTCGAGCGTCTGCGCCACCTGGTCGGCGATCGCCGCGAGCAGAGCGATCTCGCCGCGGTCGTAGTTGCGCGCCTGCCGCGTGCGCACGTTGAGCGCGCCGGCGAGATGCTCGCCTCGCGCGAGGATCGGCACGGCGAGGATCGACTCGTACTCGTCCTCGCGGAGATTCGGGAACTCCTTGAAGCGAGGATCGAGATGCGCCTGGGACGCGATCATCACGGGAGAGCGCTCGGCGGCCGCCGTTCCGGTGATGCCCTCGCCCGGACGCATGCGCGGACGGCGCGTCATGTCCTCGACGCTCGTGCCGTGCGTCGCCCGGAGGACGAGCTCGCCGCTCCGCTCGTCGTAGAGGTAGACGAAGCAGGCGTCCGCCTCGAGCGCCTCCGAGACCTTGGTCGCGATGAGGTGGAGCACCTCTTCGAGGTCGAGCGTCGAGTTGACGGCCGCCGTCGTCTCCGTCAGCAGCCGCAGGTGCCGTTCGGTCGCCTTCACACCGCTAATCGTAGGGAGGAGCGGCGTGCAGGAATCCGAGGGCAGTTAACAAACCTTTTACGCCAACCCTGCAAAAAACCTTGCAGGGCGGGAATACCGTCGTTTACATGAGCGCCCTCGCCATCGACCTCCGTCGCACCGCCGGCTTCGTCGTAGCCGACCGGCAGGGGCGGCTCGTCGGCAAGGTCGAGTGCCCGATGTACGGCACGGCTCCTGATGTCCCGGACGCCCTCTCGGTCAGGGCGGGCCTCTTCTCGCGCCGCCGCCGCCTCGTGCCGGCCGACACGATCGACCAGATCGACGGCGCCGTCGGCGTCATCGGCCTCCGGGTCGACCGCGAAGCGATTCGCAGCTTCCTCTAGCCTCGCGTCGACCGAAATGACACAATGCCCGCGGCTCGCCACTGCGGAGGCGAGCTGATCTGACGGCCGATCGCGAGGCGCCCTTTGTGGTGCCTCGTGGTCGTTTTGAGCGCTCGACCCTCACTCCGCCCGGGGCCGGAGCGAACGGTACGTTCGCGCCGGCCGGACGAGCGTGTGCTCCCGCCGCAGGCGCGAGCGCACGCGCAGAACGACCCATCGCCGAAACCGTAAGAGCGCGCCGGCTTTGCCGGCGCGCGTTGAACACATCAACCTTTACAGGTTGAAAGTGCAAAGCACTTTCAACCTAGAGCACCGCGAGGTACTTCTTCATCTCCCAGTCGGTGAGCTGGACGCGGTACTCGTCCCACTCCTTCCGCTTCAGCTCGACGTAGCGGTCGAAGATGTGCGGGCCGAGGGCCTTGCGGGCGAGCTCGGACTGGGAGAGCGCGTCGATCGCCTCGCCGAGCGTCTCCGGCAGGGAGACGATGCCGCGCTCACGCCGCTGCTCGGCGGTGAGGTGGTAGAGGTTCGTCTCCATCGGGTCGGGCAGCTCGTAGCCGTGCTCGATCCCGTCGAGCCCGGCGTGCAGCAGGCACGCGAACGTGAGGTACGGGTTGCACGCGGGGTCGGGGCACCGGAGCTCGGCGCGCGTCGCCTGCTCCGAGCCGGGCTTGTACAGGGGGATGCGGATGAGCGCCGAGCGGTTCCGGAGCGACCAGGCGACGTAGACCGGCGCCTCGTAGCCCGGCACGAGCCGCTTGTACGAGTTCACCCACTGCGCGAAGACCGCGGCGATCTCGCGCGCGTGCCGCAGCTGGCCGGCGATGAACTGCTTTCCCACTTCCGACAGGTGCCACTTGTCGTCGGCGTCGAAGAACTGGTTGCGCCCGTCCCGGAACAGCGACTGGTGCGTGTGCATCCCGGAGCCGTTCTCGCCGAACAGCGGCTTCGGCATGAAGGTCGCGTGGTAGCCGTGCTGCTTGGCGACCTCCTTCACGACGAGCCGGTACGTGAGCATGTAGTCGGCCATGTCGAGCGCGTTCGCGAAGCGGATGTCGATCTCGTGCTGCGACGGGCCGACCTCGTGGTGGTGGTACTCGACCGGGATCCCCATCGACTCGAGCGCGCGGATCGTGTCGCGCCGGACGCTCGTCGCCGCGTCCATCGTCGTCTGCGCGAAGTAGCCGCCGGCGTCGAGCGTCTCCGTCCCGTGCTCGTCCTTGAAGAGGAAGTACTCGGCCTCGGGGCCGACGTTGAACGTGTCGAAGCCCATCGACTGCATCCGCGCGAGCGCGAGACGCAGGACGTGGCGCGGGTCGCCGTCGTACGGCAGGCCGTCCGGCGTCACGACGTCGCAGATCATCCTGCCGGTCTTGCCGTCGGGAAGGACGCGGAAGCTCGTCGGATCGGGAATCGCGACCATGTCGGACTCCTCGATCGCGTTGAAGCCGGTGATCGACGAACCGTCGAAGCCCATGCCGTCGTCGAGCGCGCCCTCCGCCTCGCCGATCGTGATCGAGAAGCTCTTCAGCTGGCCCTCGAGATCGGTGAACCAGAGAAGCATGTCGTCGATGCCCGTCTCCTTGATCGCCTCGAGCACTCGCTTGCGAGCCGCCGGATCCGACGTTGCCCGGTTCTTGCTCTCGATCTGCGCCATGGATTCCTCCTCGCTCGACCACGCGGAGTGTATTGAGCGCGGAGGGATACGCTCGCGGTGTGGTCGAGGCCTTCCTCGCGCGCACCGCCGACGCGGTATCGCGCCACCGGCGGGCCGTCGTCGCCGTCTGGCTCGTCCTCCTCGCCGGAGGAGGCTGGTTCGCGCTGCACCAGGGCGATCACCTGTCCGGCGGAGGCTGGGAGGTGCCGGGGAGCCCGTCCCTGCGCGTCTCCGCGCTCCTCGACCGGTTCCCCGGCGTCACGCCGCCGACGTTCATGGTTCTCGTCACCGATCCGAACGGCCCGCAGTCGCAGCTGCAGCGGACGGCGAGGATCCTCACAGGCGACCCCGAGGTGCAGGCGGGACGGCCCGTGATCCTCGCCGGCGGACGCGCGGCGCTCCTGCCCGTGAGCTATGCGGGGGCGACGTCGAACTCGATCGACGAGGCGACGAAGCTCCGGCGCCAGCTCGTCGACGCGCACACGAAGGTGATCGGCGAGCCGGCGATCTGGTCGAACTTCGAGGAAGCCGCGAAGACCCAGCTCACGCGCGGGGAGGAGCTCGGCTTCCCGCTCATCCTCCTCATCCTGCTCGCCGCCTTCGGCACCCTCGCGGCCGCCGCCGCGCCGCTCGCGCTCGGGTTCGCGGCGGTCTTCCTCACGGGAGCCGTCATCTACTGGCTCTCGCGTGCGTTCGAGATCTCCGTCTACGTCACGAACATGGCGTCGATGATCGGGATCGGCGTCGCCGTCGACTACTCGCTCTTCATCGTCAGCCGGTACCGCCGCGAGCTCCGCGAGGGAGCGTCCGAGCAGGAGGCGCTCCGCCGCGCGCTCGCGAGCTCCGGCACCGCCGTCGTGTTCAGCGGCGCGACGGTCGCAGTGTCGCTGGCCGCGCTGTTCGCCATCCACGTCTCCGCCCTGCGCTCGATGGCGATCGGAGCGATCGTCGTCGTCTGCATCTCCGTGCTCGCGGCGACGACCTTGCTCACGGCGCTCCTCTCCTCGGCGGGCGCGCGGATCGACCGACTGCGCATCCGGCTGCCGTGGCGGACGACGGAGGAGGGGAGCGACGCGTTCTGGACGCGCTGGGCAGGCGCGGTCATGCGACACCCGGCGGTCGCGCTCGTCGGCGGCGCCGGCGTGCTGATCGCGATCGCTTCGCCACTCGTCGCCATGAAGACCTTCAACCGCGGGCTCGACGAGCTCCCGCGCAACTCCGAGGTCCGGATCGCAACCGAGCGCGCCCAGGCGCTCACCGGTCCGGGGTTCGCCTCTCCGGTGCACATCGTCGTCCCGCGCGACCCGCAGGCCGTCGCCCGGCGCGTCGCCGCCGTCCCCGGCGTCGTCTCCGTCGCAGCGCCGGTGCACGAGCAGGGCGGAAGCGCGTGGCTCGTCGACGCGCGCATCGCAGTCGAGGCCGAGTCGATCCCGGCCAGGCGCATCGTCGGTGACATCGCGAAGGCGGCCGGCCCTTCGGCGCTCATCGGCGGGTCGACCGTCTTCGACCAGGACGTCGAGCGCGCCGTCATCGGCGGCCTGTGGAAGGTGCTCCTCCTCATCCTCGCCACGTGTTACGTCGTGCTGTTCCTCCTGCTGCGCAACGTCCTCCTGCCCTTGAAGGCCGTCCTCGTCAACCTGCTGAGCGTCGGCGCGGCGTACGGCGTGCTCGTCGCCGTCTTCCAGTGGGGTTGGCTCGACTGGATCGGCTACTCGTCGCCGGGTTACATCAACACGGTCGTGCCGGCACTCGTGCTCGCGGTCACGTTCGGACTGTCGATGGACTACGAGGTGTTCCTGCTCACGCGCATCCGGGAGCGCTGGCTCGAGCACGGGGACAACGACCGCGCCGTCGCCGAGGGGCTCGTGCGCTCGGCGCGGGTCATCACGAGCGCCGCCGCCGTCATGGTCGCCGTGTTCCTGGCATTCGCCATCGCCGGCGCACCATCGCTCAAGGAGATGGGCGTCGGGCTCGGAGTGGCGATCTTCCTCGACGCGACGATCGTCCGCCTCGTCGTGGTGCCGGCAGTCATGCGGCTGCTCGGACCGTGGAACTGGTGGCTGCCGGGGTTCCTCAGCGCCAGGCGGTTTCCTGGACGAGCGCGCGCTGCTTGAGCGGCTCCCACCAGGCACGCTGCTCGCGGTACCACGCCACCGTCTCGCCCATTCCGTCGTCGAAGCCGATCTCGGGCTTCCACCCGAGCTCCTGCCGGAGCTTCGTCGAGTCGAGCAGGTAGCGGCGGTCGTGGCCGGGGCGGTCCGGCACGATCGTCTTCAGCGACGCCGGCGCGCCGGTCAGCGCGAGGACGGCGTCGGCGATCTCCTCGATCGTCTTCTCGACGCCCGAGCCGACGTTGTACGTCTCGCCGACGCGCCCGCGTTCGAGCACGAGCTCGATCGCACGGCAGTGATCGCGCACGTGCAGCCACTCCCGCTTGTTCTGCGTCGACGCGTACAGCGGCAGGTCGACACCGTCGAGCGCGTTCGTCACGAACAGCGGGATGACCTTCTCCGGAAACTGCGCGGGGCCGTAGTTGTTCGAGCAGTTCGTGATCGTGATCGGGAGCCCGTACGTCTCGTGGTACGCGCGCACGGCGTGGTCGGCGCCCGCCTTCGAGGCGTTGTACGGCGTCCGCGGCCGGTAGGGCGACTCCTCGGTGAAGACGTCGTCGCTGTCGAGGGGGAGGTCGCCGTACACCTCGCACGTCGAGACGTGGTGGAAGCGCTTCACCTCGGCGAGCCGGGACGCCTCGAGCAGCGACTGCGTGCCGAGGACGTTCGTCCGGAAGAACCGCGTCGGGTCGACCACCGCGAGGCTGTTGTGCGACTCGGCGGCGAAGTTCACGACCACGTCGATCTCCTCGTCCTCGAGCAGGCGGCGGCAGCCCTCGAGGTCGCCGATGTCCCCCTCGGCGAAGACGATCCGGTCCTCGACGTCCGCGAGCGAGCGGCGGTCGCCGGCGTACGTCAGGAGGTCGAGAACGGCGACGTGGTCGCCCGGGTGCCGCTCGAGCCAGTAGCGGACGAAGTTCGAGCCGATGAATCCGGCCCCGCCGGTGACGAGGAGGCGCATGGAGGGATGACTTTAGCCCGGAGCGGCGAAGCCCGATTTACAAACAATGTCCCGGCACCATCGTCCGACCATCCGGATGCCTCTTCGCACGCTCTCGATCGCGCTCGTCTCCGTCCTCCTCGCCGCCGGCGCTGCGGCGGCGGCGCCGCGCGACGACCTGCCGCCCGTCTGTGCGAAGGGATGCGTCGCGGCGGCGGCGGGTAGCGGCCCGCTCTTCCTCTTCAGCGGCCACGGGTGGGGACACGGCGTGGGGATGAGCCAGTACGGCGCCTGGGGGCTCGCGGTGCACGGCTACACCTATCAGCAGATCATCGCCCACTACTTCCCGGGCACGACCATCGGCACGGCGCAGACGAACCTCGTCCGCGTCCTCCTCGCCGATCGGAAGACGACGCTGAAGATCGCGTGCTCCGTCCCCTTCACCGTCACCGACGGAAACGGCGTCACGCATACCCTCGCCGCCGGCACCGCCTCGTTCGGCGCCGGCATGAGGCTCAGCGTCGACGGGAAGCCGGGACTGCAGCAGCTGCCGCCGCCGCTCACCTTCGACGCGGGGGCGGGCGGCTGGCTCACGCTCGGGCGCCCGTATCGCGGCCAGATCCAGGTCGACGTCGTCGACGGGCGCCTGCGTGCGATCAACGTCGTCGCGCTCGAGCAGTACCTGTACGGAGTCGTCCCCGCGGAGATGCCGTCGACATGGTCGCCGGCCGCGCTCCAGGCGCAGGCGGTCGCCGCGCGGTCGTACGCGCTCGCGACGCGCAGGGTTGCCGCGCCGTTCGACCTCTACTCGGACTCGCGCAGCCAGATGTATCTCGGGGTGTCGCGCGAGACGCCGGCGACCACCGCGGCCGTGGACGCCACGCGCGGCCAGGTGGCGATGTTCGGAGGCAAGGTGGCGACGACGTACTTCTTCTCGACGTCGGGCGGCGAGACCGAGTCGATCTCCGACGCGTGGGGCGTTCCGAGCATCCCGTACCTCGTGGCGGTCCCCGATCCGTTCGACGACCTGTCGCCGTACCACGACTGGGGCCCGGTGCCGGTCAGCGCGAAGACGTTCGCGAAGGCGCTCAAGGTCACGGGCCCGATCCTCGACCTGCAGACGACGCTCAACGCGTCCGGCCGGGTCGCGCGCGTCTCGGTCGTGACGCTGCCGGCGCTCTCGACGCGCGCGACCGCGGCGGCGAGCCCGCCGTCGGGCCTGTCCGCCGCTACCGTGAGCAGCGCCCTCGGCCTCCGATCGACGTGGTTCACGGTGTCGATGCTCTCGCTGTCGCAGCCCGCCCCCGCTGTACCGATCCCGTACGGGTCGAGCATCACGCTGAGCGGCGACATCCGGGGAGTGGACGGCGTGTCCCTCGAGCAGCGCCTCTCCGGCGGCTCGTGGCAGCTCGTCGGCGCGGTCACGCCGTCCACCGACGGCACGGTCGCGCTGCCGGAGACGCCCTCGATCACGACCGACTACCGGCTCGCCACCGCCACCGCGGCGGTCGGCTACGTGCGCGTCCGCGTGATGCCGGTCGTCCAGCTCGCCGACCCGGTTCCCGGCCAGGTGGCCGGCAACGAGCAGCCCGCCCTTCCGGGCGCGCCGGTCGCAGTCGAGGTGCAGAACCCCGACCTCAGCTGGACGACGGTCGCCACGGGAGCGGTCGACGCCTCCGGCAACTTCTCCATCCCGGTGGCCATTCCGGCCGGCGCGACGTTCCAGGTCGTCGTCACCCCCGGGACCGGCTACGCGCCCGGCGCGACGGCGCCGCAGGTCGCCACCGGCTGATGCGCCGGGCTCTCCTGCTCTCCGTCGCCGCGGCGCTCGCGGTCGCTGCGCCTGCCGCCGCGTTCACGCCGACGAATCCGCTCGCTCCGCGGCAGTGGTACCTGCAGGACGACCACGCGTTCGATGCGTGGGACGCGCCGCCCACGAACCTCGCGCCGGTGAAGGTCGCCATCGTCGACTCCGGCATCGACTGCACGCTCCCGGACTTCGCCGGCCGCATCGCCGCGGAGAAGACGTTCGTCGGCGGCAGTCCGTGCGTCGACACCGAGGGGCACGGGACGTTCGTCGCCGGCGAGATCGCCGCGAACCTCGGGACGCAGGGCATCGTCGGCATCGCCTGGTCGGCACAGCTCCTCATCGCGAAGGTCGTCACGCCGGACGGCTCGATTCCGCTCGCGGCCGAGGCGGCGGCGATCCGGTGGGCAGCCGACAACGGCGCACGCGTGATCAACCTCAGCCTGGGCGGAGTCCGCGACCCGCGGAACCCGGAACACGACACGTACTCCGCCCTCGAGGCGAGCGCGGTCGCGTACGCGTACTCGAAAGGCGCCGTCCTCGTCGCGGCGGTCGGGAACGGCGACGAGGCGCCGTCGACGCCGTGGCCGTACGCGAGCTACCCGGCCGCCCTGCCGCACGTGATCGGCGTGAGCGCGTTGACGCGACCGGGCAACGTGCCGGACTTCTCGAACCGGGATCCGGTCTTCAACGACATCTCCGCTCCCGGCGTCGGCATCTTCTCGACCTTCCCGTCCGCGATCACCGCGCTCCGCGTGGGCTGCCCCGACCAGGGCTACTCGGATTGCGGGACGGACGACTACCGCAACGCCGAAGGCACGTCGTTCGCCGCGCCGCAGGTCTCGGCGGCGGCGGCCGACCTCTTCGCGGTCGATCCGCAGCTGACGAACAGCCAGGTCGGCTTCATCCTCGAGCGCTCGGCGACCGACGTGAACGCGACGAACGGCTGCCCGAGATGCGGCCTGCAGCGCGATCTCCTGAGCGGCTGGGGCCGGCTCGACGTGGCGAAGGCGGTCGAAGCGCTCGCCGGCCCGCTGCCTCCGCCCGACTCCCTCGAGACGAACGACGACGCAGGCACGCAGGCGGCGACCGTCTGGGGCAAGAACGACACGATCGCCGCCACCGTCGACTACTGGGACGACCCGGTCGACGTCTACAAGATCGTCCTCGAGGGGCACGAGCAGCTCCGCGCGCAGCTCACCGCGGCGGGCACGGGCGCGAGCCTCGACCTCGAGCTCTGGCGGCCCGGCACGGTGCACGTCGACCGTCCGAGCTCGCAGCACCTGCTCGCGGCCGAGGCGAGCGCGCCCGGCAGCTCGCAGCACCTGTCGTTCCGCGCGCCGGGACGCGGCTGGTACTACCTCGAGGTGCGCGCCGTCTCGCCGGACTTCACGCCGTACACGCTGAAGTTCTCGAAGCGGGCTACTGGTTCTCGAGCAGCTCGTCAGGGCTGACGCCGCGCAGCACGCGCGCCGGGTTGCCCACGACGAGCATGCCGGGAGCGACGTCCTTCGTCACGACCGCGCCGGCACCGACGAACGCCTCTTCGCCGACGACGATGCCGGGACAAAGGATCGCTCCGCCGCCGACGCGGGCGCCGCGGCGCACGGTCGGCCCCTTGATGAGATCGTGCCGTCTCTCCGTGCGCCCCATGAAGTTGTCGTTCGTCGTCACGACGCACGGCGCAATGAACACGTTGTCCTCGAGCGTCGAGTAGGCGGTGATGTAGGCGTCCGCCTGGATCTTCGTGAGGGCGCCGATGGTGGTGTCGTTCTCGACGAGGACGCCGCGGCCGACGACGACGTCGTCGCCGATGTCGACGCGCTCGCGTACGCAGGCCTGATCGCCGACGATCACCCGGGCGCCGATTCGCGTGCCGGCGAACACGATCGCGCCGGTCGAGACGATCGTCCCGTCGCCGATCTCGGCCGGCGGCAGCGGCTCTCGCTTGGCGGTCGAGCGCGGCGACAGCGACGGCTGCTTCCCGACCACCGCACCCTCGAGGATCCTGACGCCTTCGCCGAGGACGGTGCCGGGATGGACGATCGCGCTCGGATGGATCTCAGGCACGGAGCGACTCCGTGAGGCGGTCGAGCGCGCGGACGACGCGGGCGCCGTCTTCGGCCACCTTGCGCCGGTCGCCCTCGCCGCCGACGAGACGGAGGAACTCCTGGCACTCGAGCTTGAGCGGCTCGTCGGTGGGGATCTTCGGGATGGAGATGTCGCCGGAGCGCGTCTGCCACTCGCCGTAGCTGTCGGTGCGCTTCCACGGCGCCTTCTCGTAGATCGTCACCTTGCGCTCGAGCTCCATGTCGTCGAAGACGACCATCTTCTCGCGGCCGACGACGGTCATCTTCCGCATCTTGTGCGGGTCGAGCCACGAGAGGTGCATGTGCGCGATCTTCCCGCTCGGAAAGCGCAGGTAGCAGAACACGACGTCCTCGACTCCTTCGGTGAGGAAGTCGCGCCCGTGCGCGACGCAGAGCTCCGGCTCCTCGTCGAGGAGGTAGAGGATCACCGACAGGTCGTGGACCCCGAGCGACCAGAGCGCGTTCTCGTTCGTGCGCACGATCCCGAGGTTCTGCCGGTTCCCGTAGATACAGAGGACGTCCCCGAGCTCGCCCGCGTCGATGAGCTCCTTCAGCTTGCGGATGCCCGGGTGGTAGAGGAGCAGGTGGCCCGGCATGAGGACGAGGTCGCGGGCGGCGGCGATCGCCACGAGCTCGTCGATCTCGGCGCCGCGCATCGCGGGCGGCTTCTCGACGAGGACGTGCTTGCCCGCCTCGAGCGCCTGCTTCGCGAGCGCGTAGTGCGTGGGCACCGGGGTGGCGATGACGACCGCCGTCACGTCCTCTGCGGCGAGCATCTCGTCGAAGGAGACGGTTGCAGCGGCCGCCGGGTGCCGCGCGTTCGCCTTTGCGAGCCGCTCCTCGTCGAGGTCGCAGATCCACGAGAGGGCGCCGAGCTCGGCGAAGTTGCGCGCGAGGTTCGGCCCCCAGTAGTTCAGGCCGACGACGCCGATGCCGGGCCCGGTCGTGTCCGTGGAACTCTCGGGCGTCATGAGCGAGCGAGGCAAGGACGCAGGGGGGCCGCGGGCAGGCAGCCCGTGGCCGACCGAGGACGCAGCGTCGCGCGGCTCAGGACCGAGAGACCGCGATGCACGACCGGGCCCGGCATCTAAAGCTTGAAGACCTTGTCCGACGCGGTGCCCTTCGCGCCGGTCGCGTTGCGCAGGTCGACGACGAGCTCGGCGTCGTCGACGAGCTTCGCGTAGTCGATCGAATGGTGGTCGGTGACGACGACGACGCAGTCGTAGGCGCCCGGGTCGTACTGCACCGAGTCCATCGCGAGCCCGTGCTCCTCGAAGTGCGGGACGTACGGGTCGTGGTACGAGACGTCGGCGCCGGCGTTCCTCAGCAGCGAGATCACCTTGACCGCCGGCGACTCGCGCATGTCGGAGATGTCGGGCTTGTACGCGACGCCGAGAACGAGGATCCGGGAGCCCTTCATCGCCTTCTGCTTCGCGTGGTTCAGGGCCTGGGAGACGAGCGAGCGGCAGAAGTACGGCATCTCCTCGTTCACCTTGCCGGCGAGCTCGATGAACTCGGTGTAGAAGCCGAACTCCCGCGCCTTCCAGGTGAGGTAGAAGGGGTCGATCGGGATGCAGTGGCCGCCGAGGCCCGGGCCGGGCAGGAAGCGCATGAAGCCGAACGGTTTCGTCGACGCGGCCTCGATGACCTCCCAGACGTCGATGTTCATTCGGTCGCAGAGGATCGCGAGCTCGTTGACGAGCGCGATGTTGACCGAGCGGAAGATGTTCTCGAGCAGCTTCGTCAGCTCGGCGGCTTCCGGGGTCGAGACCTCGTGCACCGTGTCGATCGCCTTCCGGTAGACGGCGGCGGCATGGCGCGTGCACTCCGGCGTGATCCCGCCCACGACCTTCGGCGTCGTCTTCGTCGTCCAGTCCTCACGGCCCGGGTCGACCCGCTCGGGCGACATCGCGAGGAAGAAGCCCTCGCCGACCTTCAGCCCCGAGCCCTGCTCGAGGATCGGCTGCAGGACCTCGCGCGTCGTGCCCGGCCACGTCGTCGACTCGAGCACGACCGTCTGTCCGGCGCGCAGCACCTGCGCGACGCCGCGCGTCGCGGCTTCGACGATCGAGAGGTCAGGCTCGCGCTGCTGCGAGAGCGGCGTCGGGAGCGCGATGAGGATCGCCTCCGCGTCGCGCATGTCCGCATACTCGGTCGTCGCGTGGACGAGCCCCTGCTCGACGAGGTGCGCCCAGCGATCGCCGGCGACGTCCGAGATGTGGCTCTCGCCGCGATTGAGCGCGTCGACGACGGGGGCGACGACGTCGACCACGAGAACCTTGCAGCCTGCCTCCGCGAACGTCGTCGAGAGCGGAAGGCCGACGTATCCAGCACCGACAACTGCGACGTCATAGCCCATTGCCGCACCTCAGCCTAGTCACTGCGACGACCAATCGGTCCGTAGAACGCCGCGGATACGCGGGTTGCGGCGTCGCCGTCGCCGTACAGGGGCGGACGCTCGTCCGGCATCCGCGCCGCCGCAACGGCGGCGGCGAGCGCCTCCGGATCGTCGTCGACGAGCACGTTCGCGCCCGTCTCGATCGTGTCGACCCACTCCGTCGAAGGCCGGGCGGTGACGCAGGGGACGCCGTACCAGTACGCCTCCTTCTGGAGCCCACCCGAGTCGGTGACGATGACGCGCGCCTGCGAAGAGAGGGCGGCCATGTCGAGGTAGCCGAGCGGCTCGACGAGCCGGACGTTCCCGGGCGGCTCGCCCAGGCGCGAGCGCGTGCGCGGATGCGCCGGGAAGATCACCGGCTCCCCGGTCCGGCCGAGGCCGTCGAGGATGCGCGCCAGCCGCCCCGGCTCGACGTTCGCCTCGCGGTGGATCGTCGCGACGAGGTAGCCGCGCGGGTCGACTCCGAGCCGTGCGAGGATCTGCGAGCGGTCGCGGGCGATCGGGGCGAGCCGGAAGCAGGCGTCGGCCATGACGTCGCCGACGACCTCGATGCGTCCGGGCACGCCCTCCGTCCGGAGCGTCGCTGCCGAGCGCTCGTCCGGGCAGAGGAGAAGCGCCCCGATCCGGTCGACCGCGATGCGGTTCCGCTCCTCGGGCATCGAGAGGTCGCCGCTGCGCAGCCCCGCCTCGACGTGGGCGACGGGCACGCCGGCCGCCACGCCGGCCTCGGCGCCGGCGAGCGTCGAGTTCGTGTCGCCGTAGACGAGCACCCAGTCGGGCCCTTCGCGCTCGAGCGCCGCGACGATGCCCGGCCGCATCGCGTCGGGATCGGCCGTCTGCAGGTCGAGGCGGTACGCGGGCTCGGGAAGCCCGAGCTCGTCGAAGAACACGCCGGAGAGCTCGCGGTCGTAGTGCTGCCCCGTGTGCAGGACGACCTCGTCGACGCCCGCGTCGCGCAACGCGACCGAGACGGGCCCCGACTTGATGAACTGCGGCCGGTTGCCGACGACCGAGAGAATTCTCATCGGTGCGAGGCTACAATGGCCGCCGCTTCGGGCCGTTAGCTCAGCTGGTAGAGCAGGGGACTCTTAATCCCAAGGTCGCAGGTTCGATCCCTGCACGGCCCACTTCGTCTGCTGGCGCCGGTTTGCGGGGCGTCGAGCTTGCCGTTGCGCAAGCCAGCGGCTTCAGGTCTCGAGGCGCAGCGCGACTCCGGGCAGATCAGCGAAACCTGCAGGGTCGGCAGAGACAACCGTGCGGCCGCGCGTCAGCGCGGTCGCGGCTATCAGGAGGTCGTGCGCGCCCCGCGGCCGCCCGGACCGGCGTGCGTGCGCCAGCAGCCCCGCGTGCGTTCGCGCCACCTCGAGGTCGTAGGGCTCGACCGGCAGCGAGGACAGCACGTCCTCGACGAAGCCGGCGCGTCGGCTCTTTGCCTTGCCGTCCGAGAGCTCCACTCCGACGAGAAGCTCGGCGGCGGTGATCGCCGCAATGGCCACGTCGTCCTCGTCGGAGATGATCGCGTCGAGCGCATTCGAGGAGCGCTCTGCCGTGACGAGGATCGTCGTGTCGAGGATTAGTCGTTCCAGGGTCGATCCTCGATGCCCAACGAGGAGCGAAGCTCGCGGAGCTCCGATGCCCAGTGCCTGTCCGGCGGGGTCGAGCGCAAGATCTCCTTCACCCGCTTGCCGTTTGCAGCCCGAGCGGGTTCGATCCGGGCCACCGTTCGCCCACGACGCACGACCAGAAAGCTCTCGCCGCGGCGCTCCACGGAGTCGAGGAGCTCCGAGAAGCGCCTCGCTGCTTCGGTTGCGCTGAGCGTCCGCATGCAATCAGACTATCAGATTTCAACTGTACGCCGATGTCGAACGCTTGCGCAGGAACGAGCCCCTGGTTTGTACAACGCCAAGTTGCGTCCGCCGCGTCGGCGGCTACAGCGGCTCGTGCCACCCGCGCCGTCGGCTACGCTCGGCTGGCACGGTCGGCGACGCAGGCGGCCGGGAACCGGCTACGAGGCCTCGGGAACGAAAGCCCGGGGCTTTTTTGTGCTCGCCCACCGAAGAGAGGAAGCCATGAACGCAGCGACCGCCAGGGTGCTGGCCGTGGAGGACGATCCGATCGTCCGCGCCGACCTGCGCCTCGTGCTCGAGGACGCGGGGTTCGAGGTCTCCGATGCCCGTGATGGCGTCGAGGCCGTCGAGCTCGCCCGCGCGAACAGCCCCGACCTGATCCTGCTGGACCTCGGCCTGCCGCGTCTCGGCGGCGTCGAGGCGACGCGCGAGATCCTCCGCGAGCAGGACGTCCCGATCATCGCGCTGACCGGACGCTCGCCGGCCCTCGCGGCCGAGGCGCTCGAGGCGGGCGTCGTCACCTGTCTCCGCAAACCCTTCGTCGTCGACGAGCTCGTCCGCACCGTCGCGGGAACGCTCGCCGACCGGCGGCTCGCCGCCGAGCGCAGGGAGTCCCGGCGCGCGATCGCGTGCATGGTCGAGCTGCTCGGCTATCCCGAGGAATGGGCCGTCGAGCTCGAGGAGGCGGCCTTCCGGCAGGGCAAGCTCTGGCGGCGAGGCGGTTGACGGCCGCGGCCTCGAACCGCAACCATCCGGGCATGCCGATTCCGACCGAGCCGATCGGGAGCGTCCCCCGTCCGGCGGAGCTGATCGCAGGCATGCGCGGCGCAGCGGAGGGACGAGTCTCCGCCCCCGAGCTCGAGGAGCTGCAGGAGCAGGCGCTCGTGGAGACGATCGCCGAGCTCGAGGCGACCGGCTCGCCGGTGATCACCGACGGAGAGCAGCTCAAGCCGAGCTTCGCCACGTACCCGATCCACGGGCTCGCGACCCTGAACCCGAACGGCGTCGTCATCCCATTCGCGGACGGGCACACGCGGCAGCTGCCCACGCTCACCGCCGGCCCGTTCCGCTACCAGACGCACGCGGACTCCTACCTCGAGCGCGCGCAGCAGCACGCCACACGGCCGATCAAGCAGGCGGTCATCTCCGCATCCGCGCTGAGCCTGCTCTATCCGGCCGAGCCCATCGACGGCTACTCCCGCGACGCGTTCATCGCCGACCTGATCGACGAGGCCGAAGCGGACATCCGGCGCTCGCTCGAGAAGGGCGCCGACAGCGTGCAGATCGACTTCACCGAGGGCCGCCTCTCACTGAAGCTCGATCCGTCCGGCGGGCTCCTGCGCCAGTTCCTCGACCTGAACAACGCCGTCCTGGCGCGATTCACGGCCGAGGACCAGCAGCGGATCGGCGTGCACAGCTGCCCCGGCGGAGACCAGGACTCGACCCACAGTGCGGACGTCGACTACGCCGGCCTCGTGCCGGGCTTGTTGGGGCTTTCCGCGGGCCGCTTCTACCTCGAGCTCGCGCGCGAGCCCGACCGGCCTGCCGTGCTCGAGACGATCCGGGCCCACCTGAAGCCGGGCCAGCGGATCTTCGTCGGGGTCATCGACCCGATCGACCCCGCGGTCGAGACGGCCGAGCAGGTCCGCGACCGCATCCTCGAAGCGGCGGAGTACATCCCGCTCGACCAGCTGGGAACGACCGACGACTGCGGCTTCGCCCCCTTCGGCGACGACACCTCCACAGCGCGCGAAACCGCCTTCGCGAAGATCAAGGCACGCGTCGACGGCACCGCGCTCGCGGCAGCGCAGCTCTAGGCCGCGAGCAGCCCCCCTGTCCCGCGCCGTCCGAAGCAGCCGGTTACGTTCCGTTCCTGACCGACGTATCCGTGTCAGCCGCCGACGTCCGCGGCCGGTGGGCGGCCGTCGTGCTCACCGCGCTCGTCGCCGTCTCCGCCGTCGTCCGCTCGATCCTCGCCGCCGCGCACGAGACGCCGAGGTACTTCCCCGACGAGTACATCTACGCCGCCCTCGGGCGCTCGATCGCGCACGGGCATCTCGAGATCCGCGGCGCGTCGAGCCACTTCCCGGAGATCCTGCAGCCGCTGCTCTCCGCGCCCGTGTGGCGCTTCCTCTCGACGACGGCGGCCTACCACGGCGTCCAGGTCGAGAGCGCGGTTCTCGGCTCGCTCGCCGCCCTGCCCGTCTACGCGCTCGCACGGTGGCTGCGGCTCGGCCGCGGCTACTCCCTCTTCTGCTCGGCGTACGCGCTCCTCGTCACGTCCTTCACGCTCGCCGCGTTCACCGTCGCCGACCTCGTCGCCTACCCGCTCGTCCTGGCCGCGGTCGTCGCCGGCGTGCGGGCCGTGGACGAGCCGACGGCGAGACGCCAGCTTGTCTTTCTCGTCGTCGCGAGCCTCGCCACGCTCGCACGCCTCGAGTACGCGGTGCTCGTCGTCGCCTACGTCGTCTGCGCCGGCATCGTCGAGCGCCGGCAGCTGCTGCGGAGGCACCGCGTCGCCCTGCTCGCCCTCCTGCCGGCGGCCGCCGTCGCCGCCGTCGGAACCGTCGGCTTCTACCACCGGGTGTTCTCGATCGTGCACCTCAACGGAAGCTTCGTCCGCTGGCTCTTCGCGCAGATGTTCCTGCTCACGATCGCCGCGGGGGTCGTCGTCGTGCCGGGCGCCCTCGCCGCTCTCGTCCGCCCGCTCGGCCGCCGGGAGACGGCCTACGCGTCGTTCGTCGGCGCGCTCGCGATCCTCCTGCTCGCGGAGTCGACCGTGTACGCCTCCAGCGCGGGCGACTTCAAGGAGCGCTACCTCTTCGCGCTCCTCCCACTCCTCGCCGTCGCATTCGGTGTCTACCTGCGCGACCGTCGCCCGGCGCTCCGGCCGCTCGTCGTCGTCCTGGCAGCGGCGATCGTCGCCGCGCTCGCACGTGTGCCGCTCTCGGGTTACACGGCCGCGGGAACGAGGGAGACCGACTCCGAGTTCCTGTTCGCGGTCTCGTACGTCGAGGGCCGCTTGGGGTCCGGCACCGGCTCGCTCCTCGTCGCGCTCGCCGCCTCCCTCCTCGCGGTCGCAGCCGTCGCGATCGCGTTCGGGCTGGGGACGCGAACGGCGCTCGCCGCGACGCTCGCGTTCCTCGCCGTCGGGACGGGCTTCGCGGTGCACCTCGACATCCGGACGGCGAAGCACCTGCGGGCGGGCCTCCCCGCCGACCTGACCTGGGTCGACGACGCCGCCCACGGCCGGGTGACGGCGATCGCCACGGACGGACAGCCCTCGGGAGGGCTCCGCGAGCAGCTCTACTGGAACGCCTCGATCGAGCGCGAGGTCGTGCTCCCCGGCGCCGTGGGCACCGACGCGCTCAGCGCGCCGCCCCTGCGCATCGGCGAGGACGGCGAGCTCCTCGACGTCCCCGGCGCGTTCCTGTTCGACGGCGAGTCGGCGACGGCGGTGTTCGGGGGCGCGCGCCCCCTCGCGCGGGAGCCCGGCTTCTCCCTCTGGGAGCCGGTCGGCCGGGCGCGGTTCCGCGCGCTCGTCGTGCGCCGCTACCCGGACGGATGGCTCGCCGACAGCGGGACGATCCGCGCGTGGCCGCCGGCGGGTGCGAACGCGGTCCGGGTGACGTTCACCCTCTCGCTGCCACGCCGCTGGACGAAGACCGTGCGCCTGAAGCTCGGCGGGCAGGAGTTCACCCTCCGTCCGGGGGAGCAGGTGCCCGTCGCCTGCCGGAGCGGCTCGGGGCCGCTCGCGCTCCGCTACTCGACGCGGGACGTGGTGGTCGACAAGCGGCTCGTCCGGCTCCTGTCGGCCCGGCTCGTCCACCTCCGGGTGGCCGACGCTCCGCCCACCGCCCGAGGGGCACGTTGCAGCCGGGGCGTCTAGCGCCGCGACAATCGGCGAGCGCACGCGGCTCGCCGATTGTCGCGAGACGCACGAGCGTCTAGTACGGCGGCGGCGCCTCGTCGACGTACGTCGTGCGCCGGCGCGCCGACGACCAGTAGCCCGGCCCCGCCCACGACGACCAGAAGATGATCGAGAGCACGACGCCGATGATCCCGACGATCAGCAGGATCCAGCCGACCGCGTGGATGTTCACGCCGGAGACCGTGGCATTCACCGCGAACGCGAGAACCGCGCCGACGGCTGCGAGCAAGAAGCCGACTCCGAGACCCATGCCTTCTCCTTCCCTCGACATCCGAACTGAAGGGCCAGGCGAGTAACGGAGAAGGGCCCGCGAAGGGTGCGGTCTTTCCAGAACGCCGGCAGGCTTTCGTCTAGTCTCCGAGCCGGATGCGCAGGGGCTCGATCGCTTCGTTACTAGGGATCGGCGTCGTCGCAGGCGGCATCGCCGCGGCGGTCGCCGTCCTACTCCCGTGGCTGCCCAAGCCGGCGTCGCGCGAAGCGAGCCGCATCGACTTCGAGTTCTGGTTCGTGATCGTCATCTGCATCGTCATCTTCGCCATCGTCATCGCGGCGATCCTCTACTCGGTCGTCGCCTTCCGGGCGGCGCCCGACGACGACTCGGACGGCCCGCCGATCCACGGCCACACCGGGCTCGAGATCGCCTGGACGATCGTCCCGACCCTTCTCGTCACCGCGATCGGGATCAGCAGCGCGATCGTCCTCTCGAACGACGACGCCCTCGGGAAGAACGTCCTCCGCATCAACGTGACCGCACAGCAGTTCGCGTGGACGTTCAGCTACCCCGACTCGAAGAACCTCACGAGCGCCACGCTCATGCTGCCCAAGGACCGCTCCGTCCTCCTGACCTTCACGTCGAAGGACGTCATCCACTCGTTCTGGGTGCCGGAGTTCGGGCAGAAGCAGGACACGGTGCCCGGGCTCCATCCGACCCTGCACATCACGCCCGACCGCCTCGGGACGTTCCCCGTCATCTGCACCGAGCTGTGCGGTCTCGGCCACGCGACCATGCGCAGCACTGCGGTCGTGATGAGCCCGAAGGCGTTCGACAAGTGGATCACCTCGCAGACGAAGGCGGTCACGTCGCCGAACGCCGGGCAGGCCGGCGCCGCCGTGTTCACGAACAACGGCTGCGGCGCGTGCCACACCTTGACCGCCGCGAAGACGGCCGGAAAGGTCGGCCCCGACCTCGACAAGCTCGCGACGTACGCGAAGCAGGCGAAGCAGCCGCTCGCGGCCTTCGTCCGTACCTCGATCGTCGACCCGAACGCATACGTCCAGCCCGGCTATCCGAAGAACGTGATGCCGCAGACGTTCGGGACGTCGATCCCCAAGCAGCAGCTCGACGCCCTCGTGACCTACCTGACGACCAACGGGAGCAAATGACCGCCACGACCTTCGACGAGCACCACCTCGCCCCGCGCAACCACGGCGCCTGGCGGCTCCTCTTCCGGCCGGGCTTCATCCGCGCGGCGTGGATGTTCTGCCTCTTCGGCGCGATCGGCTTCGGCCTCGTCGTCGTCTTCCGCTGGTGGGGCGGCTGGCAGCCGCTCTTCAAGATGACGGACATCACGCTCGTGTCGCTGCTCGTCGCGGGGCCGCTCGGGTTCCTCGCCGGCATCGGGGCGTTCGACTACTGGGTGTACTACGCGCTCGGCTTCCCGACGCGCGAGGAAGACCACTCCGGTCACGGCGCGAAGACGTGGCGCGACTACTTCCGCGTCAACACCGACCACAAGGTGATCGGGGTCCAGTACCTCGTCACGACGATCTTCTTCTTCATCGTCGGCGGCTTCCTCGCCATGCTCGTCCGCGCCGAGCTCGCGCGGCCGGGCATGCAGTTCGTCGACACACAGACGTACAACGGGCTCTTCTCCGTCCACGCGTCGCTCATGATCTTCCTCTTCGTGATCCCGGCGTTCGCCGGCCTCGCGAACTTCGTCGTGCCGCTCATGCTCGGCGCTCCCGACATGGCGTTCCCGCGCCTGAACGCCCTCTCGTTCTGGCTGCTGCCGATCGCCGGGATCATGATGCTCTCGTCGTTCATCGTCCCCGGCGGCGCCTTCGCCTGCGGCTGGACGGGCTACGTGCCGCTGTGCTCGACACACGAGCCGCTCGGCGCCGTCTTCTTCAACCAGGGCGTCCAGTGGGCCGGAGCGTCGTCGATCATGACCGCGCTCAACTTCCTGGTCACCATCATCACCATGCGCGCGCCGGGCATGACCTTCTGGCGCATGCCGCTGCTCGTGTGGGCGAACTTCACCACGTCGCTGCTCGTCGTGATCGCGACGCCGTTCATCGCCGGCTCGCAGTTCTTCTCGATGTTCGACCACGTGATGCACACCGCGTTCTTCGATCCGAACAACGGCGGCTACCCGCTCGGGTACCAGCACATCTTCTGGTTCTACTCGCACCCGGCGGTGTACATCATGATGTTGCCCGGCTTCGGGATCATGAGCGAGGTCATATCCGTGTTCAGCCGGAAGCCGATCTTCGGCTACCGGCTCATGGCGCTCTCGCTCATGGCGATCGTCGTGCTCGGCTTCTCCGTGTGGGCGCACCACATGTTCGTCAGCGGCATGGCGTCGTGGCTGCGTGTGCCGATGATGATCACGACGCTGCTCATCGCCGTCCCGACCGGCATCAAGATCTTCAGCTGGCTGGCGACGATGTGGGAGGGAAAGCTGCACTTCAACACGCCCATGCTGTTCGCGCTCGGCTTTCTGTCGATGTTCGTGATCGGCGGGCTCTCCGGCGTCATGCTCGGCGCCGTCCCGATCGACATCCATGTGAGCGACACCCAGTTCATCGTCGCCCACATCCACTACGTGCTCTTCGGCGGCTCCGTCTTCACGATCTTCGCGGGCATGTACTACTGGTTCCCGAAGATGACCGGCCGCATGTACGACGAGCGGCTCGGCAAGCTCCACTTCTGGCTGACGTTCGTCGGCTTCAACCTCACGTTCTTCCCGATGCACATCCTCGGCACCGAGGGGATGCCGCGCCGCGTCGCCGACTACGCCCCGAAGTTCGCCGACCTGAACATGTTCATCTCGCTCGCGTCGTTCGGCCTCGGCGCGTCGGTGCTCGTGTTCCTCTACAACATGATCACGAGTTGGCGCAACGGGCCTATCGCACCGTCCAACCCATGGCGCGCAATGACGCTCGAGTGGCTCGTCAGCTCCCCGCCCCCGATCTTCAACTTCGACCAGATCCCGCAGGTCGTCGGGTCGCCGTACGAGTACGGCGTCCCCGGCGCGCAGCACGCGATCCTCGCTCCGGCGCCGGCACGCGAGGTCGAGGAGGTCGGAGCGTCGTGAGCAAGCCCGAGCCGCGCCACGTCCTCGTCGTCGCCAACGAGACCGTCGTCTCGCCGACGCTCGTGCAGGCGATCGAACGCCGCGCGGACGGCGATCCGGTGCAGGTGACCGTCGTCGCACCGGTCAACCAGCCGCGACAGGGTTACGTCGTCTACTACGACACCCGCCGCGCCGCGGCGCGGCGGCGCCTCGACAAGACCCTCGACCTCCTGCGCGCACATGGCATTCCCGGCACCGGTGTCGTCGTCGAGGCCGACCCGGTCGCGGCGCTGCGCGACGCCATCGACCAGCTCGAGCCCGACGAGGTGATCGTCTCGACGCACCCCCGGCAGAAGTCCGGATGGCTCCGCCGAAACGCGGTCGACCAGATGCGGCGCGTAGCCGAGCCGCTGCCGTTCGAGCACGTCGTCGTCGATCTCACGCGCGAGTCGGGCCCCGCGAACGTGCTCGTCGTCGCCAATCAGACGGTGCTCGGAGAGACGCTGCTCGAGCGCATCCGCGCCCGCGCGGCCGAGAGCCCCGCCGGCTTCCTCATCGTCTCGCCTCAGGGCGACGGCGGCGGCGCGTACGAAGCCGCCGAGAGGCGGCTGCTGCGGGCGGTGTCCCGCCTCCGGGCAGAGGGGCTCGAGGTACACGGGCAGATCTCGCACCCCGATCCGTACACCGCGGTCATGCACGCCGTGGAGGACGAGCGCGTCGACGAGATCATCGTCTCGACGTTCCCGAGCGCGCGCTCCGGATGGCTCCGCCGGGATCTGCTGGCGCGGCTCCGCACCGACACGAAGCTGCCGCTCGAGCACGTCGAGGTCGACATCCCGTCCGAGGTGCCCGCCTGATGGCTGCGCACGCCCACGCCGAGCACGTCGAGCACCACGGCCCGCCGGCGCCGCACTTCAGCTCTCGCGTCACGCCGGGCATCCTCGGCATGTTCCTCTTCATCGCGTCGGAGATCATGCTCTTCGGCTCGTTCTTCACGGCGTACTTCTTCGTACGCGTCGTCGCCGGCACGCCGTGGCCGACACCGCCGTACCACCTGCCGATCTACGTCGCCTTCGTCAACACCTGCATCCTCGTGACCTCGAGCTTCACGATGCACTGGGCCTTGCAATCGATCAAGCGCGGGAACGTGTGGGGCCTCCGGGCCGGGCTCCTCCTCACGTTCCTCATGGGCCTCACGTTCCTCATCACGCAGGCGGTCGAGTACTCCCGCATCGGCTTCAACACGACCGACGGGGCGTTCGCGACGATCTTCTTCTGCCTCACCGGCCTGCACGGAGTGCACGTCTTCGTCGGCTTGTCGATCCTGCTCTTCATGACCATCCGCGCGTTCCGGGGCCATTTCTCCGCCGAGGAGCACCACGGCGTCGAGATCGGCGGGATCTACTGGCACTTCGTCGACGTCATGTGGATCGTCGTCTACATGACGGTCTACATTCTCTGACCCACGGGTAGGAAAGGGCCGATGCGCAACCCGCTCCGGAGCGAGGCCGAGGCCTTCCGCTTCCTCGTCGCCGTCATCATCGGCGCGCTCGTCATCGTCGGCGCGGCGTCCGTGAACACGTGGCTCGGCGTGGCGGCCGCCGTCGCCGCCGTCGTGGGAATCGGCTGGTGGTTGAGGCAGGAGCCCGTTCCCGGCGCGGCCGACCCGCCGCCGAAGCTCGCGCCGTCGACTCCGCCCGGCACCCATCGCATCCTCCTCGTGGCCGCGCCCGGCACCGAGTCGGTCACCGTCGCGAACGGCGCAGCCGAGGTCGTCGTCGTCGTGCCGGCGCTGACGACGACCGTCGAGGCGCTCACCGGCGGCGTGGACGACCGGCGTGCGGACGCCGAACGGACGGCGGACACGCTCGCGGCTCAGCTCCCGAATGCCCGTGCCCGCGTGGGTGCCGACGATCCCGCGCTCGCGGTGGAGGACGCGCTGCGGGAGTTCGGCGCAGACGAGATCGTGGTCGCCGGCGACGACGAGCTCGTCGAGAGCGTCCGCAGCCGGGTGACGATCCCGGTCAGCCGAGCGTGACGCGGTAGCGCACCTCGGGCACGCGCATGCCGACGAACTCGGCGTCCTTCCGGCCGCCGTCGAGCGACCAGCCTTCGCGCTCGTAGAAGCGGCGGGCGCGCGGGTTGTCCTCGAGCACCCAGAGGACGGCGTCGCGGTAGCCGGACGCGCGCATCGACGCGAGGCCGGCGGCCATCAGCTGCGAGCCCGCGCCGGTGCCCCACGCATCCGGTAGCGCGTAGATCGCGTACAGCTCGCCTTCCGCGTCCTCGTCGCGGCTCGGCCCCACCCAGCTGAAGCCGACGGTGCGCCCTGCGATCTCGGCGACGAACGCCGTCTCCCCGTCCTCGAGCCAGCGGCGCCAGCGTTCCGCGCGCACGCCGACGTCCATGCCGGCGAGGCGCTCCGCGCCGAAGACGCCGGCGTACGCGGCTTGCCACGTGCGCACGTGCACCGCCGCGATCGCGGCGGCGTCCGCGACAGCCGCCGGCCGAACGAGAGCCATCTACTTCCCGGCGGAGGAGGAGACGAACTTCGCGACGGCCTGGATCTGCGCCGGGCTGAGCTTGCCCTTGAACGCGGGCATCACCGCGCCGCCGTTCGTGACCTGGTGCACGACGGTGGCGAGCGGCGGCTGGAGCTGATCGAGGTTCGGGCCGACCGTGCCGGTCGACGCGGCCGCCTTGAGCGTGTGGCAGCTCGCGCAATCCGCCTTGAAGATCGCCTTGCCGTCCGTGCCGAGCTGCGCCGGGGGCGTCGAGGTGGCGTTGCCGAGCCCGGCGACCGAGGCGACGTAGGCGGCGATGTCCTGTGCGTTCTGTCCGGTGAAGAGATTCGACGGCATCGGCGTCCCGCCCGCGACCGGGCCGGAGCCGAGCCGGATCATGTCGAGGACGACGTTCTGGATCGTGCTCTGCTTGAAATGCTGGGCGCGGTCGCTGCGGAAGGCGTCGTCGAGGTTCGGGCCGATCGTCCCGCTCGTGCCCGCGGCGGCGAGGGTATGACAGGCGCCGCACGTGCCCGTGAACAGCTTTTGGCCGTTGGAGGCGTCGGTGTGGGAGGACGCGCGCCCGCCCGTGCCGCAGCCCGCCGCGAGCAGCACGGCGACGACCGCCCCTACCCCAAGCCCGACGACCCGGCGGACCACTAGGCGGGTGGCGCTCCACTGGTCGTGCCCAACTCGGCGACCGCCTCATCCCGCGTCGGATAGATGGTGAAGACGCGGTCGAGACCCGTGATCTCGAAGATCTTCGTGATGTTCCGGTCGCTGCACACGAGCGAGAGCTGACCCTCGTTCGAGCGGAGGCGTTTCACACCTCCCACGAGGACGCCGAGCGTCGTCGAATCGATGAACGTCGTGCCGCTGAAGTCGACGATGACCTCCTTGCCGCCCTGGGCGATCACCTCGAGAAGCTGCTGCTTGAACTCGGGCGCGGTGTAGAGGTCGACCTCGCCTGCGAGCGAGATGACGTACGTGTCGTCGTTCAGCTGCTCGGTCTTGATGTCGAAGTTCAACGCAATCCCCCCGGCTCGCTGGCCTCGTGTCGCGCCGAGTCTAACCCGACGGCAGCCCGGGGAAACAGGCTACTAACCGCCGAGCTGCTTGATGAGCTGCCGGACCTGGGCCGCCGTCGAGCTGTCCGGGTTCAGCTTCAGGTACGCCTTGTACGCGGCGATCTCGGTCGCGGTGTCGCCGGCAGTCTGCGCCGCCTGGGCGAGCTGGAACTGCGCGTTCGTGCTGTTCGGCTCCAGCTTCGCCACCTGCTTGTACGAGGTGATGGCGGTCGTGAACGCTTCCTGTGCCCGGGTGGCGAGGTCGTTCACGGTCCCGTTGAGGTCGGTCGCCGCAGCGCGCTCGATCGGGTTCGTCCCGAGCGCCTTCCCGAACGGGCTCGTGCTCTTCGGAAGGAGCGGCGCCGACGGCGTCGCGACCTGCTCGGCCGTATACGCGTCCTGGTACTGCGCGACGAGGTCCTGCGCGCTCGTCATCTGGAGGCCCCCGAGCTCGCTCCAGACGGTGGCGTCCTTCGGCTTCAGCCCCGTGTATCGCTCGAGCGCGCCGACCGCGAGGTCGGTGTCGCCGTGCGCCTCGTACGCGGTGGCGAGCTTTCGCCACGCCTGCGGATCGGTCGGGTGCTTCTCCACCCCGTTGCGCGCCGACGAGATCGACGTACCGCTGTGATGGAAGATGTTCAGGCCGCTGAAGAGCTGGTCGAGGCCGCTGGAGCCGGAGCCGACGCCGAGGAAGGCGAACGTGGCCGCGAACAGCACCGCGAGCACGACGTACACCGGCTTCGCGTTCCGCCGCATGCGGACGAAGAACAGCTGCTGGTTCGGGTTGCCGCCGCCCGCGTGCTTCCGGCGG
The DNA here is from genome assembly GCA_963753295.1 of uncultured Actinomycetes bacterium. Classification (GTDB taxonomy): domain Bacteria; phylum Actinomycetota; class Thermoleophilia; order Gaiellales; family Gaiellaceae; genus Palsa-739. The sequence goes on along the minus strand of CAVWBZ010000001.1, from coordinate 99,728 downwards.
CCGCGGGCACGCGCCTTCGCCGCCGGCTGCGCCTTCGCCTTCGCCTTCTGGGCCTGCTTCGCCTTTACCGCCGCGCGAGCCATGGGCCGATCAGAGTACCGCCTTGACGGCCGGGAAGCGCTGCGCACTTCCCGGCTCGAGGGGTGTGCTCCGCAGAGCGGACGTCGGCAAAGCCGCCGTCCTCTTCCCTGGCGTAGACGAGAAGGTCGTTAGCTACGGGATGGGCGAGAAGGCATCCGCCGCCGCCGACTGGCGCCGCCGCTCGGTGAAGTACGCGAGCCAGATCGATCCCTCGAACAGCGCCCACATGGGCAGGAGCTCGAGCGCCGTCGTCAGCAGGTCGGGCCCCGGCAGGCCGAGCGCGACGACCGCGACGATGAAGTAGCCGAGCCGCCGGTTCCTCCGCAGAGCGGCCGACGAGAGCACGCCGATGTACACGAGGCCGAGGACGACGAGCGGCAGCTCGAACACGACCGTCATACCGAGCAGGACGGTCGACACGAAGGAGTAGTACGCCTTCGCCTGCACGATGATGTGGAACTGCTTCGTGTCGTAGTTCGTCAGCCAGTGGACGGCCCGGGGCAGCAGCACCCAGTAGCCGAACGAGAGGCCGGCGGCCGCCATCACCACTGCGAACGCGACGAGCCGCATCATGCGACGCTCCGACTTCGGGTCGACCGCGGGCGCGAAGAACGACCACACCTGCCACAGGATCACGGGCAGCGCGAGGACGAAGCCGGCGTAGATGCTGATGGTTATCGAGATCGTGAACGGCTCGGCCACGCCGAGCGTGACGGGCTTGCCGCGGCTCGCCGGAAGCGGCTTGTTCAGCCACTCGAGGATGTGCGTGTGGAACGCGAACGCGACGATCGTCGTGACCGCGACGGCGCCGATCATGATGAAGAGCCGCCCGCGCAGCTCCTCGAGGTGCTCGATCAGCGTCGCCTCCTCGCCGAAGCCCAGGCGGCGCGGCAACAGCGGCATCTCTGGCTAGTGCGTCTCGCGCTCGGCGGGCGTCGAGGCAGGCGGCGTCGAGGCAGCCGTCGTCTCGGGCGGCGGAAGCTGCGGCGTCTCGGGGGGCGTGTTGCCCGTCACCGAGTCCTTGAACTCGCGCATGCCCGTTCCGAGCGACCGTCCGATCTCCGGCAGCCGCTTCGCGCCGAAGAGCAGCAGCGCGATGAGGAGCAGGAGGATGACGTGCGTCGGGCTCGTCCAGCCGGTCATGGCCCAAGCGTAGCGCGTTTTCGGCTTCGCGGGGCCGACGGCCCGCCCGGGTCGGCTAGACTGGCCGCGGTGGTTCGTGCGGGGCGATTGCCCTGCTCTTCCTTGAAAAGAGGTTGAACTTCGTGGCATTGCTGAAGCTCGAGAACTTGCACGTCGCGCTGGAGAACGGCACCGAGATCGTGAAAGGGGTCGATCTCGAGGTCGACATGAACGAGGTGCACGCGATCATGGGGCCGAACGGCTCCGGCAAGTCGACGCTCGCGAACGCGATCATGGGCCACCCCGCGTACGAGATCACCGAGGGCCGGATCCTCTTCGACGGCGAGGACGTGACCGAGCTCGGCGCCGACGAGCGCGCGCAGCGGGGCCTCTTCCTCGCGTTCCAGTACCCGCACGCGATCCCGGGCGTGACCGTGACGAACTTCATGCGCAGCGCGATCAACGCGGTGCGCAAGGCGCGCTCCGGCTCGGACGACCCGATGCCGATCCCGGAGTTCCGCAAGGAGCTGCTCGGGCAGATGGACCGGCTGAAGGTCAGCCGCGAGCTCGCCTCGCGCTACCTCAACGACGGCTTCTCCGGCGGCGAGAAGAAGCGCGTCGAGATCCTCCAGATGGCGATGCTGAAGCCGCGCCTCGCAGTGCTCGACGAGACCGATAGCGGTCTCGACATCGACGCGCTGCGGGTGGTCGCCGGCGGCGTGAAGGAGCTCGTCGGCCCCGAGATGGGCGCGCTCGTCATCACGCACTATCAGCGCATCCTCGACTACATCACGCCAGACAAGGTCCACGTCTTCGTCGGCGGCCACATCGTCGAGGAAGGCGGGCCGGAGCTGGCCAAGAAGCTCGAGCACGAGGGCTACGCGCCCTACGAGGGGGTACCCGCCTAATGGCGCAGACCGAGACCGAAGTCGTCCAGGGAATCGGCTCCGACTACGCGATCAAGTACGGCTTCCACGTCACCGAGGACTACTTCTTCAAGTCCGGCCGCGGGCTCTCGCACGAGCTCGTCGACGCGATCTCTTCGCACAAGGGCGAGCCGGACTGGATGCGGAAGTTCCGGCACAAGAGCCTCGACTACTTCCTCGCGCGGCCTCTGCCGACGTGGGGCGGGAACGTCGCCGAGATCGACTTCGAGAACATCTTCTACTACATCAAGCCGACCGAGAATCAGGCCAACTCGTGGGAAGACCTGCCGGCCGACATCAAGGACACGTGGGACAAGCTCGGCATCCCGGAGGCGGAGAAGAAGTACCTCGCCGGCGTCGGCGCGCAGTACGAGTCGGAGGTCGTCTACCACAAGCTCCAGGAGGACCTGACGAAGAAGGGCGTCATCTTCCTCGACACCGACACGGCGCTGCGCGAGCACGAGGATCTCTTCAGGCAGTACTTCGGGACGATCATCCCGCAGAACGACAACAAGTTCGCCGCGCTGAACTCGGCCGTCTGGTCGGGGGGCTCGTTCATCTACGTGCCGCCCGGCGTGAAGATCGAGATGCCGCTGCAGGCGTACTTCCGCATCAATGCGGAGAACATGGGCCAGTTCGAGCGGACGCTGATCCTCGTCGACGAGGGCGCGTACGTCCACTACGTGGAAGGCTGCACCGCGCCGATCTACTCGACCGACTCGCTGCACAGCGCGGTCGTCGAGATCGTCGTCAAGAAGGGCGCACGCTGCCGGTACACGACGATCCAGAACTGGTCGAACAACGTCTACAACCTCGTGACGAAGCGCGCCGTCGCATACGAGGACGCGACGATGGAGTGGGTGGACGGAAACCTCGGCTCGAAGCTGACGATGAAGTACCCCGCCATCTGGCTCATGGGCGACCGCGCGCACGGTGAGGTCCTCTCGATCGCGTTCGCCGGCAAGGGACAGCACCAGGACGCGGGCGGCAAGTGCGTCCACGTCGCGCCGAACACCACGTCCGTGATCACGTCGAAGTCGATCTCGAAGAACGGCGGCCGTGCCGGCTACCGCGGCCTGCTCCAGGTCGACAAGGGCGCTCGGGGGGCGAAGTCGAAGGTCGTCTGCGACGCGCTCATCCTCGACGAGGAGTCGCGCTCCGACACGTACCCGTACATGAAGATCGACGCCGACGAGGTCGACATCGGCCACGAGGCCACGGTGTCGAAGATCGGCGAGGAGCAGCTCTTCTATCTCATGTCGCGCGGCCTCTCCGAGGCGGAGGCGAGCGCGATGATCGTCTCCGGCTTCGTCGAGCCGATCACGAAGGAGCTCCCGCTCGAATACGCCGTCGAGATGAACCGGCTGATCCAGCTGCAGATGGAGGGCTCGGTCGGTTGATCGTCGAACGCACCGACTTCATCTCGGTGCCGGTGACGGATGTCGAGCGGGCGGAGCGGTTCTACGCGGACACGCTCGGCCTGCCGAAGATCTCGACACGCGGCTTCCCGGAGTTCCAGCTGGGCGAGAACGTCAGCCTCTATCTCATCCGCATGGAGGACGTCGGCTCGACGTACACCGGACCGCACACGGCGCACATCGCGCTTCGCGTGGCCGACGTGGCGGCCGCGCGCGCCGAGCTCGAGGCGAGGGGCGTCGAGTTCGCGGGCGACATTCTCGACACGAGCGTCTGCCACATGGCGTTCTTCAAGGATCCGGACGGCAACCAGTTCATGCTCCACCGGCGGTACGCACCCCGTGATTGACGTCACGCGCGTCGACTACATCCGCGTCCCGGTCGACGACATCGACGCTGCGAACCGTTTTTACGGGGACGTGCTCGGGCTGCGCCGGAACCCGGACTCGCCCGCCGACGACTGGGTCGAATACGAGACCGGCAACGTCACGCTCGCGGTCATGACTCCCCACACGCACGAGTACGAGCTCGCGCCGCTGCCGCCGAGCACGATCGCGCTCGGCGTGCCCGACGTCGCCGAGGCGAAGGCGAAGCTCGAGAGCGCCGGCATCGAGGTCGGCGACATGTGGGACTCGGGCGTCTGCCACGGCGCCGGCCTGAGCGATCCTGCGGGCAACCGCATCCTCCTCCACCACAGGTACGCGCCGCATGGCCCGCGCTGACGCCCTCGCCGCGTACGAGCGGCTCCCGCTCCCGGACACGACCGAGGAGCACTGGCGCTTCACCGATCTCGCCGGCTTCGACCCGGAGTCGTTCGCGGGCGCGGCATCCGCCGACATCGAGACGATGCTCGACCTCGACGTCGCCGGCTACGCGACGGTCACCGCCGACGGCATCGAGATCGAGCGCGTCCCCGACGGCGTGACGTTCGCACCGCTCCCCGAGGATTACGAGCGGCTGTACTCGCTCGTCGGCTGGGACGAGAAGTTCGCCGCGCACAACGCCGCGATGTGGAAGCACGGGCTCCTCGTCGTCGTCCCGAAGGGCGTCGTGCTCGAGAAGCCGCTGTACGTCCGCATCGCCGCCACGGGGCAGACGTTCTGGCGGCTGGTCGTCGTCGCCGAGGAGGGCGCACGGGCGTCGCTCATCGAGGAGTACGCATCTCCGGCCGCGGACACCGCCGCGTATTCGAACGCGGTGACGGAGCTGTTCGTCGAGCAGGGCGCGAAGCTCGAGTACGTCTCGCTCCAGAACCTCTCGACCGAGACGTGGCACTTCGCGTCGCACCACGCGCGCGTCGGCCGCGACGCCGAGCTCGACTGGGTGGCCGGCGGGTTCGGCTCGAAGAAGGGCAAGGTCAGGATCCAGAACGACCTCGACGGCCGCGGCGCGACCTCCCGCGTCACGGGCGCGTACTTCGCCGACGGCGAGCAGCATCTCGACTACGACACGTTCCAGGAGCACATCGCGCCCGACTGCACGTCCGACTTCGCCTTCAAGGGAGCGCTCCGCGACAGCGCGACGGCCGTGTGGCGCGGGATGATCCGCGTCGAGCCCGACGCGCAGAAGACGAACGCGTACCAGGAGTGCCGCAACCTCATGCTGTCGCCGCGGGCGCACGCCGTGCCGATCCCGGGGCTCGAGATCATGGCGAACGACGTCCGCTGCACGCACGGAGCCACCGTGAGCCGCGTCGACCGCGAGCAGCTCTTCTATCTCATGACCCGCGGCCTGCCGCGGCCGGAGGCCGAACGCCTGATCGTGCGCGGCTTCTTCCAGGACGTGCTCGACCGCATCGAGCTCGAGCCGGTGCGCGACGCCGTCACCGCCGCCCTCGAAGCCCGCATTCCGCAGGCCTGACCGGCACCGGCGCGCCGCGCTGGTAGCGTGAGCGCGCAGTCGGCGAGACCCGGGGGTGGGTGTTGAACGCCGTGACGCGTCGTCCGGTACGAACGATCGTGATCCTGTGCCTCGCGGCTCTCGCCGCAGCGGTCACCGCTGCGACCGCGTCGCCGGCGTCGCAGCACACCGGCGGCGTCTCTCCCGGCCGGTGGTGCGGAGGCGTGCGCTGGCGGCTCATGACGCTGAGCGACCCGGACAGGAAGAAGGTCGCGCTCGACCGCACGAGCACGTCGATCCCAAGCGTCGCAGCGCTCCAGTCGCCGTCGGTGATCGGCCTGCGCCGGACGACGCCGTTCGAGCTCCGCTCCTGGCGCATACAGGCGGTCGTCGACCGGTACCGCATCGCGTCGAACGGCGAGATCATCCTCGTCCTCTTCGACATCCCGAGCGGCAAGTACATGGACGCATACCTGCCCAATCCGCACTGCCTGGGACCACGGGCGCGCGACCGGACCGGGATGCTCGCCGCGCGGAACGAGTTCACCCGGCACTGCCCGCACGCGACGGCGCAGTGGCAGCTCCTCGGCGCGAGCGTGGACGTCTCCGGCGTCGGCTTCTGGAACCCCGTGCGGACGACGCGCGGCGCGCTGCCGAACGGCGCCGAGCTCCGGCCGTTGACGAACCTCCACATCGACGCGGGCTGCGGAGTGGGGTGAGCTGATGCGGTGGCGGCTCGGCCGTGAGCTCGAGGCGGCGGTCGCGGCGAAGCGGCGAGTGCAGATCGCGCTCGTCGTCCTGATCCTGCTCCTCGGCGCGCTGCTCGCGACAGGCGTCTACAGCGCGTTCGCGCTCTACCGGTCCGCGGAGAACCGCTACATCCACCTGCTGTTCCCGCTCCAAACCCGCGCGCGCGACGTCGTCCTGCAGATGGTGAACGAGGAGACGGGCGTTCGCGGCTACATGATCACGCAGGAGCGCACGAGCCTCCAGCCGTACTTCACGGGCCGCGCCGGCGTTCGCGACGACCTCGCGCGCATCACGCAGCTGTCGGCGCACCACCCGGAGCTCGAAGCGCAGATTCAGCCTCTCCGGTCGGAGATCCAGGCGTTGCACGGCTACTTCGACCGGCAGGTCACGTTCGTCGCCGACGGCCAGCTCGGCCAGAAGAGGGCACGCGCGAACGTCCTCGGCGGCGAGCGTCTCTTCAACCGCTTCCGCACGAGCGCGACGAGGCTGCAGACCGCGATCACCGCGTTCGTCCAGCAGACGCGCGACGACCAGCGGCAGACGTTCACGCGGGCCGTCGGGCTGCTCGGCGGCGCCGGCCTCTTCGCACTCGCGATCGCCGTCTTCCTCGTCCGCCGCGTGCCGGAGCGCCTCCGCCAGCTCTACGCGGCCGAGGAGCAGGCCCGCATCCGCGCCGAGGACGGCGCGAACGCCGCACGGGCGCTCGCGCACGTTTCGGACGCAGTCGTGCTCGTCGACGACAACTCGAGCATCCGCTCGTGGAACACGGCTGCCGAAGAGCTGTTCGGCATCTCGTCGGAGTCGGCGATGGGGAACACCGCGACGGCCGTCTTCCCGGAGTTCGCCGTGCTCGTCGAACGATCCGGTGGGGGCCTCACCCCCGTCCGCATCGGCGGCGAGGAGCGCTGGCTCGCCGTGGCCGTCAGCCGGTTCGAGGGGGGCCGCGTCGTGACACTCCGCGATGCCACGATCGAGCACACGCTCGAACGGACGCGATCCGACTTCGTGACGACCGCGTCGCACGAGCTGCGAACGCCGCTCACCGCCGTCTACGGCAGCGTACGGACGCTGCTCGAGCGCGAGGACACGCTCGAGGAGACGCAGCGCCGCCGTCTTCTCCGCATCATCGGGCAGGAGTCCGAGCACCTCGCGCAGATCGTCGACCAGCTGCTCGTCACCGCCCAGATCGACCGCGGTCAGCTCCGCCTGAGCGAGAGCGACTGCGACATCGCGGCGCTCTGCTCGTCGGTCGTGGAGGCCGCCGAGACGCGCAAGCCCGAATCGATCCGCGTCGATCTCGTGACGCCGCGCGCGGCGCGGCCGCTTCGCTGCGACCAGCCGCGGCTGAAACAGGTGCTCGTGAACCTCGTCGAGAACGCCATCAAGTACTCGCCCGACGGCGGCCGCATCGAGGTCCGTCTCGCCGACTTCGCCGACCGCGTGCGCATCGACGTGAGCGACCAGGGCCTCGGCATCCCGCCCTCCGAGCAGAGCAGGATCTTCGAGAAGTTCTACCGGCTCGATGCCGACATGACGCGCGGCGTCGGCGGCTCCGGCCTCGGCCTGTACATCTCACGGGAGATCGTCGAGCAGATGGGCGGCGTACTCTCCGTGCGCTCGCGGCGCGGCACCGGGTCGACGTTCACGGTGACGCTGCCGCGCGTGCGCACACCGGCGGAGCTCCAGCGCGCCTAGGCGCTTCGCTCGGCGGCGAGGCGAACGCCGAAGGCGACGAGCGCCGCCCCGGTGATCGCGTCGACGGCCCGCCGGACGCGCGGGCGCATCACGACACCGCGCACCCGCGCCACGACGAGGGCGTACGTCGTGAGCCAGGCCGCGCCCATCGCGCAGAACAGCAGCCCCATCGCCGCCAGATCGCCGAAACCGCTCGCGAACTGCGGCAGAAGGCTCGTGAAGAAGACGGCGACCTTCGGGTTTCCGAGGTTGCTGAGCAGCCCCTGCCGGTAGCCGCTGCCGGGCCGGGCGACGGCATTCTCGTGGCGCCGGCCGCGCAGGGTGGCGATGCCGAGCCACACGAGGTATGCCGCTCCGGCGACGCGAATCGCGGTGAACAGCGGGTGCGAGGCGGCGACGAGCGCCGCGATGCCGGCGGCCGCGGCAAGCGTCCAGAAGGCGATGCCCGTGACGATGCCCGCGGCGGTGCGCACACCGTCCACCCTGCCGCCGACGAGCGTGTTGCGGACGATGAGGGCCGTGTCCGGGCCGGGGGTGCAGATGACGATCGCGGAGATCCCGACGAACGCGGCGAAGTGGCTCATGCGCTGGAGAACGTCTCGTAGAGGACGCGTATGCCCGCGATGACCCCGTCGCGCTCGATGAGGTGGATCTCGCCCGCCGGGCGGCCGGGCTCGCCTGCCCATGCGTAGCGCGGCCCGCCGCCGATCAACACGATCTCGTCGTCCGGCGGCTGCTCCCGATACGCGGCCGCGATGGCGTCACGGCCGTGGAACGGGCCGACCGGGATGCCGACGAACTCGAGCTCGCAGTCGTCGGCGAGGAGCGCGAGCAGGCGCGACCAGTCGCCGGTGCGAACGCCTTCGTTGAAGCGGGCGACGTACTCCCTACGCACGCGTAAGCGGCTTGTACTTGATCCGGTGCGGCTCGAGCGCCTCCGCGCCGCGCGTCTCCTTCACCCACTCGGCGTACTCGCCCCAGGTGCCTTCGAACCACGTCGTCTCGCTGTCGCCCTCGAAGGCGAGGATGTGCGTCGCGACGCGGTCGAGGAACCAGCGGTCGTGGGTGATGACGACGGCGCAGCCCGCGAAGTCGTTCAGCGCCTCTTCGAGCGCACGCAGCGTGTCGACGTCGAGGTCGTTCGTCGGCTCGTCGAGCAGCAGGACGTTGCCGCCGCTGCGCAGGAGCTTCGCGAGGTGGACGCGGTTGCGCTCCCCGCCCGACAGGTCGCCGACGCGCTTCTGCTGGTCGCCGCCCTTGAAGTTGAACCACGACACGTACTGGCGCGAGTTCACCTCGCGCTTCCCGAGCTCGATCGTGTCGGCGCCGCCGCTGATCTCCTTCCACACCGTGCTCGCCGCGTCGAGGCCCCCGCGCGACTGGTCGACGTACGCGAGCTGAACGGTGTCGCCGACGCGGAGCGCGCCCGCGTCGGGCACCTCCTCGCCGGCGATCATCCGGAACAGCGTCGTCTTGCCGGCGCCGTTCGGGCCGATGACGCCGACGATGCCGGCCGGCGGCAGCGAGAACGTGAGGTTCTCGACGAGGAGCCGGTCGCCGAACCCCTTCTGCACGCCGTCGGCCTCGATGACGAGGTCGCCGAGGCGCGGGCCCGGCGGGATGTGGATCTCGACCTTGTCGAGCTTGACGCTCTGCTCCTCGGCGTACATCCGCTCGTACGCGGCGAGGCGCGCCTTCGACTTGTCGTGTCGCGCGCGCGGGCTCATGCGCACCCACTCGAGCTCACGTGCGAGCGTGCGGCGGCGCGCCGACTCCGTCTTCTCCTCGACCGCAAGCCGCTCCTGCTTCTGCTCGAGCCACGACGAGTAGTTCCCCTGGAACGGGATGCCGCGCCCACGGTCGAGCTCGAGGATCCAGCCGGCGACGTTGTCGAGGAAGTACCGGTCGTGGGTGACCGCGACGACGGTGCCCTTGTACTCCGCGAGGAACCGCTCGAGCCAGGCGACGGATTCGGCGTCGAGGTGGTTCGTCGGCTCGTCGAGGAGCAGCAGGTCGGGCGCGGACAGCAACAGGCGGCAGAGAGCGACGCGGCGGCGCTCGCCGCCCGAGAGCGTGGTGACGTCGCGGTCGCCCTCCGGCAGCCGCAGCGCATCCATCGCGTGATCGAGGTGCTGTTCGAGCTGCCAGGCGTCCGCGCGGTCGATCTTGTCCTGCACGATCGCCTGCTCGGCGAGGAGCGCGTCGAAGTCGGCGTCCGGCTCGGCGAACTTCGCGGAGACGGCGTTGAACCGGTCGAGCAGGTCGCGCAGCTCCCGGACGCCGTCCTCGACGTTCCCGCGCACATCCTTGGCGGGGTCGAGGTCCGGCTCCTGCTCGAGCAGGCCGACGGACGCGCCGGGCGCGAGCTCGGCGATCCCCGAGGACGGCTCCTCCTTCCCGGCCATGATCCGCAGGAGCGTCGACTTGCCGGCCCCGTTCGGGCCGAGCACGCCGATCTTCGCCCCCGGCAGGAACGAGAGCGAGATGTTCGCCAGCACCTGCCGGTCGGGGCCGTAGTACTTGTCGGCCCGGTACATCGTGAAGACGTAGTCGCTGCTCAAGCCTGCGACGATAGCGGCGCCGCGCGTAGATTCGCGGCCGTGCTCGCGACCGTGTGGGGATCGTTCCTGTCGCCGAAGGCGAAGGTGGCGGTGCCGCAGCAGGCCCGGCTCGCGCTCGAGCTGGTCGTGTTCGCTCTCGGGCCGCGGGCCTCTTCGCCGCGGGGGCGACGGCTCTCGGCGCCGCGTTCGCAGCGGTCGTCGTCGCCAACGAGACGCTGCTGTCGGCCTGGCGTCAGCGGTAGATTCGAGGCGTGCCGTGCTGCTGTGCCCAGCGCTCCGACTACGAGTCGTTCTTCGGACGGCGCACCGCAGCCCGCGATGCACGCCGCTTCCGGCGGCGAGGACTGCGCGGCTCGGCACATGACCTGGCCGAGCTCGCCGGCGACGTGACCGGCGCCAGCGTGCTCGAGATCGGGGGCGGAATCGGCGCCATCGAGCTCGAGCTCCTCGAGGCGGGCGCGGTCCGGGCGACGAACGTCGAGCTCTCGCGGGGGTACGAGCACGAAGCCGTCGCGCTGCTCGCCGAGCGGGGCCTCGCCGACCGGGTCGACCGGCGCATCGGCGACTTCGTCACGGACGCGGAGGCGATCGGGCCTCACGACGTCGTCGTCATGCATCGCGTCGTGTGTTGCTACCCCGACGTCGACGCGCTCGTCGGAGCCGCGGCCGCCCACGCGAGCGGACGCCTCGTGCTCACGTACCCGCAGGAGCGTCCGTTCGTCCGGGCCGGCGCGCGGCTCGCGAACGCGATGCTGCGGTTGAGCCGCTCGACGTTCCGGGTGTACGTGCACCCGGTGGATCGCATCGAGGCCGTCGCCGGTGCCCACGGGCTGGGCCTGGCCACGCGCCGCCGCCACGGCCTCGTCTGGGAGTCCGCGGCCTTCGGCCGCGCCTGACTACTTCAGAGCGGCGAGGGCAGAGTCGAGCTTCGCCTTCTTCGCGCCGGTGAAGCCGTCGGCGACGACGATGACGTTGCCGAGCTGCACGCGATCGATCTTCAGCGGGCCTTGGCCCCACTGGGCGAGCGGCACCTGATCGAGGGCCTTCTGCGCGTTCGCGTCCGTGTCGAATACCCACGCGATCTCGGCGGTGTGGTCGGTCGTGTCGGAGCCGTTCAGCTCCGCCTGAACATCGAAGCGCAGATCGCTGCTGTTGAGCTTGAAGGGCAGGAAGGGCGTCTGGCCGGTGACGTATTGGTTGCCGGTGACGAGGCTCGTGAAGGGAATGCCGGCGTCGGAGAACGCCTTCGAGACCTCGAGCACGGTGTGGGACTGGCCCTTCGTCCCGGAGGACGAGCCGCCGCAGCCGGCGGCTGCGAGCGCGAGCGGAAGCACGAGGAGGGCGAGGCGGCGCATGCGGGGCCTCAGACTAGCGGGGCGGCGTGAAGGCGTAGACGCCGTCGGTTCCGCCGCCGACGATGACGATGCGGGCGCCGGCGGCGACGACGGCCGGGTCGGCGAGCGACACGGGTAAGCGCGCGGCGACGGAGACGCCGCCGCCGGGCGCGATCTTCAGGATCTCGCGGCCGCCGACGAGGTACAGGGCGCCGCCGAGGGCGGCCATGCCCGCGTGATCCTCCGGCGCCGGCAGCGTCGCCATACGGCGGACAGCGTGCGTCCTCGGGTCGACGGCGTAGACCGCCGCCGTCGCGCCGGCCGGCGTGAGCCCGCCCGCGACGACGATCGAGCTGCCGAGCGCGGCGACCCCGGCGTAACGCGTGCCGGCCGGCAGCCGGCCCACGGTCGTCGTCCGGCCGCCGTCGTAGCGGAGGATCGCGCTCGCGAACACCGAGCCCGTGTAACCGCCGACGAGATACGCCTTGCCGCCGATCGTCACGGCGCCGAGGTCGGAGAGCGGTTCGTCGAGACGTCCCGCGGACGAGGCGCGGCCCGTGGCCGGGTCGACGCGCACGACGGCGTTCGTCGAGACCGACTGGCCGCCGCCGAAGAGGAGCACGCGCCCGCCGAGGAGCGCAGCCGCCGCGTCGTGCGTCGCCACCGGCAGATGGCCCACGGCGCGCAGCCTCCCGGGCGTGCCGAGCAGGACCTGGTCGGTCGACGCTGCGCCCGTGTAGCCGCCGAGCACGAGGAGCTTCCCACCCGGGAGCGCGACCGCGGACGCCTTCCCGAGCGCCTGCGGCAGGGTGCCGACGCGGACGACGTTCACGATCGTCTTCCGCGCAGCCTTCACGCCCCCCGGGACGGCCGGCAGGAGGTCGAGGCCGTCCGGCTTGCTCAGGTAGCCCGGCGCGCGGCTCGGCTGGTTCAGGTGGCCGTACGACCACACGACCTTCTTCGTGCGCGGGTCGACGACGACCACGCGGTGGTGCCAGTCGTCGGAGATCGCGATCATCCCGTTCGGCCAGCGGACCGCGAGCGACGGCTGGTCGAGAGACCACGTACCGGTCGGTGCGTACGTCCAGACGATCCGCCCCTTCGGCGTGATCTCGTCGACGCGGCCCGGGTTGTTGAAGCCGGCCACGAGGATGTTCCCGTCCGGGAGCAGCTGCGCGTCCGACGGATACGTCGTCGGCGTGCGAATCGTGTAGAGGAGCCTCCCGCTCGCGGAGATGCGATCGACCCAGCCGCCGATCTCGGTCACGAGAACGCCGCCGTCGGGAAGCGGCGTGTCGCCGTTCGGCGAGCTGAGCGTGCGCGGCGGGTCATGCGTGCAGTTCCCGGCGTGACCGATCTCGCGCACGATTCGGTGGGCGCGGTTCACCCAGAGCACACGGCAGTTCTGGATGTCGGCGACCTGCATGAGCCCGTTCGACAGGAGATAGGCGTCGTCCGGGTTCGAGAGATAGCCGGGCGACGAGCCCCGCACGTCGGCGTGCCCGTACGACCATTCGACGCGGCGCGACCGGACGCCGATGAGCGCCATCGTCTGGTTGTACTCCTCGTTCGTCGAGATCGACTTGTAGCCGGGCGCGAAGAACGCGTCGTCAGGATCGTGCAGACCGTCCTTCTCCCAGACGATCTTCTTCGCCGGCGACACGATGATGATCCGGTTGTTGTTGCGGTCGGCGATCATCACGTAGCCGGGAACCGGGCCGGGCTTCACCGGCGGGAAGCCGAGCTTCTGCGCAGGCGTCGGGGGCGCGAGGGCGGCGACGAGCGCGGCGACGAGATGACTAAGCATGGAGTGAGATCGTGCCCGTTACGCCGGATTCGGCGGCGCCCCAACTGGCGCTGATGACGCGTTGCGCACCATTCGGGAGCCGGCACGTCCCGGCGAAGCTCGTGAGTCCGACGCGCGTGATGCGGCCGCGGCACACGTCGCCGCTCGGCAGGTACTCGAGCTGGAGCGACGTCGCGTCGAGGCTCTGCGGCGAGACGAGCAGGTCGGCGCGAACGAGCAGCTTCTGCGGCGACCGCGCTCCGCCCACGAACGACACGATCTGCCTGAGATCGGTCCCGTTTCGGATCACCTGCCCGGTGAGCTGCTCGGAGACGTTCGGCGCGTTCCACGGAAGCGGGCTCTTGTGCAGCGGGCCGAGGAGCAGGATCGGCAGCGCAACGATGCCGACCGCGCCGGCGCCGAGGACGCGCAGCGGATGGAGGCCGCCACCGGCGATGCGCCACGCGAGCAGCGCGAGGACGGTCGCGATGGAGGCGCCGTAGAGGACCGCGAGCCAGCCGGCGCTGCGGTCGGTGCCGGCGAAGATGCCGTGCAGCGACGCGAGCGACCACACGACGAAGTTCGCGTAGTGCGCAGTGCGCCAGAAGCGGTGCGGAAGGCGCTTCCGGTAGCGGTTCGTGATCGCGAGGGCGAGCAGCAGCTCGGCGGAGAAGATGCCGAGGCCGGTCCACAACGGCCGGTACCGGGCGGTGAACGGGACGACGAGCTGGCCGATCGAGAAGGGCATGAACGAGTCGAGTGCAATCGCCGCGACGTGCACGCCGATGAGCGATCCGACGAGGAGGCCGCCGAAGCGGTGGATGTCCTCGACCGCGAAGCGCGGCCACCGGCGGCTCTGCGCCTTGCCGCCCATGGTGATGCCGATCGAGACGACGACGCTCAGCACGACGTACGCCGCGATGCCGGATGCGCGGGCGGCGTACCAGATGGCCGGGCTCGAGGTCACGTGCATGGGACGCACCCTTCCCACATCGCGTTCGAAAGCACCTCGCCGTCGCGCCCGACGAACCGGCCTGCCATCCCCCGCTCGTCGAGCCACGCAGGTCCGCGCTCCCCGAGCAGGAACGCGGCCTTCGCGGCGACGTCGGCGGCGAGGCAGCTCGCGCCGGACACGGTGACCTGCTCCCACGGCGAGTCGCTCGGCATCCCCGTGGCCGGATCGATGAGGTGCCGGCCGCGCGTCGCGACGCCGCTCGTCGCGAGCCCGCCGTCGACCACGCGCACCGCCCCGCCGCGCGGAAGGCCGACGTCGACCGGCCCGCGGACGGCGAGGTCGCCGCCGGCGGACACGAAGCCCGGACCGTCGAGCTGCGCGACCGCCTCGTCCACCGCCATCGCCTTGACGACGCCGTTGAGGTCGAGGCTCAGACCGGGCGGCCGGCTGAGAAAGGTGCCGGAGAGGCGGACGTCCTCGACGGCGCCGCGCAGCGTCGGGTCGACGAGACCGGCGGTCTCGACCGCGACGCCGAGCGCCACGGCGAGCACGTCGGCAAAGAGCGGAGACACGACCTGGACGCGCGCGCGCGACCTGTTGACGCCGGAGAGCTCGGACTCGGCCCGGAAGAGGCTGAACGCGCTCTCCCACCGCTCGAAGACGGCGGCGGCCCTCGCCGGTTCTCCGCCCGCCAGCACGATCTCGCAGCCCATCGCCGGAAAGCGGTGCACCGTCACGACGTGCTCGTCACCACGGGCGGCGGCTGAACGGGCGGCGCGATCTGCCCGCCGGCGACGACGCTCCGCCGCACGGCGCGCTCGAAGGCGCGAGGCGCCGCGAGCGGCTTCGCCTGATGCTTCGTGTGCCCCGCCGCGTGCGCCTTCGCGCCGACGAACGCGACGCCGAGGACGACGGTGGCGACAGCCCCGAGCGCGAGCTTCGCTCCGCGGGCGCGGGCGCGGGCGGCCTCGATCCGGCTTTGAGCCACGGCGGCAGTGTGGGCGGGCCAGATGAAGAGAGCATGTGATTCCCGTTGCGGCCGCATGGTCTGCGTGGCATCGTCCGAGAGGTGCGTTGCGTCGCTCTAGCGCTCGCCGCCCTCGTGTTCGCTCCCGCCGCCGGCGCGTGGACGACGATCCCCGGCGCCGTCCAGAACATCGTCATCCCGTCGATGCTCGTGACGCAGGCCGGTACGGAGCTCGTGTCGTTCGAGTCGCCGGCGGGCGGCACGATCTCCGTCACCCGGAGCGGCGGCGCGCCGAAGGTCGTCGCCGCGAACGACCCGATCGCCGGCCGGACGCAGCTCGTGCAGCTTCCGAACGGCGCCGTCGAGCTGTACTTCCCGAACGCGCAGGGGGTCGCCCGGATGACCTCGGTCGACGACGGGCAGACATGGGCCGGCCCCTTCCAGACGCAGTCGCACGACGTCGGCGGCGTCGACGGCGCTGCCGTCGCTCCCGACGGGACGCCGTACTTCAGTCAGGACGGCACCGGGTTCGTGAACGTCTTCCGTGGCCTCGACGGCGACACGGTGAGCAACGTGTTCCCGTTCTGCTGCGGCTACGGCGAGTCGCTCGCCGTCGACACGAGCGGCCTCGTCCAGGTCGCCTTCTACTCGAACAAGGACCCGGACGGCACGTTCCTCTACGAGCCGCTGAACGGGTCGCTCGCCGCGGGCGCGCCGACGTCGCTCAAGCCGACCGCACCGCACGACGACCGCGTCCCGCTCGTCTCCGACCGGTCGGGGAACACGTTCATGGCGTGGCCGCCCGGCTACCCGACGGCGGTCGCCTTCACCGTCGTCCCGTTCCGCGGCGGCTCGCCCGCCGGCGACGGCGTGAGCTTCCAGGGCACCTTCTCGGGAGGTGACCCGCACATGGCGCTCTCGGTGGACGCGAACGATCGGTTGTGGGCGGTGTGGACCGGGCAGGGAAAGGTGCACGCGGCGCGGTCGCGCAGCCACGGCGCGCATTTCGGCGCGGAGGTCTCGGTCGCGGCGCCCGGTACCGCGTACCAGGTGTCGGCGGTCGGCCTCGCGGGCGCCGTCGACGTGATCGTGAACACCGGCTCGACGCTCGCGGAGCAGCAGCTCCTTCCCGGGCTGTCGGTGCACGTGTACAAGGTCGGCCGGAAGCAGTGGTGGGCCCAGGCGCTCGACGACGGCTTCGGCGTCCCGGGCGCGAGGTTCACGATCAAGGGCCACACGTTCCACGGCAATGCCGCCGGCAGGGCGAAGGTCGTCGCGGGCTCAGGGAAGGCTGCGGCTCCCGGGTACGCGGGCGCCGCCTTCAGAGTCCCCTAGGCATCGCTTGCGACGCCGTCTCCAGCACGCGCGGGTCTCCCGCGCGTGCGTCTGCCACGCCGGACTCCCACGTCCGGATCAGCGCTCAAACGCCCCTAGGGGGCTACCATGGCCTCGTGGCTGTGACCGCGGGGCAAAAGCTCGACGCACGCGCTCTGCGCGCCGATTTCCCGATCTTCGAGCAGCAGATCCACGGCAAGCCGCTCGCCTATCTCGACTCGGCGAACAGCTCCCAGAAGCCGCGGCAGGTGCTGGACACGATGACGACGTTCTACGAGACGTCGTACGCGAACGTGCACCGCGCGGTGCACGTGCTCGGCGAGCGCGCCACCGCCGGTCTCGAGGGAGCGCGCGAGAAGGTGCGCGCCTTGCTGAACGCACCCGACGTGCGCGAGATCATCTTCGTCCGCAACGCGACGGAGGCGCTCAACCTCGTCGCGTACTCGTGGGCCGGGAACAACCTCGGGCCCGGCGACGCCGTCGTCGTCACCGAGCTCGAGCACCACTCGAACTTCGTTCCGTGGCAGTACATCGCGAAGCGGAACGGAGCCGAGTTCCGGATGCTGCCGATCGACGACAACGGCGACGTCGACCCGGCCGGGCTCGACGAGATCGCCCGCGAGTGCAATGTCAAGATCGTCGCGACGAACCTCGTCTCGAACTCGCTCGGAACGATCGCCGACCTCGCACCGCTCGTGCGCTGGGCGCACGACCACGGCGCGATCTTCGTCTGCGACGCGGCGCAGGCGGCGCCGCACATGCGCGTCGACGTCCAGGCGCTCGACTGCGACTTCCTCGCGATCTCGGGCCACAAGATGTGCGGCCCGAGCGGCATCGGAGCGCTCTGGGGGCGCAGCGAGCTGCTGCGCTCGATGGAGCCGTTCCTGCTCGGCGGCCACATGATCAACTCCGTGCGGTACGAGAAGACGACGTGGGGCGAGCTGCCGCACAAGTTCGAGGCGGGCACGTCGCCGATCGCGGAGGCCGTCGGCCTCGGCGCCGCGGTCGACTACCTCGAGGCCGTCGGCCTCGACGCGATCGAGGCGCACGAGCACGAGCTCGCCGCGTACGCGCTCGGCCGGCTGAGCGAGGTTCCCGGCCTCACGCTCTACGGCCCGCCGGCGGAGCGGCGCGCGGGCGTCGTCTCGTTCAACCTCGACGACGTGCACCCGCACGACGTCGCCCAGATCCTCGACCGCCAGGGCGTCGCCATCCGCGCCGGCCATCACTGCTGCCAGCCGCTCATGCACAAGCTCGGCGTGGCGGCGACGAACCGGGCGAGCTTCTACCTCTACACGCTCCCCGAGGAGATCGACCAGCTCGTCGACGGCCTCTACACGGTCCGTAAGGTGTTCGCGTGAACGAGTTCGACCAGATGTACCGGGAAGTCATCCTCGATCACTACAAGAACCCGCGCGGGCACGGGGTGATGGAAGACGCCGACGCGGAGGCGGAGGGGCAGAACCCGCTCTGCGGCGACGAGGTCTCCATCTACGTCGCGTTCGGCGACGACGGCGAGACGATCGACGAGGTGAAGTTCTCCGGCCGCGGCTGCGCGATCTCGCAGGCGGCGACGTCGATGCTCACGGAGATGGTCCAGGGCCGGAAGGCGACGGACGTCGCGACGCTCGACAAGGACGAGCTGCTCGCCGAGATCGGCATCCCGCTCACGCCGGTGCGGCTCAAGTGCGCGATGCTCGGACTGACGACGCTGAAGATCGCCCTGCACAAGGCCAAGGGGACGCCGCTTCCGGACGGCATCGACGACCTCGAGCTCTTGTAGCCGTTGGCCGAGATCGAGGTCGCGCCCGCGGACGAGTTCCCGCCCGGCTCCACGAAGCTCATCGTCGCCGGGCCGACGCTGACGATCGGCGTCTACAACTGCGGCGGCGCGCTCTATGCGATCGAGGACCGCTGCTCGCACGACGACGGCCCGCTCTGCGAGGGCGACTGGGACATGGACACGTGCCGCGTCGTCTGTCCGCGGCACGGTTCGGCGTTCGACCTCGCCACCGGGCGGCCGATGTCGCTGCCGGCGTACGAGCCGGTGGAGACGTACCCGGTGCACATCGCCGAGGGGACGGTCAGGGTCACCGTTGCCTGAGCCCGTTCGCTGCTGGACGACGACCGACCCGGCATACAACGCCTACCACGACGGGGAGTGGGGACGGCCGGTGCGGGACGAGCGCGGCCTGTACGAGCGGCTCTGCCTCGAGGGGTTCCAGTCGGGGCTCGCGTGGATCACCATCCTCCGGAAGCGCGAGGCGTTCCGGAAGGCGTTCGCGGGCTTCGACCCCGCAAAGGTCGCACGCTTCGGCGACCGCGACGTCACGCGGCTGCTCGCCGACGCGGGCATCGTCCGCCACCGCGGCAAGATCGAGGCCGCGATCGCGAACGCGCACGCGGTGCTCGCGCTGCGCAAGGCGGGAACGCCGCTCCCCGAGCTCGTGTGGGCGTACCGCGACCATCCGGACGGGAAGGAGCTGTCGAAGCGGCTGAAGGCGGCCGGATTCCGCTTCGTCGGGCCGACGACCGTCTACGCGGCCATGGAGGCGTGCGGGATCGTCAACAACCACCGGCCCGACTGCTGGGTCCGCGAGGAGGTCGAACGTGCTCGACGAGCGGGTTAGGACGGTCCTGGAGAGGCTCGAGGCCGAGGATGCCGCCGAGCGCGTGCAGGGCCTGCCGCAGGAAGTGCGCGCCCGCGCCGTCGCGCCGACGACCGGCCGGTTCCTTTTCGCCCTCGTTGCGCCGCAGGCCGACTGCGAGGTGCTCGAGATCGGCGGGTCGCGCGGCTACTCCACGATCTGGCTCGCCGCCGGCGTCAGACACCTGGGCGGGCGCGTCCTCTCGCTCGAACACGACCCGGCGAAGGCCGAGGCGTGGCGGAGGAACGTCGCGGAGGCGGGGCTCGAGGAGTGGGCCGAGCTCGTCGAAGGCGACGCGTTCGAGACGATCGAGGGGATCGAAGACGTCTTCGACGTCGTCTTCCTCGACGCGGAGAAGGACGACTACGAGGAGCTGTTCGCGCTCGCACGCGGCAAGCTCGAGCCGGGCGCTCTCGTCGTCGCCGACAACGTCCTCTCCCATCCGGATCCGCTCGCCCTCTACTCCGCCGCACGCCAGACCGACCCGGCGCTCGTGAGCGTCACCGTGCCGCTCGACCGCGGACTGGAGCTCAGCGTCGTCCTGCGCTGATATTCTTCCGCTACCGCGGAAAGGAGGTGGTCCGAGAGTGATTTCAGAACCAAGTTCGGCCAGCGGAGGTACCAGCGGGTAGAGGCGCTGTCCCCGGGACCACCGGGAAACGCCTAGCCAGCGTAGGGGACGACGCGACTCTGCCGAATCCAGCGTTGGTTACCGTTGAGGGGCCGCCGACAGGCGGCCCCTCTCCTTTTCAGGCGGCGACTGCGACGGGATCGGCCGCGAGGGCGAGCGCCTCGATCGCGGCGCGAAGCCCGTCGTAGACGGCCTCGCCGAAGCCGTCCTGCGCCCGCGAGACGGGCAGCTCCTGCCCGACGACGCGTGCGCCCGCGATGCCGAGGACGCGACGCAGGTCCTGCTGCGCCCAGAGGGCGCCGAACTGGCCCGAGCTCGCGCCGACGACGGCGACGGTCCTGTTCAGGAGCGCGGCCTCCCCTTTCGGCCGCGACGCCCAGTCGACGGCGTTCTTCAGGCCGCCGGGCACGGAGCCGTTGTACTCGGGGGTCGAGAAGAGGATCGCGTCGGCGGATGACCACGCCTCGCGGAGCCGGCGGACGCTCTCCGGAACGTCGTCGCCGTCGAGATCCTGGTCGTAGATCGGCAGGTCGCCGATCCCCTCCCACGGCTCGACCTCGACGCCGGCCGGGGCGAGCTTCGCCGCCTCCCGGAGGAGCGCCGTGTTGTACGAGTCGTGCCTGAGGCTGCCGGAGACGGCCAGGATCCTCATCGTCAAGCCTCCTGGCGGACGAGCGCCAGCTCGGCGATGAGCGTCACGTCGTCGCCGAGGTAGTTGCCGCCGCCCTGGTTGGGGGCGTTCCAGCTGACGCCGAACGCGTTGCGGTCGATCGTGGCCTCGAGCCGGAGGCCGAGGCGCTCGCGGCCGAACGGGTCGACGTTCGGCTCGGAGACCGTGGCCGTCAGCGCGACCGGACGCGTGACGCCCTTGATCGTCAGCTCGCCCTGCTCGAGGTCGTCCGCCCGGAACGTGATCTCCGGGAAGCGCTCGGCGTCGAAGAAGTCCGGCGTCTGGAGGTGGCCGTTGAGCTGCTCGTCCTTCACGTCGACGCTCGCGACCTTCGCCGAGCCCTCGAGCCGGCCGTCGGCCAGTGTCGCGGTGAACTCGCGGAAGGAGCCGCGGAAGGTGTTGACGCCTGCGTAGGCGACCTCGAACGAGACGTTCGAGTGGACCGGGTCGGCGCTCCAGCTGCCGGCCGGGGCAAACTGCTTGGTGGGTGCGATAGTGGACATGGAATGCATCTCCTTGTATACTTGAGGTCGCAAGCATCATAGCGAGGGAAGATTGTCTAGTCAAGTATTGAGCACACAAGTAGCGGCAGAGCCCGACCACGCCGCCTGGATCCGCTTCCTGCGCGCCCACGCCGCGGTCACGCGGGAGCTGTCGGCGCGCCTCGAGGCCGCCCACGGCGTCTCGCTGCGGGACTACGACGTCCTCGTCCAGCTCTACCACGCCCCCGAGCACCGGCTCCGGCGGATCGACCTCGCCCGGACGGTCATCCTCAGCCCGTCCGGCGTCACGCGGCTCCTCGAGGGCCTCGAGCGGGCCGGCTGGGTGGGGAAGCACCAGTGCGAGTCGGATCAGCGCGTGACGTACGCCGTCCTCACCGACACCGGCCGGGCGAAGATCGAGGAGTGCCGCGCTACCCACCTCGGCGACATCGAGGAGCTCTTCGGCTCCCGGTTCAGCGTCGAGGAGCGGGCACAGCTCGCCGACCTGCTCGGACGGCTGCCGCTCGCGGACGCGGGCGCCTGCAACGGATGACGCACGCGTTCTCCTCCCTCGACGAGCTCGGCGACGGCCCCGGCTTCCGCCGGGTACGCGGGCCGCTCGGCGTCACCGCCTTCGGCGTGAACGCCGTCGTCTATCCGCCGGGATTCGACGGCTTCCGCCACTACCACGACACACAGGACGAGCTGTACTTCGTCCATCGCGGCCGGGTCGTCGTCGAGGTCGAGGACGAGACGCGGGAGCTCGCCGCAGGCGGGCTCTTCCACGCGGCGTCGACGACGCCGCGCAAGATCTCGAACCCGTTCGACGAGGAGGCGGTGCTCTTCATCGTCGGCGGGTCGGGCGGCTACGTCGAGCGGGACGGCCACTTGGTCGACCCCGCCGACATCGAGCGCCGCGCGGCCTTCGGCAAGCCCTCCTAGAGCAGCGCGACCGTCCGGATGCCGTCGCGGCCGACGGCGCCGAGCGCTTCCGGGACCTCGTCGAGCGAGATCGTGCGGGTCACGAAGGACGCGAGGTCGAGCCTCCCGTCGAGCACGGCGTGCGCGAGGAACGGGAAGTCCTCCTGCGGGATCGTGTCGCCGCCGTGCGTGACGGCGACCGCCACCTTCGGCCCGAACAGGTCGGCCTCGAGATCGAGCTCGAGCGAGGCGCCCGGCGACGGGACGCCGACGAGCGTCGCCGTGCCGGCGTAGCCGCACATCCGGACGGCCTGCGCGAATGCCGCAGACGCGCCGACGGCGGAGAAGGAGAAATCGACGCCGCCCGCGAGCTCCCGAACCTGCTCGACCGGGTCGCCCGCGCTCGCGTCGACGACGTCGGTCGCACCGAGCGCGCGGGCGGCATCGAGCTTCTTCGCCGCCACGTCGACGGCGACGATCCGCTCCGCACCCGCGAGCCGGGCACCCTGCACGACCGCGAGACCGACGCCGCCGCAGCCGATGACGGCGACCGATGAGCCCGCCCGGACCGGCGTCGTCCACAGCGCCGCGCCCGCGCCCGTCGAGAACCCGCACGCGAGCAGGCACGCCTGCTCGACCGGCAGCTCGGCCGGAACCTTGACGGCGCACATCTCGTGCACGATCGCGCGGTCGGCGAGCGTCCCGCAGCGGAGGACGGGCGTGAGCAGCGCCCCGTCTTCGGCGCGGTGGGCGCGACGCTTCGCGCGGAGCTGCGACGAGCACCGGCGGGCGTCGCCGCGGGTGCAGGACGGGCATGTCCCGCAGGGGGCGCGCCACGCGACGACCACGCGGTCGCCGGGCGCCACCGACGTCACCTCGGGGCCGACCTCCTCGACGACGCCCGCGCCCTCGTGACCGAGGAGGATCGGGAACGGCATCCCCCAGCCGTTCGTCTCCAGTACGTGGACGTCCGAGTGACAGAGGCCGCACGCCTGGACGCGCACCTGCACCTCGCGCGGCCCGGGATCGTCGAGGACGATCTCCTCGACGGCCGGCGCGGCGCCCGCCTCGGCGTAGACGACGCCCCGCGTCACGACACCGCGCGCCGCAGCTGCTCGTCGAGGGGGACGAGCGGGAGCTGGAAGGTCTCGACCGCGCTCGGATCGGAGACCACGTTGTCGCCGAGCTCGAGCATCGTCAGCTGGTCGCGCGTCACGGGCGCGCCGGGAAGCCTCTCCGTCAAGGCAGCCTGCACGCGCATGAGCCCGACGGGCACGTGGACGGACGGGCGCCGCGAGCCGAGCACGCGCTTCAGGCGCTCCCAGAAGCCGTTCCACGTCGTCGCCTCCGGACCGCCGAGCTCGAACGTGCGCCCGAGCACGCCCGGATGCTCGACCGCGTGCGCGAAGTACTGCGCGACGTCCTCGACCCAGATCGGCTGGAATCGCTGCGTGCCGTCGCCGACGATCGGCGTCACCGGCGCGAAGCGGGCGAGCCGCACGAACGTCGGCAGCACGCCGCCGTCGTCGCCGAAGACGAAGCTCGGCCGGAAGATCGCGTACTGGAGGCTCGACGAGCGGACGGCGCGCTCCATCTCCCACTTCGCCGTGAAGTACGGCACCGCGTCCTTCGAGCGCTCGTCGAGGCCGAGCGCGCTCATGAGCAGGAACCGCCCGACGCCCGCCACCTCGGCCGCGGCGACGAGGTTCCGCGTCCCGTGCTCCATGACCCGCTCGAAGTCGCCGCGCGAGCCCTTGATGATCGCCGCGAGGTGGATCACCGCGTCGGCGCCGACGCAGGCGGCACGCAGGACGGTCGGGTCGCTCACGTCCCCGACGACGAGCTCGCAATCCCACGACGCGAGCCTCGACGCGCGCCGGCGATCGCGGACGAGCGCACGCACGTGGACGTCGCGCGCGCGCAGGGCGTGGACGACGTGGTGGCCGACGAAGCCCGTCCCGCCTGTGACGAGGACGATCACTCGAAGTTCTTGAAGTAGCGGCTCGGCGTCGGCCCCTCCTGGCCCTTGTACTTCGAGCCGATCGCGGACGAGCCGTACGGCGTCGCCGCCGGCTCGGTCATCTGCATGAAGGAGATCTGGCCGATCTTCATCCCCGGGTAGATCGTGATCGGTAGCTTCGCGACGTTCGAGAGCTCGAGCGTCACGTGCCCGTCCCAGCCCGGATCGATGAACCCGGCGGTCGAATGGATGAGCAGGCCGAGACGGCCGAGCGAGCTCTTCCCGTCGAGACGGGCCACGAGATCGTCCGGGAGCCGGATGCGCTCGAGCGTCGACCCGAGCACGAACTCGCCCGGGTGGAGGACGAACGCATGGTCGCCGTCGACCTCGACGAGCTCCGTCAGCTCCGCCTGCTCGACCTTCACGTCGATGTACGGGTACCGGTTGTTGTGGAAGACCCGGAAGAGCCGGTCGACGCGGACGTCGACGCTCGAGGGTTGGAGCAGGGCGGCGTCGTAGGGGTCGATCTCGATCCGGCCTTCCGCCAGCAGCCTCGCGATCGTGGCGTCGGACAGAACCATGCGCGCGATCGTAACCGGACGCGGGGAACAGGGCCGCCCGATATCGTGGAGCCATGGCGACGGTCCGGGCAATCGAGCTGAAGACCGAGGTCCCCGGCCCGCGCTCGCGCGAGATCCTCGCCCGCAAGGACGCGGTCATCGCCTCGCCGCTCGACGTCTACCTCCCCGTCGTCGTGGCCGAGGGCCGCGGCGCCACGCTCACGGACGTCGACGGGAACACGTTCATCGACTTCACCGGCGGCGTCGGCTGCCTCAACGTCGGCCACGCGCATCCGCACGTCGTCGAGGCGGTGCAGGAGCAGGCGGCACGCTTCTTCCACACGGACTTCACGATCGTTCCGTACGAGGTGTACGTCTCGGTCGCCGAGCGGCTGCTCGCGCTCGCGCCGTTCCGCGGGCCGGCGAAGGCCGCGTTCTTCAACGCGGGGACGGAGGCGGTCGAGAACGCCGTCAAGTTCGCGCGCGTGTACACCGGCCGCCCGGCGGTGATCGCGTTCGAGGGCGGCTTCCACGGGCGCACGCTGCTCTCTCTGACGCTCACGTCGAAGACGCACCCGTACAAGGCGGGCCTGGGGCCGTTCGCGCCGGAGGTCTACCGCGTGCCGTTCCCGTACGAGTACCGCGGCATCACCGCCGCCGACGCGCTCGCGGCGCTCGAGCGGGCGCTCGTCACGCAGGTGGCGGCGGAGACCGTGGCGGCCGTCGTCGTCGAGCCCGTCCAGGGCGAGGGCGGCTTCATCGTCGCGCCGCCCGAGTTCCTGGCCGGCGTCCGCGAGATCTGCGACCGGCACGGCATCGTCCTCGTCGTCGACGAGGTGCAGACCGGCTTCGGCCGCACGGGCCGGATGTTCGCGATCGAGCACTACGACGTCGAGCCGGACCTCATCACGGTCGCCAAGTCGCTTGCGGGCGGGCTCCCGCTCTCGGGCGTGCTCGGCAAGGCCGCGATCATGGACGCCCCGGGCGACGGCGCGATCGGCGGCACGTACGTCGGCAACCCGGTGGCGCTGGCCGCGGCGGGAGCCGTCCTCGACGTCTTCGAGGACGAGGGGCTCGTCGACCGTGCCGAGCGCATCGGCGACACCATTCGCGGCAGGATGCAGGAGTGGCAGCGCCGGCATCCGCAGATCGGAGACGTCCGCGGCCTGGGAGCGATGCTCGCGATCGAGCTCGTCGAGGACGGCGCGACGAAGGAGCCCGCACCGGAGCTGGCCTCGGCGGTCGCCGCCGCTGCCGCGGAGCGCGGGCTGCTGCTCCTGAAGGCGGGAACCCATTCGAACTGCATCCGCGTCCTCTGCCCGCTCGTGATCTCCGATACGGAGGTCGACGAGGCGCTCGACGCCTGGGGCGAGGCGCTGGACGCAGTTCTCGCGTAGCCGCCGGGGCGGCTCGCGCGTTCTATCGTCGTGGCGCAGCCGCGGTCCCCTCTTGCCCGCAGATCCGGCCGAGGCACCATGGTCGGTGAGGTGATCGCCGAGCGGTACGAGCTCGAGGTGCTCGTCGAGCACGGAGGCATGTCGAGCGTCTACCGCGGCTACGACCGGATGCTCGAGCGGAACGTCGCGCTCAAGGTCCTCCATCCGCAGTTCCGTGACGACCAGGAGTACGTCGAGCGCTTCCGCCGCGAGGCGCGCGCGGTTGCGCAGCTCTCGCACCCGCACATCGTCACCGTCATCGACCGCGGCGTCTCGGACGGCAACCAGTACATCGTCTTCGAGTTCGTCGCCGGCGAGAACCTCAAGCAGATGATCGAGCGGACCGGCCGGCTGCCCGTGCGCCGCGTCGTCGAGCTCGGAATCCAGGTCGCGGACGCGCTCGCGTTCGCACACGCCCACGGCATCGTCCATCGCGACGTCAAGCCGCAGAACATCCTCATCGACGGTTCGGGCGAAGCGAAGGTCACCGATTTCGGCATCGCCCGCACACTCGACGTCGAGCGCGGCGTCACCCAGACGGGGACGGTGCTCGGGACGAGCAACTACCTGTCGCCGGAACAGGCCGAGGGTGCGCAGGTGACCCCGGCGACCGACGTCTACTCGCTCGGTGTGGTGCTGTACGAGCTGCTGACGGGCGACGTGCCGTTCCGGGGCGACAACCTCGTCGTCGTGGCGATGAAGCACGCAACGGAAGATCCGCCGGACATCTCCGAGCTGCGGCCGGACATCCCGCCGCGGCTCGCGCAGGCGGTCCGCCACGCGCTCGAGAAGCATCCGGACCTGCGCTTCCCGTCGATGGACGCGTTCGCGACCGAGCTCCGGCGCTGCCTCGAGGGGATCGGCGGCTTCGACGCCGACCGGACGATCGTGCGCGGGATGCCGGCCGTGCAGAAAGCGTCCCCGGCCGCACCACGCCCAGCCGCCCGCCGCCGCCTACGCGGAGGGCGCCTGCCGATGATCCTCGCTCTCGCGGGCGCTCTCGTCCTCGCCGGCGTGATCGCGGCGCTCGTGCTTCGCCACCACAGAGCACCGCTCGGCGCCGGCGGCAGCGGAGGAGACGCCGCGGCGCAGCTCCGCGGGGTCGGCGACTACGACCCGCAGGGCGACGGCGGCGAGCACGGGTACAGCGCGGGAAAGGCGACCGACGGGAACCCGAGCACGTACTGGGACACGGAGTTCTACAACACCCGGCAGTTCGGAGGGCTCAAAGCGGGGCTCGGGCTCGTTCTCGACGCCGGCAAGGCGGTGAAGCTCGAGCAGATCACCGTGCATACGACGACCGGCGGATTCACCGCCCGGATCGAGTCGGGGAATTCGCGGAACGGCGGCTTCACGCCGGACTCGTCGTCGCAGACCGTCAGCGACGGCACGACGTTCACGCTCGACGGGGCGACCGCACGGTATTACGTGCTCTGGATCAGCGAGCTTCCGCCCGGAAACTACGTGCGGGTGAGCGAGGTGTCTGCGCGCTAGTACTCGAGCTTCGAGCGACGCTCGTGCCGCTCGAGCGCGAGGGCGATCAGGCGGTCGAGGAGATCGGCGTAGGCGATGCCGGACGCTTGGAACAGCTTCGCGTACACGCTCGTCGCCGTGAAGCCGGGAATGGTGTTGAGCTCGTTGACGACGACCTCGCCGTCGTCGCGGACGAAGAAGTCGACGCGCGCCATGCCTTCGCACTCGCTCGCGACGAACGCGTCGACGGCGCGCTGCTGCACGAGCTCGATCGTCTCGTGCGGCAGCTCCGGGGGGATCACGAGGTCCATGCCGCCTTCGTCGTACTTCGACGCGTAGTCGTACCACTCGTGCTCGAGCGTGTCGATGCGGCCCGGCAGCGACGCGACCGGCGGCGGCGTTCGGTTGCCGAGCACTCCGCACTCGACCTCCATGCCGACGACGGCTTCCTCGACGATGACCTTCTCGTCGTGGCGGCGCGCCAGCGATACGGCCGCCTCGAGCTCCGACGCGTCGCGCACCTTCGAGATGCCGACGGAGGAGCCGAGCCGCGCGGGCTTCACGAACACCGGGTAGCCGATCGGGTTCTCGACCGGGTCGCCGAGGCGGATCGTGTGGTGGCGCGCAACCGGGATGCCGCTGTCGCGCATGACCTTCTTGAACAAGTCCTTGTCCATCGCGAGGGCGGACGCGGCGACGCCGGCGCCGACGTACGGGACGTCCATCAGCTCGAGCAGCCCCTGCACCGTCCCGTCCTCCCCGAACGGCCCGTGCAGGATCGGCAGGACGACGTCGACCGCGCCGAGCCGCGCGAGCGTCCCGGCGTCGGCCGGAACGGGCAGTGTCTCCGCGCGTGACGGTTCCGTGACGGTGGCAGCCACCGGCACGTGTTCTTCACCGCTCTGCAACGCCCAGCGGCCGTCGCGCCCGATGGCGACGCCGACGACGTCGTAGCGCGCCGGGTCGAGGCCCTCGAGCACCGACCGTGCGGACGCGAGCGAGATGTCGTGCTCGCTCGATCGGCCCCCGGCGAGCAGCGCCACGCGGAGGCGGCGGGCCATCAGGGAGTCGTCGTCGTGGTCGCGGTCGTGTCGGTCGTCGTCGTCGGCGCGGGACAGCCGCTCGACGGGCACTTCCCGACGATGAGCGTCACCGCCGACCCGGGCTTCGTCTGCTGGCCGCTCTCCGGGTTCTGATCGAGGACGATCTGATCCTGATTGGGATCGGTGACGGTGGTGTACGAGAACTTCACCCGGAAGCCCATGCCCTGGAGCTGCGATGCGGCCGTGCCGACGTCGAGCGTGCGCACGTCGGGCACGTCCACCGTCTTCGGCCCGTTCGAGACGGTGACGTCGATGGTCGAGTGCGGCGGCGCGGTCTGGTTCTGCCCCGGCGACTGGTCGATGACCTGGTTCTGAGGCGAGTCGGAGTCGACGTACGTCGGGTTCACCTTGAAGCCGGAGTTGTTGAGAGTCGCGGTCGCGTCGTTGAGCGACTTGCCGACGACGTTCGGCACCGACACCGGCGTCGGGCCTTTCGACACGTTGATGCGCACCTTCGAGCCCTCGGCGACCTTCGTACCGGAAGCCGGGTCGGACGCCGTCACCGTGTCGGCGGTGGCCCCCGACGTGATCTCGTGCACGTCGGGAACGAGGTGCGCAGCCCGCAGCGCCTTGATCGCGTCCGCCGACTTCGTCCCCTTCAGCGGCGGGACCGCCACCTTCGGCTTCCCGGTCGAGACGTAGATGGTGACGTTGTTCCCCTTCGGCTGGCGCGTGCCCGGATCGGGGCTCTGCTTGAAGACGAGGCCGGCGTCGGTCGTGAGGCTCGAGTGGTGCTTCACGACTGCGTGGAAACCGTCGGACTGGATGTTTGCCGTCGCGTTCTGCTCGTTCTCGTTCAGGTATGCGCGCACGGCGGCCGGCGTCGTCGACGCGAGCTTGTTCGAGATCTGGTGGTAGAGGAACCAGCCGCCGATCGCCGCTCCGATGACGAACAGGAGCGCCGCGATCCACGGCCACACGGGGCGGCGATGGATCGGCTCGTCGATGTCGTAGTACACGGACGGCGGCAGGGGCGGGACGGCGCCGCCGCCGGCCCTGCGCCCCGGCGTGATCATCGTCGCCGCGGTCGCCGCGAGCGGGCCCGGGATCGTGACCGGCGAGCGCATGATCTGCGTCGCGGCCGCCTCCGTCTCCGGCGCGATGCCGACGCCGCGCGCGACGCGGTCGAGGTCGGCCTCCATCTCGTCGGCGCTCTGGTAGCGGTCGGCGGGGTCCTTCGCGAGGGCGCGCATGACGACCATGTCGAGCTCACGCGGGATGCCGGTCCGGCGCTTCGACGGCGGCTCCGGCGTCTGCGAGAGGTGCTTCATCGCGATCTCCACCGGCGTGTCGCCCGAGAACGGGACGGTGCCGGTGAGCAGCTCGTAGAGCACGACGCCGAGCGAGTACAGGTCGGAGCGCTGGTCGACGTCGCCGCCGCGCGCCTGCTCCGGCGAGAGGTACTGCGCGGTGCCGACGATCGAGCCTGCCTCCGTCATCTGGCTCGCACCTGCGCGCGCGATGCCGAAGTCCGTCACCTTGACCGCGCCCTCGGCGTTCACGAGCACGTTGTGCGGCTTGATGTCGCGGTGCACGATGCCGTGCCGGTGCGCGAACTTGAGCGCGGAGAGGATCTGCCGCGCGTACTCGACCGCGATGCCGACCGGCGCGTCGCCGCGGGTGACGATCAGCTCCTTCAGCGACCGCCCGTCGAGGTACTCCATCGCGATGTAGTACGTCCCCTCGGCCTCGCCGCGGTCGTAGATGGAGACGATGTTGGGGTGGGAGAGCGCGGCCGCGTTCTTCGCCTCGCGCCGGAACCGCTCGACGAACTGGTCGTCGTTCGCATGCCGGTCGTTGAGGATCTTGATCGCCACGCGGCGGCCCAGCTCCTGGTCCTCGGCCAGGTAGACGTTCGCCATACCGCCCGCGCCGAGCTTGCGCTGGATGCGGTAGCGCCCGTCGAAGAGCGAGCCGATGAGCGTGTCCGAGACGGCCATCAGTACAGGGTAGATGGCTCCTCAGCCATGCAGGAGCTTCTCCAGGATCTGCTTGGCGATCGGCGCCGATACGGAGCCGCCGAACCCGTTCAGCTGGTCCTCGAGGACGACGGCGACGGCGACCTTCGGATCGTTCGCGGGGGCGAAGCAGACGAACCAGGCGGTGTAGACGTGGTTGACGCCGGTCTCGGCCGTCCCGGTCTTGCCGGCGACCTGGATCCCCGGGATCTGAGCCGAGGTGCCGGTGCCTGCCTGCACGACGGAGATCATCATCTGCGTCAGGTCGGCCGCGGTCTGCGGCTTGATCGCCCGGCCGAGGTTCGACGGCCTCGTCCGGGAGACGACCGACTTGTCGTGGCCGACGATGCGGTCGACGATGTACGGCCGCGGGACGAGCCCGCCGTTGGCGATCGTCGACGCCACGAGGAGCATCTGCAGCGGCGTGGCCACCATGTTGAACTGCCCGAACGCGAGCCGCCCGGCGTCGATCGCGTTCTCGTCCTTCGGGAACCAGAGGACCGGCCGTCCCTTCACGTCGTGGTACAGGCCGCTAGGCACCCGCTGGTTCGCCGGCGTCTCGAGCGGCGGCGTCGAGTAGAAGCCGAACTTCTTCGCGTAATCGAGGATCACCTTGCCGCCGATCTGCTTGCCGACGTTGCAGAAGACGGAGTTGATCGAGTGCTGGAAGCCCTGCGCGAGCGTGACGTGCCCGTACGTCTCGGGCCCGTTCTGGTCGGGATTGCCCGCATTCGACACGTGCTTGCCGTACTCGACGCAGTAGCCGGGGTCGTTGAACCCCGACGCCGGCGTGAACGCGCCGCTGTCGAGGGCCGCCGCCGCCGTGACCATCTTGAAGGTCGACCCCGGTGTGAACAGACCGTCCGTCGCGCGGTTGAGAAGCGCAGACGATCCCTTGCACGCACCCTGGATCTTCAGGATCTTCGCGTACCCGCCCGGCTTGGAGATGAGATTCGGGTCGTACGTCGGCGACGACGCCATGACCTCGACCGCGCCCGTGCGCGGGTTCATCGCCACGACGGCGCCGCAGCGGTCGCCGAGCAGCTGCTGCGCGAGCGCCTGCGCGCCCGCGTTCAGTGTGAGGACGACGTTGTCGCCGTACACCGTGCCGCCACCGAGCCGGTCGAGCGTCCGCTGGATGGCGTTGCTCAGGTTCGTCGTCGCGCCCGTGAGGTAGTCGTTGAGCGACTCCTCGAGGCCGGTCTGCGAGAGCGCCGACGTCGAGTAGCCCAGCGTCTGTGCGGCGAGGCCGTGCTGCGGATAGCGCCGGAAGTAGAAGTTCTGGCCGTTGCGCTTCACCTTCCGGTTCGCTGCGAGCACCGTCTTGCCGTCGGAGGCGAGGATCAGTCCGCGCGCAACCTGGAACTGCGACACGAGCTCGACCGCGTTGTCCTGACGTGCGGCGAGGCCGCCGGCCGCCCACGACTGCCAATACGTCGTCGCGACGACGAGCGCTACGAGGAGGACGACGGCGACGAGCGCGAGGCGGACGAGCTGCCGGTTCATCCGTTCCCCACGGTGTTGGCGCGGTGTGAGACGAGCATGAGACCGGCGACGACGAGGAAGTTGGCGATGATGCTCGACCCGCCGTACGAGACGAACGGCAGCGTGATGCCGGTGAGCGGGATGACGCGGAGGATCCCGCCGACGATGACGAACGTCTGCAGCGCGAACCCGAACGTGAGGCCCGCCGCCAGCAGCTTCGAGAAGCCGTCATCGGCGCCGAGCGCGACGCGAAAGCCGCGCAGCACGAACACCATGTAGATCATCAACAACGCCGCGGCGCCGATGAGCCCGAGCTCCTGCGCGAGCGCGGAGTAGATGAAATCCGTGCTCAGGTCAGGGATGAGCGGCTGTCCTTGCGCATTCGCGAAGACGCCGGAGCCGAGCCCCGTGCCGCCGTAGCCGCCGTGGGCGATCGAGTACAGCGACTGCACCATCTGGTAGCTCGAGCAGTCCTGCCGGAGCGTCATCTGCCCGTTGAGAGCGCAGTAGACCTTGTGCGTCGTCCACGGCTGGAGCCAGTTCACGACACGCTCGCGCACGTGCGGCGTTCCCTGGTAGACGGCGGCCGATCCGGCGAAGAAGAGCACGATGAACACGGCGACGAACGCAAAGCGGGCGGTCGCCGCGTAGAGGATCGCGAGGAAGATCCCGTAGTAGAGGAGCGCGCTGCCGAGGTCGTCGGTCGCGAAGAGGACGAGCATCGCTCCGCCCCAGATGACGAGCAGCGGGCCCCAGTCCTTGATGCGGCCCTGCGCGAGCACCTCCCGCTTCTCGCGGAGGTAGGCGGCGAGGAAGACGATGAGCGCGATCTTCCCGAGCTCGCCCGGCTGGAACTGGAAGCCGGCGAAGTGGATCCACAGGCGCGCGCCGTTCACCGTCTGGCCGATGCCGGGCAGGAGCGGCATGAACAGCAGCGCGATAGCGGCGAGACCGAACAGGTACTTGTAGTTCTCGAGCAGCCGGTAGTCGCGTCGCAGCCCGACGAGCGCGGCCGCGAAGACGGCGACGCCGATCACCACCCAGAGGCCCTGCTTGAGCGCGTTCGACGGCCCGAGACGGTAGATCTCGGTCAGCCCGACCGCGGTCAGCAGCCCGGCGATCGGCAGGAGGTACGGGTCGGCGTTCGGCACGGTGAGCCGGGCGACGATGTGTGCCGCGAGGTAGAGCGCGAAGAAGAAGACCGCGTACGTGAGAGACGCAGCGGAGACATGCGACTTCCGCGAGATGTAGACGCTCGCGAATCCGATCGCAGTGATGACCCCGACGACGACGAGATAGGCGAGCTCGCGATTCCGGTAGCTCAGGGTCAGCGCATCAGCCCCCAGACGAGCAAAGACACGAGCACCGCGACGACGAAGAGCACGAGGAGGACGAGGCGCGCGCGCGCCGGAGCCGGCTTCCACGGGGCCGCGCCGTCCTGCGACCTGTCCGTCCTCACGCGGACGTCCTCGCGCGTCTCACCGGGATCGGGGAAGACGATCGCCTCCATCGTCTCGGTGTCCTCGCCGACACCCGCGTCGCCGGCGCCGATGCCGAAGGTGACGACGGTGATGTTGTCCTCGCCGCCGCCGCGGTTCGCGGCCGCGACGAGCAGCTTCGTCACCTTGTCCAGGTTGTCGCGGTTGTGCTGGACGACGTGGAGGATGTCCTCGTCGTCCACCATCGCGGTCAGCCCGTCGGAGCAGATGAGGAACACGTCGCCGGCGCGCGCGTCGACGATGAACGAGTCGACGTCGACGTCCGGATCGGTGCCGACCGCGCGGGTGATGACCGAGCGCTGGGGATGCGTCTCCGCCTCCTCCGGCGAGAGCTTGCCGCTCTTCAGGAGCTCGTTGACGAGGGAGTGGTCGTCGGTGAGCTGCTGCATCCGGCCGTCGCGGACGCGATACGCGCGCGTGTCGCCGACGTGGCCGATGACGACGCCCTCGCTCTCGACGAGGGCGACGGTCATCGTCGTTCCCATGCCCGACGTCGCCGGGTCGACGCTCGACCGCTCGTGGACCCGGCGGTTCGCCTCCTGGATGAGCGACGCCACCCGCGCGGGGCCGGTGAGCCGGCCGGGATCGGTGTCCTCGAGCGCGGCGGCCGCGAGCTTCGACGCGACCTCGCCGCCCTGCGCGCCGCCCATGCCGTCGGCGACGGCGAAGAGCGGCGGCGCGATGACGTACGAGTCCTCGTTCCGGCGCCGCTTCCGGCCGGTGTCGGTCCTGCCCGCGTACGAGCCGACCTTCGTCACTCTTCGAACCTCAGGTCGGTCTCGCCGACGCGAACGACGTCTCCGGGGACGAGCTTCCGCGCGTCGGAGATGCGGATGCCGTTCACGTACGTCCCGTTCGTCGAGCCGAGGTCGTAGACCCAGACGCCGTCGCGGCGCGGCTCGAAGCGGACGTGCCGCGCGGACGCGAACTCGTCGCCGTCGATCGCGACGTCGTTCTGGCCGCCCCGCCCGACGGTGATCGGCGCCGAGTCGACCTCGTACTCGTCGCCCTTCTCCAGCACCGGGCTCTCCTCGACGACGAGCCGGCCGCCGGCCGCGACGGCCGACGGCATCGCGGCGGCTGCGGCGACCGGCGACATGATGAAGCTCTCCTGGGCGGGGCTCCGGCGCATGTCGCGCGACACGGTACGGACGATCCGCCAGATCAGGAGGTACAGGAGGACGAGAAACGCGATCTTGAGCGCGAGGAGGACCTCCTCGAGCCGGGTGCTCGCCAGGATCATTCGCGCTCCGTCGAGAAGGTCACCTCGGTCGAGCCGATCGTGAAGGTGTCGCCGGGGTCGAGCTTCGAGCGCTTCAGGTGCTGTCCGTTCACCTCGAGCCCGTTCGTGGAGTCGAGGTCGACGATCCAGTAGCTCGTTCCCTCCTGGCGGAGCTCTGCATGACGGCGGGAGACGTTCGCGTCCTCGATCTGGATGTCGCACTCCCGCGACCGGCCGATGACGACGCGGCGCTTGTCGACCCGCAGCCGTTGGCCCGCCCAGGTGAGGACGGCGATCTCGCGCTCGAGGCCCAGCTCCTCGGGCGCCGCGGCCTCGGTGGGCTCCGCGGGGTGTTTGTAGATCATCGTGGCGCCCGACTCGACCTCCTCCTCCGGCTCGTCTGCGCGAGCGCCGTGGCGCGGCTGCACCATCCGCGTCGCGATGCCGAACTCGCCGAGCGCGAGGTCCTCGTCGGTCTCCAGCCGGACGCGGGGCGGCGTCAGCAAGGCGTAGCTCTCACGCCGCGCGTGCTCGATGAGGTACTCCTCGAGCTCCGAGAGGAGCGAGTTCTCGTACCCCTCGAACTGCCCGCGGTCGGGCGGCGAGAGATAGACCGTGTACTCGTTCGGCACGTAGATGCGCGAGACCGAGACGGCGCGATGGTCGTCCATCTCCTTCGAGAGCTTCCGGGCGAGCTCGACCGGCTGGACGTTCGTCCGGAAGGCGCGTCCGAACACGCCTTCGAACAACGCCTCGATCTTCTGTTCGATGCCGCGCAGGACCATGGTTGCGCGATGAGGTTACCCCCGGCGCGTCCGCCTTACGCCCGGCGGGCTCTCAGCGCCACGGCCGCCGCGGTCAGCCAGGCGGCCGCGGCGAGCGGGACGGCGGGCGCCGACGGGACTGCGAGCACCGTGGCGGCGAGCATCGCGGCGCCGAGGATCGCGGCCCCCCACCGCCCTCGGGCGTGCGCGTACGGGAGCGCCAGTGCAACCGCGGCGAAGACGGCCGCCTCGATCACGAGCCCCGGATGCGCTCCGGCGGCGCGCGCGAGCGAGCCGGCGACGTCGAGGGGGTCGCGGGCGCCCGCGACGCCGAGGCCGAGCGGCGCGCGCGCGCCGACGAGCGGCAGTGACGCGTGGCGGACGCCCGCCACGATCGCTGCGACGCCGACGGCGGCGCCCGCCTGTGCGGCCCGGCGCGGGCCGGCGCGCAACGTCGCGGTGGCGAGCGGGACGAGCCCGAGCGCGCCGAGCGGCGCGAGCAGCGGTCCAAGCGCGAACAGCAGGCCGCCGCGCGGCTCGCGCCAGCTGAGGACGAGCCACGCGATCGCGATGCACGCGTAGAGGGCGGCAAGCCCGAGGGAGATGTTCCCGAGCGGCAGCACCGGGACGGCCAGCGCGACGGCGAGGCCCGCCCGCGGGCGCAGCGCGGTCACCGCCGCCGCGGCGAGGGCGAGCCCAGCCGTCCATGCGGGCGGGTAGAACGGGAGCGAGAGAGCCGTCCATGCGGCAAAGACGCCGGCGAGCACGGCGGCGCCGGCGCGGCCTGCCTCCGAGGGGACGGACAGCCCGAGGGCGCGCGCCCGCCTGTGCCGCGGCGGCGCAGCGGCGCCGCGGAGCGAGCCGGCGAGCTCGGATGCCGACGGGCGGCGGCCGGGGGCGAGGGAAAGCGACCGGTCGACGAGCTGCACGAGCCGTCTCGGCAGGTCCGGGCGGAGCGTCGCGAGCGACGGGGCGCCCGTCTCGATCGCCCGCGCGGTGTCGAGCATCGACGTCTGCCAGAACGGGTGCCGGCCGGCCAGGGACTCCCAGAGCATCACGCCGACGGCCCACACGTCGGCGGCGCCGGTCGCGTCCTCGCCGGCGAGCCGCTCGGGCGAGATGTACGCGAGCGTGCCGGGAACGTCGCCCTGGGCGGTGAGCGTCTCCGCCTCGGCCATCCGCGCGAGACCGAAGTCGAGGATGCGCGCCGACACCCGGTCGCCCTCGGCGAGCAGCACGTTCGACGGCTTCACGTCGCGATGGAGGATTCCGGCGCGATGCGCGTGCGCAAGACCCTCGCACACCTGCGCGCACGCCTCGACCGCGTCGGCGTCGGCCAGCTCCCCGGCGCGCAGCGCCTCGCGGAACGTCCGGCCGGGGATGAACTCGTACGCGATGTAGACGTGCCGGGAGTCGTGGGCGAACGCATAGGCGCGGAGGCAGCTCGGGTGGCGCAGGCGCGCCGCGGCGGCGGCCTCGCGCTCGGCCCGCGCGGCGGCCTTCCCCTCGCGTGCGACGATCTTGAGCGCGACGTCGAGCCCGGTTTGTTCGTCCCGGGCGAGCCAGACCGAGCCCGACCCTCCGCTCCCGAGCGGACGCAGCGGCCGGTAGCGACCGAGGACGGGCTCGCTTCCCTGAAGAGCGAGCGCGGCGCTAGACATCGGTCAGGTCAGGTTGGCGACGACAGCCGAATTTCCTCTCCGAGCGAGGCCCGCGTTACAGTCTGGCCCGACCGGATGACGGCATGAGCACCTACGACGACGACCGCATCGAGTTCGACTTCTTCGACGAGCCCGAGACGGAGGAGGCGCCGCGCACCCGGAGGCGGCCTCGGCTCGAGCGCCGCGGCGGCGGCGGGCCCCGACGGACCGGCCCACCTCTGAAGCCGCCGACCGGGATCGTCCCCCTCGCCCGCCTCGTGGGGCTGATCGCGATCGCGATCGTCATCGTCGTCGCGTTCGTCTTCTGGGTCGGCGCCTGCCAGGGCAAGAGCAAGCACGACGAATACGCCTCGTACGCGGCGAGCGTCCGCACGCTCGCGGCGAGCTCGAACGCGCTCGGCCGCACGTTCCAGACGAAGTTCACGTCCACGTCGAAGCAGTCGGACTTCGAGGCGCTGCTGCAGCAGTACGCGCAGCAGGAGCAGCAGGAGTACGACCAGGCGCAGCAGATCCGGCCGCCTGGACCGCTGCGCGCCATCCACCAGCGCCTCGTGGACGCGCTCGAGCTGCGCGCGAAGGGATTCGCCGCGCTCGGCAACGCGCTCGCGCAGTGGAACTCGAAGAACGCCGCGTCGACGTCATCGACGACGGAGGCGCTCGCGACGCAGGGAGCGCTTCTCTCCGCGAGCGACGTCGACTGGGAGCAGCTCTACCGCATCCCGGCGACGCAGGAGCTGAAGACAGTGGGCGTCACCGGCGTCGTGATCCCGAAGTCGGCGATCGTCCCGAACGGCGACCTCGTGAGCGCGCGCTCGTTCGGCCTGCTGCTCTCGCGGTTGACCGGCGCCTCGACAGGCGGCACGCCGGGCGGCAAGCACGGCGACGCACTCGTCTCCGTCGTCGCCAAGCCGGGCGGGACGGCGCTCTCGACGACGACCGCGACGACGGTCAAGGTCTCCGCCGACCTCAGCTTCGTCGCCACCGTCGAGGATTCGGGCAGCTCGCAGGAGACGGGCGTCGTCGTCCATCTGACCATCACCGCCGGGAGCTCGACGATCAAGCGCACGCAGACGATCCAGCTCATCCAGCCGGGGCAGCAGCAGACGGTGACGTTCGGGAACTTCAACCTCCCGACCGCGGCCTTCGGCAACAGGGCGAGTGTCAAGGTGGACGTCGCGCCCGTCCCCGGCGAGCAGAACGTGTCGAACAACACCGCCACCTACACCGTCTTCTTCACGCTCAGCTGATGCACGTCGGCGCCTCCGCCGCAGCGTGGATCGCCGTCGGCGCCGCTGCGGCCGCGGCCGCGGCCCTCCTCCTGTCCGTCGGCTACTTCGCGTCGCTGCGGCGCGTGCGCCGCTCGCAGCTCGTGCTGCTCGGCGGCGGCAAGTCCGATCTCGTCGACTTCGCCGTGTCGCTGCAGAGCAGGATCGACGACCTCCACCGCGCGGTCGACGAGATCGCCGCCGGCCTCGCACGCGTCGACCGGCGCGTCGACGAGAGCGTCTCGAAGACGGCGATCGTCCGCTACGACGCGTACGAAGGAAGTGGCGGCCACCAGTCCTCGTCCTTCGCCCTGCTCGACTCCGCCCGCAGCGGCATCGTCGTCAGCGCCATCCAGGGCCGCGACTACGCCCGCATCTACGTGAAGGAGGTCGAGCGCGGCCGCGCCTCGGTGGCGCTGTCACCGGAGGAGCTAGAGGCCGTCGAACGCGCGATGGCGTCCTCCTAGGCGGCTCAAAGCTCGACGCCGACGAGGGCCGGAGCGAACGCGCAGCGTTCGCGGAGGCCGGACCAGCGCGCGGGGATGGCGAAGCCACCACCGCGCGCGCAGAACGAAACCATCGCCTACACCCATAAGAGCTCGCGGGCTCGGCCCGCGAGCGCTCCCCGAAGGGGAAACTCGACATGCTGGAAAGTGCGCAGCACTTTCCAGCACCCTTCGCTGATACCTTTTTGCACAGGCAAATGGGGCATGTCCTCGTTCTGAATGCGAGCTACGAGCCGCTGAACGTCTGCACCGTTCGGCGGGCGCACGTGCTCGTCTTCAAAGGGAAGGCGGAGGTCATCGAGCACCTCGACCAGCCGCTCCGCTCCGCCACCGGCAGCTTCATCCGCCCGCACGTGATCCGGCTCGTCCACTACGTCCGGGTGCCCCGCGCCGTCCAGCGGAAGATCTCCCGGCGGGCCCTGTTCGCCCGCGACGGCTGGCGGTGCGTCTACTGCGGCACCTCCTCCGGCCGGCTCACGCTCGACCACGTCGTCCCGCGCTCGAAGGGGGGCGAGTCGGTGTGGGA
Source organism: uncultured Actinomycetes bacterium (assembly GCA_963753295.1). Taxonomy (GTDB): domain Bacteria; phylum Actinomycetota; class Thermoleophilia; order Gaiellales; family Gaiellaceae; genus Palsa-739. Next base: position 60,191 of record CAVWBZ010000001.1, on the reverse strand, counting down.
GAACGTCGTCACCGCCTGCGCCCCGTGCAATCTGCACAAGGGCGACCGGACGCTCGAGCAGGCCGGGATGGAGCTGCACACGCCGCCCCGCGCCCCGCAGCCCGTCCTCTTCATCAAGCTGGCGGCGCCGCGGATCCCCCACGGCTGGACGCAGTACCTCGGCGACATCGGCACGAGCGCCGCCGCCGCGTGATGTGACGTTCCGCGTGCCCGGTGCCGTATACCGGGCATGAAAACGCTTCTAGCAGGCATCGCAGTCGCCGCCGTCGTGCTCGCCGGCGGTGCGGACGCAGCCACCGCTCCCTCGAGCGCGAGCACGAACACCGTCACGGTCACCGGCACGGGCAGCGTCACCGCCGTGCCCGACCAGGCCTCCTTCGACTTCAGCGTGACGACGAAGGCGGCAACCGCCGCGGCAGCGCTCACGAAGAACGGCACCGACATCCGAGCGGTCATCGCCGCGGTCGAGGGCGCCGGCGTGGACGCGGCCGACATCCAGACGGCGCAGGTCTCGCTCGACCCGGTCATGTCGGCCAACGGGGCGTCCATCGTCGCCTTCACCGCCTCCGACACGATCTCCGTCACGAGCCTCTCGATCGCGAAGGCGGGCGGCATCGTCGACGCGGCGGTCGGCGCCGGCGCGACGAGCGTCTCCGGGCCGTCCCTCACCCTGTCCTCGCAGAACGCGCTCTACAACCAGGCGCTCAAGGCCGCCGTCGCCCAGGCGAAGTCGAAGGCGCAGGCGCTCGCGGACGCCGCCGGGGAGACCCTCGGCGCGATCGTGACGATCGACGAGAGCGGCGGCGGAACGCCGGTTCCGTTCGCGCAGAGCGCGGCCGCCGGTACCGGGGGCACGCCGATCGAGGCCGGCACGCAGGAGGTACAGGCGACCGTCACGGTCACGTTCGCGATGGGTTAGTCCCGTTCGAGGGGCAGGCCGCGCGTCGACCAGTCGCTCCACGAGCCGGGATAGAGCAGCCCGTCGCGGCCGCGCAGATGCGCCCGGTGGAGCACGACGCACGCCGTCACACCGGAGCCGCAGTAGGCAACGAGCTCCCCGTCGGGGAGCTCGTGCTGCTCCGCGTCCCACGGAACGTTGAGCGCGCCGGGGATGCGGCCGCCCACCGGGTCGAGCGAGCTCGGCTCGCCGCGCCAACGCGCGGTCGAACGGGCGTCGACGAGCACGAGCCGCGGATCGGCGAGCCGGCGGGCGAGCCCGTCCGCGGCGATCGTGTCGTCGGAGCGCTCACGGAGGACGAACTCTGCCGGCGCGATCTCCTCCTCGCCCGCCCGAAGGGGCCCGGCCCACGCGTCGATGCCGCCTGCGAGGACGGCGCAGTCGTCGTGGCCGAAGTGGTGCAGGAGCCACCACAGCCTCTCGGCCCCGCCCATGCTCCCGTAGGCGACGACGAAGACGCCCGGCCCGATGCCGGCGCCCGAGGCGGCGGCTGCGAACCGCGCTGCCGACGGCAGCGGGTGCCGCCCCTGGCCCTCGACGGAGAGGTCGGAGAGGTCGTCGTCCAGGTCGAGGAACGCCGCGCCCGGCACATGGCCGGCGAGATAGAGCTCGCGGCCGCGATCCGGCGCCCCGAGCTCCCAGCGGCAGTCGACGAAGCGGTAGCGCACGGGCAGATTGTTTCCATTCGCGAGTCCGGGTACAACGGAACCGGATGCGCAGGCGGCTTTTCGTCGGAGGCGGAGCTCTCCTGGCAGCGGCCGGCGCGGCGGCCGCCGCCGCCCTGCTCGCCTGGCCCGCCCCGTCGCTCGGCGCCTCCGAGAGCGCGCTCGCACACATCGGCCTGCCGAACCTCGCGGGCCGCGTCACCCGGATCCGGGTCACCGCCGCGGACGGCACGTTCGTGCCGGTGCGCGTGCAGGACGGCGAGCTCTGGCCGGAGCGGACGCTCGCCCAGGGGGAGCGGCTCACCGTGCAGGTGAGCGTGCACCGCCCGCGCTGGGCGAGCTGGCTCGTCGGCCGCACCGTCCGGCGGACGTTCACGGTCACGACGCCGAGCATCGGCGTGCGCTCCCGCTTCCTCCGGCTCCGCACCGGATCCACCGTCACGATCCCGCTCGATGCCCCGGCCGCGGTCGTCTCCATCGACGGCACGGTGCGCCGGCTCGGCATCCCGGCGGCGAACGTCCCGGCCGGAGTCGCCGCGCGCGGCCGCCGGAGCGCCGGCAGCATCGAGCTGCAAGCCGCGCCGCGCCTGTGGGAGACGCTGTCGACGCCGGTCCGGGTCAGCTGGTTCCCCCGCGCCGCGCACGAGGAGATCGTCGCGACGCCGCGCCCGGGGACGACGCTCAGGCCCGATCAGGCGTTGACGCTGACGTTCTCCGCCCCCGTCGCGGGCACGGTCGCCGAGGAGAAGACGCGGCTGCTGCCCGCCACGCCTGGGCACTGGCGCGTCGTCGACCCGCACACGGTCACGTTCGCGCCCGCCGGCCTCGGCTATCCCTTCGGGGGCTCCGTCCGGCTCACCCTCCCGAAGAGCGTCCGGGCGACGCTCCCGGGGTCGGCCCGCACGGTGCGGACGCTCACGTGGCCGGTCGCCCCCGGCTCGCCGCTACGGCTCCAGCAGCTGCTCGCGCAGCTCGGCTACCTACCCGTCGGCTGGCAGGCGCAGGAGGACCCTGCCCCGTCGGACGCCTCGGAGATCGGGGCCGCCCTGTCGCCGCCCGCCGGGACATTCTGGTGGCGGTACCCGCACACGCCGCCGGAGCTGAGCGCGCTGTGGCACCCGGGCCGCCCGGACGCGATCACGCGCGGAGCGCTCATGCGCTTCGAAAGCGACCACGGCCTGGCCGCAGACGGCGTCGCCGGCCCGCACGTGTGGCGGAGCCTCATCTCCGCCGCGCTCGCCGACGAACGGTCGACGCAGGGGTACAGCTACGTCTTCGTCCACGAGAGCGTGCCCGAGTCGCTCAACCTCTGGCACAACGGCCGGATCGTCGTCAAGTCGCCCGGAAACACCGGCATCGCCCAGGCCCCGACCCAGACCGGAACGTATCCGGTGTTCGAGCACATCCCGCTCGGAACGATGGAGGGAACGAACCCGGACGGCTCGCACTATCACGACGCCGGCGTCCAGTGGATCAGCTACTTCCACGGCGGCGACGCCATCCACGCGTTCAACCGAACCTCGTACGGAACGCCGCAGAGCCTCGGCTGCGTCGAGCTCCCTCTATCGGCCGCGGCGCAGGTGTGGCCGTACACGCCGATCGGCACGCTCGTCACGATCGAGCAGTGACGCGCCGCCCGGCGACGCCGGAGCGGCGCTCGAGCAGGAGCACGTCGCGCCACACGCCGTCGAGCTCGCCGAGCCGCTCGCGCACGCCGACGAGCCGGAAGCCGCACGCGAGGTGGAGCGCGACGCTCGCCTCGTTCTCGGGGAAGATCCCCGCCTCGAGCGTCCAGATCCCGTCCGCCTCGCTGCGCTCGACGAGCTCGTCGAGGAGCGCCCGCCCGACGCCGCGGCCCCGCGCCCACGCCGCGACGTAGACGCTGTTCTCCGCGACGCCGCGGTAGCAGCACCGGGACGACTTCGGCGACAGCGCCGCCCAGCCGGCGACGCGGCCGTCGAGCTCGGCGACGAGCGTGAGCGAGTGCGACGCGTCGAACTCCTCCCACGACGGCGCCTTCGTCTCGAAGGTCGCGTTGCCGGTGCGGATGCCGTCGACGTACGCGGCGGCGACCTGCGGCCAGTCCGACTCGTCGAGCGCCCGGATCTGCATGACGCGCTACGCGGCCACGACCTCCTCCTCCTCAGCGAAAGCCGGAACCGTCTCGATCGTCTGCAGGATCCGGCCGGCGATGCGGTACGGGTCGCCGAGCGAGTTCGGCCGCCGGTCCTCGAGATACCCGCGGTAGCCGTCCTTCACGAAGCTGTGCGGCACCCGAACCGACGCGCCGCGGTCGGCCACCCCGTGGTTGAACCTGTCGATCGACTGCGTCTCGTGCAGGCCGGTGAGGCGCAGGTGGTTGTCCGGCCCGTAGACGGCGATGTGATCGTGCTTGTAGGCGTCGAAGGCGGCCATCAGCTCGGTGAAGTACGCCTCGCCGCCGACCTCGCGCATGTGCCTCGTCGAGAAGTTCGTGTGCAGCCCGGAGCCGTTCCAGTCGAGCTCGGCGCCGAGCGGCTTGCAGTGCCAGTTGACGTCGACGCCGTACCGCTCGCAGAGCCGCATGAGCAGGTAGCGCGCGACCCAGAGCTCGTCGGCGGCCCGCTTCGAGCCCTTGCCGAAGATCTGGAACTCCCACTGGCCCTTCGCAACCTCGGCGTTGATGCCCTCGAGGTTGATGCCGGCAGCGAGGCAGAGATCGATGTGCTCGTCGACGATCTGCCGCGCGATATCGCCGACGTTCTTGTAGCCGACGCCGGTGTAGTACTCGCCCTGCGGCGCGGGAAAGCCCTCCTTCGGAAACCCGAGCGGAGCGCCGTCGCGGTAGAGGAAGTACTCCTGCTCGAAGCCGAACCACGCGTCCGGGTCGTCCGGGATCGTCGCGCGGCTGTTGGACGGGTGCGGCGTCTCATCGGGAAGCAGCACCTCGCACATGACGAGCAACGCGTTCTCGCGCCCCGGATCGGGGAAGGCGGCAACCGGCTGGAGGAAGCAGTCGGAGCTCGAGCCCTCGGCCTGCCGCGTCGAGCTGCCGTCGAAGTTCCAGAGCGGGAGCTCGTCGAGCGTCGGCATCTCCGCGAAGGCGGCGATCTTCGTCTTGCTGCGCAGGTTGGGCGTCGGCTCGTATCCGTCGAGCCAGATGTACTCGAGCTTGAACTTGATCATCGTCTCCTCCGGTCGGACCAACAAAAAAGCCCCACGACTCGACCGAGTCGCGAGGCCCCATTGCCTCGGTGCCCGCCTTCGGAGGCGAACACCCGGCGGGAATGTATCAGCTGGAGCGGTTGGGAGACCAGACCGCGGCCGCGACGCCGAGACCGATGAGCACCGAGCCGCCGAACCAGCGCTCGAACCGGGCGATCGCGGGCGACCCGCGCAGCCGGTCGGCGACCGTGCCGGCGACGAGCGCGTAGCCGCTGTCGCTGAGGAACCCGAGCCCGGCGAAGCTGAGGCCGAGCACGAGCACCTGGAGCCATACGTGCCCGGCCTTGACGTCCACGAACTGCGGGATGAAGGCGAAGATGAAGACGATCGTCTTCGGGTTGGTCAGGTTGACGACGATCCCCTGCGTGTAGGCGCGGCGCCGCGTGCGCGGCGCCCGCGACTCGTCGACGGCGGCCTCGCCCCGCGTCAGCAGCCGCCGGATGCCGAGGAAGACGAGATAGGCGGCGCCGACGTACTTCACTGCGTCGAAGGCGGCCGTCGAGGCGAGGATGAGCGAGGACAGCCCCGCGGTGGCGAGGCCGACGTGGACGACCGTCCCCGTCGTGATGCCCGCGACCGACGAGAGGCCGCCGGCGCGGCCCATCTCGATGCTGCGCGTGACGACGTAGAGCACCGCCGGTCCGGGGATGGCGAGCAGCACCATCGCGGTGGCGAGAAAGACCGCGTACGTCGAGAGGGACGGCACTCAGGCAACGTACAGCGCCGCGACCTGCCGAGCCCTGGCGGCGACGCGGCCGCGCAGCTCCTCGGGCGCGAGCACCTCCACGCCCGGCCCGAAGCGCAACAGCTCCCGTTCGGCCTCGTCGAGGCTCTGGAACGTGAGCGTCCGGACGCCCTTCTCGCCGCGGACGGTGACCTCGACGCTCGGGAGGCTCTCCTCGAACGACCGCGACCACTCCTCCCAGTACGAGCCGAGCTCGAAGCCGGGAGGCCGCTCGAGCTCCTCGTCGAGCGGACGGACGGAGACGATGCGCGACACGCGGTAGACGCGCATGCCCGCGACGCGATGGGCAACGAGGTACCAGGCCCCCGCCTTGAGGACGAGCCCGAGCGGGTCGATCGTGCGGCGTACGACCCGTGTCCCCTCCCGGTAGCGGATGTGCACGCGGCGGCCGCGCCAGACGGCGGAGGCGAGGGCGGGCAGGTACGGCACCCGGTCCTCCGCCCGGAACCAGCCGCGCGCGTCGAGGTGGAAGAGCCGCTGCGCGCGCGTGGCCCGCTCCTGGAGCTCCGCGGGCAGCGCGGCGAGCACCTTGAGGCGCGCGGCTGCGAGCTCGCCGCCCAGGCCGAGCTCGGCCGCCGGCCCGGGCATGCCGGCGGCGAAGAGCGCCTCCGCCTCGTCCGCGGTCAGGCCCGTGAGGCGCGTCCGGTAGCCGCCCGCGAGCCGGTAGCCGCCCGCCGGCCCGCGCACGGCCTCGACGGGCACCCCGGCGGCGGCCAGCGATCCGACGTCCCGGTGCACGGTGCGGACCGACACCTCGAGGCGCTCCGCGATGTCGGCCGCGGTGAGCTGGCCGCGCGTCTGGAGGAGCAGCAGGAGCGAGACGAGACGGGTCGCGCGCACGAATTCGAGACTAGAGGAGAAACATGACAGAAGATGGCCTCTTTATCTGTCAGTGTCCCGCGCATGAACATCTGGGATGACGCGTGGGGCGAGCAGCAGGAGGACTGGTCGGGGGGCGGAGCGCTGTCCAAGCGCCTCGGCCCGGGCGGCTGGGAGCACCGGCTCGGCGCGACGCTGTACGAGCTCGGGCCGGGGAACTTCGCCGTGTACCACGCGCACCACGGCTCGGAAGAGCTGCTGATCGTCCTGCGCGGACGCCCGACGCTGCGCACGCCGGACGGCGAGCGGCAGCTGGACGAGGGCGAAGCCGTCCACTTCACGACCGGGCCCGCCGGCGCGCACGGCCTCCGCAACGACACCGACGAGCCCGTCCGGTACGTGATGGCCGGCGTGCGCGTCACGCCCGAAGTCGTCGAGTACCCCGACCTGAAGCAGGTCACGGGACAGTCGAGGCACGGGATCTTCTTCGTCCACGACGTCGAGGAGGACGCATGAGCGACGAGCGCGAGTCGAACGTCGTCGAGCTGCTGCTGCGCGAGCCGGAGATCGTCGCGTGGCTCGACGACTACCGTCCGGAACCGGAGGAGCACGACGACGAAGACCCGCCGCACGCGGCGTGAATTTGACGTTGTGCGGTTAAGCCTCTATCGTTCGCGGGCCATGTTGCTCGGTTACGTGATGAACACGCCCACGGTCGGCTGCCTCGGCAGCGCTGTGGTCCCGCGCGGACACCGTTAGGTCCGCGCACCGCCCTCGCCGGCGGTCTCCCGTTCTCCGTATCCACTTCGTTTCACAAGGAGCAGCATGTCCACGCTTGCAGCAACCACATCTCTGAGCACGTCCGTTCGCCGTGACGTCCCGGCGGTCGAGGTCGAGCACCTGACGAAGGTGTTCCGCCGGCGCGACCGCAAAGCGGGCCGGTTCAAGCGCAGGGCCATGCCCGCGCTCGAGGACGTCACGTTCACGATCGCGCGCGGCGAGTGCGTCGCCATCCTCGGCCAGAACGGCTCGGGAAAGTCGACGCTCGTCCGCCTGCTCTCGACGCTGCTGCTCGAGGACGGCGGGACCGCGCGCGTGTTCGGCAACGACGTGTTCCGCGAGGCGCGCACGATCCGGCGCCTCGTCAACCGCGTGTCGGTCGAGGCGAGCTTCTTCAAGAAGATGTCCGCGGACGAGAACCTCTCGTACGCGGCGCGCTTCTACGGGATGCCGCCGAAGGTGACGCGCACAGCCGTTCCCGAGATCCTCGAGAAGGTCGGCTTCCCGCCGGACCGGCGCGGCGAGTCGATGCAGAGCCTGTCCCGCGGGATGCAGCAGAAGGTCGCGCTCGCACGCGCGTTGCTCACCTCACCGGTGCTGCTCCTCCTCGACGAGCCGACGACGGGTCTCGACCCGCGGTCGAAGCTCGAGGTGCAGGACTTCATCCGCGAGGTCCGGCGGACACACGACGCGACGATCCTCCTCTGCACGCACGACATGGCCGAGGCGGAGACGCTCGCCGACCGCGTCGGCCTGCTCGACCGCGGACGGCTCCTCTTCCTCGAGCCGGTCGCCGACGTGAAGCGGCGCTACGGCGTCGAGACGCTCGAAGAGGCGTTCTTCGCCGCGACCGGGCGCACGTTCGAGGAAGAGAACGACGAGGACGACGACTACAGGGAGGTGTTCGGATGACCGCCATCGGAGCGACGATGCGCAGCGAGCTCATCGGGCTCGGCGGCATCGTCGAGCGAAACGTCTACCTCACGAAGCGCTACTTCCTCTGGGACGTCGCCTTCATGATCTGGACGATCGCGAACACGCTCACGATCGTGTTCATCGCCCGCTCCGTGCACCTCACGGCGGCGGCGGAGAACGTCCTCGCGACGAGGCTCCTCGTCGGCGCGGTGATCTGGGCGTTCCTCGGGATCATCTTCGAGTTCATGACGGAGACGGTCGCGTGGGAGCGGTGGGAAGGGACGATCGAGTACACGTTCATGGCGCCGATCTCGCGCGTCATGCACCTGGGCGGTCAGGGGGCGTACGCGGTGCTGTACGGATTGATCCGCGCGACGATCCTCTTCTTCGCGGTCGTGCTCTTCATCGGCATCCACATCCCGCACGCGAACTTCGGGGCGGCGTTCGCGCTGCTCGCGATCGCGTCGCTCTCGTTCATCGGCGTCGGAATGATGACGTCGGTGCTGCCGCTCATCTCGCCGGAGAAGGGCGCACAGCTCGGCTTCGTCGCCCAGGGGCTGATGCTCGTCGTCTCCGGCGTCTACTACCCCGTGTCGGTGATGCCGGGCTGGATGCAGTTCCTCTCGAAGCTGTCGCCGGCGACGTACGCGCTCCGCGGCGACCGGGCGTCGATCGTCAACGGAACGGGGCTCGTGTGGGCGGACGTGTGGCCGCTGCTCATCATCGCCGCGCTGGCGACGCCGATCGGCCTCGCCGTCTTCCACCGCGGCGAGCAGCACGCGAAGAAGCACGGCAAGCTCAAGCGGAGCGGCTGAGATGACGCGGGACTACTTCGGCGAGGAGGTCGCGGTGAATTACGACCGCACGGACGGTGCGTTCGCACCCGACGTTGTCGAGGCGACCGTCGACTTCCTCGCCGACCTCGCGGACGGCCGCGATGCGCTCGAGCTCGGCATCGGCACGGGACGCATCGCCCTGCCGCTGGCCGAGCGCGGCATCCGTGTGGCGGGCATCGACCTCTCCGAGGCGATGGTTTCGCGGATGCGCTCCAAGCCCGGCGGCGAGAAGCCTCCGGTGACGATCGGGGACTTTTCGACCACGCACGTCGAAGGGACGTTCTCGCTCGTCTACCTCGTCTTCAACACGATCATGAACCTGACGACGCAGGACGAGCAGGTGGCGTGCTTCGAGAACGCTGCCGCTCACGTCGAGCCGGGCGGGTGCTTCGTCGTCGAGGTCGGCGTCACGAACGGGAACCGGTTGCAGGTGTTCGCGCTAGGCGATGAGCACGTCTCACGTCTCAGTCTGGGAGAAGCCTCGCTAGGCACTCTCGGAGACCGTCGCGCCAGTGGGGCAGGCGCGGCGCGCCGGCGCGCTCGCTCCTGAGCACCGAATACGCAGGCCGCGGCGCCGGCCTGCCGAGCTCGGTCGTGGTGATCCGCCGGACGCGGCAGTCGATCCCGGCCTCCGCGAAGATCGCCTCGGCGAACTCGGCCCACGAGCAGTCGCCGTCGGCCGCCACGTGCCACACGCCGCGCGGTCGGTCGACGAGCTCGCGCGTCGCCGCCGCGAGATGCCCGACGAAGGTCGGGGAGCCGCGCTGGTCGTCGACGACCGCGACCTCGTCCCGTTCGCGGCCGAGGCGCAGCATCGTGCGCACGAAGTTCGTGCCCGTCCAGCCGAAGAGCCACGACGAGCGCACGATCCACGCGTTCTCGCCCGCGGCCGCCTCGCCGTGCAGCTTCGTGCGGCCGTACACGGAGAGGGGATGCGGCGCGTCGGACTCGACGTAGGGCTCCCGTTTGCGCCCGTCGAAGACGTAGTCGGTCGAGAAGTAGACGAATGGAACGCCGAGCTCGGCGACGTGCTGCGTCCCGCCCACGTTGACGGCGGCGGCCTCCTGCGGATCCGCCTCGGCGCCGTCGACGTCGGTCCACGCGGCCGCGTGCAGCACGAGGTCCGCCTCGAAGAACGGCGGCAGCGTCACGTCCCAGTCGGCGCGCGTCAGCCCGCGCGCGTCCGGAAACTCCTCGAGCAGGGCGGCGCCGAGCTGGCCGCCGGCCCCGGTTACGACGACGCGTCTCGTGCCGAGAGGGTCGGCGATGACGTGCTCCAGAGGTGGCGGACGCGTTCGTCGTCCCACGGGACGCCGTGCTCGTCGGGATCCGCGCCGTCGTACTCCTCGGTGACGAGGTATGCGAACAGGGCGTCGGTGAGCGCCTCGTAGCCGTGCGCGTGGATGCCGGGCACATAGATCGCGACGGGATTGTCGTCGCCGATGTCCTCGGTGAACGTCTCGCCCGACGTGCGGTCGAGGACGACGACGCGGACCGTGCCCGCGAGGCAGACGAAGACGTCGTCCTGCCCGCGCTCGTGGTAGTGGAGCCCGCGAATGACGCCCTTGCGCGAACGCGACAGGTTCGCCTGGCGAATCGGCTTCGGCAGCACGCTCGCGCGCGCGAGCTCCATGAACCAGCCGCGCTCGTCCTCGTACCGCGCAAGCTCGAACCGCTGCACGATCACCGGTTCACCCCGGAACGACGGACGAAATCGTTCACCTCGTAGTACGTGTCGATCGACTCGCCCGCGTCGCCCCAGAAGCCGTCGACGACGTCGGCCTCCATGAGGCCGCGCGAGACGTACCAGTTGTTCACGTCGGTGATCTCGAGCTCGCCGCGGCCCGACGGCGTCAACGTCGGGAGCACGTCCCACACCTGCGCGTCGTAGAAGTACACGCCGGTGACCGCGAACGCGCTCGGCGGCGACTCGGGCTTCTCGATGATCTCGGCGACGCGGTCGCCGTCCATCCGCGCGACGCCCAGGTGGCGGAGATGCTCCTCGTCCGCGATGTGCGACAGGACGATGCGCGCGCCCGCACTCTGCTGCGAGAAGTTCTCGACGATCGGCCGGAGCGAATGCTCGAACACGTTGTCGGCGAGGAGGACGCACACCTTGTCGCGCCCGACGAAGCGCTCCGCGAGGCCGAATGCCTCGGCGATGCCACCGGCCTGTTCCTGGTACGCGTAGAAGAGCCGGTCGACGCCGTGCTCGTGTCCGTTCCCGAGCAGGCGGAAGAACTCGCCCGCGTGCGTCCCGCCGGTGACGAGCATGACCTCGTCGATCCCGGCGCCGACGAACGCCTCGACGGCGTACGTCACCATCGGCCGGTCGTAGAGCGGCAGAAGGTGCTTGTTCGTGATCCGCGTCAGCGGGTGGAGCCGGGTGCCGGAGCCGCCGGCGAGGATGACGCCCTTCATCGCGCCCCGATGCTACTCGCACCGTTCGCCGCCGCCGAGAGGTACGGGAGGAAGGGAGGAGCCTCTCGGCGACGCGAACGCGAACGGGTTATGGGTGGACCGGAAGCACGAGGAAGAGCACGGTCAGGGCTGCCGTCAAGGTGACGATCAGTCGCATTGCCTGCTCCTCGACTTCATGCATACGACCTTACGCCCGCTCCATCAGGGGTCCGTTTCGGGTGTGCAAGGAAACGGTTAGGTTTACAGCGATGGCGACACGCCCCCGCCGGACTTGCCTGGCGGTGCCGGCCGCGAGCGCGAAGATGCTCGCGAAGGCGGCGACGCTGCCGGCCGACGAGGTCGTCGTCGATCTCGAGGACGGCGTCCCGTCCGAGCTGAAGGAGCAAGCGCGCCGCCGGCTCGGCGACGCAGCCGCGACCGGAAGTCTCGCGATCCGTATCAACGGCGTGCGGACGCCGTGGTGGCGCGACGACGTCGCCGCCGTCACCGAGCGCCGCCCGGACGTCGTCGTCGTCCCGAAGGTCGAGTCGCCGGACGACGTCCACGCGGTGGCGAGCCTCCTGCCCGAGGGCGTCGCGCTCGAGGTGCAGATCGAGACGGCGCGCGGTCTCATCGAGGTGGAGCGCATCGCGGCAGCCGGCGGGCCGCTCGAAGCGCTCGTGTTCGGGCCGGGCGACTTCGCCGCCTCTCTCGGCATCCCCGTCCTCACGATCGGGAGCGGCTCGTTCGAGTACGCCCTCGCCCGGATCTCCGTCGCCGCACACGCATACGGGCTGCAGGCGATCGACGGCCCGTATGCCGATCTCGGCGACACCGACGGCCTGCGGGGGAGCGCGCGGCAGGCGCTCGCGCACGGCTTCGACGGAAAGTGGGTCGTCCACCCCGACCAGATCGAGCCGGTGAACGAGGTGTTCACGCCGACCGAGGAGGAGCTCGAGCGGGCGAGGAGGATCCTCGCCGCAGGAGACGGAGCTTCGCGCCTCGAGGGGGACATGGTGGACGTCGCGACGAAGAGGCTTGCGGCGGCCGTGCTTGCGCGGGGTGCTCAGCGGGTACCTCGCGGAGCGTGACTTCGCCGGGACGGAGATCCGCACCACCGCGTCGTTCCGGCCGGCTCCGCGGTCGGCGTGAGAACGAAGGCGAGGGGGTAGGATCGAATCGACCATCGGACGAAAGGACCGGCTGAAGATGCCCAAGACAACAGACAAGGTCTCGGATGCAGCCGCGACGGTGAAGCCGTACTTCGAGCGCGCGCTGCACGACGCGGAGCTGCGCGACAACGTGCGCAACGCCTACGACTCCGCACGCGCGATCTACGACGAGCTCATCGGCAACCGCGGCGTCTCCGGCGTCGCGAAGCGCGTCGCCACGGACCGCGACCTCCAGGACGAGATGCGCTCCGCGGTCGCCGACCTGCGCAAGGCCGCAAATCGCGTCCGCGGCGAGGAGGAGCACAAGAGCCGCTACTCCGGCCTGCTGATGATCGGCCTCGGGCTCGCGATCCTGTTCAACCCGATCACCGGCCCGAAGGTGCGCAAGTGGCTGTCGGAGAAGGTCTTCGGCGAAAGCGGCGACTTCACGTACCAGGGCGGCAACGGCTCGTCGCATTAGCGGTTCGTTACCTCGAAGTCAGGGTCGCTTTAGAGAGCAGTGCTTCCCTTCAGAGGCGATGTCCTCTCGGAGAGACCGCTGCTCGCCGTTCGCCGCCGTACTGGTGGTTCTGCTCGCCGCGGGGTGCGGCGGGTCGAAGGCGCCGGCGGTCGCGAGCGTCGGGACGACCACGTCGCGGACCGCAGGCGGCACGGCCGGCTCCGCCTCCCCGCCGGGTCAGGCGCAGGTGCAGCAGGACTCGCTGAAGTACGCCGAGTGCATGCGCGCCCACGGCGTGCCCAAGTTCCCCGACCCCGCCCCCGGCGGAGGCTTCCTCTTCCCGGCCGGCGCCGGCGTCGATCCGTCGTCGCCCGCGGTCGAGGCGGCACAGGCGAAGTGCGCCAAGCTCCTGCCCGGCGTCGGCCCCGCCCCCGGCTCGACCACGCACCCCTCCACGCAGTGGCTCGCGCGGATGGTGAGGGCCGCCCAGTGCATGCGCCGCCACGGCATCTCCGGATTCCCCGACCCGGGGACCTCGGTTCCGGCCCACCCCTTCCCGGCCGGTGGGACGGGCGTGATCTCCGACATCGACGGAGTGATCTTCGTCTTCCCGTCCACGCTCGACATGCAGTCGCCGGCGTTCACCCGGGCGGCAGCCGCGTGCAAGTTCCCCTTGCACAACCACTGACGGAACCGCGGTCGAGGGCAACGCTCCGGTTCGTTAGCATCGCGCCGTGCGCGAGCTGAGCCCCGGCCTGTGGCACTGGCAGGCGCCCCACCCGGAGTGGCGGCCGACGGAGCCGTGGGACCCGAACGTCTCGTCGTACGCGATCGCCGACGACGACCGGCTGCTGCTGTTCGACCCGCTCGGGGTGCCGAGCGAGATCGAGGAGCTCGCGTCCGGACGCGAGACGGCGATCGTGCTCACCGCACCGTGGCACGAGCGGGACGCGGAGCACCTCGTCGAGCGCCTCGGCGCACCCGTCTACACGCCGCTGCCCGACACCGCGGAGTACCTCATGGACACGTACGGCATCACCGCCGACCAGGCAGGCGACGGCGCCCCGGACGTCGTCTGGCTGCTGCGCGAGAACAAGGGCGAGGCGCGCCCGTACTCGGCGGGCGACCGCCTGCCGTTCGGCGCCGACGTGTTCCCCGGACACAAGCCGAACGACACGGTGCTCTGGATCGAGAGCCGGCGAGCGGTGATCTCCGGCGACACGCTCGTCGACTTCGGCCGCGGCCTCGAGATCAACGAGCGGTGGCTCCGTCCGGGCGTGACGCGCGAGGAGATCGCCGCCGGGTTGCGCCCGCTGCTCGAGCTGCCGGTCGAGCACGTGCTCGCGACGCACGGCGGCCCGGCCGACGTCGCCGCCCTCGCGCGCGCGCTGGCCTAGCGCGCCGGCGCGAGCGCGCGCGCGACCGACGCGGGGTCGAGCCCGCTCGCTGCGGAGATGTCCGTGCTCTGCAGCAGGACGGCTCCGGCCTTCGGCGCGGCTGCGGACACCACCCTCGGAGTCCAGCCGGCGGCATCGCGGTACCGGAGGTATTTCAGGTGCCGCCAGCCGTCGAGGTACTTCGTCGGGTCGACCGCCCCGTCGTACCCGCGCTGCAACAGGCCCGCCGGATGGATCTCGAAGTGCAAGTGGTACGGCGTCCCCTCCGCGTCGCCCGTGTCGCCGACGAAGCCGAGCACGTCTCCGGCGTTGACGATCGCGCCGTTCACGGCGAGCGGCGAGTACGCGGACAGATGCGCGTAGTAGAACTCGTTGCCGGCGTCGTCGCGCAGCCACAGGCGCCAGCCGCCGACCTTCTCCCAGCCGACCGAGAAGACGACGCCGTTCGCGACGGCGACGAGCGGCGTGCCGAGGGGCGCGAAGATGTCGTCCCCGTGATGCCAATCCCCGGAGACGTCGGGCCGGAAGGCGCCGAACGTGTCGCCGAACGCGACGCTGCCGTAGACCGGGAAGACATAGCCGCGCTCGCCGAGCTCGGGCGTCACCGTCGGCGGCCGGCTCACCGTCTTCGCAGCGCTCGGCGCAGCCGCGATCGTGATCGTCGGGATGGAGCCGGGCGCGGGGGCAACCGCCCCGCTCGCGGCCGGCCGCACCCGGGCTTGCGCGCGGCCGATCGCGATCTCGCTGCCGCCCAGCAGCCCTGCCGCTCCCGCGGCGAGGGTGAGGGCGACGATCGGCGCGAGCCGACGACGCATCTAGCTGCCGAGATGCTCGCGCGCGAAGACGCGGAAACGCTCTCGCGCCTTCGGATCGGGGCCGAGCGGCTCCTCGCCGGCGTACTGCGGGTCGGCGGCGATCTCCTCCGCGACGGCTCTGACCTCGGCGGTGAGCGCTGCGTGATGGGCCGGGTCGCGCAGGAGCGACTCGATCCAGGTCTCCGACCCGTCGTACTCGGGGACGTCGTTGTCGAACAGGAGCTGGCCGAGGAGGATCCCGCAGCGGATGTAGGCGAACGTGCGGAACGCGAGCAGGCGGTGCGGGGTCTCGACGAGCGCCGAGATGTCCGCGTTCTCCCGCTCGATCCGCTCGACGATCGAGCCGATCGGCTCGTCGACGAGGGGGATCCAGAGCTCTTCGCCGTCCGCCATCTTCGCCGGATTATGTCCGTTTCGCCCGCGCCCGCCACGCGATGTGGGACGCCGTGAGGATGAGCATCCCGGCGAACAGCTTCCGCAACGTCGCCTCGGGGACGGTTCGGGCCACCGCGGCGCCGCCGAAGGCTGCACCGATCGAGGCGATGCCGATCGCGAGTGCCGCGCGCCAGCGGACGTTCCCGTACCCCTGCTGCCGCCAGACGCCCACGAGGACGGTCGGGATGATCGCGAGCAGCGACGTGGCCTCGGCGTGCACCTGCGTCAGGCCGAGCCAGGTGAGCGTCGGCACGAAGAGGATCCCTCCGCCGACGCCGAAGAGCCCCGAGAGGATGCCGGCGACGACACCGAGGAGAACGGCGAAGACGTACGTCACTGCAGGAACATCCGGATCGCGATGACGACGAGGAGGGCGGCGAACAGGTAGGAGAGCGTGCGGACGGGCACGCGCTGCTGGAGCGTCGCTCCGCCGAGCGCGCCGGCCGCGGCCGGGACGCCGAGGAGTGCCGCGTGCACGACGTTCACGTCGCCGTGGATCGCGTAGGCGGTGACGCCGGCCGTGGCGGTGATGCCGATCGCGGCGAGCGACGTCGCCGTCGCCGAGCGCATCTCCCACTGGGCGAAGAGGAGGAGGAGCGGAACGATGACGATCCCGCCGCCTACCCCGAAGAGCGCGCTGAAGAAGCCGGCCACGAGCCCGATCAGGATCAGCCGCACCCGCCTATGCTAGAGCGCGTGGCTTCGAGGAACGCGTTGCTCGAGCGCCTCGCCTCGGCGCCCGGCGAGGCAGCGCTCTTCCTCGACTTCGACGGCGTCCTCGCGCCGATCGTCGACAGGCCGGACGACGCGGCCGTCCTGCCCGGGGCGCGAGCGGAGCTCGAACGCCTCGCAGACCGCTACGGGCTCGTGAGCGTCGTCTCCGGCCGCTCCGGCGACGACGTTCGCCGGCGCGTCGGCGTGAACGGCGTCGTCTGCGTCGGCTCGCACGGCCTCGAGGTCGAGCCGGAGGCGCAGCGGTGGCGCCCCCAGATCCGGGCGTTCGCAACCGAGACCGGCTGGCCCGACACGGAGCTGAAGGATCTCTCCGTCTCCTTCCACTTCCGCACCGCGGAGGACGAGGCGGCGGCACTGCACGCCCTCGAGGAGGTCGCCGCCCGCGCGCGCGCGGAGGGATTGAAGGCACGCTTCGGCCGGAAGCTCCTCGAGGTGCTGCCGCCGCTCGACGCGAACAAGGGCACCGCCGTGCGGCGGCTGCTCTCGGATGCGGGCCTGCGCCGGGCGCTCGTCGCCGGCGACGACACGACCGACCTCGACGCGTTCCACGCCGTCGACGGCCTCGAGCTCGCCGTCCGCGTCGCGGTTGCGGCGGACGAGTCGCCACCGGAGCTGCGCGACGGCGCCGACGTCGTCGTGGCGAGCCCGTACGAATTCGCCGACCTGCTCCGAGAGCTGTGATGCACGTCGACGAGACCGTCCTCGCCCCCGTCCGCGCGCGCTTCGGCACGCCCGTCGTGCTGCCGTGGCAGGGCGAGATCAGCGATGTCGAGTGGGCCGTCGCGACGCACAACCCGGCGCGGACGCACGACGTCACGCTCCTCATCCTCGATCCGGCGCAGCGGCTCGCGCTCATCCGCAAGCCGCAGTTCGCCGAGGACGTCTGGCGCCCGCCGGGCGGCGGCGTCAAGCCGGGCGAGGACTTCGTCGCAGGCGCCGTCCGCGAGGCGCTCGAGGAGACCGGCCTGCACGTCGAGCTGCGGCGCTACCTCGTGGAGACACGCGCACTGTTCACGAACACGGGGCGGGAGCTCCCGTGGCACACCCACGTCTTCCTCGCCGAGACCGGGGACACCGAGATCGTCGCCGGCGACCCCGGCGAGATCGCGGACGCACGCTGGGGGACGCTCTTGGAGCTCGCCGGGCCGCTCCGCGAGCGGCTGCTCGCGACCGGCCGCGCATTCTGGCGCTACCGCGTCGCGCTCCACGATGCGGCGCTTCAGGCCTTGGAGACGCGCACCGCCGTTCCGTAGGCGCAGATCTCGGTCCAGTTCGGGCCCATCTCGGAGGTGTCGAAGCGCATGGCGATGATCGCGTTCGCGCCCTTCGCCTCGGCCTCCTGCGACATCCGGTCCATCACCTCGTGCCGGCTGTCGACGAGCGCCTTCGTCATTCCCTTCAGCTCGCCGCCGAGAATCGACTTCAGCTGCGCGCCGATCTGCGACCCGACGTTCCGCGACCGGACGGTGAGCCCCATCACCTCGCCGAACACCTCGTCGATCGCATACCCGGGAATGTCGTTCATCGTCGTGACGATCATCGATTGAGCACCTCCCATGCCCGGCGCACGTCCTCCTCGGTCGTGCGCGCGTTGCCGATTGCGAGCCTGAGCACGTAGCGGCCGTTCAGCTTCGTGTGCGAGAGAAAGATCTCACCGCTGCGGTTCGCCCGCTCGAGGATCGCCTCGTTCTCCTCGTCCGAGCCGTCGCGGCGGAAGACGACGAGCGAGAAGCGGAGGGGCGCCGCGAGCTCCCATGCCGGGTCGGACTCCACCCAGCCGGCGAAGAGCCGCGCGAGCCGGATGTGCTCGCGCTGGATCGCGCGCAGGCCCTCGGCCCCGTAGCAGCGCAGAACGGCCCAGAGCTTCAGCGACCGGAAGCGCCGCCCGAGCGCCGGCCCGTACTCGGAGAGGGCGTACGCGTCCTCCGGCGTGCGCAGGTACTCGGGGACGAGCGAGAACGCCTCGCGGAACTCGTCCGGCCGGGCGGTCCAGAGGAGCGAGCAGTCCACCGGGACGAGGAGCCACTTGTGCGGGTTGACGACGAGCGAGTCGGCGAGCTCGACGCCGTCCTGCGACCAGCGCTCCTCGTCGAGGATCCACGACGAGCCCGCATACGCCGCGTCGACGTGCACCCACGCGCCGGCGGCATGCGCCCGCTCGGCGATCTCGCGTACGGCGTCGACCGACGCGAACGACGTCGTCCCGACCGTCGGCACGACCACGGCGACGTCCGAGAAGTCGATCCCGTCCGCGCGCATGCGGAGCGTGTCGTCGGCCGGAACCTTGCGCAGTTCCATGTCGAGCATGCGCGCCGCCTTCTCGACGGACGAGTGGGCGTGCTCGGAGCAGACGACCGCGTTGCGCCCGGTCACGTGCCGCGCGGCGATGAGCGCGGCGAGCGTCGCCGTCGACGCGGTGTCCTCGATGTGCCCGTGCCAGCCCTCGGGCAGACCGAGCAGCTGCCGCACCCAGTCGACCGTCCTCAGCTCGAGCTCCGTCGAGGCCGGGGACGCGCGCCACGTGATCGCGACCTGCTGCATCGTGGCGGCGAGCAGCTCGGCGAGGATGCCCGGCTCCGACGCGGTGACGGCGAAGTACGCGAAGAAGCGCGGGTGCTGCCAGTTCGTCAGCGCCGGGACGACGAGGTCGTCGAGGTCGCTCAGGACGTTCGCGAACGGCTCGCCCTGCTCGGGCGGCGACGAGGGCAGCTTGGCCGACAGCTCGCCGGGCTGCACCTGGGCGAGAACCGGGAGATCGCCGACGCGGTCGAGGTACCGGGCCGCCCAGTCGACGGCGGCATGGCCGTCCTCGCGGAACGTCACGGTCGCTTCCGCCGCAACTTCTGCACCTGCGCCCACGTCCGCGTGTTGAGCACGTCGTCTTTGGTGACCCAGCCGCGCCGCGCCTGGGCGACGCCGAGCGCGACGTACTCCTGGGCGCTGATCCGGTGTCCGTCGGAGTTGATCACGAGCTTCACACCGGCCTCCTTCGCCGCCCGGGCGTGCACGTCCGGGAGGTCGAGCCGGTCCGGCTGGCCGTTGATCTCGAGCGCGCAACGCGTCGCGGCCGCCTTCTCGATGACGCGCGCGACGTCGACGTCGCGTGGGCCGCGCTTCCCGATCCGCCTCCCGGTGAGATGCCCGATGCAATCGACGTACGGATTGTCCATCGCCTCGAGCACGCGCTCCGTCGGCGCCGTGTGCGGCGCCTGATGAACGGATGCGACGACCCAGTCGAGACGGGCGAGATCCTCCTCCGCGACGTCGACCTCGCCGTTCGCGCGGATGTTCGCCTCGACGCCGGCGAGGATGCGAAGCTTCGGGAAGCGCTCGCGCACGCGCTCGATCTCCTCGAGCTGCGCCGCCATCCGTCCCTCGCGGAGGTAGTGCGAGTGGTCGGTGATCGCGTAGTACTCGTACCCGCGGGCCGCAGCGGCGGCGACCATCTCCTCGAGCGTGTTCTTCCCGTCCGCCGACCACGTCGTGTGCGTGTGCAGGTCACCGCGGATCTGCGACAGCTCGACGAGGACGGGCAGCTCGCCGCGCCGCGCCGCCTCGAGCTCACCCGAGTTCTCGCGCAGCTCCGGCGGAATCGGCTGGTAGCCGAGGTACTCGTACAGCGCATCCTCGTCCTCCGTCGCGAAGACGTCACCCGTCTCGGCGCTCGTGACCCCGTACTCCGAGATGGAGAGTCCCCGCCGCACGGCCTCCTCGCGCATCGCGACGTTGTGCTCCTTCGAGCCCGTGAAGTGCTGCAGGAGGTTGCCGAACGACTCCGGCGGCACGACGCGCAGGTCGAACCGGAGCCCCTCGCGCGACACGACGGTCGCCTTCGTGTCCCCGCGCGCCACCACCTCCACGACCCAGTCGAGCTGCGTGAAGTACGACGTGAGCTCGGCGGGATCGGTCGCCGTCGCGATGATGTCGAGGTCGCGGAAGGTCTCCTTGCGGCGGCGGACGGAGCCGGCCTCGGACAGGGCGACGACGGCGGGATGCTCGCGCAGCGCCGCGACGACCGCCTGCACCGCGGGCAGACCGTCGCCGAGCAGCCTCCGGCCGGCGTCGGGGTTCTCGGCGTGGAAGGCGAGCGCCTTCAGGATCTTCTCCTCGCTCTTCGCGCCGAGCCCGGCGAGCGCGCGGAGCCGCTCGCCCTCCGCGGCCTCCTTCAGCCCGGCGAGGGTCGTGATGCCGAGCTCGTGCCAGATCCGCGCCGCCGTCTTCGGGCCGAGCCCGGGAAGGTGCATGAACGCGACGACGTCGGGCGGCACGAGCTCGCGGCGCTTCGCGAGCGCGTCGATGTCGCCGGTCTCGACGACCTGGACGATCTTCTCCTCGATCGTCTTGCCGATCCCCTGCAGCTCCTTCGCGCGGCCGTCGAGCGCGAGCTGGGCGATGGACGCGGACGTCTCCCGCATGCGTGTCGCTGCGCGCCGGTAGGCAAGGACACGGAACGACTCGGCGCCCTCCAGCTCGAGCAGGTCGGCGAGCAGGTCGAACCGCTCCGCCACCTCCGCGTTTCCCGGAAGAGCGGCCACGTGATCGATCATACGCGTGCGTACGTGCGATTAAGCGCCGGTTAACGACCGTTACACCACCGGTGTGTTGCCGCGCGGGACGACTACATTCGCCCCGATGCGGTCGGTCGGGATCCCGCTTCTCGTGGCCCTCGCACTCGCGGCTGCGGCACTCGGGCTCGCCTGGTCGGTCGAAGCCGTGGTCTTGCCTCCGCCGGCGCGAGGCGACCTCGCCGCGGCCGCGGCGCTCGCCGTCCTCCAGCACCAGCGCGGTGCCGACAGCACGCTGCTGCTCGGCCGCGGCGGAACGCTCGATGCGACCTGCATGCAAGGCCGGTTTCCGCGGCGCGGGACGCTGCTGCGGCTGAGCAACGGTGCCAGGGTTCTCGACTACGCGAACGCACACCTCACGACCCAGGACGTGACGGATCTCGAGCTCGCCGGCTGCCCGCATGTCCTCGGCGCGCGGGTCGCGCGCCTGCTGGAGAACGGTGCGCGTGCGCGCAGCGCGACCTCCGACGGCTCGCTCGCAGTCCGCTTCTTCACCGACCGCTCCACGCTCACGCTCTATCTCGCAGGCAGGCTCGACGTCCCGGTGGGCGTCGCCATCTCCGGCCCGCGCGGGACGTTACGCAGCCGCATTCGCCTGCAGTGATCGACGCGCCCCTCATTCGCCGGGAGCCGCCGCTCGCATCCGTCCTCGCCTGGACGCGCGAGCGAACAGCGATCCTCGCGTGGTGGCTCGGCGGGCGCACGCTCGTGGTCGTCTCGGCCGTGATCGTGCATGTGGTGGGCCTACGCCGCTACCTGAGCGCGATCGAACAGAAGCACGTCCTCGGTGCGCTGCAGTCGTGGGACGGACGCTGGTACCGCATGGTCGCAGCCGACGGGTACCTGCTCGTACCGGGACACCAGTCCGACCCTGCGTTCTTCCCGCTCTTCCCCGCGCTCCTCCGTGCCGTGCATTCGCTCGGCGCCGGCTACGCGGTTGCGGGCTTGATACTCGCCAACGGTGCGTTCGTCGTCGCGCTGCTCGCGTTCCACGAGCTGACGGCGGCACATTTCGATGCCGCCTTCACACGACGCGCGACTGCGTATCTCGCCGTCTTCCCGTTCGGCTACGTCTTCTCGATGACGTACCCGGAGAGCATCGTGCTCGCGGCGATGACGCTGTCGGCGCTCGCGGCCATGCGTGGACGCTGGCTCCTCGCGGCCGGTCTCGCGGCCGCAGCCGCGCTCGCGCGCCCGGAGGGCGTCTTCGTCGCGCTGCCGCTCGCCGCGCTCGCCTGGCGCACCCGCCGAACCCTCACGCCCATGCGGCGCGGCAGCGCGCTCGGTGCCGCGCTCGCGCCGTTCGCAGCGGCCGCCGCCTACCCGCTCTACCTCGACCGCATCCTGAACGATCCCCTCGCCTGGAACCGCGCCGAGCGAGCGTGGGGCAGGGACTTCAGCCTGCTCGGGCCCGTCCACGCGATCGAGCACGCCGGCCGCGCGTTCGCGGGAAACGCCTGGGTGGTCCGCGACATCGCAGCGACGGTCCTCTATCTCCTTCTGCTCTACGCAGCCGCACGAGCCGGAGCGCCGCGCGCATGGATCGTGGCCGGCACCGCGATCGTCGTGCTCCCCGTCTTCAGCGGCGCCTTTACGTCCATCGGCCGCTTCGGCCTACTCGCCGTGCCGGTCTTCTGGGGCCTCGCGGCCGCCGGCCGGCGGCCGCGGGTCGACCTGGCGATTCGGGCCTTCTCGGCGGCGCTCCTCGCTGCCGCCACGATCACGATTCCACTCGTGTTCCCATGAGACGCCCGCGTGTTTCCCGCACTGGCAAGAGCGGGCAGAGGTCGGCCGTGGTTCTCAATCACCCGTCGCGCAGCGGCGTTTCCGTACCCTCAGCGGCAGTGGCGAACGCCCTCGTCTGCCTCCCGACGTACAACGAGCGCGCGAACCTCGAGCCGATGCTGCGCGCGCTCGAGCCGCTCGGCGTCCACGTCCTCGTCGTCGACGACAACTCGCCGGACGGCACGGGCGAGATCGCCGACCGCCTCGCGGAGGAGCTCGACTTCGTCTCCGTCCTCCACCGGCCGCGGAAGGAGGGCCTCGGTCCCGCCTACGTCGCCGGGTTCCGCCGCGCGCTCGCGGATGACGCCGAGTACGTCCTCGAGATGGACTGCGACTTCTCGCACGACCCGGCGGACGTCCTCCGGCTCGTGCACGCCTGCGACGACGGCGCCGACGTCGCCCTGGGCTCGCGGTACGTCCAGGGCGGCGGTACGGAGAACTGGGGCCGCGGACGGCGCCTCGTCTCGACCGGAGGCTCGTGGTACGCACGTACGCTCCTCGGCGTGGACGTCCGCGACCTGACGGGCGGCTTCAAGTGCTACCGCCGGCAGGTGCTCGAGGCGATGGACCTCGACGCGATCCGCTCGAAGGGCTACGCGTTCCAGATCGAGACGACGTACCGCGCCATCCGCCTCGGGTTCGGCGTCGTCGAGGTCCCGATCCTCTTCGCCGACCGCACCGCCGGCACCTCGAAGATGAGCCGGGCGATCTTCCTCGAGGCGGTGCGGCGCGTCCCGACGCTACGGTTCGACGCGTTGACGGGGCGCATCTGATGCACGAGCTGGACACGGACGGGTTCGACGCCGCCATCGCCGGCGGCCCGCTCCTCGTCGACTTCTGGGCGCCCTGGTGCCGTCCGTGCAAGGCCCTCGAGCCGATCCTGTCCGAGCTCGAGGGGCGCGTGCCCGTCGCGAAGCTCAACGTCGACGAGCACCCGGGGATCGCGAGCCGCTATGACGTCCTCTCGATCCCCACGGTCATCCTCTTCGCCGGCGGCGAGGCCCGCAGCACGGTGGTGGGCATCCGCCCGCGCGCGCACTTCGACGACTGGCTAGCCGAAGTGCTCCCAGCCGCCCAGGTCGACGCTCGCTCCTGATCCATCGACGCAGCGCCCGATGACCGAAAAGCCGAGCGGATCCGGCGTCGCCGCGAGCAGCTCGTAGTCCTCGCCGAAGGCGAGGTCGTCCACGGTCGCGCCCTCGGCGAGCGGAACTGCACCGAGGTCGATCTCGAGCCGGCAGCCGGAGCGCCCGGCCATATGGCGGGCGTCCGGGCCCAGGCCGTCGGAGATGTCGAGCATCGCGTGTGCGACGCGCGCGAGGCGGACGCCCTCGGCGACACGCACCGGCGGCCGCGACAGGCGGCCGGAGCGGAAGGCTGCGCCGCAGGCGCCGAGCGGACCGGTGACGACGAGGAGGTCGCCGGGGCGTGCGCCCGCCCGGCCCGGAACGCGCTCGGCGCGGCCGATCGCGGTGACGCTCAGCACGACGGAGTCCGACCGTGTCGTGTCGCCTCCACGCACGGGTACGCCCGCCTCTGCGATCCCCTCGTACAGCTCGATCGCACCGTCGAGGCTCGGCGCTGCGAGGCTGACGATCAGCGCGATCGGCTCGGCCCCGGACGCGGCGAGATCGCTGAGATTGACCGCGGCGGCGCGGAAGCCGAGCTCGCGCCAGCCGATGAGGTCGAACCGGAAGTGGACGCCCTCGACGAGCGCGTCCTGCGTCACCACCAGCCCCTCGATCTGCGCGGCGTCGTGCTCGACGCCGACGATGAGGCCGCGCCGCTCGAGCTCGCCGAGAAGCTCGAACTCCTTCACAGCTCCTCGATGCGCGTCCGGTCGTCGAGCGTCGCCGGATCGAGCGCATACAACGCGTCGTAGAGCCGGGCGTGGAACGTCCCGGGCCCGTCCGCGCCTGCGGCGGCGTCCTCCGCGGCGACGCCGAAGGCCGCGAGCGCCTCCGCAGCCGCCTCGAGGGGATCGTCCGGCTTTGCGGCGAGGAAGCAGCCGGTCAGCGCGGAGGACATGCAGCCCGTCCCCGTCACCGTCGCGAGCAGCTCGTGGCCGTTCGCGACCGCGAGCACGCGATCGCCGTCGGAGACGTAGTCGACGGGGCCCGTCACCGAGGCGACCGGCCCGAGCCGCCGAGCCGCAGCGCGCGCCAGCTCCGCCGGCTCCATCCCCGTGCTCATCGACTCGACGCCGCGCACCTCCGCCGCCGCGCCGAGCAGCGTTGCGATCTCGCCGCCGTTGCCGCGCAGCACGGTGACGTCGACGACTTCGAGGATCCGGCGCGAAGTGTCCGTCCGGTACGCGGTCGCGCCGACGCCGACGGGGTCGAGGACGATCGGGATCTGCCGCGCGGTGGCTCTGCCGCCCGCAAGCAGCATCGACTCGACCCAGTGCTCCGAGAGCGTGCCGATGTTGAGCACGAGCGCGGAGGCGATGCGCACCATCTCCTCCACCTCCTCGGCGGCGTGCGCCATCACCGGCAGCGCGCCGATCGCGAGCGTGGCGTTCGCCGTCTCGTTCATGACGACGTAGTTCGTGATCTGGTGGACGAGCGGCTTGCGCTCGCGCATCGTCCGCAGCGTCGTGCCGGCGGAGATCATCGCGTCACCTCCAGGATGTCGACGGGGCCTTCTCCGGAGCCGATCTCGACGAGCCCGTGCTCGACCGCGCGCGCTGCGGCCGCGGCCGCGCCGCGGGCTGCGTCGACGAGGTTCTCGCCGCGCGCGAGCAACGCGGCCAGCGTCGCCGAGTGCGTGCAGCCGGCGCCGTGCGTCGCCGCGACCGCGTGGCGGGGGACAGGGATCTCGACGTGCTCGCGTCCGTCGAAGAGGTGGTCGATCGGGCTCTCGCCGTGCCCGCCGGTGACGACGACGGCAGGCGCCCCGAGCGCGTGCAGCCGCTCGGCGAGCTCGCGTCGCGGCGCGTCGACACCGGTGAGCGCCTTCGCCTCGAGCAGGTTCGGGGTGACGACGGTCGCGAGCGGGAAGAGCCTCTCGACGAGCACCTCGACGGCGTCGTCCTCGAGCAGCTTCGCCCCCGAGCTCGCGACCATGACCGGGTCGACGACGAGCGGCACCGGGTGCCGCCCGAGGTACTCGGCGACGGTCTCGATCACCGCACGCGAGAAGAGCATCCCCGTCTTCGCGGCGTCGACGCCGATGTCGCCGAAGACGGCCTCGAGCTGCGCGCGCACGAACGCGGCCGGCAGCTCGTGGATCGCCGTCACCGCCTGCGTGTTCTGCGCCGTCAGCGCTACGAGCACCGAGCTGCCGTACACGCCCGCGGCGGCGAACGCCTTCAGGTCGGCCTGGACGCCGGCGCCGCCGCCGGAATCGGACGTTGCGATCGTCAGCGCTCGGGCAACCATTCCTCTCCCTACGCCGGTATCAACCGGATCAGGTTCGACGGGTGTGATCTCAGCCGCGCGCTGCGGCACCCCGGTGGGCGAACGTTACCGTCTCTCCGTGGTCCGCCTGCCCCCCGCCCTCGCCGCGGCCGCGACGCAGCGCGTGCTCGAGCTGCTCCCGCCCCCGCCCGCCGACGTGCTCGAGCTCGGCTTCGCCGGCATCCACGCGGTGCCGTTGCGGCTCGCCGGCTACGAGGTGACCGTCGTCGAGCCCGACCCCGCGTACCGCGCGCGCGCGGCGGAACGCGCCGGGGCCGTGCTCGAGCAGGTTCCGGTGCGCGCGTTCGACGCGGTCGTCGCGCCGGCCGGCGCCGGCCTCGCGGACGTCAACGCGGCGAGGACGATCCTCGTGGAGGCGGATGGAACCGTCGTGGGCTGATCTCCTCGCCGGCGAGGAGCTCGCGCACCTGACGACGGAGGCAGCACGCGCCGCGCGTGTCGCGCCGCTCCCCGAAGGCCTGCACCCGAAGCTCGCCGCCGCGCTCGCTGCGCAGGGAATCGAGCAGCTGTACGAGCACCAGGCGCGGGCCTGGGACGCTGCGCGCGCGGGCGGGCACGTGATGGTCACGACAGGCACGGCGTCCGGAAAGACGCTCGCCTTCAACCTGCCCGTACTCGACGCGCTCGCGGGCGAGCCGAAGAACCGCGCGCTCTACCTCTACCCGACGAAGGCGCTCGCGCAAGACCAGGCGCGCACGCTCGCGGCGCTTGCCGTGCCGCGCGTCCGCTCGGCCATCTACGACGGCGACACCCCGCCGGAGCAGCGCTGGCAGATCCGGAAGTGGGCGAACCTCGTCCTCACGAATCCCGACATGCTCCACGTCGGCGTGCTGCCGCGGCACGACCTGTGGGCGGACGTGCTGCACAACCTGCGCTACGTCGTCGTCGACGAGGCGCACGTGTACCGCGGTGTCTTCGGCTCGCACGTCGCCAACGTCCTCCGCCGCCTGCGTCGTATGGCACGCGTGTACGGCGCCGACCCGCAGTTCGTGCTCGCGTCGGCGACGATCGCCAATCCCGGCGAGCTCGCGCACGCTCTCCTCGGCATCGACCCGGTCGTGATCGCGGACGACGCGGCGCCGCGCGCCGAGCGGACGGTCGCGCTCTGGAACCCGCCGCTTCTCGACACCGAGCTCGGCCTGCGCGCGAGTGCGCTCGGCGAGGCGTCGCGGCTCATGGCGTCGCTCGTCGAGCGCGGCCTCCGCACGATCTGCTTCGCAAAGAGCCGCAAGGCCGCCGAGCTCGTGCACCGGATGACGGC
The DNA here is from genome assembly GCA_963753295.1 of uncultured Actinomycetes bacterium. GTDB lineage: Bacteria > Actinomycetota > Thermoleophilia > Gaiellales > Gaiellaceae > Palsa-739. The sequence goes on along the minus strand of CAVWBZ010000001.1, from coordinate 32,846 downwards.
GGATCGCGTCGACGCGGCCACAGCGAAGCGGCTGGCGCCGTACCGCGCCGGCTACACGCCGCAGCAACGGCGCGACATCGAGCGACGCCTCGTCGAGGGCGAGCTGCTCGGCGTCTCGGCAACGGACGCGCTCGAGCTCGGCATCGACATCGGCCTGCTCGACTGCGCGATCTCCGTCGGCTTTCCCGGAACGGTGGCGAGCCTCCGGCAGCAATGGGGCCGCGCCGGGCGCCGCGGCCACGGGCTCGCGCTCCTCGTCGCCTCCGAGGACGCGCTCGACCAGTACTTCATGCGCGAGCCGGAGATGCTGCTCGCCCGCCGCGTCGAGGCGGCCATCCTCGATCACGCGAACCCGCGCGTGCTAGACGGGCATCTCGCCGCCGCCGCCTTCGAGGCGCCGATCGACGAGAGCGACCGCGACACGCTCGGCGACGTCGCACTCGAGCGCGCACCGCACGTCGCCGGCCTCCAGCACACGAAGCGCGGCTGGGTGTACGCGGGGAAGGAGTACCCGGCCGCTCGCGTCGCCCTCCGGTCCGCGAGCGCCGACGCGTTCTCCGTCGTCGACGCGACGACGGGGACGATGCTCGGCATCGTCGAACGGGAGCGCGCGTACGCGACCGTGCACGAGGGCGCGGTCTATCTCCATCTCGGCGAGCCGTGGCTCGTGCGCGAGCTCGACGTCGCTGCACGGCATGCGGTCGTCGAGCCGTTCGCCGGCGACTGGTACACGCAGGTGAAGAAGGAGACGTCCACCGACGTGGAGGAGCCGCTGCGCACCGAGCGCCGCCTCGGGCTCACCCTGTCGTTCGGGCGCGTGTCGGTGACGGAGCAGGTCGTCGCGTACCAGCGGAAGGGCATTCGCGACCAGGCGACGATCGCCACGGTCCAGCTCGACCTGCCGCCGACGACGTTCGACACGGAGGCCGTCTGGTACGTGCCGACGGAACGGCAGCTCGACGGCCTCGACGACATGCCGCTGCTGCTCTCGTCGCTCCACGCCGCGGAGCACGCGATGATCGCGATGCTGCCGCTCTGGGCGATGTGCGACCGCTGGGACATCGGCGGCCTGTCGACGAACTTCCACGAGGACACCGGCGCGGCCACCGTCTTCGTCTACGACGGCCATCCCGGCGGCGTCGGCCTCAGCGAGCGCGGCTTCGACGAGTTCGAGGGCTGGGTGGCCGACACCGCGCGCCTGCTCGCCGGCTGCCCGTGCGAGCACGGCTGCCCCTCCTGCGTCCAGAGCCCGAAATGCGGGAACCTGAACGAGTACCTCGACAAGAAGGGCGCCCTGACGCTTCTCACCCGGATGTCGAAATCGGCGTAGGCCGTTCGTCGTAGTGTCGTAACCGATGCTCAAGGAGGGAATCGCATGCACTACCTGCTCCTGATCCACGACGACCCCGAGTCGTACCACGACGGCCTCATGGAGGAGTACGGGGCGTACACGCAGGCGCTGGCGGCGTCCGGCGCACTCGTCGGCGCCAACCAGCTCAAGCCGGCCGACACGGCGACGACCGTCCGGGTCCGCGACGGCGAGACGCTCTGCACCGACGGCCCCTTCATCGAAACGAAGGAGGCGCTCGGCGGCTACTACCTCGTCGACGTCGGCAGCCTGGACGAGGCGATCGAGTGGGCGGCGAAGATCCCGTCGGCGCGACTCGGTCACATCGAGGTGCGTCCGGTCGTCATGCGCGAGGCCGAGGTCTCCGCATAGTCGAAGAGGTCTTCCGGGACGAGCGCGCGCGTGTCCTGGCCACCCTGATCCGCGTCCTCGGCGACTTCGACCTCGCCGAGGACGCTCTCCAGGACGCGTTCGCGACGGCGCTCGAGCGCTGGCCCCGCGACGGCACGCCGGACAACCCGGCCGGCTGGCTCGTGGCGACGGCCCGCAACCGCGCCATCGACCGGATTCGCCGGCAGCGCACGCTCGAACGCAAGACCGAGCTGCTCGCACGCGCGGAGCAGCTGCCCGAAGACGAGGAGACGACATTGCCCGACGAGCGGCTCGAGCTGATCTTCGCGTGCTGCCATCCCGCGCTCGCGGCCGAGGCGCAGGTCGCGCTGACGCTGAACCTCCTCGGCGGGCTGACGACGCGGGAGATCGCGCGGGCCTTCATCGTCCCCGAACCGACGCTCGCGCAGCGGCTCGTGCGCGCGAAACGGAAGATCCGCGACGCCGGGATCCCGCTGCGCGTGCCGCCCGCGCATCTCCTGCCCGAGCGGCTGCGCACCGTGCTGGCGGTGATCTATCTCGTCTTCAACGCCGGCTACGGGCCGCCGGTCCGGCTGGACCTCTGCGCAGAGGCGCTCCGGCTCGCGCTCGTGCTCGCCACGCTCATGCCCGACGAGGCGGAGGTACACGGCCTGCACGCACTGCTCCTCCTCCAGGACGCGCGCCGGGACGCGCGCGTCGCGGACGGCTCGCTCGTGCTGCTCGAGGATCAGGACCGTTCGCTCTGGGACGAGCCCGAGATCGCGGAGGGCCGCCGCGCGCTCGACCGCGCGGTCGCGCTCCGGTCGCCGGGGCGGTACCAGCTGCAGGCCGCGATCGCGGCCGCGCACGTGGAGGACGAGCGCGACTGGACGGCGATCGCCCGGCTGTACGAGGCCCTCGCCGCGATCGAGCCGTCACCGGTCGTCGAGCTCAACCGCGCGGTGGCGGTGGCGATGGCCGACGGTCCGGCTCCCGGCCTCGACCTCGTCGAGCAGATCGGGGGCCTCGACGACTACTACCTCTTCCACTCCGCGCGCGCGGACCTCCTCCGGCGGCTCGACCGGGAGACGGAGGCGGCGGCGGCCTACGACCGCGCGATCGGCCTCGCGCCGAGCGACGTCGAGCGCGACTTCCTACGCGCCCGGCGCGGTGCGCTCTAGCGCCTCCCAGCCGACGTCCCGCTCGCGCTCGAGCTCGACGGCGACGGCGCCGCCACGGAGGCCGAAGAGCCGCTTGGCGAACAGCAGGTACACCGCGATCACGACGTTCAGGACGAAGGTGACGCTCTTGAACACCGACACCGACAGGGTCAGCTCGTAGATCTCGTACGGCATGAAGATGAGCGTCGCGAGGAACGTGAGGTACTCCGCCCAGCGCCTCTGGAACCACAGCCCGACGGCTTCGGCGCCCTCGAGCAGCGCATACCCGGCAGCACCGACGCCGAGCAGATAGAGGGTCCGCGTGCGCAGCGTGAACACGTGCGCGAGGGTGTGCAGGACACCGTGACCGTTCGAGGTGCGGGCGCCGGCCCCGCCCTGCACCGCGTTGACAAGGCGGAAGTAGACCGCACGCAACGCGAGCTCGTGCCCGGCGAACAGGAAGATCGCCGCCGCCAGGAGCCCGAGGACGACGAAGTGGATCGCGCGGTCGATCGCGATGATCCGGAGCACGACCTTGTCGCGCAGCGCCCGTCCGCGCAGCGGCAGCTCGATCTCCGAACGGTCGGGCGGCACGTCCCGCTTCGGCTTGGCGGGCGGCGCCAGCGGCAGCCACGAGTCGCAGCGGACGCAGCGGTACCAGCGCAGGCCGTCGCGCTCGAGCGCGACGAGCGCGTCCTCCGGACGAAGCCGCGCGGCGTCGAGGCCGATGAGCGCGTGGCCGCGCACGCCGCAGACGAGCAGCTCCCAGTGGAAGCGAGGCCGGTAGAAGCGCGGCCGGTGCGTCCCCGGCGGCCGGTGCGGCTTGGTCACGCCGCCGCCTCGAGCGCCCGCTCGACCGCTTCCTCCGGCGTCGTCGCGCGGATGACGCCGTCCACGTCCCAGCCGGGCTCGAGAACGACGACCGGCCGGCCGAGCGTGAGCGCGAAGCCGATCTCCGCGAGTGTCCCGTACCGCCCGCCCACTGCGATGACGGCGTCGCCGGACGCGACCACCGCGAGGTTGCGCGCGTGCCCGATGCCGGTGACGACGACGTGGTCGGTCCATCCGTTCAGACCCGCGCGTGTCTCCCCGGGGAGGATCCCGATCGTCGTCCCGCCGGCGCTCTTCGCACCCCTCGCGGCCGCAGCCATCACCTCGCCGCGCCCGCCGGTGACGACGGTGACGCCACGCTCTGCCAGCAGCCGGCCGACCTCCTCCGCCCGCTGCTCGTGCTCGACGCCGCTGCCGACGACGGAGATCTGGACGCCTGCCACTGGCGCTGATGCTAGAACGATTCCGTGGAGCGGGATGCGCGCGGAGGCGTTCTCGTCCTCGGCGGAGGGTTCGCCGGGGCGTACGTCGCGCGCCTGCTCGGCTCCCGGGGCGCGACGATCGTCAGCCTCGAGAACTTCATGCTGTACACGCCGCTCCTGCCGGAGGCGGCGTCGGGGACGATCGAGCCGCGCCACACCGTCGTGCCGCTCCGCGTCATGGCGCCGCAGGCAGAGCTCCTGCTCGGCCGCGCCGTGAGCGTCGACTTCGAGCGGCGCACGGCGACGGTGGAGACCGACGCGGGAATCCACACGATCCGCTACCAGGAGCTCGTCCTCGCGCTCGGAGCGGTACCGCGCACCGTCCCGGTTCCGGGGCTCGTCGAGCACGGCCTCTCGTTCAAGTCGCTCGCGGACGCGATCAACCTTCGCAACCACGTGCTGCAGGAGCTCGAAGCGGCCGACGCGGAGGACGACCCGGCCGAGCAGGCGCGCCAGCTCACGTTCGTCTTCGTCGGGGCCGGCTACGCGGGCGTCGAGGCGCTCGCCGAGCTCTCCGACCTGCTCGACGACGCAGCGCGCTACTACCCTCGGCTCCGCGACGTGCCGCGCCGCTGGGTGCTCGTCGACGCGGCGCCGAAGATCCTGCCCGAGATCCCGCATCGCCTCGGCGAGTACGCGGCGCAGGAGCTGTCGGGCCGCGGCGTCGAGATCCACGTCGGCACCACGCTCCAGTCGGTGACGGCGGACGACGCCGTCCTCGGCGACGGCACGGCGATCCCGACGCGAACGCTCGTCTGGACCGCAGGCGTGCGCCCGAACCCGCTCCTGGGCGAGCTCGGCGTGCCGCTCGACGAGCGCGGCCGCGTCGAGGTGGACGAGCTGCTCCGCGTGCGCGGCCACGAGCACCTCTGGGCGCTCGGCGACTGCGCGCGCGTCCCGAACACGCGGGCGGAGCTGCCCGACCCGCCGACGTGCCAGCACGCGCTCCGGCAGGCGCGCCGGCTCGCGAAGAACCTCGCCGGCGACCCGAAGCCGTACGGCTACCGGATGCTCGGACAGGTGGCGACGCTCGGGCGGTACAAGGGGATCGCCGACGTCCTCGGCCTCCGCCTGCGCGGATTCCCCGGCTGGTGGGTGACGCGGACGTACCACCTGTACCAGCTGCCCCTGTGGTCGCGGAAGCTGCGCGTCGTCACCGACTGGACGACGTCGCTGCTCTTCAGGCGGGACGTCGTCGAGCTCGGGACGCTCGGGCATCCCGAGGGGCTCGGCTAGCGGAGCGCCCTCAGCGCCCGGTCGAGGCGCTGCTTTCCCGTCAGCACGCCTGCGAAGAGATCGCCGAGCTCGCGGACGCGCTCGAGCACGACGTCCATCGTGAACGCCGCGGGGTCGAGATCCTCGTTCACCTCGTCCCAGCGCAGCGGCGTCGACACGGGTGCGCCCGCCCGCGGCCGCACCGAGTACGCCGACGCGATCGTCTTCCCCTCGCCGTTCTGGTTCGAGTCGATGAGGACGCCGCGCCGCTTCGACTTCGACCACTCCGTCGTGGCGAGCCCCCGGTGCGTGCGCGCGATCGCGCCGGCGACGATCTCCGAGAACTCGCGCGTGTCGTCGAACGTGTACCGCCGCTCGACCGGAACGAGCACGTGCATGCCTTCGGCGCTCGACGTCTTCGCGAACGACTCGAGGCCGAGCGCGTCGAGCGCCGCCTTGACGAGCAGCGCCACCTGCACCGTCTCGCGGAAGCCGACGTCGGGCGACGGGTCGAGGTCGAAGAGCACGAAGTCGGGCCGGTCGGGCCTGTCGACGCGCGAGTACCACGTATTCATGTCGATGCAGCCCATGTTCACCATCCAGAGGAGCGCGTCCTCGTCGTTCACGATCGGCGCGGAAATCCACCTCTTCCGGCGCGGCGCGTCGCGTGTCGACACCTCGACGCGGAAGCGCGGGATCCACTCCGGCGTGTGCGACGGCGCGTCCTTCTGGAAGAACGCCTTCCCGAACGCGCCGTCGGGGAAGCGGCGCATCGTGAACGGCCGCTCGCGCAGGTGCGGCAGGATCGCGGGCGCGACCGCGCCGTAGTAGCCGAGCAGGTCCTCCTTCGTGATCCCCTCGTCGGGGAAGAAGACCTTGTCGAGGTTCGACAGCTTCACGCGCGAAGGCTTCTCCGCCCGTACCTCGGGCGCCGTCTTGTCCTCCCGTAGCCCGAGGTACACGGGAGCCCGCAGGTGCCCATCGTGCGTCCACTCGGCGAACTTCACCTCCGCGACGAGCTCGGGCCGCACCCACACGACGTCCGCCTTCCGGACACGCGGCATCTTCGGGACGACGGCGAGCGGAGACGCGCCGACGCGCAGCGGCGCGAGCACGTCGAGCAGCTCGGCGATCGTCCGCTCGGTGAAGCCCGTGCCTGCGTTGCCGACCCAGCGCAGCTCCCCGCCCTCGTTGACCGCGAGCACGAGTGAGCCGAAGCTGTGGGCGCGGCGTCCCTCACCCTTCGTGTAGCCGACGATCACGAACTCCTGCTCGCCGTGCGTCTTGATCTTCAGCCAGTCGCGCGTGCGCTTGCCTTCCGCATAACGCGAGCCGGGCCGTTTCGCCATCACGCCCTCGAGCCCCTGCTCGACCGCCGCGTCGTACAGCGCCCGGCCGTCGTCGAACGCCGCCGAGAGCTGGACCGTCTTCCCGCGCAGGTCGAGCAGCTGCTCGAGCCGCTCCCGCCGCTCGGCCAGCGGCCGGTCGACGACCGGCGCGCCGTCGATCTCGAGGACGTCGAACACCGCGTAGACGATCGCCGTGCCCGGCTTGCCCTGCTGCATCGCCGAGAAGCTCGGGCGACCCCGTTCGTCGAGCGCGCACACCTCGCCGTCGACGACGCAGTCGGGGGAGCGGACGGCCTGTGCGAGCGCGCGCGCGACATCGGGAAAGCGGCCGGTGAGGTCGTTGCCGTTTCGGCTGAGGAGCTTCGCGTCGCCGCCGCGGACGTACCCGAGCGCGCGGTACCCGTCCCACTTGACCTCGAAGAGCCACTCGCCGCCGGCGGGAAGCTGCTCGGCGAGCGTCGCGAGCATCGGCCGGTAGTCGTTCCGGAGCCCTGCAGGGGCGTCGTCGTCGCGCTTGCGAAGGATGAGCCAGTTCTTCTCCTTCCCGTCGAGCGCCGCCGGCACGAGCGTCCACGTGCCCTCGAGCCGCCGGCCGTGCAGGCGGACGGTGAGACCGCCGTCCGGCTTCTCCTCGACGAGCTCGTACGTGCCGGCATCCCAGATCTCGACCGTCCCGCCGCCGTACTCGCCCTTCGGAATCTCGCCCTCGAAGCCGGCGTAGTCGAGCGGGTGGTCCTCGACGTGCACTGCGAGGGCGCGGACGCCCGGCTCGAGCGGCACGCCCTTCGGCACCGCCCAGGAGGCGAGCGCCCCGTCCCGTTCGAGGCGGAAGTCGTAGTGGAGGCTTCTGGCCGCATGCCGCTGGACGACGAAGACCGGCGCCTTCCCGCGCCCCCGCCCGCCGGTGAACGGCTCGGGAGTCTTCTTCGGGTCGCGCTTTCGCCGGTACTCCTGGAGCTCGTCGCTCACCGGACCCTTTGTAGCCGCCCGGGCGAGGTTTGGGGACCGCCAGTCCGGTGATGAGTAGGTGCGGAGCCTGGGGGGAGGCTCCGACTCGCTTCTCCACCCAGCGGGGGGTCGCTGCTCGAGGCCGGTTTTACCGGCCTCGAGTCGTATGTCGACCTTCTACGACTGGTGTTCCCCACCGGGGATAAGCCTGTGGACGCTGTGGATAGGCGGCCGCAAAACCTGCAGAAATCTACGCGAATACGCCGAGCGAGCGGAACTTTGCCCGGCGGCGGCGGCGGAGCTCGTCCCCCGGCACGTCCACGAGCTCGTCGAGTGCCTCCCGGAGGGACTCGCTCAGCATCGTGGCCGCTTCCCGGTAGTCCACGTGGGCCCCGCCGCGGGGCTCGGGGACGATCCCGTCGATGACGCCGAGCTCGAGGCAGTGGGCGGCGTCCGGCTTGAACGCGGCGGCGGCCTTCTTCGCCTCGCCGGCGTCCCGCCAGAGGATCATGGCGCAGCCCTCCGGCGAGATGACGGAGTAGATGGCGTGCTCCTGCATGAGGACGCGGTCGGCGAGAGCGATCGCGATCGCGCCGCCCGAGCCGCCCTCGCCGATGACGCAGGCGACCGTCGGGACGGTGAGCCGGGCCATGACGGCCTGCGAGGCGGCGATCGCGCTGCCCTGTCCGTGCTGCTCGGCGTTCACGCCCGGGTACGCGCCCGGCGTGTCGACGAGCGAGATGACAGGGAAGCCGTGGCGGTCGGCGAGCTCCATCGCGCGCATCGCCTTCGCGTAGCCCTCGGGGTTGGACATGCCGAAGCGGCGCTCGGTGCGCTGGTGGATGTCGCGACCCTTCTGCTGCCCGACGAGCACGATGGTCCGCCCGTCGAGCTTCCCGATGCCGGCGATCATCGCCGCGTCGTCGCCGCGGGAGCGGTCGCCGTGCAGCTCGAACCAGTCGTCGAGCATCCGCTCGACGTAGTCGAGCGTGTACGGCCGGTCGGGATGGCGCGCGAGCTCGACCGAGCGCCATATGTCGTCGCCGGTCGGCTCCTCCCCGATCCGGTCGAGCTGGCGCTGGAGGCGCTGCAGCTCCCCGGACAGCTTCGCGCCGCCGAGCAGCGGCACGCTGCGCAGGCGGCTCAGGCGCTCGCGGAGACGGAGCTCGTGCTCAGACGGGGGCATCGAAGAGCCTCAGGAGCCGCGCGACGGTGGCGCGAAGCTCCGGTCGGGGGACGATCGCGTCGATCTGGCCGAAGCGGAGGTTCTGCTCGGCACGGCCGAAGTCGTCGGGGAGCTTCTCGCGCGTCAGCTCCTGCACGACCCGAGGGCCGGCGAACGACATGAGCGCGCCCGGCTCGGCGAGGAGGACGTCGCCGAGCGTCGCGAAGCTCGCGAGCACCCCGCCCGTCGTCGGGTGCGCCATGACCGAGACCATCGCCACGCCCGCGTCGTGCAGGTCCTCGACGGCGGCGATCGTCTTCGGCAGCTGCATGAGCGAGAGGATCCCCTCCTGCATGCGCGCGCCGCCGGACGCCGTCACGGAGACGAGCGGCGCGGATCGCTCGAGCGCGGCGTCGCAGGCGCGGGAGAACTTCTCGCCGACGACGCTCCCCATCGAGCCGCCCATGAAGGCGAAGTCCATGACCGCGAGCTCGCAGCCGCGGCCCTCGATGGTTCCCTGCCCGATGATCATCGCGTCGGCGAGGCCGGTCGACATCTCGGCCTCCGCGAGCCGCTCGGTGTACGGGCGCAGGTCGAAGAACCCGAGCGGGTCCTCCGAGTGGAGATCGGCCGACTCCTCCGTGAACGATCCTTCGTCCACGAGGGACGCGATCCGCGCTCGCGCGCGCATCGCGAAGTGGTGGCCGCACTGCGCACACACCCAGAGCGCGCGCTCGAGCTCGTCGTCGCGGTAGTGCGAGTGGCAGCTCGGGCAGGTGTTCGGGTGCTTCGGCGGTGGAGCCGGCTTGTCGTCGGTCTCGATCGAGACATCGATCTTGGCCACGGCGCTAGCTTAGACCGGCCTCGCCGCCGGGAGGTTGCGCCAGAGCTAGAACCCGAGGGCGGCGCAGAGCCGCTCGAGCGGCTCGACGTTCGCCGGATCGGGCGCCAGGCCGGTCAATCCCGCCCCGGCGACGGTGGCCCGGCCGCGGATCTCGCCGAGGAGGCGCTCGACCGCCGCCAGCGTCATCCCGCCCGGCTCGGGCATGAAGACGGTCATCTCGCCGGGATCGAGCACGTCGCAGTCGAGGGCCACGTAGACGGCGGACGCCCCGCCGAGCACCCGGTCGAGGTCGGCGTCGAGGCCGGCCGCAGCCATGAACTCGACCTCGGGCGGGTCGAGGTTCCGCGTGCCGACGAGCGCGACGTCGCGCGCCTCGACCGCGCCCCGTTCGAGGAGCATCCGCAACGGCATCCCCCACTCGTTCCCGGACGGCGACGTCAGCGGCGTGTTCAGGTCGCCGTGCGCGTCGAGCCAGATGACGCCGAGCCGCTCGTGCCGCGCCGCCAGCCCCTCGACCGCGCCGATATGCGAGCAGCAGCAGCCGCCGAGGACGAGCGGGCGCGCCGGAAGGTCGGACGCGACCGCGAGCGTCTGCGCGACGAGCGAGTCCTCCTCGACGACGGATGCCTCCGGATAGTTCAGCGGCAGGCCGGCGGCCTCGATCATCTCTTCGCCTCCGTCACCCCATGCACGCGGCACGCGGACGAGCCCGGCGGCGAACGTCCGCCCGCACGAATGACACTCGTAGTCGTTGCCGACGGCGACCGCGGTGAAGGCACGGCACGTCGGGCACTTCGCGCGGAGCAGGCTCATGCGAGCGACCTCTCATAGACGACCGTCGCGCTGTCCACGGTCATCCCCACTCGCTCGTAGAGCTTCGTTGCACCGGTGGGACTGTCGGCGTCGACGCCGAGGCTGACGCGCGTGAGCCCGCGCCGCCAGAACTCCGCGAACGTCCGGTGCAGCAGGGCCTTGCCGAGCCCACGGCCGCGCCAGGGGCGCCGGACTCCGAGCAGCCCGACGTAGCCGCCCGCCTCACGCGCTTCGTTTCGAACGATCGCGGCGATCTCGTCGCCGTCCCGCACGAGGAACCAGAGGGAGTGGTCGTCGTCGTGGCGGAGCGTCCACCATTCGTCGAACGGTGAGCCGTGCCACTCCCAGTGATCCCGGAACGACTCCATCATCGCCGCGTGGAATCCGGAGGCGTCCTCCTCGCGGAACGTCTCGAGGACGAGCGGCGCCTGGAGTGCAGGCACGGCCGGCTCGCTCCGGAGCTGACCCGAAGTGAGCGGCGGCCCCGCTGCGGCATCATGGCGCCCAGGGAGATGCGCCTTGACGCACTCCAGCACCCCCTGCACCGAATCCCGCGCCGCCTCAGCCACGAGCGCCTGCCAGAAGCTGCTGGTGAAGCTCAAGATCACCGGAGTGAGCATGGTCACGGCTTCGGCGGCCCCGAAGCCCAGGAGCTGGTCATCCGATGACGCCTTGCTCTCCCTGCCGCGCTTAGCCCCCTGGAACTGGCTTATCAGCGACGGGTACAGCGGCAGCTCTTCTGGCGCCAGACGCGATACAAGCTCCAACCCGACCGACCGGACGACCTCCGCCGACTCATCTACCATCGCCTGGCACCTCCCCACACACCGCGGCGCAGGCCACGTTGCTGATGTGCTGCCATCCGGCAATAGCCAGGGCACAACGGCGGCCATGGCCGGTGAAATGCGATGCGCGAATCCGCAGACCCGTTGCCTTGTCGCGCGGCGCTCGACGACTGCCAGATCCGCGCCGCCCAGACGCGGGCGCTGCCCGCGATCGCCGCGCCGGTGACCCAGCGGTGAGCATGATCATGTCAAGCCGATAAAACATCCGGGCGCCTCCCTCCCGTGCCGCGGCCCGCTTACATGCGGACCCGGTACTGGCCGGTGGCTGGCCCGAGACGCGCCCCTTCCTGAGATGACTCCGGTTCGCGCCTATCCCGGCACGCAGGCCACCGGCAGCCCCAGCTTGGCTCGCTCTACTACACAGAGGACCACCGCCCGATCGGTGATACAAGAGCTCCGGCTGCAAACGCCAACCAATGTCTGCAAATCGATCGATTTTCCACCGGCAGGCGACGACGAGCTTACGAACACGAAGGAACACCATGGCATTACGTCACGGTGTCACCTCCTGTCCTACTGAGCGCACATACGGCCAGGTCGCCCGCTGGAAGACCAAGGCAAGCGTCGCGCCGAGATCGCATGATGCACGCGGCGGGAACGAACAGCCCGGCGCGGATACGACTGAGTTAGCCCAGCACCGGCCATCGAGGCATTGACAGGGCTGCCAGCGGCTATCACTCTCAGTGCCCCAGCATCGAGTCATCTGGAGGACCGATGACAGGCCCGGAACATTATGCCGAGGCCGAGCGCCTGCTGACCCTTGCCGACCGCCATAGCAGCGGCGCGACCTACGGCCAGGAATGGACGCTGACCCTGACCGCCGCGCAGGTCCATGCCACCCTCGCGCTCGCCGCCGCCACCGCGGTAGGCACGGCGGGCCCGGACGGCCATGCGTGGGCCGACGTTGCCGCCACCAAGCTCAGCGCCTCCAAGCCGGAGGCCCCTAGCGCCGGTCGCCCGGGCTCTGGCCCCGTATCGCGGCGCCCACCGCCCCTCTTCCCGGAGCCAGGTCCTCCGCGTTAGGCGGAGGAGGCTATCAAGGCGCCGGTCACCCACCGCGATGACCGCGAGTGTCGGGGACGCAAAATAGCCGCCGTTCAGGACGTCCTGGCGGGCGGCCAAGATGGGTCGTCCAAGTCGCGAGAACGGATGTTCTATCACGTCGCGCCGATCCGCATGCCCCGCTCAAGATCGCTGCCCTGCTGCCCCGTCGACCTCATCTGCGATGAGCGGACGATGATTAAGTCCGGGCGTGGGCGTTGATGCACGCAGCGATTCGCAGATTCATCTAGATTGGACAGTGTTTGTGTGCGTCCTCGGTACTTCTGGGCGGCCTTAGTTGAGGAGCGATGGGGAGCGATGCCTGAATCGGTTCAGGATCCGAGAGCCGCATTCCTTGCGTTCCTGGCTGAAGATCATTTCGCCCACCACCCCGATCGCGCTTTGGTTGTCCGGCTTCAAGCGATAGCTGCGAGTTGGAGTGAAGCATCTGAGCATTTCTACTCAGGCTATGCACTCTGGCGGGCCATGGACTTTGCTTGGGGACCGGTAGGTGCGCTAAAGGATTGCGCGCTTGGAGCATCGCGTGAATTCGGGCTTGCTGCGGTCGCCAACCCTGATGCTAACGAACTCGAAGTGGCTGCTGCCTTGCGGATGTGGGCTCTTGAACTCGGGATGAACTACCGGGATGTGGACCCTACGCGCGTGCGCGGGGAGGTGGGTGTTCTCCAAGAAGAGCTGGCCGAGCGGCTCATCAATATTGCGGACAATAGTGATGACCCTCGCGCTCGCGCGGGATTTCTCGTGCGCGGCTTCCAGCTAGAGACCGACTTCGGAGGTACCTGGCGTCCGGAGTTCCCGGAGGTCGAGATTGACTCTGGTGGCATGATGATTGGGCGCGGCTCGGTCGTGCTGATGATGCCGTCGGCCTTCCGCCTGTTTGTGCGTGGAGGCGACTATGTCGCTGCCGATTCTGTCGCTCGATCCTGTCCTGAGGCATTCACCACGCCTGGCCTTCGAGGATGGAGGGCGGCGGTCAGCGGTTATCTTGCGCCAACGCAGGCGGTAGAGCGCTTTACGGAGGCGGCTGAGGAACTCAGTCAGGATTCTTACGAAGAGGCTGCCGGGCGTGCAGGAGGCTGGAGTTCAGTCAATATTGATCTCTGGGCCAAATACTTTCGGGCCCGGGCGGCGTTGGCTCAGATCGTCCGTACGCCGGAACATGTCGCTGCACTGCTCAGCCAGGCTAAAGACGCGGTTCAAGACACCGATTCAGGCTGGCGGAATCCCCAGGTCACCTGCTTCAGGATCCTGATCGGCGGACTGAGGGAGATCGTCGACGGAACCGACCCCGTGGATTCTGCAGAGCGCGCGAGAGAGGCCCTCTTTACTGAGGCGAGCCGCGTAGGCTTCGACGAGAATGACCGACTCGCCGTCGAATTTCTTGATGCCGCTGCGAGTGCATTCGCCGAGATTCGTGATGACCCGGCAAGGGGATACACCTCCGGGCGCCTCCCCGAGGCACTGAAGATCCTAGGCCGTATCCCTTTGGTGGGTGGTGAAGCCATTGTGTCAGCCATCGAGCCCGCAGTTGGGGAGCGCGCCCTAGCCATCCAGGTCTTGGGCCAGCATCACACCTGGATGTACCGAACGATTGAAGGAATTAAGGACGAGGTCGCTTTGCAGAAGCTTTTGCTCCGGCTGATGCAGGCACAGCTTCCGCTGTATGCCCAGCGTCGGCATGGCCCGATTGAATACGGCAAGGACATAGTCGTCCTCGTAGAAGTCGATGGTGAGCACGTCCTTCAGATGTATCAGGTCAAGGCGGGGGATATCACGAAATCGAATTGGTCCAAGGCGCGTGATGAGCTCGCGGAGATGTTTCAGGTAGACATGAGTACCGTCCAACTCCCCGTAAAGCCTGATCGCCGTGAAGGTGTTCTAGTGTTCAACGGCCACATTAATCCCTACGTCGAGCCCGTCGTTGAGGGATGGATTAAAGAGCAAAGAGATGATCATCGGCGCTCATACAAGACAATGCATCTTGACTCGATCGTTCGATGGATCGCGGAAAATAATCTCGTCACCGAACTACGTCAAGCGCTAGCTGAACTGGGTATTGCGATAGATGCGGTCTGCGCGTGTCCATTCAGGGGTTCTCGGCTGACTCGGGTGAGCGCGTGACGCGACACGCGGTGCGGGGCGCTTGAACCTTTGGTTGAGGTTGAGCATGATCGGGGCTTGTGTCCGATGCGCCTGACGTGCCCTCCGGCAGCGGGGGTCGGCGTGAGCTGGTCGCCCGGCTGCGGGCGGTGGTGGAGGCTAAGGATGCCGAGAACGCGATGCTGCGGGCTGAGCTGGAGGCTCAGCTGGAGCGGTACCGGCGGCTGGAGCTGAGGGTCGCGGAGCTGGAACGCCAGCTCGGGCAGGACAGCACGACCTCGGGGACGCCGCCGTCGAAGGACCCGATCGGGGCGCGGGAGCAGCGCAAGGCTGAGCGGAAGAGGGAGCGGCAGTCCTCGGAGCGGGAGCGGCGCGCGGACCGCAAGCGCGGCGGCCAGCCCGGGCATCCCGGCGCGGGACTGGCGCGGGACCCGGACCCGGATGAGCGGACCGAGGTGCCGCCGCCTGCGGAGTGCTCGCGGTGCGGGACCGGGCTGGAGGGCGCGGAGCGGGCGGGTACCTGGTGGTCGCAGGTCCGGGACGTGCAGATCGCCAGGTTCGTGACCGAGTACCTGCTGCCGCTGCTGACCTGCCCGTGCTGCGGGAAGGTGAATGCCGCGCAGGCGCCGCCGTGGGCGCACCCGGGCAGCGTGTCCTACGGGCCGGGGATCAACACCGCGGCGGTGCTGCTGTCCTCGTACGGGAATGTGCCGTCTGAGCGGACGGCGAACCTGATCGGCATGCTGCTTGGCGTGCCGGTATCGCCGGGCTTCGTGGACCTGGCCAGTGAGCGGCTGTCCGCCCGGCTCGAGGACGCCGGGTTCGATGACGCGATGCAGGCTGCCCTGGCCGGCGAGCCGGCGCTGGCCGCTGATGAGACCCCGGTCAATCTCCTGGACCCGCACGCCGGGCTCGCGGAAGAGGACGCCGGCGCGCCGCACGTGCTGGTCGTGCGCACCCCGCACCGCGGGCTGACCTGGCTGCGGGCGCTCGGCTCGCGGCAGCACGCCGCGATCACCGCGATCCTGGCGTTCTTCACCGGGTTCCTCATCAGCGACGGCTACGGCGCCTACCAGGATCTCCTGCCGCAACTCGCCGGGGTGCAGCAGTGCTGCCAGCACGTCATCCGCCGCTGTCGCGCCGTCACCAAGCTAGGACCCGGCGGCCTGCAGTCGTGGGCCGCCGACGTCATCGGCATCCTCCGCGAGGCGCACCAGGCCGTCGGGGAAGCCCTGGCCAGGGGCGATCCCGCGCTGGACGCGGAGCTTCTGGCGAAGCTGCGCCAGCGCTACGACGAGGCGGCCGCCTTCGGGATCACGCACAACCGGCACCGGGACTGGCACGACGGCAACCACCCCGGCTACACCCTCGGCTGCTGGCTGCGCGACTACAAAGAGCAGGTCTGGCTGTTCACCCGCGAGTTCTCCGTCGAGTGGACGAATAACTGCTCCGAGCAGGCCGTCAAGGCCGCCAAACGGCACCAGGCCGTCTCCGGGTACTGGCACACCCCGCGCACCCTCGCCCGGTGGTGCCGCATTCGCAGCTACCTCGACTCGGCCGCGAACCACGGACTCACCGCGCTCAACGCCGTCACCCGAGCCCTCGCAGGCGACCCATGGCTTCCGGCTTCAGCAGCCTGAAACCACAGCTCAGGTCCCACCCCTGAATGGACACGTCTGAGCGCCTCGACGAGTATCCGCGCAACCGTTCCGCATCTGCCGCAGACGGGATGCCATCCCCGATCGCCATAGCTGCGACACCAGGTCTTCGCGGAGACGCACTCATATGCATAATGCTGCTGATCGGTCGTACTCTTCTGCCGCGGACAGGGTTGAGGTCGTGGGCACGACGAGATCTTGGCCATGCCATGCGGCCAGTCGGCAGCTAAGGACGGAGGCTGACGGGGCACCCGTCACCGAGAGCAACCACGGCCTTCGCCCGCCCGCGCAAGTAGCCGCCGCTATGCGCGGCGCCGCCTTCAATCTGGCTGCAGAGGGCTTGGCGATCAGATCTGGGTCATTCTGCATGTCAGCGAATCGATGGATGCGGGAGCCAAGTAGAGCGGTGCGATTTTTCGGGGCTACGTCTCTGTGCGGCGGGAAGCTGGGAGCAAGTACGTGGTCGGGGCCCTCTGTGCTAATTGCCGCGTCTTGACCCGAGTGGGAATTTCCAGCACCGCCGTCTCGGGAGGGGCGGTGACCAGAATCTCGATGACCTGCGTCGCGGACCTGGGACACGCGTTCCGCCGGACGGTCGGCATGGCTGTCTACCTTGGTCGCGAGTACAGCAGGAGCCGGACTGCTGCAGCTCCGGGGCGACCGGCCCGGATCAATGATAATGGTGCCTGTTGGGGTTGAGAGGAGCTGGGTCATGCGCTCGGGTGCTTCGTCGCACAGGGATGCCGTGGAGCGGCTCGCGGATATCGTGTCCTCACCCGTGCTTAATGTGCTGGTCGGGATCGTCGGCGTGGTGATGCCCGTCATCGTATGGGCCAGCCATCGTATGGCGGCTGTCGGCATCGTCTTGGCGATAGAGACCATATTGCTGCTTGCCCTGGTCATCAGTCATCTCTGGCTCCGCCGGACGCATATCTATCTACGCCGGCCGGCTAGCCGCAGCATGTCCGATCCCCGTTACTTCGATGTCATCCGTTCCCGGCTCGAATCAGACCTCATCGCTGATTTCGGAGAGATCGCTGACGGCCATCTGCTGGCCTATGACGCAGATGCCCCTCGACTGGCGATCTTGCTGCTGCAGGTCCTGATCGACTCGCCCGCCGAGCCTAAACGCGTGCTAGCCACGGATCTGGCAACGCCCTCGGGAGTCCACCTGGCTGGCGTCGGGTTGCGTGAATACAGTGCCGAGAACCGCAGGCTGATCGACGCCGGAGGTGAAGTCCGGCGCATTTTCATCTGCTGGGCAGCCGATCTAGAGGCTGAGCGGTATGCCCGTGAACTGCAACGGCTCGTCGATAACCAGCGGTCCCTGGGTGTCCATTGCGGACTGGCCGTACGAGATCGTCTCAGTGGTGAGCAGGCAGTGGATTTCCTTGTCATCTCAGGAGCCGCAGTAAGCGTTCAAGAGGACCAGGCGACTCGTGGCCGGACCTCCGTGCACTTCAAGGACGTCGACCGCTGGGTCAGACGTCATGAATCCCTGTGGGCGCACGGCGGGGCATCCGCAGCCTCGGCGCTTGCAGCCTACGAGAGCGTAATCCGGCCGATGCTTGCTTCAGGGGCGTGGGACAAGGACGCCATCAGAACATGCGTTGAGCGACTATAACAGCCATTGCATTACTAACAGTGATGGTAACTAGTGCCGCGACCGGCAACGTTTGCCCCGTTCCTCGAAGGCCGATGCGGCTGTCGAGCACATGTGGCTGCTACACTGCCGGCTTACCATCACCGCCCGGAAGGCCTGTGAGGGGGGTTGGGGGGCGATAGGCATGAGAGTAGGCGTTATCGGGGGATCGATCGCCGGGTGCGCGACTGCGGCGCTTCTGCATCGGGCCGGCCATGACGTAGTCGTCTTCGAGCGGTCCGAGTCGGACCTGGTGAGCCGCGGTGCCGGGATCGCTACCTGGACGACCGTGTGGCAGGACATGATGGCGCGTGGTCTGGTCGATGCGACCCTCCCCACCTGCCGGATCGGCTACATGCGGTATGTCACCCGTGGATCCGGGACCGGCCAGCAGCGATGGCTGGGCGATGTCCAGGTCAGCTCCAGGGCGGTCAACTGGGCCCATCTGTACCAGGGTCTTCGGCGGGGCGTCCCTGATGATTTGTACCGCCGTGCCTCGGCCGTCGAGTTGATCGAAGCGGGGCCGCACGGCACGACGTTGCATCTTCTCGCGGGCGGCTCATGGGACTTCGACCTCGTCGTCTGCGCCGACGGGTATGGCTCGATGGGACGCAGGCTCATTGACCCCGACGCCGCGCCGCACTACCGGGGGATAGTGCTGTGGCGCGGGCTCCTCCCCGAGAGCGACCTCCGCGTGGATCCCCTCGGCGGCTGCGATTTCCTGCGAGTCGCATATCAGGGGGGACACGGAGCCGTGTACTACATCCCCGGGTCCGGGCAGAGCGCCGAACGGGGCAAGCGCCTTCTTATGTGGGGCTACTACCTCCAGGTTCCGGAGGGCGCCCTGTCCTCGGTGCTGGTCGATGATCACGAGCGGCAGCAGTCCGGCTCGGTGCCGTTCGGGAAGGTGCATCCGGCGGTCAAGGCGGGCTTCGAGGCTCGCCTGGCGGACCTGTTGCCCCCGGTCCTGTTCGAGCTGGTGCAGCAGAGCGGCAACTCGTCGATCCAGGCCATTTACTCCGTTCTGTCCCGCAGCTACGCCCGCGATCGCCTGTGCCTGGTCGGCGACGCCGGTGCGGTGTTCCCCCCGTTCACGGTTAGCGGGGTCCTCAGGGCGGTGGCCAATGCCACCTCGTTGGCGGACGCCCTCGCCGACGCCCCGGCCGTTGATGACGCTCTCCGCCGATGGAGCCAGGCCCAGCTGCAGGTGGCTGCTCAGGTCGTGCCGATCGCTGAACACGCCGAGCGGAGCCTCGTGTTCGACATGCCAGACCTTGCCGCCATGCCACCCGCAGCGACCAACGACTGGATGTCCTCAGCCCATCCCGGGTACGTGGTCACGCTCCCCGACGTGTGACCGAGAGACCGAGACGCAGACTCCATCACCGCTTCATTCCAGAAGACGGGGTGGCGCACAACGCTTCATCTCGCGCTATAGCCCGGGTGGAGAATTGCTCCGGCGGGCACGCTGGGTTCGGCGTTCGGCGTACTGCTCCGCCTCTCGGCAGAGGTTATCCAAGGGGCAAACGTTGCCGGTCGCGGCACTAGTCAGGTCTGGATCTCCGGGGGCCTGCAGGCTCATCAGGACGGATTCCGCTCCTGGAGCGCGCTCATAGAATCTCGTGGTGACCTCAGGAAATGTCCAGGTGACCATTGACTGCGCTGACCCGGCGGCCCTGGCTGCCTTCTGGGCCGCGGTCCTTGGTTATGCGCCGCCCGATATCGACGGCATCCATGCGGCCCTGCGGGCGCTCGGGCATCGCGAGGAGGGTCTCGGCAACTGGTACCGGATCGAGGATCCGGCCGGGCAGGGGCCTCGGCTGGCGTTCCAGCGGGTCCCGGAGGCTAAGAGTGTGAAGAACCGCGTTCATCTTGACGTCACTGCGCTGGGCGCCGGGCCGGATGCTCGTGCGGTCGAGGTTGCGCGGCTGGTGGGTCTTGGTGCCACGCAGGTCAGGGTGGTAACTGATGAAGCCGGTACTTTCGTCATCTTGCAGGATCCTGAGGGTAACGAGTTCTGTGTGGGCTGAGAACTGACGCCGGTACCGGCCCGCGGCCATCAGGGGGAAGCCTGCCGGCAGTGCCTCAGGCAGGAGCGCTGGATCGAGAACCAGGCCGGCTCGTCGATCAGGAACGTCGTCTGCACCGCGCGCCACTGCGACACCATCAAAGATCCAGACCCGCAGGTGCACCATCACTGCCGGGCCCTGGCCTGACAACCTGCGCCACGCCCTCGAACCGATCACCAGCACCAGCCGGCTTGCGCACTCACGTGGCCGAACTCGGGACGGCAGGTTGCTGGCTGGCGAGAATGCCGGTGCCTGGGCATAGGTTCTGGCCATGGCAGATAACATGTCGTCCTCGTCCAGAAGCTCGCCGGCGTTGTCTGTACGCGACCGTGAGCTGTTCTTGGCCGAGCCGCACATCGCGGCTTTGTCGGTGTCGGCCGGCGAGGGCCGCGGCCCGTTGACCGTGCCGATCTGGTACCAGTACGCACCTGGCGGGGAGGCGTGGGTGCTGACCCCGGCCGGGTCGAGGAAGGCTCGCCTGATCGAGGCGGCCGGCCGTTTTACCCTGATGGTCGAGCGGGTCCTGCCGACTGTGCGGTACGTGTCGGTGGAGGGGCCGGTCACGCGCACGATTGCGGGGACCGATGAGCTGTTGCGGGAGATTACCGGGCGCTATCTGGCGCCGGACAAGGCCCAGGCCTACATCGAGTGGGCCAGGGCGGAGCTGGGCGAGCAGGTCGCGATCTACCTGCGTCCGCAGCGATGGCTGTCGGCGGATCTGGGGCCAGGCTGAACCTCGCCGGGTGGCTTGCAGTCGGCTCGGCGTGTCGTGTTGATCACTGAGGGCCGGGCTCTGGTGTAGTGCACCGTGTGTCCGGTACGCCCCCTGTGTCCGGTGAGCTGGCTGAGGTTCGCGAGGTGCGCGCTGCGAACGCGCGGCTGCGGGAGCTGCTGGCTGAGCGGGATGCGCGGATCGGCCAGATGGAGGCGCAGATAGCGGACTTGCAGGCGCAGGTCGCTGACCTGGCCGCGCGGGTGAAGCAGAACTCGCGCAACTCCTCGAAGCCGCCGTCCTCGGACGGGTTGGGCAAACCCTCGCCGAAGTCGCTGCGGGGGAAGTCCGGGCGCAAGCCGGGCCGGCCGAAGGGCGGAGCCGGGGCCACCCTCGATCTGGTGGCCGAGCCGGACGCGATCGTCCGCCATGAGCCGGGCGGTGTGCCGGGTGCGGCACGTGCTGCGCGATGCGGCGCAGATCGCGATGGAGCGTCGGCAGGTGTTCGACGTCCCGCCGGTGGTGGTAGGTCACCGAGCATCGCATGCTCTCGTGTCGGTGCGCGTGCGGCGGGCGAGCGCACGGCGCGGCGCCGGCGCAGTGGCCAAGCCGGTGCAGTACGGGCCGCGGATCACCGGGATCGCGGTGTACCTGCTGCACGGGCAGTTCCTCTCGAGGATCCGGCACCGCCGCCCTGTCCGACCTGTTCGGCCTGGCCCTGGTGCCCTCGACGGTTCGGCGCCATGGTCAGCGCGTGCTCCGGCCGCTCGGCCCGGTGCTCGAGCGGTCCGCGCGGCGATCGCGCGTGCGCCCCTGGCCTTCTTCGACGAGACCGGGATGCGGGTGGCAGGCTACTGTCACTGGCTGCACAGGCGTCGACCTCCCGGTGCAGCCTGCTGTACCGTGCACCGACGCCGCGGGGTCGCCGGGATCGAGGACGCCGGTGTGCCTCCCGGCTTCACCGGGATCGCGGTGCACGACGCCTGGGCGCCGTACGACACCTACATCGGCGCCACCCACGCGCTGTGCAACGCCCACCTGCTGCGCGAAATGGTCGCGGTCACCGAGACCGGGACACCTCGCGATGTGATCTGGCCGGGCAGGCGACCCGTGCGCTGCTCGCGCTGAAGAAGGCAGCCGGCGCCGCCCGCGAGGCCGGCAAGGACGCGATCAGCCCAGACCTGCTCGCCGGCCACGAGAAGGACTTCCGCGACGCCGCAGCGGCCGGGATCGCGCTCAACGCGGCCCGGCGCAGCAAGCTGCAGAAGAAACGGCACGCCCTGGCCACCCGGATGCGCGACCGCGCCGATGACTATCTCCGGTTCGCTCATGACCTGCGGGTTCCCTTCGATAACAATGAAGCGGAGCAGGTCATCCGGATGAGCAAGCTCCGGATCAAAGTCTCCGGATGCATGCGGTCCATGCAAGGAGCCGAGATCTTCTGCACCATCCGGTCCTACCTCGCCACCGCCACCCGTCACGGCATCGGATGGCTCGACGCCCTCACGCTAGCCGCCCAGGGCAGCCCCCTGGATCCCCGGAACAGACGCCACCACCGCCTGAAACGCCAACCATGCCGAAAATCAGTCACTCAGCGCACAAACGCAAATACGACCGCTGAGGCACGACCTATCCAGTTACCAGTGATGGTGGCCCCATTAGCACTAGGAAGCCAGGGCTATCTGCGTGTTTAGCACATCCCGAACTGGCTGGTCTGCGCGTGCTCACCGTCCCGTTCCGGGCCGTGCCGAAGCCGCGCTAAATCGTTCGGCATCGACCGGCGGCGCAACACTCGAATAGCTCACCCTCCATGATGGTCGCGAAGTCGACCGAACCGTCATCAGGCAGATCCTGAGGGCCGCCCGCACCGGCCGTGGACATGCCTACAGCCGGGTGCGGTATGGCGACGTTATCGTCAGTTCGCGGCTTCCATGTCCAGGTCGTGGTCGTGGACGCGTTCCAGTATCCGCTCTGATGGCTGGATCTCGGGCTTGGGCGGTTGCAGGATGGCGTCCCTGGCTGGTGCTGGCCAGGGCGGGAAGGCCTGGCCGAGGTCGCCGTAGTCGGGGTCTTCGGACGGGATGGTCAGGCTCTGCCGGTCGGCCAGCCTGTCGGCGAACGCGCGGCGCTGGGCGGCCAGGTCCTTGATCCACTGGCCCGTCTCCCGGATCTGCTCCCCCGTGGTCAGGGTGAGTTCGTCGCGCTGGGCCTGGGTGGCGGGCGGGGGTTCGGCGGAGCGCAGCGGCGGGTAGCTGCTGGCCGGGGTGGCGGCGGCGGAGTTCGGCGTCGGCGGCCACGGCCAGGTGCCGCTGGTGCGCGGGTGGCGGCGTCCCAGTCGGCCCGGTCGGCCATGACGGCGGCGAAGACGGTCTCGCGTTCGGCGTAGGCGTCGTGCATGGCCTGGTAGCTGGCGGCCAGTTCCTGCTGCTGGGCTGGCCTGCTCGTGCTGGCCGCGGCGCTGGGCGGCTTGCGGCTTCGGCGGCGGCGCGGACGGCGGCCAGGCGGGCGTCCCGGGCGCCGGCGCGGACCTGGCGGAGCTCGTCGCCGACGTATTGCGGCGCCCAGGCGGTCTCGATGGGGTAGGTGTCGCGCAGGTGCAGCAGCGTGCCGTCCGGCATGCCGCGCACGTCGGGGCCGTCGACGGGGCCGAGGGCGGCGAGGGCCTCGTGCCAGGCGGCGCGCATGTCCGGGGCGGCCGCGACGGGTTCGGGGCCGATCGGGTCGGCGGGGTGGTCGTAGCCGGATAGTTCCCGCCAGGCGCCGATGGAGCTGGCGCGGCGCTGCCAGTCCAGCCGGTCCAGCGGGTGGCCGGGGACCGGGCCCAGGGCGTTGACCGCCCACGGCAGGGCGTGGTCGGCGGCGTGCTCGCCGATCCGGTCCTTGCGGGCGTCCATCAGCGCGGCGATCTCGGCGAGCGTAGGCGCGGCGTTCGGGGTCGGCGATGGCGGGGACCTGCGCGGACCACGGGCCCGCGGGGAGCGGGACGAGGGAGCCGGTCCGGTGGCGGAGGCGGGCGTCGATGACGGCGGCCAGGTCGCGGGCTCCGGCCAGGTCCCGTTCGGCGATCGCGGCGGCCAGGACCTGCCCGGGGTCCAGGCCGGCCAGTTCGGCGGCGCGCAGGGTCCGCCACAGCCATTTCGCCTGGTGGCCGGGTTCCCGGCGGTAGCCGGGCGGCAGGCTGGCCATGAGCAGGTCCTGGTAGCGCTGCTCGCGGGCGGGGGTGGTCTCGGCGGTCCAGATGGCGTTCAGGATGGCCAGGTGATCGGCGTCGGTCAGGGCACGGTGCCGGTCCTGGGTGGCGGACAGGAGCTGGCCGTCGCGTTCCAGGACCGCGGACAGCACGGCCAGCGCCTCGCCGGGCGGGGCGGGCGGGGTGGCCGGGGCGGGGACGCCGGCTCGTTCGGCCTGGATCTGGTCGTAGCGGGCCAGCTCGGGCGCGGGCCGGGGGCCGGGGGCGGGGTCGGCGCGCTTGGGGGACAGCGGTGAACACGTAGGCCAGGTTGATGTCGGTGCCGCGGGTCAGGGCGACGTAGGCGTGCTGGCGGTCCTCGGTGCCGGTGATCACGGCCAGGCCGGCGTGTCACGGTGCGGCCCTGCGCGACGTGGTCGGTGACCGCGTAGCCCAGCTCGGCATCGCCGTAAGCTCGGGTACAGGAAGTGCTGGCCGGTCCAGCGGCGCTGCCCGGTGCGCGGGTCGGCGTCCAGCGCGCGGCGGACGATCAGCCCGGCTTCGGTGACGGCCTCGATGCGGAGCAGGTCGCCGTTGGCCAGCGTGCGGCCGGGCTCCCCCGCCTCGACGCTGTGGTCGTTGCGGGTGCAGATGATCAGGTCCCCGGCGCTGGCCGCGGCGCCGTCGGCGATGCGCACCGCGGGCCCGGGCTGGACGAGCGCCGAGGCGGATCAGGTCGTCGCGGACGCGGCGGGACAGCTCCCGGCGCAGCGCGTGGTCCGCGGCCATCAGCAGCGTGTCCGTGCCGTCCAGGGTGAGCGCGAGGTAGGCGGCCGCGGCGGCGTCCATCATCTGCTCCGGCTCGCCGCCGCTGATCCGGCCGTGCTGGTCGTACTCGGCCAGCACGCGTGGTGTCGCCGGCGCGCAGCCGCAGGCTGGCGGCCTGTTCCCAGGCGGCGCGGAACCGGACCGGCTCGGCGAGCTGGGCGTAGCCGAGCGCGTCGGCGAGCAGGGACATGCCGCCGCCGTTTTCCACCGCCTGCAGCTGCTGGGTATCCCCGGCCAGGATCACCTTGGCGCCGCTGGCGGCGGCCTGGCTGATGATGTCGGCCAGGTCGGGGTTGGAGACCATGGACGCCTCGTCCATCAGGACCAGGTCGCCGGGCCGCAGCCCGACGGGGCCGCGGGCGCCGCGCTGGCCGGGCAGGTGGCCCAGGAACTGGGCGCTGTTGTAGGACTCGGGGACCCCGGCGGCCAGGGTGTTGCGGGCCGACTGGGACGGGGTGATGCCGATCACCCGGCCGAGCCCGGCCGCGGCCCACGCCCGGCCCGCCGCGGCCAGCACCCAGGTCTTGCCGGACCCGGCGGGCGCGTTGATCACCGAGACGCGCCGGCCGTCGGTCAGCACCGACAGCGCCGCGGCGGCCTGATCCTCGCGCAGCCCGGTGCGCGTGCGCGGGCCGTGCGCGTCGTGCGCGTCGTGCGCGCGGCCGGCCAGCGCGGCCTCGAGCTGCGCCAGGTCCGCGCCGAGCGCCCGCGCGGCTTCGGCGCGGGTCATGCGCGGCGCGCCGCTGGCGCGCGCCAGCGCGAGCATGCGCTCTTCCAGGGACAGCTGCGCGTGCGTGGCGTACCGCACGCCGCCGTGCCGCTGGTAGATGCTGCGCCCGTCGGCGCGCAGCAAGCTGCGCGGCACCTCGGCCGGCTCCGGCGCCTCCAGGCAGGCCACCGGCTCGAACTCCGACCGCAGCGCCCGGTCGGCGAGGTCTTCGAGCAGGGCGGCGGCCGCGGCCGGGTCCATGCCGGTCCGGGGCAGGACCCGGCCCAGGTACTTGATCAGGTCCGCGCGGGTCCAGGTGCTCTTTTCCTGCTGGGCCAGCGCGACCGCCTTCTGCGCCGCCTGGCTCAGCTCGAGCTGGCTCGGGGACCGGGCCGGGATCGCGCGGGCCGCGCGGGCGCGCGCCTGCGCTGCCGCCGTCGTGCCACACCGACGGCGCGACCGACGCCAGGCTCACGCCGAGGGTGCGCGCGAGCTTGTCCGCCCATCCCTTGTGCAGCTCCGCGAAGATCCAGGGCGCCTTCCTTGGCGGCGCGCGTGTTGAAGTTCGACGCCTGCGCGAGCTGCGCGAGTTCGCGCTGCGACGGCTTGCGGCCGTAGCGCTGCTCGAACCGCGCCGCGCGGGCGCGCAGGTCGGCGGTGATCGACGCGCGGCGGGAGGAGAACACGCGCATCATCTCCCCGCGAGATGCCCTTGATCTCGAAGCCGTGCCCGTCGTCGCGGGCGACCCACTCCAGGCCGAACCGGCGGGTCAGCGCCTCCTCCAGGTGCTGGGAGACGATCGCGGCGACCGCGCCGATGTGCTCGTTGTAGCCGAGGGAGTCCGGCGCCCGCCATTTCCCGTCGGTGGCCGTCCTGGCGACGTGGGCGATCTGGGAGTGGACGTGCAGCTGCATGTCGCCGTCGCGGGAGGTGTGCTGCAGCCAGTGCGCCACGGCCAGGTCGGCCTCGTGCCACTGGCCGGTCTCCCGGCCGTGCACCCGCGTGTTGTGGGAGCCGGTGCGGGTGTAGCCGGCCTCGCGCTGGAAGTAGCCGAACCCGGCGTGCACGGCCTGCCAGATCATGTCGTCGACCTCGGCGACCAGGGCGGACCAGTACTGCGTCGCCTTCGCTGGTCGCCGGCCTGGCGGGCCAGGCGGGCGTTCTCGCCGAGGGAGGCGTGGAAGATCGAGATCGACTTGGACAGCGAGAGGGTCAGGTCGAAGAACAGCGGGCTCTGCCGGGCCTTGCTGGACGGCCTCGGTGCGGAGCTCGCGCTTGCGCTCGGCGGTGGCGTGCGGCTCGGCGGCCAGCAGCTGCGCGTAGAGGTCGGCGGCCTTCCGGCCGCCGTCCGGGGGCCTGCCCAGCTGGGTGCCGTCGGGGGCCTGGCGCTCGCCGAACAGCAGGTCGTAAGGTTTGCGCTCGATCCGCTGGCCGGGCTCGAAGCCGAGCGCCTTGGCGCCGGGGCCCCACCAGCGGCCGGGCGGCTCTCCCCCGCTCTCGCTGGCCTGGATGTAGTAGCTGGCCGCGTCCTTGGCCGGGCCGCGGTCCACCTGCTTCCAGATGTAGTCAAGGTCGTAACCCTTGCTCAGCGTCGCCACAACCGCCACTAGGCCCTGCGCCTCCGCGGCGCGGGCGTGGCAGAACTGCCCATAATCATCAGATGGTGCATGGGTGTGACGCCGAGACGGATCATGGATCAAGGGTGACAAAACGGCCGATCAAGATCAGAAACGAAGTACGGCTGTAGGTTCTCATCAGAGATGGCGCTTTCTCAGATGAGCTGTCGCCTACTTGTCGCTTGCGACATTCGATGTGTGACTGAGCAGCGAGTTTGGCATTTGGGCATCGAGTTTGGCGTTGTCCTTGATCGCCTGCTTGGCGCGTGCAGCGGTGGTCGTGTTGATCCCGGGTTTGCCGTCGCCGGGATCGGCGTGGGGTCATTCCTCGTCTAGCGCTCGTCGATCTGGTCGGCGAGGTTGTCCGCGAGGACGTTGAGGATCTGCCTGAGGGCGGCGTAGTGGGGTTTTGCCGGGCTGACGTTGCAGCAGTGCCACATGCTGTCGCGGCGGCGGTGCCAGGTGGGGTCCCCGGCTGACAGCTGGTCCTCGATGATGCGGGGGGCCAGGAGGTGCTCGCCCTGGGTGACGCGCGCCCAGACGGCCTCGGAGGCGAACTGGCGCTTGCAGTCGCTGAGCTCGGGCTGGAAAGGCCCTTTGGTCGGGGGAAGCTGGCTGATGATGTCCTGCCATGCCGCGGGGTCAAGGCACCAGTCCTGGAGGGCGTCCCTGCGGTGCTTGTAGTTGATCAGGCCGGGGGTGGTGCTGAGCTGGCGGGCGAGCGCGTGCACTGCGAGGCGGAACTCTGCCGGGTCGCCGGCGAGTGCTGCCGAGCCGGGGGATGCCTTGAGATAGCGGTGGTCGATACCGAGGAAGGCGGCTGCCTCGGCGAGCGAGCCGCCTGCGGACATCTGGACCAGGCGGAGGGCGGCGGCGCGGCGGAGCAGCCGGGTGTTGCCGCCGATGTGGCGGAAGTGCTGGTCGTACCAGTCGTCTTGCAGGTGCTCGGGGATGTGCCCGGGAGCGAAAGTGAGCTGGGGGGCGGGTGCCCGCCTGCCCGCTGCGGACCTGCGGTTCGAGTCGATTGCGCCGGTCTCCGCCTCGGCCCGCGTGTTGTGGTCGCACACTGTGGCGTTCATCTGCCGCCAGCTGCTTGGCTCCGGGATCACCGAGACCAGCCCGATCATGGCGCACGAGATGACCCGGCTGGCTGCCGCCGCGCTGCTGGAAACCTTCCCGAATACCACCATGACCGCCGCCTACCTCCCGGGTCCGGGCCGCGTGCCGTCGGCGACGGTGCGCCGCGCTGCGGCATTCATCGACGACCATGCCGGGCAGCTCGTCACGATGCCGAGATCGCCGCGGCCGCAGGCGTGACGGCGCGGGCGCTGCAGTACGCCTTCCGCTGCCACTACGACACCACCCCCACGGGCTACTTGCGCCGGGTCCGGCTGGAGCGGCGCGCACCGGCAGCTGCAAGCCGCCGATCCTGCTACGGGCGCGACTGTTGGGGAGATCGCCCACCGCTGGGGCTGGGCCAGCCCGGCCAACTTCGCGGCCGCCTACCGGAAGCACTTCGGGGTGTCGCCCAGCCACACGCTGCGCACCTAAGCCTCCACGCGGCGATCTGTGCGGTGTAGTCGATCGGCGCGACCGGGCGGGCCGGCGACAGTTCCTCCTTGGCCGCGATCACCCCCCCCCCCGGCCCCACAGGTCGGCGACCGCGTCGAAGTGCTGTGGCGCGGGCAGGTGGCGGCGCAGCGGGCCGGTGCGGTGCCGGCCGCGAGCCTGCGCGCCTGGGTGGAGGAGGTCCTCGGGAACTAGCCGGACTAGGGATGCGCCCGTGCCGCGCCGCCGGGAAGCTGTGATCAGCGGTCGCTGCAGCGACCAGGTGACCGGCTAGACAGTGACGTCCATGAAGGCATCGGTGCCGGCAGCTGCCCCGGGCATGATCGACGTCGGCGGCGAACTGACCGTGACACGGCTGGGGTACGGCCGATGCGGATCACCGGGTTCGCGGCCAGCGCCTACCCGTTCGTGAACAAGCTCAAGCCGACGGACTTCACCCGGCTGCTCGCGGTATGCGAGATCACCCTCGGCGCGGCCCTGCTGCTGCCGGTCGTCCCGGCCGCGGTGGCCGGCGCGGGGCTGGCGGCGTTCTCCGGCGGCCTGCTCGGCCTGTACGCCAGGACGCCCGGCATGCGCAAAGAGGGCAGTCTCTTCCCGACCCAGCAGGGAATCCCGCTGGCCAAGGACGCGTGGATGATGAGCATCGGGCTCGGCTTGGTCATCGACGACCTCACCGACCGCCCCGGCCCGAAGGACTAGGGCCTGACGGAGGGCAACACCAGGTCGGCGCCGGCCGCGAAACCGGGATAGGCCGATGGTCGGCGCATTGACTGCGAGGAACCGCGGATCTAGGCTCGTACGGTCTCTTCTGCCGATTGGTCGTGGTGTGGTGCCCAATCGCGTCGCCCTGGGGGTCGGTGGACTCGAAGCCGATCCGGGCGATCATATCTGCGGGGTGTTCTCCGGTGAGGAGGAACGGGACCAGATCCTGATCCCGTTCCTGCAGGTCGGCCTGGCGTCAGGTGACAAGTGCATCTGCGTCATCGACGGCACCGCGCCGGGACAGATCGTCTCGACCCTCGGGCCAGGCGGCGAAGCCGCGGCGCTCACCGCCGGCAAGCAGCTCGAGGTCATCGGCGCGTCCGAGATGTACCTGCGGTCAGGCCGCTTCTCGGCCGGCGAGGCGATCGGGGTCTGGAAGGCCGCGATATCCGACGCGATGTACGCCGGGCAGTTCGACGTCGTGCGCGCGGTGGAGACATGGTCGCGGCGCGACGTCATACCCGACATGAACGAGCTGCTGATGCTCGAGTCCGAGATGAACCGGTACCTGCCCCTCTACCCGCAGGTCGTCATGTGCCTTTACGACATAGATCAGTTCGGGAGCGGTGCCCTCGTCAACCTGGTCATGACGCATCCCCGGATGCTGGTGGGCGGAATGGTGATCGAGAACCCGTACTACCTGACACCCGACGAGGTGTTGGCCAAGGCGGTGCGGCGCGATACCGGCACCGTGATTCCGGTAACCAAGGAAGCGGAGCAATGGTACTCCGACGCGATGACTGGCTAGACCTTGCCCGCAAGGTCGACTGGACGCCCCGCTACGTCGAGGAGCGGGAACTCTTCCCGGAGGAGATCAGCGGCCGCCCCTGGCTGACGCACGACGCGTGGCGCGACTGGAACGAGGCCTACCGCACGACCTACCGTGAGTACGTCGCGAACCAGCGGGAGAAGGACGCCGCCGTGCTCGGGGTGCGTGCGGCGCTGAGCAAGCCCCGCCTGTTCGACGACCTCGACCCCGGCTGGGTTCAGCTGGTCAAGTTCCACAACGGCGCGGTCGCTCTGGCGGAGTACGCGGGCGCGGTCGCCGAGCTGCGCATGGCCCGCTTCGGGCGCGACAGCGCCTGGCGGACGATGGCCACCCTGGGTGCACTGGATGAGATCCGCCACACCCAGATCCCGTTGCTGATCGGCCACGACCTGCTGGCCCACGACGGCAACTTCGACTGGACCCACAAGGCGTTCCACACCAACGAATGGGTGATTCTCGCCGCCCGCCACCTGTTCGATGACATGTTCCTCGCCGCCGATGCCATCGACCTAGCGATCCAGCTCAACTTCGTGTTCGAGACGGGCTTCACCAACCTGCAGTTCATGGCCATGGCGGCGATGGCGGACCGGGCCCACCATCACCTGTTCGAGAAGACGGTGGCGAGCATCCAGACCGATGAGGCACGCCACGCCCAGATCGGCCATCCCGTGCTGCGGACGCTGCTCGAGAACGGCTCGCGCGAGCGGGCCCAGTACTTGATCGACAAAATGTGGTGGCGGTGCTGGCGGCTGTTCCTGGCGCTGAGCGGAACCGCCATGGAGTACCTCGCCCCGCTCAGCGCGCGCACCCGCTCGTTCAAGGAGTTCATGACCGAGTGGGTAACCGAGCAGTTCATGAAGAACCTGGCCGAGTTCGACCTGGAAAAGCCCTGGTTCTGGGACCTGTTCACGGAAGAGCTCGACTTCGCGCACCACAGCTTCCAGCTCGGCCTGTACACCTACCGGACCACGCTGTGGTTCGACGTCGCGATGCCCGACGCCGCCGAGCGCGAGTGGCTGAACGAGAAGTACCCCCGGTGGAACGAGACCTACGGGCCGCTATGGGACCAGCTCGAGCGACGCTGGGAGGCCGGCGGCGAGGCCGGCACCCTGTCCTACGGGCTGCCCGCGCTGTGCAACCTGTGCCAGCTCCCCGCGCTGTTCATCAGGCCCGGGCGGAACACGGCGTGCACCCTCGAGATGGGCGGCCGCCGCTACCTGTTCTGCTCCGAGCCGTGCCGCTGGATCTTCGAGCAGGAGAAGTCGCGGTTCGCCGATCACAAGAGCGTGGTCGACCGCATCGTGGCCGGAGAGGCGCCAGGCAAGCTCACCGACCTGCACACGTGGATGGGACTCCAAGCGCCGGTCGAGACCGGCAAGGACCTGCGCCGCGGCCTCGACCCGTGGCGCCTGGACCCCGTTCCGAAGCGCTGAGGGCGCGACGATGCGCGTCTACCTGTTCGGCTTCGCCAGCGACGACTTCCTGGGCCGGGTCATCGTCACCCCCGACGAGCGCACCGTGGCGCAGATGGCCGGACAGCTGGTGGCCTGGGGCCTGGCGCCCGAGCGTGGCGGATCCATCACGGTGCGCAACGAGGCCGGCGACATCCTCGATCCCGCCGCCACCATCGCCCAGGCCGGGCTCGGAAACGGTGACATCTTCAAGGTCGAGCGAAGGTGACAGCACCATGGCGGTGTGGCGGTACGCCGGGACGCTGGACGACATCTGGGCGGGCGAGATGCGCGCCGTGAACCTCGGCGCCGTCGGCGTGCTGCTGTGCAACCTGGACGGGACGCTGGTCGCCTACGAGAACCGGTGCCCGCACCTGGCGAACCCTCTGTCCGAGGGCGTCCTGGCTGACGGCGTCCTGACCTGTGCCGCGCACGAGTGGGAATTCGATGTGCGGACCGGTCGCGGAGTGAACCCGGCCAGCGCCTGCCTGCACCGCTATCCGGTGCGCCTCGACGGCGAGCGGATCTTCGTGGGCGTAGGGGAGGACGAATGAGCACGTCCGGTGACGTCCGCTACGGGGTGGGCCCGGTGCTGCACGCGACGCCGTTCGCGTGGTCGGTCATCTCGGTCATCGAGGAGGAGAACACGGACGTGCGCGTGCAGGACGAGGGGGCATACCTGCGGGTGCTGGTCCCCCGGGTCTGCCGGCTGTCGCGGGCGGGGCTCGAGGCCGCGACGGGCTCGGCCATCCGATTCCCCGGTGAGCTCGAGGTGGTGATGTCGTCATTCACCGGTGTCATGCAGCTGACCGAGGACGGTGCCGTCTGGCGGCTCGCGCGCGAGCCATCGGCGGAAACGGCCTCTCCGCTGGCGGGTGGCCGATGACCCCGCCGACCGGACGGCCGCCGGGCCGCAAGACGTACACGCGGCTGGCGGCGGGTCGGCGCGTCCCGCTCGAGTACGAGCTGGTGAGCACCGACCTGCACTACAACCACCCGATGCGGTTCGAGCTGACGGCCGGCAACCCGGTGGTCGCCTGGTACTACCGCTACCGGGAAGGTTCCGCGCTGCGAGCCCGCGGCTGGGAGCGGTTCTCCGACCCGCGTCGCACCACCTACCGCGTTTACACACAGCTGCAGGACAGTCGCGAAGACGTCATCGACGGCCTCCTCCGGGAGGTCGATGACACCGCCTACGACCGGGACCTCGACCAGAAGTGGGTGCGGTTCCTCGACCGCTGGTACGCCCCGCTGCGCTATCCGGTGCACGGGCTGCAGATGCTGGCCGCCTACGTCGCGCAGATGGCTCCGGCGTCCCGGGTCACCAACTGCGCCGCGTTCCAGTCCGCCGACGAGCTGCGCCGCGTCCAGCGGATCG